>JBGAGG010000001.1:0-309562 GCA_044226845.1 Ignavibacteria bacterium
CCTGTTTCATTGCAGGAAAGTTTCAAACACATTCTTAAAACATGTGAAGATATCTACTCAGCTAAAAACGATTCATCAAATGTTAAGTTTATTCATTCCATTGAAAAAATGGATGCAACTTCCATTCAATACAGCAGCTCGTGTTTTATGCAGGCTATGAAAAATAATTTTTATTCTCCAAAAAGCAGAACGGAAGAGTCCAAAATTATTCTTAATAATTTAAAATCAGATTCACTATACAAATATGCAGGAGCGATGACAATACAGGCTCCGCTGGGATTCTGGAAAAATGAAAACTACACTACTATTGATTTAACTAATGGAATAAAAGATTTAATTTCGAAAAAAGTAAAAGTTATTGGATTATATGGAAAAGATGATGGTCTTTACTCAGCAAAGCAGGTATCAAATCTCGGTGATATCATCGGTAAAGATAATCTTTTCTACTATGATAACTGTTCACATAATATTTTTATTGACAGGCAGGCTGAGTTTCTTGAAGCAGTAAACAATGGAGTTAACTAGATATTAACCACAGAGGACACAGAAATTTTACACAGAGAACACATAGTAAATTAAACTCATTTAAAAAATAAATTAGTTTACAATATTTTCTCTGTGTTCTTTGTGATAGCCTCTATGCTCTCTTTGGTTAAAATTATTTTGTCTGAGAGTTCACTTTCTGAAGGTACTTCATAATCAAAATCTCATAATCATCTGTGTATCCTTCTTTCTGTAATTTCAAAATATCTTCTTTTAAAGCATTGTAAGAATTAGGTCCCGATAGAACAATTTCCGGTGGAGACTGTCTCACCATATTACTTCCCGGCTTCGATTCCCTCTTAGGCTCAAAATCTTTTTCACGTTGCGAGAGCTGCGCGTCAAGCATCCTTGATAAAATTCTGTTCTGCTTCTCTATAGTTTTATCAGTGACTTTATTTTCCTGCATGTCTTTTATTACTTCCTGCATTTCCTTCTGCACCTGGTTAAGGTCGCCGAGAATTTTTTCTCCGCTTCTTTCCTGTTCCTTCTTTAGCTCCTCATTCAATTCTTCCAATGATTTACTCAGCTGCTGCTGCTCCATTTGCAGTCTCTGCATATCACCTTTTTGCTGTTCGGTCAGTTGCCCTTCGCCGGGTTCCTCGCCGTTACCTTCCTTGCCATCTTTACCCTTTTTTCCGTCTTTACCCATCTTGCCCATCTGTCCGTTCACACCTTGCTGCTGTTGAATCATCTGCGCAAGCTGCTGCATCAGTTCTCCCATACGGCCCGGACTTCCCTTGCCTTTTCCCTTACCATCTTTTCCATCCTTGCCCTGCTGTCCCATTTTTTTCATCATATCACCCATCATCTCTCCGGCTTTATCCAGCGAAGTTTTTGCATCGCCCTGGTCACCGGTTGCGCCATCTTTATTTTGTTTGCCAAGCTCCTGCCCGGCCTTATCCATTTTGTTAAAAGCGTTGCCAAGCTCTTTACCCATCTCCGGTTTTATAGGAACACCGCTCTTTGATAAATTCATTACATCATCAATCGTCTTCGCCAAATCTTTCTGCAGATTTCCCTGCTCCTGTTTATTTTTCTCAAACTCCTGCTTCTGATTTTTTTCAAGGTCTTCAGTTTTATCTTTTAGTTCCTGCTGTCTTTTGCTCAGCTCTTCAAGATCTTTTTTTATGTTACCCATCTTTTCCATCATTTTTTTCTGCTGATTTTCCATATCCATCATACTTTCAAGGGCATCCTGCATATCTTCATTCATTTCATTTAAATCCTGAGATATTTCTTCCTGCTCATCTTCAGAAGAGTTTTTATCTCCCTTCTTCATATCATCGGATGATTTGTTCATTTTATTTTCAATCTGCTTCTGCTCCATCTTCTTACGGATTTTCTCCAGATCTTCTGCGCTCATTTCTTTTTGCTTCTTCAGCTCTTCAATCAACTTTTTCAGCTCTTCCTGAAGTGCTTTCGTTTGTTCTTTTATATCTTTTTGTTTCTGCGATAACTCATTTAATTTACTCTGGTCATTCTTATCGGAGTTCTTCGTTTCATTTTTTAATTCATCCTGTTTTTTAGTAATTTCATCAAGCTTCTGAGTAAGCTCGCCGAACTTCTGCATGTTCTCTATCTTCTTCATCAGCTCCATCACTTTCTCAAGATATTTTTTGAAAGCCTCTTCATCAAATTTAAAATTTTTCAGAGCGTCTTTCATTTCGTCTGAATTATTTTTCTTCATCGCTTCCTGTAGTTTCTTCAGCATTTCCTGCAGCTCGGGAGTATTTATTTTATTATACATCTTCTGAAGCTCCATGTACTGCTCAAGAGTTTTCTCCGAGAGTTCATTTCTCTGCTTCATTTCATTTACTGACTGCTCAAGCTTTTGCTGTGTTGAATTTAAATTTTTCTGTAAATCGTTCAACTTGTTTTCAAGCTCCTGCTTCTGCTTCGGGTCATTCAGCCCAAGGTCTTCATTTCTCTGCGCGTCTTTTTTTAACTCCTGCAATTCTTTCTGCACGTCATTTAAGTTTTGCAGAGAATTATTTACATCCGTCTTTAATTCTTTATTTAATGCTTCAGAATTTTTTAAAGCATCGGATAAAGATCTATAAGTAATTGTGCGTGTATCTGATTTTACGGAATGACCTGTGTTATCGGTAACTTCAAGAAAATATTCTATTGTCTGCCCTGAAGATATTCCCGGTAAATTCCATACGTATGGAATTTCAAGCGAGCGGGCAGTAAGATTTTGTATCGGAATATTTATGAAGCTGAAGTTTGCCGAGCTTGATGTAATGTTGCCGCCGTTGAATTTTTTATAAGCAAGCTTCAACGAAGAGAAGCCGTAGTCATCGGAAATTCTGGAGCGTAATAAAATATCACGCTGTCCGGTTAAAATAAAATTTGATTCATTCGGCTCAATGATTGTAATCGAAGGCGGTTCGTCAGGAATGACTTTTATATTATATGTTACGGCGTTTTTATTTACTGCGTCGTTTTTATCCTTTAAATAAAATTTATAGGTGCCGTCCGTATTCGCAGTGATTGTGCCCGAAGCTCCGGCATCAGATACATTAAAATTTATCAGCTTCCCTTCAAGAATAATCCCTGCTTCAGATAAAGGCTTATTGGATTTTAAATCAAAATAAATGCTGCTGCCCTGCATGCAGAAAATCTCGCCCTCGTTATCGGCTAAAACTTTCGGAGGAAGTGAAGTGAATGCGGGAGGAGTAATTGTAATTTTAAAATTCTTTACTAAAGGATTTTCATTTGTTTTAATTCTGAATTCATCTGATTGCACACCTTCGTATTCTACATAATAAATAATATTATTGTTAATATTTTCAAGAACTGAATTAAAAGATTTATCCGCAGATATCTTTATATCTTTTTTATCCGATAAAATTTCTGAGCCGTCTTTAGTCACTTCTTTTTTTACCAGAGTAATTTGAGAAATATCTACCGGCTTAGTCGAACTTATTAGAACTTTTACATTTACATTTTCTCCCTTTGAAACTTCAATATTTCCCGGAGTAACAATAAACGCTATTCCTAAATCATTTAATAAAAAATTATAATTATAATTGACAAGCCTGTTCATTGAGCCGAAAATTGTCTGTGGAAATATCGCAAGAGAAAGAGCCCAGATGAAAATTGCCGATAATAAAACTATAATCGCTTTCTTTAAACTTTTAAATGAAACATAATTTGTGAAATCAATTCTTTCAGAAACTGAGTTAACCTCTTCTATGTTAGCGGCAATAAGTTCATTGGAGAAATTTGTACCCTGACTATTTTCTACGAGAAAAAGAGAGTTTGATAATCTATCTTTTACCTCAGGAAAATTCTCGCCGACTTTTTTTGAATAAGGAATAACATCAAGCGGCTTTATAACTCCGAGCTTGTGAAAAATATAATTAATTGTGATATAAATAAATGTTGTAACGGCTGTTGAAATAAATCCCCAGTAAAAAATTTTGCGGGCAGTAATTCCGAAATGAAAAATAGATTCTAAAATAACAATAAAGAATGCGAGCGATAAAAAGAAAATAGCAGAGTAGAGCATACCTTTTGTGAATTTAAAAAGGAGCTCTTTGCTGTAAACTTTCTGAATTCGCTGCTCGAGGGAATTGACGATGCGTAAAACGGCTGATGACATATTTGTTATAACTATTTATAATTATAAATGTTTCAATTACGAGGTGCAATTGAAAATTTTTGGAAAAATGATAATAAATATTAGAAAATAGGGACGGTTTTTGTACAATTTTCCACCTTTTTTACTTTTTAGATTAAATTTAAAATATAATTTGAGTATTTTGAGTCCAATCTTAAAACAAAATTTCAAAATAATATATGTCTGCTGAAACAATGGCTCCGCCGAAAGGAGCAAAACTTTGGCTCATGGCTTCACGTGCCTACTCATTCCCTGCTTCTATAATTCCGGTTTTGTTTGGCTCAACTCTTGCGCTGATATTTGACCCTGCTATAAAATTCAACTGGGTAGTTTTTGCATTAGCTCTTGTAGGTTCTGTGCTAGCTCAGGTCGGCGCAAATCTGATTAACGATATTTATGATTATAAAATCGGTATAGATAAAGAAGACAAGAGAAACGGAATTCCACACGGCGGTTCAATGGTGCTTTCAATGAACTTCATGACTGTTGACCAGATGAAAATGGGTGCAACGGTTGCTTTAGCTGTCGGCGCATTGATAGGATTTTATCTTTATCTGCTCGCCGGTCCCTGGATAATTTATTTAACCGTATTCGGAGTATTATCGTCTATAATTTATACAGCTACACCTGCAGCATTTAAATATAAAGCACTGGGTGATATTCAGGTGTTTGTTTCGTTCGGATGCGTTATTACATTGGGTGCTTACATGGTGCAGACTCATGAATTCTCATGGATGCCGGTATTGCTTTCACTGCCATTAGGATTTTTAATAGATGCAATTCTTCACACAAATAATATCAGAGATATAAGTTTCGACGGAAAATTCAAAGTTAAAACTCTGCCGCTTTTAATTGGAGAAAATGCTTCAATTAAGTTTTATTATTTTCTAATCTTCGGCGCTTATGCAATGGTAGCAGTATTTGTTGCATTAAAACTTTTACCATATACAGCTTTATTATGTTTGATAACTCTTCCGATTGGAATTAAGCTTTGCAAAATGGCAAATCATTTTCCAAAGGATCCGCACGAAAGATATGAATACGGAGTGAAGCATATTATGATGACTGCTCAGTTAAATATGCAGTTTGGTTTAACAATGATAATAGGAATTTTGGTTTATTACTTTTTCCTAATGAACAAGTAATAAAAAAAATTGATTTAAAAAAGAAAAGCCGGTGCAAGCCGGCTTTTTAGTTTGATTAAATTTTTTCATTCCTTGTCAATCCATTATCTCGCGGTAAATTTTCCATTTACTGCCAGTTTCATTGCCCCTAAATAGCCGCAGCGTTTTTTGCCCGCTCTCTTCAAATTTATCCGATACATAACTCTGCTTAAAAGTGACCTTTAAATCATTAGGTGAAGCAGGATCTTTATGAATTTTAAAATCGGAAAAATTAAGTTTAATATATTTGTACTTATCAAAAGTGCTCTTTATATCTGAAATTCTCTCAGTATAATTTTTCGTCTTTCCATCCTTACCGTAGTATTCATAGTCAGCCTGTAAAAAAAATGTTTTGTATTTATTGATGTCTTTATCTTCCCATGCCTCTTTCCAGTCATCTACCATAGTTTTTATCTGATAATCATCTGAGCTGTAATAATCCGTTATCTTTGAGTATGCAAAGTAAATTGTGGTAATTAAAAAAAGAAAAATAAAAATTAAGCCTCCGGCACGCAGGAGAAAAGTATTGCGCGATATTTTTTTCTTCTCTTCATATTTTCTTTTAAATTCATCATCAAAATTTTCTTCGTTTAAGTTTTCTTCGTCAAATTTCCCCTCTATAATATTATACCCGCAGTACTTGCAGTAGTTCGAATTCTCCTCGACTCCTTTTTTGCAGTTAGGACATTCAATTAACTTACTCTGATTAACAAGATTCTGAACCGCCGGTACAGTCAACCCACCGACATCAATACCTTCTCTGTGTCTCTCATCTTTTACAGTAGTCGGATTATTTCCGCAGCCATAAGTTGTGCAGCCGCCGTTCTCTTCATAACACTCCCTGTGATGCGGAGTGCCGCAAAGCGAGCATACGATTACATCAAGATCATCTTTTATCTTCGACTGGCAATACGGACATGTTTTATTTTTAAACGAATGCATTACTGTTTAAATACCTCTACACTATTAAACTGCAAATGAACTTCTTTCATTCCCTTTCTCAGTGTAATTATATCATTAGCCGGGATTTTTAAATCTGCCAATTTTTTGTTTTCTAATTTAAGCATCAGTTCCGAATCAGAATTCAGTCTGTGAAAACTTTTCATTTTAAAAATATTCTCACCTTCTTTAATGTCTTTCACAGATAACAGATTCATATTGGCAAAAAATTCTTTTTCCGATTTTTTTACCTCATCAACTAAAGAATATACAACTTCATTATTAAATTCTGTTTCAAACTCATCACTCTCAAAATATTTTCTTCCAAACTCTGTTACATCACTCATTGTAACTTCATTAAAATCTTTTTCAGCTACAACTATTTTTTCAAACAAATAATGCGAAGGACAATCCGGATTTGAATTATATTCTACTATATACGAGTCATTCGCCGCCCCGTTAAAAACAAAACCTTTCCCCACCAGTAAAGCCTTTTGTCCGTGCAGATACTTCACAGCTTCCTGTACCTGTATTCCTGCTATAATAGAAGAAATAGTCGGAGTAGTCGGTATCTTTCCCTGGTCAATTTCATCCACTCCCAGCATCAGGCATGATTTTCTTTTGTTCAGCAGTTTATAATCAAGCTCCGTCATAGTGCACTCATAACAAATTTCAGTCGAAGGAATGAACACCCTCGCAACTCCGCTAAGCACCTCTATCGCACCATCTATCCACGGCTTATTTACTTTATAGCATGACTGGTTCACAAAAAGCCTCGCCTCCCGATTATCAAGTCCGCATATCACAATATCCATTTCTTTAAAAATACCTAAGCCTAAATTAAAAATATTTCCAACAAAGTATTTTATCTTCACATCGGGATTTATCTCCATCGCTCTCTTCGCCGCGACTTCTGCCTTCGGTCTTCCTTCATCTTCCATTCTGAATAAAACACTTCGTGTAAGATTACTCCGCTCCACATTATCCATATCGATAACAAAAATATTCCCAACACCGAGCATAGCAAGATTTTTTATTATCTCATTCCCCAATGCGCCGCAGCCGACTACCAGCACCTTTGCTTTTTTCAGCACGGACTGGTCCCACCACGATATCAGCTCAAGCCGTGAATATTTATTTTCGTTTATATCTTGTAAGTTCAGCATATAATATCTATCTAAAGAAAAAAACCTGATACCGCTTCAGCGAAATCAGGTCTCAAAACAAAATCCTATTTAAAATCAGCCTGCCGTTATTTCAGGATGCAGCCGCAGTACGTCGCCGTCTTTTACTCCGGCCTCTGCAAGCGTCTGATTTTCCGTAAGCTGTTTGCCGCTTGCCTTGTGATGAAATTTATACGAGAGCGGCTCGCCGTCAGGTCCCGTTAAAGGCATCTTCATCTTCGGCAGAAGTGCCTCCATTATGCGCTTTATCTGTGCATCGTCAGGGAGCGTTGCTTCCTGCTGCTTGTTTCCCGTTGCATCTATTATTGTTACGTTTATTCGTGCCATAAATTAAATTAGCTATTATCTTTTAATTCTTAAATATACTTCATTGTCTCTTAGTTCCCCTGTTTTACGCTGAATGTATGCTTTGGTTTTCGGATATTCCCCTATGAATGAACTGAACACATCTACACCAATGCCTTCGGGCACCGATACGAAATGCGGAATCGTTACCATCTTCGGCAAGCCCAACGCCGGAAAATCAACGCTGACAAATAAGCTCCTCCGCTATGACTTATCCATCGTTAACCATAAAGCGCAGACTACGCGCAATAAAATTCTCGGAGTTCTGACTGAAGAAAACTACCAGATAATTTTCACCGATACGCCGGGAATACTCGAGCCCAAATACGAGCTGCAGCAGTACATGCTGAAGGAAATTTCCTTCTCGCTGAAAGATGCCGACGTACTGCTCCACCTTATCGATATAAACCGTTTCAACATCAACGACCTTGAAACTATTCACAGCAATTACGGCAAGCAGATGGAAGGTAAGCCGAAGCTTTTAGTCTTCAATAAAAATGATATTGTCCGCGAGAACATGGGGCCTGAAGTGATAAAGAGCCTTGAGAAGTTCGGCTACGATGAAATTATTTTTATCTCTGCCTTAAAGGAAAGAAATATTGCCGATGTGAAAGATGCCATTGTAAAGTATCTTCCCGCGGGACCGTTTTTGTACGAGTCGGATTATCTCACTGACCGCCCCGAGAAATTTTTTGTCTCCGAGATTATACGCGAGAAAATCTTATCTCTCTACTCCGATGAAATTCCCTACAGCACTTTTGTTAACGTAGTCGAGTTTAAAGAGCGCGATAACGGCAAGACGTACATCAACGCAGAAATTATAATCGAGCGCGAAACACAGAAGATGATTATCATAGGAAGAAACGGCGACGGAATAAAGAAGCTCGGCCTGCAGGCGCGAAAAGATATTGAAAAGTTTTTAGAGCGTCCCGTTTACCTTGAGCTCTTTGTGAAGATCCGCAAAGGCTGGCGCGATAGCGAAGGATTTATTAAAGGAAATATGGAGTGAATTGTTCTCGTTCCAATACTCCAGCATTGGAACGTATATCGTCCAACACACAATATGTCATTTCCGCGAAGGCGGGAATCCAATCATTTATATAACATTATTTTTTTAGATATTACTCAGGATTATTCCCTCTTCCCTCATTTTTAACAAGATAGACATGAGCAATTCTTTCAGGGAAGGTCTGAATTTTTTTAGGGTTGGTATAGTCGCCGAAATCGGGTAGAAAGGTATATTTCAGAGAAATGTTCAATGCGCGGTTAAAATCTTTTTTTGCGATTTGATGGATTAATCTGCCGTCATCGGAGGAAATAAGCTTCAGCTTAGAATTTGCTCCTCCGTATGCAGAAGAGTATTTCATAATATTGTATATAGTAACAGAACCATAACAACCTAGTCCCGAAACTATATAAATATAGGCTGCAAAAAAATCTTTTTTAGGATTCAGATCAAAAACAAAAAATAACAGAACTGCTATAATTATAAAGGGAAGTGTAATTAATCCGGAAAACATTCTTGCAATTTTTCTGTCACGATTTTCCGCAAGCCTGTAGCCGAAAACTCTGTCCTTATCGTAATCAAATTTTTTTACAGGATTTTTTTCTAATATGTGAAGCAGCTCGGTAAAATCCTCTGCGTTATACCACTCAGCGTCATCGGTTGTGCAGATAGGAGTAGTTGCCTTTATGCCGATATCTTTAAGATCGTATACATCATAAGGACCGGATTTTTTACTATCCTCTTCAATAAAGTACTTTTTCATGTCCACAAACTACCTATACAAAATAAATTATTCAAGACTTGTAATAAGTTTGTGATTAAAATTTGATAAAATACAAAGTTGTGTCAATAGCATTTTAAAAAAATCTCCCTATTAGTAGTAATGAGGTAAATTTTATTTTTTATTTTAATCAGATTTTTTACATTGCAAAGACGTTCAATTAGCAATTTACATTTAAGAATTAACATTTAGCAATTAACATAAAAAATAAAATCCGACCATTTCCCGACATTTTTAAAGTGTAAAATAACGGAAACAAAATCCGTCAAAAATCCGTCAAGATTGGAAAATCAAAATAAGGTGTATTGAAAAAACAATATTTGAAAAATAAAACCCGACTATTTTCCGACCTTTTTGGAAAAGTAAAATGGTGAGACGGCGAAATAGCGGTAATTAGAATCCGTCAAAAATCCGTCAAAAATCCGTCAAGATTGAAGAATTAAAATGAGGCAGATTGTAAAAACAATACTTGAAAAATAAAATCCGACCATTTTCCGACTTTTTTGGAAAGTGATATGGTAAATAATATGAGTATCAGATGGGAGCTTCCCAAGGAGGACCTTGGGAAGCAGACGGTTTTATTAACAGAACTTTTCGTAATCGACGGTGATTTCTTCGTCGGCGTTTATATCTCTTGAGGCGAAGTATTCGTAATCATCGTTGCAGTAGGCATTCGGCTCATCTGAGTGATTGAGATACCAGCCGATTGACATGCGGTGAAAGCTCTTGGGACCTGAATAACCTTCTTCACCCATGATGGAATACTTCTCAATTATTTTCTCGGGAAACTTTGAGTTCGGGACGTGCTCGAACGGAATGAAGTTATCATCTTCTGGCTCGAAAAGTTCAAGCGGAGTATCTTTGGGGATATCAACGACAGCGAAAACTCCGACGCCGTGAATAGCCGATGGCCGTAATTCAAATATCATTTGTTGTTGTAGGGTATGTTCTGGGAAAGGACTAATTTATATATTTAAAAAATTATTTTGTAGCTATAAGTGATTGCATTGAAAAAATTACCACTGAGTTTTGAACGTATACGTCTTTGAATATGATATTGCCTGATAGCTGTACTCGTTATTGAACTGCTTAGGCTTTACCAGATCATTAGGTGTAAAGTACGGAATATACTTGGAGACGTTCCAGGTGAAATTTGCATTCTTCGGAAGTCCGCCCTGCACAACATCGGGCATATACATTTCGCGCGCATTGGTTACTACGAAGACATTACTTTCAGGATAGAGACAGTGAAAGTTAACAACGTAAACTCCGGCGCTGCTGCCCTCGGTAAAGCTGAATAAAGTTTTATTTGTTACATTGCGGGCATCGTTTGTAGGCGAAGCAATTTCAGGAGGAGTTTCATAGCTGAGATTTACAACTGAACCGGGATAAGTGTAAGTATAATTTACAAAGCCGTCGCCTTTGCCGTTAAAGCACTCGGCGCGGACCTTCAGCTTAAAACTTATAGGAAGCATGGAGGGAACATAAGTCTCTGCTGAAATATTTGTAAAGCCTTCGGAGACAAGCTTAACATCGGAGTTGCGATCGTAGCCGAGGAAATCTGCCCAGATAGTAAATCCTTTTGAAGCATACTCCCGCGCAGGAAGATAGACTGTAAGCAGCGATGAATTAATTCCGGAGTAAGACTGAATTCCGTTCATTCTGATATCCTGTGGGAAGAGATCATTGTAAAGAGTGACGTTTCGCTGGGCGTAGCGTGTGTATGACGTTCCGTTTTTTTCCAGATAAAGAATTGTGCCGTTAATGCTTCGTTCACCTGCCGGCCATTTGATAACGATTTGTTTTCTCTCTTCACCGGATGTGATTTCTTCTTCCTTGCTGTAGTTAGTGTACTGGGAAATAAATTTTATAATGCCGCGTGATGCGTTCGGGATGGAATCGATGAGAATATTTACATAAGCAGTATTTGCATTTTTTCCGATCTGTCTTCCGAATAAAACAAGGTTAGGATTATTAATGCTAAGCGCATCGTATATAATTGTAATGTTTGTTGAAGCATCGTAAACAAAAGCGCGGTAAGGAGGCTCCACATCGGCTATGGAAAACTTGCCGTTCTTATCGGTGTTAGCTGTTGCATTATTAACTGAAACTACTACACCTGAACAGGAAAATTTTTTTCATCAACAACCTTGCCGTTGATAGTAAACTTCGCAAATGCAAAATCGGCTGTTAACATAACGAACAAGAATAACAGTGGAATGAATTTTTTCATGTGAGAGATATTAAAATTTTATGTTTTGTTTACGTCTCTAATCGTGTGATTTCATCTCTAAGTTCAGCAGCTCTTTCGAACTCGAGATCCTTGGCTGCGTTGACCATTTCTTTTCGCAGCTGGTCGATGAGCTCTTTTCGCTGCTCTTTATTAATTTTGTTCTGAACCGGGTCAGTGATAATGCTCAGTGAAGATTTTTTTCTTTCAGGCGCTTTTTTGCCTTTGCGTTCATCGTACTTAGTTTTATTATCAGCAACAATTGTTGCAGACATGATTTCTTCGTATGTTTTTAAAATTGTAGTCGGCTCTATTCCGTGCTTCTCGTTGTATTCGGTCTGTATAATTCTTCTGCGGGTGGTTTCTTTTATTACTTTATCCATAGAGTCTGTGATTTTATCGGCATACATAATTACAAGACCGTTTGAATTTCTTGCAGTTCTTCCTGCTGTCTGCATAAGAGATTTTTCCGAGCGGAGAAATCCTTCTTTATCGGCATCAAGAATTGCAACAAGAGAAACTTCAGGTAAATCGAGTCCTTCTCTGAGTAAGTTAACTCCTATGAGTGCATCGTATTCACCAAGACGAAGACTTCTTAAAAGAGTAATACGTTCAAGTGAGTCAACTTCGGAGTGCATATATTTTACTCTTATTCCGATACCTATTAAATAATCAGTGAGGTCTTCACTCATTCTTTTTGTGAGTGTTGTTACAAGCGTTCTTTCTTTTTTTGCTGCTCGGACCCGTATTTCATTTATAAGATCGTCAATCTGATTTTTAACTGGCCGGACTTCAATTTGCGGATCGAGTAATCCTGTCGGTCTTATAATCTGTTCAACTACAACGCCTTCACTTTTTGTGAGTTCATAATCACCGGGTGTAGCGCTAACATAGATTGCCTGATTGACCATAGATTCCCATTCGGAAAACATCATAGGACGGTTATCTAAAGCAGAAGGAAGACGGAAGCCGTAATCTACCAAAGTAGTTTTTCTCATTCTGTCACCGTTATACATTCCGCCTATCTGGGGAATTGTAACGTGAGATTCATCGACAACAAGTAAGAAATCTTTTGAGAAATAATCGAATAGACACGAAGGACGAGAACCCGGAGGTCTGCCGTCAAGATGGCGTGAATAGTTTTCTATTCCGTTGCAGTAGCCTATTTCCTGTATCATTTCAATATCGAAATTGGTGCGCTGTTCTATGCGCTGCGCCTCGATAAATTTTCCCTGCTGCTTAAAGAATTCAATCTGCTGCTCAAGCTCCTGACGGATACCGGCAATTGAATGTTCAAGTTTATCTTTGTTAGTAACAAAATATTTGGCAGGATAAAGCACGCAGCTTTCATCAACACCTATGACTTTTCCGTCTGCGCGATTTATATAAGAAATTTTTTCAATTCTGTCATCGAACATCTCTATACGGATTCCTGTTTCGTCTTCGTATGCAGCAATGATTTCGACAGTATCTCCGCGCACTCTGAATGTCCCTCTCTTAAAATCTATATCGTTTCGTACATAGTGAATATCAATAAGGTTGGAAAGTAACTGTTTGCGAGTAATCTTCTGACCTTTTTTCAGAACAATCATCTGCTCTGCATATTCTTCCGGAGCGCCGATACCATAAATGCAGCTGACTGAAGAAATAACAATAACATCTTTTCTTCCTTCAAGAATAGATGCCGTAGCTCTTAATCTTAGCCTGTCGATTTCATCGTTGATGGATAAATCTTTTTGAATGTAAGTATCGGAAGAAGGAATATATGCTTCGGGTTGAAAGTAATCGTAGTATGAAATAAAAAACTCTACGCGGTTATGGGGAAAGAATTTTTTAAACTCGCCATAAAGCTGTGCCGCAAGAGTTTTATTGTGCGACATAACCAATACAGGTCTGCCGATATTCTGAATTACATTTGAAATTGAAAATGTTTTTCCGGAGCCTGTTACTCCGAGAAAAGTCTGATGCTTATCACCACGTCGCACGCCTTCTGTTAATTCTTTAATTGCCTGCGGCTGGTCACCGAGCGGCTTATATGATGATTCTAACTGGTATTTCATTAAATAAAATCTATAAAAAGTTTAAAATATTACTTACAAATAGCTGTAATTTCAAGATAATCTGCTATCTTAATAAAACCAAGTTTTTCGTAACAATGTACAGCTGATGAGTTTTGAGAATGGACGTTTAATCCTATAACTTCAATATTTTTTAATAGTTCCTTGCACAAACATGCAGTTACTTTAGTCGCATAACCTTTTCCACGGGAGTTTGGATTAGTTGTAATACTGCCTAATGCAGCAACTTTATATTCAGGCGAGTAAACATGAATGCCTGCAACTGACCGAAGTTTATCGTTATCGCGGATTCCAAAAAACATGCTTGTTTCCAGCATACGCTCTATATAACTGTTGCCGGGGTATGCCTCTTCATAAAACGCAGAGAGCTCGTTTTTATTTTTTATAGAAAGCTGCTCAATATTACTTGCATCAACTGAATTAGCTTTTTGTTTATTCTCTAAATCCATCTTAATATATAATCCTTCGTGATGTAAATTGTATTTACGTTCTAAAACCTTTTCTGCTCCCGGAGTTATATGCAGATAAATTTTATCGGGAAGAATATCTAACATAAGCTCTAAAGCTCTGTTCAAATAATCTAAATCTTTTACATCGCACAGAGCGATAACAACATTAGGAGTTACTTCTTTAAAAATCATCACAACGGATTTCAATTCACCCGCTTCGTAATATCCATAAAAATCAGTTTGAGGCCAGTAGAAATCATCTAGATCTCCTAACTGATAAATGTTAAGCGAAGCGTTCCTGCGTAAAAATCTCTCAAGAACTTTTTTATCTTTAATTAATTTGACACTCATAGCTTGATAATTGACTAATAATGAAGGCTATACTATTTCTGTTACAAGATTTATTTCTTTAAGGACGGAATTGATATGGTTCAGCTCTTCCATCTCACCGGACTTTACTACTGCCTTACCTTTTGTGTGAGCGATTATTGCGATCTGTTCGCACTGAATAATATCGTAACCCGTTGCTTTCTGCAGCTGAGTGATGACATCATCATAAAAATGATTTGAGTTAAACAATATAAGTCTGTGCAATTCATCAGTATCGCCAAAATGAATTTCCTTCTCTAATTCTTTTATTCCCATAACATGTACATCCTTTTACTTTCTTGAAAACTGACAGATTGCTTCGCAGATTTCATCCTGCCTGTCGCGCGGAGCTGAGCTGCTGCCGCCAAAGCCATTCATTGCAATGTAAAACATAATTAATTCGGAGTCCCTTGAAACTGCATATCCGGATAGTGTACTCACAGAATTTATTGTACCTGTTTTTGCATGCACATTTCCTTCAGCTTCAGTGCCTATCATACGCTTCGAAAGAGTTCCGTCCTTTCCTGCAATTGCAAGTGAGCGGTAAAAAAAATCAAATACTTTTATATCGTCATACATATACTTTAGCATGCGTATATATAGATCTGATGTAACTGCATTGTAGCGTGTAAGTCCCGAACCTTCAAGGATTTCAAAAGAGCTGCGTGAATTCCCCATGCCGACAAGCAAATCGTTAACCGCTTCCTGTCCTTTTTCCAAAGTGCCCGGAGCGCCTTTATATTTAGCTCCAATAACTTTGAACATTGTAATAGCAGAATGATTATCACTTGTTTTATTCATATAGGAAAGCACATCAAACATAGAATGAGAAACAACTGCAACTTGGGTTGCGCCTGTAGGAGTAATACCTGCTACAATAATTCCTCCAAGCTGAACGTTTCCTGACTGCAGTTCGGATTGCAATAAAGATGCTGCCGAAGAAGCAGGATTGTAACCGCCCGAATTTTTATCTAGAGCTAATCCATTTACATAAGGCCAGTATTGTTTTTTAGTATCATTCGAGTAGTAATTTGCAAGTCCGTAATATGTGTCATCTAAAAATGATTCATCATATATAATATTTCCTGTAATGGAAGTAATGTTCTTTCCTAAAATATTTTTTGCGAGGTATCGGATATCATTTGAATTTAAATCAGGGTCGCCGTAGCCTTTTAAATATAAATTACCGTTTATAATTCCGTCAGCAATATTTATATCATCTGTATATACGATAGTTTTGAACTCATATCCCGTTCCAAGATATGCAATGCCGGCAACCGATGTAACCAATTTTGAAATCGAGGCAGGAATCATTTTCTTCTGAGGATTATGCGAATACAAAACATCGTACTTATCTGCGCTTACAATCTGTACAGATACTGTGCAATTCATTGAGTTTACTATTGAGTCTATCCTTGCCTGAAAGTCCTCAAGTTTAGATGCAGCAGTAAGATTCGTAAAAACAAGAAAAAGAAAAATAAATAAGCTAAGATTTCTTTTCATTTTTAAATTCATATATAAATTTATAAGCTTTATTAATTAAAATTATTGTTTCTGAGTGTACTAAAAAAGCAAAAGATTCTTCAAGGGTACACCATTTATAAGCAGAAATTTCCTCACCGTCAACCTGAACAACATCACTCTTTACTTCTGCTATATAATAATAAACAACTTTATGAATCAGTTCCCCTTTATGTCCTGAAAACTTATATCTGTCTTCAAGTAAAATCTTATCTGAAATTAAATCTAAATCTTTAATTCCTGTTTCTTCAAAAAGCTCTCTTCGGGCTGTTTGAATTTCCGTTTCGTGTTTGTCCGGATGACCTTTGGGAAAAGCCCAGTGTCCGCCTGCATGCCTTATCAGTAAAAAATAAATTTCATCATCTTTACATAAGAAAACTATTACACCTATGGATTTATCGTTTACAATTTGTGCGCTCACTTCTTCTTTTTTATTTTATTCCATCTGTCATCCATCTCTTCAAGCGTAAGAGTGTGAATATCTCTTCCTTCATCTATAAAACCTTTTTCCATCTCTCTGAAACGTGAGGAAAATTTTTCAATCGTTCTTCTTAGTGCATCCTCAGGATTTACATTTATAAATCTTGCATAGTTTACAATAGAAAACAAAACATCTCCGAATTCATCTTCAATATCTTCATGCGGCTTACCTGATTCAATGTTTTCTTTCAGTTCGTTCACTTCTTCAAGAATTTTATTGTAGACAGGTTCTTTTTCTTTCCAGTCGAATCCAATCTTTGATGCCTTTTCCTGAATTCTGTATGCTTTGAATAATGCAGGAAGCTCTGCAGGTATTCCGTCTATTACAGATTCCCTTCCTTCTTTCATCTTTAGTTTTTCCCAGTTAGTTTTTACCTGTGAACTATCAATCTCTTTTTTTTCACCAAATACATGGGGATGGCGATAAATTAATTTAGCAGTTTCGCCTTCAAGCACATCTTTCAGAGTAAAATCACCTGTTTCTTCTCCAAGTATAGAATGAAAAATTACTTGCAAAATTAAATCTCCGAGCTCTTTCTTTAATTCAACTTTATCATTCTTATCTATAGCTTCAAGAACTTCATAGCTTTCTTCAAGCAGGCATCTTCTCAACGATTGATGCGTCTGTTCTTTATCCCAAGGACATTCTTTTCTCAATCTATAAACAACATCTACAAACTCTTTGAATTTGTCTAATGTCTCTTTATCGGTCTTACTGTAATTCTCTTGCGCCATAAGAAATAAAATAAATATTTTGAATTAGTAAGTCAGTGCCATTCTTTAATTATTTACACGTTTAATTTTAAAGTTAAAATAGTGATATTTGTATAACCCTATAAACTGCAATGATTGAAACCAATATAAGCTCTTTAAACGAAAGAGAAGAAAAATTCGCTTACAGAATGTCTGAAAGAATTCTGGATGAGTTCAAGGAGTTCTATGTTGAGTATTCAAAAGAGAGCGATAAAGCTGCCGTAATTATGGGTATTGAAAAACTGGATAATCTTCTTTTTCAGATTCTCAATAAAATTCTTATTCCGAATCCCAGTCAGAAAGATGATCTCTTCGATACCGATATGCCGCTTTCTACATTCAGTTCAAAAATAAATTTATGCTATAGATTGGGCATTGTTGATAACCTTACCACTAAGAGTTTGAATCTGATGAAAAAAATCAAGTCGGACATGATTAATGAAAAAGCAAATGCAAGCTTAACTGCCGGGGCAGCCGCGGATAGAGTACGAGAGCTTTTATCAAATTTAAATTATAATCAGGAGCTGATTGAGTTCGTACAGGTCTTTGAAGTTGATAGTGATGACCCGGGCGTAAGATACAGACTTTTATTAGTTTTCTTTATAACAAAACTTACCATTATAAGAGATACAATCTCTCCGTTATATTATAAAGAACCAAAGTTCAATTTATCATATTGATATTTTTTAATGAGTGAAGAAAAAAACAATTTAATTAACTCATCTAAAGCACCCGAACCTGTAGGATTATATCCGCATGCAAGGCGTGTAGGGAATTTATTGTTTTTATCCGGAGTAGGACCGCGCGAAAGAGGAACAAAAAAAATTCCCGGGGTTGAGCTGGACGAGAATGGAAATATCACTTCATATGATATCGAAACTCAGTGTCATTCGGTTTTTAAAAACATCAGATATATCCTGGAAGATGCCGGTACTTCATGGGAAAAACTTGTTGATGTGACAGTGTTTTTAACAAATATGAAAGATGATTTCCCGACCTACAATAAAATCTATGCTGAATATTTTAAAGACAATCAGCCCTGCAGAACTACAATAGAAATTAAATCTCTCCCGACTCCGATTGCAATCGAGTTAAAATGCATTGCAACAATTGACTAACAAAATTCACTTTATAAAATAATTACTGAAATATTTTTGAATTTATTTCAAAGATATGTTCATCAGCAACGGCAAATACACGCTCATTTTCCTTTGGTCTTATTTTATATGTTCCTGTGAAATCTCCGAATGCAGGAAGTATGGCGTAATCTTTTGCAAAATAAAAACAGGATACTTTCGCAGAAGAACCGGCCTTCCCGTATAATGCTATTGCAGGATGAACATGCCCGCATAAGACATAACCTTCATTTGATTTTTCCGGCTCGTGCTTCAGTACAAAGGGTGATAAATTATATGGTTCATCAAAACATTTTATATTTAATTCTTCACATGGATCACCTGCATGATAATCGTGATTTCCTCTTATCAAAATCATTTCGGTTTCTTTGTGTGTTTCTCTCCATTCGATGGCAGTATTTAAAACGCTTGGAGTTTTTCCCATACGCGAATGAAACAAATCTCCCAGAAAATAAATACTTTCAGCTTTAGTTTTATTTAGAAGTGAAGTGATTTTTTTGAAGTCTTCAATTAACCCTCCTGCGGGTACGGGAATCCCCTGTATTCTGAATGTAGATGTTTTTCCGAAGTGCGTATCTGATATAAATAAAATTTTTTCCTTCTCCCAGTAAATTGCTTTTTCCGGGAAGAGTTCTAATTTTTCATCTGCTATTCTTACAATCATTATAAATTTTAATTTCTTACTTAAGTTTTTACTTAATTCTCTTTATCGTATTGCTCGATTAATTTTCTTATACGCTCACTGAACTGCTCTGTTGACATCTTCTCCCTGAAAATTTCTGCAAGCAACGGAAAGCATAATGGTGTCGGTCTCTCGGGACTTGTAATTGTTATCTTGCTTTTATTCATTCTCTTCAATGTCTGAACCAAGCGCGTCTGCTCAAGTTGATTTTCTAAAACTTCCCTATGAGTCTGATGCAGCAATAAGTTTTCAGGATCATACTTTGTGAATATATCGTAAAACAATCCGGTCGATGCCTGAATCTGTCTTACAGATTTATTGCTTCCCGGATATCCCTGAAATATTAATCCTGCAATTCTTGCAATCTGTCTGAACTGTCTTTTAGCAAGTTCAGATGTATTCAAACTTTGGTGTATATCATCCAACAAATTTTCCGGTGAAAACAATCCGTTCTTAACAGCTTCTTCTATAGGAATTTCTTCCGAACTTAGCAGTTCAATTCCGTAATCACTCGAAGCCATGGAGAAAGTCATAGGTTTAATTTTTGAAATCCTGTAGCCGAACAATGCGTTTAATCCTTCATTTACTAACTTTCCTTCAAACGTATATATAAATACATGATATCCTTCGCGTGTTTTTATTTTTTCAATTAACACTTCATTGAATGCAGGAAGAGTAGAAAGCTCATTTTGAAATTCAAGCAATGACTTCACTGCCTGCATTTCACGAGACTTATAAATTCCGTGCTTTGCGCTTGTAATGTTTTTTCTTATCCCTTCACTCAGCATGTTTGAAAGAGGCAATCTACCTCCGTCCCATCGTGGAACAATTCCGTTCTTCCGATTGGATTTTTTCACATAGGCAGTCATATCTTTTGACTTAATAAACTCTAATGACCTGCCGGAAAAAACAAATACATCACCCGGTGTTAATCGGGAAATAAATGATTCTTCTATGCTGCCAAGTCTGCTTCCACCAAGGAACTGAACAATCATTGATGATTCACTCACAATAGTTCCGATTGACATTCTATGTCTCTGAGCAATCCGCCTGTCTTCAACTTTATAAATATCATCATCCTTAACGACTTTATGAAATTCGGGATAAGCGCCGAGAGTTGTTCCCCCTTTAGTAACAAAATCCAGCGACCATAAAAATTCTGCTTCAGTAAGGTTTCTATATGAATAAGAAGATTTCACTTCTTTATAAATTTTATCCAGCTCAAATCCGTCTCCCAGCGCTAATGTAACTAAATGCTGTGAGAGCAAATCCAATGGCTTCGCAATAGGAAATCGAGGCTCAACTTTATTTTCCATTGCGGCATCACGCAGTGCAGAAATTTCTATCAGCTCAAACGCATTAGTTGGTACACAAGTTACTCTGCTGGTTGCTCCGGGCTGGTGACCGCTTCTTCCTGCTCTTTGCAGTAATCGCGCAATACCTTTTGGGCTTCCGATCTGAAGCACTCTTTCTACAGGAGAAAAATCCACACCTAAATCCAATGAAGAAGTGCTGACAACACATTTCATCTTTCCTTCGCGAAGTTCGTTCTCAACGAACTCACGCACATCTTTACCTATAGAACCATGATGAAGAGCAATCCTACCTGCCCAGTCAGGGCGTTCATTTAATATTGCCTGAAACCAGATTTCTGTCTGTGAACGAGTATTGGTAAAAACAATAACACTCTTCCATTTGTCAATTTCTTCTACAACTTTAGGCAGCAGCTTTAATCCGATATGTCCCGCCCATGGAAAACGTTCAATTGTATCAGGTATAATCGAATCTATTACTACTTCTTTATTCTGTATTCCTTCAACAATTTTTGATTTTTTACTTTTTTTACTTCCTAATAACACCTGTAATGCGTCTTCTAAGTTTCCTATGGTGGCCGATACTCCCCAGACCTTTAACTTATTATTCCATGCTCTTAATCTCGCCAATGCTAGCTCTGACATTACTCCGCGCTTAGATGAAAGCAGTTCATGCCATTCATCAATAACAACGCATCGTACATCACTGAACATTTTTTTACTGTCTTTTTGTGATATGAGAAGCGTAAGACTTTCAGGAGTTGTAACAAGCACGTCAGGCATAGTCTTCATCTGTTTTGCTCGCTGCGAAGTTGTTGTGTCACCAGTTCTTGATTCAATCGTCCAGTCAATTTCCATATCTTGTATAGGCATCTTCAGAGATTTCACTATATCATTTGCAAGCGCTCTCATCGGAGTAATCCATAAAACTTTAAGTGAAGATTTCTTTTTCTTTGAATGATCTTCATTCAAATATTCTATCACTGAACCAAGAAAAGCAGAATAAGTTTTTCCGGTTCCGGTTGCAGAATGGATTAATCCTGAGTATCCTTGTGAATATAATTCCCAAACTTCTTCCTGAAACGGAAAAGTTTTCCATCCTTTAGATGAGAACCAGGATTGTATTTTATCGTGTCCTATATTCAATAGCATTAAATAAAAAAAGGTTTCCGGAAAACCGGAAACCTTTCAATGTAAGAAATTAAATTTTAAATTATAATTAACTGTTCAGTTCTTTTCTTCTTCGGAAAATTGAAACAATAAATCCCATAACAAGCACAACAGTTCCAATCCATAATACATTTATGAATGGTTTTATAGAAGCTGTTATTACTAAAGTTTCCTCTGTAACGCCGTTACCTTTATCAGGATTTCTTTTATCAACTATTGCAACTGTTGCTATTGCGCCTTCGGTTACATTCATCTTTGTAAAATAGAATTCATAATTTTCATTGCCGGTCATAGTTGCAGGAATATATTCAGGTTCACCGTTTGTATATTTTATTTTAGGAGAAACTGTTTCAGTAAATTTACTGTCAGTAACCTTTAAAGTTGCACCCATCATAAAATTTCCTGACTGCATTTCTTTTCCGCCTTGTTCAATTCCGCCGAAATCAAAATCAATGAACTGAACTTTCATATCTCCGACTTTTACTTCTTCACCTTTCTTCATTTCATGAATATCTTTTTCTGAAAACTGTGACGGCTGCTCAAGACCCATAGGAGAAAGGTATAAATCTCTCGTTGGGAAGTTAGCAATATCAGGATTCTTCATAACCCCGTTAGAAAATTCGCTGAAATACATTATCGGCTGCATTGTCATTTCTTTGCCGTCTTTTTCAACCTTTACATTGAAGTGATATTTTGTATCTGTTTTATTGTTGGGATCTTCAAAAGGTGTTGCGCCAACGTAGGTAAATGTATAACCTAGTGCCGGTACAGGTGTAGGTTTATTAAGCTCTAAAGAAATGTTTTCTTCTTTGCTATATTTTGAAGAGCCGATTATTCCGAGGAAAACAAGCGCAAGACCCATATGAGCAATGTATGCCCCAGCCTGGCTTCTGTTTTTTCGTACAATGTTAACCGCAATTTCTATATTAATAAAGAATGTAAATAATGCTGCAAGTGCAAATAATGCGATTAAAAAATCCTGAACTCCAACAAAAACTAATCCAACTGTAACCATTAAAGCTAATATTAATGGAAACATTAAGCTTTTGAAAAATTGTTTTTCAGGTGTGTTCTTCCATTTTAACAATAAACTGATACCGTTTATAAATGCAATCATTATTGCAATAGGAAGATTCATTTTATTATAGAATGTTGCATCAACCGAACCTTTAGAAATAATAGGCCAGCTTGTTCCTGCAGTAATAACAAGAGCAGCAGCGCATAAAGTTATCGTTCCTAAAAATAGTGAAGACTCTCTGGATAATAATTTATTTGGATGAAGATTAAGAGCTATGAGTTCTTTTCTTCTATATATCAATGTTCCAATTGCTAATAAAATGAAGAAACTTATAAATACAACCAAAGCCAGGTAAACCTCTTGTCCTGGATCAACAAATGAGTGAACAGATGAATCGCCAAGAATCCCGCTTCTTGTTAAGAAGGTAGAATAAAGAACAAGAAGGAATGAAAGTATACATAAAATCAAATTCGTTTTTTTATAGCCGCCCGTTCGTTTCTGCGCAATCATTGTATGAACCGCTGCAACTGTAATTAACCATGGAATGAATGAAGAGTTTTCAACAGGATCCCATGCCCAGTAACCTCCCCATCCTAATACACCGTATGCCCAATAGCCGCCCATCATAATACCAAGTCCTAATACACCGCCTGAAAATAATAGCCATGGCATAGAAAATTTTACCCAGTCATCATACCTGTTTTTCATCAGTGTTGCTATAGCAAAACAGAATGGAACTGCCAGTGAAGAAAATCCCGCAAACAATGTCGGAGGATGGATTGACATCCAGAAGTTTTGCAGCAACGGATTTAATCCTTTACCCTTTTCAGGAATGAAACCGACTTCAACGTCTCCCGGCCATTTATCCCAGATATAAAGAAATGGTGATTTTAAAATTAATATGAATGCTAAAAATGCAATAACAAGCGCATAAATAGACATTACCTGGGGTTCAAGTCTGTCCCCTTTAGAAACATAATTTAGTAGAAATATTCCGATGACTGCTGTCATGAAAGTCCAAAGCATAAAACTACCTTCCTGCCCTGCGTAGAAAGTTGAGATTAACAGGGGCAGCTGGAGCTCGCTGTTACTGTGCTCCCATATATATGCAAACTCATAGTGATGATTCAATATGAGATACAGCAAATATATTGAAGCGGAGATTATGCTTATAGCTGTAATGTGGAAGAATAATCTTCCAAATTTCAGATATTTTTCTTTTCCGAGATGAACCATAAAAAAGGTTACCACGGAGAGTATTGATGCAAAAAATGCAGCGTATATTAGAATTTTGCCTGCCATAATGTTATAAATTTATTCCTTTCATTCCGGCTTCAGAATAACGGGTGCCTGAAATAAAGGTCATTGTTGATTTCAATTTAGTGATTTCTTCCCGTGAGAGAGTTATATTTATTGCTTCTATATTCTCAATTAAATTATTTATTTTAGTAGTTCCCGGTATTGGGAAAATATCATTGCCTTGGTTTAAAACCCATGCTAATGCAAGTTGGGAAGCTTTTATATTCCGTTTCTTTGCCATCTCTTCGACTTCTTTTACAAGCTCAAGATTCTTATCGAAGTTCTCACCCATAAAGCGGGGATTGACTCTTCTGAAATCACCTTCTGCAAGATCTTCAAACTTTTTGATTTGCCCCGTCAAAAAACCTCGTCCAAGAGGACTGTAAGCAACAAGGGCAATTCCCAGCTCACGCATTACGGGAAGAGAGTCGAGTTCAATATCAGTACTCCATATTGAATATTCACTTTGTACTGATGTTAAAGGATGAACGGCGTTAGCCTTTCTTATTGTACTGCCAGATGCTTCTGAAAGCCCGATGTACCGAACTTTGCCTTCTTTTACAAGCTCAGACATAGCGCCGACAGTCTCTTCAATAGGAGTATTAGGGTCAACTCTATGAAGAGAGTACAAGTCAATGCTCTCACGACCTAATCTCTTTAAGCTGGCTTCGCATGCTTTCTTAACATATTCAGGTCTTCCGTTTACACCGCCTCTTGTACCGTCATTTTTAATTTCAACTCCAAATTTTGTAGATAAAACAATTTTATCCCATCTATCATGAAAAGCTTTTTGAAGAAGCTCTTCATTTTTGCCTATACCGTACATATCGGCTGTATCAATAAAATTTACTCCGTGTTCAATTGCTGCATGAAGCGTTTTTATAGATTCGTTTTCATCCGCGCTTCCATAAAACTCTGACATTCCCATAGCGCCGAGCCCTATAGGGAAAACTTCCAAATCACTATGTCCTATTTTTCTTTTTATCATTTAAACTTAATTCTTTATATCCGGTTTTTTCTCTTCATTTCCTTTTACATCTGAACCATTTGCCTCATACTTAGACGGGCACTTTGTTAAAATATCTTTTGCATGGAAGTAACCGTCTTTCATTTTGCCTTTTACAACTACTGCTTCTGCTACTTCAAAATTATTCGGTTTTGCTCCATCGAACACAACTTTCATTTCTGTTCCGAAATCATCTTTCATGTTGAATGTAAATGTATTGTTGTTGACATCGAACTTCTCGCCTTTATCCTTTACCCATTGACCTTTAACTTCAACCGTTCTCTGACGGCTTTCGGCTTCTTTAAAATTTACATACTCGATCTTACTATCCATAAAAGACATAAAACCAACAACGAGAAATACTACTACGATTATTACGCCTACGATTATTCTTGCCTGCTTTGACATAATGTTTAAAATTTAATTAATTAATCTTGTTCTTCTAATTTTTGTACTTTTTTATCGAGTTTCCATAGGTAGCCGAATATCCCAATCCAAATAATCAATACTACTAACATCACTAATACTCTGGAGTTATCCAGTAAAAACTTTACAATTGATTCCATTAAATAGCAATTCTCCTTAACTTTTTAATTGTTAATTTTTCTATTCTGACTCTTATATTATAAATCCATACAAACAGCATTACAAATCCTATCGATGCAGTATAAAATACTATACGCATTGTTGAATTCATTTCATTTTTTACCACAGGTCCGCCGCCGGGGCTTTGAGCATCATCGGCAGAGCCGGGATGTAAACCCGGAAATACTCTTGGCATTATGAATATAAAAAACGGAACGGTCAAAAAGGCTATTATTAAATATACTGCTGAAAGCCTTGCCTTCTTTTCTTCTTCATCTATTGATGAACGCAGAATTAAATAAGCTGCGTATATTAACATCAACAATAAAATTGACATCATGCGCGGCTCATCTATTTTAAAAAATGTTCCCCAGTCTACTCTTGCCCATATAGTTCCTGTTACGTAACCGAGAACACAGAACAGCAGACCGATTTCAGCGGCGCAGTGCGCTTTGATATCAAAGTCCATATTTTTTGTCATCAGATACCTGATGGAAAAAACCATAGACATTAAGAATGCAACAGCCGCAACCCAGCTCATCGGCACGTGAAAGAAAAGATTTCTTGCGCGCTCTCCAAGTCCGGGAATAAAATCAATCGGAACCATAAAGCCTGCTACACAGACTCCGCTGAGAACTACAAATACTAATATTTTATAATAAGTTTTCACTTTCTAAAAATTACTGAGGGATAGGTAATCCCATCTGATTATAAATTTCTTCAATCTTGTTTTTATTAGCAATAGCTTCTTCGTTCTTAGGATCTATTGCTAGTACTTTTCTGTAATATTTTAATGCTGGACGGTATTTTTCTTTCGGAGGAACGTTCGCTTCAAACATCATATAGTTACCGGCAGCAAGATTTTTTTCTATTGCAGCTTTTTTGCTTGCATCAGATTTATCTTTTTCAAACTTTGCATCGGCATCTTCAGCTTCTTTTTTATACTTTGCTACGCCTTCATCTTTTCCGGATTCTGTCTGAGCATCTGTTTGCTGTTTATTCTCATTTCCTATAGGAGGATGATTCGGTGGAAGTTCACCGGATGGCGGTATCTGCTGGTTTTGTCCGCTAGGTGAATTTTGTGTTGTCGGCGGAGTTTTTTTCTCCTCCATTTTTGCGCAGCCCGCAAATATAAATAACATAAGAATTAGTAAAGAAAAATAATTTTTCATTATCATTATAAGTTTTTTAAAAAAATTTTTGGATTTTTCTGCTAATCTTCCCAGATAAATTTAAACAAAATGAATGAAGTAATAGTTACAACAACTGTATAGGAAAAAAGGAATAAAAACTCTGATAACAAACGGTCCGTTTCAACCCCTCCGGCTGATAACTTACCTGCTTCTATTAAGCTTAACAATAACGGAAGCAGTACGGGAAAAGCCAGTACGGGATACAGAGTACCTTTTGAATTTGCTTTGGAAATAATAGCGGCGATGATGGTCGAAACAGAAACCAGCCCTAAGTTTCCAAGGAAAAATGTAATTGCAAATCCGGAATAATTTTTAATTATTATTCCTGTTGCTCCTATAAAGAAAACAAATATTACAACGTTGATTAAAAAAGATAAAGCAAAATTAAAGATCAACTTACCTGCAAGCACCTCCGGATGAGAAGTGGATAGCTTTAAAGCAACGGATGTTTCTTTTTCCTCTTCCTTAATAAAGACCCGCGAGAGCCCGCTGGAAGCAGAGAAAAATACAACAATCCAGAATAACCCCGATAAAATTTCATTATCGGTTTTTTCATCTCCTAAAGAAAATTTGATGATGGCAATTGTAACAATTACAAACATCAGGAGCGAATTGAAAGCATATCGAGTCCTTAGTTCAGACTTAAAATCTTTCCTGAATATCTCAACAGAACTTTTAAACAAAATGACCTTTTACTATAAAAATACTACTGTTATTATTGAAATTAAAGCTATAAATATTCCATAATGTACCCCAAAAATGAGTGCATTATAGGGCATTTCAACTATTTTACAAACTCTTTCAGCTTTTTCTTCTTATCTGAAAGCATAGAGCTTATTAAATCATAATTATGCACGTAGATCGATGGATAAGGATTTATCTGACCGTATACTTTTTTAGCCTCTGCAAGTTCGCGTTTCTGATCTTCGTTTAAATCCATTCCCTGAGCTTTATTAATTAATACATTTAGTTCGTTCTTTAAATTCACGACATCTTTTTTCCAGTCCGTCATAGCTTCTTCCATACCTGCATCATGACATTTCAAACAAATTTTATTGTCAGGCTTCACAACTTTATCACCTGATACGTGACAATCGTTACATCCTACTCCGCCTGCTTTCATAATATCTGGGTGATTTTTTCCTCCAAAGCTTCCATTGTATACTTGTCCCTGAAAGCTGTGGCATGTTACACATTTGTCGTTTGTCTTAGCCTGTGAGTGGTGGCAGCTATTACAACTTTCTTTGCCTATTACCAGCTCACCGTGTTTCTGCTCATTCGAGTGACAATTATTACATGCAATTTTATTCTTTGCAATATGGTCGTTGTGAGAAAAATTCATTCCGAATTTCTTTACAGAAACTTCCTGAATTCCCGAGTGACAATTATAACATTCATTCGGTACATATTCAGTGCCGGCTTTAAAATTCGGCAGACCTGCAGATGAACCAATGACAGTTAATGATTTTTTCATCAGATTATAAGCTGCTACTAACAGCTTATCAGCAAATGCAACATTGTGAACACTCTTACCGACTTCTACAATTGAAATATTATGCTTTGCTTCTTCGAGTACTTGTTCAGCCTCAGCTTTATTATCAGCCTTAGAATTTTTTACCTGACTTGCAACTGTGTTATAAATTGTTTTAATGGTTTTTAATCTGCTTACTGCGGCCGTTTCCCATTGTTTTACTAGCCTGTCATAACCGGCACCGTGACATTTTTCACAGGAAGAAGCTCCGGCTTTTGATGTGCTTATTTGCATTTTATCGACTTCATGGAATACGTGGCAGCCTTTACAATTGATTCCGTTCATAAACATTGCGCTCGGTGTTTTCTCTGTTGCAAATCCTCCTTCTCCTGTATAAAGTTTAACTTGCGAAGTATGGGCATTTTCATGGCAGCTGTTACAATCAGCAGGTGCAGTCGGGTCCATTTTCTGTACAGCATGCGAAATAGCCGAATGGCAGTTTGTGCATCGCATACTATGCTGTTTTATATGAGTATCATGAATCAAAGTTAAATCGCTGTACTTCTCCAGACGTTCAGTTTCAAAGTGACACTGAAAGCACCTTTCTTTTCCGACTTCACCGTTTCCTGCAACAACATTATTGTGACAGCTCTTGCAATCAATCTTATTCTTTTCTACAAGAGTATGATTATATCTGTAGCTTGCCATCTGTTCGGGTGATTTATCTTTCCAGGAATGACATGTAGAGCAATTGGAAAGCTTATCATACTTATGATCTTTATCATCCGATTTTTTGAAGTGACAATTATAACAAGTTGTTGTAGTCACTTCGATATGGCTTCCCTGCACAATTTGTCCATGACAGCTAGTACATTTTAGTGATTTCCCTCTCTTCTGTTCTTGAAGATGGTTCTTATGGCTGAAGTTAATTCCTTTAAAACTATAAGTTGAATCATTCAAAGCTTGTTTATCATGACATCCTGAACGTGCGCATGTATTGTCCGGTATTTCAGCCCATGGTTTTCTTTTCTTGTAAGACATCGATACATAGTTCACAATCTGAACAAGCCCGTTCAGTTTACCTCTTATAGTTCCTGATATGCCGGGTTCGAAGTGGCACTCTACACAGTCTACTTTATTATGAGCTGATGTTCTCCAGCTCTGATAAAATGTTTCCATATAGTGGCAGGTAGGACAAAAAGCCGGACGCGAAGTGTACTCCGCAGCTGTTGACATAAGAATTAAAAATACCAGAATATATATTCCGCTAAACAAAAGAAATCTTTTAAATCCTGTAATGTTTTTAAAAAACTTTCTTTTATTAGATGGCAGCTGTTCTTTCTGAGTTTCTTCGCTTCCGGTTTTTTCTTCAGTATCCATAAATTACAGTGTAATGGGTTAAGTTACTTCTAAAAGATTGTAAATTATTTTGCTTTGTTGTGTTTTATTTTTTCCCAATATGTAGCATAGTCAAATCCTTTAAATGTTGGGCTTTCTGCATTATGGCATTGTGTACAGAATGCTTCTTTCTCTGTATGAATAATCAATCCGTTTTCAATTGATTTTTGTTTGTCCTTCATAATGGACATTGACTTATATTCTGAACCTGCACCATGACATGTTTCACATTGTACACCATCCTGAATATTGAATGTTTCTGTAAACAATGAAGCATCTGCCTGTACGGTGTGGCATTTTAAACAGGCCGGAGTTTCTTTTGCTGCGGTTGTAAATCCTTTATCTTTAGCAATTTTATCTGCTTCTGGAGTATCAAGATTCTTGAATGCGCCTGCATGCTTTGAACCTTTCCAGATTTCCAGCTGATTGCCTTGTGATTCTGTTTTGTGACATGCGCCTGCACATTTTTCAGCACCGACATACTTTGGTGTATCTGATGGCTGCTCGTAATTCATAAAGGAATATGAGATCATTCCTGAAAGGAATACGAAACAGAAAATCGCGTAAATGTAATTTCTCGTTTTCATAATTGTTTAGTTTTGTTTGCTGATAAAAAAATTAATAAATTAAAAAACATATTTTAAATTATTCTATTGGTGCTTCCTGAATATTAAACTCTGAATTTGTTCCTTTGTTCAATTCTTTCTTTTTCTCTTCCTGCAGTTTCACTTCTGCTTTGTGAATCTCAGCTTCCTTTTCTTTTTGTTTTGCTTCCAGTTCTAACTGTTTTTTGTATTCTTCCAGCTTTTCAAGTTCAAGGGGATGTTCCTTTTCCATTTCTTCGTGGTCAAGATATCCGTAAAGCCAGGCTTTATTCATAGGTACAACATCGGGATTAAAAAATACAAAATAAAAATGCCAGACTATAATAGCCAGCGTAGCAAGTATTGCTTCATAGAAATGCACTGCCGTGGCAATGTTCATTCCTGAAGTGTGTATGATAGGTAGAAATATATTCTGAAACCACAGAACCATTCCTGTTGCTCCCATAATAACCGTTCCCCATACAACAGCCCAGTACTCTGCTTTTTCTATGTAGCTGAATCTTCCAAACTTTGGTTTTTCAAGTGTCTTTGAAAAATAATATTTCATTATATGAATCACATCTGTGATATCTCTTTTAGCAGGAAGCATATCTTTTAGAAAATGTCTTCCTCTGTAAGTGAAGGCAAGATAATATAAATGATAAATACCGCCGGCTACCATTAAGACAGACGCTGTTCTGTGCACGACTCCGCGTAATTCAAATGCCGAAGTACCTATTAAAAATGTTATCCATTTTACCCAGAAAGCTTCAGGGTACTTTAACCAAAATCCGGTAATTACCAATGTAATAAACGTAGAGAGCAGCACAAAATGCTGTATGCGCTCACTGCGAGTCATCCTTAAATATTTACCTTCGCCAAGTTCTACTACTACATTAGTTTTTTCCATTGTCCTCATTATTATCAGTGTTGTCAATAGAATTATCTCTTTGAGAAATTTCCTTGTTAGAATTTTCCTGTAAATTTTTTTCCTTTGCCAGCTCTCTTTTTATCTGCATCTTTTTTCTATAGTCTAATATATTATGAAGCGACATCGCCCCTATTGTTCCTATTATAATCAGTATATACAAATTTGTAATCCAGAATAGCCAGGGTGACTCTACCTGCGGATTTACAATATGAATTTTTGTTTCAAATAAAGTTTTATCAGCCATTTTATGACACTGGCCGCAAGTCTTGGTAAGATTTGCTTTGAATGTCGATGATAAAGAATCTTCAGGGCTTCTTACATTGTGATATCCGTGGCAGCTTTCACAATTTGCGGCTTCACCTGAACCGCCTCTTACTGCAAGCCCGTGGAAACTTTCATTGAAAGTTCTTGTAACATCTTTTAACTCATTTCTTTGTATAATTCCTGATGATGAATGACAATCAGAGCAAAGCTTTACTACACTTTTTGATGCAATATTTTTATCAATACCTTTATCACGTTTTGCAATCTGGTGATTTCCGTGACAGTTTATACATGTAGGTGCATCTTTACTATCCTTGTCAACCGCAACCTGATGTATACTTCCCATATATTGTTCTTTCTGTTTCGGATGGCAATCTGAAACACCGCAAGTATTTGCGATGTTCTTCATATTCGTTTTTGCAGTCGGGTCATTTGACGGTTTCATTTCATGTGCACCGTGACAATCTGCGCATGAAGCAGAGTTTGTGTTTCCGTCTTTCAATGCTACATAGTGAACGCTTAAATGATAGTTAGCAGCAAGTGAATCAGAATTATTTTTTACATCCTTTGTAAGCTTGCCGCCTTTATGGCAGGTTAAGCACATATCGGATGTATTAATCTTTGAAAATTTTTCAGTCGATGCTACATTTTTAATGTTATGTTCACCATGACAGCTTGTGCATGAAGGAGCATCTTTTATATCTCCGCTCAAATATGCTTTTCCGTGTGCAGAATTTTTGAACTTAACAACTTCATCAGCATGACACTTACCGCAAGTTTCCATCAGGTTTGCTTTCATCTTTGCACTGCCGGGATTTTTCGGATCATCAAGTTCATGATTTCCGTGACAGTCAGTACACATAGCTGCCTGCTTATTATCTTTTCCTGTCAGCATTCCGTGCACGCTTGTTTTATATTCAGCTACAAACTTTGCTGAACCCTTTTCTTCTCCAGGGAACTTCTTTTCATCTAAATGGCATTTCAAACAAGCCTGTGTCTGGATATCAATCTTGCTTGAATAAATTTTATGAACACCGTGACAATCAGTACAAACAGGAGCGTTGGTATTACCTGTTTTCATCATGGATTTATTCAGAACGTTATCAAGTTTTTCATGTGCATTTTTATGACACTGGTTACAGGTTTTTGCAACTTCAGTTCTTGAAATATCCTTTACACCATGACCTGATTTATGACAATCGCCGCACTGAACATTTTTCTGTGCATGTATATTTGTTTTGAAGACTGTTACGTTCTTCTGGTTGTGACACTTTGTACAGAATTCAGTCTGATTATTCTTAATCTCTTTTACGGGATTTGAATAATGCGGATTGTGACAGCTTTCACATTTTACTTTTGCGTGAACATTGTGGTCTTCGGTTTTTAAATCACTATGGCAGGATTTACAGTCAACATCAGATTTTTTTGTTGCGTGCGGTAAATCATCTGCTTTGTAATTTACGTGGCAGTCTTTACAATCAGAGCCGCCATGAACACCTTTTTCAAATTTATTTTTATCAACGAATAAAGATATTTTCTTTTCCTTTATCTCCATCGTAAGATCTTTGTCTTCATGACAGCTTAAACATTCATCATTAGCTTTTGTGGAAAGAACTGAAGTCTGGATATCCGTAAAGAAAATAATCCACACGATTCCCATCACGAGCAAGGAAAATAAAATCAGTTTTTTTGCAAAATCTAAACGCATAGTATAAACAGGATTAGGTTTTATTTTATTAAAACCATGGATTTTGTTTCAGTAAAATTTTTTGTAATTAAAGTATAATAATAAACTCCGCTTGCAAGATTGCTTCCGTCAAAACCAATTCTGTATTCACCTTTATTCTGCTGCGTATTTACAAGCTCAGAAATAAATCTTCCGTTAGAATCATAAACCTTTAAGCTTACATTACCGGAATTTTTTATCGAATAAATTATCGTTGTCGATGGGTTAAAAGGATTCGGATAATTCTGATTCAGAGAATATTTATCAGGAATAATATTTGAGTTAGGTTCTAATCCTGAAAGAGTATAAACTTTCACTCTCTTATCGTTCCAGTTCCAGGAACCGTTTGCACCGCCTGCAGAAGCAAGTCCCAGTGAATAAATTGTATCAACAACACCTGCAGATGGAGCAACATAGTTAAAAGTAAAACTTGCTGAACCGCTTGCAAAATTTTTACCTGTTGATTGAACAACTTCTCCATTCAGGAGTTTTGTACCTGATTGATTTGTACCCAGGGTACCGTTTCTTACCGCTACATCTATTCCGGCTTTTTGTCCGGATGCACTTGTAATCGTAAGAGAGTATGATGTTGTACTACCTGCAACCACACTATCGGGACCGGTTAAGGAAACAGGTAATCCTGTGTTAACGCTTGAGCTGTGACAGCTGCAGCCGCTTGTTGTTGTTTTTCTTGTTCTACCGGAAACTCCGTTAGCATACGAATATAAAATTTCCGTAGCAGCAAGAACTATCAGTGAAATTACAATAACCGAAAATGTAAACTTTGATTTCATGGCACAAACATTATCATTAATAATATACTATAATATTAGTCAATATATGTGCCGAATTTGAACATTTAAGTTGTTGTTTTTGATGCGACTTATTTGAAAAGTTTTAGAGGTGTTTTTAGAATTGTGGGGAATTTCTCTACTTTTGGGGAGATATGGGACAAAAACTGAAATCTATTTTTCCAGTTTATATTCAGCTAATTTATTGTACAAGGTTTTTCTGTCGATGCCTAAAACCCTGGAAGCTTTTACTTTATTCCATTTACAGTCTTCAAGAGTTTTTTTAATGTACTCCTTCTCCATATCTTTAAGTGAAATGCTTTGAGACGCAAATCCGTTTAAGTTTGATTTATTGGGTGATGATTGTAAGTAAAATTTGAATGAGTTTTCTTTCAGAACTGAATCGTTCGAAGTGATTATTGCGCGTTCAAGTGTGTTTTCAAGTTCACGGACATTTCCCTGCCAGTCCAACTGCATCAGAATTCTTAAAGCACCGGGCGTAATGCTGATTTCTCTGTCGAATTTTTTCGAAAGTCTTTTCAAAAAATAATCGGTTAGCAAAGGAATATCTTCTATTCTCTCTCTCAGCGGGGGAATTACAATGTTAAATGTAGCTATCCTGTAATACAGATCTTCACGGAATTTTTTCTGATTGACCAGTTCTTTAAGATTTTGATTGGATGCAGAGATTAATTTAACATCAATCTTTTTTATTTTATCACTGCCTACAGGTTTTATCTCCCAGTTCTCAAGAACACGAAGTAATTTTGACTGAAGGTTATATGGCATTTCAGAAATTTCATCGAGGAAAAGAGTACCTCCGTTAGCAGTTTCGAAAACACCTTTCTGCATTTCAGTTGCTCCTGTAAATGCGCCTTTAGTATGTCCGAAGAGTTCACTTTCTAAAAGAGTTTCGGGAATTGCGGCACAGTTAATTGCGATGAAAGCATTATTCTTTCTCATACTGTTAAAGTGGATAGCTTTGGAAACAAGCTCTTTACCCGTTCCGCTTTCGCCTTCAATATGAACATTAACATCAACACCGGAAACTCTTTTTATCAGATCATAAACTTCCTGCATCTTCTTGCTTTTACCTATGATATTCCCGAAAGAATAGTTCTGTTCTACTTGTGAGCGGAGTTGATTAATATCTCTTTTAAGATTAATCTTTTCAACTGCATTTTCAACTTTTAGTAAAAGCTCTTCAAGCTTCAATGGCTTCATAAGATAATCATAAGCGCCAAGCTGCATTGCCTCTACTGCAGATTCAATTGAAGCATACCCTGTAACTAAAATAAATATACTTTCTTCAGGTTTACTTTTCAGAACATCTATTCCCGAATAACCCGGCATTTGCAAATCTGAAATAATTATATCAAAAAAATTATTTTCAATTAATTTAATGGCTTCTCTGCTGTCACTCATTTGAGTAACTGCATAACCCTTTTCGCTTAAAACTTTTCCGTATAATCCGGTGGTTTTAGGCTCATCGTCTATCAGTAAAATCTTAATTTCCATGATTACAAAATATATAATTAAATCTTTTTAAGAAACTGTTGAATTTTTCCACATTCCCCAAAATTGTACACACATAAACCTAAATTTTAAGAGATTTCTGGACTTTTTAGTTTGGCACGGTCTATGACATACATTTAAGTATAAATTATAATAAAAGTAATAACAGCAGTGAAAAAAAATTTACAATATTTAACTTTTTAGGAGAAAAACCATGAAACTGATCAGTACAATTTTTCTACTTCTTGTATTTTGCGTTGGGAATTTATTTGCAGTCCCTCGCGTAAAGATTGTGACGGAATATGTTACGCCGAATATGTATGCATCTAACCCTGCATTTACAGCTGACTCTACTGTAGCAACAGGATTGAGAACAGTTGCAAAAGGCACTTATGTTTATTTAAGAGCATGGAATTTCGGTGATGCAAATCCTATCACGGGCATCACCTGGACTTTCAATCAAAAGCCTGTCGGTTCAACAGCAGCTTTTTCAAATGTAACGGGATTATCAACTTGGCAAAAATTCAAAGCGGATTTAACCGGTACTTATGAAGTAAAAGTTTCCATAGTTACTGCAGGCGGTAACAAGGATACTACAACATTTATTTATGCCGGTACATTTGTCGGAACCGGAGGATTTGATGTCACGGTTCAACACCAAAATTCCAGGATATTTTTAACAAATGGAATACAACTGACCATGCTAATAAGTTTAAATCTATGATTACAGCAGGACCTACGTCCTATGGAATTAATCAATTCAGAATTCATACATTAGGATATGACCATTACATCGCAACCGATAACAACGGATTTGATGATAAAGCAAGAACACTTGGATGGAACTGGACAACTTACGCACCACCAAAAACAGCAAATTGGGATTCCTTAAAAAGAAAATTCCCATCACTTGTTGCATTTGCAAATGTTGGATGCGAAAGCTGCCACGGACCCGGAAGCGAACACGTATTTAACGGCGGTGATACTAACAAAATAATGAAAAGTGTAGATGAAGGTAATTGCGGAAAATGCCACGACTCACCTGTTATAGGACCACAATTTACTCAATGGAAGAATGCAAAACACTCAAATGTTATTTGGTCCAGTTCTTTTGCACAGAATAATTATGCAACACCAAATGACTTAGGAAACTGTATCAGATGCCATGACGGACAAGGTTATGTAAACTTTACAAAAGGAAAAGCTACGAATACAAACGGTATGACAATAGCAAAGCTTGAAAATGTAGCTTGCGCATCATGCCATGACCCACATAACGGAGAAATACGAACAAGACCTGTAAACAGCGATACACTGGGTAACGGTTTTCACTATACAGGTGTAGGTAAAGGAATAGTTTGTCTTGACTGCCACAAATCGCGTAGAAGTGCAGCAACTTATCCTGTTGTCACAAGAGTAACAAGCTCAACATGGGGTCCTCACCATAACAGTCAGGGAGACTTATATTTAGGTCAAAACCTTGCTACATTTGGCGGAACTCCATACAGACAAACACAGCACTGGGCATTCCTTTCAAACGCATGTGTTACATGTCATATGGCACCAACAGATACAACTAATGCTGCAAACAGAGATAAAGTCGGCGGACACGCCTTATTTTTACATAATGATGCAACAGACTATGACCACTTAAAGGCTTGTCAGAACTGTCACTTTGGAAAAACAAGATTCGACCAGTTTATTGCAGACCAGGATTATGACGGTGACGGCACAATTGAACCATGGAGAAAAGAAGTTGAAGGCAGTTTGACTAAATTAAGAATCGCATTGCCTCCTGTTGGTGTTGACTCAGTAGCATGGCAATTAATTGCTGCAGACTCAAACAATGTTAATTTAAGAAAAGCATATTTCAATTATCTTTCAATAGAAGGCGGAGCCGAACACGGAATGCACAATGCTAAGTATGCTATAGATGCTATCATAGCTTCAAGAAATATATTGACAGGCATAGCACCAGCTTCTACTGAAGTTCCTGATAAATATGAAATGTCACAAAATTATCCTAACCCATTTAATCCTTCAACAAAGATTAATGTTTCATTGCTGAAAACTTCAAATGTAAAAATAGTAGTTTTTGATATTACAGGTAAAGAAGTTGCTATACTGGCTAATACAGTGATGAATGCAGGAAAGTATGTAATTGACTGGAACGCAGCATCTGCCGGTTCATTAAGCAGTGGTGTTTATTTCTACAGAATTACAGCAGGAAGTTTTGTTGATGTAAAGAAAATGATGTTACTGAAATAATAAATAATAATTTGTAAGTTCTTTTTTATAGAGACTAAAAGGCTGGTATGAGTTTCATACCGGCCTTCAGTTTCAACAGGATAAGTAACAAATATAGTTACAATCAATTAGAGAAAAATTATGAAATATAGTCTTCTAATTCTAATTGCATTTCTTTTTTCTGTTAACACAGCAGAATCGCAATCAATCAACTTCAGGTTTAATAATTACTTTTACGGGTGGGAAAGATTAGATAGTCTCTCGGATAACTCCTCTGCAAAGACAATGCACTTAAGAGGATATCAAAATTATCTTCTTGAGTTCAATACAGGCAAATGGTCTTTCAATACAATGGCGCAAACAGAAGAGGATGTTGTAAATAAAGTTGATAAAGGTTTTAACTACAGATTTTATAATCTGTATGTAAAAGGAAGTAATCTCTTTAATCTTCTTGATGTAAAGCTAGGGCGCCAAAGTTTATTTGCAGGCGCTGGAACAGGAACAATTGACGGACTTTATTTCAAAATAAAAGCCGGACAGAATAAAGAATACCAGTTTGCAGGTTATGGAGGAATTCCTACTGCTTACTCATATGAGTTTGAGAAATACACAAAGCTTGAAAACAATTATCACTTTGGCGCACAATTCACCTATTACGGAATAAAGGATTTGATGGCTTCAATTAGCTACTCAAATAAAAAAAGAACTCCGGAACCATATACTACGATTAGATTAGACAGTATATTTATACCTTCAGAAAGAGAAATTACATTCGATGGTCCTGCTGAACAGCTTGCAGGAATTGATTTGAATTATACATATCTCGGAGTTCATAATTTCTACAGTAAAGTTAACTTTGATATACAAGCAAAGAAATTATATAAAGCAGATTTTAATGTAAGAGTACAGTTAATGGATAAGTTGAGAGCATTCGGTGAATATGATTACCGCGAACCTCATTATACTTACAACAGCATATTCTGGGTATTTAATTTTTCAAAATATCAGGAAGTATCCGGAGGTCTTGATTATACTCTGGATAACGGAATAAACATATACGGAAAAGCAGGCGCAGTACTTTATGAAAATGACAACTCTGTAAAAATAAATGCAGGCTTCACTCATCCGAATTTTGGTTTATCGTTCATAAAATATTTCGGCTATGCAGGTGAATCTGACGGAGTATTTGGTTTTTACCAGAGAAACTTTGAAGATAATTTGTTCTCAACTTCTGCCTCTCTCAGCTACGCAAGATACAAACTTGGAAATATATATGAAGGAACTGAAAGAGTTAATTCTTTCAGCGGAATGTTAGGATTTACTTACAGACCTGTATCTCAATTTTCTATAGATGCCCAGGGACAGTTTTTAGTTAACAGAATTTATCAATCTGATGTAAGATTTTTAGTAGGTTTCAACTACTGGTTGTTTAAAAAGTTTTAATTAGTTTTTAATTATAAGAGTATGAAAATTGCCAAACTTTATTCACTGATCTTTTCAGGTTTAGTTATCTTCCTATGTACTACTGCATACCTTACAAAAGATGCTTCAAAGGAAGTTTCCATACATAAGCAAACAAGAAAAGTATTTGCATCTGAGAAACAGGAAAAATATGATAACAGCAAGATTATAAAGTTTAATCACAAGCTGCACATAGTAGATGCAGAAATTAAATGCGAAGATTGTCACACAGGAGCAGTTACATCCGTATCTTTGAAAGACAACCTAAATCCTAAAAAAGAAGTTTGCGCTTCCTGTCACGATGTTAAAAGTGAGAAAGACTGTAAGCTATGCCACTACGATGGTGTATTTGAAAAACTTAAATCAACAAAGCCGGATTTAATATTTTCTCATAAACAGCATATCGATTCTGAAAAGCAAAAATGCACAGATTGCCATCAGGGACTTGATAAAGTAAAATTTGCAAAAGAAAGCGCAGCAGGACAACCAAGTATGGAAAGCTGTTACAGCTGTCATAATAATCAAAAGGCATCTAACAATTGTGAATCCTGCCATAGCAACTTAACAAATTTAAATCCAAAGAGTCACCAAAGCCCGAATTTTCTGAATGAGCATAAAGTTAGCTTTAATGTTCCGACCGATAAAAATAATTGCGCAATGTGTCACTCAGATAATTTCTGTCAGACATGCCATTCCCCTGTTGGAGTAAAAGGAAGCAATTCAAAAGATAATTTTTATGCGCCTTATTATACTAAAGAAAACGGTGTTAGAAAAGACAGAGCAGAATTACAAAAGTTAACCACAGCTCATACATTAAATTATAGATTTACTCACGGACTTGATGCAAATCAAAAAAGTTTTGAATGTAAAACTTGCCATGAAGAACAATCGTTCTGCGTAAGCTGCCATCAAAACGGCGGAGAAATGATTACAGGCATTGCACCTACAAGCCACTCCATTCCGAACTTCACTACATTTGGTGTAAATACCGGCGGAGGCTTGCACTCAGAGCTTGCTAGAAAGGATATAGAATCATGCTCATCATGTCACAATGTGGAAGGAAGAGATCCTGCTTGTATAAAATGTCACATGGATAATGACGGAATAAAAGGTACAAACCCGAAGACTCATGAATTCGGTTTCCAGAAAGATGAAAAAGGAATCTGGCATAATACACAGGGTGCTGTTTGTTATACTTGCCATACAGATGCAAATGCTAAGCCCACAGGAATTGCCGGTGTAGGATTCTGCGGATACTGCCATGGTCAAAAAAGATAATAAAACGACTTAAATACAAAGTAAAGTTTAAAGATAAACCAATTAAATTCTTACAATAATGAAAAAGATTTTTCTACTCTATGGATTGTTTATTACACTGTTAACTTCTGCACTCGTTTATCAGGGATGTGCAAAATTCGATAACTCTGTTACACTTGCACCTGAGATTGACACACATCCGAACGGATGGGCAAATCCATCTTCTGCTAAATTTCATGGAAAATATATTGCGGATAACAAGCAATGGAATCTGAATCAATGTAAAACTTGTCATGCTGCTGATTACACAGGTGGTACTGCAGGTTCAAGCTGCTTAGGATGCCACACTGCAAGCGGTGGTCCTGAAAATTGCCGGCTATGCCATGGAAATAGTGACCATTCAAATCCACCTAAAGGATTATTAGGAGATACATCTGCAAGTTTCATAGGAGTCGGTGCTCACGTCACTCACGTAAATTCTCCAAAGTTTTCTGCTTCATTGCACTGTAGTGATTGCCACGTTTTTAACGGTTTTTCAGATCCAAGCCACATTGGAAATAATCCTGACGGAATTGCAGAAATAAATTTCGGCACATTGGCACATGACTCTTCAAGCGGAGTAGTTCCTAATCCTACATGGGATAGAGGTACAGCAACATGTTCAAATTCCTATTGCCATGGTTCTTTCAAAGGGGGAAATCCAACTGCAGCAGGTATTTGGACTGACAAAACCAGTGTAAAATGCGGTACATGTCACGGTGATGCAACAACAGGAAATCCTACTCCGAAAATTGGCGGAGTTGTTACTGCACCGCACTTTCCGTTTATGACTATTACATCTTGTTATGTTTGCCATGGTTCAGTGATAGGACCAACAGGAGCAATGGTTGATAAGAGCAAACATATAAACGGAGCAATTGATTATTAATAAGTTTTTAGTAGTTCGTCAATACAATTCTTTTAAAGAATATTTGACGAACCCTGTCAAACAGAGATAATGGTATTAGTAAGATAGTACCATTTACAACTTGCCCTATGGATGAAAAACCTCTGCGTCCTGCAGAGGTTTTTTTATTATCAATTCTTACCTTTTAATAATTAGTTTTCTGATATAATTTACTTGCACATGAATAAATCGTCATTAATCTGTACAGACCTTACGAAATATTATTCGCATAGATTAATATTCGGCAATCTTACTTTAACCTTAAATGAAAATTCCTCAGTTGGAATTGTAGGGAAAAACGGCTCTGGAAAATCCACTTTAATAAAAGTAATAGCGGGCATTATCACTCCGTCCAAAGGAGAAGCCGCTTTAAAAATAGAAGACAAACCTGTACCTAAAGATACATTCTTTAAGCATATTGGTTTAATGTCACCATACCTTAGTCTGTATGATGAGTTAACGGGATATGAAAATCTTGAGTTTTTTCTGAACATAAAATGTCCCGGTAAAGATGTAAAGGAAAAAGAAGAAAAAATTAATTTTCTTTTGGAAAGTGTCGGCTTATTTAAAAGAAAAAAAGATTTATATAAGAATTATTCTTCAGGAATGAAGCAGCGTTTAAAGCTGGCCTTTGCATTGCTTAACGATCCTTTGCTGCTTTTATTGGATGAGCCGTGCGCAAACCTTGATAAGGAAGGAATTGAGGTTGTTTATAAATTTGCAGAAGAACAAAGAAAAAAAGGAATGCTGATGGTTGCAACGAATGAAGAATCTGATTTACAATTATGTGATACTTTAATAAATATAGAAGATTATAAAAAAGGATAAATAGTCATGGAAAAAATGGTAACTAAAGAGCTGGATGTTTATTTCAGCGAGATAAAAAAAGTACTAAAGAGATATTCTATTGAAGAGAATGATGAAGATAAAATAATGGAAATCCTTTCCGAAAGCATGAGTAAGATGATTGCTCTTATGCGGGAAGGGAAATCTGCCCATGAAAAATTTTTTTCGGATATAATATTAAATTCTGTTGACGCAATTATAGGCTTCGATAATAACTACAAAATATTTCTTTGGAATAAAGGTGCTGAGGATATTTTCGGCTATAAACTGGAAGAAGTAACGGGTAAGGATTTTTCTATTCTTATACCTGAGTATCTTATCAACGAAGGTGAAAAAGAATTTCTTATAAAAGTCATTGCCGAAAGAAGTTTTCTGAAAAATTATGAAACTGAGAGAATAACTAAACGGGGTGAAATAATTACTGTAAGTATTTCCCGGTTTGCAATCTTTAATACTAAACGGGAAATTATAGGAAGTGTCGGCATTGTAAGAGATATAACAAAAGAAAAGCAGCTTGAGAAAGAGCTGAGAGAAAAAGAAAATCTTGCTCTTGTAGGTCAGGTTGTTTCGTCAATTGCTCATTCACTGGCAAACCCGCTGAATCTGATATCCGGAAATACGGAATACCTGCTGATGAATAAAAAATCCGGAGAAAAAGATTTTGATGAATTGAAAAATATAATGGAAGAGACTAATTCTATTTCCGAGCTTATAAGAAGTATTATGGATTTCTCGCGGCCGCTTGAATTAAAGAAAGAAAAACTTGATATCGGTCAGTTATTGAATGAAGTGCTCGAAAAAATCAAATACTCATTTGAAGGAAAAGATATAACTATAGAGAAACAGATACACGGTACTGATTTTATAATTTTAGGTGATGCTTTTCAGCTTAAAGATGCATTTATAAATTTATTTGTGAATGCAATCCAATCTATAAAAATTAAAGGCAGCATCAGCATAGTTCTTGAAAAGAATGAATATGAAATAATATTTTCCATTACAGATACAGGCTCAGGTATACCTGAAAAAGATTTGCCAAACATATTTAAACCATTTTATTCAACAAAAGACTACGGCAAAGGCACCGGTCTTGGACTTGCCATTACGAACAAAGTAGTAAAAGAACACGGCGGCAGTATTTCAGTCCGCTCCAGGCTGGAAAAAGGAACTACATTTACAATTCAGTTTCCATTTTAAGAAAACTCCCTTTCTTATAATAGAACAGTCGCATTATTTCCATTCAAGTTATAAAATTTCAATTCCTATTCCGTTATTTAAAACTCAATATTAATTTTTATATATACCCGTTTTTTACCTTTTTTGAGATTGCACTTTTATAAATATTGTATTTGATTCAATCTAATACAATATTATTTTTACTTGATAGAGAAGCTAAAATATTTAGGTTTCACCGATTATGAAGCTAAGGTTTTCATAGCTCTGTTAAAGGGAAGCCTTATGAGCGCCTCTGAAATTGCAGATGATGCTAAGATCCGCCGTACCGATGTTTACAATATATTAAAGTCGTTCGTTGAAAAAGGTTACTCAAATGAAATTGAAACAAATTCTATTCTCAAATATGAACTGATTGACCCTGATATAATTCTTGATAAGCTTGAAAGAAGAATAAATGATAAGAGACAAAAAGAGTTAGACACATTAAAGGAAACATTTAAAGAACTTAAGCCTCTTCACAGAACTAAAGAATCGGACTCAGTCAAGAGAGTCAATATAGAACTCATAAGAGGGTATAACCAGCATCGCGAAACAAAATTTCTTGAGCTGTTGAAAAATGCAAAGAAAGAAATTTTGTTTATGGTAAAGCTGGAGCATGCCGTTATGAATGAAGTAGATGCTACCGCTAAAAAATTCATGAAGAACGGGGGCGTAATAAAATCTCTGTATCAGGTAAACGATAATTTCAGAATAAAAAAAGATAATAAGTGGAGCAAAGGAACGGTAAGCGACCTTGTTAAAGCGTGCGAATTCTTTGAAAAATCCGGAGAGAAGTTAAGACTGAGCCACAGCCCCGTACCAAATATGACTATATTTGACCGCGAGTTTGTATTTCTTAACATAACAGATAAAACACTGCCGAAGCATAATGAAGCAGATGTATTAATAAAAAATAAAGAGTTTGCAGAAAATATGATTATTGTATTTGAATCTCTATGGGAAAAGGCGCAGGAGTTAAAAATTTTTAAACAAAGTTTATAAATGTTTTCCTGAAGTATAATAAGTAAAATTCTAAAATTAGCTATGAGAGAGTTAAATTTTTAATTTTACTTCTTACCCTTCCTGATAATAATTTATCAGGAAGGGATATAAAACTGTAAAAAGTACTTATCATGTCGTTAAACGAAACCAGACAGAAGCAGAAAAACTTTAAAAGAAGCTCAAAAAAATCCGGGGTTTTAGCTATGAGAAAGTTTATTCTTCCGGTTTTATTTCTGCTTCTGCCTGTGATTTCTTCTGCACAATCAAGTTGGCATGTGCAAAATTCAGGTACTACCAAAGATCTAAATAGTGTATTTTTCATCAATCAAAATACCGGATGGACTTCCGGAAACAACAAATTACTAAAGACTTCTAATAGCGGTTATACCTGGGACTCCGTTACTGTAGGAGTAAACTCGGACATCAGAAGTGTTTACTTTGTAAACAATAATACGGGTTGGGTATGCGGAACAAACGGTGTAATATTAAAAACGACTAATTCGGGTTTAAACTGGTTAAATCAAACTTTTAATTCTTTATTAACTTTTGCCTCAATATACTTTATTAGTTCAGATACCGGTTTTGTTGCGGGAAACGGAGGATTAATCTACAAGACTGTAAATGGGGGAATTAACTGGACCAGTGTTAATCCGGGTTTTCCTTCAACGAATTTTACACAAATAAAATTTATAAATTCATTAACAGGTTTTTGTACAGGATTTTTTAACACAAGCCGCTTAATTAAAACAACTAATGCCGGCAATACATGGTTTGAAATATCACCTGCTTTGGGTTTTGGCCTATCGTTTAGTTTTATAAACGAACTTACAGGATGGACATCGGGAGCGAACGGAACAAGCAAAACCACTAACGGTGGAACAAACTGGATATATACTGAGTTTTTTGATAATCTTCTGAACTCAATACAGTTTGTTAATCCTCTTACAGGTTATTGTGTAGGTACCTCGAGCAAAATATTCAAAACAACAAATGAAGGAGCAAACTGGAATGTTATTTATACCGGACCCTTTACAGTTCCAAATTCAATATTTGCTTTTGATTCTAATAAAGTATGGGCTTGTGGAACAGGGGGTACAATATACTATGGCGGAAACAATTTAATTGATACAGTTTCAATAAAATATTTCCCATTAAAAGTCGGCAACAGTTGGACATACAAATGGACGGACAAAAATATGCAGACCGGATATACCAAAACAACAATAATGTGGGATACAGTAATTGATAAAGTAACGTACTATCTTTTGCCGGGGATATCAAACTTCACCACCCAGCTGATAACTTTAGATTCACTAACGGGCAACATATACGGATATGTACCAGATATCTGCTCCGGACGAAAATTAATTGATTCTTTAGCTGCACGCAAAAATGATCTATATTATATCTGTAGTTTACCTAATCAAAATCAATGTACAGATACATCAGATGTATCGCTTTTCGGCTCTAATATAAAAACAAAATCGTTTAAGATACCCTATTTTGATGAGTTCAATTACAGATTTGGTAAAGGTTTTGGATTAATCCGGTCAAGCATTACTGAAATTGGAGTGGGTACTACTTATTGGGAGCTAGAGGGTTGTGTTTTAGACGGAATAGTACATGGTGATACCTCTACAACACTTATTCAGACCATTTCCGGCACAGTAAAATTTTCCGATAACAATCAAACCGCATCTAACGGTTATGTAAAAGCGATAAAACTGAATTATTCCAACGGAGCAATTGTAACTCTTGACTCAACTCAAATTGGAGCTAATGGTATTTATACTCTTTCAAATCTGCCGTTGGATTCATGCGATATAGTCGCATATCCAAACTCGGAAAAGCAGGCAGACTTTGTACCGACTTTTTATCCTTCAACTATCAGTTGGCAAAATGCTGTAAAAGTTTATACCGGAAATAACCCTACTAATATTAATATATCTGTATATCGAAAGAATGAAATTCAGGGAATGTACTCTATTTCAGGAATGATAATGCCACAGACAAGAAATGTTACGGGTCTTCCGGGGGCAATAGTATATATTAAGCAGGGAAATTATTTTAGAAATTTTTATTTAACTAATTCATCAGGGCATTATGATGTTCATCACCTGCCTGCAGGTAATTATGAAGTTATTGCTGACAGACTTGGATATATCGGCGCACAGCAAAATGCAGCCATAAGTAATTCAAACCTGCTTAATTTAAATTTCACATTAATCCCGATATTTACCGGAATTCATTCAATTTCAAATATCGTTCCTGAAAAGTTTAGTTTGTACCAAAATTATCCAAATCCGTTTAACCCCGTTACAAATATAAGAAAAGCTGCGGGAAGTTATGAAATTGATTTCGATGCATCGACGCTTACATCCGGAGTATATTTTTACAGATTGGAAACTGAGAGTTTTACTGAAACAAAAAGAATGGTAATTTTAAAATAAAAGTAAGATATAAATTTTTATATGAAGAAGATTTTTTTACTGTTGATATTGCTGACAAAATTAACAACCGGAGTATCTTACTCGCAGACTACTTTTATTCCAACCGGTGCTACTACTATTTACGATATGCAATCTATGGCAACTCCTTCGCACATAGTCCAAGATAGAAATAATCCTGATTACATTCACGCAGTATATATGTCATCGCCTTACTATGATACAACATTTACCGAAAGAACCGTTAAGTATTTACTGAGTACCGATAGAGGCTTGACATGGCATCTTGTAAATAATATTCCTTTATATGGGACAGATTTTCCGGTGATATCTCTTTTGAGTACTGGTGTCCCGGTAATTTCGCTAAATTTTACTCAAGGTAGCGTCAGAAAAATTATTTCTTATGTTGATGTTTTCCCCGGACTAGGATGTTTTATATCATTGGGAACTCCATCTTGCGGAGGAGCATTTCCCGTTATGACTACTTCAAATCACATTACACAAAACAATAAATTTCATATATTAACTTCTTCAGGTTTTACATCTGCATTATCCGTTACAAATCCATCTTATACACCTTGTGTTCCTATTCCCGATATCTTTGGATTCTCCAATAGAAGTTCGATTGCAAAAAGTAACGATGGAAGAATCGGCATTGCCTTCATTAGTGATCTGAGTCCTGGAGATGTATTTTTTATGGAATCAGAAGATAACGGAGAAAGCTTTGGCTCTGCGCAAAAAATCTTTGATGCTTTATTCGATACGGATAAATCTTTTATAGGTGCCCTAAAGGGAATAAGCCTTGTATATAATAACAATACACCGCACATAGTTTTTGATGTTGGCAAACTAGATGCAACTGAGAAAATTTATAAAGAAAAACCAGGCGGTATAATGCATTGGTCTTCATCATTACCTGGAAATGACCCAGGCAAATGTAAATACATTGCAAGAAATGACTCCAACTCATATACGAATTATATTCCCTTCTATAAAAATTATGGAAGAGATGAACTGACTTCAATTTGCAGACCCTCAATTGGTACTTTTTCAGACAGCTCTTTTTTAGCTGTAGTATTTATGGGTACATCTCTGAATTTAAAAATAAATGGTTCCGATACTCTGCGATACAATAACATTTATATTTCTTATTCTGATGATAAGGGATTTTCTTGGAAAAAATCTAAAAAATTAAACCCCGATGGTATTTTAAAAGACTGGACATATCCGTCCATTTCTCCCTTTAACTACAGTACACCTGGTGGCTATTATTATGCTAACATAACATGTACAGGAGATTCTATCCCTGGAAGTTTTGTAAATAATCCTAACTTTGGAAAATCTCTTGCTGAACAACAATATATAAAGACCGGAATATATACTGATACACAAACAGAGATATCAACAACTATTGGCACTGTAAGTTATTATGACAACGCACAGCTTGTAACAAATGGTGTAGTAAAAGCACTACGTTTTGAAGAATCTACCGGACAAGTATTGTTAACATCATCAGCACCTATAGATGAAAATGGAAATTATGAAATAAATTTTACAGCTCAAAATTATCCACACTATATAGTTGCCTACCCAAACTCTGAACCGGAAACAGATTTTGTTCCTACATACTATCCATCCACAGTAAACTGGCAATATGCAGAAACAATAAACTCAGCGAACAATAATTCAAACATTGATATAAAGGTTTTCAGAAATTCGGGCAGTTCCAGGGGCAACAACAACAGATATTTTATTTCCGGAGTTATAAACAAAAAACATAACAGTCTATTGAGCCCTCTCAATGAATCTTATGTTTATCTGAAATCCGGTAATAGTTTTATTAAATTTATTGAATCTAACGTAAATGGAAATTATTTTTTTTCCGCTTTGGCTGGCGGCAAATATAAAATTATAGCAAGTAAATTAGGATATTCTACAATTGAGAATACTGTCAATCTAATCAACGAACATAGTTTTGTAAACTTTGAACTGATTCCAATATTAAAAAAATTTGAACCTATCTCAAATATTATACCTGAGAAATACGCACTCTACCAAAATTACCCGAATCCGTTTAATCCGGTAACAAATATTAAATTTGATATTCCTAAAGCTTCTTACGTTAAAATAAATGTATATAATGTCTTAGGTAAAGAAGTATCGTTATTGATGAGTGAAAATAAACCTGCAGGAAGATATTCAATTGATTTTGATGCTTCCTCACTAACATCAGGAGTGTATTTCTATAAAATAGAAACCGGGGATTTTGCAGAAACAAAAAGAATGGTCATTTTAAAATAGTCATAAGAAAAGTTTTTAAATTAGCTATGAGAAAGTTTAGTTTAATATTTTTCTTATAATACTCCCCGATTACAAGATCGGGGACAATTTAAATTTTTTCTACGCAAGAGAAAAACCTCATAAATAACATTGAGGTTGCAAAGCAGGAGTTTAAAGATAATTAAATGAAGCCTTTAAATTTTAAAAATTAGCTATGAGAAAGTTTGTTTTTCTAATTTCATTTCTGCTCCTTGCTTTAGCTTTTATTTCAGTTACGGGCTGGATAACAAATACCTCCTCCGTAATAGATGATGATACTAATAATGAAGTAAGAAGAAGCAGCGATTCGACAGCTAAAAATTATTTTCCATTGAAACTCGGAAATAGCTGGACGTATAAATCGCTGAACTCCAACGGTGATACTTCATTTATCAGAAGTACTGTTCTTTCTGATACTTTAATCAGAAATGTTACTTACTATAGATTAAGCCATGAACTTCCGTTCTTTGAAGGAACACTTATTACCTTAGATACTGTAACAGGTAATATATACAGCTACAGTGATGTTAAAGGCTGCACGTCATTTCGCACAGGAAGCCTTCTTGATTCATTGGCTTCAAATCCCGGAGACAGGGTTTTCCCATGCGGAGAGAGTCGTCTTTTCGGTAAGTGTATCGATTCGTCACGAATACAGATATTTGGAACTCAGAAGAAATCTAAATTTTTCTTATCGCCTGTATTTACAGCCTCAGGTTTGTTCAATCGCTTTACCGAAGGAATCGGAATAACCTTCTCTACAAAAATTACCGGCTCAGGAATTTCCTTAGCTTATCTTACAGGCTGTGTGCTGGGTAATCAGGTTTACGGTGATACCAGCACTACAACACATGTTTTCGGAACAGTATTTTACTCAGATAATAATCAACCCGTATCAAATGGCTATGTAAAAGCTTTGCAGCTTGATAGAAGCACGGGAAATATAATTGTGCTTGATTCCGTTCAAATTCAGCCCGGTGGATATTATTATTTCAGAGTTCTTCCCAATGACAGTTATTATATAGTTGCATACCCTAATTCAGAAGAAGAGTGTGACTATGTGCCTACTTATTTTCCTTCAACTATAAACTGGCAAAATGCTGTAAGAGTAAATACCGGTAATAATCCGGAAAATGTGAAAATATCTGTCTATCGAAAAAGTTCGGCTAACGGATCGTTTTCAATTTCCGGGAGGGTTTCATCACAGGTGAATCAAATGTTCAGTGTATTGAAAGACGCAAATGTTTATTTAAAACAAGGTGAAGTATTTAAATCATTCAACATTACCCATACATCCGGAGAATACAAATTAAAGGATCTTATTTCAGGAAATTTCCAGATTATTGTAAACAGACTTGGCTATGTAAACCTTAAGCAAAATATAATTCTCAATAATTCTAATTTACAGAACATTAATTTTTTCTTAGAGCCTACTTTTATAAAAATTGCAACGACAACTGATATTGTTCCGAAAAATTTTAAGCTGGACCAGAATTTTCCAAATCCCTTTAATCCAGTAACAAAGATTAGGTTTGATATTCCGAAATCATCATTTGTAAGTTTAAAAATTTATAATTCATCAGGAAAAGAAGAAGCTACACTATTTAATGATATGAAAAATGCGGGAAGTTATGAAGTAAGTTTTAATGCACAAAATTTTTCTTCGGGAGTATATTTTTACAGGCTGGAATCAGAAGGCTATATTGAGACTAAAAAAATGATGGTAGTAAAGTAGATTCTCTTGCGCTACGGGCTTTATGCTCAGGTTATTCTACAAGCATATAGCCCGCTTTTAAAAAGTAAATTTAAAATTTTCTCCCAGATGTTTCTCAAATAAGAAATACTCTTATGCCTTAAAGGGCTTTATACTTATTTCGCCGTGAGTATAAAGCCCCCCTCCTTAAAAATGAAAAGGCAGAGCAGACTAGATTCTCTTGCGCTACGGACTTTACTTCTCATCTCGCCAGGATAGTTGTAAGGTCCGTTTTTTTATTACTACTATTAGTTTACATCAATATTAAAATCTTCTTTCAGAACTGTCTTTAATCCTTCTTCAAATGTTCTCGGATTATACTCAGGCATAATAGATTTTAAAAAAGCAATGTCAGTTCTTTTTTCAAAAGTACCGTCCGGCTTTGAAGTATCCCATGAAATTTCGCCGTCATAGTTAAATACTTTTTCGGCTATATCTATATATTCTTTTATTGAGTGATCATATCCGGTGCCAATATTTACAATCTCGGGTTCATTATAATTCTGCATTAAGTAAATGCACGCATCAGCGCAGTCATCAGCATATAAAGCTTCACGTCTTGGCTTACCTGTTCCCCAGAACTGCAGCGGTGTTCCATCCTTTTTTGCATTAACAAACTTCACTATCATAGCAGCAATAAAATGACTGCTCTCTAAATCATAATTGTCATGTATTCCGTATAAGTTTGTCGGCATAGCTGCAATTGCATTGATACCATATTGTTTCCTGTAAAGCTGGCATCCTATTATTCCCATACCCTTTGCAACTGCATAACCTTTGTTAGTTTCTTCAAGCGGTCCCATCATAAAGCGGCCCTCGTTTATCGGCTGCGGATTTTCCTTCGGATAAATACATGTAGAGCCTGTGTATAATATTTTTGTATGGGGTGAATAATTTTTAATTGCTTCAAGCACATTAAGTATCATCATTGAATTCTGATATAAAAAATCTGCCTGCCGCTTATTATTCGCCTGAATACCGCCTACAAGACCTGCTACCATAAAAGCGTAATCAGGTTTATAAACCTCAAAATAATTATCAACTTTCTCTTTGGAAAGCAAATCAAATCCTTCCCTGCGTGAAGGTGCGTTTACATTTGTAAATCCTTTTTTACCAAGCTGCCTTACTATTGCAGAACCAAGCATTCCGGTTCCGCCAAAGACTGTTATTTTAGAATCTTTATTCATTAAATTTTTACTTCCTTATTTTCTTCTGTTACTGTTTCTTTTTTGTTTTTAAATGCACCAACCAATCCTACAACTAAAACCAATCCTACCAGGATATTTGATATAAGAGTTATAGTTTTTCCTTTGTAATAAGTTTCCGGCTGGAATTTAATTTCTACTTTGTGTTTACCTGCAGGAACAACAATAGATCTGAACAGATAATCCGTCTTATAAATTTCCGTTTCAACTCCGTCTATATATGCTTTCCAACCTGCAGGATAATAAATATCACTCATAAACATCAGATTGTTTCCTGTGGCATTAACCTCATACTCATAAGATTCAGTTGTAGCTTTTACCATTTTTATTGAAGCTGTTGAATCCGGCTTATCAATTTTTTTATTTATATCTTTCTCAAAATAAGCTGTCTGACGCGGATTAAAAGTCATCTGCTTAATATTATTAAGAATATTTATCGGCTGCTCAACTTTATATTCATTCACAAAAAATGCCCGGGGCAGATACATTTTATTTTCAGCAACAACTTTACTTCCTTTCATCACGGGTACAAAAGAAGTATCGGTTCCCGGATCCTTAGGATCAGTAATAACATATTTTACGTTCGCAAGTCCCAACAGTAAAGGATTTCCACCGCCTACAACATCGAGCGCATCCTGATAAATTCTCATCTTTGCGCCCTGATATCCGTTAAACGATTGCAATCTGTAGTATGCATAATTATTCGTTGTTGTAGGTTCACCCTGGCGAAGCTCGACAACTCTGTATTGATACGTATCCGGATTAGCTTTTAAAATGAAGCTCGTATAATCCGTTTCATTAAATGCATTTTGAGAGTCTGTCTTATTATCCCAGTGAATAGTTTTATTGTTTACATTCCACAAGTCGAACATTCCTATAAGAATAACAGCAAACATAAAAAGCTTATAGTTTATCATCTTCTTTGAATACAGCAGCGCTAGTCCCATCACAAGTAAAATCAAAATGGAGTGAAGCTGTATATCACTCGTGATATTTCCATAGGCAATATCGGCCATTTGTCCCAACTGCTGATTTATCTGCTGAGGAGTTGCTCCCATTTTTTTGTATTCCTGTGCTTTAGGTCCGTTCAACACTGAATTTCTGTAACTGTCTTTGAATCCTACAACTGAAATTATAAAAATCAATCCTGCTATTCCCATTACAACAAATGAGACCTTCTTGAATTTATCAACTTCAATTTGATTCCTTATAGAACCTACTATAGAGTATAAACCATATCCAGCAAGTATTGCAAGCCCTACATCCATAAAATTATGAATCATTACCGGGGCGCGGAAACTGCTGAAGAACGGGACGTAGTAGAAGAAGATGTCAAATAAAAACCCTCCGTTCCTTCCGAACGACAACAGAAGAAAAACGAATACAATCAAAGTCAGGGCTTGTACATATATACTTCGCCGCCAGTTATAAAATATTCCTATTAGAGCAAGAGTAAGTACTATCACACCAAAATAAACCGGCGCAGTTGTAAATGGCATTTGCCCCCAGTATAAATTCACCCGCTGACCCTGATATTCAACATCGCCGAATCCGAAATAGTAAGGCGCATAAAAAGTCAGAACTTCCCCGGGACTAAAAGACCATCTTGTCGCGTAGTCGTAATCAAGCGGCTGAGCATTTTCTACTTTTGCTGTGGTTTGAGTTTGAATTGCCGGCACACCGCGCATTGAGTATTTATTGTATTCTTTCACAGACATAATTACATCGGCATTCATTGCTACGGAAAGAACGGCAGCTACAATAACAAATACACCGGCCATTAATGCAGTCCGGTAGTTTTCTTTTTGCACTAACCTTGCAATAAAAATATAAAGGACATAAATGCCTATGAATAAGTATGAATAAAAAATCATCTGCATGTGGTTCGATGTCAGCTGAATGTGAAACATAATAGTCAGCACGGCAACGTCAACTATCTTCTGAAATATATTCTTATAATCGTAATCAATAAGTCTTTCTATAGCCAATAAAATCAGAGGGAAAAGCATTATTGCAAAAACCTTGGTGTTATGTCCTGTGACCATTCTCTGAATCAAATCAGTAGCAAAGACTGCCATCAAAGAAGTAAATAATGCAACGAGTTTGTTTCTGAATTTGTAATTTGTATAGAGATAAAATCCTACTGCAAAAATTATATAGTAGACAACAATGGAAAATATCGGACTTGATTCGGGGCTGCCGAATAAATTAAGCAGAGTACCAAAACCGTGACCGAATAAATCATATACTCTGGGTGAGAAACCTATAAGACCTGCGAAGTTAGGCATTCCCATGAAGATGTAAGGAGTCCACAGCGCAAAAATTCCATCCCGCTTTGCATCGTCAAAAAATGTTTTAAAGCTGTCGAAAGCAATATGATCACCCGAAGCAAAAACTTTTCCTCCGAAAATTCCTTCCCGGAAAAAAACTAACAGGGCGAGTATTATCACACCTATATAAATGTAATTATCAAATTTGCCGAAGTTTAAATCGGAATCTTTCAGCTCAGAAGCTTGCTTTGATTTCGTTGATGCAGGTACCTGCGTCTTGGTTTTAGCCATCAGAATTTCTGTTGTTTTAAAAGTAAAGAAATAAAATACTCTTAATAATGAAAAGTATAAATGGAAGTTTTTAGGTCTATAAATCCAATATAAGTGTTCATGTTTTGTGAAGTTAACCGCAAAGAAGCAGAGTTTTGCAGCAAATTCAGCAAAGATATTCTATTTAAAAAATTTATTGATAAATTTTGTGTAGACAAGTTGTTTTTGCGAACTTAACTCAAACTTAGCACCTTTGCGGTAAAATATAAAATTGCAGAGTTTATAAATTTTTTATTATGGATGCCAGATGTTTCGTTTCGGTATGCCTCGAAAAGTTTTGAAAGTAGTTATCTGTTGAAGATATGTCTAAATTCGGATTTTGTTTCCATTTGTAAGTTAAGTCTTGAAGATATGAAATAAGCTCGGCTTTCATATGGCGCTCAAAAGTTTCTCCCGCTTTTGCTTCACTTATAATTCTTGCTAAGTCTGAAGACTTTTTTGTTATGTTTATCACAGGCTTTTTAGCTGCAAGATATTCGTAAATTTTTCCGGGAATGACCATATCTTCATTTGAGACAACAGGATTTATTAGAAGCAGCACCGTTGAATCCATTAAAAATTTTATTGAGTCATCATGCGAAACATAGCCGACATCATTCAATATATCCGATAAGCCAAGTTCATGAATTCTGTGCTTTATCCCGTCTGATAATATTCCTACAAAGCGAAGTTTATATTTTACATCAGGATTTTTTTCTTTCACTTCCTTTAATGCTTCAAGAAAAACATCGGGGTCATAATAATCTGCAATAGTCCCTGTATAAGTTATAACAAATTCGTTATTCGGAGGATTAGATGGAATATTAAAACATCTTTCATCATACCCCATTGTAATAATTTCAATTTTATCCGGATTTATTTTATCTGACTTCGATAGCAGCTTATCTTTATATCCCCTGCCGACAGTTAATATCTTATCTGCAGTTTCCAAAACTTCCCTCTCATAAGCTGCATCTTTTTTCTTAGCCCACTTTGTATGATAGAATTTATCATAATAAATCACGTCAGTCCATACATCATGAAAATCGGCAATCCATTTTAACGAAGGAAAATATTTTTTTAATTTTAAACCGATTAAGTGAGTCGAGTGCGGCGGACCTGCAGTTACAATTACCTTTATATCAAATTTTTCAATCAGCTCTTTTGCTTTTTTAATTGCATACTTATTCCATCCGTGGCGCGGGTCGGGAATAAATAAATTTCCTCTGACAAATCTTGCAAGCTTTTGCATAAAGGTTGGGTTGCTTTCATTTGCAAATGCTGCAGCCGGAACACTTCCTTTTCCGATTGTTCCTTTGTACAACCAAAATAATTCTGCTGTATCTGTTTTGAATATTTCTAAATCCTTTGGAATATCAGCCAGAAGAGATTTATCAATGGAAGGATAAGTTGCCTTTGTATCGTCAACGGTTAATACTATTGGAGTAATTCCGTATTCAGGAAGAAAGCGGCAAAACGAAAGCCATCGCTGAACAACAGAACCTCCACTTGGCGGCCAGTAATAATTTATGATAAGAATATTCACAGAGCAAATATCCGATTTATAGATAATAAAAGTAATTCAAAAAATATTTAGAGTTAAATTGTTTTTACCAATAAACACAGAAAATTTTTTATTATTTTTATTTCTATGTCAGATAATTTTAAATTTAAAAGCTTAAAGATTTACGGCGAGGACGAATGGCTTTTTGGAAGCCAGAAAAAATACCGCCGCGTTCTTGAAGAAATAGAGATTACTTATATCTATGTTGAGCTTGCTCTCTTCAACAAGCTGTTCGATGAATCGAACTGGAACACAAAAGTAAATTTTAAAGCATACGATTCTAAAGGGGCTTTACTTTGCAATGAAACTTACGATACAGAAGTAAAAAAAGAAGAGAACATAGTTTATGTTCGCACAAGTTGGGGAGTAAATACTCCCGGCTCATACTGGAAGAAAGGCAGCTACAGATGGGAAGCATGGATTGACGGAGTATTAATTGGTACAGAATATTTTTATATAGAAAATCAGGGAGTAGTTACTGAAGAATCTAATAATTATTTCAATCTCAATTCTGTTAAACTATTTGAAGGTACCGCTGATGAAGAACCCTTAGGAAAGAGAAGATACATGAAGACATTCAGTTTCAAAAATACCAGGTACATCTGGTTTGAAATGAATGCTGAATCACTGGTGAAAGACGACTGGACTTGCGAGCTATTCTTCAACTTTAAAAACGAGGCCGGCGAGACAAAGGGCATAGATAACCAGTATAAATTCATAAAGAAAAACGTAAGTGATTTTACTTTCACAGGCGGATGGGGAAATGCATCGGGAACATCATGGTATCCCGGGAAATATTATCTCGAAATTTCTTTTATGGACTGTATGATTGCACGCATTCCTTTCTTCGTCCGCGAAGTCGAAGAAGAAGCTGATGTGGAAAATTTATTGCTGACGACTCCTGTTCACACACTTAACGTTTCAAAGACTAAAGCAAAATCAAAAGAAGAAACAGAAGAAGAAATTTTAGCAGAGCTTAACGGACTTATAGGATTAACGGAAATAAAAGACTCGATAAAACAATACTCTGATTACATAAAATTTTTGAAAGTCCGGCAGGATAAAGGGTTAGATAAAGATGTTAAGATAGGGCTGCACTCTGTGTTTACAGGAAATCCCGGCACAGGAAAAACTACTGTGGCAAATTTATTAGGCAAGATTTATAAATCATTAGGCTTGCTTTCAAAAGGACATGTGTATGAAGTCGATAGAGCAGATTTAGTTGGTGAATACATCGGGCATACTGCTCCAAGAGTAAAAGCAGCTATTGAAAAAGCGCGGGGAGGGATTTTATTCATTGATGAAGCATACTCACTTGCTAGAAGCGGCGAGGATAGCAGGGATTATGGCAAAGAGGTAATAGAAATTCTTATTAAAGAAATGTCCGACGGTCCGGGTGACATTGCAATGATAGTAGCAGGATATCCGAAAGAAATGAAAGTATTCATTGATTCGAATCCGGGATTAAAATCACGCTTCAATATGTATTATAATTTTCCTGATTACGTTCCGCAGGAGTTGATAAAAATCGCTGAGTATGCCACAGCGAAAAAAGGCATTCACATAGAACCATCAGCAATGAATTATCTGTACGAGGCACTGGTAGAAGGATACAGAAACCGTGATAGCTCTTTCGGTAATGCAAGATATGTGAATTCTATAGTAGAGGAAGCAAAGATGAACATGGGATTAAGACTAATGCAAACCGGTAAGCTTGAAAATTATTCTGAACAGGATTTAAGCACAGTAAAAATAGAAGACCTTCAGAAAATTTTTAAAACAAGAAAAGGAATTACAGCAGATATTCCCGTTGATGAAGAGCTTTTAAAAATTGCTATGTACAAATTGCAGAGCATGATAGGACTGGAGAATATAAAAAGCGAGATACATGAGATCGTAAAGCTTGTTAGATACTTCAAAGAAATTGGCAAGGACGTGAATGAAAGTCTTTCACTGCACTCTGTTTTCATGGGTAATCCGGGAACAGGAAAGACAACTGTTGCGAGAATTCTTGCTGATATTTATAAAGCGCTAGGCCTCCTTGAGAAAGGACATTTGGTCGAATGCGATAGAGAATCTCTCGTCGGCGGATACGTAGGGCAGACTGCTATAAAAACCGGTGCAATGGTCGAAGCCGCAATGGGTGGAGTTTTATTCATCGACGAAGCCTATGCCTTAGCCGGAGGAGGAAATGATTTCGGAGCAGAGGCAATTGAAATTATTCTGAAGCGCATGGAAGATTTCAGAGGTAAATTTGTAGTTATCGTTGCAGGGTATATAAATAAAATGAATGTATTCCTTGAATCAAATCCCGGTCTTAAATCTCGCTTCGATAAGACGTTTACTTTCGTAGATTATAATGAGAACGAATTATACTGGATTGCCCTAAAGCTTCTTGCAGATAAACGAATCAACCCTGACGAAGATGCAAAGCAGTATTTATATCAGTACTGCATTGAGATGTATAATAATAAAGATGACTACTTCGGCAACGGCAGAGAAGTACGCAAGATTATTGAAGAAGCTGTGCGAAATCAAAACCTGCGGCTTGCTGATATTCCACGAGAAAAACGAACTCCTGAAATGATTGAGACGCTTACTGTAAAAGACCTTGAAGAATTTAAGATCGAAGCACTAAAAAAAGAAAAGAAGATATTTGGATTCGGGAAGGAGTAAATTCCTCCCCGATTTTAATTTTATTTTCCTGCTTCCAGTTTTACCGTTTCTTTCTCTAACTTATCAAGCATTTCAAGCCAGCTTGGATAAGCGCCGGTTTGTTTTGCAAGCTCTTCTGAAACTGTCTGATGCAATGTAAGCTTTGTCTTTCCTTCATGATCTTCGAAAGTAACAGTGACTGTCGTTTCATCAGGCCAGGAGTGTTTATCAGTTTGCAACGAGCTTATTGAATTTCCATCTTCATCACAAAATCCCAGTTTATATACAATTTTTTCATTCTCAACTATTTCAGTGTATTCTCCTTTACACATGCACGGAGTTCCGTCGGGCTGATTGATGCTGTGCTGAAAAACTCCGCCCGGTTTAAACTCTAACTTATAAATTGTTATTGAACATGTACCCGGGAAATACCAGTTCCTAAGATGTCCGGCACTTGTCCATGCTTTAAATACAAGCTCACGCGGAGCATCAAAAATTCTTACTATATTTACTTCTTTTTTTGATTCCATAATTTAAGATTTTAAAACTATTAATTAAGCTTTATAGATTTTCCTAAGTTGTCTAGTATTTCAAGCCAGCCGTTATAGGAACCTTCCTTCTTCGCAAAGTCTTCAGATATTGTCTGATGCAATGTAAGCCTTGTCTTTCCTTCATAATCTTCGAAAGTTATTGTTACAATTGTTTCATCCGGTCCGGGCATTTGAGCATCGGAAGCAGAAATTACATTGCCGTTCTCATCGCAGAAGCGAAGGGCATAAGCTATTTTTTCATTCTCCTTAATTTCCAGAAATTCTCCCATGAATATACATCCACCGTGAGTGCTTCTCACTTCATGATGAAAAATCCCGCCCGGCTTAAATTCAAAATTGTATATACTTGTCTTGCAAGTTTGAGGGGCGTACCAATGCTTTAAATGGTCTGCATTTGTCCATGCTTTGAAAACTAGTTCACGCGGAGCATCAAAAATTCTAACTATGTTTACTTCCTTATCTGTTTTTGTATTTGATTCCATAGCGATTATTTATTGTTTGCAAGATATTGTTCAAGCTTTTCAAATGTTCCTGCAAAGCCCTGATTCATTGATTTTCTGTTGCTTTCAAATGCTGCCAATTCTTCTGCGTTAGCATTTAACGGACTACCTTTAATTGTTAGCATTGTCTTTCCGTTTACTTCAGTGAGAGTTATTGTATTAAGAATCTCAAGAGGCCATTTTCCGTCGAAGAAAGGCGCGCGTGTAACCTCACCTTTTTCATTGGAGAAGGAGTTTACAAAGACAATTTTTTCAGGGGTAGTGATTTCTTTATATGTAAACAATCCCCACATTTCAAATCCGTTATGAGCTTTCATATTATAATGAAACTGGCCGCCGGGTTTGAACTCAAGCTTATGAACAGTAATTCCAAATTCTTTCGGTCCCCACCATTGAGCAAGAGCTTCGGCATCTGACCATGCTTTCCATACAAGGTCACGCGGAGCGTCAAACTCGCGGTTAATTACTAATTCATTTGCCCGGTTTTCTTTTTGTTCTGACATTTTTTTTATCCTCAGTTTTGTTTTGTATTTTCTTTTTAGAAGTCTTAGAAGATTTATTACCGGATCCATCTTGTCCCTGTATCTTTTTAAGATATTCATCGAGAGAATCCAGCTGCGAAGTCCAGAACTTTCTATACTGTTCAACCCAATCGGAAACTTCGGTAAGCTTTTCCAATTTTACTTCGCAGAATTTCTCAGTCCCTACCTGAGTTGAAACAACAAGTCCGCATTCAGTCAGGATCTTTATATGCTTTGATACTGCAGGTCTGCTCACCTCGAAGTTCAACGCGACTTCATTTATCGTGAGCTTCTTACCTGCAAGCAATGATATAATTGCCCGGCGGTTCGGGTCGGCTATTGCCTGAAAAACATCTCTTCTTAAATTATCCATTTGAAGTTAAGTTTAATAAATAACGAATGTAACCGTTCAGTTACAAATATAAGCGAAACCGTTCGGTTACGCAAGTCTTTTTTTGCGTAACCGAAAGAATTATTTAAATTAACTTATGATGTCGAAATTAGTGTACTTCTGAAGGCATTCAGGTACATTGATAGAGCCGTCGGCATTTTGATTTGCTTCAAGCAATGCGACCATTAGGCGTGATGTCGCAAGTCCCGAACCGTTCAGCATGTGAACAAGCTCAGTTTTTGTTTTTCCGTTCTCAAGAACTTTTTTATATCTTATCTGCGCGCGGCGTGACTGGAAGTCAGTGCAGTTGCTTACTGACGATGCTTCAAGCCATTTATCTTCGGCATAAGACCAGACTTCAATATCGTAACATTTGCTTGCAGAGTATCCCATATCTCCGGTGCAAAGCTCAATTACTCGGTAATAAACTCCAAGCGCTTCCAATAAACCGCATGCATGTCCCAGCATTGTTTCAAGCTCCTGATATGAAGTTTCAGGTGTGCAGAAATTGAACAGCTCAACTTTATTGAACTGATGCACACGTAAAAATCCTTTAGTATCTTTTCCGTAGCTGCCAGCTTCTCTTCTGAAGCAGTTTGTAAATCCACAGTATTTTATTGGCAGCTCATCCTGTTTTAAAATTTCGTCTCTATGAATATTTAATATCGGCACTTCAGCCGTCGGTATTGCATACAGATCATCGGCTGTTACATGATACATATCTTCTTCAAACTTTGGAATTTTTTCTGCTGCTTCCATAGATGCTTTGTTAACTAATACAGGCACCATAACTTCATTGTAGCCGTTTTGCTGAGTATGTGTATCGAGCATAAAATTTATCAACGCTCTTTCAAGCGTTGCGCCTTTACCTTTATATAGAGCAAAGCCGCTGCCGGAAATTTTTGTGCCGCGTTCAAAATCGAGTATATCTAATTTTTTTGAAAGCTGCACATGGTCCTTTACTTCAAAATCAAAATTCTTTTTCTTGCCCCAGATTTTTACTTCAACGTTATCTGAGGCATCTTTTCCTTCAGGCACTCCGTCTGCCGGCAATGCAGGAATGTAATATAATATTGATTCTATTTTTGATTCTATTGCGCGCAGCTCGTCGTCGTAACCTTTAATATCGTCACCAACTTTTTTCATCTCGGCAATTTTCTCTTCTGCATCAATTTTCTCTTTCTTCATCTTTGCAATTTCTGCGGAGACTTTGTTGCGGGTTTCCTTCATCACTTCAACTTTATGAAGAATTTCAAGGCGGGACTTATCCAGCTCAAGAATTTCATCTATGTTTTTCGTGTCTTCATTTCGTAAGACAAGCTTGGCTTTTACCAAATCGGCATTTTCGCGTATTAATTTTATATCGAGCATTACTTTGTATAAATTATTATGAATTTCTTAAAATACCTTATTTTACGGCGAATTTCGAGTTACAAAAAAGTCGCATTAATGTAACATTCTGAGTTCCGCAATAAATGCGGGATAAACTTCGCTCAGTCCCGTCTTTAGCGGGATTAGAACACAGCTTATACTGATACCGCCCCCTCAATCCCCCTCCTTATAAAGAAGGGGGAAGCTTATGCAAAGTAACATTATTGTCACATTTTCTTTTTCACCAAAAAAAAATTTCATTCTTGATGAATTTTTGACGGGTTTTCTGAATGCCGTTGTTGTTTTTACAATATGCGTATTTCTAAAATCCATCATTAAGAATCTTATATCTCTCCTTCTTGATACCGTCATAAACCCCCTCCTTTTTAAGGAGGGGGAAGGGGGTGGTTAACAATTCATACCCCATCCTAAAGGATGGGGTTACTAAAAATTTTTCTAACGCAGAACTTTCAAAAACGATTATAATATATAGAGAAAAATTTTTAATTAAAAAATAATTTTGCTCATTACTACATATAGGGAAATTTATTTTTATTTTGCTTGACAGCAAGAGAGAGTTTATGGTTGTTGGTCGGGAGACCAACAACGGCGTTTAGAAGTTTACTCAAAGAATAATTCTGAATTCATAATTCTAAATTCAAAATTCTCAAGTTCCTAACTGCGTCTTCAGCAGCCTTATCGCTTCAAGCGAGTCCATTAAATGTAATCCTAACTGAGAGGAGGCTTTGAGAACGACTAAGCCTGAGTTCAGCGGGCGCGGAGCGGGCTGGTTTAAATCGGCAGTTTTTATTTTGCTGACTAACGCTTTACTAAATCCGAAGACATCGCAAATTTTTAAAGCAAAATCATATCGTGAAAGTATATCGCTTCCGGCAATGTTGAAAATCCCCGTAAGGTTTTTTTCTGCGAGTTTTAAAATTCCCCATGCAAGGTCATCTACCATCGTTGCGTTCCCAATCTGGTCATCAACAATATTTATTTTCTCGCCTGCCTTCAGTTTATCTATCATCCATAAAGCAAAGTTCGGTTTTATGTTCACGCCAATTCCGAACAGCACCATTGTTCTCACTATTGCATGCCTTACATCGCTTGTTGTAAGCGCATTTTCTGCGGCGAGCTTCGAGCGGCCGTAAAATGAAATCGGGTTCGGTGTATCTTCTTCAGTGTAAGGTCCGTTTTTTCCGTCGAAGACGTAATCGGTTGAGATATGAATTATCCTGCAGTCTTCTTTTTTAGCGGCGATGATAAGATTTTTCACGCCGTCAACGTTAAGTCTCCAGCAAAGCTCTCTTTCGGTTTCGCAGCCGTCAACGTTTGTATAAGCAGCGCAGTTTATTATAATATCGGGACGATGGAGGTTTATTACGCGCTTAACTTCTTCCTTGTTGGTTATATCAAGCTTCTCATATTTATTGCCGTAATCGAGGAAGGATTTATCTTCGATGGATGAGCATATTAATTCCCATCCTGTTTCTCTTGTAAAAATTGATGTGACTGCCTGCCCTAAAAGTCCGTTCGCACCTGTAATAAATATTTTCATTTTGTAAATCTTTTATCTTAGCTTTATTAATTCATCAATACCATCGAGTGAAGATTTGAAAGAAGCTTTTCTGTTTGCAAAGTGAACCGCTTTTTCAAAATCTTTACCTGTAGAGTAATCAATTGTGAATGATGCTGCAAATACATCTCCGCAGCCGGTAGAATCTTTAAAGTGAGGATTTTCAATCGAACTCAAGTCGTGCTTATCCACATCCAGAAATTTTTCTTCGCCGTATTTTTTTTCTTTCTTTACAAATCCTGATACTCCCATCTTCCCTCTGGTAATTACAAACCCTTTGACCGTGCTGTCTTCTTTCAGTAAAATCTCTTCGGCTATGGCATACTCATTTTTTTTATCTTCAGTAAGTGTTGCTGCTTCAAACTCGTTCATCTGCACAGTATCGGAATTTGAACACCATTCTTTCCAGTCAGGGATGGCGCGGTGAGATCTGTGTCCTTCCTCATCCATTTCCATTACGATGTTGTGAATATCTATGTGAATAAATCCTTTGAACTCCGCTCTTACTTTTTTCAAAGTCTCCAGTGAAATGTCTACACCGGAAATCATGTTGATCAGAATTGCATCTGCCTGTGGAAGGAAATTTTTTATCCAGTCGAATGTAATTTCATAAGTAGGCTCAGTTGACTGCTCAAGCCGCGCCTTTTTATCTGAATTATAAAGATTGTAATAAAGGTTTACCTTACGTGTAGGATGCCCGCATTTCTGGATTCCCGAAAGATCTATATTGGGATATTTTTTTAAAATGTTTGTGATGTTTTCGTAGCTGTGAAGAATTTCGTTATTCATTTTATGTATTACGTCAACACAGGGTTCGCCAATTACAAGATAATTCATTTATGGATTTAAGTTCATTTAGGTTAATAAAACAGAAGGATTTCGATACAATTCCGAGGTTTGCACGCGCAGAATAATTTTACCGGTTTAAAGCAAATTGAAACTTTTTTTGGAAATATTGCTTTAAATATAGTAATATAATTCGGCGATTTTAATTAACTAATAAGTGAATTGATTATTGTTTACTATACTATAAATTTAACCAAAAAATACTATAATAAATAGTTAGAGAAAATGGCTCAAAGACTCAAATTTTTAATGTTTTTGTTTGTATGCTTTATTTTTGCAGGTAAAACCATTCAGGCTCAGGATATAAAAGCTACGGTGATAGTAGATTATTCTACGCTGCCCGCTGCTACAAAAGATAAACTTGTTAATTTTCAAACGCAGGTTTCGGATTACCTGAACAGAAATAAATTTCATTCCAAAGTAATCGAACCTGAATATACCGTAGAAGCAACTTTCCAGTTTTTTTTCCGTTCAAGCCCAAGCAATGATAACTACGATGTTTCGCTCTTTGTGCAAAGCACAAGAAAAATCGGTGATGCAACTATTAAAACGAATAATCCCGTGCAGCCGCCGCCATTGTTTCAGTTTTTGGATGAACGGGTCAGCTTTTCGTATAATAATTCACTCAGGTTTGAAAAAAATGATTCGCGTTTTGAACCTCTGCTAAGCCTTTTGGATTATTACGCATACATGATCTTAGGATACGACGAAGATACATATTTTGTAAAAGGCGGCACATTTCTTTATCAAAAAGCGCTGGATATTTGCAATAAGCCAATGTCAGATAAAAAAGGATGGTCAGAATCAGGCGGGGGCTCAAAACCGACGCGTCTGCAAATCGTACAGGAATTATTAAGTGTTCGTTTTGACGAATACAGGAAAGGTCTGTTTGAATATGAGTGGATGGGAATTGATTCTATGAGCATAAATAAGAGAGCCGGATTTAAAAATGTTCTCAGCGCTCTTGAAAGAATAGATCGGGTAAGAAAGTCGGAAATAAAATCTTACAACATAGATATTTTTTATGACGCAAAGAATAAAGAAATTGCCAACCTGTTCATCGATTACGGTGATAGAGCTGTCTATGATAAATTAATAAAGTTTGACCCTTCGCACAGAAATGTATATGAAGAGGCGCAGCGGAAAGCGCGGTAGCTTTTCAATTAACAATTATCAATTAGTAATTAACAGACAAGTTTTATCTTTACAGCTTGGAAATCTGTTAATTGTTAACTGCTAATTGTTAATTGCTAATTGTTAATTGCCCTTTAATAATTGTTAATTGCCCTTTAATAATTGTTAATTGAAAAATGTTTATAATCTTAATCAACTACACAAAGCCGATAGAGGAAGTTAATGCAGTTGTTGCAGAGCATCGCGCATACTTAGATACTCTGTATGCAAAAGATAAACTGATCTGCTCGGGGAGAAGGAGTACGCTTACGGGCGGAGTATTACTCTCACATGCAAAATCGCGTGAAGAGATAGATGAGATAATAAAAAATGATCCTTATAATTTAAAAAGTGTTGCAGAGTATGAAGTAATAGAGTTCACTCCCGGAAAGCACCACGAAAACTTTAAAGCCTTTATTGAGTAAAGAAGTAACTTCTTGTTCTTATTATTGATAAGGGCTTATGTAAATTTAAACCTAACAAATTCACACTATTACCCGTATACTTCCCTATAAAATCTAATTCTAATGAAAAAAATATTTCTTCTGTTAATTGTAGTTCTATATCTGCCCTACGGCTATGCGCAGACTAAAGATAACCCGATAAAATATTCCCTCGACCTTACTAACGTGAAGGACGATATGCTTATGGTTGAAATGACGGCACCTAAGTTTTCTTCTGATGAAGCAACTTTCAGAATGCCTAAGATGGTTCCGGGCACATACAGCATTTATGATTTCGGAAGATTTGTAAAAGACCTGAAGGCATTTGATAAAAACGATAATGAGCTTACAGTTGAAAGAGAAGATATTAACAGCTGGAAAATAACCGATGCAAAGAAATTAAAGAAGCTTACATACTGGGTAGAAGATACTTTCGATTCAAAAGATACAGGCAAGTTTATATTTGAGCCTGCAGGCACAAATATTTCTAAAGATAATTTTGTAATTAATACTCACGGCTTCTTCGGATATTTTGATGATATGAAGACCAATGAATACATTATCGATATAATAAAGCCGCAGGGATTTTACGGCTCAACTCCTTTAATTGCAGATTTCAGCGATGAGACAAGAGATGAATTCAGAGTGAAAGATTACTTCACACTTGTAGATTCTCCTATGATGTATAACATTCCCGATACAACAGTTATAAACGTTGCAGGAGCAGACGTGCTTATCTCTGTTTACTCACCTAATAAAATGGTTCAGTCTAAATTTGTTGCGGAAAATACAAAAGCCTTACTTGAGGCATCTGCTAATTATTTAGGCGGCGAGCTTCCTGTTAAGAAATATGCATTCCTGTTTTATTTTTTTACAGGTATGTCAGGTTCAGGTGCGGCGGGAGCATTAGAGCATAATAACTCATCTTTGTATTCATTGGGTGAAGCCCCTCCCGGCTCCGTTGCAGGGCAGGTAAAGCATACGGCGGCGCATGAATTTTTCCATATAATAACTCCGCTGGGAATTCACTCTGAAGAGATTGGAAATTTTGATTACAACGTTCCGAAGATGTCAAAACATCTTTGGCTATACGAAGGCGTTACAGAATACAATTCAATGATTGCCTTGGTAAGAAGCGGCGTAAACTCTCCGGCAGAGTTTACGAAAGATATCGAAAGAAAAATTCTCGTATCAAAATTTTATAATGACACTCTGCCTTTCACGGAAATGAGCAAGTACGCATTGGGAAAATATGAAAAACAATATCAGAATGTTTATGAAAAAGGGGCCCTTATCGGAATGTGTCTCGATATAAAATTAAGACAGCTATCCTATGGCAGCTACGGGCTCATTGATTTGCTTCGCGACTTATCAAAAAAATACGGCGCTGAAAAATCATTTGTAGATGAAGAGTTATTCGATGAAATTACAGCAATGACTTATCCTGAAATAAGAGATTTTTTTGCAATGTATGTAGAAGGGAGCAAAAAACTTCCATACAAAGAATTTTTATCTATTGTAGGGCTTGATTTCGGCGGAGGAGCAAAAGAGAAAGAGTTCAGCCTTGGCACTCAGGCAATCGATTTTGACATGAAGACTAAAAGAATTTACATTAAGTCAGATGATATTGATGAATTCGGAAAAAGCATTGGCTTAAAATCTGGCGACCAGTACACAAAGATAAACGGAAAGACGCTTGAAGTATCAAAGATACAAAGCATAATAAATGATTTCTTTACTAAGGCAGTAGAGGGAGAAGATGTAGAAATTGAAGTTGCAAGAAAAGATGCTGACGGAAATGAAAAATTTGTATTGCTGAAAGGAAAAATGAAAATGGTAACGGCTGAAGGTAAGCCGGAAGTAAAACTTTCTAAAAATCCTACTGAAGAACAGCTGAGACTTAGAAAAGCCTGGATGGGAAGTTAATTTATTATCGGATTATTTTCCGAATGACTTTAAAAGAAAATTTGTAATTCTTGTATAAAGATGCAGCCGGGTTTTACCTCCTGATATTCCATGATTTTTATCGGGGTAAAGCTCGGAATCGTATCTGATATTGTTCTTAATCATTTCCGAAATCATCTCAGTTGTATTCTGCAAATGAACATTATCATCTGCCATTCCGTGCGCAATAAAAAAATCCCCCTTAATTTTTTTTACATTTAATAGCGGTGAAAGATTATCGTAGTTATCTCCGTTTTCATCGGGAGTTCGCATAAACCTTTCAGTGTAAATGTTATCATAGAATCTCCAGTTAGTCACCGGCGCTACTGCAACTGCAGTTTTAAAAAAATCCGCTGCCTGTGTAATGCACATAGCTGCCATGTATCCACCGTAGCTCCAGCCGTAAACTCCTATCTTATCTTTATCAATATATGGAAGAGTACGTAAATATTTTACAGCCTGAATCATATCTTCGGTTTCAAATTTACCGAGCTGTAAGTACAAAGATTTTTCAAATGCCTCTCCTCTTCCTGCCGTTCCCCTGTTATCGATGGAGACTGTAATAATTCCCTTCTCAGCAAGATATTCAAACCAGAAATATTTTTCGTCCATCCATTCATCTTTTACAGTCTGCGAACCCGGTCCGCCATAAGTATAAAACAGCACGGGATATTTTTTAGTAGAATCAAAATCTTTAGGCTTAATTATAAAGCCGTTAAGGTAATCTATGTTTGTACCTGCAACAGGCGATGATAATTTAAAAGTAAAAAATTGCGGCCTGGTAAGATTCAGTGTTGAGATATCTTTTTTCAGTTCATCATTAGCTTCCAGCACTCTGATTTCTTTTCCCGATGCATCGTTAACGGTAATAAAATCCGGAGTGGATATTGTTGAATATGTGTTGATGAAAAAAGAAAAATCAGAAGAGAACTCGGCTTTATTCCATCCTGTTTTCTGAGTCAGTTTTTGGATTCCGCTGCCGTCAAGATTCACGGAAAATACAGAACGGGTTAAAGGTGATTCAATACAAGACTGGTAATACACTTTATTATTCTTTTCATTGTAGCCGTAAAATTTTTCAATATCATCTTTGTTTGAAGAAATATTATTCAGAAGGTTTCCATTCAAATCGTACAGATAAAGATTATTGTTTTCATTCCATATAAAGCCGGTATTGCCAATATATGTCAGATCACTGTTTATCTCCAGATAATATTTATTGGTGCGGGAAAGAATTATTTTTGAGTTTCCTGTCGATGCGTCTGCAAAATATAGATCGAGCTTATTCTGACGGCGGTTTAATATCTGGAATGAAAGCGTATTGTTATCATTAGTCCATTTTATTCTTGGGATATAAAAATCGGTTTCAGCTGTTGTGTTTATCTGTCTGCTCTCACCTGTCTTTGTATCGTACACATATACATACACTTTCGAATTTTCCTCTCCGGCTTTAGGATATTTGTATTTATATTCTTTGGGATATAAACCATCATAGTACGTTAATGAAAACTCTTTTACTTTGGATTCATCAAATTTATAATAAGCAATTTTATCTCCTGCGGGCGACCAGAAAAATCCGCGGTTTATTCTGAACTCTTCTTCATATACCCAGTCAGACATTCCGTTAATTATTCTTTCGAATACTCCGTCCGTTGTTATTTGTTTTTCAGTATAATTTTCAAGTTCAGTTATAAAAATATTGTTATCTCTTACGAAGGCAATGTTTTTGCCGTCGGGAGAAAAATCTGCATACATACCGTAACCCTCAAGCTCTTTCATCTCCTTTGTTTTCACATCATATATATAATAATAATTGATTGTTGAGTGGCGGTATAGCCTGTCTTTCAAAACAGAAAAAAGAATTTTCGACTCATCTGAATTGAATTCATAACCGGAAGGAAGGAAGTTTTTTCCCTTTGCTGAATATTTACTTAAGTTAATTATTGTCTCTGTTACAGCGCCTGTTTCATAGGAAGTTTTAACAATTTTTAATCCGTCAGTCTCAGAAACAACTGAGGAGTAACTTTTGCCGTCATTCATCGGAGCTATTCCCGAAATTCCTTTTTCTCCAAAACTTCTTTTATAGAATATATCTTCAAGTGTGAGTGATTGAGCAAATACCTGCTGAACGCCCGATAAGAAAAGAAGCGCGAAAAGAAGTCTGAGAGATTTCAAATTTTAATTATTAATGTTGCGGGGAGTTTTTAAGAGTGAATATTTTTTCACTAAATCAATTATTTTGTTAAGGTCAATCATATCTATGCACTCAAGATTATAAGGACAGCTTTTTTTCCAGCATGGATGGCATGAAAGCCCTTGTGGAATTAATTTTTCTCCTCTGCCGTAAAGTTCAATTTCAGCGGGGCAGGAAACACCGAACCATACAATGATTGTTTTCTTCTGGGCAATTGCTAAGTGCATTCCGAAGCTGTCACCCGTTACAACTAAGTCGCAAAGGCTTACAAATGCAGCGCCCTGACGTAGACCTAAGTTAGTAGGAGTATATAAAATTTTCTTCTTCTCTTCCTGAGTAAAAGCATCATAGATTTTTAAGTTTCTTTCTGTGTCTTCCTTGCCTCCAAGAAGAACAACTTTAATATTATCGAATTTAATAAGCTCTGAAATTAAAAAAATATGCTGGTCAGTCGTCATCTTTTTATTGGGGAAAAGATTCGAGCAGCCCGTATTAAACCCAACGTAAAATTTTTCGGGTTCGTATTTATGATGCTCTTTGAACTTATCAATAAACTCCTGCTCTTCAAGCGTAAAAGAAAAAACATATTCATCTCTCTGATACTCAAGCTCGAAAACTTCGTGAAGAATATCTATTCCGCTTCTTTGATTAATGCGGAACTTAAGCTCATCATCTAATCCCAGATTATAAGAGTACATTGCGCCCTTATTGGCCGGAATAATTTTTCCGTCTTTGTTCAGTAAGAATCCGAATTTTTCTTTTGAATTAATTTCATTTGCGAATGCGCATGCATAATCAGATTTATCTCCGTTGAAGAGTAAATCAAAATCCATCTGTCTTAAAATCATTCTATGCTCATCAGTCCACGTAAAAACTCTGTCAATAAAATTATTGTTATATAGAATTTTTTCGGCGTTAGGCAATGTTATCCAGTAGATAGTGCATTCTTTATATTTTCTTTTCAGCGCTCTTAATATAGGAGTGTTGTATAGAACATTGCCCATTGCATCAAGAGAGATGATTAAAATCTTTTTGCCGATTCTTGTCATGCTGCTATCAAGCTTGCAGCCGTCTTTAAGACAGTTCTCGTATGATACACACGGTTTGTAGCCGGAGAAATTTTTACAGCGCGGTATATTTAGTTCTTCAGGATTCATGTATAACAAGGTATGCAGAGAAAGGATAAAATTAAATGAAAAAAGAGGAATAAAAAAGCCCTGCTTCTGCTGAAGCAAGGCTTTGCAAAACCATAAACAGAAATAATTTTATTTTACAAGAATCATTTTCTTCGTCTCTGTAAATTCATTTGTTTTCAGTGTATAGAAATATACTCCGCTATTGAGTTCACTTGCATTGAAATTTATTTCATAACTTCCTGCAGCAATGTTTTCATTCACCAGTGATTTAACTTCTTTACCCGTCATATCAAAAATCTTCAGTGATGCAAAAGTAGCATTTTTAATATTAAAAGATATTTTTGTTGCCGGGTTAAACGGATTCGGATAGTTTTGCTTTAATGAAAATTCAGAGGGGACATTGGAAGAAATTTGATTGACAGAAATTACATTGCCGTTTACAGTTCTGATGATCATATTCATACCTACAGCCCAGCCGGAATCTCTTCCAATGAAAGCGAAATCGTAATACTGTGATGTTCCGGGGGATTGATATTTAAGTGTCCAGTTTGCACCGCCATTAGTTGATAAGTACATCCCCTTATCGCTTGCACACCATCCCGTATTCAGGTCTAGAAATTTAATTGAAAATGGATTGGTATTGAATGAAGATGGATAAGTTGCGGAGATCCAATTTGCACCTCCGTCAGTTGTTCTTTTTACCATCGCAGAATTATACAAAAAACCGGGGATAGTAACCCAACCAGTTTGAGCATTAAGAAAGAAATAATCTAAACTGTTATCATTCAATAACTGAATCCAATTATTTCCTCCGTCAGTAGTTTTAGCAAAGTATTGGTCGCCTGATACCCATCCAGTTTGTTCATTAAAAAATTTAATTTTATTCAACTGATATGGAATTGAAAAAATAGTTACCCAGGAAGTTCCTCCATTCGTAGTTTTACGAAAAACTCCTGCTGATGGAAAACCGGCAGCATATCCGGTTTGGCTGTTCAAAAATACCAATGAGTTAAGAGAGCCGCCGTCAAATGACTGGTCAATCCAACTAGTGCCGCCGTCAGTGGTTTTTTTAATCTGACCTGATGATATCCATGTCCAACCTGTATTTTCATTCAAGAAAAATAGTTTAATTGAGAAATTAGTAGACCATCCTAGGTTTACCCAGACCCATGTCTCACCTCCATTTGTAGTTTTTAACAAAACACCATAGTCAGGATTAGGATCGTTATCAGCATATCCTCCTGCCCATCCTGTTAAAGAATTCAAAAACTGTACACTTGTGTAAATCCCGACGCCGCCATTGGGAGGACTTAAGATTTGGCGGGACCAGGATGGTTGCGCTAATAACATGCTTTGACTAAAATTAAAAGTGCATAACATTAGAAGCGCAAAAACAAAAAATTTTGTTTTCATAATAATTAATAAATGAAAAAGTTTCGAAAGACTTAATTTTAAGACGGGAGCCGGTGATTTGTGTTTATAAAAATTAGTTTTTTTAATCAAAAAACTCAAGTAAAATTATAAACTGTTTTTAATAAAAAAGCCCTGCTTTTTTGAAGCAAGGCTTAAATAATCAGAAAAGAAGAAAGAACTATTTTACTAACATCATTTTTTTAGTTTCAGTGAATTCGTTTGTTTTAAGTGTATAAAAATATACTCCGCTGTTGAGTTCGCTTGCATTGAAATTAACTTCATAACTGCCTGCTGCAATATTTTCGTTTACCAGGGTTTTAATTTCTTTTCCTGTCATATCAAAAATTTTCAGTGATGCAAAAGTAGAGTTTTTGATATCAAAAGAAATTTTAGTTGCAGGGTTGAACGGATTTGGATAGTTTTGTTTTAATGAAAATTCAGAGGGGATAGAAGTTGAAATCTGACTGACAGAAACCAGACCTCCATTGGTAGTATAGACAACTGTTGCTTTACCCGATATCCAGCCGGTACTTGCATTTATAAAGCTTGCATCATAAAATGCGTTGTTAGGTTCAACTTTTTGAATATTCCAGTTAATTCCTCCGTCAGTTGATTTGCAAACCACACCTGAAGATCCGCTGCTACCGACACACCATCCGGTATTTTGATCAAAAAATTTCAGGCCGTAAGGAAAATCAATAGGGACAGGATAAAAAGACCAGCTAAAGCCGCCATTGATTGTTTTTTTCATAATGTGTTCAGAAGCTACCCATCCTGTTTGGTCATTCAAAAAATAAAAATTCTGATTGGAACCATCATACAACAATCTTGTCCAACTTATCCCGCCGTCTGTAGTTTTAGCAAAATAATCAGGTGCTTCTACCCAGCCTGTCAGCTGATTAACAAAATTTATTTCTCCCCATGCAAAAGTAGAGGTTGATATAATGTTCCACGTGGTACCGCCATTAATTGTCTTAGCAAACTGATTCATTCCCTGTTGAGCTGCGCCGGCTATATATCCCGTTAGTTCATTGAAGAATAACATATTTGCAAATGTTGAAGCGTTTGGAACTGTTTGTGTTATCCAGCTATTACCTGCGTCTGTAGTTTTTTTCATAAATCCTCCGAACCCTGCTACCCAACCGGTATTAGGGTTAAGAAAATATATGGATGTTAAAAAAGCAGTCGTTCCAATATTGAGTGTGTTCCAAGTATCGCCGCCGTCAGTAGTTTTGATAAGTGTACCGTTACCTCCTGCTGTATAACCGTTAAGAGAATTGACAAATTGTATTCTTCTAAGATAATTACCGTTTATATTGTTGATATATCGTGATGTCCATTGTGCAAAAGAAACACTCTGAAGAAAAATAATTGCACAAAATACACCTATACTGAATGCAGAAATTTTCGTTTTCATAGTAATAGAGTTTACTTACTGAAAAATTATTATTTAAGTCAAAAAAAAATCAAAATGTAAGAATTAAAAATATTCTTGGTTAAGAAATCGGGAGCCGGATTTGTGTTTTACAAAACTTAATTTATTAAACTTACAAACTCAAGTATAATTTTTGATTGTAGAATAAAAAGGTCCGTTATATCAAAACATATCTCACTAGTAATTTTAGTTTAATCGTTGTAAAATTATGGTATTCTTTAATACCTTGAATAAAAAAATATGATAAATTAGTTTTTTATTAAAAAAAGTTATGAAAACGAAATTCTACTTTTTAATTTTATCTATTTTTATTTACAATCTCGGATTCTCCCAATCCGGGTGGGTTAGTCAATCGTTGGTTACTTCAAATCTTTATCATGGTGTATTTTTTGTAAACTCGAATACAGGATTTATCGTTGGCGATAACGGCACTTTATTAAAAACTACAAACGCGGGAGCGGAGTGGATTATAAAAAATTCCGGCACCTCATATGCACTTCATAAAGTAATTTTTATTAATACCGAAGTCGGTTTAATTGTTGGTGAAAACGGAACTGTGCTTCGCTCTGTAAATGCAGGTGATAACTGGACTGCAATTCCAACAGGCTTGCCAAATAATGTTTCAGGAAACTGTAACAGAATAACATTTGCCAATGAAAACACAGGTTTTATTGCCAGCTGCAGCGGAATATTAAAATCTACAAATTCAGGATTAAACTGGTCTTTAATATATCCTACATCAACGTATCTTTTTGGATTTAATTTTGTCAATGCTAACACCGGAATGGCAATCGGTGACAACTCACTCGTAATCAGAACAACTAATGGGGGGTTAAACTGGTCACCCGTATCTTTAGGTGGATTTAGTTTCCAGCTATGCGGTATCACAAGTACAAATGAAAATCTTTTTTACATTGTTGGTGGCCAAGAAGGTGTTTCTTCGTGCATGTTAAGAACAACAAATTTTGGAAATGAGTGGATTTTAATGAATACACCTGCCACAAACAGATTGAATACAATTCAGTTTGCTAATGCCGTAACAGGATATGCTGTGGGCTGTGGGGGTATTATTCTAAAATCGACTAATTCAGGTATAAACTGGGTAAAGCAGACCATTAATACTACAAGAGATCTATGGGATATAAGTGTTATTTCACCGCTTGAAGCTGTAATTACCGGGAAATCGGGAGCTATTTATAGAACCAATACCGGTGGATTAACCGGGCTTGTTTCAAACAATTCTATTCTACCGGAAAAATATGATCTATATCAGAATTACCCAAATCCATTTAATCCGACTACAACTATAAAGTTTGATCTGGCTCAATCTTCAAAAGTTATATTAAAAGTCTATAATATTAAAGGTGAAGAAGTTGCAAACCTTGTAGATAATACTTTCAGCGCAGGGAGATATTCTATTGACTGGAATGCCGGTTCTTTTAACAGCGGGACCTATTTTTACAAATTAGAAACTGTGCAAGGAATATTGACTAAAAAAATGGTTTTGGTTAAGTGATATTTGATTAAAATATCTTAAATGATTTCAGATTACAGTGTATCTTTTTTTCAAAAGTTAAAATTACTTTTTCGATTTTGGACAATTCTGCCTAAATTACCGGCAAAATTTGCAATAATAAAGTTCATCAATCCGATTGATAGTACTAGATATGTTGAATTTATTTATTTTTTAGATTTCCTAAAAAGAAACAGTATTCAAAAGGGCAAAGCTCTTGATATATCATCTCCTTTTTTGATGGCATATTTTCTTAGTGACGACTTTGAGGTTTTGAAAACAGATATTAATGATGAAGAAAAGAAATACATTAAGGAAAGTCCGCATTTAAAATTTGAAAAAGCTGACGGTACTGCATTAACATATCCTGATAATACTTTTGATATTTCCTTCTCGATAAGTGTCATTGAGCATATTTATCAAAAATATATTGATTGCATAAACGAAATGATTCGCGTTACTAAGCCTGGAGGATATATTTATGTTTCTTTTCCAATATCAAAAGTAATGTCGGAAGAATGGATTGAAAACGATATTTATTCTGACCAACATAAAAGTTCGGAAAAAACTTTTTTTCAATACAGATTTGATGAAAAAAATTTAAATGAAATAAAGAATAGTTTAAAAAATGTTGAAGTTGTTCAGGAAGACCTTTTCTGGGAAAGAAAAAATGGAGAATATGACAGATTAATTGATAAGTTAAGAAAAAAAATAAACAATAAGTATTTATTGCTTGTATGGTTTGGAGTAGTAAATTATTATTATGGATTCACATTAATTTCTAAAGCTAGTAATAGCTTCAAAAATGCATCTTCCTTTGGTAATTACCAAGGAGTATTTAGAAAAATTTAAGTTCCATACTCAATCCTATTTGGGTAATTTATAAATCAATCAGAAGTCAAGTTATGAGAAAAATTACAATTCTTTCAATACTAATACTTCCATTAGTATTTTGTGGAATAGTAAGGTCACAAGTTCCTACTATTTCAAATTTTACTCCCAAAAATGCAACACTTGAAGCTCCGGTATATATAACCGGAAGTAATTTCGGTGCCGGAACAAATGTTTTTTTTGGACCTGTTAAGGCAAACATTAATTATCTTAGTTCTGATAGTTTAATCGTCATAGTACCTGCAGGGGCTAACTATTCACAGATTCGTGTACTCAATAACAATGGAACCGGCTATTCCTCATATCCGTTTAATCTAGTTTTTAATTCCTCCCAGTCGGCAACACCTTCTCTGGAGAATAGATTTACACTTCCAACCCAAAATTCAACTGCCAATGTTCAGGTAGCTGATTTTGATGGTGACGGTAAACCAGATTTAGCAATTGTTAACGCATCATCTTTCACAATATCTGTTTATAAAAATATCAGCACTACAGGCTCTCTTACTCCGGCATCGTTTGGATCAAGAATGGACATATCTGTTGCCAACTGGCCGCGATTTGTAAATGTTGCTGATTTTGATAACGATGGTAAATTAGATATGATTGTAGGTCATGATTACCCTGTAGATACTGCATACAAAATTTCAATTATTAAAAACACAAGCACAACAGGAAATATATCATTTCAGACACCGGTTCTGTTCCCAGCGGCATACCGTCCGGGATATTCTGCAATTGGTGATATTGACGGCGATGGTAAAACTGATTTTGTAGTAGCTAACTGGGAAAGCAGAATTATTTCTCTATATAGAAATATTACATCATCAGGTATAATTAACAGTAGTTCCTTTGCAACCAGAATTGAAATATCTGATTCTTCCGGCGGGCCTTTACCTTATCCTTCACAACTTGCTTTGGCAGATGTTAACGGTGATAAAAAGTGCGACATTATTGTTAACAACTGTGCTATTAACAACATCAGAATTTATAAAAATACCAGTTCTCCCGGGATTCTAAACTTTGATCTCCTGTACAGAGTTACTTTAAATACAGGTATGAATGGAAGAGGTTTAGCTGTAGCTGATTTCGATACGGATGGTAAACTGGATATTGCTTTAGCAAATTACGGAACAAACACTTTTTCAATTTTTAAAAACACTAGTTCGTTAACTAATATTACTTTTGCAACTAGAGTTGACATTGTTACCGGTAACTATCCTTTTGGATTAAATGTTGGAGATATTGATGGTGACGGAAGACCTGATGTTGTTACTTCAAATCAGGGGCTTCCAACAACTCTTTCAGTATTTAAAAATATTTCACAGCAAGGAATTATTACAACTGAATCTTTTGCTTCAAGAATAAATTATTCGGTTGGTAACGAACCAAGAGATTTAGTTATTTGTGACTTAGATGCAGATTCCAAACCAGATGTACTCGTTGCAAATTATAACAATGAGAATCCAAGCACTGTTTCAGTTTTTAAGAATTCCACTATTGTAAACTCTATAACACCAATCAACGGCGAATTGCCAAGCAGTTTTAAGCTCCATCAGAATTTTCCGAACCCGTTTAATCCGTCTACAAATATTAAATTTGATATTCCAAAATCGGATTTTGTAACGTTGGAAGTTTATAACTCTCAAGGAAGACTTGTCGAGACTCTTGTTAAAGAAAATCTTTCACCGGGAACTTACCAGGTTACCTTTAATGGTTCAGACGTTTCCTCAGGAATTTACTTTTATAAGTTTATTACAACTAACTTTGTAAATACGGGTAAGATGATGCTTATAAAGTAAGCGATTTTAATCTATATTTAATTTCAAAACGCTAATTCATATTATATGAATTAGCGTTTTTTATTTTAAAAGAAAATGTACAGTTTCATATATTATCAGATTATAAATAATTCCGGAGATAGGATTTCACAAAAAATAAAATTTCTTTTTTACAGTTCGATAAAAAAAATAATTTTAAAATACAAAGATCCGTTAATAGATTTTACTTTATGGGGAAGCAAAATGAAAATCCCTTTTTCATATCAATTACCCGTAATTTTAAAAACCAATCTCAATTATAATTTGAACCTGAAAAGAATAGCAAATTATATCGGTGAAAAATATTCTTCGTTAAAAATAATAGATGTTGGCGCAAATATAGGTGATACTGCGGCTCTTTTAAAATCAGAGAAGAACTCGCATATATTGTGTATTGAAGGGGATGATAATTTGTTTGAAATTTTAAAGCTCAATTCCCAAAATTTTGTAAATGTTGAATTAGCAAAACACTTTTTGAGTGAAGATGAAGGTACTTTAAATGCCAAACTAAGTACTAACTTAGGAACCGGCAGTATTGTCGAATCGGCAGAGAACAAATTAAAAACAGTTTCACTTGATAAACTTCTGAACGAGCATTCTAATTTTCGGAAATCAAAGCTAATAAAAATTGATACTGATGGTTTTGATTATAAAATAATCAGAGGCGGAAAATCATTTATAGAGGAATATAAACCTGTAATTTTTATAGAATACGATCCTCAGTTTCACAAAATATATAAAGAAGATTCCTTGTTTATCTTTGAATTCCTTGAAAAGATCGGATATAGCAAAGTAATATTTTATGATAATTACGGAGATTATCTAATTAGTTTATCTATAAACGACTGGGAAAAAATAAAAGAACTGACAAATTATTTTTCAAACAGAAATTTTCTAAAATATTGTGACTTGTGTTTTTTCCATAAAGAAGATGAAGATATTTTCAGTACAACCAGAGAAAGAGAGCTCAAATTTTTCTTATCAAACAGAAAAAATTGATTCTTATCCGTTACATAAATATCCTTCGGGGTGCCCTTCCAAGATTTTTTATTAACACAAAGTGTATTATTGCAGATTTTCTTCTTCCTGATAAAAATTATGTGGCAGCCGTATCAAAAAAAATCCTTCTTATAAGACCTGATGGAATCGGGGATTTTATTCAGTGGCTTCCATCTGCCTATGTTATGGCAGATTATTACAAAAAACTAAACTATGAAATTACTTTGCTGGCAAATTCAGCCTGGCTGGATTATGCTAAAAGCTTCAATATCTTCGATGGGTATGCCGAACTCAACAGAAAAGAGTTTACATCCGATAAAGAATATAAAAAAATCCTTATCTCAAATTTAAATAATATGGGTTTCGAGAAAATAATTTATCTTTCTGCATCAAGGGAATTTGCCTTAGGCGATTCTCTTATGAGATTGTTAAAATCGAATGAAAAAATCGGCTTCAAAGGAGATAATTCAAATGATGCATGGTTTTGGCTGACTATTGGAAATAAATGGTACAGTAAACTGATAGACATTACTAAAGAAAAAAAATACGAACCCTATCTTAATACTTTTCTTCTCAGGAATCTAAATATACCTTCGCTGAAGGATAATGTTCCTGTAATCAGCGCTCCGGATAAAGAAGAAAATCATTTTAGCGAAGATTATTTTATACTTATTCCCGGCAGCAATATGAATTTAAAACAGTGGGACTTTAAAAATTTCCTTTCTGTCGCTGAAAGAATAATAAAACAAACGGGTCTAATCTGTGTTTTCTGCGGAGGAGAAAAGGAGTCCGAGCTCATAAAAAAAAATGAAAGGCTTATTAATTTTAAATACAAAAATTATATTAATAAAACTTCACTTCAGGAGCTAACTGTTTTAATCTCGGAATCTAAATTTGTTTTATCCAATGATACGGGTGCAGTTCATATAGCCGCAGGATTAAATAAACCTTCTTACTGCATTTATGGAGGCGGGCATTTCGGAAGATTCCTGCCTTATCAGGAGGATAAGTTTGTGCCAAGAATTCTGCCGACAGTCATCTACAATAAGATGGAATGCTTTAACTGCAATTGGAAATGTAAATATCAAATTACAAAAAATAATCCTGCTAAGTGTATTGAAAGTGTTACGGTTGAACAAGTATGGAATGAAATTGAGAAGGGAATAAATAATAATTTTAAAAGTTTATTTTCAAATTAATTTTTGACGGCTCGAAACCAAGTCTTATCTTTTCGCTAACATCAAAATCAAATAAGTGAGCATCTACATAAGCATCCACTAAATTGACCACGTAAAATATCCCGAAATAAAAAATAAACTTATCACGCTGGTCTTTGTAAAAATTTCTTGTTACCAATATCTGCTGATTGCCATTCGGATTTTCCGGTGTCTGTGATGCAGTATACTGTTCTTTATAATCAAGAAAAATGCTACAATGGGAATCTTCCAGTAAGATTCATTATAATACTGTCCCAGCCCCGGTAAAACGGCAGAAAGAAGCACGGCTTTTAAAGGGGATTTTTTCATAACAAATTTCACTTCGGAACTTTTCTTTTTAATGGTATCTTTAGAGGCTTCAAGTAAGTCTAAATCTTTAAACGTATTCAATTTTATATCCTGAGATTTAAGCACGTCGCTTCCTGAAAGCAAAAGTATCGATACCAAAAATATTTTTATCATGCTCATATTGTAATACTAACAATCTTAAACAAAAAAAGCATCTCTAAAATTTTTAGAGATGCTTTCTTTTGAAAATTTTCTATAGCAAAATTATTTTGCCGGTGCCTGCTCAACAGGTGGAGTAGAAGTCGGTCCGTTTTGCTGTGTTCCAGGTGTTTCTACAGGAGGAGCGGTTTGCATAGGCGGAGCCTGCTGCTGCGTTCCTGCATTTTTTTGAATAATGCTTTCTGATGTTCCCGAGTTACCTTTATTGATAAAGATATTCAGCAGCAATGAGCCGAGCAAAAATACAGTGGCTAATATTGTCGTAGATTTTGTTAAAAAATCTGAGGTTCTGCGAACGCCGAATGATGTTGCTATTCCTGAGCCGCCGAAGCTGCCCGAAAGACCTGAGCCTTTAGATGATTGCAGCAATACAACTGCCATAAGCAATATTGCAACGATAACTAATAATATAACTGAAAATAATACCATTTTTGATGCTTTTTAAGTAATCTTAAATTTATGGGTTTTATTCGTTTTTCTCAAGTCATTTCTTAACTTCAATTAAACTATCCCAGGTTACACTATATTCATTTTCCACAATATACTATTGATAAATCAAAATTTTTTAATTAATGAAACAATTATTTAATAGGGAAAATTTTTATGAGTTTTAAGAAACTATAACTGTAAAAACAATATTTACTTCTTTTATTTAAATTTGACCGAAACCTTAATTTTTAACAAAAAACGCCCAAATGAAAAATCACCGGGCGTTTATTATAAAAAAAGAAAATCGAGATGGGATTTTTAAAAAAATAGCTACAATACTTTTCTTCCCTGAATGAGACGAATGATTATAACAACTACAGCTATTACTAATAAAATGTGGATGAAGCCGCCCATTGTAAATGAGCTTACAAATCCGAGTAACCAAAGAACAATGAGTATAACTGCGATTGTCCAGAGCATTTTAACCTCCCGGTTTTTAAATTTTTATATAAAAATTATTTCAAACTGGGGTTCCTTGTAAGTTAGTTTAAAAGAACGGGTATAGCAATGGTGATTAGGGGGAAAAATTGAATCACTTCCCACTAAAGCGTTTCAGGAATTGCGCTGATTAATTCCTGATTTAAAACTGATAGTGAATATTCTGCTTGCCGTTGTTGGTAATTCCTCCGGTTTCATCCCTTTATAAAATACTTCAAAATTTATACTCCGTTTTTATTCACTGACGGATTTTTCCAATCTCCATAATTGTAAAAACAATACCACTTACTAAAATTTTTCAATCTTGACGGGTTTTTGACGGGTTTCTGCAAAATAAGAATACTTGAGTTTTCCCTAAACTCATGGGATTTTACCCGCTCTGAATATAAAAAGAAAATTCTGGCAAAAAAAGATATTGTTACCTATTAGTAGGAATAGGGAAAGATTTATAAAAATGTATTGACAGGAAATGTTATTCCGCATTTTATGCGGGATCCAATAAACGCCTTATTTGCTGTTTTAACCAACAACCATTTCCACACTTGTAGTTGTTGGTCAGAAGACCAACAACGGCGGGAAAAATCGAATCACTGATTTCACTGATTGTTTCCTGATTAAAAACTGATAGTCATTATTCAATGATTTTTTATTTTAATCATTTCAAATCAGTGTAATCTGTGATTAAGATTCTCCATTTTCTCTAAAATATATTGCCTCTGATAAAAACTTCTGCCGTCGCCGGCCTCATTATATAAAAACTCATCTATCTTTTTATTTTCTTCCGAGGACTTAATTATTTCCGTAAAATATTTTAACGCGTCGGGTATCAGCACATATTTTATTTTCGGGATTTCTTCATTGTCCTTATAAAACTGCCGGAAGGCATGCAGCGCCGAGCGTGCGCTTTCGTATGCGCCGAGCTCTATGTAGTTCATTATGTAATAAAAACGGACGTTAATGTTCACCGGAACTTTTGCAGGCTTTACCTTGCTGAAAAAATCGAGAGAGCTTTCATATCTTCCTCTTATAAAATTCAATACGCCGCTGCAATAATTTAACTCCTCTTCCTGTAACTCTTTAATAAGATATTGACTGTATTCGTTAACAAATTTTTCTGCCCAGTCATATTCTTTTAAATTCAGAACGGAAGTAAACACATCCCTGAAAAATCCTGCATGCAATGGATAATGCGCGTGGTCAGGGAAAATTTTCAGCTCAGTAAAGAGCTTACCTGTTTCCATAATTTCATTGGTAAAACTGCTGTCCATGGGCACCATTTTAAAATTAATTATTTCATTTAACCGTAACAGAATATTATATGCTTCCCATTTTTCTATACTGTGGATATTTTCAAATATAAGATTCTTCAGCACGTAAAATTGCTCACGATTTATATCATACACCGTGTGATAAAAAAGCAGATAGAAAATTTTCAGATACGAATAATATTTACTGTTCATCGCTTTCAGATAATCTAAAAACTTATCTGTATCTAATGAGAGCAGCAGCCCTGCATTCATATTCTTCTTAGGTTCATTTCCGTAAATATCATTTCTTAAGTACTCGGCATTTCCTCCTGCGTAAAGGTCTCTTAAAAAATTTACAATTTTTGCCTCGGTAATTTCTTCTATGATTTTCAGAATAGATGCAAAATGCTCTCTTCCCATTCCGCTTAAGTTCAGTCCCTTCTGCGCCTTCATTCTGTTGCGGTATTCAAATCTTTTATCATCAGTAAGATATCCGTTATCGTTCTGCTCAAGACTTTTGTTTATGAATTTATTTGCATCTTCTAACAATCCTTTGTTTGATAATCCTTCAGCAATGAAGATATCCATTTCGTGAGATTTTTTTATAAGCTCTTCCTGACCTAAAAATTTTCTCAGCAGATTTCCGAAATCGGCATAAAGATTTTTTACTCTCTTTTCTTTTATCTCACCTTTCCCGAAAATTTTCTTAGACATTTTTTCATAAGAAAAAACTTTTGAATCAAAGCCAGGATAGGATTTTGACACAACGTCATAAATTATTTCCAGCGCAAATATGGAATTAAAATAAGGCGATTTCACAAAATCGCCGAATCGTTTCAGTTCGGCAGAATTTAACTTTTTTAATATTTCAACTGTAGGCAGGGGCAGCATAATCTGGGATTAAAAATTGGTTTTAAATTATAGTTTTATCAAAATATAGCACAATAAAAATTATACGAAATTTGGGATTTTAGCACTATTTCTGTTTGATGTGAAAATATAAAAAATTTAATTTTGATGAAATTTATAATTAAAACAATAAAAAGTAAAAAAATCCCTATGAAATCCCTATTAACTTTCAGAAATCCTGACGGATTCCCTGCATCTCCCTTTATTTTCACAATTGCATTTCTATTAATTTTTTCTGCTGCATTCAGCCAGCCAATGGTTCCAAATACAGAAATGTGTGTACCAAACGGCTTAATCAATACAGTGGTTGTGGACGGAAACTACACGTATATAGGAGGCAGTTTCAGCTATATCGGCCCGAGTAACGGCAGCGGCGTAAAAGTTACTACAACAAATACAAATTATAATCAGGACTTCCCGAGAGTCAACGGTTCAGTTAATATTTGCATTCCGGACGGTTCAGGAGGTTGGTATATAGGCGGCTCATTTACTCAGGTAGGAATATACACGAGAAACAGAATCGCTCACATCCTTTCAAACAGCGCTGTTGATGCTTTATGGGACCCTAATGCAAACGATATAGTCAGAACATTAGCAATAAGCGGAAGCGATATTTATGCAGGAGGCGCGTTCACAACAATAGGCGGGCTGACAAGAAACAAAATAGCCAAATTAAACAACACAAACGGAAACGCTGATGCGTCGTGGAATCCAAACCCGGACAATTCTGTAAACACTATAGCATTAAGCGGCAGCGATATATATGCGGGCGGAATATTTACGACAATCGGCGGGCAGGCAAGAAACTGTATCGCCAAACTAAACAATTCTGACGGAACTGCCGATGCTTTATGGGATGCGAATTCCGCAAACACAGTCAGCACAATAGCCATAAGCGGAAGCGATATTTATGCAGGCGGTTCTTTCACAATAATAGGCGGGTTGGCAAGAAACAGAATTGCCAAGCTGAACAACACAACAGGCGCAGCCGATGCAGCGTGGAATGCAAACTCAAGCGGCCAGATAAACACTATAGCAATAAGCGGCAGCGATATTTATGCAGGTGGAATGTTCACAACAATCGGCGGACTAACAAGAACTGCAATTGCTAAACTTAATAATACAACAGGCACAGCAGATGCAACATGGAATGCAGCACCCAACAACCAGGTTTATACAATCACCGTAAATGGAAGTGATGTTTATGCAGGAGGAAGCTTTACAACAATAGGCGGACAAAGCAGAGCAAGAATTGCAAAACTAAATAATACAAACGGAAATGCCGACGGCGCATGGATTGCTGTAGCCGGCAATATAGTTAATACAATAGCCATAAGCGGAACTGATATGTATCTGGGCGGAACTTTTACATCTTTCGGGGGACTACTGAGAAATGCATGCGCAAAAATAAATAATATAACGGGCGCAGTTGACCCGGACTGGAATCCCTCAGCAAACAGTAACATCTATGCTATAGCAATTAGCGGAAGTGACATATATATAGGCGGTGATTTTACCATTATCGGCGGTCAGTCAAGAAGCAAAATTGCCAAACTAAACAACACAACAGGAGCAGCCGATGCAACATGGAATGCGAATGGCAGCTCAGCAGTAAATGCAATAGCCATAAGCGGAAGCGATATATATGCCGGCGGAAATTTCACAACAATAGGCGGACAGACAAGAACCAGGATTGCCAAGCTGAACAATACAACCGGAGAAGCAGATGCAACCTGGAATCAGAGCGTAGATGCCGCAGTCAATGCCGTATTAATAAACGGAAGCGATATATACATAGGCGGCGCGTTTACAACAGTCGGCGGCCAGGAAAGAAGAAACGTTGCGAAATTAAATAACACCACCGGCGCATACGATGGTTCTTTTTATGCTAATATGGGCGGTACAGTTTTAACAATGGGAATAAGCGGAAGTTATTTGTATCTAGGCGGGTCGTTCAACTCTATCAATAGCACGATAACAGGAAGGATTGCAAGACTGAATTTATTAACTGCAGCTCTTGATGCTACATGGATTCCAAATGCAGGCGCCCCCGTTTATGCATTAGCCATTAGCGGAAGCGATGTTTACGCCGGCGGTGATTTTACCTCTATCGGCGGGCAGACAAGAAACAGACTTGCCAAGCTGAACAATACAACAGGAGAAGCTGATGCAGTGTGGAATCCGAATGCAGGCGGCAGAGTTATGTCAATAGCTATAAGCGGCAGCGATATTTATATAGGTGGCTTATTTACAACTATGGGCGGAAATGCGCAGCAAGCTCTGGCTCTCTTCACTACAAGATCTTTACCCGTTGAGCTTTCATCGTTCACTTCAACAGTAACTAATCAAACCGTAACACTCAACTGGTCAACAACTCAGGAAGAAAATAACAGGGGATTTGATATTGAAAGAAAATCAACAGGCACAACATGGAAAACAATCGGCTACATTCAAGGACACGGCACTACAAACCAAATAAATAATTACTCATTTACAGAACACGGGATGGCATCGGGTCATTACAATTACCGCCTGAAGCAAATCGATTACAATGGGAACTACAAGTACTACGACTTATCCAATGAAGTTATTATAGGGATTCCTTCAAGGTATAGTCTGAGTCAAAACTACCCCAACCCGTTCAATCCTGTGTCTGTGATTGGGTACCAAATACCTGCAAGCGTATTTGTATCGCTGAAAGTTTTTGATATCAGCGGAAGAGAAGTCGCAAGCTTAGTTAACGAAGTAAAAGATGCAGGATATTATTCTGTTACATTCGATGCAAAGAATTTATCAAGCGGAACGTATTTTTATAAACTCAGCACTGATAAATTTAGTGATGTAAAGAAGATAGTTTTGATTAAGTAAAAGGTTTGTAAAGTTCAAAGTTTGTAAAATAGCACTGTCCCCTCCTTGGTAAGGAGGGGGACAGTGCTTGTCTGTCATGTTCAATCCCCACAACTCCCAATTCAAATCCCCCGTTTCTTCATTGAAATTCGCCCTTAATTTTGGTATTTTTAGGTCTGTTTTTTAATTTTTTTTCTAATTTTACAATCCTTATTTTACCCTCGCGGCACATCTAAGTAATGAATAAATAAGGATTATTACGCGCATTTGTATTCACCGAAAAAATTACTTTAAAAATATTTTTCCTTAATTTTACTCTTAGGAAAAGGAATACCTGCATTTTATAAATTCAGGCACATATAAAGCTATATCACAAATCCGTTTACTTGTACGGAGCAAAAAGTTTAAATAAAATAAATTTAATAATATAAAAGGAGAAACAAATTTAATGAAAAAAATCGGCATACTGTTCGGACAGGAAAAAACTTTTCCTCAGGCATTTGTGGATAGAGTTAACTCGAAAAACGTTGACGGCATCACAGCAGAGTTTGTAAACATCGATAAAGTTGTGCAGGGCGCGCCTTGCGGTTATGATGTTATCATCGATAGAATTTCACAGGACGTTCCTTTCTACCGCGGCTTTTTGAAGAACGCTGCTATCAGCGGAACAGCCGTGCTGAACAATCCTTTCTGGTGGAGCGCCGATGAGAAGTTTTTCAATAACGCCCTTGCTACAAAGATTGGCGTGCCGGTGCCGAAGACCGTTCTCCTTCCTTCGAACGAATTACCACCTGATACAGCAAACGAATCATTCAAAAATCTTGCATTCCCTCTTGACTGGGAAGGCATGTTTGAATACATCGGCTTCCCTGCTTACTTCAAACCTTTTGCAGGCGGCGGATGGAAAAACGTTTATCAGATTACCGATATGGAATCATTCTTCAAAGCATACAACGAGACCAAGCAGCTTGTAATGATGCTTCAGGAAGAAATTAAGTTTGACTCTTACTTCAGATGCTACTGCATAGACAGACAGGATATAAAAATTATGCATTATGAGCCGAGAAATCCTCACCACTTAAGATACGTTGCAAACTTCGATGTAAGCCAGGAGCTGCTCGATACAATCAAAGATTATGTATTAAGAATTAATAACGGACTGGGATACGATTTCAACACAGTTGAATTCGCAGTAAGAGACGGAATTCCGATTGCGATTGACTTCTGTAACCCTGCGCCTGATGCCGATAAAGCTTCAGTCGGTGAAGAAAATTTTGAATGGGTAGTTGAAGCCGCTGCAAACATGGCAATAAGAAGAGCACAGAACCATAAAGACGGACAGAATAATCTTACATGGGGAACATTTGTAAAGAATTTTGCTAACGACGGCGCAGTAAGCGCAGAGAACGTTCACGGTAATACTGAAGGCGGCGGAGCAAAAAAAAAAGCTAAAGCAGTAAAGAAGAAATAATATTGAGTAGAAAGTAGTGAGTAGTGAGTATTGAGTAGTGTGTATTCAGTATTTCAGAGTTCAGATAACAGAATGCAGATTTGTAAAAAATTTATAATTCTGAAATCTTTAATCTGACCTCTGACTTCCAATAGTTCTGAATTTTGAATTCCCAAAGTTTTTCTTATCTTAAAAGATAAGAATTTATAAAAATAAAAAACTACCCCATATGAAAAGCAAGCTTTTCACCTTAGGAATAGAAGAAGAATTTCAGGTAATTGATCCGGTTACACGCGAACTGAAGTCACACATGAATCAGATAGTGACGACAGGACAGTCGAAACTGGCTGATCAGATTAAACCGGAAATGCATCAGGCAGTAGTTGAAGTCGGTACTATAATCTGCAGTGATATTCACATGGCGCGGCAGGAAGTTTCAAAGTTAAGAAAAGATATATCGGAAGTTGCGAAAGAATCGGGGCTGAGAATTGCCGCAGCGGGAACGCATCCGTTCTCTCACTGGAAGGACCAGGAAATTACTGACCATCCGCGCTATCACGAAATATTAAATGAGATGCAGGAAACTGCAAGAGCAAATTTAATTTTTGGACTGCACGTTCACGTCGGTATTGATAACAGGGAAACGGGTTTGCAGCTTATGAATGCTGCGAGATATTTTCTCCCGCACATATTTGCGCTGAGCACAAACTCACCGTTCTGGTTAGGAAGAAATACTGGATTTAAATCTTACAGAACAAAAGTATTTGATAAATTTCCACGCACAGGCATTCCGGATTTCTTTTCAAGCCTTGCTGAATATGAGAGCTATGTAAACGTTCTTATAAAAACAAAGTGCATAGATAATGCAAAGAAGATATGGTGGGATATAAGACTGCATCCGTTCTTTGATACGCTTGAATTCAGAATCTGCGATGTACCTATGACGGTAGATGAAACAATCTCTCTTGCTGCAATAATGCAGGCAGTGATTGCAAAATTATATAAGCTGTTAAGAGCGAACTTAGGATTCAGAATTTACAGACGCGCACTCATCATGGAAAATAAATGGAGGGCTGCAAGATACGGAATACACGGTAAGATGATTGACTTCGGAAAAGTTGAAGAAGTAGATTATAAATTCTTAATGCATGAGCTTGTCGGATTTGTTGATGATGTGCTGGGTGACCTGGATTCACGTGAAGAGGTATATAATATTTTCAAGATAATGGAAAACGGAACAGGCGCAGATAGACAATTGAAAGTCTACGACGAAACAAAAGACCTTAAGAAGGTTGTGGATTATATCATGGATGAAACCGTGAAAGGTTTGTAAGTAAGAAGTATTTTTTAAAAACTAAAACAATAACTGACAAAATTATACATGAGTCAAATGGAAATTAACACGGAAGTTGACGCAGACCTTTTACCGGGGGCTTATAATGCTATTAACGTTTGCTTAAGACTTAAACCTGAAGAAAGAATTACTATCATTGCAGATAACGATGCAGCTGATATCGCAAGGGCTATGGAACACGAAATAAAAAAAGTCGGTGCAGAATTTTCTACATTCATTATTGAAGATTACACACCAAGACCTATACCGGGTGACTTACCGCAGGTCATTTTAGATGATTTAGCAAAATCGCAGGTAAGCATTTTTGCAGCCACACCGAAGATGGGTGAGCTTCGCTCACGCGCCTCTATGACTTACGTTGTTGACGCTCATAAAATAAGACACGGCCACATGGTTAACATCAATAAGCAGATTATGATGGAAGGTATGAGAGCGGATTTTATTAAAGTAGATAAAATAAGCCAGCGCCTGATTGATATTGCAAGCAAAGCAAAAATTATAAAACACACATCCGATAACGGTACTAACATAGTCGCAGAGTTCGTACCTGAATTAAAATGGCTGAAGACATCGGGAATTATTTCTCCGGATAAATGGGGCAATCTTCCCGGTGGAGAAATTTTCACTTCACCGTGGAATGTAAACGGAACGTTTATTGTTGACGGTGTAGTAGGAGATTATCTCTGTCAGAAATACGGCGACCTTATCAACACTCCGCTTACAATTGAAATAAAAGATTCACGCATTTCAAAAATGACTTGCGACAATAAAGAATTACTCGAGGAGTTCACAGCATATACAATGACAGATGAGAACAGCAACAGAGTAGGTGAGTTTGCAATCGGCACTAACATTGCATGCAAAAATGTAATAGGAAATATTTTACAGGATGAAAAGCTGCCTACTATACACATGGCATTCGGACATCCTTACTCAGCGCACACAGGTGCAAAGTGGAGCTCAACAACTCACATAGACTGCGTAAGCATTAAAAACAGCATCTGGTGTGATGAAATTCAGGTAATGGATAAAGGCGTATTCATGCCGGTAATTTCAGAAGGAATTTTATAAAATCAATTTATATATCTCTCATGAAAAAAATTATTCTCTCACTTGTATTTTTTTTATTTACGGTATTTCTTATTAACGGATGTTCAAAGAGTGATGATTCAACTGTTACTTCTACAGGAGGTAATCGTAATCCCGAAACGCCTTCAAGTCCGATTCCTTCAAACGGTGCGACGGGAGTATCGGGCTTTATTACAGTTACCTGGAATTGCTCAGACCCGGATGCGAATGATACATTAAGATATGATGTTTTTGCAGGAAGCACTTCTAATCCGACAACTGTCGTAGCAAGTGATATACTTAACAAAGCAGCAGATATCGGTGTAGCAGCTCCGCACTCAACTGTTTATTGGAGAGTAACGGCAAAAGATAATCACGGCGGCTCTACAAAAGGTCCTGTATGGCAATACTCAACCCCTTAGATTTTTATAAATAGCAAAGCGGAAACTTTTAAAAATTTCCGCTTTTGCTTTTACATAAAATAACCCTTTAAAGCTTATAAAAAAATTTTACAGAGAATTTTTAAACTAACTAACTTCTCTAAATCAATTATGACAAAAATAATTGCTCTTAAATTTTTTTTTCTGCTTTCCTTCCTCACAAGTCTTATTTCATTTAACGGATGCACAAATAATGACCTCATCAACTCCAATGTTGGAGGTTATGAATATTCCCTGAATGTTGTTAATTATTCAGATAATCATTTTTTTTTAGATACAGCATACAAAAGTAATTTTAAAGATTTTACAATTGATGGAACTCTTAATAATTCCGAGAATATAGCAAGACAGGTTTCAAACGAAAATTTTGAAGTCTGGATTCAAACAGGTAATACTACCGCAGATAGAAAATTTGCTTCACTCTTAATTGATTTACCTACTTTGCCGGTGACCGGTGATTACAACTCATCATATTACGAACCGATGCAAATTCAGGGAAAAAGATATTTCGGAATATTCAGAAAACTTTTGTCTACAGAATTTTTGGTAAATAATCAGGCAGGGTATGTAAGTTTAAAAACTAATGTAAATGATAATGATTATATTGGAGTCTCCTATAAAGAAACCGGTACGGGAAGAATTTACGGAACGAATTCAGTTACTTACGATAGAGACACTTTGATTCTAAAAATGATAAAAGCAGGTAACGTAAATCCTCAACATGATACAGTTGCATGGGCAATGAAGATGAAAAATATTTACCGTCTCCCTTTATCAGGTATAGTTCAAACCGGTTTTGAATTCAAGCCTTACTATGTTAGCCCTTTAACACTTCTTCCTTCAGCATATTTGCCGGGAGACGGACCATTGATGGAAGCTTTAGGATTAGGACAATACATACCCCCGGATATAACTATTTTTAATTATATACCGGGAAGAACTGTTATCCCTGAAACCGGTGACATAATATTTCCAACACTTGAGCCGTTTAATACTACCGTAATTAATGCGTCAGGTGGAGACACTTCACTAGCTTTTAAAGACCTATATACCAAATTGAAATCAGAGGCTTATATTTCACCTAAGGCAAATCTATATTGGTTTAGAGGTAAAGTAATAAGCCCGGGCAGCATTGCACAATAAATAAAAAAAATAATGATAAAAGAACTCAGAGAGAAATACATCAAAGAATTTACACAGGAAAAATACGAAGCCTTTGTGAAAGATATAAATTCAGCATACAAACCTATTGAGTTTAAAATTTCGGAAACTCCTGTTTTTATTCCTGCAGAGCTTCGAGATGAACTTTCCAATGCATGCATAGATATTCTGAATTTTTTGAAATCTGATGAATTTAAAAAGCTTTCTGCAAACGCTATTCCTCCGGGACTTGAAGTTCCAAACCAGGGAGAACACGCCGAGCTTCTTGCAATTGATTTCGCTGTAACAAAAGATAATAACGGTCATTATCTTCCGCAGTTAATTGAGCTGCAGGGCTTTGCATCTTTATTTTGCTATCAGGAGCTATTGGATATGAAGATGCGCGCGCACTTTGATATTCCTGAAAATTACACTCACCGCTTTCGCGGACTTACCCATGAAACATATCTTGAGAAACTAAGGAAAACATTAATCGGAGATGAAAATCCGGAGAATGTAATATTACTTGAGATAGAACCTGAACATCAAAAAACTGCAATTGATTTCTGGGCAACGCAAGACTGGCTTGGAATAACGCCCGTCCACATAGGAGATATTACTAAAGAAGGGAAAAAATTGTATTACATGAAGGATGGCAAAAAAACACAGATAAAAAGAATTTATAACAGAGTAATTTATGATGAATTAAAAAACAGAAAAGATTTACAGTATAACTTTAAAATAAGTGAAGACCTTGATGTAAAATGGATAGCGCATCCGAACTGGTTTTTTAAAATCAGCAAGTACATTCTGCCGTTTATAAAAAGCAAGTATGCGCCGGATTGTATCTTCCTTAGCGAGCTGAAAGAAATGCCTGCTGATCTGGAAAATTATGTTCTGAAACCGCTGTTCTCTTTTGCAGGTGTCGGAGTTATATTCGATGTCAAGAAAGAAGATATCGAAAACATTAAAGGCGCAGACAGAGAAAATTTTGTTCTTCAGAAGAAGATTGTTTACGCACCAGTTGTGGAAACACTTGATGAACCTGCTAAAGTTGAAATAAGAATTTTATTTTTATGGAATGAAGGCGAAGAGCCTGTCCCTGTAATCAACTTAGTAAGAATGGGTAAAGGAAAAATGATGGGTGTGGATTTTAACAAAGGTAAAACATGGGTAGGTTCAAGTATAGGGTATTTTCCGAAAGATTGATTTTAAATGTCGTTCCGTCCCGCATCAAGTGCGGGATAAACTCCGGCGGTAATCCAATCATACAAAATTTGACCTGACAGGATTAAAAACCTGTCAGGTCTTTATTTTAAACTATTCCCACTTAAAAGTCTTCGCGGCAAGAAGATAAATCACAACTCCCCAGCCGACTAAAATTAAAATATCATTTCCAACCTGAAACAAACTAGCCCCTTCAAAAGCAATTTTTCGCAACGCTTCATTGAGATACGTTAACGGCAGTACTTTTGCTACAGGCTGCAGCCATCCCGGAAAATTTGATATAGGAAAAAATGTACCTGAGAGTAAAAACTGCGGAAGTGTAATTAAGTTTGCTATAGGAGGAACGGCATGTTCATTCTTCGCGATTCCCGAGACTAAAAATCCGAATCCAAGAAAAACTATTAATGCAATCACCGAAAGAACTATCATATTCAAAAACGTAACAAAGCCGTTTACCAGAGTAAACCCAAAGACTAAATTACCTATGACAATTATGATTACAGCGCTGACAATGGAAAAAACTAACCGCGCTAAAGATTCACCAAGTATAATGTAAATTCTTTTTATCGGTGTGGCAAAAAATCTTTTCAGCACAAATGTCTGGCGTAGATTTATAAATACGAATGCAGTTCCGAATATTCCTGCGCTTAACAGTGAGAAGCCAAGCTGACCCGGCAGAATAAAATCTATCGTTTTATATTTTCTTCCTTCTACAATCTGTTCATTCAGTCTCGCAAGCGGAATATCCATAGTAAACTTAGACAGATTTATTTTATCAACGACATCATTCAGGATCATTTTTATGACACTGCCTCTATCCATTGAAGCAGAGCTGGTTTTAAGAGTAACATTGTAAGAAGGCTTATTATCAACAAATCCCTTTGAAATACTTATCACTCCGTCTATCTGTCCTTTTTCAAGTTTTGTTTTCAACTCTTCATCAGACATATCTGTTTTCAGTTTTATAGTCTTAATATTCTGAATCGACTGAATGATGGGATTATCCATATCAGAATTTTTCTCAACGGCAAGGTCAACTGAAAATCCGCCGCCGCCGATAAATCCGAACACTACAATAAAAATCAAAGGAAAAAGCAGGTTGAAAACAATTGCTGAAGGATTTCTTGTCATTACTTTTAAGCTTGCTGTTGAAATTGCAAGCATTGCTCTTATCTGGCTATATTTTTTTTCCATTATTCGTCCCTTAATTCCTTTCCTGTTAAATCTATAAATACATCTTCAAGTGTTGCTTCTTTTACAGCGGTGTTTCTTTTAAAACCTTTTTTTATCAGGTGGTCAATTAGATTTGCAGGAGTATCTATTGTAATTATTTTTCCTTTATCTATTATACCTACCCGTTCGCACAAAACTTCCGCCTCATCCATATAGTGAGTTGTAAGCAGTACGGTCGTTCCTTTATTTTTAATTTCGGAAATAAGGTCCCATAGATTTCTTCTTGCCTGCGGGTCGAGTCCTGTAGTCGGCTCATCGAGGAAAATAACTTTTGGTGAATTTATAAGAGTAGTGGCTATTGAAAATCTCTGTTTCTGTCCGCCGGAAAGCTCTTTGAATTTTGCCTTCGCTTTCTCGCGCAGATCAACAAGGTCGAGCATTTCCAAAGGCTTTACGTTAACATTATAAAGTCCTGCAAATAAGTTCAGCAGCTCGGTTAAAGTGAGATTAGGATAATATCCCGCTGCCTGAAGCTGGACGCCAATTATACTTTTAATTTCATTGGGAGATTTATCAAGAGAAAGTCCGCAAACATTTACCTCTCCGGAAGTTTTCTCGCGGAGAGTCTCCATTATTTCGAGTGTAGTTGTTTTGCCTGCGCCGTTAGGACCAAGCAGTCCGAAAATTTCACCTTCCTTCACTTCGAATGAAATACCGTCAACAGCTACTAAGTCATCATATTTTTTAATGAGGTTCTTTACCTCTATTATATTGCTCAAGTTAATTTTTAGATTGCATTAAAATACGGTTTAAAACAAAAAAGGTTAAGAGAAATATCTTAACCTTAAAAAATGATGTAAAATATTTTAATTCTTGAAAATTATTGCATTTCAATTTCTCGTTGAATTCCAAATTTTCTTTCTGTCAATTATCTTTACTCAATATAATATAAACAATAGACAGGCAAGATTATGAGAATAGCTATTACAGGTGCACACAAAGTCGGTAAAACTTCATTAATCAATGAACTGCGGGAAGCTCTTCCGGATTATGAGTTTAAAGCGGAAGCTTATTACGAATTAGAAGAACAAGGTTTTAGTTTTTCTGAAGTGCCTACCGGCGCAGAATACCTGACATTACTTAAGCACTCAATTGAGCAAATTACTTCAAGTGAAAGTAATGTAGTTTTTGACAGATGCCCGGTTGATATACTCGCTTATATTCAGGCAGAAGACGAACTTGATAGCTCTGATTTACAATCATGGTATAACAAAGTAAAGGAAGTAATGAAGGAAATTGATATTTTGGTTTTTGTACCCATTGAAAAACCGGATTTAATAGGGTGTGCGGAATCAGACTTACCTATGTTAAGAGATATTGTAAACGAGATTCTTAATGATTGGGTGAGAGACTTTAATTTAAATACGATTGAAGTTACCGGCTCACTCTCTGAGAGAAAAGATCAGGTGATAAAACAGATATCAAAAATTAAATGGTGATATGAGTTAGAATTACAGAGACACTCCGTACCGTGTCTCTGTAATTCTGATATAAAGTTTACATGAAATTATTATGTTTTATTCAAGCATTGTCTTTAACATCCAGATAGTTGTTTCGTGGTAATTAATTCTTTCAATCAATAAATCCTGTGATGGTTCGTCATCCGCTGCTTCAGCTGCTTTAAAAGCTTCTTTTGCTGTCTTCACAACTTTCGCATGGTCTTCGGCTAATATTCTAATCATCTCTGTTGCTTTGGGAATTCCTTTCTCTTCTTTTATCGCTGCAAGCTTCGAAAATTCTGTGAGTGTACTTGGCGCATCGCTATCGAGTGAGCGGATTCTTTCTGCAATAATATCAGTCGATGTCCATAATGCGTTATACTGCTCTTCGAACATAAGATGAAGAGTTCTGAATAACGGACCTCTTACATTCCAATGAAAAGTGTGTGTCTTAAAATAAAGTAAAAATGTATCTGCAAGAAGCTTTGATAAGCCTTCTGCTACTTTTTTGCTGTTGTCCGGGGTTTTTAACTTTGCCATGATATTTTTAAGTTATAGATTTATAAATTAGTATTTGAAATTGAAATCGTCATCATACTCGCCATAGCCTTTTTCCTGTGTGAACATGCTTCCGACCATATCTTTATAAGATACGATTGAATCCATATCATCTTTTGCAATTTTAGAGCTCTGGTGTAATCCGTCCAAAACAAATTCCATCAATGAGGCAAGCTCGAATTCAGTTTCATAATACTGTGAATATTTTTTTACAAATTTTTCCAGGCCGTCAACTTTTTTTAATTCCTTGAAGTAATCCTTAAAGCTCATATCGTCTTTTATATTCACTTTTCCTCCGTACTGGAACCACTCAATTATCTCCGCATAAACATCTTCCTGCGGTTTATCTGTTTTTTTCTTTTTCTGGAGAGGGTCAGGAAAATATTTTTTGAATATTTCTCTCACTGCTTTTGAAAGCAATGCCTTCGAGACTTTTATTGCGCCTTCCTGCTCACCTTCAAAAACCAATTCCATTTTTCCTGTCATACCGGGAAGAATAGCATTGATATCGCAGACTCTCAGATAAATATCATCTTCATTATTAATTATAGCTCTGCGTTCTGCATTACTGATAAGATTTTCCATAGAAGAAATTGTAAGAACTCGCTCACTCTTGCCTGCATTGCCGTCATCTCAATAATTTCTTTGAAGTAATACGGAATAGTAACTTTTCCTTCAGTTCTTTTCGTCCAGGAATATGTATCCGTAATTTCTATTCCGTCCTCTAAATTTTTCGGGTAGTGTGTTATAATCTGCGAATCAATTCTGTCCTTCAGCGGAGTAATTATATTTCCTCTGTTAGTGTAATCTTCAGGATTAGCAGTAAATACCATCAGCACATCAAGAGGAATACGGATATTAAATCCTCTTATCTGAATATCTTTCTCCTGCATAATGTTCAGCAAGCCGACTTGTATTCTCGGCTGTAAATCGGGAAGCTCATTGATAACAAAAATTCCTCTGTTCGTTCTTGGGATAATTCCGAAGTGAATTGCTCCTTCGTGGGAGTAATGTAGCCGCTGGTTAGCAGCTTTGATAGGGTCAATATCTCCGATCAGATCGGCAATGTTAACATCAGGTGTTGCTAGCTTTTCGCTGTAGCGCTGCTCGCGTGTAATCCATTCTATTTCAGTTTCGTCTCCCATTTCCTCTATCATATCTACGGCGTGTTTTGATATAGGATGAAAAGGATTATCGTTTATCTCCGAACCTTTTACTATAGGAATATATTCATCCAGCAATGACGTAAGCATTCTTGCCATTTTTGTTTTTGCCTGTCCGCGGAGGCCAAGCAGAATAATATCGTGCCTTGCAAGAAGCGAGTTCATCACTGAAGGAACTACCGTATTTTCATATCCGATAATTCCTTCAAAGATAGTTTCTTTATTTTTTATTTTTTTGATAAGATTATTTCTTATCTCATCTTTTACAGTGTGAGTTTTATACCCGGCTTTTTTAAGTCCGCCGAGAGTTTTTATGTCGGTTAATTTCATTAAAGTGAAAAGTTTTTAAAGGGTTCAAAATTGACAACCGCCATAAGAATAAAAGAGTTTCTTTTTGCTTATTTTGCAGCATTTAGCCGTTAAACTGAATGTACGAGTTTAGCATTTCTATCTTCTCTTCTTTTTCCTGCATGTCATGGTACATTATGTCCCTTATAGAAAGTATGCCGATTAAATCGGTGCCTTCTCTTATAGGAATATGGCGGATGTTTTCCTGCTTCATTATCTGCAGGCAGTACTCAGGTGTATCGTGTGCTTCTACTAAAATTACTCCTTTAGTCATTACTTCATCTATAAGAGTTGTTTTTAAATCAAGCTCCTTAGCTGCGCAGCGCCGGAGCAGATCACGTTCGGAAAAAATTCCTACTAACTTATTGCCGTCTGCAAGAACAGGCACTGCTCCGACGTTGTGCATATCCATAAATCTTGCAACGTCAAAAACAGACATTCCCGCTTTCACAAAGTGAAGACGTTCTTGTTTGATTAGATCTTTCAGGCTTGCCATTTATACCTCCTTGAATTTTTAAATTAAAAAAATAATTCTCATTAAACAAGATATGTAACAGGATTTGAGTATATCTTTTTGTAAATAAAAAAATCTTTTGTATTTGGTGAATCAAGCCGAGTACAAAACTTTAACAAAATCTCGCAGGGGGCTGAACTTTAAAAGTAAAGAGAAAGGATGCAACTGAATAAGAGTAAAGATAATTTTTGAAATAAGCTAAGCAAAATTTTAGGGGAAAAAAACTGCAATTTTATTGATAATTTTTTGTTGTTTCTAAAAATCCATTTTAATGCATAAGGGTAATAAATCCCTTTAAATTCAATATTTGAGGCGTTAATTTTCGCAAAACTAAAACTCTCAATCAACCAGATGAAAAACATCTACACTCTCATCGCTCTTATTTTGATTTTCACAGGCTCGGCTTTTTCGCAAGGCAGCGATGAAAATTTAAAATCTGTAGTAAAAGTCCCGGCGGGATATAATTTCAATTTAACAGACGCAGTAAACAGCACGGTTCAAACTGTAAACGGATACGATAATTTCTTTTTAGGAACAGATTTCGGCGAGCCGCACATTGCTACAAATCCGCGCAATCCTTTAAACAGCATCTGCGCCTTTAATACTAATAACGTTTATTATACTCTTGACGGATATAACTGGAATAAAGTATTTGTCAGTTTTCCCGGATTTGCAAGCTCTGAAATTTTGGGAGACCCTGTCCTTGCCTTCGATAGTTTAGGAAATATTATTTATGAACAGCTTTATCAGCAAGGCAGCACATACGGAGTTGTTGTTACACGTTCTACTGACGGAGGAGCTACTTTCTCAGGAGCATACAGAGTTACATCTACAACCGTCGGTTTATCAGATAAAGAATGGATTTGCGCCGACCAGACTGCCGGACCATATTCAAATTACTTATATACAATGTGGAGACAGTTCGGTGCAACAGGAATGAGATTCTGCCGAAGCACTAACGGCGGAGTTAACTGGTCAACTCCTATTACTTTAGCGGGAGACCAGGGAGCCTACGTTTGTGTAGGACCTAACGGATTAATTCAGGGCGGCAGTGTATATACAGCTAATACAAGCGGCGGCGGAATATTAGTTGCGCGCTCAACAGACGGCGGTGCTACAATGGGCTCGCAGGTATTAGCAGCTTCTTTTACCGGCTCAGGTGTCGTCTGCTCAGGTAGACAAACAGTAAAAGGATGCATAAGAACAAATTCATTCCCCAAAATAGCTGCAGACGGAAGTTACGGAGCATACAGAGGCAATGTCTATGTAGTTTATGAAGCTAATCCTTTCGGTGCCGATAATGCAGATATCTTTTTAGTACGCTCAACTGATTTCGGACAATCGTGGTCAACACCTTTAAGAGTGAACGACGATGCAACAACAACTGACCAATGGCTTCCTGCTATAAGCGTTGATAATACAAACGGCAGAGTTTACATAAGCTGGATGGATTCACGCGAGGACCCGACTGCAAATCTTCAGACAAAAATGTACGGAAGCTTTTCAACAGACGGAGGACAAACATTTGTAACAAACTCACCTGTATCAACTACTCTTTTTAATCCCGACAATATGAAAGTAAGCCAGGGTACAGGACAGGCATTTTACATAGGTGATTATATCGGTGTTTCTGCAATAAATAAAACATCACTGACAGTCTGGATGGACGGAAGAGCAAATACACTAGGAAGTTATGTCGGCTACTATCCTGATTATGCAATGACTACTTCCACACCAAGTGTTTATATGCCGAATAACGACAGTTCGTTTGTAACGGTAACGGTTCCAAGCATTAAAGGACCTTTTAATGACAGAGTAAAATTTACAGCAGCACTTGACTCAAACCCAACATCAGGTTCAATAAATTTAAGTTTTGTAAACGGTAAAGATTCCATAACTGCTTTTCCGGATTCTGTAAGACTCAGAATTAAAACAGTTGGAAATGTAACACAAAGATTATATAAAGTTGTAGTTACAGGCAGAGGAACAAACGGAACACCTGTTCATAAAAGAACAATTGATCTGCTTGCAAATTCTTCCTATGTAACTGTATCTACGAACAAACCTACATTAACCGAGTTTAAAGTGAACGGCATCACCTACAATAATACACAAAGCCTTGTCTTCCCGAACGGAGGCAATGTTACACTTGAAGCCGTTACACCTTCTACAGGAACTCAGACACGATACAGATTTATAAACTGGTCAAACGGCGGTTCAAACCCGCAAACAATTTCTGTTAACGGAAATTTAAGTGTAACAGCTAATTTCAAACCCCAGTATAAAATTACAGGTGTAACAACATACGCAAGTACATTCGGAACAAATGTATTTTATGATTCAGCTCAGTCATTTCAGTTTGGAGTTACGTCACGAAGAGTTACACAAGGAGGCACAACTTTTTATTTCCATGCATGGATAGGCGCCGGAACAGGCTCATATACAAGCCCTGACAGCACGGGCCGGGATTCCATTGTTACCTGGGCACTAACAGGACCTATAGTAGAATCTGCATTATGGACTGATGTTCCAATTGGTATAAGTAATATTTCAACAGAAATTCCAAAAGAGTTTAAGCTTGAACAGAATTATCCGAATCCGTTTAACCCGGTAACAAACATAAAATTTGATGTTGCTAAAAGCGGTCCTGTAAAAATAATTGTGTATGATTTATTGGGGAAAGAAGTTGCATTAGTTCTCAACAGACAACTTTCACCTGGAAAGTATGTAATAGATTTTAATGCTGAAAATTTATCAAGCGGTATTTATTTTTATAAACTTATTACACAAGACTTCGTAAGCATAAAGAAAATGACCTTGCTGAAGTAACAAATAAATTATTATACCGGGCAGTAAAATCTGTCCGGTATTTCCTTATACCCCTCACAGACCGGTTTAATAAATTATTTAACATCAGACTTAATTTGTTTCATTAATAATTTATAATTTTTATTTTGTATTAATTTTAAAAAAACTAAACCCAAACAAATGAAGGTGAAACTTTTTACAATTCTACCCCTTTTTATTATCAGTTTGTTTAGCGGGTTTGCATTTTCACAAGATAATCCAAATTTAGACCAGCTGCCAAGAAGATATTATGATTTCGGCGCAGGTAATCAAATTGCTCTGCCTTTAGTAGTTACAAGTGCAGATTATTTTGATAATTTCGATCTTGGAAACGACTTTGCAGAACCGCATTTATCGGTCAACCCGACTAATGCTTTAAATTCATTCACAGCTTACAATAATACCTCTACTGCTACAGGTTCAACGCCTCATTATACAATTGATGGTGTAAACTGGTTGACGGTAAATCCAAGCTGGGGACAACCTATGAGAGGGGATCCTGTTACAGCTTATGACTCCTTAGGAAATTTGTATTTTGAAAATATGTATGGAGACCCTAACATCCTTGGTACAAGAATAGCTAAATCAACAAATGGCGGTGTTTCCTGGTCAGGAGTTGTAAATGGTAACGTAGGTAATGATAAGAACTGGATAGCAGCAGATCAAACAGGCGGACCTTATGCAAATTATGTTTATTCTGTAATGACTCCGGGTAACTTTGTCAGAAGCACAGACTTTGGCGCAACTTTTAACATAACTTTCTCTTCACAAAATACTTTACCCGGTATGATGGTTTGTGTAGGCCCAAATAAAACCGGCGGCAATATTCCGGGCGGCTGTGTTTATGTAGTTACAAATACCGGAAGCTCATTTGCAGCTACATGGAGATTTTTCCGCTCAACTGACGGCGGCGCATCATTCACACAAATGTCACAGGTAAATTATGCTAATTACGTTGGTACTAACGTAGGCGGCAGAAACTCAGTAGAAAATTTCCGAACAAGACCTTATCCATTTATCACAGCTGATAACAGCTATGGACCAAACAGAGGAAGATTGTATTTAATCTACGCTTCCAATTTTCCGGTCGGTGATGGCAACAAACCTGATATATGGTGCAGATTCTCTGACGATCAAGGCGCAACATGGTCAACTGAAACACGCATAAATGATGATACTAATCCTGAAGCTCACCACCAATGGCACCCTTCTACATGGTGTGATAAAAAGACAGGAAGACTTTTTGTTAAATGGCTTGATACAAGAGATTGTCCTACCAGCGATAGTGCTTTAGTATATGCAACATATTCAGATAACGGAGGTGTTTCATTTGCACAAAATCAGCAAATCTCAGGCAAGAAATTCAAAATCAATTGCTCCGGATGCGGCGGCGGCGGAACACCGGCTTACTTAGGTGACTACGATGCTATCGGCTCTAACGGAAGAAATGCAATAATGTCATGGACAGACTTCCGTAACAATACTTTTGGAAGCTACGTAGCTTACTTCCCTGACTATGCCATGAAAACCAATGTTACGAATACATCTGTGGGAAACAACGATTCCACATTTGTTACAGTCAGTGTACCTGCAGTAAAACTTTATAATGATAGAGTTAAGTTCACTGCTACATTGGATTCTCTTCCAACATCGGGCTCGTTGCAGCTTTCATTCGTTAACGGTAAAGATTCCATTACTACTTTCCCTGATTCTGTCCGATTAAGAATAAAATCAGTGGGTACGGTTAATTCAAGATTATTTAAACTCTCTATAAAAGGCTCAGGACCGGGCGGTGTACCTGTTCACGTAAGAAACGTTGATTTACTTGTGAATTCATCATTCTTAACAGTCAGTTCTAACAGACCAGGGTCTGCAACTATTAACGTAAACGGAACACCTTATACAAATACTCAGGTCTTAACATTCTCAAACGGGTCTAACGTTACGCTTCAGGCTGTAACACCAACTACAGGAACTCAAACAAGATATGCTTTCCAAAGCTGGTCAAATGCGGGATCAAATCCTCAGACGATAACGGTTAATAATAGCCAGACAATTACGGCTAATTACAAAGCTCAATATAAATTAACAGGTGTTACACCTTATTCTTCAGTTGTTGGAAACGGTAGCTTCTTCGATTCAGCAGCTACAATGCAGTTTGCTATAGCTTCCAGAAGAATAACACAAGGCGGAACTACTTTCTATTTCCACGGATGGGCAGGCATCGGTACCGGCTCTTATACCAGCCCGGATAGCTCAGGACGTGACTCTCTTGTAACATGGAAACTAATCGCACCTACAGTTCAACAGGCAATCTGGAACGATGTTCCGATTGGAATACAAAATATTTCAGTGGAAGTTCCAAAAGAATATGCTCTGTTACAAAATTACCCTAATCCGTTTAACCCGACAACAAACATCAGATTTGATTTGCCGAAGAGCGGATTTGCAAAGCTTGTCGTTTACGATATGCTGGGTAAAGAAGTAGCTGTTCTATTAGAGAAGGACTTGCAGGCAGCAAGGTACGTGGTTGATTTTAACGCCTCGGAATTGCCAAGCGGTATTTACTTCTATAAATTACAGGCAGGGGATTTCACAAGCATTAAGAAAATGACCTTAATCAAGTAAATTTAAGTAAAATTCCACTTTTTAAGCTATATTAAGCCGTTAAGGAGAAATCTTTAACGGCTTTTTTTATATGTTTCAGGTTACGCTTTTTCCGTTTTTCGAGGGTAAATTGTTGATTTATTAGTCTTTTCATTTTTAGACTAAAAAATTTGGATTATTTAAACAACAATTTAGTGCGAAAAATTTTCTAAGGGGTGAAAATTGATAAGATTGAATTAACAATAGTTTGTTATAGGGGTTACGTTTTGTGGGGAAATTCGTAACCTCAAATTTAGGTTAAAAACGGGTTTTCACATTTTTGTGGTTGTTGGTAAGGAATCCCGCTTCCCGCTAAAAGCTGGACAAGAAAGCGGGAGAGGCAACCAACAACGGCTGTCTTAAAATAAGTTTTATACAAAAAAAGGGCATCTGCTTTCGCAGACACCCTTTTTTTATAATCAATAAATTTACTTTTTATAGCTTATCCTAAAGCTTCATCTACATCTGTGTAATCGTATTTGAATGCATCGGCTACGCCTCTGTAAGTTATCTTACCGTCAATCATATTCAGTCCAAGCTTAATTTCCTGGTTCTCTTTGCATGCTCTTAAGTATCCTTTGTTTGCAATTTCAACTGCATAAGGAAGCGTTGCATTTGTAAGTGCAAGTGTAGAAGTGAACGGCACTGCGCCCGGCATATTTGCTACGCAGTAGTGAACTATTCCGTCAACTACGTATGTAGGATTTTCATGTGTAGTAGGTTTGCATGTTTCAATGCAGCCGCCCTGATCAACAGATACGTCAACTACAACTGCGCCCGGCTTCATTATTTTTAACATATCGCGTGTAACTAAGTGCGGAGCTTTTGCGCCTGCGATAAGAACTGCGCCGATAACAAGGTCAGCCTTGCGAACGCACTCGCGGATATTGCCAACGTTGCTCATCATTGTTGTAATGTTCTTAGGCATTACATCATCAAGGTATCTAAGTCTTGTAAGATTGTTATCGAGGATTGTAACTCTTGCGCCGAAGCCTGCAGCAATTTTTGCAGCGTTTGTTCCGACGATACCGCCGCCGAGAACTACTACATATCCGGGTTCAACTCCGGGTACGCCGCCGAGTAAAACACCGCGTCCGCCCATTGTTCTTTCAAGATATTTTGCGCCTTCCTGTGATGCCATTCTTCCGGCAACTTCACTCATCGGAATTAAAAGAGGAAGAGAGTTGTCTTCTTTCTGAACGGTTTCGTATGCGATAGCGATACATTTAGATTTCATCATTGCAACGGTCAGATCCTTCGATGATGCAAAGTGAAAATATGTAAATACTGTTTGTCCTTTTCTTATTAAGTTGTATTCAGGTTTAATCGGCTCTTTTACTTTCATTATCATATCGGCTGTATCGTACACCTGTTTAGGAGTGTTAAGAATTGTTGCTCCTGCTTTTTTGTATTCAGCATCTGTAAATCCGCTGCCCATACCTGCATTTTTTTCGATGAATACTTTGTGACCGTTTTTCTTTAAAACTTCAGCGCCTGTAGGTGTAAGCGCAACTCTGTTCTCATTGGTCTTAATCTCTTTTGGAACTCCGATTTTCATATAAGTATAAGTTTAAATTTTATTTGTAGTCTTTTAAAATACTTTAAATAGAGAAGTTATTCAATTCAGAAGAATGGAAGAAAAGAGCAATAACTCAAATAGAATATCTATTTAAAATTTTATTGGGTATATATAAATATACGGATTTAAAAGGTAAGAGTTTAAATTCGTTGAATTAATGGAGTTGGTGAAATAAAATCAGGCATTGAATTTATTTTAATCTATTATTATGAATACCCCAAACCCATCCGCAAGCCGGTCAGGAAACTCACATCAAAATGACGGCGCAGAAGATATTCTCATCCAAACCAAAAAGGTCAACATCATAATTGAAAGTATGACCGACCCGTTTTTTGTCCTCGGCAAAAATCTTGAAGTCCTCCTGATAAATAAAGCAGCACTCAAGCTTGCAAAGCTTGAGCATGAAGAGATAATCGGAAAAGATTTTCACAATATAAATTTAAGTGAAGATCGCAAACCGATGTTAGATCTTTTCAGAAAAGCAATCAGGGAACAAAAAACTCATCACGAAGAATTTGAAATTCAAGGTAAATGGGTCGAAGTTTCCCTGTATCCATCTGAAATAGGATTAGCTGTTTATGCAAAAGATATATCTGAAAAGAAAGCTCTTGAAAAAGACGTGCAGCACAATACCAAATTCATTAAGGAGATAAGTGATTCAACAGCAGGTTTTATCTTCCAGATTGAATATGATATAAAGGGAATCCCAAAACTTAATTACACAAGCAAAAAAGCGTTTGATTACTGGGGAATACCCATAAAAGAAGTAACGGAAGACAGTTCAAAATTGTTTGACTCCGTTTACCCCGATGATCTGCAATATGTAAATAGTAAATTCTCGGAAATGATTACCGACCTGTTTCACCTTAATATAAAGTTCAGGTACCTGAATAATATTACAGATGAAATAAAAAAAGTAAAAGTTACTGCCATACCGACAAGATTATCCAATGGTAATACAATCGTTAACGGCATTGCTCTTGATATCACCGAGATAGAAAACAGTTTTATAAAACTTGAAGACGCCAACAGACGTTACGAGTATCTTTCGAAGGCAACTCTTGAAACCATCTGGGAAAAAGATATAGAAACCGGTGAAATCATTTTAGGCGGCGGATATAAAGAAATGTTCGGATGTGAATTTCCCAATGATAAAATATCATTTGATGACTGGAAAAATTTTGTTCACCCTGAAGACTTGAACAGAATGCTGAGTTATATAGAAACCCGTTCTATTGATCCATCCGAATCATACTTTGAGTTTTCTTACAGATTTATTCAAAAAAATGGAAAAGTACTTGATGTCTTTGAGAGAGCTTATGTAATATTCGACGAGAAAAAAAACAGGCTTGTAAAAATAATAGGCACTACACAGGATATAACACCATTAGGAATTGCGCAGGCAGAAAAAGACAAAATGATTGATGACTTGCTTAACAGAAACAAAGCTATGGAGCAATTTACCTATATGGTATCGCATAATTTAAGAGCGCCGATTGCCAATATTATCGGAGTAAGTACTATACTAGAAGATAAAACACTTGATGAAGACACTAAACTGGAAATGAATGACAACATAAAAAAAGCTGCTGTTCATCTTGACAGTGTAATAAGAGATATGAACGATATTTTAAATATCAGAAACAATTTAGATGAAAGTAAACATGAGATAGAATTCAAAAGTATACTCGATGAAATAATTGAAGCAGAAAAAATTTCAATATATAAGGCTAAATTGAAAATACTTTCTAACTTTCAAAAGTCATCTTCAATATATTCAATTAAGAGTTTCATACATAGTATTTTTCTGAATATGATAACTAACAGCATAAAGTATAAAAAAGAGGACGGCTCTTTTATAAAGATAACTTCAGATGAAGACGCTGAGTATATTTATCTTACATTTGAAGATAACGGAGTTGGAATAGATCTGCTGAAAAACGGAAAAGAAATTTTCGGTTTATATAAAAGGTTTCATCTTGAAAAGGAAGGCAAGGGCATGGGCTTATTTATGATTAAAAATCAGGTTGAAAGCCTTAACGGAGAGATATCAATTTTAAGCGAAGTTAATGTTGGTACTAAATTTTTTATAAAATTCAGAAAATAATGAATAAGAAAAATTTAACATTATTAATTGATGACGATTCAATGTGTAACTCAATAAGTAAAATACTTTTGAAAAAAAAATTTCAACTAAATTCACCAGATGAATTTAAAATAATTTCTTTCAATAAACCGGTTGAAGGGCTTGAGTTTCTTAAAGTTTCATTGCAGCATCATAAATTCCAGAAAATCCTTATTCTATTGGATATAAATATGCCGCTGATGTCGGGCTGGGAATTTCTGGTTGAATACGAACATCTTTTTAAAGATCAGACAGATATTAAGATTTATATTCTTACTTCAAGCGTAAGCAGAGCGGATATTGATAAAGCCAAAGAAAATTCTAATGTTGAAGATTTAATATCAAAACCTCTAACCACTGAAATAATCGAAAGACTCTATAATGTAATGACGTAAAAAATTACTTCAGAATATTCCTTCTAAACACCCCGAAAATTCAACTTTTTATCCTTCCCCCTTGACAATGCAACTTAATAATTTTAACTTCGTAAAGAACTTTAAAAAACAAAGTGCTTTATGAACGACACTCAGGTTCAATCAGAACTCAGTTACATTAAATCCATTATGGAAAAATCCCGTCCTTCAATTGTTATTAACGGATGGCAATTTATCATGTGGGGTATATTAGTTTTCTTTGGTCTTCTAAATACTTACTTTGCAATCCTTTCCGGAGCCGGGGCGCAAATATATTATGCATGGATGATAATCGTAGCCTTCGGATGGGTTTGCTCATTTGGGATTACATGGTATCAAAGAAAAAAAGGAATAATAAGCAGAGCAAAAGCCATTGATGAAAACCTTATTCACCGTATATCAACTTCATGCGGAATTGCAATGATAATACTGGGCTTTGTCGGTCCTTTAAGCGGTGTGTTCTCCCCTTACGCAATCGGACCTTCGATGTCAGCTGTGCTGGGAGTAATGTATTTTATGATTGGCAGTATAGTGAAAAATAAAATGGTTACTAATCTTGGCTATGCCTGGTGGATCGGTTCGGCAGGTCTTTTTGCAATGACAATTGACAAAAGCCTTCGCCCCGAGTCTTTGCTTGTGTATGCAATATTAATTGTATGCCTACAGGTCATTCCGGGATTTATACTAAATAAAAAATTTAAAACCGTAAACCAATCAGCATAAAATTATGAATGCAAATTTAGAATCAGAGATTTTATTCATTAAAAAAATTATGAATGAAAGCAGAAAGTCAGCTCTTGATAACGGAAAATATTATATTCTATGGGGAGTACTCATAAGCGTTGCATGCTTTGCAAATTACTTTAACAATAAAATGAGTTTGAATTTTAACCCGAATTATTTCTGGGGAGTTTGTATTTTAACAGGATGGATATTTTCTATTTTCTGGGGATACACAGACAGCAAAAAAACAAAAACATACTCTGCCGGAAATAAAACTGTTTCAGCGCTTTGGGCATCATTGGGAATTGCCATGTTGGTAATTGTTGTTGCAGGGAAAATATCAGGCTCAATAAGTTATGCTTCCATTAGTCCTTTGATAGCAGCCATATTGGGAGTTGGATATTTTACATCAGGCGTAATGTACTCCGATAAAATGCTGAAGATAATGGCTTTCTGCTGGTGGGGAGCTTCGGTTGTAATGTTTAATATTAAAGGAGAAGAGGTGCTGCTGGCAAATGGGATTTTTCTTGTGGCATTTCAGGTTATTCCGGGATTAATTTTGTTTTCTAAATGGAAAAAAGAATTGACAGTTGTTGAAGCTTAACGTTGAAAATAATACAAATTAAAATGAGCAATTTTGATTATCAGCAAATAGATGATGTACTGCACTCACGCATACGCACGGCAATAATGGCTGTGCTTGTAACCGTTGAAGAAGCTGAGTTTACTTTTCTGAAAGAAAAAATTAATGCTACTGACGGAAACCTGAGTGTGCACCTGCGAAAGCTGGAAGAGGCTGGATATATTAGCGTGAAAAAAAGTTTTATGGAGAGAAAACCGGTCTCCAGATATAAAATTACGGCAAAGGGGCATAAAGCCTTTGAAGCATATATAGAAAATTTAGAAAAATTATTAAATAACAGTAAACAGCAAAAAAATGGAAAAACTGACTAAAAATGAAATATCTGAAAGCCTTAAAAAGCTAAAAAACTGGAAACTAAAAGGAAGTTCTATCGTAAAATCTTTTAAAACCAAAGGATTCCCTCAAACTATGGGCTTAACTACTTCAATAGGCGCGCTGTGCCAGGCGCATGACCACCACCCCGATTACCTAACAATGAAATACGATTCAATCGAAGTTTCTTTTTCATCTCACGATGTTAAAGGATTATCATCACGTGATATTAAAATCGCAAAAGAAATAGATAAATTAAAATTTTAAATTTTTTAATAATTAATCATCGCATGAAATATTTATTTACTCTATTACTTGTCTTAATTTTCTGTGCAAAAAGTTTTGCTGCAGATTCAACGGCTGCAGGTGTTATAAAAATCTCCGGCACTGTAAAAAATGAAGAAAACAAACCGGTAAGCGGCGCTAACTTAGTTCTTGAAGGAACTATTGACGGCGCAACATCCGATGAAAAAGGTATGTATGAATTTGAAACCGAAAAGACCGGAACGTATAAGCTTCTTGTTACTGCTATGGATTATACAAATCACATGCAGGAAATAAATCTTGAAGCAGGAATGAACATGACAATTGATATAAAGCTCAAGAAGAGTGAAGTCCGCACTGAAGAAATTTTAGTGACGGCAAGCTCATTCACATCGGGGGAAAATTCAAAAGTTACTCTTACTCCTCTGGAAATTGTGAGAATACCCGGAGCTAATGCAGACCTTTACCGAGCGCTTACAACTTTCCCGGGTTCCAATCAGGTAGATGAAGGAAGCCGTATTACAGTACGCGGCGGCGACCCGAATGAAGTAGTTACTATTTTAGATCTGGCAACTTTATACAATCCGTTTATATTCGATAACTCGTATAACACATCTTCATTTTCCACTGTTGACCCGTGGAGCTTAAAGGGTATAAATTTTACAAGCGGTGGTTTCTCTGCAAAGTACGGCAATGCGCTTTCAGCCGTGCTCGATTTGAAATCTTATGAAATGCCTACAAGCACAGGAATGTTTGCAATACTTGGCATCGGCGCAGGCGGACTTTCAGGTATTTACAATCATAAAGGAAAATTCGGCGGAAGCTTTTCAGTAAGCCAGACGTACTTAAAACCGTTCTTTGATCTGAACGGAATATCACAGGACTACAGTAAAATTCCGACTGCAACCGGATTCGGAGGAACTCTAGCTTATAAATTCGGAGAGACCGGCTATATGAAAATATACGGCGATTACTCGGGTGATAAAATCGGGATAAGAAATACAAGTCCTTCTTATGACGGATTTTTTAATTCTGAATCTCACAACTATTTCGGGAGTTATAAAATGTCTTTCTCTCCTTCGTCGGGTTCAATGTTCAATGCCGGAGCATCGTTCAGCCTGTACGATAGAAAATCCAATTACGGTATATTAGATACAAAATCAAAAGATTATTATGCAAAGGGAAGAGCGGATTTAACTGTTCAGGTAAGCGATAAAACTGATATCAATACAGGTGTAGAATACGAATATCTTGAAAATCATATAGAAGGCATTGTACCGGAGAATGCTTATAATCTAAAACTTACTGCTCCATCAAGAAGTCTTGATACAACAGCAAACTCGGGAAGACTAGGGGTGTACGCTGAAACACAAATGAGACTTACAGATAAATTTTTTGCCATCACAGGTATAAGAAGTGATTATCATACTCTCTCTAAAAAAATTAGTTTTGACCCGAGACTTTCATTGGGATATCAGGTTTCAAAGTATAACGTTTTCCGCGCAGCGGTCGGATTGTATCATCAGTATCCTGTTCCGAATGATTATCTGAGAGCGCTGGATAACAATCTTGATGCACAGGAAGCAATTCATTATATATTGGGATATGAATACAATAAAGAAGGCGATATAGTTTTCAGAGTTGAAGGATACTACAAAGATTATAAAAATCTTGTAGCATTAGACTACAATGATTTCAGATATAAATCTATGGGCAGCGGTTTTGCAAAAGGTATTGATGTCTTCTTAAAATATAAATATGAAAATAAATTCACGGGATGGATATCATACGCTTACTCAGATTCAAAAAGAAGACAATACGATGCAACAACGCAGACATCATCTGATTATGATATTACACATAACATGAGCTTTACAGGTAGCTATAATATCACCGATGCAATAAACGTTGGTTTATCCTATAGAATTTCTACTGGTAAGCCGTATACCCCTGTGATAAGTTCAGTACTTGACCCGGTTCAGAATGTTTATATTCCGACTTATGCAGAAAAGAATAGCGACAGATTCCCCACATATACTCGCGCAGATATAAGCGTACAGTATATAACATCACTTATGAACAGATTCTGCGTAATGTTTGTTGCATTCAATAATGTATTCGATACAAAAAATCTTTATCAGTACAACTACAATTATGATTATTCACAAAAGATAGATGTCCGTTCGAACAATATCAGAATAATCTGGTTCGGCATTGGACTGCAAATATAAATTTAATTTTAATAATAACCATAAACCTTAAGAAATGAAAAAAACATTATTATTAGTACTGCTGTTAATCACATTCGGTTTGAATACAATACTAAAAGCCGATGATGATTTTACAAATGCAATTGTAAAAGCAAAAACCAGCTTAAAAACTGCTATAGATAAATACGATGAAAAGGAAATGATAAAGGCGCGCGGACAATTTGAAAGAATTCTCCAGCTAAAAAAGAATACTTGGCTTGTTAATTATTATCTCGCATTATGCGACTATCATATTGCAGTAGCAGCAATGGAAAGCAAAGATAATGAGAAAATAAAAAAATATACTCAGTCAGGTCTTGAGCTTGTCGGTAAATCTTTACTCGATAGAGATAACTTCGCCGACACTTATGTTTTAAAATTATCTCTCGATTACAACCGATTCCAATATGAAATGGATAAGATGCAAAGCATAATTACCGATGTAACTGCCGATGAAGAAAACGCCAAAAAATATGACCCTACAAATCCGAGATTATATTTAGTAAAAGGAATTGCAACATTCTACACACCGGCAGCATTCGGCGGCGGAGTTGATAAAGCGCAGCCAATGCTTGAAAAATCAGTTGAGCTATTCGGGTTGATTAAAAACTCTGATGTAACACTTCCTGACTGGGGCGAAGAGACTGCTTACGCTTATATGGCGCTATGCATGCTTGATCAGGATAAACTACCTGAAGCAAAAGCTTTTTTGGATAAAGGACTCGCAATAAATCCTAACTCAAAAATGCTTACCGGATATGTAAAGAAAGAGTATGATGATAAAGTGAAATAGTGAGTAGTAGTAATGAGTAATGAGTATTGAGTATTGAGTAATAAACCCTTTGCTGAATTTTCGGCGAAGGGTTTTTTATTTTCTATCTTTTTATTTTTTGATATTGTTTATAACTTCATAAATGGTCGATGCAAAATTACAAAAAAAAATACTTTCTTTTGTAGGGAGTAAAGATTACGATAAGTTAATTTCCCACCTTGACTCACTCAAAACAAAACACGCCGGAACACCTAAGACAGATATAAAACGCTTCACAATAAAAGAATTAACAAAACAGCTTTCACAAACTGAAGATAAAAAGAAACGCGAAAAAGATCTTTTCGACTTAGGAAAAAAATATTGCTCGATGGCTGAACCCGTTGCGCAGGAAATTGGCATTTCTATAATTTGGCGCGGATATACCCACAATAAAAAAGAAACGAAAGACATTTTATTAAAAATTGCAGACAGCGATAACTGGGAAGTGCGTGAATATGCTGCCGGAGCATTTTATAATATATTAAATGAAAATCCGGAATTATATAAAACAATATTGACCTGGGCAAAACATAAATCAGAAAATGTAAGAAGGGCAGTTGTATTCTCTGCTCTGGCTTATTCTAAAAAAGGAAAAGTAGCTGATGTAGAAAAAGCATTCACAATTCTTGAGCCTTTAATGAGCGATGCTTCTGTTTACGTAAAGAAAAATCTTGGTCCGTTTATACTTGGTTCGCATCTTGGAAATTCATTTCCTGAAGAAGTTTTTGCTCAGCTAAAAAAATGGCTGAAGATAGATAACGAGCATGTGAAGTGGAATATTGCAATGGCATTCAATAACAGTTTCGGCAATAAATATTCTGATAAGGCCTTGGAAATTTTAAAAAATTTGTTGCCGGAAGAAAGTAAAGTAGTTTCAAGAGCAGTGATTTCAACTCTTAGACACCTAAATAAAAGACATTCGAATTTGGTGCAGCCGTTCATTAAAAAGGAGGGGATCGCGATTTGACACTCTGGGAATTATTCAAATATTATTTATATGTAGGCTCAACTGCATTCGGCGGTCCGCTTGCAATCATAAATACAATCCGGGTTGACCTTGTAGAGAAACGCGGCTGGCTGGAGAAAGAAGAATTTGAGCATTACTTCGGTTATGCTCAGATAGCCCCGGGACCGATGGCATTTCAGGTCGGGGTATATAACGGCTTTTTTAAGTTCGGTGTGACCGGTGCTGCATTATGCGGATTTGCTTTAGTCCTTCCATCATATATTCTGGTTCTGTTATTTTCGATATTTTATCAGAAGTATAACGATATAAGTTATATTCAATATGCCCTTTACGGTGTAAGCCCGGCTATTATTGCCATCATCTTGCACTCGGGAATAAAGCTTAGTAAAAATGTTTTAAAGAAGGATTACTTTCTTTTCGTTGTTTTCTTTTTATCAATTGCACTTACAATATTCTTTAAGGTCGGAATACTTTATCTGATTATTTCCTCTGCTATTATAGCTGTTATATATTATTCCATCCGAGATAAAAAAACAGATAAGCTAAATTTTCTTCCTCTGCTTATTGCATCACCTTTTGCATTCATCGGTCAGACTACACAAACTATGGGCAGTAAGCTTCTTGATTTAGCCTTGGTATTTTTAAAAACAGGAAGCCTTACTTACGGAAGCGGATTTGTTATCATCGGTGTTCTACAGCAGGATGTTGTTGTAAATTATCATTGGCTTAGCCAGGCAGATTTTCTCGCAGGAATTTCATTCGGCAACATTACTCCCGGTCCCGTGGTAATTACTTCTACATTCATAGGATATTTAACTGCAGGTTTCTGGGGTTCAATTGTTAGTACATTCTGTATTTTCTTCCCCACATTTTGCTTTGTGCTTATACTAGCTCACAGTATATCAAAGTTCAAAGATAATTTTTATCTGAAGAGTTTTATTAAAGGAGCTAATGCTGCAGCTATCGGCGCAATACTTTCAACAGCATATAATCTATCGTGGAGCTCGCTAATTGATATTCCTACCATTATAATTTTCTTAATCACAATAATTATTCTTTTCAGAGTGAAAAGTGGTTTATAGAGACACAAAATTTTGTGTCTCTATAAAAATAAAAAAATTAGTATTCCGTTTTCTCTTCATTCAAAGTCCATGCTTTAAATACTTCCAACGCTTCATCTGAATGATAATGAATCATAGGAATTTTTCTGTGCTCATGAGCTAAGTCCAGCTCTTCATATATAAATTTATCGTCAAAACCTATATCTGCGGCGTGATGTTTATCATTCGCGTAATAAATTTTATCAAGTCTTGCCCAATAGATTGCAGCCAGACACATAGGACATGGTTCGCAGCTTGTATAAATTTCGCATCCGCTTAAATTGAATGTATTAAGATTTTTACAAGCTTCCCTTATCGTTTCTACTTCTGCATGGGCAGTGGGATCATTTTTAGTTGTAACTTTATTGCTTCCCTTTGCAATAATTTTTCCGTCTTTTACAATTACTGCTCCGAACGGACCGCCTAAGCCTTTTTCTACATTCTCTCTGGACTGGCGTACTGCCTCATCCATAAATTCTTTGTTAAATTCGTGCATATTTTTTTGCATAAAAAAACCTGACAGTATAATACCATCAGGTTTAAATAAATTAATTGATTAAAATTATTTTGTGCTGCTGTAAACTTTATCTTTTGTTTTGTTGTAGGTTTTATTGTCGGGCCATAATTGAATAGCTCTATCGATGGATTTTCTTGCGTTTTCTTTATCGCCCATTTTATAGTAAAGATCTGCCATTACATTTGCTGCGCTGGCTTCAAATATACCGCCGATAAAATACGGCATGCTCTTCTCAGCATTACCGATAGCTTCAATATAATTTTCTTTTGTAGCAGCAGAGTCACCATTTACTTTTCTTGCTTTGCCAAGATAATACTGGCCTGTATAAAAATTTACCATATCATCTTTAGGATATTTTTCCATAAGGTCATTTAAAGTAGCTAATGCTTTTTCATCATTTTTAACTTCTGAATATTTGTCGGAAAGAAAAATTTTAGCATCTTTATCTAAATTTGTTGACGGATATTTTTCCAGTAATCCGTTTACTTCAGTAATATATGCATCAGCCTTTTTATCTTTTACTTCCATCATTGCCATTAATAATTCAGCGTCATCGGTATAACCTGCATTGTTAGAAGCATCCTGTTGTATGATATATGATAGATAAGTTTTAGCATCTTCACCTTTTCCCGTTTCCATGAGTTTGTTTGCAAGGTCCAGATTTGCTTTTAAATTCAATTTATCGGCATTATAAGTTTCCAGCATGTAGGCTAAAGTGCTTTTTCTGTCATTAATTTTTTTAATATTGGCAAGAAAATCAGGCGCAGGATAAAAGCCCACAATTTTATCTATTTCATTCCCATCTGCATCGATGAAAACTAAGGTAGGATAACCCGATACTCCGTATTTTTTTGCAAGGTCTTTTCCTTCCTTTTCTGCATCTGTCTTCCAGTTTATCTGATGAGCATTTGCATATTCAACAACTTCCTTATTATTATAGACTCTCATATCAAGGTGCTTGCACCAAATACACCAGTCAGTAATGAAGTCAATCATCACAATTTTATTTTGCTCTTTTGCTTTTTGCAGGACTTCATTAAAGCTGCCTTTTTCAAATACAATTTCATCTGCATTTGCCGCTTTAAATCCCATGATGAGGGCGATAACAAGAAGTAAAGCGAATTTATAATAGTTTTTCATTTTCTTGATGTTTTAATAAATTAATTATACGCAAATCTATCTTCAATGTTTAATTTTACCCTTTTAAAAAGTACAGATAAAAATTAAACAAAACTGCAATAAATGATACAAAGAAATTGGCAATAATTAAAAACCGGAAAAAAGCAGAATAATGCTCTTTGTAATTAATAAAATGCATGAAAAAAGCAAAAAATGCGAAGACAAGAAGAACAAATGTACCAATTGAAATTGTAAATCCGGGAAAAGCGTCCACTTCAATATGAAAAAGATTTAATAATACTGTCAGCCGCGGTTTTTCAATACCCCCGCCGAACATCATTATTACCTGGCCAATATTTATAACGGAAAAAAGAAAGATAAGGATTTTTACAGGAGCCATAAGTGATTGAATATAAGAAGATTAATCGCATAAAAAAAAGTAAATTGAAATTACTTTTATCTGTACGTAATTTAAAAAATGGCTAAAAATAAGAAGGCAGAAAACAAGAAAACTGCAGCTGAAAAGGTAAACATAGAAATACCTTTCGAACCAAACAAAAATCAAACCTATATAATTTATTTTTCCATTGCTGCATTATCAGTATTGCTGGCTGTACTGTATTTAATATCGGCTAACTCGGTAAATGGATATAACGGCTTTCCGCTTGATGACCCATGGATACATTTAACATTTGCAAAAAATCTTGCCGAATACGGCAGCTTTTCTTATTTCAAAAATGAAATGTCGACGGCCGGTTCAACATCTCCGGTTTATACAATGATTCTCGCTGTCGGATTTTTAATAACAAAAAATGAAATGGTTCTCAGTTATGCGCTCGGAATAATATTTTTTGTTCTCGCAGGGATATGGTTTTACAGACTGAGCTCATTTGAGTTTTCAAGAGAGAATATTTTTGCTTTAGCTTGCACTGCAATTTTTGTTGTTGATAAATGGATGAATTTCATTGCTGATTCAGGCATGGAAACGACGATGTTCATTTTCTTATTATTAATTACTGCTTATTCCTATAAAAAACGTCAATCTGTGGCAACGGCAGTATTTGCAGGATTGCTTATCTGGACTCGTCCTGATGCAACAGCTTTTTTAGGCGCATTAATTTTAGATTATTTATGGTGTGTGTATCTTGCTAAGAAAGATAAGAGCATAGTTTTATTTACAAAGAGTGAATTGATAAAAATGGGAGGAATATTTGCAGTTATTATTCTGGCATACTTCGGAATGAATCTCAAATTATCCGGTTCAATATTACCTAATACATATAATGCAAAGCTTACATATTACTCTCCTGAATTCAGAAGCCGTTCGGCATTTTTGCAGGGAGAAGTTTGGGATTATTTTACATCAGGAGCATACGGTCTGATAATGTTCGGATTTGTTATATCCACACTGAAATTGCTTTTTGATACTGCAAAGAAAAAATATAATCCAAATTTTTTATATATAGTTTTTGCATTTGCACTGGTGTTTATTTACTGGTACAAACTCCCTTATGCACACAGGTTCGGAAGATATCTGATGCCTGTAATTCCGTTTATGATTATAGTTTCAATGGGAGGGTTTCGCGAGCTTGCAAAACTGACTGCCTCATATTTTAAAAGCAAACAGCTTGCCAACGGCCTGAATTTTATTCTTATACTTCTTGTATTAGTATTAAGTGTTCCCAATTACCTGGATAATAAAACTGCTTATGCAACTGAGTGCAAATATATAAATGACAGGCAGGTAGTTGCAGCAAAATGGATAAGAGACAATACAAAAGTAACAGATATTATCGGAACACATGATGTAGGTGCAATTGCATTTTACAGTCAAAGAAAAATTGTTGATGTCGCCGGACTTGTAACCCCTGAGCTGATAAACAAACTTCATGATAAAAATTACGTAGAGTACATGAGGGAATATTTAAAGAAAAACAATGTAGCTTATCTGGCATTTTTAAGAGAGTGGTACAGAGTCGTAAACCAGACTCCATTGTTTATCTCACCCGAAGGCGCTCCACAGGAAATTATGGAAGTATTTAAATTCAATCCCGATTCCACTCATATTTTGTCTAAAGAGGTAAACAGCGGAGTGGACTACGTAGGTCAGTTTATAAATCAGAAAGGAATGCAAAATCAGGCTTTGAGCGTACTTAATCAGATGCTGGCAATGGACAACAAGTCTTCGCTTACTTATTATCTAATGGCTATTGTATACGGCAGCGCTAATGATGCAAAAAACTATGAAAAGAGCTTATTAAAAGCCGTTGAATTATATCCCGATTTTAAAGAAGCTCTGATTGGATTAGGTAATTATTATAAATCACTTAATGATAAACCGAACGCAAAAAAATACCTGGAAAAATATGTAATGCTGAAACCCGCGGATACAAAGGCAATTGAAATGCTGAAAAGTGTAAGTGATACAACCAATGTAAAATAAATTTTTAAAATATAGCTCTTATACATAAAGGCGGAGTTTTATCTCCGCCTTTTGAATTTTATAAAAATGTTAAACAGCCTTTTACAAAATAATGCCGTTTTAAATATCGTAAGAAAATTTTCTGCGGGAGAGCCGAAGAAAATTTTCTTAAAATATTTAATTATATTAAGCGCGTTTAATATTTTTTTGTGCGGATTTATAGTTCAGCAAAGCATGTTCTCTAAATACAAATGGAAAGACGGAAAGGACAAAGAGTTTGATATCAGGCCGGGAGAGAATTTTTCTGAAATAGTACAGGAGCTAAAGAATAAAGATATTATCCCCAGCGCATTTGTTCTGAAAATTTTAGGGAAGCTTACAGGAAAAGATGATAAAGTAATTTCACGAAGATATATTTTTAAGACCGGCATGACAAATCTTGACGTTCTGAATATCATTACAGATGCGAGCTTGTTTCAATCTGTTAAGTTTACAGTCAATGAAGGTTTAATGATAAAACAGATCGGGAAAAATGCCGAAAAGTATCTGGGTCTCTCCCGTGACAAATTTATAGAGGAAGCAAGCAACGATTCATTAATTGCTTTACTGGGATTGAGTGATTCAGTCAAATCACTTGAAGGATTTTTATACCCTGATACTTACGATGTGCCTTTAGATATTACGGAAAAAGGATTAGTGAAAATTTTATTTAATGAGTTCAGGAAAAGAGTTTTTAATAATTCTGAAATTATGGATTCAATTGCTGCAAAGAAAATGAATTTTTATAATGTGATGAAGATGGCTTCTATAATAGAGGGGGAAACAAGGAAAGAGGACGAGAAATCCAGAATAGCCGGAGTGTACTACAATAGAATTAGAAAAAATATGAAGCTTGAAGCTGACCCGACTGTTCAATATGCATTACCGGAATTTAAGAAAAGACTTACATATGATGATTTACATGTAAAATCTCCTTACAATACTTATATAATAAAAGGGCTGCCGCCCGGACCGATAAATAATCCGTCTATATCTTCTATTAAAGCGGCAATAAATCCCGAGAGTCATAATTATATTTTCTTCGTTGCAACAGGTGAAGGCGGTCATACCTTTACTGAGAATTATGCCGACCATTTAAAGGCTGTTGATGTTTATAGAAAAAAAATGGCCCAGCAAAAAAAATGAAACAATTCAGAGAACTGTTTAAATTATTTTTAAGCCTTGATTTCAGAGATAAGGATAAAGCCGGAAAGAAAAAAATTATCGGACTTTTAACTACTTATCTTCTCACAAACGGTATTCTATCCTTTACAAACTTTAACGGCTTCAATGAGTTTAGTTTTGCTGCGCTTTCTTTCTCAATAAATATTTTTTTCATAGCTTTTGTTGTATTAAACGATTTCGATAACCTCTTTCTTGCAAAAAATTATTTTGAGGGGCTTATTAATCTTCCCCTGGAACAAAAAGATTTTTTTATTGCTAAATTCTGTTCTGCCTCTGTAATGATATTTGCTTTTTTTATGGTGTCTTCAGTATCGCAAATGATTTTTTTCTATATTTATACGGGAGATGCTGTTAAGGTGGTTTTGTTTTTTGTATGCTCTCTTTTATTCAACTCTACTTTTATTGGAGTTTTACTTTATCTCTATGTATTGGTGTTGAATAAATTCGCAGGTAAATCAAACGCTTTCGTATACATATTGCAAATAATATTTTTTGCGTTTGTTATGTATTCATCTACTGCTTCATCAAAAGCAATCAGGTTTGAAAAGAAAGATATTCTGGAAATAGAGTTTGTAAGATATATGCCGCAGGTCTTTTTCGCGAAAGCAATTTATAATCCTATAATGCTGCCAGTTATTCTTTTGATTGCTGCAGCTGTATATTTCGGATTATATAAATTTATGTCTGTGAAATTTTTTGAGCTGCATTCCAAAATTTCAAAGGTTGAAAAGAAGAAAAAAGAAAAAGGTAAAATTAATTTTGAGTTCTGGAGTAACTTTGTACACAAATACATGCTTAGAAATAATATTCAGACAGCATCATATAACTTATTAAGCAACCAGCTAAGCAATTCTAAATTTTTAAGGACAAAATATTTTCCGCTGCTTCTATTTCCTATTATTTTTTGTGTGATTGGAATATTTGCAGGAACGGATTTCCTGACAATAAACAGTTTGAAAAATATGGACTCACTTGCGGGTAGCTCACTGTTGGTATTAAGCCCGTCAATTACTTTTATGACTATCCTAAGCGTTAGGATGCTTTACTCAAATACAAGAATTGCCGATGAGCACTCGCAAAACTCGGATATGATTTTTAAAATGCTTCCGATTGATAACCCCCATCACCTTAATCTCGGAATAGCGAAATTTATCTATTTCAATTTTTATTTTCCGCTTTTGATATTAATGACAATTCTTCTTGCTGTAAGACTTGACCCTGTAACAATAGTATTCAATCTGGCATATATAACTTCTGCCATTTATCTTTTGAATACGATTTTCCTTACTGTGGATAAACGGCTTCCGTTTACTATGGAAAGCTCGAAGTTTAATTCAGCTTCAAAGTTCGGCGAAGTAATGTTTAATATGCTGCTGGGAGCAATAATATTTATTATTCAGATTTTTGTTTTCCAAAATGTTATTTTTGTAATTGGAGCCGTAATTATTTTTACAGGCATATCTTTTTTAATCAACAGGAACTAAATCTATGGCACAGGCAGAAGTAAAAACTGAAACTAAAAGCTTAATAAAAAACGTTAACGGAAGCGGCAAAAATGTTATACTGGGCATTACAGGTACAAGCGGCGCAATATACAGCTTAAGAATGCTGCGAGCCTTACTAATAAATGAATTCAATGTTGACATAATCGTAAGTGAATACGGCCAATACACTTTAATGGATGAATGTGGAATAGATATAACGAAGTGTAATCTGAATACGCTATTCCCTGATGTGCTGTTATTAAAATCGACTGTGAAGTTTCACAACAATCTGGATTTAAAATCAGAGATATTTTCTACCGGATACGACTGTTTCGGAATGATCATCTGTCCCTGCGCTATGAATTACGTATCGGGAATTGCCTGCGGTGATTGCAAAAACTTAATTGAAAAATCTGCTGACTTTGCGTTCTCCTACTCTAAACCCATGATAATAGTACCGAGAGAAACTCCAATCAACAAACTTCATTTGGATAATATGAGAAAGATAATGGATGCCGGCGGAAAAATTGTTCCGGCAATGCCAAGCTTCGAATATAATCCGAAAGATTTTAACGACCTTGCGGATTACATTGCAGGCAGAGTTTTGGATTTTATGTGTACCGGTTTAGAGACAATTTAAAAATCCCAGCCGAAATAAAACTGCTGATATAAACCTGATTGAAGTTTTGTAAAATTCTTCTCAATTCTTTTTCCTATGTCATATCTCAATCCGATAAAACCGAATAAATTTAATCGTAAGCCGCCGCCAATACTTCCTTTAGTCTCACCATAATTATCAAAATTATCCCATGTATTTCCCGCATCTACATATAAAGCTCCGCGAATGCCCGGGAAACCGAGATTTATTCCAAGAGGAAATCTTAATATTAAAGCATTAATAAATGGGAACCGTAGTTCTAGATTTGACTGCCATAGCTTGCTGCCGCGCAGGGAATTTCTATCCCATCCACGTAAAGACCAGCTTCCTCCCATGAAAAACCTTCGTGGTTCTTTTCCTTCATTCATAAAATACTGCCCTCTGAATGCCAGCGCAACTGTGTTTGATATGCGAAAATATTTTCTGTAATCGAAAAGTATACTGTAATAATTTGAATTTGAGTTATCGATATCTGATGTATATCCTAATGTAAGATTAAATCTTTCTCCGTCTATCGGTCCTGTATATGTCCACAGTGTATTATCGTGAACGTAACTTATAGTATTTGAAAGCAGAAGGGAGCGTGTGTTATCGAGAAAATCTATATTTTTATTAGACTCAGCTAAATTAACCGATGTTTCAATCCTCTTAAAAAAAGAAAGAGGATAAGAGAAGCTTAAGTAGCCGCCGTATATTCTTTCGTAATAGGAAACATCGCTTTCCGTTAAATCATATCTTTTGCCTGAAAGGTGATAAATTCCATAGGCATAATTCAATCTTTGCTCCAGTGATACTTTGGAAATTGCGATGTTAAAGCTCTTCCAGAATTCTGATTGTGAATCTGAATTATTGAAAAGCAGAATGTAATATTTTTCATTACTAAGCATATCGCTAAGAGATATTATACCTCCGGCATTTGTTCCGAATACCGGGTCAGATGAAATTGAAGATGAAGCAATATCGAGAGCATAATCTTTCGTATACTTCAGCTGATTCTTTTTGGGATTTGATTCAATTTTTGCAAAATCCCAGTTCTGGCCTTTCTTCGTATAATCTATTTTTACGCTCACTTTAGAAGTGTCATAAATCTGCGAAACATTATCGAGCATTCTTATAGTAATAGAACCATACTCATAGCTTGAAAAAATTATTTTATCATCTCCGGCAAAGTCAGGATCATATGCTGCCGTGATAAAATTAGTAAGCCGTTTCATTTCAAGATTTTCCGGTAAGTTGTCCCACTGATAAGTATTCCCCGGTTTACCGATTGAAGACGAACTGCTTTTATTCAGATCTATCATCCAGATATTTTGCTCTCCTGTTACAGTTGATGTAAAAACCACTTTAGAGCCGTCCGGTGAAAACCTGGGGTTATAATCTATCTGATCTCCAATAGTAAGATACGTAATTGCATGTGTGGATAATTCGTATAAAAATAAATTATATTTATTCATTCCGAACGAAGTTCTGTCCGAAGAGAAAACTAAATATTTTCCATCGGGAGAAAAATCGGGGTCTCGTTCATCATAATAATCATTAGTTAATCTTGTCAATGCTTCTGTTTCAATATTCAGTATATATAAATCGCTTCTTCCGCCAAAATCCGTTGCAGGAAAAGCAATAAGTTTACCGTCTTTACTCCATGTTGGCGAACCTATATTTACAATATTATCAAATGAAAAATCTGAAATTAATTTTTCTTTGCTCACATCATAAAGATGCAGAGCGTCCCTGTCACCTTTCTGTGTTATAAATGCCAGCACGCCTTTTGATGATACATCGAGCCCTGTGCGGAAAAAATGAAACTGTTCGAAATCATCAGAAGATTCACCTTTCACAACAAGTTCACCTTCGCCTCTCTGAGATAAGCTTGTTTTATAGATGCTAGTGTAGCCGGTTTGATTACCTATATAATAAATATCTTTTTTGCCGTTGAAGTCACTGAATGTAGGCTTATGTGCAAAGCCTGCTGAAAAAATATTTTTCGATACCTGCGAAGGATTATCGTGATCAGCATAATCCGGCAGGTACATTTTTTTTAAGTAGTATAAAAAATCCCTGTCGAATGCCTTATAATCTTTTCCTATAGTTTTTTCCATAACTGTCGAAAAGTTATCATCCATCCAGAAATTTTCCTGAAGCTGAAGAACTTTATCTTCTCCGTAGTTTTGTGCAATATACTCAATCACTTTTTGACCAAGCTTGTACATTAAATATGTTCCGTAAAAATTTTCCCAGTCATCAAGTCCTACTATATAATTATTTATCACAGCATCTTTCAGGACCATCTCTGCCTGAGTATCCCATTTAGTTGACCAGTATTCTGCAAGACCTTCAGTGAACCATAACGGCGGCATTCGTTCTGAAACCTGACCGTGAATTTTTTGCTGGGATAAAATTTTAGACGTCATAAATACGTGAACAAGCTCGTGAGCTATAACATGCTGGAACTGTCCGATTGAGCCTTCGAATGGAATTACAACTCTGCCTTTTACAAATTCAAAAAAACCGCCTACGCCATCGGGAATAAATCCCGGCGATGTATTTGTCTGCTTAAAATGTAACGGTGAGGCGTAAAATATTATAGGGACTGTATCATACAGCGAGTGATTGAATTTCTGGACGAGGTTTTTATATTGCTCTTCCGCAAAATATGCTCCTTGTTCTGCTAGTTCTTTGGCTTCTTTGTAGTAATAAATTTTGAAATGTTCCGTAGACATTGTGTTCCATTCAAAATCGGAATATTGAACTTTATTCCTGCCGAAGTCAACAAACTGTGCAGATGAGGGAAGATATAATGAGAGGAAGAAAAGTATTATTAGCTTCTTCACAGAAACAAATTAAAAAATGCCGAAGGCATAATCAAGAATAAATTTATTAATTACATTGTTTTATCGGTAACGATGAAAATTTCTCCTGTATCGTTAATAAATTTAATTTGGAATGGAGATTTTTGCGAAGGCACTTTAGTAGGATACCAGTTTCTGTTTTCAATTGCTACAATGAAAAGCCCGTTATCATCTCCCATAGCAGAAAACGAATCAGAGTTAACACTTTTTACAAAATCAAAAACTTTATACTCATTTTTTAATTTACCGGTAAACGCAGTAACGTCATTCGTAACTATTCCCATTTCGCTTACGCTTAAAATCTGAGAAGAATCAAATTTTTCGTTGGTATCATTTTCTAGGTCAAATCTTGCTATAAATTCAACTATGTTGCCGACCGGATCATAAAAATAAATTGATTTGGCATTCCAGTTAACAAAATCTGCAATGTAATAATGGTCTTCAATTGGAAGAAGTTCTGCTTTGCCGTTCATCCATTTTTTTGCTTCTTCAATTTTATTTGACGGTATATTGAATGCAAAATGATAATGCGGATTTATAGCTTTATCTTCTTTGAATATTAAAACAGTTTCGCCGGTTTGATATTCGGCATAATTCTCACCTTCAGAGTTTAATTTCAGGCTTAATACATTCCCGTAAAAATCTTTTATTGCAGAAATGTTATTAGTATAAAGTGTTAATTCTTTTATTTGCAAATCTATCTAAATAAAAAACTCCTTACTTAAAAAATAAGGAGCTAAAGTTAATTAATTTTTTGAGTGTAAAGCTATTGTATTTCCTTCGCTGTCTGTAAACTTAGCAATATAGCCGACTTCATCGGAAATTTTTGTTTTTGGCATAACAACTTTTCCGCCGGCTTTTTCAGCACGTTCAAGCATCGGCGTTAATTCATCACCTGCATGAAAATAAATAATAACTCCGTCAGCAGAAGGCTTGCCTTCTTCTCCCGTAACTAAAGCACCGCCGATGTTAACATCATCACTCCATGGAAAGAATGCCATAGGATAAGGACCATATTGCACCGGTTTTATTTCAGCTTCTAAAAGCGCAGAATAAAATTTTGCTGCTCTTTCTAAATCAGTTGTAGGGATTTCAAACCACGAAAGTAAATGCTTCATAAAATTATTTTAAGATTAATGGGTTATTTTAAAATTACGATTTAACCGAAAAATAGTTATACAAAGCAAATAATACTCTTGCAAAATTATTTCACAAGCAGCATCTTTATTGTTTCAGTAAAGTTTGCAGATATCAGCTTACAATAATAAATCCCGCTTGAATGATTCATAACCTTCCACTCTGTTTCATACGTACCCGCTGTATGAAATTTATTTACAATAGTCTCAAGTTCTCTTCCCGTTCCGTCAAATATTTTTAATTCAACGTTACCGCCTGCTGAAGGAACATCATATTTTATTTTAGTCGAGGGATTAAACGGATTCGGATAATTCTGATGCAATCTGAAATCATTCGGGACTCCATTCGTTCCTTCACTAATTCCTATGGGGTCAACTACTTTAAAATTCAGCATCATACCATCATCTTCATGTTCAAGGTTATGGCAATGCCACATGTATATACCTTTATATATAGTAAACTTTACAAGCACAACTACCTGTTCGAATGGATTTACAAGTACAGTATCTTTCCAACCTTTATCATTAGGCGCAAGAGTTGTGCTGCCGTTTCGTGAAAGGACCTGGAATAAAATTCCGTGGCTATGCATTGGGTGAAAATCACTAGTCGTATTTGTTATTGACCATCTTTCCAATCCGTTCAGCGGAACTTCAAAATCAATTCTATGCATTGAAAAAGTCAACCCGTTTATAAGATGCATATTCATTCCACCGCCGGATGCATGGCTCAGGGTGAATGTTCTTGTTCGCACAACGTCGGCAGGATTATAATATGTTATCGGAGTTAAAGAAGCCGGGACTACTCCGCCTGAAGAAGTATTTGAAGTTATATCAAATCTTAACAAATTCATTTCTGTTCCCTGCTGATAAGTAGTTCCTCCTGTGCCTGTGAATGCAAGAGATTTAAGTGTTACACTCTGGCCAATTGAATAAGGCGAGAAATCAAAAAGAATTTCCACACGTTCACCCGGAGCAAGAAAGAATGATGTTGCCGTAACAGGCGCATCTTTTAATCCGCCATCCGTTCCAATAATCTGAAAACTTCTGTTATCTGAGAAGGCAATTTTATATACACGGGCATTAGAACCGTTTAGCAATCTGAATCTGTATAGAGTTTTGCTTACCTCAAAATATGCATCCGGTGTTCCGTTTATCAGCGGCACATCGCCTAACATTCCTAACATCTTATCATTCATATCGGGATTATATGTGAACTGGGGAATGTTAACACTGCGCCTGTCCTGTATGCACAACGGAATATCGAAATTACCGCTTGGTAAATTCAACGCAGCTTCGTCAGGATCAGTAACTATAAAAAATCCTGCCAACCCTTTATATGCCTGAGATGCTGTTAGCATATCGGCATGGGGGTGATACCAGTAAGTACCTGCCCGCTGTACAATAGGAAAATTATAATTTACTGTTTGCCCGGGATGAATAGCATACATAGGATGACCGTCCATTATTTCAGGAGCAAGTAATCCGTGCCAGTGTATAATACTGTCTTCTGCTAAATTATTTGTAAAGTTTACATTGAGAGTTGAACCTTTTTGAATAATAATTGTAGGTCCGGGATAAGAATTATTGATAGTAACTAATTGAGATGTCTGACCGGGCCATACAGTCTGATTTGTGACTGCTGCAGTCATTGTGTTTCCTGTGAGGACGGGAGGAAACCGCAGAGGATTTCCAACTAATTGTTTCTGAAATAAATTTTCAGTTCCCCTGGCAAAAATTTCTTCGGAAAAAAAATTTCCGGGAACAGATAGTAAAGCACCCAAGCCCAATGCTGATTTAATCATTTCGCGGCGCTTCATGCGGCAGTTTTTATAGATTAAAAAACAAAGGACGTTTATTTAATCTATAAATTTTCAGTGAAAAGATAAGGTCAGAAATTAAATAATTTTAATTATCGTGCCCGCCGATTTTGCAGCAATCGGCTAGTTTTTCATAAGCGACTTCATCTTTTTTCTTTCCGTTTGCATCATAGCCTACGTGTGTAATTTCAGTTTCGATTTTATCCTGATTAATTTTCGATTTATCAAAATCAATCGTAGCAATTTTTTCTTTTACGCTTACATTAACTGAATTTATTCCGTCAACTTTTTTTAATGCAGTTTCAATATTCTTCTTACAGGTAGCGCATTGCATTGTAGGAAGATTTATCTTTATAACTTCACCTGCCGGCTTAGTATCGGTCGTTTTATTTTCTGCAGTGTTATCATTTTTTGCTTTATTGCACCCAGCTATAAAAGCCACTGCCAATAAAACAAATAATATATTTTTCAATTGAGGCATTGTCTAAAAATTAGTTCTTATAAAATAGAATTATTAGATAATTTATGCAACAAAAGATATTATCTAAAAATTTCACGGATCTATTGTTTAACTGCTCTTATGGAAAAAAGCTGCGGAAGTTTATCACCGAATTTTTTCATGCGCCAGTATCCATCTTCCTCCTGGTACATATCCGGAAAGATATTATATGGTGAATAAGGAAATTCATGAATGAATTCGATTTTCAATCCCGCATCAACCAGACTGTTCACTGTTTCTGAAATGGCATGGTTCCAGCTATACTCAGTTACTCCGCTGAGCTCTTTATCACTATCAGTGTAGGTAGATGTTGAAACGATTTCAATCGGCTTTGCTGTAGTGAAATATGGATAATCAATCCTTTCAAATTTATCATCGAACATCCAGACAACGGGATGAAATTCTATTATATAGAATACACCGCCGGGTTTTAAAAAATGATTTATTAAATTTGCCCATTCGTTCAGATCGGGCAGCCAGCCGATAACTCCGTATGAAGTAAATATGATATCAAATTTCTTATCAAGATGTTCTTTTAAATCATAAACATTACAGTTTATGAATTCTGCATCTAATCCGAGTTTTTCATTCATCTCTTTTGCGTTCTTAATTGCTTCCTCAGAGAAATCAACTCCCGTTGCCTTAGCGCCCATCCTTGCAAAAGAAATTGTATCCTGCCCGAAATGACACTGTAAATGAAGCACTGACTTTCCTTTTACATCACCTATCTCATCAAGTTCAATTTTATTCAGCGAGCTTTTTCCCGCAAGGAAACCTTCGTTATCATAAAAATTAGATTTTACGTGTACAGATGTTCTTTCATTCCAGAGCTTTTTATTGCTTTCAAAATGTTCTTTGTTTTCTTCTGTAAGCTTCATATTATTTCTTAGTAAATAAACTTGTTGTATTAAATAAATTTTTAAAATATTTTTTCCGCCAGCCGGGTTTGTATTTATTCAGAATGAGCCCTTCCATTGCCCCGATAGGATAAAAGCAGTTTCTCTGATTATCTTTTAAATTCACTTTTGCTAATTCTTCGCTAAGCCTCTTTAATCTTTTCTGATAATTATCAGCAAGGGATTCATAATCACTGAGTGATTTAAAATCCTCTGATGGCTCGTAACCTTTTTTTACAAGATATGATAAAATTTCATATTCCGTATATCGCGCAAGCCCTTCCTGCCACAGCTGAAACTCAAAATACTTAGAATCTTTTTCAGTTACAATTTTCTTAAAAGCTTCCTTTGATTTTATGTATTGCACAACATTTTTCTTAAATGAATTTTTACCTATACTTTCATAAGCAGTGAGCAATTTTGCCTTTAATTCTTCAAAAGCATTGTTCACAGTAGAATCTTCATAGGGGAATTTATAATTCAGCATCCACATTCCGGTTTCATCACCGTCTTTTAAATCCAGCATATCCACAGAAGTATAATAATCTTTATAGTTAGTTTGATACTGATGAAAATGCTCATGAAGAAGTGTAATCATCCAGTACATGCTGCTCCTTTTTGTATTCTCCGCCGTGCCGACAACTATAGTTGAAACACCGTTAACTGCAGGAAAAGTTGCAAGAAAATTATTCTGAAAAACTTTTTTTCTGATGTAAACTTTTGTATTGATATAGGAATCAAAATATGAGTCTGCAAAATCAGGTGAAGGATTAGGATGATTAATAAGATATTCGAGTGAGTCCGTTACAAGCAAAAGAGCAAATTCAGTTTTGCTCCAGTCTTTCCAGATATTATCCGATATAAACTGAGTCGGGTTGATATTGGGGTTGAGAGAAAGATATTAAGGGGCAGAACAATACAACAAATAGTAACAGTTTCCTCATTTTGATAAGGGTTTTTGAAAATATACGGCGTGCAGAGGAAAATGTTAAGAAAGGTTTTTAGAACCGTTTATTTTTTCTTATCGTAAATACCATTCTTGGATGCAAGGCGCTGGTCTCTTCTTTGAAGAGCCTGTTCGAAACGTTTTATCTCTTCCTCTGTTTCCGGAATGATTTCCGGAACGGGAATAGGTTTCATTGTGATTGGGTCCAGATTTACAAATGTTAAGTATGCACTGTTAGATAAATACAACTCGCCTGATTTTATCGACTCGACTTCTACTCTTACGCCGACTTCCATAGAGCTTCTGAATGCTCTGTTAACAGAAGCTTTTAAACGCACAATATTACCGAGCTTAATCGGCATATGAAAATTAAGATTATCAACTGAAGCAGTTACTGCCACATTATTGCAATGCCTGGAAGCTGCAAGGGCAGCGGCTATATCCATCCAGTGCATAAGTCTTCCTCCCAATAAATTGCCGAGTATATTTGTATCATTCGGCAGAACAAGTTCTACCATTTGTACCTGTGAATCTTTGACTTTTTTAGGAAGAAGCAAACTCATTATTGTTATATTAAAGCTGATTTTTAATTTTATTTACATTTGGCAGAAGACTGCTGTTTCTGAATTTTGTTTCAAATCTTTCAATTTCCTTTTTTACATCGTCATATCTTTTTTTAGCCATTAAAGCCTGTATCTTTCCATAGAGAGCATCATCAGCGTATTCCGTTTCAAAAAATTCATCCAACAATGCATCGTAATAAATAATTGCAGATTTATAATTTCCTAGAACCATATATTGCTCGGCGGCTTTCAGCTCTTTCATTGCCAGCTTATTCTTAAGCTCTATAATTCTTTTTTCTGCTTCTAGTGAAAGCGGATCTTTGGGATATAAATCCATAAAGTTCCTGAATTCCTGAATTGCATATTTTGTATAGGTCTGATCAAGATTGTATGCAGGAGATAAACCATAGTAGCACATTGCAAGCTGATACCTTGCTTTTAACGAAAGATCAGAGCCGGGATAATTTTTTAAGAGATACTCAAATTCATAGGCAGCAAGAACGAACTCTTCGCGCATATAATAGCTCATGCCTAGATAAAATATTGCCTTATCTATGACTTTTGTACCGGAATATCTTAATTTAATTAGTCCGAAATCTTCTATAGCATCGTAGTAATCTCTTGCCTGATATTTTTTATACGCTATATCATAAGCTTTTTCCGGGTCATCATTTATTTCTTTATCGCTTTTGCTTGAGCTGCCGCATGAAGTAAGAGTCGCTGCGGTAAAACAGAGGGCAAAAATAATACAAACGTACTTTAGATATGAATGTGAGCTTTTTCCTAATTTCAAATTGCTGAGTTTAAGTTTTAAATTTAGTTCTATTTATTCCTGACTGTAAAAAACAATATTGCTGCTGCTGCAGACGCTATAATTACCAGTGAAGGAACTAAATATTTTGAAAAGAAACTTAGCGGAGGAAGTACTCCCTGCGCAAAGAAAAATTTATCGTTTTCGACTGAGCTTAAGTTATCAAACTCAAAATCGTCTGTAAAACTTTGGTTAAATCTGTAACCTTCTATAGATTGCGTTAAAAAAGAGCACCTGTACTTTACTATTGCCTGCCGCTGAATGTATTTATCGCCAAGCAGATCCTTTTCAAAGAGCCGTAAATATTTTGTTTCCAGCCTAAGGCTGTCAATTACTATTTTCGCATCATTTCCCAGGTTTGCATCGGAAATTATTTTATATCCGGGGAACCTGCTTTTCATTCTACTCCGAAAATAGCTTTCGGTTTCATAATCGGAGTGATTTATTTGAATTAAATAAACCCAATCCTTATTCAAAATCAGCCTGTCACTCATAAGTTCAAAACTTGCTTCTAAAAGAACATCTATGTTCTCAAGATTTGTTTTAAGCCTTTGAGAGTTATTCTGAGGAAAAGCACTTTGAATAAGAACAAAAAATAAAAGTCCCGTTAAAAATAGTTTACCGATTTTAAAATTCAAATACCTGCTTTAGCTTAAGTATCTATATAAAATAAAAAAATTCCGTTCCGATAAAATCGGAACGAAATTTTATAATAATTGATTATTTTAAAAGATTAACCGTAGATTCCTCTGAGTTTCAGAACCTGGGCAACCTTATCAATTGCGTAAACATATGCACCTAAACGAAGTGTGGTGTCATATTTAATTGCTGTATTGTAAACGTTTTCAAATGCTTCTCTCATCATTCTGTTCAGTCTGTTATTAACATCATCTTCTTCCCAGAAGTAACCGATTCTGTCTTGTACCCACTCGAAGTAAGAAACTATTACTCCGCCTGAATTAGCAAGGATATCAGGAATAACCATTACTTTATTCTCTCTGAGAATTTGGTCAGCATCTGCCGAGGTTGGTCCGTTAGCACCTTCAACAATTAATTTTGCTTTGATGTTTCCGGCATTGTGAGCAGAGATCTGATCTTCTTTAGCTGCAGGAACGAGGATATCACAAGGAAGCTCAAGCAACTCTTCATTTGTAACAGGGTCACCAAAGTTACCACCGGCTAAGTTTTTATGTTTTGCAACGTAATCAATAGCTTCTGCAACATTAATTCCGGTTGGATTATAATATCCGCCGGTAACATCGCTGATAGCAACTATTCTTACACCTTGTTTGTGCAGTAAATCTGCGCTGACAGAACCAACGTTTCCGAAGCCCTGTACTACGCATGTTGTATCTTCAGGATTGATTTCCATTTTTTTCAAAGCTGAAAGAGTGGCAATCATAACTCCGCGTCCTGTGGCTTCTCTTCTTCCTAATGAACCGCCGACGACAATCGGTTTACCCGTCACAACACCTGTAACAGTTCTTCTTTTGTGCATACTGTAGGTATCCATAATCCACGCCATAACCTGTTCGTCAGTATTCATATCAGGAGCAGGAATATCTGTATCAGGTCCGAATACATCTAACATATTAGAAGTATATCTTCTGGTAATTTTTTCAAGTTCTGTTTTTGATAATTTGGAAGGATCGCATTTGACGCCGCCCTTTGCGCCACCGTAAGGAATATTTGCAATCGCGCATTTCCATGTCATCCATGAAGCAAGCGCTTTTACTTCGTCAAGATCAACATCGGGTGCATATCTAATTCCACCCTTGGATGGTCCCAGGATATTATCATGTATTACTCTGTAACCTTCAAATACTTCAAGCTTGCCGCTATCCATCATAACAGGTATGGAAACTATAACTTGTTTTACCGGGTACTTCAAATAGTTATATAATCCTTCATCGAGTTTGCACAATTCGGCTGCCTTGTCAAATCGTACCATCATGCTTTCGAACGGATTTGCTTCGCCTCTTTTATAAGGAGCGGGCTCTTTATACTTAGTTTCGGTCGACATTTAAGTAGTTTTTAAGAAATTAATTAATAGTTGTTTTAAAGAAATGAATTCCAGTAATAAAATTACTATAATGCTTTACGATATTCAAGGCAATATCCTGTGAAAATAACTGTAATTATGGATTTCAAAGAAGTAATTTTATAAATATATTATATGCTTTCGGGACTGTGTTTTCTGGAATGACGCACCTCCCGAATAAATCGGGATGTAGCGCAGCTCGGTAGCGCACTTCGTTCGGGACGAAGGGGTCGCTGGTTCGAATCCAGTCATCCCGACAAAAGCTTAGAAACAAATTCTTTATAAATAAAAATAATTCTCTAAATTAGCTTTCTGGCGAGGGCGATTTCCTGAAACTTCTCAGTTGTTAAAATAGTTTTAATTAATAGAGAAAATTATAAAACTGTGCGATTTAAACGGACATCCATCGGTTAAATCCCGTCAAGCCAAAGAAAATGTACTATACTTATATATTAAAATCTTCTTCTACCGGTAAAATATATATTGGACATACCGATAACTTAGAGACCAGATTAAAAGAACATAACTCAAAAAATAAGTCACTATATACAAGTAAAAAGGGACCATGGAAAATTGTCTGGAGCAAAGAATTTCCGGATAGAGGCGGCGCAATGAATTTCGAGAATAACCTGAAACGGATGAAAAACAAAAAAGAATACATTGCACAGCTTCTTAAAAGCTAATTCCTGTCTTGGAAATAAATTACTGAATTTTTACTATAAGATATAATTCTGTTCTGAATCAATCCGTAAATTTAAGGGAGAGAGCTCCCTTTTTTTAATTTAAAATCAACATGACTAAAAAAATATTATTAGCGTTATTATTCATAAGCTCCATTGCCTTTTCACAGGAGAACGATGCGAATATAAAAGAAGTTACAATACTTCACTGGAATGATTTCCACTCGAGAAATATGCCTTACAGAATTACCAAAAAAGATTCAATTAAAGGAGACAGTACTTATTATATTGGCGGCACTTCCTCCATGCTTGGATATCTTAATAAATTCAGAAATGCAAACAGTCTTGTTTTAAACGGAGGTGACGATTTTCAGGGAACACCTATCTCCTCTCTTACAAAAGGAAAATCACAAATAGAATTATTAAATCTTTACGGACTCGATGCCTTTGCCGTAGGCAATCACGAATTTGACTATGGAGAGCTGCATCTTGATTCTTTACTGCGAGAAGCTAATTTTGATGTTTTATCCGGAAATGTTTTCTTAAAATCTCTTCAGAGAACCATCGGGAAACCATGGATAACAAAAATAGTTAACGGAGTTAAGTTCGGAGTTATCGGGCTTACCGCTTTAGATTTAATGACACTTACTGTACCTAAAAATGTTACCGATGTAACTATGCTAGATACAGATTCGTTAATTAATGCAGGAATTAATTATTGCAAAACCGAAGGCTGCGATGTAATCGTATTGCTGACACATATAGGATTAGATAACGATAAAAAAATTGCAGATAAATATTACAAAGATGTTGATATAATTGTCGGGGGGCACTCCCATACTGCACTTCAAAGACCTACAATAAAAAATAATGTAGTGATTGTTCAGGCCGGCTCATACGGACGATATCTGGGAAAACTTGATTTGAAAATTGACGTAGAAAAAGATACCGTATTATGGAACTATGGAAAGCTTTATGAAACAGTATTGGATTCTGCTATAATGGATAAAAATGCAGCGGCAGTTGTTGAAAATATGATTTCAGGAATTCAGGGAGATTTGATGAAGGAAATCGGAACTCTAAAAAAAGACTGGTTTTCTTCCTATAAGATGGAATCCAATCTTGGGCAATGGCAGGCAGATGCAATGAGAAAAAGATTTGGCACAGATGTATCTGTGCTTAATGCCGGCGGAATAAGAAAAAGTCTTCCTAAAGGTGTGATTACAGTAAACGATATGTGGGAAATAAATCCATTCGGAAATACTGTTGTTGTGATAAAGTTAACAGGCAAAGCTGTTAAGCAGATGTTTAAAAACAATCTGCAGACTTATGTAAAGGAAATGGATGAACTTGGTTCAAGTGATTTATCTATTGTATCAGGCATAAAGATAGAGTATGATTCAAAAAAAGTTCTGGCAGGTGATGACAATTTTATAGTTTCAATAAAAACCGCTGAAGGAAAAGACATTGATGATAACAAAATTTATACTATCTCAACAAACAACTATCTCGGCGGTCAGTTCAAAAAATACTACGGCGATGTTGGCGAAGAAATTGTTTTAGAAGATACGAATGTAATAGACAGGGATGTAATGATTGATGCAGTAGTCGAGCAAAAAGTAATAGAAGGAACTGTTGAAAACAGACTTATTGATGTTACAAAAAACAAATAAAATTCTTAAATTATTTCAAATAAATGGCTGAAGAACGAATTGTTCACTGTATAAAATTGAATAAAGATTTACCCGGACTGACTAAACCTCCGATATTAGGTGAGACAGGACAAAAGGTTTATGATAGTGTTTCTAAAGAAGCATTCAAAATGTTTTTAGAGCATTTTAAAATGGTTGTAAATGAATATAGACTTGATTTATCTTCTCCGTCAACCGATAAAATATTCGAAGACCAGATGCAGGATTATTTCTTTGGTGCAGGCATGCAGCTACCCGAAGAATATGTACCTCCGGCAGAAGAAAAATAACTTTAAAATTCTATTCTTATAAGCGCCGGTAATTTCCGGCGCACCTTAATAATTATTCCTATTGGATACTCTATTTGATATAGATAAATATCTCACTTTACCTAAGGAAAAGTCATATCAACTTTCTTTAAATACGTCAAATTTAAAAATACTAAAAGGGATGATGATCGGCATGATCATTTTTTTTGGCATCTCTTTTATTGTCAGCCTTGCAGATAAAGGAACGTTTACATTTGGAGCCGGAATTCTCCTGCTTGATTTAATAATTCTTGTCAGTTCTCTTATTCTTTATAAAAGAATTTTCAATCTGAGCAACATACGAAAATATGTTTATTACTTTTTCATCTGGCATGTAATAATACTTATAGCCATTGGCTTTTCCAGCGGACACATTTCCAAGAAACAAAGCCCCTCGCAGAAAACCAAAAAAGCAACTGAGCAAACTGCCGGCGATACTTTGGTAAAGGTTAAAACTGATAGTTCGGGCTCTACAAATATTAAAATTGGCACAAGTACCGGCAATGAAAACGATTCGAACATATCGCCGTTCTTATTTTTCTTTTGTATAGCTTTACTTGTTTTTCGTCTTACACAAAAAGAAATTCTTCAGCTTAACTTTATCTTTTTTGTACCGCCAATTCTGGTAGATATATTCATACTTAAGAATGATTCTGTCGACAACTATCTTCCGGCTGCTATTACTGCTGCTTTTTTTATGGGTATTGCATTGTTTGTTGAGTACAGAAGAAAGAAGAAGTTCTATTCTGAGTATGATGTAATGTACAAAAAGAACTATGACAACATAAGAATGCGTAAGGAGCTCGAGTATGCCCAGCAAATGCAGCTTTCCATGCTTCCGGAAAGATTTGCAGTAATTAACAATCTTGAAATTTCAGCAATCTCTATTCCTGCTACCGAAGTCGGTGGAGATTATTACGATTATTTTAAACTATCTGAAGATAAAATTGGCGTGTTTATCTGTGATGTATCCGGTCACGGAGTGGCAAGTGCATTACTCCTTTCAGGTATAAGAAGCTGTATGCATTTGATTCTCGAAGAGACAAATGACCCAAAAATAATATTTACCAAGCTTAACAGAGTTATCCGTAAAACACAGAGCAGAAAAATGTTTGTTACAGCAATCTTTGCTGTGATAGACATGAAGGAAAGTAAATGCACTCTATATAATGCAGGACATTTACCGCCGTATAAAATTTCAGGAGAATCTAATGAAATTTATAAATTGAAAAAGCATGGTATTACCCTTGGGGCAACGGATAATATTTATGCAGATGAATCAAAAGAAGTTGTGATAGATTTTAAAAAGAATGATAAACTTATTTTATATACAGACGGAGTAAATGAAGCCCAGAATGAGAAACGTGATGAATATGGAATAGATAAGATAGAAGAGTTTTTAAATTCTAATTCAGATAAAAAAACTACACAGATAATCGATGACCTTGTTGCAGATGTAAATAAGTTTACTCAAAATAAAATTCAATCAGACGATTTAACTATAATTGCAGTTGAAAGGATAAATTAAATTTTTATGACAGACCAGGAATACACAACACTTGTAACAAATGAAATGAAAAGGATTTACGATTACGTAAGCGAAACTTACGGCGAAGATATTGATTTAGAATTAGGCGACGGTATTTTGAAAATTACATTGGTGGATGACAGCAAGCTTATCGTAAGCAGGCAGGCACCCGTAAAACAATTATGGCTTGCCGCAAGACACGGCGGCTTTCATTTCAATTATGTCGATAACCAATGGGTCGATTCAAAATCAGGCGAAGAGATTTTAATAATGATGTCGCGTTTTATAGATACTTCACTAGAAGAGTAATTCGAAGAATAAATTCAAAATTTTTTTATGGCAAAAAGCAAAGCTATTGTAGGAATTATAATGGGTTCGGATTCTGATCTCCTCATAATGAAACAGGCAGCAGAAATTCTGAATGAGTTCAATATTTCTTATGAAATGTTAATTACTTCTGCGCATCGCACACCTGACTTAATGGCAAGCTATTCTAAGAGTGCCCATAAAAGAGGAATAAAAGTTATAATTGCCGGGGCAGGCGGAGCAGCTCATTTGCCAGGTATGTCAGCGGCATATTCACCCATTCCTGTTATAGGAGTTCCAATTGAAACTAAATCTTTAAAGGGATTAGACTCTTTGCTTTCAATTGCTCAAATGCCGTACGGTGTTCCTGTTGCAACGGTGGCAATTAACAATGCAAAGAATGCAGCTTTACTTGCTGTGCAAATTCTCGGAACTTCTGATAAAAAAATTCTCAATAAAGTTATAGCATTCAAAAAGAAAATCAATTTAGAATCTAAAAAGAAAAACAAGAAATTACAAAAATGAAACAAATAATATTTCTCATAGCAATTTTATTTACAATATCGGTTAATTCCTTTGCGAAACCAAAACCAAAAAGTGAATTATTAAAACTTGCAGCTTATATGGAAGGTTCGTTCTCCAGTGAAAAACAATCCATAAATGATACAAATTATTTTGATATTAGATTACAAATGAAAAGAATCTGGAAGGATAGAACGGATGGCATATGGCTTTATGTTGAGCAAGCCGTTTCAACTGCACAGCATAAACCCTACAGACAAAGAGTTTATCACGTGACACAAATCGGAAAGAACAAATTCGAAAGTGCAGTTTATACTATGGAAAATCCGTTGAGATTTGCAGGGGATTATAAGAAAGATAATGCACTATCAGGATTAACACCTGATTCACTAAAATCGAGAGACGGCTGCTCTGTGTTTCTTACTAAAAATAAGAAAGGTTACTATGTTGGAGCAACTAAAGGTAAAGATTGTCCGAGTGATTTGCGCGGAGCAAAATATGCAACCTCTGAAGTTAAGGTATACAGGAATAAAATTATTAGCTGGGATAGAGGTTGGGGTGAAAACGATGAACAAATTTGGGGGGCAACAAATGGCGGATATATATTTAATAAGCTGAAGGATTAAATAAAATTTTAATATCAAAGAAAAAGGCGAAGTAACTACTTCGCCTTTTGTTTTTAATCGGAAGATTTAAAAATTATTTATCGCCGGTTGTTTTTTTCTTTTCGAGTTTTTTCCATACTTTTTTAGTGACAACTTTATCCATTAGAGCAAAAAGCTTTTTTACATCATCTGATGAAAAAGTTGTTTCGCTGAATTTAACTTGTCTTACAGGCTGATCAAGATTCGGATTTGGATTACCGTAGGTTACCGTTATGCTTTTACTCGGTCCGCCAATTTTTCCGTCAGCAGAATCTTTAGGAGTTACTCCATCAAGTATTCCAATCTTTTTAATAAGACTCGTTATCTTCTTTTGATTTGTTTTGCTGATTGTAAAAGATTCAACCTGCGGTGCCATTTTATCCAGCCCCTGATGAAAGCTTATTGATGCGCTTCTATCATGGTTTACAGTTACTGTATAAGTTTTTTGATATTCAGGTGATACGGGTCCGCTAAAATAAGAATAAGCGACTGTGAACCAGCGGGTATCCTGCGCAAATGAAATTTGTGATGTAATAAAAAATACAGCTAATAATAAAAGAATTTTTTTCATATAAATTTGGTTGTTTGGATTATACCTAAAATAATTTAATTTTTTTACAATTAATATTTACAATTTTAACTTTTATTCGCTGACTTTGTTCCCTTTTTAACCTAAATCAAATTTTTGTCTCTTACATACGATTTTATTATTATTGGTGCCGGGCTTGGAGGGCTTTCGTCCGGACTTCTTCTGCAGCAGAAAGGAGCGAAAGTTTTAATTCTTGAAGCTCATACTGTCAGTGGTGGATGCGCATCATACTTCAGACGAATTTCAAAATCTGAACCAGCGGGAAATTTCAATTTTGATGTCGGTGCTACTACTTTAAGCGGCTTTCGCGAAGACCAACCTTTATATAAATTTATAAAGGATGCAGGAATTGAACACGAGGTTCAAAATAATCTGTACAAGCAAAGTACCGGAATAGTTATTCATAACTTATTACAAGGAAAAGAAAAAGTTTACCGCTATGCTGATGAAAATAAATGGGTAAACGAGTGTATTAACAAATTCAGTGATGAGCAGGGAATGAAAAAATTCTGGGAATTAATTTTCAAGCTTGAAAGAAAAAGTTACAAACTGATACCATCCCTGAAAAATTTTCCTCCGGCAAACCTAATTGATTATCTCTCACTTCCAAAAAATCCAAAAAATTTAAATCTCCTTTATTATCTCACTCAAACTGTTGATGATGTTCTTAAGAAATTTAGTCTTGAAAACAACCTGTTGTTCAAAAAATTTCTTAATGAACAGTTAATGATAACTGCCCAGGCGCATACTGATAAAGTACCATTTCTCCCTGCATGTCTGGCGCTAAACTATCCCGCAGAAACTTATTATATAAACGGAGGAATGTATTCCTTCTCTAAAATCATGCAGGAGAAATTTACTGAGCTTGGCGGAAAGATTTTGTTTAAGCATAAAGTGGAAAAAATATCCAAAGAGAATATTGCTTTTAAAGTTATAACCAATAAAGGGGAATATTATGCTAAGAAAATAATTTCAAATATTCCTATATGGAATAACGCAAGCTTATTTAAAGATGCAGTTGCAAGAAAGTATTTTGATAGTCTCTCTGAAAAAAATTCTGAAGCATGGGGAGCTTTCACTTTATACTTTGGCGTTGAAGATAAATTTAATGATTACGGCTCACTTTATCATCAGATACATTTCAAGAGCAGTATAGCAGCACCGGGTTCTGTTTTTGTTTCAATATCAAAAAGCGGAGACGAACTGAAGGCTCCGGCAGGGTGGCGAACGGTTACAATATCAACCCACATTGCAAATCCGGAAGAATGGAAAAATTACTCTGAAGAAGTTTACGAAGAGAAGAAAAAAATCCTGACAGAAGAAATTATGAAACTGCTTGAAGAAAATTTTGATAATCTTATAAACTGCAAAAAGAAATATGTCTTATCAGGAAGTCCGAAAACATTTGAGTTTTATACGAAAAGAAAAAACGGATACGTTGGCGGGATGCCGACAACCATTAAGCGCAATTTTTTCAGGCAGATTCCGTCTAAAACTCCAATAGAAGATTTTTATTTAGTTGGCGATACGGTTTTTCCAGGGCAAGGAGCTCCGGCAGTAATATTGGGAGCTATGATGCTAACATCGAATCTGTGATAAATCAATTGGATTGAAAACAAAAATTAAAACTCTTAGGTTGTTACACCGTGAAAAGCAATCTTGCTAAAATACTCACCTGCTTTATGCTGGTAATTTTCTTTCTTAATACAAATTATGTAATGTTGTATTACGGAATTTTTAAGCTGAATCAATCAGACCTTGCTGCAACTGTATGCGAAAAAAAGACTGCCGGATGTAATGCATGCTGCTACCTTAATAAAAAATTAGATCACCAAAGTGATGAAACCAAAGCTCCTGCCGAAAATATAAATATTAAGCTTAAGCTTTCAGAGTTCACTGTTAATTACTTCACGTTACCTGATACTAACAATTCAAATTCTATACAATTTACAGATAATTCTTTAAATCCTTCCAAAGGATTCTATTCTCTTCCCGGCAAACCGCCGCAATTCGCATAAATCAATATTGTCCCCGTTAAAAGTCCATAGGTGAAGTGTGTACATTTCGTCCCCGGATTATTAACTCTTTTTTAAAAAAACTAACAAATTGACAAATTTTTTATGCAAAAAGCAAAATTTAGTATTTTAGCAATATTTTTATTATTTATTTCAATTTCTTTTTTACAAGGATGTAAAGACGATACTGTCACAAGCCCTGAAGCTCCGGCTACAGTCGATACGACAGGCTTAATAAGACTTGGCAAAGCGGATGCAATAGGAGCAAAAGCAAATGTAATATTATACTTGGATGAACCGCTGCATACCGGCTATAATAAAGTTTATGCATTACTTTATGATTCATTAACCGGCGCTGTAATAAAGGATGCGCATGTAATTCCGGCATTGACTGACCATACTCTCGGAGGACCGGTTGAAAGCGCACCTGAGGAAGCAAATTCAAAAGGTTTGTTTCCTTTTGCAGTGGTATTTCTTTCGCCACAGGCCGTTGATCACTGGAATATAAAAATCGGTGTTCATAACCATGGCGCCACAGGTGAACCTTACGGTACTGCTTCATTCGGCGGACTTCACATAGCCGAATACACAGGTAAATTTGTGCAGAAAGACCTGCCGGGCGGGCCGACAATTTATCTTTCATGCATAAATCCTAAAAGTCCTGTAGTAGGAATGAATAATTTTGAGTTTCTCATTAATAGCACTATGGACACCCTAAACTTCAGAACCGATACATCATACGCAATTTCTTTAAAGCCTGTTTTACTTTCATCAGGACTTACATCTACAGGAAATATAAATCCTGTTCCTGCGGGAGAATTAAGACATTACACAGGTAAAGTAAATCTTCCTGCCTCGGGCAATTGGAGAATAAATATGTATATGACAAAGACCGGATTTTCAGACTCAACTTATTTTGATATCGGATTTTAAATTTTAGATTAAAAAAGAATGAAAAAAATATTTTTAACTCTGGCGATTATAATGTTTATAACTTCTGCCCTGAAAGCAGATGAAAAGGATAAATTTTTAGAAAAAATTTATCTTAAAAAATTAAAATCTCTCGGTGAAATACATAATATTCAGAACACACAGTGCGACCTTTGCGGCTGTTACTTCGGAATTGAGCCGAACTACAGCAATAATTCAGTCGGCATAAGGTATTCATATTTTAAATTTGTAAATGAACCGCATGTTGCCGATGCTAATCCTAACCTTGACCATGAAGTAGACCCGACACAGACTGAAACTGAAATTTATTCTAAGGTTGAAATTTACGCCCGATATAATGTAAACCCTCATTTCAGACTATCGCTGACAGTTCCATATAAACTAAATGATATTAACGGTAAAACTATCCGCGATTTCGGCGATGTTTTATTGATGGGTCAGTACCTTGTATATGCAAGTGAAATGAGCTTGAAGAATGAATCCAGATACAGACAAAGAGTTTATCTGGGAGCAGGAATAAAAGCGCCGACAGGAGCTTTTAACAAGCAACTTACCTATGGAGTCACTGAGCCTCATTTTCAGCCGGGAACGGGTGCATTTGATTTTCTGGTAAGCGGAACTTACTTTGCTAAATATAAAGATTTCGGATTCAATGCCGATGCATCTTATTCAATTGCAACAACCAATAAAAACGAATACAGATTTGCAAACAGGTTTAATACTTCTGCTTCAATTTTTTATCAGTATACAATTGACCAGACAGGGTTAATGCCGCATGCAGGTGTTTATTTTGAAAACGCAGGACGTGACAAACAAAATAATGTTGAAGTGGATGATTCAGGCGGCGATGTTTTATTTTTAACAGGCGGTGCCGATGTTTATTTTTCCGATTTCTCTTTGAACCTTACATATCAGTATCCATTAAAGGATAAACTCAATGGAGACCAGGCCGGAAATAAGTTCAGAGTAATTGCAGGACTGAATTATTATTTCGGAATGTAATTTATTACCGGAGAAGTTTTAAACTTCTCCGGATTTTAAAATGTTAACAAGGCTAAGATGAAAAATTATTTTGGAATAATCATATTTTGTACTTTGTTTATTTTGACGGGATGTAATAAAAACGGTCCAAAAACTGAAAATTCATCCGTACAAAATACAGAGCAAAATACAGATAAAAATCTTCAGACTGTCGAGTTTAAATGTGACGGTATGACTTGCACAGGATGCGAAGAAACCATAATTAAAAAAGTTAAAAAACTTGACGGTGTTAAGGAAGTTGAATCTGACTACAAAACACAAATCACCAAAGTAACTTTTGCATCAGGAATTGTTTCGGCGGCTGATATTGAAAATACAATTAACAAAGCCGGGTATCATGCAGAAATGAATACACCGGGCACTCAGACAAACAGTTCAACAGAGCAAAAGGAAGTAAGTATAGAGAAGAAAACCAAAAAATAATGAAATCATTTTAAATCGATGAAATCAATTAAAATTATTACATTGCTGTAGTTATCTATTATTCTGATAATTGGCTTGGGCGGAAAAACACTTGCAGAAAATAAAACAATGACAGAAAACGAACAAACGGTTTTAAGCGGAACAATAAAAAATGTTCAATTCAAATGTAAAGGTATCGGCTGCAGCGGGTGCACAAATACTATTACTGAAGCTGTTAAAAAACTTGAAGGCATAAAAGAAGTAACAGCTGACGTAAAAAGTAAAATTGTAAAAGTAAGTTTCGATTCGGAAATTGTTTCAGCAAAAGAAATTGAAAATGCTATAAATAACTCAGGGTATGAAACAGAAGCTGTAAATTAATTGTTAAGAAACTTTTATATTTAAAGCCGTCAGAATTTTTTTTTGACGGCTTTCTTTTTTTATTTTACAGAATTTTTACTCCTTCCGTAAACATTTCTTTTTACCCTTCGCTTTATATATGTTTTTATGCAAGTTATAAAGGTTTTAAACCATTCTAACTTCATTGAAAATACTCGATAAATTAGTTATTTTTCCAATTATTTATCTCATAACACTTACCGTATACCATAAATGAAATTTACAGTCGCAGCAGACCAGTTCGTTAATTCATTAAATAAATTAAGTTCGATAGTTCCAACGAAATCTCCGCTTCCGATATTAGGAAATGTATTGTTAATTCTCGAAGGAAATAATCTTGAAATGCTGGCTTCGGATCTGGAAACATTCATCAGAACGAAGACATCAGTAAAAGGAAAAGAAGACGGCAGAGTAACCGTTCCGTACAAAAAACTTTCAGACCTCTCCAAATCGCTTTCATCAAGCTTTTCAAATGTAAACCTTACGGAGAAATTAAAAAAATCCGTTTACGATGATTTAAGAAATGAGGCAAAGCTTACCGATGTATTTGCAGACAGATTTAAATATGATTCTTCAGGCGAGTCGTTAGTTTATGTAGGCGTGCTGACTGCAATGGATAAAGAAAAGATTGACACACTCATAGATGAAAATCAGAAATTCATTGATTCAGATGAAAACTTAAAACACTTAAGTGATTCAAACGCAAAGCTGAAAGAAGTTGTAGAGCTGCTTTACAAAAAATCTGAATCATTCTTAGCTAAGAAAACTCTTGAAATCACAGTGGACGGCAAGAGCAGAATGACATTAAAAACACAGAACAATAAAAAATATAATTTATCGGGTGAACCGGCAGATGACTTCCCGCTCCCTGAAGAAAATAATCATTTAAGCTCGTTAAAGATTAACAGCGGAGTATTAAAAAGATTAATTGGAAAAGTTTTCCACGCAGCTAATAAAGACGAGATAAGAAGAAATATGTCAGGTGTGTTATTGGAAGCCAAAGAAGAAGAAATACGTTCTGTAGCAACAGACGGATACAGACTTGCAAAGCTTATTTACAAAACCACCCATAAAGGAATTGCAGACAGCAAAATCGTTATTCCTGTGAAGACATGTAATTTAATTCAAAGATTAAGCAGTGAAGCAGGAACAGTTGAAATACAATTCGATGAAAATGATTTGAGAATATTCTTCCCCGATGCAGAGATTTATTCAAAACTGATTGACGAAACATTCCCAAATTATGAATCGGTAATTCCGAATGACGGCAACAAGACTTTAAGAATTGTAAAGAAAGAATTACAGGACTCGCTTCACAGAGCATTGATTTGTGCAGATGTGATTACAAAGAGAGTAAAGATGGAAATAAAAAATAACTCGGTTACAATTACATCTGAAAATCCTGAAACAGGAACTGAAGCGGAAGAAACTCTTCCATGTAACTTTACAGCTATGAGCGGAGATGCTGACTTTGATGCAACACCGTTCACAACTGCTTTCAATACAGGATTTTTACTTGACGCAGTAAATCAGATAGAAACGAATGAAATTATTTTTAAGATGAATCAGCCTTCGAAGGCATCGATTGCATACCCGACTGAGCAGCCCGATAACGAAGATTTTATAGAATTAATTATGCCTGTAAGAGTAAGTTGATTTTAAAAGAGATTACGCTGAATAATTTCAGGAATTACGAAGAGCAGAAAATTGATTTTAATGAGAAGTTCAATTTTATTTACGGAGAGAACGGGCAGGGAAAGACAAACATACTTGAAGCCGTTTCCTTTACGTGCTTAACAAAAAGTTTTCTCGGAGCATCTGAATCTGATTGTTTAAGATTTGATTCAGAGAATTTTTCAATAGAAAGCATATATACAAACGATAACGGAAACGATGAAAAAATAGGAGTTGCGTATGATAAGCCATCTGCAAAAAAGGCAATACATTTAAATAAAAACAAAGTAGCTAGCTACTCTTCTGAAATTTTCGGAAGAATTCCCGCTGTGTTTTTATCGCCGCAGGACCTGGAAATTACCTATGGCAATCCTTCCGAAAGAAGAAAATTTTTCGATATTCTGATTTCTCAGACAAGTCCGCTGTATCTGAATAATCTTAAAGATATGGTGAAGCTTGTTAAACAGAAGAATGCTTTATTCAGAAGCTATCATCAGCATCAGAGAATTTCTTCGGGAGAGTTAAAGGATTTACTGCAAAGCTATAACGAGAAATTTATAGAAGTTTCCGGTGAGATAATTGTAAAACGCATTGAGTTTTTAAAAGAGTTCTTAAATTATTTTTCAAAGAATTTTTCTTATCTGATAAATAAAAATCAGACGCCGTACATAAGTTACGAATCGGATGCACTTGGAACAATAGGTATTGATGAATACGAAACTGTTACAAAGGAAACAATAAAGGCAGGGTATGAAAAGCTTGCCGAAAAAAGATTTCATGATGAAATTACCAGAGGAACTTCGCTATTCGGTCCGCAGAGAGATGATTATATTTTCAGTCTGCAAAAAACTGCAGGCACAAATTTTTTCGATTTAAAAAATCACGCTTCACAGGGAGAGCATAAAACTTTTCTTGTTGCGCTCAAGCTTTCAGAGTATGATTTTTTAAAGGATAAAAAAGAAACAAATCCTGTGCTGCTTTTAGATGACGTTCTTTCAGAGCTTGATGAAAACAGAGTGTCAATGATAATTTCTCATTTGAAAGAATTCGGACAGATTTTTTTAACGACTACAAATAAAGGATATGCTGAAAATCTCAGCAAGTTTTATAATCCTTCTGAGATGAAAATCTTCAAAGTTATAAACGGAAAAGTTTTTACAGATAACTAATGTTTTACACTATGTTTCAGGAAAAGAAAGACGGACGATTAGGAAAGGTAATCAATCTTCGCAATGAGCTTGATGAATTTATGGAGTACATCGGCTTAAGCGAGAAGATGCAGGATATGAAGATCCTGAAAGTATGGAATGAATGTGTAGGCGATACAATTTCGCAATTCTCAAAACCGGTTGATATAAAAAAGAACAAGCTGTATGTGAGTGTGGAAAATGCCGTATGGAGATATGAACTCTCTGCGCGTAAAGAAGAGATACTGGGCAGAGTGAATGAAATTCTGAAAAACAAAAAAGTAAAAGATATTATTTTCGTATAAGTTTTATTAAAGTTTTAAAAAGAAAAATATAAATGGCAAAAGACAAACAGAAAAAAGAAGGCGATTATTCAGCCAGTGATATTCAGGTTCTGAAAGGAATGGAGCACGTCCGCAAAAGACCTGCTATGTATATCGGAGACGTTTCATCACGCGGTCTCCATCACTTAGTTTATGAAGTAGTGGATAACGCTATCGATGAAGCGCTTGCAGGGTTTTGCGACAAGATTATTTTAACTATCGGTAAAGACGGAACAATTACAGTTGAAGATAACGGACGGGGTATCCCAACCGATATGCATCCAACAGAGGGAAAGTCCGCGCTTGAAGTTGTAATGACTCAGCTTAATGCAGGTGGTAAATTCAACCGCGATACTTATAAAGTTTCAGGCGGTCTTCACGGAGTCGGTGTTTCAGTAGTGAACGCACTTAGCGAATGGCTTGAAGTTACAGTCTACAGAGATGGAAAAATATTTTACCAGAAATACAAAAGAGGTGAGGCTGTTGCTCCTGTAAAAGAAACCGGTAAAGTAAAAGAGAAGACAGGAACAAAGGTTACTTTCTTAGCTGATAATGAGATATTCAAAGTAACTACTTTTAAATTTGAAACTCTTGAATCAAGATTAAGAGAGCTTGCTTACCTTAATAAAGATCTTACAATCATCATCAGAGATGAAAGAAGCGGCAAAGAAGAAGAGTTTAAATATAAAGGCGGCATTGTTGACTTCGTTAAATATTTGGATGAAGATGAAAAATCAATCACCAATAAACCGATTTACGTAAATGGTGACAGAGAAAATATTATTATGGAAGTTGCTTTCTCATACAACGAATCTTACAACGATAACATTTACACCTTCGTTAACAACATTAACACACATGAAGGCGGAACGCACTTAGAAGGATTCAAAGCAGCGTTAACAAGAACTCTGAACAACTTTGCTTCTAAAAATAATTTAATCAAAAGCGATAAGATAACTTTAACAGGCGATGACTTCAGAGAAGGATTAACATGCGTAGTGAGTGTGAAAGTACCTGAGCCTCAGTTCGAAGGACAGACAAAAACCAAACTTGGTAACAGTGAAGTAAAAGGTATTGTTCAGTCATTAGTTGGCGAACAGCTCGGAAATTTCCTCGAGGAAAATCCTAATATTGGAAAAAGAATTATTGAAAAATGTTTACGCGCTGCCGAAGCGAGAGAGGCTGCAAGAAAAGCAAGAGAACTTACAAGAAGAAAGAATGCGCTTGATATAGGCGGACTGCCGGGCAAGCTTGCAGACTGTTCTATCAGCGATCCGGCTCAATGCGAAATATATCTTGTTGAGGGTGACTCTGCAGGCGGTTCTGCAAAGCAGGGAAGAGACAGGAGATTTCAGGCAATACTTCCATTGAAAGGAAAAATTCTGAACGTAGAGAAAGCAAGAATTAATAAAATTCTTGAGAACGAACAGATAAGAGATATTATAACAGCGCTGGGTGCCGGTATAGGAAACTCAGACAGCTTCGATACGAACAAAGTCAGATACGGAAAAATTATTCTTATGTGCGACGCCGACATTGACGGTTCGCATATCAGAACACTGCTATTAACATTTTTCTACAGACATATGAAAGAGGTTGTCGATATGGGTATGCTTTACATTGCCCAGCCGCCTCTTTACAAAGTTAAAAAAGGCAAACAGGAATTTTATGCTTACGATGATGCAGAAAGAGACAGCATTTTAAAATCTTTGAAGGTTGATAAGAGTGAAGTTTTGATTGAGACCGAAGAGACAAGCGGTACTGCAAGCCCTAAAGGCGTTGCTATATCACGTTTCAAAGGTCTTGGTGAAATGAATCCTGAGCAGCTTTGGGCAACAACAATGAATCCTGAAACAAGAACAATCTTACAGGTAAATAATGAGAATGCATCTGCAGCTGACAAAATGTTCAGAGTGCTTATGGGTGAAGAGGTTGAACCAAGAAGAAGATTCATCGAAGAGAATGCGAAGTATGCAAATCTTGATGTGTAGTTTGTAAAATTATTTTATCTTAATTTTTTTGCAAAGGGATGGCAATTGTCATCCCTTTAATTTTAATATAGAAAATTAATGGAAGGCATTATACACGCCATTGTATTAGGAATTATACAGGGACTGACGGAGTTTATTCCTGTCAGCAGTTCAGCTCACTTACGTGTTGTACCTGCATTGCTCGGATGGAAAGATGAAGGAGCAGCATTTACCGCAGTAATTCAAATCGGAACATTGATTGCAACGTTCATTTATTTCAGACAGGATATTTCAAATCTTTTACAAGGGTTTTTCAGAGCCTTAAAAACAAAAAACTTTTTCGGAGATCCTGAATCCAGAGTTTTTATGTTGATTATTCTCGGTACTATTCCTATTTCGATTTGCGGGCTTGTATTCAAAAAATTTATAGTAGGTGATGCGCGCGGACTTTATGTTGTTGCAAGTATGTTAATCATTCTCGCAATTTTTCTTTTTATTGCTGAAAAGATAAGCGTAAAGAAAAAAGATATGCAGCATGTAACTGTAAGAGATGGTATTATAATCGGATGCGCTCAGGCGCTTGCACTTATACCGGGAAGCTCGCGCAGCGGTGTTACGATAACAGCCGGGTTATTCTGCGGACTTAAAAGGGAGACTGCTGCAAGGTATTCATTCCTGCTTAGTATTCCCGCCATCAGTTTAAGCGGATTATATGAATTATATTCTGAAAGAGCGGAGCTTCTTGCTGAAAATAAAATCAATTTAATAGTTGCTACCATTGTATCAGGAATTGTAGGATATATGTCCATCGCATTTCTTATCAGCTATCTGAAAACAAGAACGAATTTTATATTTATAGTTTACAGAATTGTTTTCGGTTTAATAATTTTATTCCTTCTTTCGCAGGGAATCATTTCAAATCTTCAGGGGGCTAAGTAAAGCCCCTTTTGCAACTTTTCAACCCCTTCTCCCCTTTATTTTCAAGAATAATTCACTATTTTTATTGTATTAAAGTAATGAAACTTATTGCAATATTGCTTGTTTAATATCTAAACCCGTTAGTTAATAGAAAGGGTAATTATGAAAAACACATATAAAATATCAGTCTTAGTTTCGTTTTTAGCTGTATTATTTTTTGCAGGAAATTTGTTTGCTCAGATGTCTTTGAGTGAAGGATTAACAGCAGCAAAAAGTTCAAATAAAAAAATAGTGTTATTTATAGGTTCTGCTTCAGATACATGGACTAAAAAAATGCAAAGTGAAGTATATACAAATGCCGGCGTACAGTCTGCTTTGGCTAACTTCGTTTGGGTAAGTCTTGATGCTGACAGCAAAACTCCTGTAACTTATGACGGCAAAAGCGTTACAGTTGCCGACCTTGCAAAATCATTTAATACAACAGGATATCCGAGCCATGTGTTTTTGAATCCTGACGGAAGTGTTATTAAGTTTAAATATAACGGTGAGGAAGTTATGAATTTCGCAGGATATATGGAAGCAGGTGAGTTTCAAAAAATGCTGAACTTCTTCAGTTCAGACCAGTATAAAAATACCGACCTTAGTAAGGTCCTCTAGTATAACTCAATAAATATTTTTTACAAATAAAAAGCGGGCTTAGATCAATTTTCTTTTGCCCGCTTTTTTTATTTGTATCTTCAGATCTTTTTATACTTCTCTTTTAATTTCTTAAAAACATAATCCGGCACAAACTGTTTTACATCTGCCTTAAATGATGCAAGCTCCCGAACCAAGGATGAATTCAGGAAACTGTATTTTTCGCTTGGCATCAAAAAAATTGTATTTACTTCAGGCTCAAGTTTCCTATTAGTAAGAGCTATTTGAAATTCGTAATCAAAATCAGAAATTGCGCGAAGCCCTCTTATGATAACCGAAGCTTTTTTCTTCTTAGCATAAGAGACAAGCAATCCATCGAATACATCTACAGAAACATTTTTAAATTTCTTCGTTACATTCTTAATCATATCCATTCTTTCATCCTTAGTAAAAAGCGGTTTCTTGCTTGAGTTAACTGCAATAGTGATAATTACGCTATCGAACAGCTTAGATGCGCGTTCAATTATATCAAGATGACCGTTTGTTACAGGGTCAAAAGTTCCGGGATATATAGCTGTAATTTTTTTCAAATACTTTTTTATAATTAAAGTTCTGAAGATTTTCTGAAATCGAAAAAAGAAAAAAATGTCACACCGACTTCTTTCTGCCTGGTCATATATGGCTTGAACTCATCCGCAACTTTGTAATTTCTTGAATGCTCAAGAATAAAAAATGAATTAAGTTTAGAAACCTTTTCTAAAAGCTTGTTGTAAAATATATAATCGTATGGCGGGTCTGCAAAAATCAAATCTATATTCATTGATTCATCACTCAAGAAAAGTAAAGCATCACCTCTTATTATTTCAGTAGTATCTTCAAGTTTTAATAACTTAACATTCTCTTCTGCAAGCTTTACATCTTTATCTACAAAAATTGCAAACTCTGCTCCGCGGGAGAGACATTCGATTCCAAAGCTGCCCGTACCGCAGAATAAATCTGCCACCTTTGCATCTTCAAAATCAAAAAAATTATTTAAAATGTTAAAGAGAGTTTCTCTTGCTCTGTCTGTTGTCGGGCGTATGCCTTCTTTTTTTCCGGGAGTTTTCAAACTCCTGCTTCTGTATTTTCCTGCTATTATTCTCATTTCTTCTGTTCATTTAATTCAATTCATTTTAGACGCGAGACCGCAAAGTGGAGTATATCTGTGGAGATTTCTATCCCCGGATTTTTCAGAGAGTAATTCTCTTGAAAGTTTTATTTTAAAAAATGGGTCAATAATTGTTGTTGATACACCTTTAAATATTTCTGAGAATCTTTCATCAATACTACCCGAAAAATCTCCGCCGTAAATAAAAATTTCCTTTAGATTTAAATCCGGAATATTGATTAAAATATTTTTTAACGCTAATGCAAATCTTTCGTGATGCTCATTGTCATCTTTATTTACATATTCATAAAAGCGTATCTTCCCGTTAGAAATAACGCTCATATCAATTCTTCCCGCTTTATAACCAATTAAAAGCACATTGTTAGCAGTAATTTTATCTTTATAATTGTCAGTTAGTATTTTTTCTGATGCGAAGTGATCTACTTCAACAGTCTTTAAGTTAAGCTTTAATTCACTGCAAACCCTTCTGCAAAAATCTATCTTAAATTTATCAATAGCGATTAGCAAGGCATCATCAATATTTGCGGTATATTTGTGATTATTTAGCTTAATATATTTAATGTTGAAATCATTGTAGGTTTCTGGAAAATAATTCGATATCTCCCACATTATCTGGGAGTTTATAGTTTTCTCATCATCATTGGTATCAATTGGTATAATATTTAAAAATGCCTGCGCCGAATCTAATGCAACCCCTACTTTTCTAATTTTAGAAATATCTGTATTCAGAATTGAATGAATCATTTGCGATGTTTCACTCAGTACAGTCGTATTATTTTTATAGTATGAGATGTCTTTTCCAAAATCTACAATGGAAGAAACCTCTTCCATAAGGATAATTTCATTTAGATCATTTACACCTATTGCTCTGATAAATTCATCAGAGAAACTTAAAATTAGTTTTTCCAAGATAAAATACTATATATGTATAAAAAATTATTAACTATATTACGGCCAGCATTGAGTGTTCTCATCGTAAACTACCCCATTAGTAATTATTCCGGTAAGTGTTGAGCCGCAAAAATTAGCTGATCTGATATCGGAAAAACGAATATCTCCGTTGGTTAAGTCCGAAGAACTTAGATTTGAAAATCTTAAATCTGAATTTCGCAGAGTCACTTCTTTTAGAGAAGAATTTGATAAATCTGCAGACATAATAAGAGATTGATAAAAATATGCTTCATTTAGATTTACAAGTTTTAAATTTGCGTTATTCAAATTAGTATGGGATAAATTTGCTTTGTTTAACTTTGCACCCTTTAAATTCATTCCATTTAACATCATATTTTGCAAATTAACCTCGCTTAAATCACAATCTATGCAGCCTTCATTACTTACAACAATACTAAAATTATTTGGACTACTGTTATTTCCTGTAGTATTCACTGAAGTTTTGACAAAGATTATTTGTTTTGCATTTGCAGAATCTGTCGAATAATCTGTATAAGTCTTAAAATGCATTAAATAATCTCCTGCAGGAATATCAACATCAGCATAAGTAACTTCAGGATATAAATAGTAAACATAAGCTCCTGTTTCAGAATTAACCAAAAACACATCAAAATAAGCAGAACTTGCAAGTTGTATTTTAATATTGCTGTTTTCTGTGAATCTGATTGGTATAATATCTTCTCCTATGGGTCCGGTATCTCGCAACGAATCATTTTGCGGAGAGTTTAAATATTCAAGCTGAACTGCAATAACAGCTCCAGGTACAGCCCTGAGCTCTCTATTAGTAGCAAATTCCTGTTCCGATCTTGCATGAAATACGTTCTCACCGTTTGTGTTTGTTAATATATCTTTACATCCCGAAATACTAAAAATATATATGATGGCGGAAGTGAATACCAATGAAAATAAAAGTAAAGTTGGTGAACCAATTGTTTTCATATTTTGAAATATTTTAATTAAAAATTACAATTCTTCCCCTACTGTAATTTGGTTTTAAAACTAACTATTCTATGGTTAAATATTCTTTGATTTTTTCAAATTTTTTTTCGCCAATGCCTTTTACGTTCATAATTTGCTGTACAGATTTAAACTTACCTTTTTTATTTCTATATTCTACAATTTTTTCTGCCGTGCTTTCTCCTATTCCCGGAAGAGAAACCAGCTCATCTACACCTGCCGTATTCAAATTAATGCTTTTTTCCCTTAACTTTAATTCTTTTTTTGAAATCTTTGGTTCTTTTTCTATCGATTCAAGGCTATCCTGTTCTTTGTTCATTTGGGCAGAAATGTCCGCTGCTTCATCTTTTTTTATAGTATCATTTTTTAATGCATCAAACTCTTTTTGCTTTGCAGACTCTGTTAATTTTTTAAATTCATTATCGCTTTGTGAATAATCATAAAAAGTTTTTTCACCTGTAAAAAAATATCTGCCGTACTTTATGCCCGCACCAATGATTAAAACCAAAACAATCAGTAGAACAACTCGTGTTTCGTTCTTGGTAAATCCTATATTACTGAAGAAAGACTTCAATACGAAGCGGGTAAATATTTATTAATTATGATTAAGGATTTAAAATAATAAATATTGTTCTATATTCTAATATACTAATGTTGTCCTATATAATAATTCTTAAGTTTTAATATGGAAAAGGTTTATTGTATTCCAGGTCGGTTATTTCAATTTTCAACCACGTGAAATCTCCTGATTTTAGTTTCCATGTGACTTCAGAATTATTGCTGATGCGTATCCCTTCAAATTCCCTATACGATGTATTAACCACAGACCAAAGTTCTTTTGAATATTTCCCTTCAAATTCACCATACCTTTGCGCTTCGATTTTTTTAACGTCACCTTCCGGCGAAAAGGTAATCAGAATAGATTCCGTTTCGTCTTTATAAGACATAGTTGCTTTAGCAGTACTATCGTCAACCTGTTCCCACTTTACATACTTACTAAGAGCAAAGGATGGAAACCAAAATGTTTCACTTAGAAATCTTATTATTGAACCCTGATCAATTTCTTTGCTGCGGGCATCTATCACAGTATAAAGGTCAAGAATTTTTATTAACATATTTCCTGTACCGTATTCATATTTATCTCTTCCTGTCATAGAAATTAAAGGAGCAGCACTAACATTTAATTTGTAAATGAATGCAGGCTCATCTGTTCTGAAATACTGAACTGCATTTACATCCATCCATTTCCCGTCAGGCTTAGATTTCATTTGTGCCTTCTGCTTCAGTCTTATCTCATTTATACTTTTTTTACCAATGATACCGGAATGCTCAATCCACTTTTTCACCACCGGAGGAAGTTCATTAAATCTCTCTTTGGTAATTACCGAATTATCTTCTTTTACATTTGAATATAATTGTACTATCTCTTCGTTTATTTTTTTATCAAATGCAGATGCGGCTATCGAAACAATTAGTACAACTAAAATTATAATATTGGCAACAGTACCTGCGCGGGCATCTTTCCAATATACTATTATAAGAAATTGGGAAATAAGAATGGCAATAAGGCCGACTACAGCCCACCAATCTTTATTCGCCAAGAATCCTGCTGCAGAGATAATAAAAAATAGTGCAGCAAGCAGCCACAAAATACCAAAAAGTTTTGAAAGATTTTCAGAAACAGGGAACAGTGTATTACCCGTGAACCGGGTAATCTTTTTCAGATTCAATTGATTGATAAATCCCATTAAGTGTATCAACCCATGAATGAGCACAATAACAGCAAAAAAATATCGGGCCATACGTATTATTAAAATTAAAATAAATCATTCTGTATATACAAAAATAGTTAGTATTACACTTTAGAAAAATGACGCATATCATTAATTACAGTATTATTTTGGATTGTTTTTCCTTCCCTTTAAGGCTAATTTTAGCTACCATTATTAATATATTTATGCAAAAAGTAAAAGTAATACTATTATCGATTATTCTTGTCTCAGGAATCTTTTTTTATGCTAAATACGCACAAAAAAGCGCAACAATAGAATCTACCAATAAAGATAAAACTTCTCTGATCTCTGAAGCCGAAAAGGAAGAGGAAGAACACAAATCCGGTCCGTCAGGCGCATATGAATCAATGCAGTTTATGAATAGTATTCGCTCATACCCAGAAAAAGATATTCCTCAGGATAAATTTTTTAAAGCATTTGAATATACACGTGATCAAATGCAGGACTTCAATAATGTACATGATGCCATAAATTCATGGCAATCAATGGGACCCAATAACATCGGCGGAAGAAGTCTAACTCTGGCAGTTAATCCAACAGATACAAATATTATTTACATTGGCTCATCATCAGGTGGTCTTTGGAAATCTGTTACAGGTGGTATTGGCGCAGCTGCATGGACACAGATAAATACCGGATACCCGTCACTTGCCGTAAGTTCTATTGCAATAGATAAGAACAATACAAATATAATTTATATAGGTACGGGAGAAAATTACGGATATCAGGCTTCATTAAACGGACTCGATAACAGACTTACTAGGGGTATGTATGGAATTGGAATTTTAAAAACTACTGATGGCGGAAGCACATGGACAAAATCTCTTGACTGGTCTTACAATAACCAAAGAGGTGTTTGGAAAGTACAACATAATCCGTTCAACTCGAATATCTTATATTCTGCTACAAGTGAAGGCGTTTATAAATTCAACGGTTCTTCATGGGTAAAATCTCTCGATGTAAAAATGGTAATGGATTTAGAAATAAATCCGTTAGACTCAAACATTATTTACGCTTCAGTTGGAAATCTTACAAATGTAACGCCTCTTACTGATATCGGAATATATAAAACAACAAATGCAGGTCTTACCTGGAATAAACTTTCCGGAGGACTTCCTGCAACATGGACAGGCAAAACTACAATTGATATTTACAAAGCAGACCCGAATATTATCACTGCAAGTGTTTCAAACGATTTATCATACATCGGTTATTACAAAACAACTAATGCCGGTACAAACTGGACGGCACTAAGCACAACAGTTCCTATAGGAAACCAGGGCTGGTATAATAACGCAAATATAATAAAACCCGATAATGCAAATTTAGTTTTAGTCGGAACTCTGAACGTAGAAAAATCTACAAACGGAGGAACAAGCTTTACAACTAAATCCGACTGGTCTGCGTGGAATACCGGAGCAACTCCTCCCGGTCAACCCGAAGGTCCATCTAATTTCGTTCATGCTGACGTTCATGAATTTGTCACAAATCCTAAAGATGCTAATAAAGTTTATATCATGGCAGATGGCGGATTGTACCGCTCAAACGATTTCGGAGAAACATTTTATTCCTGTAACGGAGGATATGTTACATCACAATTTTATGCGTCACTTGCAAATTCATATCAGGATTCAACCTGGTGTCTCGGGGGAATGCAGGATAACAGAGCTGCATTTAACCAGGGAACAACTGCATGGTACAAAACTTTCTTTGGGGACGGAATGTCAGCAGGTGTAAACTCCAACAATGACAATATTTGCTATATGGAATATACTAACGGTGATTTAAACAGGTCGACAAATCGTGGTATAGCATGGTCAGATATTTCTCCGCCTAATGCCGGGAACGCAAGTTCGTACTGCTTCGTTGCACCGTATGTAATAACTAAAAGTAATCCTAATGTAATTTATATCGGCGGAACGGCAATTTATAAATCAACCACAGGCAGCGGAAGCTGGCAAGGTCCGTACGGAGCAACTGTCTTCGGAGGAAATAAACTTCTTTCAATGGCTGTTTCATATACAAGCACAGATACTTTATACGTTGGTTCTGCACCAAGTGTAACAACTGCAGGAGTTTTCAGAAGTGTGAATGGCGGTGTAAACTGGACTAACATTACAGGCAGCCTTCCAAACAGATACGTAACAGATTTAACCGTAAACCCGAATAATTCAAAAGAAGTGATTTCAACATTCGGCGGATTTGGAACAGGCCATGTCTTCCGCTCAACTAATAACGGAAATAACTGGACAGATATCACAGGAAATCTTCCTGATGTTCCTCATCAGAGTGTTGTAATGGACCCTCTTTACACACAGAATATTTATGTCGGAAATGATTTAGGAACATTCGTTACAACTAATGGGGGAACAACCTGGTATGAATACAGAACCGGAATGCCGTATGCTTTGGTTTTCGATTTAACAATTTCATACACAAACAGAAAGCTTCGCGCTGCTACATACGGAAACGGAATTTGGCAGAGAGATTTGGTTCAGAATCCTGTAAGCGTAAATAATTCAAATACAGTTGTTAAAAATTTTAAATTATATCAGAATTACCCTAACCCATTCAATCCTTCAACAAAAATAAAATTTGATTTAAACAAACCTGCCTTTGTTGATGTAAAAGTATTTGACGTTCAAGGAAAGGAAATAAAAAATATTTACAGCAGATATGATAATACAGGAAACCATGAAGCAGAATTCAATGCATCTTCATTAACAAGCGGAGTATATTTTTATTCAATTTTTGTTAACGGAATCCGAACGGATTCAAAGAAAATGATGTTGGTAAAGTAACGCTATTTTTCAAAACAATTTATTCTTAATGGATTTTTTCACTCTCTTTTCCCAGCCTGATACGTACGTATCGCTGCTTACATTAACATTTTTAGAAATCATCTTAGGAATTGATAACATTATATTCATTTCAATTCTTACCGGAAAACTTCCGCCGCACGAACAAAAGAAAGCGCGAACACTGGGGCTGGCACTTGCTCTTATATTCAGGGTACTTCTGCTTTTATCAATATCCTGGATAGCGGGACTGGTAAATCCTTTGTTCACTGTATTCGGTTTTGCAGTAACGGGAAGAAGTCTGATATTAATTCTCGGAGGTCTGTTCCTTCTGTATAAAAGCACGGTTGAAATTCACGAAAAACTTGAAGGCGAAGAGGATAAAGAAAAAGAATCCGAACCAAAAAAAGTTAAATTATCATCGCTTCTTATTCAGATAATTTTACTCGACCTTGTATTCTCTTTTGATTCAGTTATCACAGCCGTCGGGCTTGTGCCGCACGTTTCAATCATGATAATTGCAATTATTCTTTCAATGATTGTAATGCTTATCTTTGCAAAAAACGTAAGCGATTTTATTCACAAGCATCCTACTATAAAAATGCTTGCGCTATCGTTCTTGTTGATGATTGGATTATTATTATTCCTGGAAGGTCTGCACATTGAAGTGCCTAAGGGCTATGTATATTTCGCTATGGCATTCTCATTCTTAGTTGAGTTATTAAACATAAAGCTGAGAAAGAAATCAAAACCGGTTGCACTAAAAGAAAAGTATAAAGAATAGTTTTTAATTATGAATTATAAATTCAGAATTATGAATTAAAAAGTCATTCATAATTTATAATTCTGAATTGATAATTAGAAAAATGCTCCTGCCATTAGTCCGCCGTCTGCGGCAATGCACTGACCGGTAATAAACGATGCTTTTTTCATGCAGAGGAAAGCGGAAAGCCCGGCAATCTCTTCAGGATTTCCGGCTCTTTTCATAGGAGTCCACTCAATTATCTTCGCCCATCTTTTTTTATCGTTCATAACTTCTTTTACCAGCGGAGTTTTTATATACCACGGCGCAATTGCATTCACTCTTATTTTATCCTCTGCCCATTCAACCGCTAAGTATCTCGTCATTTGAATCATTGCTGCCTTCGTCATTCCGTAAACTACACCTGATGATGTACTCGCAAGTCCGCTGACCGATGCAATATTTACAACTGAACCGTCCTTAGATTTTTTTAAATAAGGATACATATTCTTTGTAAGCTCAAACGCTGCCTTAAGATTAGTATTCATTATTTTATCATATTCATCAGCAGTGTACTCAACCGATTTTTTTCTTATGTTAGTGCCGACATTATTTACTAGAAAATCTAATCTCTTCGCTCGTGTTTTTATTATGTGATAAACTTTATCTCTTCCTTCTTCCGTGCTTACATCGGCAATTATTCCGTGCAAATTAGCTTCTTTGATCTTATTAATAATTTTCAAAACACCGTTCTGCGTTCGCGCAACAAAAAACACCTCTGCGCCGAGTGATAAAAACTCATTCACAATCGCCAGCCCTATACCTTTGCTCCCGCCTGTTATTAAAGCTGTTTTATTTTCTAACGTCCATTCACTCATTATACTCTGTTAATTAATACTTTGTAATTGCTAATTAATAATTGTTAATTGCCAATAACTGCATCTGCTGATATTTCCACAAGCATATCAGGATGAACAAATCCGCTTACTTCCACCATAGTATTTGCCGGCCTTATATCCTTAAAATATTCTCCCATTGCCCTGCCGACTTCCATTCCCTGTGATATATCCGTAACGTACATTGTCAGTCTCACAACATCTTTCAATGAAGCTCCGGCCTGCTGAAGCACCTTCTCTATTTTTTTTATAATCTGAACTGTCTGCATGTACGCATCTCCCGGAAACATTACATTACTGTTTTCGTCTGTTGCAGTTGTCCCTGCTACAAAGATCATATTGCCGGCTTTAACGGCGCGGGAGTACCCGAATTTCTCCTCCCATACAGAGCCTGACGAAAATAATTCTTTTTTCATTTTGTTAAATAAATTTATGAGCGGTTTATTCGCGCAAATGAAATCAAGCCCATTTCCTTGCAGTCTTCAAATCCCATAGCTTTATAAAACCCCACAGTCTCTTCTTTATTATCCGTAAGCAAAACAGTCTGCCGCACGTTTTTAAAATGCTCAAGAGTTTTAGTTAAAAGCTTTGTGCCGATTTTTCTTCTCTTGTATTTTTTTTTGACGAGTATATCCTGTATGTAAGAAATAGTAACACCGTCTCCCACTACACGCATCATGCCGATAAGGTGGTCGCCGTCCCATGCCGTAAGTACATAGTATGAATTTCTTACAGCTTCAGCCAAGTTTACCGAATCGTGTGTATATGCGCCCCAGCCCGCATCTTCATATAACGACATCAGGTTTTCGGAAGAAATATTTTTCTCTTCTTTATATGTTATTGTGCTCAGAAAATTATCTTAAGTTTTAAAATTTTTAATTTCTCTTTACTGATTCATACGTCTTATTCGCATCGACAAACTCAGTATATTTTGAATTCCAGTCCGATAAAAATATTTTTTTTATTGCTATGTTAACTTTATTATTATCTATTACTAGAGTTGTATTTCTTGAACCGTAAAAATATCCGCGCTCCCAGTTAGCTGAGCTTACCCAGCTGATATTATTATCTGCCACAAAATATTTGCAATGTTCAACTCTTGCATAAGGAATAAACCCGCTTGAATGTTCCGGTATTCCGGAAAATTTTATTTCTATGTTTGGTACTTGTGACAAACTCTGTATCACTTCCGTAGCGCCTTTGCGTATTGCCCAGTTACCAAAAATAATTTTCACTTTCACGCCTCGCTCTGCTGCATTTCTCAACGCTTTATCTATATCCGTAAATTCATCTCTTGTGTTATATGCATACATCTGAATGTGCAGGCTGTGCTTAGCATTGTTTATAATATTCACAAGCTCATCCAGTTCGTTGCTGAATCCCTCCGGCATTTTTCCCATAGGAGAAAAGCATGGATACAAAGTAACTCCGCCGTAATTTTTTGTCTGGATAGAAAGTTCATTATATACATTTAGAATTTCATCGAAGGAAATATTTTCTTTAAGTGTATTTCTTCCTATATCGGAGTTGTTCCAGTCGTAGTTAAAAATCGCTTCGAAGTTTTTTGCGAGCTTCCTGTTTTTTACTCTGATGCCGAGCTCATGGATGTGGTCAAGGGCGCGCCAGTCCATATTTGCGCTGCCTGAGTACAGGTCTCTTCCGTCAGCAATCATATACTTTGCATGCATTACTCCGCCGCCTACATTTTTAAAAGATATTTTTGCTACCGTAATATTTTTTATTCCGTTAAATTCATCAACCGATTTTTCCGATCCTGAATAAAACGCCGAGTCTACTAATATTCTTACAATAACGCCTCTTCCTGCAGCATTTTTTATTGCATCCATCACCGGCTCCATAGCTTCGCCTTTTTTATTGGCGAAGTAAAACATGCCTATATCCAGAGTGTTCTTTGCATTGTTTATCATATTCAGCCAGACGGCCTGTGTGCGCGGAAGTCCTGAGCGTTCCATAGTAGTTTCCTTCGGCACGCTTTCAACTATCTGAAAATATGTTGTCTGCCCGAAAGTTACTGAGGTAAAAAGTAAAAATATTAAAACTAATTTTTTCATTGCCGTTATTCGTTAATCGTTGTTCGTTGTTAGTTGTTCGAAGTAATTCATCATTCTACATTCTAAATTCTGCATTCTGAATTCTATATTCCCCATACCGTTATCACAATTTTCCTTCTTCCGCCGTGGTCTCTGTGTTCGCACAGATAAATTCCCTGCCATGTACCCAGATTAAGCTCACCGGCTGTAACAGGAATATTCACTGAGCAGCCCAGCAAGGACGACTTTAAATGCGCCGGCATATCATCGCTGCCTTCGTAATCATGCTGATAGTAAGGCATATCTTCAGGCACCATTTTATTGAAGTGCGATTCAAAATCATTGCGGACTGTAGGGTCGGCATTTTCATTTATCGTAAGTCCCGCCGATGTATGCTGAATAAAAACATTACACATTCCTTTTTTGATGTCCCGTATTTCCGGGAGACAGGAAAGTATTTCCATAGTAATTAAATGGAATCCGCGTTTGTATTCTTTTAAGGTAATTTCTTTCTGGAAGAAGTGCATAATGCAAAATAAATAAAATGAATTTAAGGAGATATGGAAATAGTGATTATTGTTGCAAATTTTAAGTTTATTTAATAAGTTAAACTATTAATCATTTTATTTTCAATAATGGGTTACAATTGTGTAAATATTTTACCTAAGAATACAAAATTAAAAGACTTAGAAGATTTTTTTGTTTTGTTAAAATATGAAAAAATCTCGCGAGTAGAATATTTCTTTTACGATCAATCTTCATTTCAACAATTAACTGGAATAGATGTATCTATTAAAGTAAACGAAGAAAATGTTGCCGTTTATTCACACACAACTATTTCCAAAGAATACTTTGAACATTTAGTACATAATAAAACTATTACTCTGTTGAAAAAATTTTTTGGTGGTTACTATATAACCGATGATGGAAAAAACAAACCTTTTAATTTTTATGGTCCTATAAGAAGAAATGCCGAAGCAGGATGCTACTTAACATATTTCAATTTTGATAATTGGAAAAGAGGAAATATAGTTCAGTTCATTTGGTTATTAAAAGAATCTGATGAAAAATTTAATAAACTTTACCCTGATAAAAGGATCCTAGATTTCACAAGACATTCCCACCAACCAACTATATCTTCAAATATAGGCGTACCGTATTTGTTATCTGTTTTAGAAGATTATTTGAGAAGCACCTACACTATACTATTAACATTTACAGATAAAAAAAAAGATATTTTTAAAAAAACAAGAATTCAAAACGAAGATTTAACAACTATTCTTGACAATACATCTTCTATACAAGAAATTATTTCCAGATATAAATCTTTCCAAAATATAGATTTAATTAATGCAAATTTTCAAGAAATCGATGTTAGAATTAAATTCAAAGATTTACTAAATAAAACGAATCCTCGTAAAAAATATTTAATCAAGCTACAAAAATTAATTGATTTTAGACATAAGCTAATACATCAAGCCGAACTTAATTATTATTATTCAGTTAAAGAATTTGAAAAAGATGTAGCTATTATTTTTGAAATTATTAAAATGTTTTATGATAACTTAATAAAAATTTATAATTGGCATTCTAGAATGGACTAAATAAAATTATACCCAAAACAACAAATTACTTTTCTTTGAAAATGTGTTCCATTAATTTGCATTATGCAAACCCCAAACAAAAAATTTAATCTTATAATAATAATTTTATTCTTTCTCGGACTTATCTGGTCTTCCATAAATCCCAAAGAATATTTTACGTGGTTCCTTGAAGTTTTCCCCGCTATAATCGGATTTGTAATTCTAAGTTTTACTTACAAACGTTTTCCGTTTACAAAGCTTGTATATATTTTAATATTAATTCACTGCTGGATATTATTCATTGGCGGGCATTATACCTATGCGGAAGTCCCGTTTTTTAACTATATAAGAGATACATTTTCGCAATCGAGAAATAACTACGATAAGCTCGGCCATTTCATTCAGGGTTTTGTACCTGCAATGATAATCCGTGAGATTTTTATCCGCAAAGATATTATCAAAAAAAGCTGGAGAGCTTTTACAGTTGTATGTATCTGTTTGGCTGTCAGCGCATTCTATGAATTAATCGAGTGGTGGACATCGGTTCTGACAGGTGAATCTGGTGATGCATTCCTCGGAACACAGGGATATGTATTTGATACTCAAAGCGATATGCTTTTGGCAATGATAGGAGCAATTACGGCTTTACTCTTGCTAAGCAAGATTCAGGATAAACAAATAAAACACTTAAGTTAGATGGTAGAGTTTATTTTATACGTCAGTAATCAGGAAGAGAGTAAAAACTTTTATAAAATTTTACTGGACAAAGAACCCTCGCTCGACGTTCCCGGTATGACAGAGTTTTTACTTGAAGAAAACTGCAAGCTGGGATTAATGCCGAACGACGGAATTGCAAAAATTTTAGGAGATAAAATTCCGCATCCTGATTCCGGCACAGGGATTCCGAGATGCGAATTGTATCTGTCTTTTGAAAACTCCGCAGAAGTTTTTCAGAGAGCTGTATCTGCCGGAGCAAGAGAGATTTCCCCGATACAAAAACGTAACTGGGGCGATAGCGCCGGTTACTTATCCGATGCTGACGGGCATATAATAGCAATTGTTCAGAAATAGTTTTAGTAAATATTATGATTGAATACAGAAAAATAATTCCCTCCGATAATAAAATATTAGCAGATATAATCACTTCGATAATGAAGGAGTTTAAAGAAGACCCTAAAGGAACGATTGTCGAAGACCTGACTTTGCATACTATGTATGAAAATTATACACAGGGCAAGGGCGTGTATTATGTTGCAGTGGAAGATAATAAACTACTTGGCGGCTCGGGAATAAATCAGCTTGAGGGTACGCCGGAAAAAATTTGTGAGCTGCAAAGAATGTTTCTGCTTCCTGAATCGCGGGGAAAAGGTATAGGGAAAAAGTTAATGGAGTTATGCATTCAGGCAGCTAAGGATTTTGAATATGAAAAAATTTATCTCGAAACTCTTGATAACATGAGCGATGCAAGAAAGTTATATCTGAAAGCGGGATTTGAATTTATAGAAAAGCCGCTTGGCAATACGGGACACTGCGGCTGCAATACCTGGATGGAAAAAAGATTATGAAAAAAAACGAATCAAGCCAAATTATTCTCTCTATCCCTACTAATAGGGAACATTCTCTTTGAACTTTAAAATAGTTGTATTATTTTTGATGAGCCATTTCAGGCTCTGATTACAGTACGGATTATTTTCTCAGATAATTTTCGCAGCTTTACTTAATAATCCGTCAAAAATCCGACTATTTCAATTAACAATTAATAATTAACAATGAACAGACAGACAAGAATCCGACTATTTCCAGACATTTTTAAAAATTAAAAACTTCGGTACTGTAAAAACAATGCTGGCTTTTATAAAATCCGTCATAGAATTTATTCATGTTGGATTTTTCAGGGTGCCGGTACTAAAGGTTCGCCTTGGCGAATTGTTTTTACAACACTGAATTTTCAAAATCCGTCAAAAATCCGTCAGGATTGAAAAATTTTTTGAGAAGAAATTTTTAGACGGAACTGAGCAACGCTCAGAATGTGACTATTTTGCGACTCTGAAAAAAATTTTGCAGTGTAAGAGCAAATGTAACATTTTAAAAACAATAAATATTGATTTAACAAGATAGCGTAAAATAAAATGTGACAATAATGTGACACTGTACACAAAGTTACAAATTTAAAATGTGACTTTTTTGCGACTATGATAATACTTTAATATATAGAATGGAAATAAAAATAAGAAGGGCAGTACCGGAAGACCTGAGTGAACTCCGGCAGCTCTATATCGATACCGTTTCCAACGTAAACTCAAAAGACTACGATGAAAACCAGATACGCGCATGGATAAAGCCGTGGTTTGAGCCCGATACAGCTACCCGCGACGGAAGAACTTTTGCTGATAAAATAGTTGAGCAATATTTTATAGTAGCAGTTATAAATAATATTATCGCCGGCTTTGCTTCGCTGGAAGATAACGGCTATCTGGATTTTATGTATGTGCATAAAGATTTCCAGCGGCATGGAGTCGCAAAAACGCTCCTGAACGAATTAGAAAATTATGCGCGTGAAAAAAATATAAAAGAAGTGAATGCTATCGTAAGCAAAACTGCATTGGGATTTTTTGAAAAGCACGGCTGGATAAAAATAAGGGAAGATGTTGTTGAAGTACGTGGAGCAACTTTCGTTGATAACATCATGATAAAAAAATTAGAATAGAAAATAGAACCCCCCGACACCAACAAACAACATTGCCGGGAGGCGTTTTATTGGGAAACAATGGGTACAGGATTAACTTATTCTATACCTTCTCTATATAGAGTAAGCTCCCAATAATAACGCAAAACCCATGCCTGAAAATTATTTTTTTATATTACCTGTTCTTTTGTATTTTATAAACCGTAGCCAGTACAAGTTTTCTCGGCATAAATCTGGTAGCAAAAGCTAACAATGTATTCATAAATCCTTCAATGGCAACATATTTTCCCTTCATCATTGCATTGTATCCGCAAAGGGCAACTTCGTAGGAGGTAGCATTTACGCCTTTTGCAAGTTTGGATTCGGTTATGTTTGCTGCTTTTTGGAAGTTTGATTTTGTAGGTCCGGGGCATAAACATGTTACGGTTACATTTGTATCTTTTAGCTCATAAGCCATTGCTTCGGATAAGGAAAGGACAAATGCTTTAGTTGCATAATAAATACTCATAAGAGGTCCGGGTTGAAATGCAGCTGTAGAGGCAACGTTCAGAATCCTTCCGCTGTTTCGTTTAACCATTGGCTGAACAAATAATTTCGAGAGCTCAGCAAGAGCAATTACATTTACCTGTATCATATCGTTCTCTTTATTCCAGTCGGTCTCGTAAAAATTTCCGTAGCCGCCGAAGCCTGCGTTGTTTATTAGGTATTCTATTTCGATTTTATCAGTTTCAAGTTCCTCGTATATTTCCATAGGAGCGTTTTTATCCGATAGATCTTTTACTATAACTTTTACTTTTATCTTAAATTTTTCTGTAAGCTCTTTTGCAAGTTCATCCATGGCAGATTTATTTCTTGCTACGAGTACAAGATTACAATTATTAGCGGCAAAGATTTTCGCAAGATCTAATCCTATTCCCGATGATGCTCCTGTTATTAATACAGTTTTCAATGCTTTTTTCATTTTTGTTATTACAATTTTTCACAAACTAAAATCAATCGTCTTGAACCGAACTCAAATTTTTCGCCTTCAATTGAACCGTATGCTTTAAATTTTCCGAAGCCATTTTTAGAAAGTAAGTCTCGTATTTCTTTATATCCATATAATCGGATGCTGCTGCTTTGAGATTCTTTACCAAGTGTCCACTTAACATCTATTCTGCTTGTTTCTAAATTAAGATGTCTTTCTTCCTTAAATGGAGTTTTTCCATAACGATTTTTTGAGAGAGGCTGAAAAATAGGAATGATTGTTTCTAATGTATGAGTATCAATTAAAAATCTTCCACCTTTTTTTAAGCTTCGGGCTGCAGCTTTTAAAAATTTTTCATTGTCTTCATCTGAGAAATATCCGAAGCTGCCGAACCAGCAGATGACTGCATCAAACTTATTTCTATAGGAGAAATTGCGCATATCTCCTTCAGCGTAATTAATCTTAAGGCTGTTATCCAGAGCTTTCTGCTTTGCAAAATCAAGCACGTGCTTATTGAATTCTATTCCTGTTACATTCATTCCTTTTTGAGCGAGTAGGACTGCTATGCGCCCGTAACCGCAGGGAACATCGAGCACGGCCATTCCTTTTTTCAGCTTCATAACTTTGCAGATGAAGTCAGTCTGCACCTTATCCTGCTCGGGAGTGTAAACATCGAACTGAACTTTTTGCCAAAGCTTGAAAAAATTTTTATGCCAGTCTTTCATATTTATTATTATATATTCTCTATAAAAATTTTATCCTCAGGTACACCTGAACTTACTAATACTTTAATAGCTTCACTAAGCATCATGGGCGGGCCGGTAACAAAAAACACATATGAATCAATTTCACCTATATACTTTTTAAAAATCTCCTCTGAAAAAATACCTTTTTCTGTTTTTGTATCAGAAGAGTTTTCTAAAATAGGAATGAAGGTAAAATTATTTTTTTCGTTACTGAGATTTTTAAACTCATTTATAAATACTGCAGTTTCTGTTGAGCGGTTTGCATAAAACAAAATAAGTTCTTTATCTATTTCCCTTTCTTCAAAATCTCGGAGTATGCTTCTCACGGGAGTAATGCCTGTACCTCCGGCTATAAAGACAGGAATGAAATTACTTTCATAAATTTTTTTGCTGTGAATCTCACCGCGCGGTTCATCAAATAATAACTGCGAGCCTATGGGAAGGTTTAAAATCGCATTTGAAAAATCGGAGCCTGACTTTCGTATAATAATTTCTATATTACTTTCATGGGGGGAGTTAGCAATTGAAAAGTGCCTTTCGTTGCCTTTGCCGTCAGCAGCATTCAGATCAGGAATTGTAACCGTAACAAACTGTCCTGCAATAAATTTTATACCCGAATTCCCTTTATCAAAGTACAATCCGAATGTATCTTTCAGAATTTCTTCTTTACCAACGAGTTTTAAGTTATAAGTCATTTTATCTTTATAAATTCAAGATAACAATTTTAAAAATGATTTTAAGTTCTTAGTTTAGAGGGAATTATTTTGCAGAAATGCCCGTTTTCCTTAAAAATATCAGAATTGTATTTCATAAGGCTTCCTCGTATTTTTAAACTTAAATTACATTATATATGACTAAAAAATTCCAATATATTTTTTTCGTTTTAATTTTAGGCATCTTCTCTGTTAACTTTTACGGATGCGGATATAACTCGCTTGTGCAGCAGGAAGAAAAAGTAAACGGCGCATGGTCGCAGGTTGAAAATCAATATCAAAGAAGAGCTGACCTTATCCCTAACTTAGTGAACACCGTAAAAGGATATGCAGATTTTGAAAAAGATGTATTGACGGAGGTAACCGATGCAAGAAGCCGTGTAGGCTCTGTACAGATAAAGGCTGATGACTTAAACGATCCTCAAAAATTGCAGCAGTTTCAGGATGCACAGGATAAATTATCCTCCGCTATTTCAAGATTACTTGTTGTATCAGAAAATTATCCTAACTTAAAAGCAAATGAGAATTTTCTTCAGCTGCAGTCACAGCTTGAAGGAACTGAAAACAGAATATCAGTCGAAAGAAAAAAATTCAATGATGCAGTACAGGAGTACAACACATCACTGAGAACTTTCCCGACTTTAATCTCGGCAAAGCTTTTCGGCTTTAAAGATAAAGCTTACTTTAAATCAGTCGCAGGCAGCGAAAAAGCTCCGGACGTGAAGTTCGATTTTAATAAAAAAGACGAGAAAAAATAATTCCTCTAATTATTAATTAAAAGTAATGCAAGCTATTGTGATGGCGGGAGGATTTGGCACACGCCTTAGACCTCTAACGAATAATATTCCGAAACCGATAGTACCGATTGCAAACCGGCCGATACTTGAACATCTTATGGACTTACTCAATCTTCATAAGATTGATGATGTCACCGTATTGCTATATTACCAGGCAGACCATATAAAGAATTTACTTGGTGACGGTTCAAAATACGGAATGAATATCCGTTACGTAAAACCTGAACAGGATTTCGGAACTGCCGGAGCTGTGAAGCTTGCAGAAGAATTTATTACAGATGATTTTCTTGTTATAAGCGGAGACGTGCTTACTGATTTTAATTTATCCGATATACATAATTTTCACGTTAAAAGAAATTCTACGGCAACACTATCTTTATTCAGCGCAGAGAATCCATTACAGTTCGGAATTGTTCTGACTGACGGAGAAGGAAAGATTGTCAGATTTTTAGAGAAACCTTCTTCTTCTGAAGTTTTCTCAGATACCATTAACACAGGAATATACTATTTCAAAAAAGAAATTTTCGATTACATACCTGCAGGGGAGAATTTTGATTTTTCAAAAGACCTCTTCCCGCACTTATTACAAAACGGTATTCCATTATACGGATTTAAAAGCACCGGATACTGGCGTGATGTCGGTAATCTTGAAGAATATATTTATGCAAACTTAGAAGCGCTCCGCGGTGACCTTGCTTATATCAAAGTAAAAGATGACAAAGGAAATTGTATAGATGAAAGCGCAAACATTTCTCCAAAAGCGTTTATTGAAAACAGTATCATCGGTAAAAATGTAACCGTAGAAGCAGGTGCAAACATAAAGAATTCTATAATCTGGGATAACGTAAGCGTAAAATCCAAAGCAAGAATTCTTTTTGATGTTATAGGAAAAAATTGTAAGATTGGTGAAAATGCAAGAGTAAACGATTTTGTTTTTATGGGAGATAACTGTGAAGTCGGCAAGAACGCCTTCATCAGCTCAAGCATAAAAATTTGGGATAAGAAGAAAATTGATAACAACGCAAAGGTAACACGAAGCTTAATATACGAAGATACATTCTTTAATGAACTGTTTACAGATTCAAGAATATCTGGACTCTCGAACTTACAGGTAAATCCTGAGTTCGCCTCTAAACTCGGCTCTGTTTACGGTGCTTTCATAGGAGAAAACAAAAAAGTTGTGCTTGCCCGTGATATAGATGATATATCGAATATGATTAAGCGTTCAATTTCTTCCGGAGTTATGTCGGCTGGATTGACGGTTAAAGATTTGCAGATGTCTTCTATTCCATTGCTAAGGCAGGAACTGAAAGGCGGCGCGGGTGCAGGCGGTATCTTCGTAAGAAAGTCTCCGTTCGATAAAGCCACAACCGATATTATTTTCTTTGATAAAGACGGAAAAGATTTATCAAGCAGCAAGACAAAAGGAATAGAAAAATTATATTTCAGTGAAGAGTATCAGCGCGCTGATTTCTTCATGGTAGGTTCTATTAAATATCCTGAAAGAACGATTGAAAAATATAAAGAGCACTTCTTACGCAATCTTGATGTTGATGCTATAAGAAAGAGAAGATTTAAAATCGTGCTGGATTACAGTCACGGTATAACGGCAGAGCTATTCCCTGATATACTTGGAGAGTTTAACATTGAAACGGTTTCATTATCTGCTCACTTAGATAAAGATAAAATCACAAGAACTCAGGAAGAGTTTGATGTTGCGTTCAAGCAGTTCTCATATGTAGTCCGTTCGCTGAATTACAACTTCGGGTTTATGATCGATTCCGGCGGTGAGAAGATATGGATAATGAACAATGAAGGCGATAGAATTGACGGCGACAGGTTCTTAGTATTGGTAACGAAGATGTTCTTAATGGTAAATCCGGAAACAAAAAAAATTGCAGTGCCAATACAGGCAACGCGTGAAATAGATTTAGTTGCAGAAGAATTCGGCACTGAAGTTGTAAGAGTAAAGGACAGCCACTATGCAATGATGACTGCCTGTGATGATAAGGAAGTTAAGTTTGTCGGCGGAACAAAGGGCGGATTTATTTTCCCTGAGTTCTTATATGCTACTGATGGTATGTTTGCCATAGCAAAAATCCTTGAGTTATTTGCCAAGACAAAATCTAACGTTCACGATATTCTTGATGAGACAAAGAAATTATTTATGATGAAAGAAAACATTGAATGTACAAAAGAAGATAAGGGTAAGGTGATAAGGAAGTTCATGGAAGATAACACTCAGTATGACCAGATCTTAATTGACGGTGTGCTGCTGACTTTAAGCAAGACAGATACAATTTTATGTATTCCTGATAAGAGCAGAGATATAATTCATTTGAACATAGAGACAGATTCACAGGGCAAGACTGAAAGTTTAATAAAAGAATTCAAGAAAAAAATAAAAAGTTATTTATCCGAATAATTGGAGTAGTTCGTAACTGAAAGAAATAATTTATAAATTTAATTCTAAGATGTAAAATGAAAATCAGTGAAATTTTAGCGGAAAACATTATATCAGTTGATTTAGAGGTCGCAGATAAGAATGATGCAATAAATAAAATAATTGATCTTGCAAATAATTCGGGAAAGATAATTGATCTTGAAAAAGTAAGAAGCGCAGTTCTTGAAAGAGAGAAACTGGTTTCTACAGGAGTAGGAAAAGGCTTTGCTATTCCCCACGGTAAAACTGATGCAATAACTGATATCACTGCAGCTTTTGCTGTGTTAAAAAATCCCATAGATTTTGAATCAATAGATTTAGAACCGGTACGTTTTATTTTTCTTTTAGTAGGAAAAGAAAATTTATTGAATGCGCATATAAAACTGCTCAGCAGAATTTCAAGATTAATGAATAAAGATGATTTCAGAAGAAGACTTGCAGAAGCAAAAACAAGCAAGGAAGCTCTGGATATTTTCAAAGAAGAAGAACAGAATTTCTTAGATATATAAAATACATAGCACCACTTTAGTATAACTCAAATTTAGCCACTTGTCACACGCTATCAACTACGCCATCTCGTTCGCCAACCCGGCATCACATTACTGCGAGATTGAAATTCAATTTAATAATATTAAGTCCGATGCTGTTACGTTATTCCTTCCGGTCTGGACTCCCGGCTCTTATATGATCCGTGAATTTGCACGGCAGGTTCAGAACACAGAAGCATTCTCATCAGCAGGAAAAAAATTAGACATTCATAAAACACGAAAGAACCACTGGGAAGTATACACTAAGGGTGAAAGTACTTTCACAGTAAAATACAAAGTATATTGCAATGAGCTTACCGTTCGCACTAGCGAGATAACAGATGAACACGCTTTCATAAACTGCTCAAATGTTTTCATGTCAGCAAAAGGAATGGAGAATGAGAAGTGTTCGGTGCAGATAAGTCCGCATGCTTCATGGAAAACAATTTCAACAGGATCAGAAAAAATTGGCAACAACTTATACGAAGCAGAAAATTACGACGTGCTTGCAGATTCTCCTATAGAAATCGGAAATCAAAAGGTTCTGGAGTTTGAAATTCAGAACATAAAACACTACATCGCTTTAACAGGAAGATCAAATTATAACGTTGATACTTTAATAAAAGATTTTAAAAGAATTGCAGAAGCGCAAATAAATTTCTTTGGTGATATTCCGTACAAGCATTACACTTATATCTGTCACCTTGTTGAAAAAGGAGGAGGCGGACTGGAGCATTTGAATTCGTTCGCTGTTCAGTTTCCGCGCTGGGCATTTACCGATGAAAAATTATACAAGCAGTTTCTGGGATTGGTATCGCATGAATTTTTTCATTTATGGAATGTAAAGAGAATTAGGCCGGCAGAACTCGGTCCGTTTGATTATGATAATGAAAATCACACAACGGGACTTTGGGTTGCAGAGGGATGGACAAGCATTTACGATAACATTTTTATTAGGCGATGCGGAGTTTTAGATAATAAAGAGTATTATGAGTTCATTGAAAAAGAAGTAAACGATATAATGAGATTCCAGGGAAGATTCAATCAGAGCTTGTTTGAATCAAGCTACGACACATGGATAAAATTTTACAGACAAGATGAGAATTCAAAAAACTCACAGGTATCTTATTATACAAAAGGCGCACTTGTTGCACTGATGCTTAATATAGAAATCATTATATCAAGCAATTGTGAAAAATCATTAGACGATGCGCTTAAAGCTTTGTGGGAAGATTATAAAAAGAATCCTTCCAATGGATTTACCAATGAAAGAGTAAAAGAAATTTGTGAATCACTCGCAGGAAAAGACTTAACTGACTTCTGGAATAAATATTTAATGGGACTTGATGAACTGCCTCTATTTGATTATTTCAAAAAAGCGGGACTTGAAGCAAAGAATGTAAACGAAGATTTAGTTACGTTTGATATTGAAACAAGCCAGGCAAACGGCAAAGTACTTATCACAAAAGTATATGCAGGCGGCTGCGGATACACGGGCTGCTTAAATACAGGCGATGAAATAATTGCTATTAATGATATACGAATAGAAAAAGATTACGATAAAATTCTGAAAGAATATAAACATGATGATGAAGTAAAAGTTCTGATTAACAGAAAAGGATTTATAAAAGAATTTATAATTAAGCTTACTCCTGCAATTCCGAAATACGAAATTTCCGAAATGGAAAACATGACAGACGACCAGAGAAAAATTCTGAACAAATGGCTTCTGGGTTAATATAATTACTGCTCAAAATTTACATCCCGTTCTTTAAAGTTTAAGAAAAAATCCAACAACACTAAACCAATATATTATGCCGCAAAAATACGTTTACTTCTTTGGCGGGGGCAAAGCCGAAGGCGACGCGAAAATGAAAGAACTCCTTGGGGGCAAGGGAGCCAATCTTGCAGAAATGGTTAACATAAAGTTACCTGTACCTGCGGGATTCACAATCACTACTGAAGTCTGCACATATTATTATGCACATAAAAAGAAATTTCCGCCTGAGTTAAAATCACAGGTACTGGATTCACTCAGAAAGACCGAGAAGGTGATGGGATGTAAATTCGGAGACGTAAAAAATCCTTTGCTTGTTTCAGTCCGTTCTGGCGCGCGCGCTTCAATGCCGGGAATGATGGATACGATTTTAAACTTAGGATTGAATGATAAGACTGTTGCAGGATTAATAAAAAAAACAAATAATCCAAGATTTGTTTATGATTCGTACAGAAGATTTGTTCAGATGTACGGAGACGTAGTACTAGATTTAAAACCTACCAATAAACACCAGATAGACCCATTCGAAGAAATAATTGAACACAAGAAAAAGAACAAAGGAATTACAAACGATTTAGATTTCACTGCCGATGATCTGCGTGACCTTGCAATTGAATTCAAAGCAGCTATAAAAAAAGGAACAGGTGAAGATTTCCCTGATGACCCTATGGAACAATTATGGGGAGCAGTCGGTGCAGTGTTCAGATCATGGATGAATGACAGAGCTATTGTTTACAGAAAGCTGAACAAAATTCCTGTTGAGTGGGGAACTGCCGTTAACGTACAGGCTATGGTGTTCGGTAACATGGGCGATACATCAGGTACAGGTGTTGCGTTCACTCGTAATCCTTCCACCGGGGAAAATGAATTCTACGGTGAGTTCCTTATGAATGCGCAGGGTGAAGATGTTGTAGCGGGTATAAGAACTCCGCTTCCGATAAGCGACTTAAAGAAAGAGAATAAAAAATTATATGATCAGCTTGAAAAAGTAAGAAAGACACTTGAGCAGCATTATCATGATATGATGGATATAGAGTTTACCATTCAGGAAGAAGTTCTTTATATGCTTCAGTGCAGAGCCGGTAAACGAACAGGACTTGCTGCAATAAAAATTGCTGTTGATATGGTTCGCGAAAAGCTTATTAATACAAAAGAAGCAATTATGAGAGTAGAGCCGATGCAATTGAATCAGCTGCTAAGACCTATATTTGATTTAAAAGAAAAAGAGCTCGCAATAAGAAGCGGTAAGCTTTTAACTAAAGGTTTGAATGCCGGACCCGGTGCAGCAAGCGGCAAAGTATATTTTAATTCATACGATGCTGTTAACGCAAAAGCCCGCGGTGAAAAAGTTATACTTGTAAGAATTGAAACGTCGCCTGAAGATATCAGAGGTATGAATGCTTCCGAGGGTATTTTGACATCTAAAGGCGGAATGACTTCTCACGCTGCTCTTGTCGCAAGGCAGATGGGAAAAGTCTGTGTTGCAGGCGCGGGAAATCTGGATATAGATTATCTGCTTAAGACTGCCAGAGTAAAAGGTAAGACGATGGAAGTAAGAGAAGGTGATTATATTTCTATAGATGGTTCTACCGGTGAAGTTATAATCGGAATGCTTGAAACAAAACCATCGGAAGTGCTACAGGTATTAATTGACAAAACCATGAAGCCTGCCGAATCGAGAATATACCGCTACTATGACAAGTTTATGGGATGGGTAGATAAGAACAGAGAGATGGAGGTAAGAACAAATGCAGACCAGCCTGACCAATCCGAAAATGCAGTTGCATTCGGAGCAGAAGGTATCGGTCTTTGCAGAACTGAACATATGTTTTTCGGCGGAGATAGAATTGATGCCGTCCGTGAAATGATACTTGCCTACAGAGAAGAAGGAAGAAGAAAAGCTTTAGACAAACTGCTTCCATATCAAAGATTAGACTTCGTAGAAATCTTCAGAGTGATGAAGCAAAGGCCGGTAACAATTCGCCTGCTAGATCCGCCGCTTCATGAATTCCTGCCGCACACGGAAATTGAAATCCGTAAGCTTGCAGTTATGATCGGTACTCACGTAGATGAAATTAAGTATAAGATTGATTCCTTATCTGAATTCAATCCTATGCTTGGTCACAGAGGATGCCGTCTTGGAATTTCATTCCCTGAAATTACTGAAATGCAAACGAGAGCAATTTTTGAAGCTGCAGTTGTTGTACATAAAGAAGGATTGAAAGTTGTGCCGGAAATTATGGTGCCGCTTATCGGTCATGAAAACGAATTCAAATCACAGGAAGAAGTTATACGCAGAGTTGCGGAAGAAGTAATGAAAGAGAAAGGTGTGAAGATAAACTACAAAGTTGGAACGATGATTGAAATCCCGAGGGCAGCGCTTGCTGCGGGGAAGATTGCGCAATCTGCCGAATTCTTCTCATTCGGAACGAACGATTTAACTCAGATGACTTTCGGACTTTCAAGAGATGACGCAGGTTCATTCCTGCCTTATTATGTTGAATCAGGAATTATAAAAAGCGACCCGTTTGAATCAATTGATATTGACGGCGTTGGAGTGCTGATGGAATTTGCTGTAAGAAAAGGAAGAGAAGTTAAGCCCGACCTGAAAATCGGAATCTGCGGAGAGCATGGCGGAGAGCCTGCCTCGGTTGAATTCTGCCACAGTCTCGGACTTGATTATGTAAGCTGCTCACCTTTCAGAGTGCCGATTGCAAGACTGGCAGCGGCGAGAGCAAACCTGAAAGCACATGTTAAATAATTAAATATATTCGATATAAAAGCAAAAAGGCTCAGAGCAATCTGAGCCTTTTTTGTTTGAACTCATTGTTTGAATTTCAAAAGAGCTGTAGGGGAAGGACTTGAACCTTCATGGAGTAGTTAGTCCTCTTTCCCGTAGGATTGAAAATTTTTCCTAGAACCTCCGCCGCCGAGACCGGACGGTGTGTCTGCCAGTTTCACCACCCTACAAGTGTCTACAAAAATAGACAATTCAGGGTAAAAATTCAACTGATTTTATATTAAAATTGTGGTTTTATTTTAAATAATTGTTATTGTTAACTTTATTTGTAAACGGCAGTTCCCTCAAATTCAAGTCTAGGGTCATAAATACTCACAAATTCCGATAATTCGTACACATTTCTATACCCATATCCATATAAATTGATATAAGTCGGGATATTTAAAGCAAGCGTAATCGGCTTCAAAGCGATGGTTTCTACTCCTGGTTTCACTACATTTTCTTTTGTGGCATCAACAATATTCACTGTTTCTGATAGTCCGTTCTTTAGCTGAAGCTGAATTGTCTGCATATTCAAAATTTCCGGCTGGACCATTTTAGTCGGGAAAAATTTTCTATCGTCATCAAAATTATTATTGCAGTAAATAAGAATCTTTGTATCGTAAGAGGGTATTAAATTGGCAAGAGCTTCCTGATTGAAATCAGAAAAATTAATATGAATCGCCCCTTTAATATGCTTTGCATTGTACATGGCATCGGAGCGTGCATCGAGAATTATTACTCCTTCTTTTTTAGCTTCTGCATTAAATTCATCCAGATTTAATAATCTTGTCTTTCTGTGCTCTTTTACTTCGCCAATAAGTTTCTCATAATCATCCATACTGACTTTTGAAGGCTTAATTTGCGCATGAAGTGAAAGGGAAAAAAGGGTTAAAACGATTAAAACTGAATAGAATTTTTTCATATCTCTGGAGTTTATTTTAGAACTGTTCTTCTTATAACTATGAAATTTTGATTTTGTTCAAAATTCAGATTTTGGTCGGATTATTCCTGCCACAAAAACACGAAATGAACAAAATCTCACAAAATAATTCTACATACTAAATTCTAAATTTAAATTTCTTAAAAGTCGGGTCTTATTTCTTATAATAACTTTTCAAAGTCGCAAAATAGTAACATTCTGAGCTATGCTCAGTCCCGTCTTCAGCGGGTTCTAACCTTCTCCAAATAAATCCTTTCCAAAATTTTTTCCAATCTTGACGGGTTTTTGACGGATTTTGAAATTTCAGTGTTGTAAAAACAATTCGCCAAAGACGAACCTTCGGTACCGACTCACGAAAATCCTACATTGCAAATCTTTTATGTCGGATTTTATCCGTCACAGAAAAATTTTTTTCAATCCTGATGAATTTTTGACGGATTAATATGTAAAGCTGAATTAATACTAATCCAGCGGGGCGCCCTCCACGAACCGGAGGTTCGTACGTTCAAGGCGAAGAATTGAAAATTTCAATTCTTCGTTTTGAACGTGTCCCGATGAAATCGAGACGGAGGGCGCCCCCGTCAAATGCTTAAACATCTTCAATATAGAAAGAACTTTTATCAAAATAAATAAAATCTTCCCTATTAGTAGGTATAGGGAAAATTAATTCTCTTGCAGTGTCTGCTCAATTTTCTTCATCGCATCTTCTACCTTGCCCGGCGGAGCGTTTGTTTCCCATGAAAGTTCATACTCGCCGTCGCGGGCAATTATTTCAGCATCTACGTGAAATTTAACAATGAATCTTTTTTCAGCATGGACTTTATATCCGTCCATAATTTTCGTGACTTCAACATCGTTGCCGGATATTTCGTATTTGAATTTTTCTTTTAATTTTTCCAGTGAGTCTAATAATTCCTGTTTACTCTTTCCCGGTTTTTCAATAATTTTTTTCATTTATAACCTTAGTTTGTTTAGTTTACGGGGTTATAAATTTCAACACGGGCATTAATTTTTTAATTCCGTATTAACTCTCATTATAGAATCTCTGAATGAAATATAGAACAAAGTAAAATCAGTCATGAACAAAACCGCGGCTAGCCCTGCAGGAATAGCAGCAAGAAATTTTATATAATTCATTAACGCTCCGCCTGCTATCCCTAGTATCGCATTTATTATCCAAAGCGTTTCAAGATCAGGGATAATAACAACTTTTACTTCATGCTGCGGCTGAGTTGTGAAACCGGAATATGTTATGACCAGTACGCATGATGTTATAAAACTTAACGCTCCGATTATCGCAAAAAATTTTTCAATCGGATTTTTCTCTAAATAGAATTTTTCAGTAGGAGTGTGTTGTTTCAATGTCGATTATAAATTTTATTTGTTATTTGAAATTATCTTTTACTGCCATGCTCTTTATTATTTAATTTTACGTAAGTAATACTAGCCTTCGTGCCGGAATATTCAATTAAAGCAATAGGATAGAATGTTGGGTAATATAATTGATAGTAGTTAGCCGAATTTATGTATAAAGCCTTTGGAAAAGCTTTACCGCTTAAGGTATCGTATGTAACACCTGTAAAACTAAGAAAATTACCAGGCATACCGTTTTGTTTATATTCTTCAGGAATTAATGAAACATCTATGCTGTCGATTTTAAAATCCAGTTTATATGTACCTTCTTTTCCTATAATTTGATTATCTGCAATTATATCTCCATTCTCTGTAATTTCAATTTTTGAAGAGGATTTCTCTGATTTATTCTTATCAGAATCAAATTTATTTATATCAAAAGAAAAAGTTCTTTTATTTTTTTCCTTTTTTACATCAATACACTTAAGTGTTGTAATTTCTTCACGAGAAGGAAGTGTTTTTTGTTCTGAAAATTCATTTTTACCATCAATGCTTTTACTTGAAAAACTTATACGCTCAACCGTATAAACAAATTGAAGCTCGTCTCCTTTTTGAATATCAAAAGAAGTTTTTATAGAATCGTTTTTTGTGAGAATTTGAGCAGCTATACTGAATGCACCATCAGTTAAAGATTTTTTGAACTCTTTATTATTCACGGTAATATCCATTCTTTCTTTATCCGGTTCATAGTAAATAAAAACATTCTTATCCTCTCCAAGATATAATTTCATAGGAGAATCAGAGCCCGGCACAAAGTCAGATTTTGGGGAATATGTTCTGGTATCCACATACTCATATCCTATCTTGGCTTCCTTTCCAAAGAGAGTACCTGTTTGTTCTTCTGGTTTTAATTTTAAATTGTGTATGCTTTGGAGCTTCTCGGTAAGTAAAATATATTCCTCGTTAGAAATTCTTTCAAATTCAAAATATACTTCATGTACACCTTTATAATTTTTAAATTTATCCCATTTGAATTTTTTAAATTCAGCTCCGTTTATAGATGTATCTTTCTCAAATGTTTTAGTATATAAAAAATCGACATTATTGCTTTGCCTATTTGTTTCATATTGTCCGGAAAAAAATATAGTGGGAGTTTGTGATAGAGACCTGATTTTATTTTGTCCACAGGAAATATTTGATACAGTTAAAATTAAAAATAATAAAATTTTCATGCCTGTTATTTTAGTTAATACTATATTCCCACCAAGTCCACCACATTCTCTATATGATATGTATGCGGGAACATATCAACGGGCTGGACGGTATTTATTTTATATTTTCCTTTTGAACAGATTATCTGCAGGTCGCGCGCCTGAGTGACGGGATTGCAGCTTACATATACAATTTTTTCAAAATCGGTTTCTGCAAGTATCTCGCATATCTTCGGATGGAGACCTGCCCTCGGCGGATCAAGAATTACTTTATTATATTTATGCAGCTCTTGAACATCTTTTGAAAGCAGAAAATCTTTTATATCGCCTAATTCAAAATCCACATTGGAAATATTGTTCAGCTCCTTATTCTGAAAAGCATTTTTAATAGAGTCTTCAACAAGCTCAACACCTTTTACTTCTGCGACTTCATCTGAAACAAAAATTGAAATTGAACCCGTACCGCAGTATAAATCCAAGACCTTATCAGTTTTTTTAAAGTCGCCGGCTTTTGCTGCTATGTTATATAATCGTTCGCCCTGCTTTGTGTTAGTCTGAAAAAATGAATTGGGTGAAATTTTAAATTTAAACTTCGCTCTATTCCCTTGGCCGTTATCTTTATTCAGCTCTTCCTCAATATATCCTTTGCCGAAGACAACTCTCTCTTCATCACCGAATGCAACCTGCGCTTTTTTATTCGAGATTGCATTTATAAATGTCGTAACTTCCGGAGCAGCTTGTTTCAGTCCCTCCGAATATTCATTTATCAAATCTTCATCATAATCATATGTAATGAGCGAGACCATTAAGTCATTTGTATTCTTGCATTCGCGGACGATAAGAAAACGTAAAAATCCCGAGTGAGTATCAATTGTATAAACGCTTACGCCTCTGCTTTTGAAAAAATCGCGTGTATAATTCAAAATTCTGTTCGATGCATCCGATTGCAGCCAGCATTTATGCACATCGACTATCTTCGAATGAAATCTCGGCACGTGTAATCCCAACGCAAAATCTTTTGGCACTCCGTTCTCAACATCTTCCTTCGTCAGCCATCTGTCATCTGAAAAAGAGAACTCCATTTTATTCCTGTAAAAGAAAATATCATTGCTGGAAAGAGCCAAAGGGATTTCAAGGTTTTCAAATCCGCCGATTCTTTTAAAAGCATTTCTTACCGCCTCTGTTTTGAAATCTAACTGCTTCTCGTAAACATAGTTCTGAATTTTACATCCGCCGCATGTTCCGAAATAAATGCATGGCGGGTCTATTCTATACTCGGAAGGCTTCACAATTTCAAGCAGTCTTCCTTCGCCGTAGTTTGATTTTTTTTTCTTAAGCTGAATTCGCACAGTATCACCGGGCAGGACTTTATCCGTAAAAATTACAAAGCCTTCATCGGTTTTGCATACACCTTTGCCTTCTGAATTCAGTTCCAGTACATCCAGAGTAAGCTCATCGCCTTTTTTCATCTGTTATTAAGTTAATTTTGAAGTTAAAATTGGAGTTAGTTTAGGATTAAAATTAATGATATTTTTTTAAACCTGTATTATAGCTAATTTCTTAAAATAAATTCGGATTTTTAAGTCAGAATTATTATTTAACAGAAATAACTTTAGAACACATTGGCTAAAATAGATTCAGCGAAAGATATTATAAAGAACGCAAAGAAAGTCATTTGCATAGAGAAAAAAGAAATCGCTTCTTTAGAAAGAAGATTTAACGATAAAAATTTTGCCGATAGCTTTGTCTCGGCAGTTGAATCAATTTATAAATGCAAAGGCAAAGTTGTTATTACAGGTGTGGGGAAGTCCGGCATCATTGCGCAGAAAATTGTTGCAACGTTTAACTCAACGGGAACGTACTCAATTTTTCTACACTCGGCAGATAGCGTTCACGGCGACCTTGGAATTTTGCGCGATGAAGATATTGTAATTGCTATTTCCAAAAGCGGCGACTCATCTGATGTAACACAGATAATTCCGCTGCTCAAAACTTTAAAAGTAAAAATAATTGCAATCATAGGAAATACTTCCTCTGAAATAGCAAAGCTTTCCGATATTGTTTTAGATGCCTCTGTTAAAGAAGAGGCATGTCCGCATAATTTAGCTCCGACTTCTTCATCAACAACTGCGCTTGTACTGGGCGATGCGCTTGCAATTGCGCTTCTTCAGAAGAGAGATTTTTCAAGAGAGGATTTTGCAAGGTTTCATCCCGGAGGAATTTTAGGAAAGAAGTTATTGCTGAAAGTCAGTGATTTGCTTCAGGAAGAAAATAAAATCCCGATTGTAAACTTCGATGCAAATCTAAAAGATATAATTTATATGATTTCATCAAAGCGCCTCGGGTGTACATGCGTTGTGAAAAAAAATAAAGTCGTGGGAATTATAACTGACGGAGATATTAGAAGATTTCTTGAAAAAAATATTGACCATATTAATACAACTAAGGCAAAAGATATAATGAACTCAGTGCCTAAGTTGATCCCGCCGAATACACTGGCAAGAACTGCTCTTGAAATAATGGAAGAGAATAAAATTACGCAGCTCATCGTTGCAGATAAAAAAAGAAAAGTACTGGGAGTTCTTCATATGCACAGACTGATTGAAGAAGGCTTATAAAGAAGGAATGCATTTGTATAAACTATTTTACATAGCAGTTATATTTGTCTCACTTGCGTTTTTTTCGTGCGATGAAAAATTTGAGCCGCCGAAATCTGACCTATCTCCGGAAAACATTCCCATTCAGGAAAGCTGGAATTCAGAAGTAACTTTCTCCGATTCAGGATTTGTAAAAGCAATTTTGAAAGCTGGGCATATATCTGCCTTCAGTGATAAAGGTTATACATTGATTGACAGCGGGGCAGTTGTGGATTTTTATAAGAACGGAGAAATTGTTTCTACTCTTACCGGTAACAGAGGGAAAGTAGAAGACAACACAAAGGATATTGAAATATTTGACAGTGTGCGTGTTGTAAATAAAGCGGGCAGCGAGCTGAGAACATCGAAGCTGCTCTGGAAAAATAAAACACAGAAAGTTTATTCTGATGTATTTGTAAGGATAACTACTCCTAAGGAAATAATCGAAGGAATAGGTTTTGAGTCAGACCAGAATTTAACGAATTATAAAATTTACCAGGTAAGTGGTGTCTTCGATAAATAGAAGACAAATAGAATTTGATACATAAAAAAATAAAATATTGTTTAGCTTTTTTTTTCGTTTTTTCCTTTGCAAATATTTTTGCTCAGGAAAAAGTTGAACTGATACATGCAGACTCTCTTACAGGCAGAAGTGAAAACGGCCAGCTTATACGCGAGGCACAGGGCAATGTGCAGTTCAAGCAGGGAAATATAACTGTGTTTTGTAATTCCGCGACGCAGTTTCCCGACCAGAATAAAGTTGAGCTGCGGGGTAACGTGAAAATATATCAGGATACGATGTCGCTTTTTACATCAAAAGGAGTTTACTACGGCAATGAAAAACGCGCAACGGGCGAAGGCGGTGTAACACTGAAGGACCCTAATGCAACACTAAGGGCAAACAGCGGAGTATATTTTTTTGAACAGGCAAAGGCTGATTTTCACGGAGATGTCATAATTATTAATCCTCAGTACAGGATTACCTCAACACACTTAACTTATCTAAGGAACACCGAAGATTCTTTTGCAAAAGGAAATGTAATTGTTACAACTGACTCGGCGATTATAAAGGCAGAGAACATTGATTTTTATAAGAGACAGTTTAAGACATTTGCCTATGAAAAAGTTGTGATTGACAGTGATTCCACTTTAATTTATGCAGATACTCTCACAAATTATTCAGATAAAAAAGAGTCTTATGCAGCGGGCAATGTGCGCGTTGAGAGTCTGAATAATAACACTGTCCTCTATGGAAATATTTTAGAGAATTACGAATTGAAAAATTATACAAAGCTTGCGGGAAGATCGAAATTAGTTCAGATAGATAAAACAACCCCCGATACACTTTTTATATACAGCTCGTTCATGGAGGCGTTCAGAACTAAGCCTGAGTATTATATTGCAACGGATAGTGTTGAGATAATCCGAACAAATTTTTATTCGAAATGCGGGCGTGGAATTTACTTCAAAGATTCCTCAAAGCTCGCCATGGAAAAAGAGCCGATTGTGTGGCAGGATAACATGCAGATTACGGGCGATTCAATTTACGCCGAGCTTCCCGGAAATAAATTGCAGAGCATCTTTGTGAGAAAGATAAACATACCTAATACAAAGCCTTCGTTCATGATTTCGCAGGGAGACTCTTTATTTGCAGACAGATACGACCAGATTCGCTCACGGGATATATCTGTATACATTCAGGATGATAAAGTGGATTCAATAGTTGCCACAAGCAATGCTTCAAGCATATATTTTATTTATGAGGATAAAAAAGCAAACGGTGTGAATAATTCTGAAGGGGATAATATATATATTTATTTTGACAGGGTTGAAAATACTGTTTCAAAAATAAGAATTGAAAAAAGCGTTAAAGGTGTTTACTCTCCTGAAGCGGAAATTGGTAAGGTAGCCTTGGCTCTCCCGGGATTCACTCCGAGAAATGATAAACCCATCCGAAGATAATTATCGTCTGTTCTTTTTATTTTTTTTCATCAAATCATCCAGCTTTTCCTGTGCCCATTTTACTGACTGCGGCACCATAGTTTTCATTTCTTCTTTAAATTTTACCGCTTCATACTCATCAAATTTCATTTTCAGCTTAGTTACTTTCTCTATAGATTTAATATGTTGCGAGTAAATCCTCTTCGCATCTTTCGAAATATTTTTATTCTGCTTTAAGAATAATTTATAATTGGTAATGAGATACAAAGCCTGTTCGAACATATCGAGCTCATAAAAACACTTAAGCAGCAAGTTTTTCACATCGTATCTGAAATAGAAAAATTCATATTTAACCTTGCTGATAAATTCCAAAGCCCTCGGGTAATTCTGCTTATCATATTCAAGCAAGGCGTAGCTGAAATCCCTCATGTTGTCACGGGAGTCCTTAGGTATTTTATCAAGATTTCTTTCGAGGAATGATATGAGCCAGTCATAATCTTTTTCCTCTTTAGCAATAAGGATAATATTTCTGAATCCCAACAGAGTAATAACTTGCGGCTTATCGGGCTCCGAGAAGAGCTGATATCTATCCATAGTTTTATAAACATCTAAAAGATATTTATTGAACTCAAATTTTCCGAGATGAATATAATCTATGCAGAGAGATGCAAATGCATGCAGCATTTCTGACTGCTCGCGCAGGCTGAACTTATCGATATTATTTAAAAATATTTTCTCTGCTGAAAAATAATAATCGGTCTTTGAAAAATCAGTCTGCGCAACATAAAAATAATAATGCACGGCTAAAACAGGATACTCGTCGGTGTGATTTTTTTTAACGTAATCTAAAAGCGCTTCAAGATTAATATTTTCAAATGCAGCATTCAGCAAACCTGCATCAGGTTTTATGTTAAAATTATGCTCATTGGTATACAGCAGAATTTTCAGCTTTAGCATTTTCAACAGAAAGAAGAATACAAGATTCTCACCGCGCTTAGTTGTCGTTTCAACTCCTTTATCTTCCTTGCTTCGTCTGAAATAAAAATCATATTTGAGGTCTTCCAGCTTTTTTCTGAACAAGTAAACTTCATCGGGGTCGTGCTTCTTTATATCAATCGACTCATATGCTTCGTTTATTTTTTTTGTAAATAAAGTATCGAGCATGCGCATACTGAGCGCCTCAAGCGTAGATGCATTTTCCACGAAGGGATTTCCTCGCGTAAATTTTATTGTAATATAATCCTGCCCGTGCTTTAAAAGATCGGAAAGAATATTTCTTACACGCGAATCATTGTAAGGCTTGCCGGGATATAATGATTTAAAAAAATTTTCTTTTGTGAACTTAGGGTTGTTGAACTCGGGGTAGAATTTTTTGAAAAATTTATAGCTTTGAGATATAGTTTTATCCCTGTTGAAAAAAGGAGAGTCGATAAATCTTTCAAACTCCTTTATTTCATCGTGCGAGAAAGTTGCGAGAAGATCTATGAATTTTGATTTGAACAAATCTTTAATCTGTAATCTTTAATCTGTAACCTTTAATTGAGAAGTGCTCTTTAATATTATCTGCGGCTTGCCATTGTATTCAGTAATTATACCGCTTACTTCTACATTTTTATTTTTGAAACGATTTAAATCGCCGAACTTCCCAAAATCATCTTTGAAAATAACTGCTGCGCATGAGTTCTTCGGAAATTTTCCGTCAAAGTTAAGATAAGCAACTTTTTCGTTTTTATATACATCTGCAATGTAGCCTGAAACAACTGCATTCTTTCCGATATACTTTGCAGTCTGCTTGGCTTTTAAAGATACGGCTTCAGGCTTTTGTGTCTGCTGAGGAGCTTGTTTATCCTGCTGAATCTGCTCTTCAGCTTTGATTTCAGGCTTGGTTTCGTTTTTTAATTCTTCTTTGGGATTTTGCACCGCAGTTTCTTTCGGCGGAGTATTCTGTTCAATTTTAATTTCACCCGAGTTGTTTTTATTTTCTTTCGAGCAGCCTGAAAGAACTAAACCACAAATTAATATTGTAAGAAGAATTTTATTCATACAAATTTTTATTTTTTAAGATTTGCCTTTGCCTGATCTAAATATTGTTTAATACCGCTTTCCATATTCGGGTCGATGTTTAATCCTTTTTCCATAAACTCAACTGCTTCTTTGTATTTTTTCTGAATCAGGTAAACTATTCCTTTTCTTGCAAGCGCTTCTGCATCGTTCGGATTTATTTCCAGAGCCTTATTGTAATCTGCCATTGCCATATCCGGCTTATTAATATCTTTATAAATTGCGCCGCGCGATGTGTACATTTTCGGATTCTGCGGAGCAACTTCCACTGCTTTATCTAAATATGTGATAGCATTTATAGTATCATTCATATAAAAATAAACCGTCCCTTTTATTCTGTAACTCTCGCCGTCATTTGCATTTACCAGTATTGCTTTATCAATAGTATTTAATGCCATATCAAATTTTTGCTCGGCAGTATAGATGCTTGCAAGGGTCTGGTAAGATATAACTGACCCGGGATCCAGCTCGATTGATTTATTCATATCGGATATTGCCTCTGCAGTATTACCTATGAAAAAGTAAACGGTTCCTCTGCCTGCATAGGCGCGGGCTGAAGTAGAATCCAGATATAAAGCCATTTTAAAATCAACAAGCGCTGATTTAAAATCGTGCAGCAACACGTATGCATTTCCTCTTGCCGTATATCCTCTTGCGCTGTCTCTGTAGGTATTAATATACTGAGTATAATATTCAGCGGCTTTCTTAGGATTGCCGTTTGCAAAGTAATTATTCCCTGCATCCATCCATTCATCGGGAGTGTTTTGCCCAAACCCCTTTATTGAAATCAATAAAAATAAAACTAATAGCGTTTTCATATTTATTTTAAAATAACGATGCTTTGTTTTGTGAATCAATCAGTTCATAATACTTATTTAAAATTATAAGGCTTTCAGGAGAAAGTTTTTTTGAATACATATCTTTTTTCAGACGGAAAATAATGTGCGAACACTCAGGCATTGTGTTAAACTCACCGACCAGAATTGATTTGTTTTCCTTAAAATATTCTATCGTTCCCGTATATCCGCATTTATATTCGGGAGCCGTTTCATCGGTAATTGCATTGAGCAGCTTATTAATAATATCCTTATCCTGAATTGTGATTATATTATTCTTATTGGTAAGATTTCCCGACTTATCATAAAAATAAAGTTTGATCATATCAGCGCCTGCAAGTTGTTTATCCAGTGAAGCCTTTATAGAATCTTCGCATGAACAAAATATCACAGCTAAAAACAGTAGAACAATTTTAAAAACATTTTTCATTTAATTTTTCCAGACTTTCTTTTTTACGTCGCTTGGTATAGAAACATAAAAACTTAAATTCATTTGATTTGTTGCGTACTTCTCAATAGATAATGTTACATACTCGCCTTTTTTAGGATTGCTTGCCTGTACAGTTTTTGCGTACCAGCCGTCGCCGTTATTTATAATGTTAGAAAGAAATATGCTTGAAAGAATATCTCCTTTAAGATTTGTATACTCGCATTTATTTACAACGTAGGTATTTTTATCCACATAATATTTTCTTTTAGTTATAATTCCTTTATCGCTTGTAGTGGTAAATACCAGAACGTTGTTAAGACCTGACTCCGTTATTTCCATAACATCATTTTTATATTTCACAAGTCTCATTGTTCCTGTGAAAGCATTCATAAGGTCATCGTAATAAACTTTCATTCTTATAACGGCGCTTATATTGGCCTGATTAGTCGGACCTGTAATTGAGTAATCATTTAACGAATTAAGATAAGTAAATTTATCTCTTCCGAAGTATGCCGTAGCAACATCAATTCCCATCGGTCCTTCTATCTTAAACCAGAGGTCACTTTTTTTCTTAGCGTGAATTTCTATCGAAGCTGATTCATCCATACCCGGAGCTTTTATCTTTACTTCTCCTTCGGAGCGGATATTATCGGTAAGATCGCATTTGCGGTTAACCTCCTTCATAATATCAAGGATTTTAATTTCTGCTTCAGTTGTTCCGGTAAAGTATTCGTCAAGTTCCTGAGCAAAAACCGGTATTGAAAAAGTTATGAAAAAAACGGCGAGAAAAAAATTTTTCATGAGAGAGTTTATTTTATAATTCAATATATTTTCATTTATTAATTAATTCAAGAAAGTACGAGGTACATTTATTTATAAACAATACGAAACATGGTAGAAACGCTATCGTAGTATGAGTACACATCTATGGAAAATTACATAATTGAAACAAAAGATATCAATAAATCTTTCGGACGGGAGCAGGTTTTATTTAATGTAAACCTGCAAGTGCCTGAAGGTTCGATTTACGGGTTTTTAGGCAAGAACGGAGCCGGCAAAACCACTACTCTTAAAGTTATCACAGGGTTAATAAAACACGATTCAGGTGATTGTTTAGTGTTTGATAAAGATATCAGAACAAACAGGGTTGAAATATTAAGAAATATCGGAGCAATAATAGAAACTCCGGGATTTTATTCAAACCTTACTGCAAAAGAAAACCTTTCATTATTTCAATCCTACTACGGCTACAAAGATGAAGAAAGGGTGCGGGAATGCCTGAATATCGTTGAACTGCATAGCGAAAGCAAAACTTATGAGAAATTTTCTCTCGGGTTGAAACAAAGACTTGGAATTGCTTTCACCTTATTGAACAGACCAAAACTTTTGATTCTTGATGAGCCGGCAAACGGACTTGATCCCGAGGGTATAATAAAAATCAGAGAGCTTGTAAAACGTTTTGCAAACGAGTTTGGAATTACTGTTGTTATTTCCAGTCACATATTATCAGAGGTTCAGCAAATTGCTACTCACATAGGAATTATCGATAAAGGAAAATTAATTAAGCAGGGAAAAGTTGAAGAAATGTTCAGTGACACTGAAAGAGAGTACGTGATTATAGTTTCAGATGCAAACAAAGCAGGAAGTTTGATTTCAGACTGCAAAGTAAATGACACAAAAAATGAAGTAAGAATAAAGTGTTCAAAAGAAAATGCAAGTAAAGCAATAAAACTATTTCTGAATAATGAAATCGAAGTTTATTCTATGTCGCACAACAATAATCTTGAAGATTTATTTTTTAATCTAACGGGCGGAATGGAGCAAGGAAAAGTAAAATGATAACAATTTTAAGAAACGAGCTTACAAAAATTAAAAGAGAAAAAATAAATTATCTGATAATTTTTATTTCGTTATTTATGCCGCTGCTGAATCTTCTTCTGATGATAAGCATGCGCGCAAAAAAAGAAGATATGTCTGCATATACTATGGATGCATATTTTAATAATAATGTTACGAATATCTCAATAATTTTCGGTCCCATGCTGATAGCTTTTGTAGGCATATATTTATTCCTGAAGGAATATAAAGATGATACGCTTAAAATGCTTTTGCTGACACCCATTACAAAGAGGCAAATTTTCACAGGCAAGCTGATGTTTACTTTGCTGTTCGGAATGTCAGTATTAATGATTTCATTTGTGTTTTCAATTTTTCTCGGGCTGCTTGGCAGCTTCCCGGGGTTGAGCGCAGAACTTGTATGGAATTCATTTATTAAAAATTTACGTGCAGGATTTCTGCTTATAACATTTATACCATTTACATTTTTTATTACTCTTCTATTCAGAAATATTCTGTTTGCTCTGTTTGTCTCTTTGATGTGTATGATTTCAGGAATGTTTGTAGTTGGCAGCAAATACACGCCGTATTTTCCGTGGTCTGCAATCGTGCTTTTAAATCATCCGCAGACAGAAATAGATGCATGGATTCCCATAACAACGCTGACTTTAAACTTTATTTTATTTGCAATACTTTCGTATATAAAGTTTTCAAAACAGGAAGTTTAAATCTTAAAAAATGATAATAGATAATATTAAAAACGCAGAGCAGTATTATTCATACGGTGAAAGATTTCAAAAAGCATTGGAGTATTTGCAGGTAACGGATTTCGGATTAACAGAAAACGGAATACACGAACTTGACGGTAAAAATATTTTTGCAATCGTTACCGAGTATGATACAAAACCTATCACAGAGGGAAAATGGGAATCGCATTTAAAATATTATGACGTGCAATTTATTGCAAGCGGAGAAGAAAAAATAGGGTATGTATTCAAAGATAAAGTAAAACTCTTGCAGGAATATAATTCTGATAATGACTTTATGCTCTGGGAAGGAGATGGTGATTTTATTACTGCGAAAGCAGGAGATTTTTTAATCCTCGGTCCGGATGACGTACACATGCCCTCTATACAAGTGAACGGACCATCAAAAGTAAAAAAAGTCGTAGTTAAAGTTTTAATATAAAGTAGACTTTATGTTTGAACAGTTAATAGAGACATTCGACATCAATAACAGAATTAATATCTATATGCTTACTTCTCTGAATGAAGAATATTTAAAAGATCAGACAGGAAGTAAGGGACGAGCTGTTGGCGAACAGTTTGCGCATATTCATAATGTAAGGCTGATGTGGCTGAAAGCCTCTGCTCCGGAACTTATGCAGGGATTGAATAAGATAGAAAAAGAAAATCCTATCACCATAAAACTTCTTGAAAAAGAGTTGAAGGCCTCAGGCGAAGCAATAAAAAAATTAATTGAAAAGAGTTATAAAGAGAACGGCGGCAAGATAAAAGGATTCAAACCCCACTGCACAGCCTTCATCGGATATTTAATTTCACACGACTCTCATCACCGCGGACAAATAATGTTTACACTTAAACAATCAGGCCATCCTGTTGATAAAAAGATTCAGTTCGGGTTATGGGAATGGGGAATGAGATAAGTTTCTGAGCTAATTATCATTTTCATTTCGAGTATCTTCCTCTTGTAAATACAAACTCACTTTGAACGAATTTCCTACAGAATTAATATCAAAAAAAGATTTCACTCAATTCCTTAATCTTCAGGACAGCAAACTAAAATTTCTTGTTCCGGGGATAATGAAATTATTGAAGCTTGATAAGCTGAATGATTTCTATGGACCTGTATCGCAGCTTCACGGCAACGAGTTCATCGAAAAAGGATTTGAACGCTTGGGAATAAAGTATGAAATCAGCCGGAGTGATTTGGATAAAATTCCGAAGGTAGGGCCGTTCATTGTTACGTCAAATCACCCTCTTGGAGTAATAGACGGATTCACAATGATAAACGTCTTCACAAAAATCCGCCCCGATTTTAAAGTCGTTGCAGATAAATTATTTCTCGGCGTACCACAGATTGTTCCTCACTTAATTATCGTCGATGCCTTCAGCGATAATAAAATCGCTTCTAACACTTCCACTATAAAAGATCTGTTGACCTATGTAAAAAATGGTGGCAGCATCGGACTTTTCCCTGCGGGAGATGTATCGCACTTTCAGACAAAAAATTTTAAGGTAGAAGATAAAACATGGAGCCCCGTGCTTGGAAAAATTATTTCAAGATTAAAAGCTCCCGTTCTTCCTATGTACTGCTCGGGCAGAAATAGTTTTTTATATCAGATATACGCGATGCTACAGGATAATATAAGACTTGCAAAGCTGCCATCTGAAATGCTGAACAAGAAAGGAACCATTACGAAAATAAAATTTGGAGATATTGTACAGCCGGAAGAGCTCGGAAAGTTTACATCAAATGAAAAGCTTATAAATTTTTTGAGAGAGAAAACCTACGCGCTGGAAACTACTTAGGCTCTACTATCATTTTCACGCCATACTTAGGCCGTAGAGTAATAGAGGATGAAAGTTTTATTTTATGCCCCTTCTTTAAAGTCATCTTAAAGCTTCTGCTGATAAGTGAAAGTATAACTGCTCCGTGCAGCATTGCAAAGCCCTCGCCTATACATACTCGCGGTCCCGCTCCAAATGGAATAAAACTGAACTTCTTTATATTCTTTTTTCTTTCAGTATTAAATCTTTCCGGGTCAAATTTCTCCGGATTTTCAAAATACTTAGGGTTTCTCTGCAGCAGATAAGGAGTAATAAAAATCGAGCTGTCCTTATGAATTAAGTAATCATCTAAATAAAAATCCTTCTCTGCAGTTCTTGGCAAAAGCCATACGGGCGGATACATTCGCATAGTTTCATTCAGTATCAGTCTTGTAAAAGTAAGCTTTTCAAAATCTTCAAATTCAATATCTCTTGTACCAATTACATCTTCTACTTCTTTTAGAAATTTTCCGGCTTCACTTTTATTCTGCTCAAGTAAATAAAATCCCCATGTCATTACTTTTGCACTCGTATCAGTCCCTGCCATATAAACTGTGAAAATTTCATCGTAAAGCTGTTCGCGGCTCATCGGTTTGCCCTCTTCATCTTTTGCATCAACCATAATACCCAATATGTCATCTCTCTTAATATTTTCTTTAAGTCTTTTGTCTATAACTTTAAAAATTTCCCTGTCTAAATTTTCTTTTGCTTTTTTAATTTTATTAATAGAAGGAAAAGGGAGTTTCAAAGCCAAATGAGGATCTAAAAGATAAATAGGATTCAGTTTGTGAAATAAATCACCGAACTCTTTAGCGCAATCACAAAGCTTCTCATTTTTATCTTCAGAAAAAGTAGTTGTAAAAATTATTTCAACAAATAAATTCATCATTTCTTCATGCAGCTCAAGAATATTGCTTTTCTTAATGCGTCTATTCCAATCAACAATAAGCTCGTTAACACATTTTCTTACAACATCAAAGTACATTTCCCACCTTGAACGGTGAAAAGCGGGATTTATCATCTTCCTTTGCGAATGATGAAAAGGTCCCTCGCTTGTGAGAATTCCGTTACCGAGAATAATTCTTCCACGCTGAAAACCGATGCCTTTTGTGAAATTTTCAGGGTCTCTTACTAAAATGTGGTCTATGTATTTTAAATCGGCGATCAGGTAAATTCGATGTCCGGATGCCTTAAGCATTACAATATCACCGTACTCCTTATGAAGTTTTGTAAGGAAACTTAAGCCGTCTGTAAGGAAAGAGAAGTAAGCATTAGCCCCAAGAAATTTATGCTTCGGTCCCGGCGGTTCGAGAATATTTTTGGGTTTACTATCCAAGGTTTGTAAAACAAACTTAATCCATCAGTTTCTGAGATAAAAGGAAGAATAAAATACAATTTTTTTCGATTTTCTTTACTTTTTCCCTCTCATTACTTTTTGATTTTGCGTATTTTTGTTAAAATTTCGCTCAAGACTTGAAAAAATTTCTTTCCGGAGTTTACGGATATCTTATATTAATCATCGTTGCGGGAGTAACTCTCTTCTTCTTATTCAGCAATCTCACAAAAAAATCTTTTTACGCTGAGACAGGGAGTTTCCAGGTTAAAGGAATTTCCAAAACAGTTAATGTATATAAAGATGATTTTGGAGTATCACATGTGAGCGCAGAGAATGAGGCTGATATGTATTTCAGCATGGGATATATGCATGCGCAGGACAGGCTTTGGCAGATGGATATTTCGCGCAGAGTTGCAGAGGGAAAGCTCTCCGAAATTTTCGGCAAAGACGCGCTTGAGTACGATAAACTTTTCAGAACAATCGGTATTAACAGAATCGTAAAAGAGCTCTATACTCAAATATCTCCAAAGTCAAAAGAAATTTTGCAGCAATATGCAAACGGTGTAAATTATTTTATAAGCACACACTCTCAGAAGCTACCGCTTGAGTTCGATATTTTGAATTACAAACCTTACGAATGGAAACCCGAACACTCATTAATGATTGTACGGTTAATGGGATGGGAGCTGAATATTTCGTGGTATACAGATTTTTTATTCGGTGAGATTGTAAAAAAATTCGGATATGAAAAAGCTAAGGAGTTCTTTCCTAATTACCCTGAAGATAAACCATTTATAATTGGAGACAGAGAAAAAGTTGTTGAACCGGCTGATACGATAAAAAAAATTGCGCCTAAAATTATTCCTCCCGATAAAAACAAACCAAAGAAAAAAACTGCCGATGCTTCAATAGAAGACGGCTATAAAAATCTTGTTGATTTAGGGAGTGAATTCTATAAAACAACAATTGATGCAAAAACTTTCCTTGGAATTGAGGGAACACATATCGGCAGTAATTCATGGGTAGTAGGCGGCAAAAAAACTGAAAGCAAAAAACCGATTTTAGCTAATGACCCGCACCTTTCACTTTCTACACCTGCTAAATGGTACGAAATTCATTTATACAATAAACAAAATAATTCAAACGTAAGCGGCTTCTCCTTACCGGGCTGCCCGTTGATTGTTATAGGACATAACGATGTTATAAGCTGGGGAATTACAAATTTAATGAACGATGATTCCGACTTTTATATTCTAAACAGAGATTCATCCGATTACAAAAAATACGTTTACAACAATACATCCTTACCGATTGACTCCATTAACGAAAGCATAAAAATAAAAGATATAAACGATGAATATGATCTGACGGTTTTTGAAACAAAGCTTGGACCTGTAATTTCAAATTTAAGTTCGGCAGGATTTTCATCAAAGCTTAATTTAAGTGGACAGGATTTGAAATGTCAGATGAGATTCAGAGTTTTTATGATTTGAACTCAGCAAAAAATTTCGACCAGTTTAAGAACGCTTTCAGGACTTACAATCTGCCTGCCTTGAATTTTACCTATGCAGATACAAACGGGAACATAGGTTATCAGGCAGCCGGGAAAGTGCCTATAAGAAAAAATCTCACAGATGAAAACATGGCATTCTATCCATCTAACGGAGAAATAGAATGGACGGGATTTATTCCTTATAATGAACTGCCGAACTCGTATAATCCTAAGGAAGATTTTATTATAACTGCAAACAATAAGCCCGAAAAAAATTACAAATACTATATTTCAAATTTATACGAACCGTATTACAGAGCGCAGAGGATTGAAGACTTACTTAACCAGAGAAATAATTTTACGGCTGAAGAAATAAAATTAATACAGCGTGATGTTTATTCATTGCAGGCAAAGGAGTTTTGCAAATATTTATTTGAAGCTTATGCAAGTGTTAAGACTGTCGATAAGCAGGAGTTATATTTTCTTGATCAGTTAAAGAAGTGGGACTATGAATTGAAGTACGTTTCACCGTTAGCTTCTATTTACTCACAGTTTGAAATAGAATTGTACAGAAATATTTACAGGGAGAAATTAGGTGATGAATTATTCAAAAATTATTTATTCGTAAAAAACATTCCGGTGAGAAATACAAGCAAACTGCTTGCAGAAAATAAATCATGGCTGTTTGAAAGCCTTTCAAGAGATTTTTTACTCAGGAAAAGTTTTGTAGATGCTATTAATGCGCTGAAGAAAAAATTCGGTACTGACGATATGAACAAGTGGGCATGGGGAAATATACACGAAGTGCTATTGAAACACCCTTTGGGAAGTGTACCTGCCTTAAGTAATGTTTTGAATATCGGACCATTTGAAATCGGCGGCAGCGGAACAACAATTGCCTGCGCAGAGTATAGTTTCAGCGAAGCATTGGAGAAAGGTACATACAATGTTTTTCTTGGTTCATCTATGAGAATGATTGTTGACCTGGGCGACCAGAAAAAATATTTCACTATTATTCCAACGGGACAATCAGGACAGCCGCTGCATGAAAACTTCAGTGACCAGGCAAGAAGATGGCTTAACGGTGATTATAAAATTGTAATAACCGATTTTAACAAAATGAAAGAAGCGGGATATAAAACTATCACGCTGATACCGGAATAAAATATGAAAGAGCTTAGAGAATTTAATGTTGAACTAAAAAGAGAACTTACGAATGCATCGGACAAGTTTCAAAAATACCGTCCGAAAAAATTTTTAGGACAGAATTTTTTAGTTGATGAAAACATAGCAAAGAAAATTGTAGCTTCGCTTGATATCCAAAAAGATGATTACGTTATTGAAATCGGACCGGGGCAATCTTCTCTCACTAAATATCTTATCACTCTTACTGATAATTTCGTAGCAGTTGAGCTTGATAAACACATAGTAGAAAAGCTGCAAGCGGAAGGTAAGATAGATGTAATACACAAAGATTTTCTCGATCTGGATTTTGACAAAGACATTCCGAAGTTTACCGATAGAACAAAGAAGCTGAAGATAATCGGCAACATTCCATATAATATTACTTCTCAGATTTTGTTTATGCTTTTTGATAATTCAGAGAGAGTGGATTCTGCTTTATTAATGATGCAAAAGGAAGTTGCAAAGAGATTAACTGCTGTTCCCAATACAAAAGATTACGGAATACTTGCAATACAAACGCAGGTGTTTACTACTCCTAAATTATTATTCAACGTTCCGCCGACTGCATTTTTTCCGAAGCCGAAAATTGATTCAACTGTGGTGAAGTTTGAATTAATTTTGATTTTGATTTCAGCAGAAGAGCTGAAAGTGTCACAATAGATGAATATATAGTGTTAAATGAAGCAATAAGTAAGCAACTTTTATAGGTGCCGCCGCTTTTCTCCATCCTTTTTTGAATTTTATTCCTGAATTAATTGCGATAATTTGTTGTTCATATATTTCAGATGAATATTTCCCGCATAAAAGAAAAGTTATTCAATTCCGAAAAGTTCAAATCACTTTTACAGCTTAAAGATCCCAAAAAAATTTCCTTAACGGGAGTAAACGGTTCTTTAATCTCGTTTATTGTTTCATATTTGTTCGAAAACAAAAATAAAAAAATATTTTTGATTTCGTATGACAGTGAAAGAGTAAATAAGATAAAAGAAGATCTGGACGTTTTTCTGGAAAGCGAAGGGATTTCTATTTTCTCGACCAAGGCAAGCACAAATGATGAAGCTGTTTCTAAAACATTATCCGATATAACAAACGATAAAGAATATTTAATTCTTTCACATCACAGCGAACTTGTTTCCTCTATAATATCAAAGGAAGTTTTTCAGGACTCTTTGATTGAATTAAAAAAGAATGAAGATTATAGTTTTGAAGATTTAATTTCAAAGCTGAATAAATATCAGTACAATCAGAATGATTTTGTGCAGGAAGTCGGTGAGTATTCCGTCCGCGGCGGTATTGTAGATATTTTTCCTGAAAATTATGAAACACCCATCCGCATAGAATTTTTTGGAGATACGATTGAATCCATAAGAGAGTTTGACATTTCCAACCAGCGCTCAATAAAAGAAATTGAAAATATAAAGCTCGGGATAAATCTTACATCAACCGAAGAAGATGAAAATTTGTATCAACCCGATAAGCCTCAATATAAAGAAGAGACAATTTTAGATTACCTGCCCGACGATGCTTTATTAATTTTTGATGAAGAAAGTGTTTTGCAGCAGGAGATAAAAGATAGTTCTATTTTTGAAAAGCTAAAAAGATTTAATACTGTTTCAGTTTCAGCTCTCGGCGCAAGTGATAATGAAAACTTTATAGAATTTGAATCAAAGCCGCAGCCGGAGTTTTATTCAAACATAAGATTACTACACACGAACCTTGCCGAATATAAAGCACTGGGATTTGAAGAAAATATTTTATGTTCGGATGAATACCAGTGCAAAAGAATTAAATCTTTAATAGAAGATTTTGACGATGATAACGTAACATCCAAAGACGGAAGCATTCATAAAAGAACAGATGGTACTGAGCATTTTGTACCGATAGGAAAAATAAAAGATAAGTTTGAAGTAATTCCTGAATCATTTCAGCTGGGATTTATTTTTCCTGACGCGAAAATTTTAGTTTATACTGAGCATCAGATATTCGGCCGTTACTTCAAAGTAATAAAAAAGAAGAAGGCAAAGTTCAAAGGCCTTACATTCGAAGAATTAAAGGAAATTAAGCTCGGCGATTATATTGTGCATAGGGATTTTGGTGTCGGTATCTATTCAGGACTTAAAAAAATTAACGTCGGCAATAACACGCAGGAAGTTGTTCAGCTTTCTTATAAAGGCGGCGACGTTCTATTTGTAAATCTTAATTACGTTCACTTAATAAAAAAATATTCCGGCTCGGGTGAAACTGCGCCTGATATTACACGTCTCGGCGGGGGTGAATGGGATAAGATAAAGCAAAGGACTAAGAAACGTGTTAAAGATATTGCCCGCGATTTGATTCTGCTTTACGCAAAAAGAAAATCCGAGAAAGGGTTTGCATTCTCCCCTGATACTCACTGGCAGAAAGAGCTTGAAGCAAGTTTTATGTACGAAGATACGCCTGACCAGTACAGAGCTACGGAAGAAGTAAAAGCTGATATGGAAATTGAAAATCCTATGGACAGGCTTGTATGCGGAGATGTAGGATTCGGAAAAACAGAGGTTGCAGTCCGCGCTGCATTTAAAGCTGTTATGGATGGAAAGCAGGTTGCTGTTCTTGTGCCGACAACTATTTTAGCAGCGCAGCATTACAATACTTTCAGGGACAGGCTGCATCCTTTTGCAGTTGATGTTGATTTTATTTCAAGATTAAAAACAAAGAAGGAACAGACAGAAACATTAAAAAAACTTGAAGAAGGAAAGATAAATATTTTAATCGGTACGCACAGGATTTTATCAAAGGATATTAAGTTCAAGGATATCGGTTTAATGATAATAGATGAAGAGCAAAGATTCGGCGTTGCTGCAAAAGAAAAAATAAAAGCGCTTAAACCTAACATAGATACGCTTACTCTCACTGCTACTCCGATACCACGTACACTTAATTTTTCTTTGCTTGGCGCGCGAGATTTATCTATAATAAACACTCCGCCAAAAAACAGGAAGCCGATTAACACGGAAATAATGAAACTTGACTGGAATAAGCTCGGCGATGTTATCAAATATGAATTTAACAGAGGCGGTCAGGTTTATTTTGTGAACGAAAAAATTTCTAATCTTAATCTTTTAGCAGATACAATAAAAGAATACGTTCCTTCTGCAAAAATCGGGATTGCTCACGGGCAGATGCAGCCAAGCGAGCTGGAAGATGTTGTTATAAATTTTATTGAGAAGAAGTTAAATATTCTCCTTTGCACAAAAATCATTGAGTCCGGTTTAGATATCTCGAATGTTAATACTATTATTATTAATAATGCAAATATGTATGGGCTGGCTGAGTTATATCAGTTACGCGGAAGAGTGGGAAGAAGCGACCAGCAGGCATTTGCATATTTTGTCTCTCCGAAAAACGGAAAGCTGACAAGAAATGCATTGAGAAGATTGCAGGCCATTGAAGAGCTGACTGACTTGGGCTCGGGATTTAATTTAGCAATGCGAGATATGGAAATACGCGGCGTGGGAAATTTATTGGGTAAAGAGCAAAGCGGATTTATAAATCAGGTCGGCTTTGATCTGTTTATTACAATTATTGATGAAGCGGTGAGCGAGTTGAAAGAAACAGAATTTAAAGAGTTGTTTAAAGAAGAAAGAGAGAAAAAAGAAAAAACCGGTGAAGTTAAAAAAGATACTCTGTTTGAAAAATTAAAAATTGCGACCAAGGTTGAAAGCACGATTGTAGAGAATGATATCAACGCATTGATACCAAAAGATTATATTAAGAACGATACTGAACGATTAAATATTTACAGGAGATTATTTGAGACCCAGAATTATGACGAGCTGGATTTAATCAAGAAAGAATTAAGAGACAGATTCGGTGAATATCTTGATGATGTTGAAAATCTTCTGAAGATAGTTTCCATAAAAATTAAAGCCACAGAAATTGGTTTAGAAAAAATTACACTTAGAGGTAAAGGAGCATCTTTGTTTTTCCCTGCTAATAAAGAGCATCCGATATTTACTTCAGAGTTTTTTAATAAAATTATTTCTTTTATTTCCACTGATAAAACAAGAAAGTTTAATATCAGCTCTAATAAGGAACAGCTTGAAATAGAAGTGAGGCTTGATTCGCCTGAAGATGAAAAACGTCTTGCAGAAATTGAGACAATCCTTAGTATATAAGTCCTTCCTGTTAAAAATTACATAGGTAAAACCGTCTTTTTAAGGTTCAGTTTATTATAATATTCGTTAATTTCAGTATGTAATAAAAACTAAACCCTCAGAAATGAAGAGAACCCTACTCCTCGTTCTTGCATCTATTATTATGCATAGTGCAGGATACTCGCAGCAGAGGATGAATGCAAAGCCTGAAGGCTTTGATCCATCCAAAATCAAAGTCGAACCTGAAAGATACGTTCCCGTTAATACTGAAAAAAAAACCTTCACAACCGTGAACGGCACCTATATGGTCGACCCCAATGTCAGAATTCTTCCTACATCCGGAAATCAAACGGAGCTTTCAGCTTCCATCTGGACACAGAACTCAAATTATGTTTTTGTCGGAGCAAATAGTGACCCCGGGCAGGGTTACTATTATACAACGAACGGAGGCTCTACCTGGCTTGGCGGTGATTTACTACCGGGTTCAGTAGCAATATCTTCTGATCCGGCTTGTGTATTCAACAGGACAGGAACGATGTTGTTCAATTATTTTGATAACATAATGGTTACAGACCGTTCTTCCAATGGCGGTGCAAACTGGCAGGGAAGAATAACAGTCCCTTCATCAGGTTCATTTGATAAAAATCATATGGCAGTTGATGATAATCCTTCAAGCCCATACTACGGAAGAATATATGTAGTCTGGACTCAATTTGTATCACCAAATCCTACAGTGCTTTCATATTCAACAAACGGCGGAGCAACATATTCGGCTCAGCAGCAAATCGGAGCACCATTAGCAAGCCACTATGAGCAAGGGTGTAATATTCAGGTTGGACCTGACGGCACAGTATACTGTATCTGGGCTTGCCCGAATACCGGTGCAGCTAACGTTGAGGATTTGATCGGCTTTACAAAATCAACAAACGGAGGTGTTACGTGGTCAGCACCAACAACTCCTTTAACCATAAAAGGTATAAGAGGAAATATTCTAACCACGAATATCCGTGTTAACTCATTCCCTTCGATGGCAATTGACAGAAGCGGCGGACCAAGAAACGGTTACATTTATGTAACCTGGACTCAAAGAAACCTTGCTCCTGCAGGTTCTGATGCTGACATTTGTTTTGCTTATTCTTCGAATGGCGGAGCATCATGGAGCTCGCAATCAAGAGTTAATAACGATGCTTTAAATAACGGAAAAAATCAATTCTTCCCATGGATGACAATTGATCAGACAAACGGAAGAATTGCAATTGTATTTTATGACCAGAGGGACTGCATAAATAACGATTCATGTAATACTTATATTGCTGTTTCAAATAACGGCGGAGGCGCGTGGGATAATATCAGAGTTTCTGACCGTGCACAAAGACCTGCTCCGCTTTCAGGCTATGCAACAGGATACTACGGAGATTATATTTCAGTAGCTTCACACAATAATATTATCTGGCCTTTCTGGATGGATAACAGAAGCGGTCCTGCACAGATTTATACTGTAAAGGTTCAATCTGCGGTTTATCCTTTAAGTGCATTTAATTTACAAAATCCTCCTGCAAGCACAAGAATTGTTACAATTCCGGGAAGCAATACTCCTGTAACTTTAACATGGGATACTTCTGCAACAGGTGCTACATATAAATGGGTATTCGGGAATCCTACTATTACCACAAGAAGATTAACGATGCCTGCAAATACAAACAGTATCACAACAACATTAGGTGCCTTGGATGCCATGCTTGCCTCGGCAGGATTTACAAATAACGGAACTGCAACAGACTCTGCAGTTGGTCAATATACTGTATGGGCATTCAAAGCTCCCGGAGCCTCCGGTGTTGATTCCTTATTGGCGGCCAACGGACCAAGAGCAATTACATTCAGAAGACAGGCGATTTCATTAACTCCATTCACTTTATCGTCTCCAACTTCACCGGCAACTATTCTAACAAGTGCAAATGGTTCCAATACAATTTCATTTAACTGGAATAAATCCGGCGCAGGTGCTACTTATAGATTTCTCTATAAAACCGGAACGTTTGGAGAACCGACTACATTAAGAATTTTAGCAAATAACTCAGGTCTTGATTCAGTACTATCAATGACTTCAGCTCAGCTTGATGCAATAATTGCAGGGCTTGGAGTAGCTGCAGGAGATTCAATCACAGGTCAGTGGGCTGTAAGAGCGTACAGTTCATCTGACTCATTATTATCTAACGCTCCTGTAAGAAATATTACTTTCAGACGTTCACCGCTAATGGCACTGAATCAGGATTTTGCCTCAGCAACTTTCCCTCCTGACCAATGGACATTGCAATATACGGGAACTGCATACTGGACAAGACAAACAGCTAGCGGATACGGTACGGGTACAGGCTCTGCAAGATATAATATGTGGTCAGCATCGGCAGGTACAACACAATCTATCACAAGTAATGTATTTCCTTCTGCTCCTGGTAATTATCTTAGATTCAATTATGCGCACGGATATTATTTATCAGGCGGAGTGTTGGCTGCAGATTCAATGGGAGTGTTTACATCAACTAACGGCGGTACTACCTGGAATTTACTGATTACACTTAAGGCAAATACAACTCCGCAATTAGGAGTAAATTCTTCGAATAATTTATCAACCGTTGCGTCACAAACTCAGTTTACACCAACTGCAGCGCAATGGGCAACTAAAATATTCCTTATGCCTGCCGGAACAAACATGGTCAGATTTACTGGATACAGTGTATTTGGCAATGATGCGTTTATTGATGATATTACAGCGGGCGGACCAACAGGTATTGAAACTCCATTAACATTTGCCCCTGAAAAATTTGAACTGATGCAGAACTATCCTAATCCGTTTAATCCTGTTACAAAAATAAATTTCTCACTTCCGAAAAACGGATTTGTTTCGCTAAAAGTTTTTGATATCCTCGGTAAAGAAGTTGCCTCTATCGTAAATAATCAGCTTGCGGCAGGAATCTATAGTTATGATTTTAATGGTTCTGCTCTTGCAAGCGGAATGTATTTCTACAGATTAGAATCAAACGGTTTCACAGATGTAAAACGAATGATGCTTATAAAGTAGTAATTGTAAAAATAATATATTTTATTTTAAAAAATCCGGAGGTGAAAGCTTTCGGATTTTTTTATTTATATTTTTTTTAGAGGTAATAAATTAATTTTCTCATAAGCGCTATTGCTCAAGTAAGTGTTGAATTTTATGAAATATGTCCGAAGCGTAATTTTTTTTATTTTGATTTTTACCGCTGCAAAAGTATTCCCTCAGTACAGAGTGGTTCAGTCATTTCCTAATTTATCTTTTCAGTTCGTTACAGAATTTCTCTCTTCACCTGATGCATCTAACAGAATATTTGTAACTACGCAAAACGGAAAAATTTTTGTTTTCCCGAATTCCCAGAGCGCTGCATCTGCTAAATCTTTCATGAACATTCAGCCGCGTGTAAATTTCGCCGGAGAAATGGGATTAATTGGAATGGCATTCCATCCTGATTTTCAGAATAACGGATTTTTTTACATAGCTTATAATACAATAAAACCGGTTTCGACGATTATCTCACGTTTTAAAGTGAGCAGCGCAAATCCCGATTCAGCAGATATAGGCAGTGAATTTATTTTGTTGGATATCCCTGCATCAACACAAGTTCATAAAGGGGGAAAATTACTGTTCGGCAGCGACGGTTATTTATATATAGGAATAGGAGATGGAGGTCCGCAGGGAGACCCGAATAACAATGCGCAAAATCTTACAAGGCTTTACGGGAAAATTTTAAGAATAGATGTAAACAATACATCGGGCGGCAGAAATTACTCTATTCCAAATACAAATCCATTTTATCAAAATGTTAACGGCTACCGCGAAGAAATTTTTGCATACGGAATGAGAAATCCCTGGAAGTTTTCTCAGGATGCCGTTACAAATAAAATATGGTGCGGTGATGTTGGCAATAATATTGCAGAGGAGATTGATATAATAGAAAATGGAATAAATTACGGATGGAGAGTAATGGAAGGTTTCGAGTGTTTCTTCCCTTCAGTAAACTGTGATACGACAGGATTACGCAAACCCGTTTTTCAATATCTTCACTCAAAAGGTGAAGCTAGTTCTATAATAGGAGGATTTGTATATCGCGGAAGTAAGCTGCCTGCTCTTTATGGAAAATATATTTTTACTGATTTTGTTTCCGGTGAAATCTGGAATTTGAATTACGATGGAATAAACACTGCAACACGAACCTTGCTTTATAACACAAATCTAACAATTTCAAATATCGGAGCTGATAGAAATAACGAACTTTATTTTTGTCATTATACAAGCGGAAGAATTTATCAACTGCAGGATACTACTGTAGGAATAAATCTTAACAGCTCTGCTATTCCAACTTCAACTCACTTGTTTCAGAATAACCCTAATCCTTTTAACCCTGTTACCAAAATTAATTTTACACTCAATAAAGAGGCAATAACAAAACTTTCAATTTTTGATTTGCAGGGAAAAGAAATTCAAACGTTGTTAAATGAAAATTTAAACGCCGGGGATTATTCTTTTTCCTTTAACGCTCATAATTTACCTTCAGGCACATATTTTTACCGGCTTGAGGCTAACGATGTTGTGATTTCACGGAGAATGGTACTATTAAAATAAGGTAATTTTTAAAAGCTTCTGACTTATTCTTTAAAAATCCTATAACTATTTTCCTATACTTTCGTATTAATCAATAGGGCTAATTATGAAAGAAGTAAAAGAAGTTGTAGTAGTAGGCGCAGGATTTGGAGGTTTGCAAGCTGTTAAAAAACTTGCAAAGTACAACGAACTGAAAATCACTTTAATTGACCGCGCCAATCATCACCTTTTCCAGCCGCTGCTTTATCAGGTAGCGACTGCCGTTTTATCTCCCGCTGATATTGCAATTCCATCGCGCTCATTAACCGATAATTACGAAAACGTTACCGTTATAATGTCTAATGTAACGCACATTGATAAAGATAAAAGAATTATCTTTTTCAATGACCGCGCGCTAAAATATGATTACCTTGTTCTTGCCATGGGTGCGAAGACAAGTTACTTCGGACACAATGACTGGGAGAAATATACAGTCGGATTAAAAAATCTTACCGATGCATTGAAGGTCAGGAAAAAAATTCTTTTCTCATTTGAAGATGCGGAGAACTATCCCGAAAATGCCGAAAAGCTACTGAAATATATTATCATAGGCGGCGGTCCGACAGGCGTAGAACTTGCCGGCTCTATAGCAGAGCTATCTCACAATATCATAAAAAAAGATTTCAGAAAAATAGATACATCAAAAGCAGAAATTAGTTTAATAGAAGGCGGACCGCGTCTGCTTGCTTCATTTGATGCAAGTCTCTCAGATTATGCAAGAAAAAGTCTCGAAGAGCGGGGAGTAAAAGTTTATCTGAACACTCGCGTAAATAATATTGAAGAAGGAAAAGTTTTTACTGAAGGAAAAGATTTTGAAGCTGGTACAATAATCTGGGCGGCAGGTGTAGAGGCAGTTCCGTTTACAAAAACACTTGATGTACCGATAGACAGAGCGGGAAGAGTAATTGTAAATCAGTTCTGCTCGCTTGATGTTTATCCCGAAATTTTTGTGATAGGTGATATGGCGGCATTTACTCAGGACGGACAGTTACTCCCGGGAGTATCACCCGTTGCAATGCAGCAGGGAAGATACGTTGCGCGAACTATAGTTAACGATATAAGTAAAAAAGAGAGAAAGCCGTTTCGTTATATAGATAAAGGTTCGATGGCTACTATCGGCAGAAAAGATGCCGTTGCTGAAATAGGAAAGCTGAAGTATAAGGGATTTTTCGGATGGCTCTCATGGCTGGGACTGCATATATTTTATCTTGTCGGATTTAAAAATAAAATCTCCATTCTGCTCACGTGGATGTGGAGTTATCTTACATTCGGCGCCGGCGCGCGCGTGATACAATCTCCGATTGATGTGAAAGATAATGAGGTATATTAGTCTTTTTCTCATCGCATAATCAAAAATTCTGTATAAGCACAAAATGTGAACGATTTATATAAGAATATTGTAATATTTGTTAAAATAGAATATATTTATATAAACACTTATTTTGTGAGCATAACCGAAGACATACAAATAGTCTCTTCATTTATTGAAGAAAATACGCGAGCTTCTGAAACATCAGGTATTAATTATATTGATCCTAGAAATTTCAAAAACAGAATTTTATTAAATCAGAATCATGTTATCTTTGGGCGAAGAGGGGCGGGCAAATCTTCTTTAATTAGAACATTAAAGGAAAACGAGAATAAAAAATACTATTTTTCTTACACAAATTTAGAAGATCTCAAAGATGTAAGTTTTCCGAATATTTTAATCCATGTTTTAAATAATTTTCGAAATGACATTTGTGATCAGATAAATAATGGTATTAAGAGTTATGAGATTTTTAAAAAAAGAAAAATAAATAAGTTAACAAAAATTCTGAATCAGGCAATAGATAATCTTCAAAGTAAAATTGACTCTCCAGATTTTTTTGAAGAAGAAATTAAAGCCACGAAGGATAATAAATCGTCTGTATCAGGAAAGGCAAATACGAAATCAGTTGAAGCTAGCTTTAGTTTAGGCGAAGGTAATACTGTTGAAACTGCAAAAAAATTAAACAGAAATAAATTAGAACAATTAAAAAATTCAATTCCTGTTCTCAAAGAAGCTATAAAACAAATTCAGGAATATGACTCTACAAAGCAAATTTTTTTAATTCTGGATGATTTTTATTTTTTAAAAAAGGATATTCAAGTTTTTTTCTCGATTTCTTTCACAGGCTTACAAAAGATACAAAATTATTTATTAAGGTAGCAACAATTAAACATCGTAGTAAATTATATGCTGAGGTTGACGGATCTTTTTATGGAACGGAAATTGGACATGATGTATTTGAGATTGACCTCGATTATAATTTAGATCGATTTCAAGAATTACAAAGCTTTATGCGCTCCTTAATTGATGAATGTTCAAAAATTTGTGAAGTCAATTTTAAAATTGATGAGGTTTTTTCCGCGGGTGCAGTCACACAACTTTGCTTAGCATCTGGGGGTGTACCTAGGGATTTTTTAACTTTGTTTGTAAAAGTAAGTAATAATTTTGATGCACATGCTAATAAAAAGATCTCAAAACCAAATATAACTGAAGCTGCTATAAAGAATATGACGAGCAAAAATGCGAATTTACGAAAGGATACTGAGGGAGATATTGAAACATTAGAACACTACCTGTCTTATATTAAACAAAAAATTGTTTCAGAAAAAAAGACTAATATGTTTTTAATTTCAAACAATGTTATCGATCGGTATTCTCAAATCAAGCAGGCAATTCAAGAATTAGTTGATTTAAGGATGTTACATTTGGTAGATCCTAACACAAGTGCTGCAGGAGGTACAAGTGGTATGAGATATATGGCTTATATGGTCGATATTGGTCTTTATCCAAATTCTTCACCTATAAGTTTTAAACAACTAGATCCTGGTGTTACTGATAACTCGGGAAGAAAAGATGAGATGAGGGGAGCACCAAAAATTGACTTAGACGATTTTCAAGAATTTATTAAAAAAAATGAAGTTGGTATTCTGGAAATTACAAATGATTAATTGAAAATAAAAAATCCCGCTGCTCAAAACCGAACAGCGGGATTTCTTTTTTGGGGTTTGAATTAATTTATTACAACTTATTTCCCCTCCTTTCTTTAAGGAGAGCCCGTCCCGCAAAAGGCGGGAGGTTAGGGGTGGTTATTTTACAAGAAGCATTTTATTTGTAATTGTACTGCCTGCAGTTTTCAGCGAATAGAAATAAACACCAGATGAAAAATTTCCTGCATTGAACTTCACTGTATAAGAGCCTGTGCTCAGCTTTTCATTTACAAGGTTTGCAACTTCTCTTCCCTGCGCATCATAAACCATTAAAGATACAAAATCAGATTTTGCCAAGTCGAACTTAATATTTGTTTCGGGATTAAAAGGATTCGGATAATTCTGATACAAAGTAAAATTCACAGGTGTTGTGTTCTCTCCGATTGATGTCGGGAAATATTGTGTAACCGGCTCACTGATTGTAACGTGACCGCCGGGCGGCGTATTGCCGGCAGTAACTACACCGTAATAAGTCGGTCCAACAACATATGGGTACTCCGGCGTTCCGGCTTCATCGATTGTTAAATAGTAAGCATAAATTCCTGCAGGATATTCAGGTGTTACAGCAAACCTTCCGTTGTGTTTATCAAGGTCAACGCCTGTAGTTGTCAATACATAATCTTCATAGAAACATCCTAAAGGATATTGTGTACTCACGGCTGGTCCGTACTGGCTTGGCTGAAGAACTGTTCCGTCAGGTAATGTTGTTCTTGTTGTAATATTTCTTTTAACGTAACCGCTTTTCATTCTTCGTATTCCGCCTGTGCCGTTTGTATTTGAGTATGCATAAGAACCGTAAACAGGATATCCGTCAAACATATATCCCAACAATGGCGAGTGCTGGCTTGCGTTGGCAGTATATAATTTTTTCATATTGATATGATAATGATACACACCGCCCGGGGCGGGATGTCCGCCCGATGTATCAAAACTTGTTGCTTCAAAGTACTGAGCGTTTCTGTGCCATATGCCTCCGTTATTATAAGTCATTGCATCTCCTGCATTGAAGAGAACAACTCCATTTACCAGCACACCAATCTGTCCGCCGCCGACAGTTGTTAAAGTTCCGCTATTAGGAACAGGAAAACGCGGAATTTTAAATGTCCAGCTTTGATTTGTCGGAACGTTAGGATTCATTGCCCAGGGACCGATGGTATAAGAAGGTATCCCTGAAGCTTTTACATAAACAAAGTTAGTCGAATAAAATACCTGCTGAACATTAGCCGGAAGGTTATTGTAGCCGACAGCGCCTGATGTATTTTGCCTCCAGTTAACCAGTTCCGGCTGAGAGTTAACAATAGTTGACGTCAGAAGTAATACAGATAAAATTGTTTTTTTCAGATTCTTCATGTGTTGGGGGTAATTTTCTATTTTAAGAGTTAGATGAATTTTTTATAAAAAACTTGCGGCAATACTTAACCACAGAGAGCACAGAGCGTTTCACAAAGAACACAGAAATAAACAATGGTTTTTAAAAAATAATAAAAATTCCTACTCTGTGACCTCTGTGTCTGAAATCTGTGTTGTCTGTGGTTATTTAAAAATTATTGCTGCTTAAAGCTTTCCAAGAACTTTGCATGCTCTTCACTGAGCGTTACGGCTATCAGTTTACTGTTATAAGTATATGCAATGTGCCTCAGTTCGGGTGTAGTGTTAAATGCAAAGCTATAGATAAGCGTGCTGTCTTTATAAAAATTCATAGCGCCGGATGATGCGCAGTAGATGTAAGGAAAGGGCTCTGAGTTAAGAAGCTCTTTCAGCTCAAGCATTTTTTTTGCTTCTTTAATGGGGACGGTCTTAATATTCATTTTCGCAGTGGAGTCAAAATCCATCTTGAACATAATATTCATATTATTCGCCTGAGAGAGGTCGGGAAATATTCTCATTAAACCTTTAGACGCAAAAAAGTTGAATTTCTTGTTGTCACAATTTGAATTAAATTTAATTAATTATATAAATCAAAATAGACCCTTCTATGAAAAAAAATATCGTATTGATTCTTGCAGTTCTTGTAACATTCTCGCTTTACTCGTGTGGTAAAAAGGATGAAGTAAAGCCGACAACCGAAACTAAAAAAGAAGAGCCGAAGAAAGAAGTTGAAACCAAAACAGAGAAAGCACCTGAAGCAACCGGGCAGAATACCGGCAAGCTTGAGATTTTAAAATTCGATAAGAAAGATATTCCTTCAGATGTAAAATTCAAAGGCAAAGTAATGGGCGGCGCAAGATGGAAAGATGCTAACGGCGAGAACTTACTTTTAATAACTGAAACAGAAATTCAAAACGGAAAAGATAAAGAAGGCAACGAAGCAATTTCAAAAGAATTGTTTGCCTATAATTATATTTTGAAGTCAGGTGAAAATTCTGTGCTTTGGCAGATAAATGATTTTGTAAAAGACTGTCCGCTTGATTTGGCTTTGAACTACAATCCTAATTCATTGACAGTTACTGATATGAATGAAAATGGAATTGCTGAAACGACATTCCTTTACAGAATGTCCTGCAAAGGTGATGTAAGCCCCGATGATTTAAAATTAATGATGCACGAAGGAAAAGATAAGTACGCTTTAAGAGGAACGAATGAACTGAAATATAAAGTTGACGGCAAAACAACAAGAGAAGGCGGGGATTATAAAGTTGATGCATCTTTCGATAAAGCTCCGAAAAGCTTTCTTGAATATGCAAAGGAACAATGGGATAAATTTAAAACTCAGGAACTAAACTGATAAACTTTCTCGATGTGAAAAAAATTTTTATAATAATTTTTTTTCTTTTCAGCTTTAATCTGTTCGGGCAGTTCAAAAATGATATGCCCGTTTCAGAGCTTGAGAAAAATTTTCACATTAAAAAAAATTTCCGTAATATCGCTAACTACAAAAGCGATACAACTATAAATGTAAATTATTATAAGCTTGAGCTTGCTCTGCAAACAGTTCCGAATTTATTAATTGGCAAGGTTACAATTAATTCTGTAGTAACTGTAGCTTCGATAAATTCTTTAACAAGCTTCTCACATACTAACGATAAAATTCAAATTACTCTTCCTCGCTCATACACTCAAAATGAGTTAACTTCCATTACAATTTATTATCACGGACTACCTGACCCAACAGGGTTCGGAAGCTTTGAGTTTGGCAGTCATAGTAATACTCCTGTTATATGGACATTAAGCGAGCCTTTCGGCTCCAGTGACTGGTTTCCATGTAAAAATGTACCTGATGATAAAGCCGATTCAAACGATGTATGGATCACATGCGCGGAAAATTTTACAGCAGTATCTAATGGTTTATTAAAAGAAGTTACAACAAACGGTAACGGAACAAAGACATATAAGTGGCACGGTTCTTATCCAATTGCAAATTATCTGATATCTCTTGCTGTTACAAATTATATACAGTATGATTTGTACTTTAAATATTCACCAAGCGATTCAATGCCGTTCAATAATTTTATTTATCCGGAGCACTTCGCGACTCTAAAGCCTCAGATAGATAAAACAATTGATATGCTAAGTTTTTATTCATCCGTTTACGGGCTCTATCCTTTCATTAAAGAAAAATACGGACATGTTGAATTCGGAAGACTGGCCGGCATGGAGCATCAGACAATTTCTTCCATGGGATACTGGAGCGATGATATAATTGCGCACGAGCTAACTCATCAATGGTTTGGTGATAAAATTACCTGTAAAGACTGGCATCATATCTGGCTGAACGAGGGCTTTGCAACTTATGGCGAAGCATTGTATGAAGAGCACGTCCGAGGGAAAATCGGTTATGAAGGATTTATGCAGGCAATAATGAATAATGCAAAGAATGCGCACGGTTCGATTTACGTTCAGGATATTGAAAGCGTTGAAGAAATATTTGACGGAACGAGAACATACGCAAAAGGCGGAACAGTACTGCATATGCTTAGAAATGTTATAGGGGATTCGTTATACTTTGCCTCGATAAAAAGATATGTTGCAGATACAACTCTCGCATATAAGAATGCTGTTACTGAAGACTTTCAAAGAAATGTTGAAGCAGTAACAGGACAAAATCTGAATTATTTTTTCAGGCAATGGATTTACGGTGAGAATTATCCTAAGTATAATGTCGGCATGAATTCATCTGATGCGGGAAACGGATTTTATAATACGTCAGTAAAGATAGAGCAGGTGGTAAATACAAATCCTGCGTTCTTTACTATGCCGATAGATATAAAATTATTTTTTGATGAGGCGGATACTACGTTTACAGTTTTTAATAATTCTCAGGTACAAACTTTTAGTTTTATCACAAAGCAAAAAACAAATATCTTCAAGGTTGATCCCGATAATAAAATATTGTGCAAGATAACAGGTGATGAACCCGTTACTCCGGTAAGCTATTCGTTATCGCAAAATTATCCTAATCCTTTCAATCCGTCGACTACAATTACATATCAGATTTTAAGAAGCTCAGATGTGCAGTTAAAAATTTACAATATGCTCGGTCAGGAAATTAGAAATTTCTCCTATACAAATCAGAAAGACGGCAAATACAAAATTATATTTGATTCCTTCGGATTATCTTCCGGAACATATTTTTATAAGCTTTCAGCTACGGATACAAAATCAGGCGAAGTGCTTTTTACTGACTCAAAATCTATGGTATTGGTAAAATAAAATCAGTTCACTGCAACGTACAAATCGCACTCGGAATCATCTGCATCACCTTTAAATCTTTCATCATATACTTCGAAATCAGGGGCTTCAAATTTTTTCTTATTAGCAGGGTCCTTAACCCATTTACCGTAAACAAAAGCAACCGTCTGCGGGAAATTTGCTATTGAGCCTTTGTGTGTAAATACTGCGTATTTGTTATCAGGAATTTCAACTGTGTCGAATCCCTCGGGGAGATTTTCAAAATCGCTTACTGCAACACCTGCTATATAATAAATATTTCCTTCGGCATCCATATCGTAGCAGACTCCGTAAGTTTCGTTTTTATTAATTCTGTTTTGTGCTTCATCTATTCTTGGCACAAATTTATCCCATAAATGTCCAATATCAGGCTGAGGATTTTTGCCTACATACTTCAACCCTGCTACTTTAAATCCTTTTCTCTCTGTGAATTTAGGTTCCATGGTTTATATTATTAGATTTTGATTTATATAATTTGTTTTAAGGTATCTATTTTGCTTTGAAGTTTTTTATCGATGACAGAGCTTTGTATTAAATCATATTCATCCGGATAAAATACTTTTTCAATTTTTTTATCGTTGAGATAGTGAATTTCATCGCATATTCCTGTCAGTGTTTCAAGTATATGTGAAGTTAAAATAATTATTTTTCCTTTTTCTTTAAACTGCTTTATGACGTTGTTCAATACCTGGTTTGTTTCCATGTCAAGATTATTGAACGGCTCATCAAGCAAAAGCAAAGGTCGCTCCAGTGCAAATACTCCAATGGCGGCAAGCTTTTTTTTCATGCCCGAAGAATATGTTTCCACCGGCTCATCCAAGGGAAGTTCAAAAATGCTGTTCCATTTTTCTATATCAAAATCAGGATGTTTCCATTTTATTATTCTTAAATATTCTCTCCCCGTAATTTTTGAATAAAAATAATTCGCTGTTTCAAGGTAGCCTATATCACTAAGTCTGATATCTCTGTTACTGAATTCTATATTACCTTTATTTAAAGGAACGATTCCGCAGATTGCTTTTATGAGAGTAGTTTTACCTGAACCATTCAATCCCATCAATCCGTAAATTTTTCCTTCATTTCCTTCGAAAGAGAAATTTTCAAGAACTGAATGCTCTCCGTATTTCACATTTATATCTGATATTTTAAGCATGTGGGTTTAGATGTAAAAATATTATTCTGTATCTAAATTAATTCTTTTCGTATAATATATATAGAATAAAAAATGGCAACAGAATTTTATATAGTAAGGTTAAGAATACTCTCCGCTTTACGCTGGATAAGAGAGCTGGGTTTCGTAAGGATTATTATTTTGATATTACTCGCAGCGGGAGTGTATAACTCTTTATACAATATGCGCAGCACCCCTGCAGGAATAGCAGCTATTATACTTCTTGGCGCAAGCATAATATACTCAATTCACTTTTCAAGAAAAGATGATTTCTTTCTTAGTTCACTTAATGTAAATAAAAAGTTTCTTTTTGCATTAGAATATTTTTTATATTCTATACCTTTTATAATTTTAATTCTCTGTTCCGATAAGTTTTATTTTATAGCTATTCTTTTTATTCTAATCGTAATATTAGTAAATGTGAAGAGCGGCAATAGCTTAAAAATATATTTTTCCTCTGAAAAATCTCTTTTTCCTTCGTATGCCTTTGAGTGGATTGCCGGGCTGCGGACTAATATTATTCCAATATTCATCATCTATTTACTTGGGCTGGTATTTTGTTTCCACATTGCCGGCGGAGTGCTTGCAATTATTCTCCTCACTCTTATTTTTTCATCCTTTTTTATAGAAAATGAACAGTTGTTGTTTATAGAAGCCTATAAACTAAAAGGAAAAAAGTTTTTGTTTGAAAAAATTATTCAGTCAGCAAAAATTTTTCTTGCAATTATTTTTCCTTTAGTATTACTCCATCTTATATTTTTTTATGAAAGATGGTATTTAATAACGGGTGTTACTTTTATCTGCCTGATAATTATTTTAGCTTCCTTACTTACAAAGTATGCTTTTTATTCGGAAGATATCTCAAGTTCGAAGATGAATTACATTATTAACGGAGTAATTGTGTTCTCATTTGTATCTGCTTTTTATATGACGGGACCGTTTCTTTTCCCGCTTCCCTTCATTATGATGGTTTATTTATATAAAAAAGCCTCACAAAACCTCAAAAATGTACGTTATATTGCCTTTTAATTCTTATATTGGAGCTATTATGTGTATTTATTTGTTGATTTTAATAGATTACATTAGTGGTCAATTAATTAAAGTATTTTTTATTAAATTTATACCTCTAAAAACTAAAAATGAAAACGAAATATTTTTTACTTTTTCTTTTGCTTGCATGCATAGGGGGCAGCAATGTGAAGGCTCAATACGTTTTGCAGGATGCATATCCTACTCTCACCTTTAACTCAATTACAGAATGCGTTACTGCGCCGGATGCGGCAAATAGATTATTTGTAGTCAGTCAGAAAGGTATCATCTATGTGCTGAACATGACAACAAATCCACCGACATCCAAAGTTTTTCTTGATATTTCAGACAGAGTTTCTCCATCTTCCTCAGGAAGTGAAGTAGGATTATTGGGTCTCGCTTTTCACCCAAGTTATACAACAAACGGATATTTCTTTGTTGACTATACTTCCAGTTCATCGGGTTCACTTAAATCATATATTGCACGATATCAGGTCGGCTCCAATCCTGATTCAGCATTAAAAAGCAGCGAATTAATATTTCTCACTCAGTCACAGCCTTACTCAAATCACAATGGCGGGAAAGTTTTATTCGGACCTGACGGATATTTATATATTTCTTTCGGTGACGGCGGTTCAGGCGGAGACCCTCAGGGTAACGGACAGAACAGGGCAACCCTATTAGGAAAAATTTTAAGAATAGATGTAAACACACCTTCGGGCGGAAATCAATACTCAATTCCACCAAGCAATCCTTATTTCGGAAGCACACAATACAAACAGGAAATTTTCGCATACGGATTAAGAAATCCATGGAAAACATCTTTTGATTTCACAACCGGCAGATTCTGGTGCGCAGATGTTGGCCAAAGCGCGAGAGAAGAAGTTGATATAATAGTAAGCGGCGGTAACTATGGCTGGAACGTAATGGAGGGAAATATCTGCTACAGTCCTTCGTCAGGATGTGATACTTCCGGAAAGATAAAACCTATCATGGATTACGGCAGAAGTGATTGCAGTTCCATTACCGGCGGATACGTAGTAAGAAGCAGCCCGCAGCTTCCTGACCTCGAAGGAAAATATGTTTTCGGCGATTACGGAACAAGAAAAATTTTCTCTATTGCCTATGACGGCACAACAGCAACTTCAACTTTTCTTTTAACCGGTGGCTCAGCTATCTCATCATGGGGAGTTGATAAAAGCAAAAATCTTTACGCCTGCACATACGGAACATCAGGAAAGTTAATGAAACTTGTAGATACAAGAGTCGGAGTTGAAGGTCTTGGAAACATAATTCCTGATCAGTTTTATTTAATGCAGAACTATCCAAATCCTTTTAACCCGTCAACAAAAATTACTTTTGCACTTCCACAATCAGGAAACGTAACTTTAGCAGTTTATGATAACTCAGGAAAAATTGTACAGACTTTAGTTAATAATGAAAACATGAACTCAGGCACATATACAAAAGATTTTAATGCTGTTAATTTATCAAGCGGTGTTTATTATTACAAGCTTGTAACAAACAGCTTCAGCGAAACAAAGAAGATGCTTTTAGTGAAGTAATTTTTATACAATAAAGATTTAAAAGAAAACCCTTTGTGAAGAAAATTCGCAAAGGGTTTTTTGTTTTACGCCGGGCTTTAAAAATAAATTATTTTATTAAAATCATTTTTTTAGTTTCCTGTATTCCATCCGTAAGCAGCATATAGAAATATACTCCCGCTGCATAGCGAGAAGCATTCCAGTTTATCTCATGTGCTCCCGCGGATAAATTTTCATCAAGCAAAGTTTCCATCTTCCTTCCCAGAATATCGAAGATGATTATCTTCACAGGAATATTACTGCTTCCATTCAGAGGCAAATCAAATTTTATTTTTGTAGATGGATTGAATGGGTTTGGATAATTTTGATAGAGGCAAAATGTCTTCACAACTGTTTCGTTGCTGTTAATAAATGTTGATGCTCCGCCATCGGTAGTTTTTGCAATAATACCTTTATCTCCACACATATATCCCGTCTCTGCATTAATAAAATTCATTCCATACAAATTGCCTTCGGGTGCCTTTATTAAAAGCCAATTATCACCCGCGTTTGTAGTTTTATGCATATTCCCAAAGCCAGCATAAACATATCCCGTGTTTGAATTTGAAAATCTTAAAGGCCCACTTAAATAACCATCTCCTAAGTATCGGGCTGTCCAGGTTACACCGGAATTTGTAGATTTCCATATAGTCTTTTTCCATGGAAAATTCATACCACCTTCTACTTGACCTGCGACAATTATAGTGTCACGGCTTATGAACTTTACATCCCACGCAGAATATATTATGCTTCGCGGTATTGTATCAAAAGAGATTCCCCCATTTGTTGTTTTTCTTAACCATCCGCCGCCGCCGACATAGCCTGTGTTTTCATCTATGAAATTTACTGTCCAGTTTTGACTACCCAGACTATCGTTAATAAACCAGGTTGAACCCCCATTTGTAGTTTTTACAAATCTGTTATATTTGCATACTCCAAACCCGGTATTAACATTCAAGAATTGCATTGATGTTAAACCCCAAATCCCAACGTTTGATGACTCCCATGTTGCACCGTCATTAGTTGTTTTGTAGAACATAGGATTATAGTAATCTGAAAGATACCATGTATTTCCTCCTGCATAAGCCATTGCACCAAATTTGGTATTACTATTCCCCATGGTAAATTTACTCCAGCTGTTACCTGCATTTGTAGTTCTGAATATATTTTGAGACCAGCCCATAGCAAAGCCCGTATTATTATTTTTAAAAACTATATCATCTAATTCATCTGTTGTAAACGAATTATTATGGTTTATCCATGAGCTTCCATTGTCAGTTGTCCTTAAACTTAACCCTAACGTACCTGTGCAAATTGCTGTTGTTGGGTTTATAAAATACAACTGAGTCGGTTTTATATGATAATTAATTGTCATATTTCTGATCTTAGATATTGTCCAGTTTACTCCTGCGTTAGTTGTCCTGCCGAGTAACGTATCGTTAGCAAGCATGTAACCTGAATTTGCATCTGCAAATCTTATATCGTTAATGGTATATTTTAAAGTATCACCCCAGGTTACACCGCCGTTTGTCGTTCTTAAAATTCTATCACCGTATATAAAATCCACGCTTCCACAAACAAATCCTGTATTTTCATTTAGAAAAAAAGTTTTATTCGGATGCAGCCGCGCGTGGCTTGGAATACTATCCCAGGTTAACCCAGCATTTGTTGTTTTCCATAGTTTCAAAAGAAATGATTGTGTGGGTGGATATGACCCTGTGGCAAACCCGGTAAAGGCAGAAATAAAATGAAAATCCGTCAACGAAACATTGCCATCCTCCGAAAAAGACTCTGACCAATTAACGCCGCCGTTTATTGTTTTCACTATTTTATTTCTCCCGTTATCATATACCAGCATATATCCCATGTTGGAATTAAAAAATTTCATCTTTCTGCTACCAAAAGAAAGATTGGAAATAAAACTCCAATCAATTCCTCCATTAGTTGTTTTTAATAGTCTGCCTGATGCCATAGATGCATATCCTATAGAGCTATCAACCATAGAAAGACTGCTTGTATATAATTCTGAATTACTGAAATTATATTCTATCCAGTTTACACCTCCGTTTTGAGTTCTGAATATACTGTTTGTGCTTCGGCATATCCCCGAAGTTTCGGTGAACATAGTTAAATCATTATAAGGGGATGCTGTCGGAGTAGGATTTAAATAAATCCATCCCTGCTGAGCAGAACAGATTGAAGAAAGAAAAATAAATATTAATACAAATATGTTTTTCATTTAATTAAAATCATTTTTTTAGTTTCCTTTATTCCATCAGTTAGCAGCATATAGAAATAAACTCCCGCTGCATAGCGAGAAGCATTCCAGTTGACTTCGTGTACTCCTGCAGTTAATTTTTCATCAAGCAATGTTTCCAGCTTTCTTCCAAGAATATCGAAGATAATTAATTTTACGTTTTCATTTTTGGGCAAATCAAATTTTATTTTTGTAGATGGATTAAAAGGGTTGGGGTAGTTTTGATAAAGTAAAAAAGTTTGAGGAATATTGACCGGAAACAGAGGAATAGAAGAGGGTGCACCACCGCCATCTGTAGTTTTCAGAATCCCTCTGTAATTACCGACACTATATCCCGTTACCGAATCTACCATACTAAACCCTGCGATACTCCCAATACCGGGGTTAATTTTAAACCATTGTTCCCCTTGATTAGTGGTTTTATACATTATACTGTAACCACTTATGTAGCCAATCTTGGCGCTAGGAAACTCCATGTGGCAGTACGTAATTCCTGGAAGTGATGTAAAACTCCAACTGTTTCCACCGTTAGTTGATTTGTATACTCCGTTATAAGCTGCAATAAAGACGGTATCACGATTTATGTATTTAATAAAAGTGCCATTATAAACGTTTCGAAGTGTATCCCACGTAACACCTCCATTAGAAGTTCTTACTAACATTACCCCTCCTGCTATTCCTATATTCTCGTTATAAAAATCGACAGACCAGTTTTCATTATAACTTAAAATACTATAAATACTCCAGTTCATTCCGCCGTCAGTAGTCTTTGCAAATAAATTTCTTTTAGAAACTGCAAAGCCTGTACTTTCATTTATGAATTTTATTTTTAAAACGTTAAAATTATTCAGGTTTATATTATGTGTACTCCAGTTAGTTCCTGCGTTTGTGGTTTTATAAACTTTGTCCCCGGCTGCTCCATAAATAACATTCTTATTCACAACCGACATTGTATATATATACCAGCTATAAGGCAAAGAGGGTTTTAATGTATCAAAGCTGATACAGCCGTTTGTTGTTCTGTAAACCTTTCCATCGTATCCGCTTATATATCCGGTGTTTATATCGCAAAATCCGGCTTCAACAAAATTTGCATCAAGTATAGACTTTGTATAATTGGTCCAGTTTAGTCCTGCGTTTGTAGTTTTGATTATTTCCCCTGTACCTCCTGCTGCAACAATTTTCTGATTACTGATTACGGAAAGCCTGTTAACCGATGCTCCGTTTAAATTTATAATGCTTGCGCTCCAGTTCAATCCTCCGTTAAAAGTTTTTAGAAAAGCATTATTCGATACAGCGTAACCCGTATCACTTCCTGTAAAATATAACTGACCAAATCCGCTGAAATTTTGGGCAATATTCCAATTGATTCCGCCATTTGTTGTTTTCATTAATCGAACATTACTGGTATAATTATCTACTCTGCCATTAATAAAGCCAGTAAAGGAATCCGTAAAAAATAAATTGTTAAGTCTTAAATATATATTGTTAGGAATAGAATCCCAGCTAATACCATTATCCGTGGATTTGAAAATTTTTGTTTTGTATACAGAATTATATACGAATTGATATTGTTCGCCAACAACATATCCCGTAGACGAGATAAAAAACATATCGGTAAAGGTGCAGTCATAGCAGGAATATTTTTCTTCCCAGTCCGTTCCGCTATTTGTAGTTCTGAAAATTGCAGCGCTATAATTATTTGTAGGCGAAAGACCTAATGCAAATCCGGTTGAAGTATTCTGAAAAAAAATCTTTTTGATAACTTTATTGGTAATGCTTCCCGAGAAGTACCAGTTCTCTCCGCCATTAGTTGTCTTCACAATTTTTCCCGAATCAAGAATGATATATCCTGTTATTGAATCTACCATAAACAAACTTATATTACTCAATACCCAAGGCATGTAAACTCTATTCCAGTTTACTCCGCCATTTGTCGTTCTCAAAATCTCATTTGTTGTGATGCATACTCCTTTATTTTCATTAAGCATCTTTATATCAATGATAGAATTTCCTGTCGGTGTAGGGTTCAGAAAATACCATCCCTGCTGCGCAAAACAGATTGAGGAAAGAAGACAAAATATTAATACTAAGATTTTTTTCATTTTATTAAAATCATTTTTTTTGTTTCCATTATTCCATCAGTTATAAGCATATAAAAATAAACTCCCGCTGCATAGTGCGATGCGTTCCAGTTTACTTCATGTATACCTGCAATTAAATTTTCATCAAGCAATGTTTCCATCTGTCTTCCCAGTATATCGAAGATTATTAGTTTTACGTTTTCATTTTTGGGAAGCTCGAACTTTATTTTTGTAGAAGGGTTGAAAGGGTTTGGATAATTTTGATATAAAGAAAATGATTTTACAACAGACTCATTAGTATTAATAAATGTAGATGCTCCCCCGTCGATGGTTTTGGCAATGACTCCATTAACTCCTACGGTATAACCTGTCTCAGAATTAATGAAAAATGTACTGTGCATATAATTATCAGGGCTTTTTATTTTAAACCAGTTTTCTCCTGAATTAGTGGTTTTAAACATAACATTGTATTCTGAAATATAACCTGTCTGTGCTGTTGGAAAGTCAATTAAACCAAAGGATATAACCTCGGGCAAATAGTGAGGCACCCAACTAACACCTGCGTTTGTTGATTTCCAAACAGTTCCAATATTATTATTGCCGGAAGTATATCCAGAAACAAAGATTGTATCACGACTTATAAATTTTACATCCCAAGCCGAATAAATACTGCTCCTTGGAATTGTGTCGAACGTTATTCCTCCGTTTGTTGTTTTCCGCAAACGCCCGCCGCCGCCTATAAATCCGGTGTTCTCATCTATAAAATTTACTGTAAAATTTTGACTTCCGATTTCACTATTTATATACCAGTTCACACCTCCATTCGTAGTTTTAAAGAAAGTATTATATTTGCAAACACCAAATCCTGTATTTTCATTTATAAATTTCAAATCTGTTACCTGATAGACACTTATGCTGCTTGAATCCCAAGAGTTGCCATCGTTTGTTGTTTTATATATCAGGTTATCATATGCTGCAATATACCAGGTGCTTCCACCTGCAAAAGCTATTGAAGTAAAACCGTTATTACTGCCTCCCATACTTGATCGAGTCCAGTTTTGACCTGCATTTGTTGTCTTATAGTAACCATGATTCCAACCAATGATAAATCCCGTATTCATATCTTTAAATTCAACATCCATTAATTCTTCTGATGTAAAAGAGTAATTGTAATTAATCCAGGAATTGCCATTATCTGATGTTCTTAGATTTAACCCTAATGTACCAATGCAAATTGCGTTTGTTTGATTTATAAAACATATCTGAGTCGGCTTTGTGCAATAATCAATTGTCGAATTCCTAATTTTAGTTATCGTCCAGTTAGCTCCTGCGTTTGATGTCCTCCCTAAAACTGTATCGTTCATAAGAATGTAGCCGGAGTTAGCGTCAAAAAACCTTATGTCTGTTAAACCATATTTCAATGTATCTCCCCATGTTATACCGCCATCTGTAGTTCTTAGTATTCTATTTAAAGAAAAGGGGCTATTAATTGCACCACTTATAAAGCCGGTATTTTCATTTACAAAAAATGTTTTTTCCGCAGCAAGTCTTAATGTTGTTAGTATACTATCCCAGCTAATTCCGGAATTTGTAGTTTTAAAAATTTTTGCATGTGATGAACTGTTTGGTGGGAAAGAACCGACAGCAAAGCCAACCGTTGGCGAAACAAAATGCATGTCATGAACAGCATTATTTTCATCGGTAAAATACTCGCTCCAATTTAATCCTGAGTTTGTAGTCTTTAATATCTTTGCACCGCCGTTTTCTTCGTTTGTTAAAATAAAACCATCGGTCTCCGTAATAAATTTTATCTTCCGACTGTAAAATGGAACCTGTGATACAAAATTCCAATTCTTACCTCCGTCTGATGTTTTTAACAAATTTTTAGCACCGGATATTAGAAACCCTATAGAGCTATCAACCATAGAAATGTTACCCGTATACAATTCGGAATTTTTCAGATTAAATTCTGTCCAAGTCCTGCCGCCATCATAAGTTCTGAATATTGAATTCGTACTGCGGCAAATTCCTGAATTTTCTGTGAACATTATTAAATCATGCATACTTGATGCAGTCGGTGTAGGATTTAAATACACCCACCCCAGCTGCGCAAAACAGGCTGATGATAATAGGAAAAATAATACAATGAGAATTTTCTTCATGGTTTAATCACTTTGTAAGAAAACTACATATAAACTGCTCACAAACCAAAGATTTTTTTAGGCTAATGCCCTTTTTGTAACTTATTGATTGTTGTGAGTTTGAAGTGAATTCTGGAATTAATGGCAAATAACCTGTTCAGTTATTTTATTTGCAGGTTCAAGTTTGGGGCTAAGATATGGTATGCCAAGATTCATTCCGCGCAAAATAAAAATCAGTGCGAAGAGTAAAGCAATGGCGGGTGAGAGCTTGTTTATTTTTCTACGTAAGTTAAGGCTTACAAAATTTTTTGACATCGAAATACCAAGCATCATAGGCAATGTGCCAATTCCGAAAAAAGCCATGAAGAGCGCGCCGCCTAATGGGGTTCTCAGCGCTACGGCGCCCGTCAAAGCTATATAAACAAATCCACAGGGGAGAAATCCGTTTAAAACTCCAATGCCGAACAATGAAGCTTTGGAATTTTTTGAATAAAACTTTGCAAAAATGTTTTTAAAAAAGGATAAATTACTTTTCCCGCTTTCTATCTGAAACAAATTAGTATTCTTTTTAAGAAGCGGTTTTAAAAGATAAAAAATTATTGCAATGCCTATGGCAATTGAAATAATCTGCTGAAAGCCTGCCATAAAAATTCTTTCACCGAAGAATCCGAATATTATTCCGAAAAATGTATAAGTAACTACTCTTCCGAAATTATAAAATAATCTTTCAAGCAGAAAATTTAGTTTGGTTTTATTAGAGGATGGCAGGGATAAAGCAATCGGTCCGCACATGACTGCGCAGTGAAAGCTTCCTAAAAGTCCCAATAAAAATCCTGCCAATACTTCCATATCGCTTATAACAAATCAATTAATAAATATCTCTGACTGAGTAAAATATTCTTTTTCGTTCATCTTCCAAATAACTTCTGCTTTCCAGTTTCCTTTATCCATTCTTTCGGTTGGTATTACCTGAACGCCGTTTTCATCTTTGCTGATATCAACACTGAAATCTTTTTTCTTATCCATTGCCCGGTAAAAATTTATTTTCCCTGTGATGTTATCTTTTGAAACCGGAAATTTAATTTTTATTGTTCCTGAAGCATTTTCAATTCTAGGTTTTTCAGTCAATGAATTTGTTCTATTTATCATATCAATTCTTTCCTGATATTTCAGTTCTTTTTCATAATAATTTTCGGAAACCAAGTCTATATTTTTTGACATGGAAATACCGACCATTGTGCCGATTCCACCTGCAAAAATTATAAATGCTATTATTATTTTTACACCCCAGCTTATTTTCATAAGTATATTTTAAAATTATTTTGTATTTGATAAAGGTCCGTTGAACGAAGATTCGAGCTCATTCAGCAGTTTATCTCCCGCGAAAACCTGAACCGTAAATGGCGTATTCATCATTTTTATTTTATCTCTGGCAACATATACAATAAACTTACCTTCTATTATTCCTGCGGGTGCAAGATTAAAATCGCTTCCAATCATTTTTATTTCACCATCCAGACCTTTTAATTTCAGAGTTATAGGAACTTCATTCAGAGTTTTATTAGCTAAGTTTATATTGTATAAATTCGTAATTCTGTTATCGGGCTGCTCCTGATATAGTAAACCTGGAGTTCTTAATAAAGTAACGTCTATTTCTTTTCTATTTGCAAATAAAACTATCTGCAGTACTATCAATACCAGCAACACAATTGAATACCCAATTTCTCTAGGTGTAACTTTGAATTTTTTTCCTGTCTCTATTCCTACTGCCGAATCATATCTTATAAGTCCTCTGGGCTTATTTATCTTATCCATTACTATATTGCATGAGTCGATACATGCTGTACAATTTACACATTCCAGCTGCGTCCCGTTTCTTATATCTATTCCCGTAGGACAGACGTCAACACACATTTTACAATCTATACAATCGCCTTCTGTTCTTTCTTCGTTTTTCCTTATCTTGCCTCTTGGTTCACCGCGTTTATAATCGTATGCAATAACAATTGAGTTCTTATCTAAAAGAACTCCCTGCAATCTGCCGTAAGGACAAACGTAGATACAGGCATACTCTCTGAAATAAGCAAAGACAAAATAAAATATGCTTGTAAAAAGCAAAATCAAGAATAATCCGCTTAAGTGATTAGATGGATTATCGGTAACTATCTTTTTTAACTCCTCTATACCAATGATATATGCTAAGAAAGTGTTACCGATAAGAAATGAAATAAAATAAAATATTCCCCATTTAGAGAACTTCTTAAATATCTTGCTTCCAGTCCACGGATCTGAATTTAATTTTCTCTGCTTGCCTGCATCGCCTTCTATCCAGTATTCAATTTTTCTGAAAACCATTTCCAGAAAAACTGTCTGAGGGCATGCCCATCCGCAAAATAATCTTCCGAATATAACAGTGAACAGTATAACAAAAACTATTATTGAAATCATTGCAAGCCCGAACAGGTAAAAATCCTGCGGTACAAATGCAAAACCGAATAATATGAATTTTCTTTCTACGAAATTAAAAAGGAAAAGAGGATGTCCGTCGTATTTTATTAATGGAGTGCCAAAAAGAATTGCGAGCAGGAAAATGCTGAACCAGGTTCTTAAATTATAAAGTTTGCCTTTCGGTTTTTTGGGGTGAATCCATTTTCTTTTACCTTCTTTACTTACTATCGAAATCTTATCTCTGAATATTTGAGTAGTTCCGTTATCTTCTTTCATATGATGTGTCATAAAATTTTTTTAGCCCCAAAAAAATTAACCACGCTATACCTCCCCACATCGCGCCGAGGCGCGAAGGGGCTTGGGCTAGGGGAAGTTATAACGTGGCGTAGTTCATAAGATCTATTTTTTAATTTTTGTTGAATCGGTTTTTACCGAGTCAGTTTTAACTGTTAAACTATCTGTGTAAATCGTTCCTTCGGGCTGCTTTCCGTTTGCAGGGTTAGTACCCTTCAGTGTCAAAATGTAATTTGCTACTGCCTGCATTTGTTTAGGATTTAACTGGTTCTGCCAGCTTATCATACCCTTTACAGGAACACCATACTTAATTGTTTTAAATACATTTACAACTCCGCCGCCGTGAATCCAGAATTCATCTGTAAGGTTTGGTCCGATAAGTCCGCCGCCTGCAGGTCCGTGACATACAGTACAGTTAGTATTAAAAATTGTTTTTCCCTCTGTAATAGTTGCATCATCTGTCATCAGTTTCACAGTATTCTCGTTTATAAATGCGCCGGTTCTTATAAGTTCATCTCTTTGCATTGCCGCGACTTTCATTTCATCGTTGTATTCTTCAGCAGAAAGTCCGCTCATTTTGAAAACGTGATAGTTAAGTATATATAAGAATGCAATTACTATTGTACCATAGAATAAAATATTGAACCATGGCGGAATAGTATTATCAAGTTCGCGAATTCCATCGAACTCGTGGTCCATCATAATATCTTTTTCTTTTTCAATCGGCACTGAGCGTGTCAGCATTTGTCTTAATGATGCCCATGCTTTTGCTCTTTTCGGCGCACCGACTGTAATTCCTTCGATGTTTCCGAAGTAAATCACCATGAACAGCATAAATGCAATTCCTATGATTGTACCCGCTGCAATATAATTCTGATCGAGGCCAGCAGGACCGGTAGTTGTTGTTGCTGTCTGCGCAAAAGCTGCAGCAGAAAAGACAATCAAGGCAAATACTGTAAATAAAATTGTTTTAAGTTTCATTTTTATTACTAAAATTTATTTTTCAAATGGAAGTTCGCTCATTTTTTCTATGTATTTCTTATCTACTTTCAAAACCCAGATTGTTAATCCGATGAAGAATAAGAGAAATACAATCAGAGAAAATACAGGATAGATTGCTATTCCTTCTATCGTTTTAAATATATTATCGAACATTTTTTATAATTAAAATTTTCAAATTTATTTAACAGTCGTTGTATCGCCTTTTATATCTGTTCCCATTCTTTGAAGATATGCAATCAGGGCAATGATTTCTTTGTTGCTTTCCGCAGGCGCTCCGTTCTTCTGTAAGTCCGTAGCTAATTCTTCCGCCTGTTTAGTTAAGTCCTGCAATGCCTGTTTTTCATATCCCGGTGCATAAGGAACTCCAAGTGTTCTCATCACATTTATCTTGCTCTCTAAAGTTGAGTTATCAAGATTCTGTTTCAGCAGCCAGTCATAGTTAGGCATAATAGAACCCGGTGAAACATTGCGCGGATTTTCCATATGATTATAGTGCCATAAGTTCGGATACTTCTTTCCTATTCTCATTAAGTCAGGACCAATTCTTTTTGACCCCCATTGGAATGGATGGTCATAGACAAATTCTCCTGCTTTTGAATATTCGCCGTATCTTTCTGTTTCAGATCTGAATGGTCTTATCATTTGTGAGTGACATGTGTAGCATCCTTCTCTTATATATAAATCTCTTCCCTGTAACTCTAAAGGAGTATATGGTTTTACACTAGGTATCGTCGGTATATTTGATTTTATCATGAACGTCGGTATCAACTCAACTGCACCGCCGATAATAACTACAACTGTAGCAAGCAGAGCGAATTTTCCGGGACGTGATTCAAGGAATCTGTGTTTAGAGCTTCTGTCAGCATAACCCTTTTCAATTGCAGGTGCTTCAGCAGGTTCGTTTGCTTCCAGTGAACCCTGCTTTACTGTTTTTATTAAATTAACTACCATCACTATTACACCTATCAGATACAATGCACCGCCAAATGCTCTAATCATATACATCGGAATTATCTGAACAACTGTTTCTAAGAAGTTAGGATACTGAAGAATTCCTAATGGTGTAAATTGTTTCCACATTAATGATTGTGTAATACCTGCCCAGTACATAGAAGCGGCATAGAAAACAATTCCCAGTGTGCCGATCCAGAAATGGAAGGCAGCCATTTTTTTAGAGAATAAAGTTGTTTTATAAATTCTTGGAATGAGCCAGTATAGTATTCCGAATATCATAAATCCGTTCCAGCCAAGTGCACCTATGTGTACGTGTGCTACAATCCAGTCAGTAAAGTGAGCAATAGCATTAACATTCTTTAAAGAAAGCATTGGTCCTTCAAATGTAGCCATACCATAACTTGTAACTGCAACAACCATGAATTTTAAAGTAACATCATCTCTTACTTTATCCCATGCGCCTCTTAATGTTAGAAGCCCGTTAATCATTCCTCCCCATGACGGAGCAATAAGCATAATTGAAAATACCACACCAAGCGATTGTGCCCAGTCAGGCAATGAAGAATATAATAAGTGGTGAGGACCTGCCCATATATAAATAAAAATCAGTGACCAGAAGTGAACTATTGAAAGCTTATAAGAATAAACCGGACGACCTGCCATTTTAGGAAGGAAGTAATACATTAAACCAAGGAAAGGAGTTGTTAAGAAAAACGCTACTGCATTATGACCGTACCACCACTGCACCAATGCATCCTGAACACCTGCATATATTGGATAACTTTTAAATAAAGATACAGGAAGCTCAATTGAATTCACAATATGAAGCACTGCTACCGTAACAACGGTAGCTATATAGAACCATATTGCAACATAAATGTGTTTCTCTCTTCTTTTAAAAATCGTTCCGAACATGTTAATAGCAAAGATAACCCAAACTAAAGCAATCATAATATCGATAGGCCATTCAAGCTCTGCGTATTCCTTACCTGCTGTAATACCGAGTGGAAGTGAGACTGCAGCACAAACAATAATAAACTGCCACCCCCAGAAATGTATTTTGCTCAGTAAGTCGCTGAACATTCTGGCTTTACAAACTCTTTGTAAAGAATAATACACTCCCATGAACATTGCATTACCAACAAAAGCAAAAATCACCGCATTGGTGTGCAATGGTCTTATTCTTCCGAATGTAGTGTACTGAGTGCCTAAATTATGTATTGGAGCAAAAAGCTGAAGAGCAGCTAATAACCCCACAATCATTCCAACGACTCCGAATACAACCGTAGCTATCGCAAAATCCCTCACTATCTTATTATCATAACTGAATTTTTCAACAGTCATTTCTGTTTTTCTCCTTGGTGATTAAATATTATGTAAAACTCTTTTTAAGCGCTCGCCAACTTCATAGGCAAGAACTTTTAACTTGATGTTATCTATACCCGACATAGTTTCAAGCGGGTTAACCGCTGAAATTTCTGTCTCGCCTTCTTCCTGCTCTTGGACAATAAAATTACATGGAAGCAGTGTTCCTATTTTATCTTCCAGTAAAATTGCTTTGTGAGCAAATTCAGGATTACATGCGCCGAAAATCTTATAATTTCTGAAGTCGACGTCAATCTTTTTCTTAAATGTTTCTTTCACGTCAATTTCAGAAATTATCCCAAACCCTTCTTCTGTGAGAGCTGATGTCATTTTTGCTATGGCATCATCAAATGAAAGACCGGTTTTTCTGGTTAAATAGTAGTTCATAATTTTTTATTTTCTTTTTCGCTTTGAATATTTTCCTCAAACAATATTCTTACAGATGGAGTATATCTGTCTTCGTACTGGCCTGACTTTACGGCCCAGATAAATGCAAATAAAAAAGTCATAGCCACTGTTATACTTGCTCCTATAAGAATAAACATCACATCCATTTTGTATATTTTTTACTTAGTTAATTTTTAGTTCAATTTAATTTGTTTCTTCTGGCAAAATAATCTGTCAGAAATATTGCAAAAAGCACCACTGAAATTGAACTGACCGGCATTAGTATCGCCGCTACTATTGGTGATAACGCTCCCTGAACTGCATAGTACAAGCCTACAAAATTATAAAGCATCGAGAATGCAAAACTTGCCTTTATAATATTCATTGTAGTTCTTGAAAAATTTAAATATTTATTGAGTTCTCGAAATTTTTCCGAGCTTAATATAGCATCGCATGAGGGTGAAAAGCATGTTACACTTTCCGTTACGGCAATACCTGCATCGCTTTGCTTTAGCGCTCCGGCATCATTTAAGCCGTCACCTATCATTAATACTCTTTTGTTATTATCCTGTAAAGATTTTATATAATGCAGCTTATCTTCGGGTCTCTGATAGAATTTCATTGTAGATTCGGTTCCGAATATCTCCTGCAGGTTCTGTCTTTCGTTATCATTATCTCCGGATAAAAGTGTAAGCTCTTTACTTTGATTTAAGTCTGTAATAAGTTCACTTAAACCTTTTCTGAAATAATTAAGAATTAAAAAATAACCTTTGAGTTTTCCGTTCTTACTTACATAAACTTTTGAAGCTTTATTTTCAGTATCTTCTTTGTTATCGCCTGCCATTACAAATTCCAGCATTCCGATTTTATACTCGTTTTCACCGACAAATCCTTTAATCCCTTTTCCCGGAAACTCTTTATAATTTTTAATTTCAAATTCATCGCTGCATTTTACTGATTCATAAATTTTCTGGCTGAGCGGATGTGTAGAATTTTTCACAAGAGATTTTATCTCCGATAGTTCTTTGTTGCTTAATAAATTTCCATAATAATTCAGTTCAGCATTTTTTACCTGTGTAATGGTTCCTGTTTTATCAAATACTATCGAATCAATTTTAGAAAGCTTTTCTATTACTCCGGTATTTTTCAGATAAAATTTATTTTTACCGAAAATCCTCATGGTATTTGAAAGCGCGAAAGGTCCTGCTAAGGCTAACGCGCAGGGGCAAGCTATTACTAAGACTGCAGTGAAGACATTGACTGCAATCTTTATATCTTTATTTAACCAAAAGGCCCCTGCGGTTATTGCAACAGCTAAAGTTATATAGGTAAAATATTTAGCAATGACATCGTTTAATTTAATTTTTTCGGTATCGGTCTTTTTAAATGCATCGTTATTCCAAAGCTGAGTAAGATAACTTTGAGATACATCTCTTACTACTTCCAGTTCTAATAAATCTCCTTCCTGCCTTCCCCCGGCGTATATAATTTCGCCGAATACTTTCTCCACTGGGGTGGATTCACCTGTAACAAAACTGTAGTCTATCTTCGCATTTCCTTTAAATAATATGGAGTCGGCAGGAATAAGCTCTCCGTTTCGAATAACAATCCTATCCCCCTTAGCGAGCTTATTTATAGGAGTTGTGGTCTCTGTTTTATCTTTTAAAATTGTAACCGAGATAGGAAAATATGATTTATAATTTCTTTCAAAGTTTAAAAAGTCGAATGTCTTAGTCTGTATTAATTTCCCTATTAATAAAAAGAAAATTAAGCCCGTAAGCGAATCAAAATACCCTGCACCAAATCCTGAAATAACTTCAAATACACTTCTGAAAAATATTACTGCAATACCCAGTGAGATTGGCACATCAAGATTAATGTGTTTTTGTTTTAATCCTATAAATGCCGATTTGAAATAATCTGATGCGCAGTAAAAAAATACCGGTGCAGATAATAAAATATTTAAATATCCGAACAGGTGTTTGTAAAAAGGATCAAGATTTCCAAGTGAAAGATATTCAGGAAAACTAAACAACATAATATTTCCAAAACAGAAGCCTGCAATTCCGATTTTATAATATAGTTTTTTTAATATTTTCGGTTTTTCATTTTCAGCTAAATCGTCAATATTTATTGCCGGCTCATAACCAATACTGTATAAAAGTTCTGCTATCTTCCTTAAAGAAGTTTTGCCTGTTTTATAAGTGATAAAAATTTTCTTCTGAGTAAAATCTGTTTTAGAATTTACAACTGCGTGATCTATCTTATAAAGGTGCTCTAAAAGATAAATACAGGATGAACAATGAATTGAGGGTATGTAAAAAGTAACTTTTGTGATTTCGTCGTTTGAGAATTCTATTATCTGTTTTGAAATTTCTTTATCATCCAGATAATTGAATTTTATTCCGGAACCGGATTCTTTTAAATTTATTCCGGGATGGTTTTCTAATGTATAATAACTGCAGAGATTACTTTGAAATAATAATTCATATACTGACTTACATCCCACACAGCAAAAACTTTTCTCGTCGTATGAAATCTCATCGATGCATTCGTCACCGCAGTGATAGCAGACGTGTTTAGTTAATATGTCGGGGTGTTGTGGCATTGAATAAATTTTCCTTACAAAAATAGAAAGATTTATCCGCCTGCCAAATGATTTCAGTCAGATTTAAATATGATATACATCATATTTTTAAAGTGCTGTTTTATACTGAGATGTAGAGAAAAAAGGTATGTCAGGTAATATTTTGGGGATGTAAAATTACTTCATTTCAAAGCTCAATCTTACAATAGCGCTGTTCTCAACCATCGAATTCCTGGTTCCTGACATTACGCCTTGCATCCTTAAACCAACAAATTGACCTGTACCGCTGGTAACCTGTGTAGTAGCCTGAAATAAAGGGTTTTCTGAATTAGGTCCGGCACCCTGAGAAATACCCTGCGCTTGAATTGTGAATGTAGAACCGTCGGGAAAAGTAAACACGTAATAATCTGTGAAAGAGCCGTTGCCTTCAACGTAATCATATATAAAATATGCCTTAACGGGAACTGATGTACTATCGCCGAACATTGCAACACCTGTGCCTATGGCTGTTCCCATTCTGTGATTAACAGTATCGGGTACTTCTATTACACTGCTTTGTGTTATCTGGTATTTTAAGGAAAATTTTAGATTAGTACGCTGAAAAGAATATTGCTGTGAGTATGAATTAGATACAAATATGAATAAAAAAAGAGTAAGTATATATTTAAGCATAAGCAGCTTCTATTCCTCCGATCTCGCGAAGTTTATTTTCATTTAAAATTCTGATTTTCTTTCCGTCAAGTTCGATAAGTTTTTCATTCTTGAAATCAGATAGAGTTCTTATTACTGTTTCAGTTGTAGTACCTACAATGTTTGCAATATCTTCGCGCGGCAGTATAATTTCTATTTTATTATCATCCTGTTCCTTACCTCTGAAAGTATCCTTAAGATAAAATAAAGTTTCGGCTAGTCTTTCTCTCACGCTTTTTTGAGAAAGTGATTGTATCTTCTCCATCGCAATTCCCAGTTCCTTACACAAGCTTACCATAAGCTGTTTAGAAATATAAGAATTCTTCTGCAGCATATTCAAAAAATCTTCTTTCTTTATTAAACAAACTATCGTGTCTTCCAGAGCTGTTGCCGAGTTAGCATAACCTTCTTCGGCAATAATTGCACGATAGCCAAGAAAATCACCCGGAACTCCAAACCCTGTAATTTGTTCTTTGCCGTCTTTACCTGTTCTGTATAATTTTATTTTTCCTTTGTTAACGCAATAGAGACCGGGAGGAGTGTTTCCCTCATAAAAAATTGTCTGGCCTTTTTTGAAGTGATTACAGATTTTATTGCAGTTAATTACTTCTAAATCATCTTCAAAAGAAAAATTCATTAATGAATCGCCTTTTGCTTCGCAGTCTTCACAGTCTATTTTCTTTACTATCATATATATGAAATTAACTTCTATTTATTAAAATTTCCAACTATTTCCTAATACTATTGTGCCGCTGAATTTATAAGCTCTTTTGCGCTTGAAATACCTGAATCCGTAACTTTATCGCCGCTAAGTAACTTTGCTATTTCCAGTACTTTCTCTTCTCCGGTTAACTGTTTTATTTCCGCAATAGTTTCTTTATTAAAATCCTTCTTGCTGACATAATAATGAGAATCGCTTTGAGATGCAATTTGAGGAAGGTGAGTAATTGAAATTATCTGATGCGATTTTGAAAGCTTTTTAAGTACTTTACCTACTTTATCAGCCGTTTTTCCGCTGATTCCTGCATCAATTTCATCAAAAACGAGAATTTCTATTTCATCTGAATCCGATAAAACTGACTTAATTGCAAGCATTACACGTGATATTTCACCGCCTGAAGCTGATTTTTTTAAGGGCGAGAAATCTGAACCTTTGTTTGTTTTTATAAAGAATTCAATATCGTCAAATCCTGTTGAAGCAAGCAGAACATCTTTTTCAGAAAACAGACTTTCTTCGGAAGTTTTATATATTTCAAAATTAACTTTGAACTCAGCAGATTCCAGTCCTACTTCTTTTAAAATAGAGATTACATTTTTCTCAAGCTCTTTTGATTTCTTTTTACGGATATCGGAAATATCTTTTGCTATTTTATAAACTTCTTTTCTTTTCTCCGATATTTTTTTCGCAGCCTGCTCGGTTTCGTAATCAAAGTTTTCCGCTATGTTTAATTCTTTAGCAACTTCTTTCGCTTTTTCAATAATTTCATTTACAGATAATCTGTATTTCTTTTTTAAAAAATTAAGGCTGCCGAGACGCTCACGAATCTGTTCAATTCTATCAGCATCAAAATTTATATTTTCGTTGTATGATATTAACGATGTTGAAACTTCCTGCACGTTTACAAGACTCTCTTCAAGAATTTTTATATTCTCTTCCAATGAACTGTCAAACTTCAAAATCTTTTTTAATTCCTTTATTGATGATGAAAGCTCTTTTATAACGTTTAGATCAGATTCATATAAATGGTCTATTGATGAATTCAACGCAATAGAAATCTCTTCTGAGTTTTCCATTTTATTAAGCTCAGTGTTTAACTCTTCATCTTCATTCTCAACAGGATTTATATCGTTTATTTCCTTCAATTGAAACTCCAGAAACTCTTTTCTCTCAGCCAGCTCATCTTTTTTACTTATTAAATTTTCGTAATCCTTAATACTATCTTTTAGTTCACCATAGCTGATTCTATATTTTTCAAGCAGCCCTTCATTTTTTATATACTGGTCAAGAATACCTATGTGCGTTTCTTTATTTAGTAATGATTGATGTTCATTCTGCGAGTGAATGTCAATTATAATATTCCCCAGTTCCTTTAAATCTGAAATATTTACAGGGACGTCGTTTATAAAATTCCTGCTAATCCCCTTTTTAAGCAAGTCCCTGCGGATAATTATATATCCGTTCTCGTTCTCAATTTCTAAACTTTTTAATAATGCCTTAACTTTTTTATTATCCTTAAAATCAAAATATCCTTCAATAATCATTTTATCGGAATCTTTTCTTATAAGAGAATAATCTGCGCGCTCGCCTAATATCATTCCGAGCGCATCGAGGATAATTGATTTACCCGCACCTGTTTCTCCTGTTAATATATTCAAGCCGGATGAAAAATTAATTTCAGCCTCTTTTATTATCAGATAATTTTTTATGAAAAGTTTTTCTATCATTCAGTAAAGTACAATCAAAAAGTTTTAACAACCGAACACTTATTACATTATATTATTTATTTAAAAGAAGTAGTAATAGTAGTAATGATGTTAACATTGTCAGTAAAGTATTAAAATCTATTTTTTGTATCAATTTTAAAAGAAGTAAGTCTAATAAGAATGTGAGTAAGTACCGTTGTTATAAACATTGTTAACATTCACTTTTTAAAAATATTTTAAAACATCTTTTATAACTAATAACTATTATCAACTAAAAAATTATGAATAAGTTATGAACAAACATTATCATTTTGTGGTAATTTTTTGTCAAGTAATTTTTTTCCATTTTTAAAAATATCTATAAATTTGTTAGAGCTGTGTAATTGTATCAATGACGGAATTTCACCAAAGCAGTATTGTTTTTTCAATATCCGTAAAATGATTTTAAGATAATTTTCTTAATCGTGACGGGTTTTTGACGGATTTTATTCCGTAAAATGTTAGAGCAAATTTTTCCCTATTAGTAGTAATAGGGAGTTTTCTGTTTTAAATTATATCTGTGCCTAAAATAAAAAGAGGATGCAAAATTAATTACATCCTCAAAAATTGTTACTTACTATTTACTAATTGTTAACTGACTACTGCTGTCTTATTCTTTCTCTCAGTTCATTTATATCGCTGAGAGTTTTATTGTTAGTCTTACACTGCTCTGATATCATGTTATATGCATAAAGCACTGTAGCGTGGTCCTTACCGCCAAAGTTCAAGCCGATTGACTGCAATGTATACGTTGTAAGTTCTTTTGCCAGGAACATAGCTGTCTGCCTTGCATACGCTACTTCCTTAGTTCTCTTCTTAGATAATATCTGATTCTCGGAAATATTGAAGTAAGCGGCTGCAGTAGATATTATAGATTCAATTGTAATGTTCTTTACTCTCTTCGCGCTGCCAACAACTCTGTGTATAACTTTCTCTGCAATATCTAAAGTAATCTCACCTTTTTTACTGAACACACTTTCGCTTGTAATACCAACTATGCATCCTTCAATTGTTCTTATGCTGTCCTTTACGTTTGTAGCTATGTAATGAATTACATCTTCCGGAGCGAACATCTGATATTCATCAAGTTTCTTTTTAATGATGGCGACTCTCATCTCCCAGCTTGGAGGCTGAATATCGATTGTAAGTCCCCATTGAAATCTTGATATCAGTCTTTCTTCAATTCCCTGGATCTGATTTATGGGTTTATCACTCGAAAAAATAATATGTTTTCCTTCAGAGAAAAGAGAATTGAATATCTGATACATAAAATCCTGCGTCTTATCTTTTCCGCTGAGATTTTGTATATCATCGATTATTAATACATCCAATGATTTATAAAACGAATCAAGCTGCGAAGGGCTGCCTGCATTCTGAGAAATTCCTGCGCGGTTTTTACTGATGCTGTCTATAAATCTGTTTGTGAAGTCAGGTGTAGTTGTATAGAATATTTTTTTACTCGGATCTTTTCTTACTATTTCATTACCTATTGCATGGATAAGGTGTGTTTTGCCTAAACCTACTCCTCCGTAAACAAAGAAAGGATTGTAAGCTTTGCCGGGATTGTTTGTAATTGCGTAAGCAATTTCAACTGCAAGCTCATTGCTCTCACCTTTTACAAGATGCTCAAATGTGTATTTCTGATTTAGATTGTGTTCGTATTCTTCGGTTTGCTGAACAGGCTGCGGAATATCATGCCGGTAAAGATTCTGACGGATGTTATAAACATTGGCATCAGGTTTTGGCTCTTCCTTTTTAATTTCCGGAGCTGCTTCCTGAATAGAGTTTTTTATTTCGTACTGAAGTTTGCCGTTCTCGCCAAGCAGTCCGCTTGAGATAATATTTGAGATGAACTTGTTGTATCTTTTTTCAATGATGCCGTAGTAATCTTCGCTCGGGACTGTAATAGTCAGTATACTGTTTTCAAAACTTTTCGGTTTTAAAATTGAGAACCATGTTCTTATTTCGTTTTCCGGAATGTTATGTTTGAGTAAATCTAAAAAATTATTCCAAATCTCTTCGTGTTCAGCTAAAAAATCTTTTTTTATATCAGGATCGTTCTGTTTTTCTTGTACTAAAAGTGGAGTAGAGGAAGTGTGCATTTAAATCTGTTTTTAAAAAATTATTAACAATTGAAAAATGGTTCAAAAATTACTTTAAGTCATTGTTCCGGATTTAACCGGAATTTCCCCTAATTCTTAAAAGCTGTTCACAGCTTTTAAGCCCTGCAAAGTATTGATTTTAGCAGGTTAAAACGAAGAATACAAAGTTATTAACAACGATTGTTAACAATTTTATATTCGTAATACAGTATTTAGAAATTGTTTGGTGTGATGAAAAAGTTATTAACAAAGTTCTAACAGAAGAGTGTGTTTAAAATTTTCATACTAATATTACCAAAACCTTTTTATACTGTCAAGAAAAAATTATAAGATTTGCAAAATAATTTTTTTCTCCTATGAAACCTCTGCAAAATATTTTAAAAATAATTTTATATAAATGTAAAAATTTTTATTGCTTTCCCTTACAGTCAGCAAAATATAAAAATTAATCAATTCTTTTTAATTTTTACTTTAAGTAAGTTTGCTAACATATGGGTAAGAAAAGCATGCAGGTTTTAATCAATGATTCGTATGCGGAAATTGATTTAAAAGCTCTCAAAAATAACTTCTTTATTGTTAAAAAGCTATTTTCAAAAAGCTCTTCTAAAAGAAATATTAACAATAAATTTATCTGTTCTATAGTAAAAGCTGATGCTTACGGGCACGGAATGTTAAGGTGCGCCGAAGAACTGGCTTTAGCCGGAACAGATTTCCTCGGAACAGCCGACTACTCGGAATCTCTTCGACTTTCTGCTTATTTAAAAACAAAAAAGATAAATACTCCTGTTTTTTGCATGGGAACGCTTCCTACTTCAAAATCCTATCTGGAAGTAATAGCAAATGAGAATTTCCATTATACAATAGTTGATGTAAATGATGCAAAAATGCTGAATTCTGTTGCAAAGTCGTTCAATAAGACGCTAAATGTTCAAATTCAGGTAGATTCCGGTATGAACAGAGTTGGTTTCCCGATCGAAAGCGCATACGAAGCGATTGAAGAAATTCTGAAATTAAAAAATTTAAATGTTGTCGGTATTTACTCTCATTTTGCCACAAGTGAAATTCCGCATCATAAATTTGCCGTTAGACAAGTAAACGCTTTCAAGAATTTTTTACACGAGGCAGAGGCAAACCTTCACAAGTTTGAATATAAACATATCTCCAATACAGGCGGAGTATTTAATCACAACGACGATACTTTCAATTTTATAAGGCCGGGAATTTCATTGTACGGCTATTATCCTGATGATGAATATTATGATATCAAAACAGGGTTAAAGCCTGTAATGAATTTTAAATCGAAAGTAAGATTTATTAAGAAAGTCCCAAAAGGAAAAAGCATTTCTTACGGCAGAAGATATTTTACGGATAAAGATACTTATATAGCATCAATACCTGTCGGATACGGAGACGGCTATCCCCGCTCGCTTACAAATAAAGGTGAAGTGATTATTAAAAAGAAAAAATATGACATCGTGGGAACGGTTTGCATGGACTGGGTTATGATTGACATCGGACCAAACCCTGAAGTAAAGATAAACGATGAAGTAATTTTGTTCGGAGCGGAGTATCCTGTGTACGAAGTTGCAAAACACAGCGGTACAATTCCTTACGAAATCACCAGCAATATCACGCAAAGAATTCCGAGAATTTATATTAACAAAAGCAGATAATTTTACTATTTTATATACGGCTCTTTGAATACGAAAAATGAAGAATAAAGAATACCTCAATATTGTTTTTAACAAACTCTACCTTTTACTGAAGTCATACGACCTCGCCGCAAAAGATTTACATCTCGTTAATAATACTTTCAAATTCATTTTAAACTCAGATAATATTTTACGTGACTTGTTCGTGCTATCCTCGGTGAATAAGCTCGATGCATTTGTGAATTATGTTCTTTTTATATTAAAAAAAGTTGATGAAGAAAAGATAAATTATAATAATCTCTCCTATAATATAGATGCTGACTCGAAATATCTTGAAAAGGAAATAATAAATTATTTCTCAGTTGAGCCGAAGAAGATAGCAGAGAAGGAAATTAAGAAACCGGAAATTACAAAGCCGCTTACCAAGGATATAGAAGTTGTTGATGAATATATAGATGAAACTATCGCTGATTTTTATAATAATACGGATGATGATACGGATAACATTATTACCGATGAAAACTTTATTTCAAAAAGAAATAATCTTGAGCTTGTTGAAGTAGAAAGGAACGATGAAGATCTTAACGCAGTTTTTAATCTGCCGGAAACTAATTCCATAGAAGAGTCATTAGTTGAAAATGAAATAGCCGAGCCAATTCCTGAAAGTTATTCCAATGAAAGCGATGTAAATGATTTCAGCAGTTATGATGAAAATATTATAAATGAAAATGAGTTTAAATCAGAAGCTGAGAAGTTTACAGAAGAAACTGTTGCTGCAGATTATGATGTGAATACAATTTCAGAGGAGAAAGAAACTGCTGCGCAATCCGATAACTCATACTGGGATGCCGTAGAAGATGAATTAATTGATGAAGCAATTGAAGAAAAGACTGCAGAAATTTACGAGGAAGAAGCAGAAGAGATATCCGAGGAAAAACCGGTTATTGAAGATACGGCGGATAAGATAATTGAAGCTATAGAACAAAAAACTGAAATAACCGCAGAAGAAAAATTAAGAGAAGAATTAAAAGATTCAGAAACAGAAAATAAGCAAAAAGATTTAATAGAATATGCAGAGGATGTAATTGAAGAAAATAAACCCGAGACGAAGGAAATAGTTTTAGAAAAAATTGAAACGGTTCAGGAAGAAATGCTTTTTGACGCTCTCGAATTAAATGAGAACGAATTTAAAGAAAGTATAACTTCACCGGAAGAACAAAAGAAAGAAATTGTAGAAGAAAAATTAATCGAGGAAAGCGTAGAAAGGGAAAACGAACAGATTGCAGCCTCTCTGAAGGAAGAAAACAAGAAGGAAGAGAAAAAAGAAATAGGAGATTACTTTGAAGAAAAAATATCCCAAGAAAATACTGAAAAGAAGACAGAAGAGAAAATAAAGGAACAGAAGGAAGAAAACATTGAGCAGGCAAATGAAGAATTTATCCAATATGAGAATTATGTTCTTCGCACTAATGGTGAGCTGAAGTTTGACTTTGAGCGCATGATGGAGTTTGCCAAGCGCCTCAATAAAAACTACGATGAAAGAAATTTAATTATAAAAGATGTAATAGATAAAACTTCGTTCTTAGAAAACTGCTCGCGGGAACTCTCACTGGAAGTAATAACAAATATTTATGAGACCTTTAAACTTTCATTCGAAAAAATTTCTGATGGCAAGTACGACTTATCGGAAGAGACATTAACAATATTTATTGAAAGTCTCTCGCTGGTTGAAAGTTTATTAAAGGGCGATGATTATCTTGCTTATGATACTTTAATAAAATCTTTAGATAAGCTCCGCAAGAGTTTATTAAAAGAGAAAAAGCAGAAAGTACAGGCTGAGCAGAAACAGAGCGATGAAAAATCCGCCGAAAGTCTCCTCTCAAATCTGTATCCCGATGAACATAAACTTTTCATTGCAAATAATATCAGAAGAAAAATTTCCGATATTGAAAAAATATTCAACTCTCTGAACGACATCGACAGCAATTATGTTCAGATAGAAGCATTGAACATATTAATATCCAACCTGAATAATTTTAAAGAGCTTGTTGGATATGCGAACACGATTCAGCTGGTATCGCTTGCAAAAGTAGCCGAGGGCGGATATATATTAATTAAATATCTGCAGAACTACCGAAAGGACCCCACGGAAGAGATCTGGAAGGAAACGTTCAAATACATAATTTATGTAATGCGTCTTCTAATAATTAATAAACCTGTTGAGGATCTTGACCTGTTTATTTCTTATCTGAATGAGCCAATAAAAATTTATCTTTCAAAAGAAAACAAATAATTTTTAACTTTAAACTCCTACTGAATGAATAATTACGCTGTTATTATGGCAGGCGGAGCCGGAACAAGGTTCTGGCCAAAGGGCACAAGCAAACTGCCGAAACAATTTCTAAACGTCTCACATGAAGTTGATACGATGGTGCAGCAAACGTATAAACGTCTTGTAGAATTTATTCCTGCACAAAATATTTTCGTTGTTACAAATGCAAACCATAAAAATGAAGTCCGCAAGCAGCTTCCGCATTTGCCTGAGCATAATGTTATTGCCGAGCCAATAGGAAGAAACACTGCTCCATGCATTGGTCTTGCAAGTTTGTTCATTCAGCAGTTTGACCCAAAAGCTAATGTACTTGTTGTTCCGTCGGACCACTTAATAAAAGATACAAAAGAGTTTAAAAGAATTATGACTGCCGGCTTAAAGTTTGTTCACGAGCATGGAGGTATTATTACACTAGGTATTACCCCAACGCATCCTGAAACAGGCTACGGATATATTCAATTTAATCCCGATGAATCTATAGATGAACCGGATGGTCCGGAAAAAATTTATAAGGTTAAAACCTTTGCCGAGAAGCCAAACCTTGAAGTCGCAAAATCATTTCTTGCCAGCGGTGACTTTTTGTGGAACAGCGGTATGTTTATTTTCAGAGCTGATACAATGATGGATGAAATGAAAATTTCACTCGCAGATGTATATGAATCGTTAATGAAACTTGTTCCTGTTCTTCGTTCAAAAGATTTTGATAAGACGCTTGAAATGGTTTACTCGCAAATCAAAAGCATTTCGATTGACTACGGCATTATGGAGAAATCATCCAGCGTTTATACGATCAAAAGTGATTTCGGCTGGAACGACGTAGGCTCATGGGACGAGATTTATAACATCTCGGAAAAAGATTCAGAAGGTAACGTAAAGAAAGGAAGAACGGTTACGATTAATTCTAAAAATAATTTAATCATTAACGACCAGAAAATAGCAGCGTTAATTGGTGTTGAAGATTTATTAGTGATTGATACAGATAACGGTTTGCTTATCTGCAAGCGTGGAGACTCGCAGTCAGTGAAGGAAGTTGTAGAATATCTCAGAAGAAAAAACTTAGACCAGTTTCTATAAATATTTTTTAAATTCCCTCCCTTAATAAGGGAGGGTTTATTCCTTCCATAATTCCATTTCATTTTTTCTTCATTTTTTCTCTTATTCTTTCCTATTAATTTTGTTTAGAAGGCAAAATAATTGCCGCTTAAAAAGGATAGAATATGAAAATCGATCATTTGGGCATAGCTGTTAAATCTCTGGAACAATCCGTTCCTGTTTTTGAAAAAATATTCGGAGTACACGCTTCTCCTATGGAACATGTTGCAGACCAAAAGGTAAATGTAAGGAAACTGCATTTAACAAATTGTGATCTTGAACTGCTCGAAGGCACGGCGCCGGATTCTCCTATTTCAAAATTCATCGAAAAAAAGGGCGAGGGAATTCATCACTGTTCGTTCGGAGTAAATGATATAATTGATAAATTATATCACCTGGATAATGCAGGCATCAATTTAATTGATAAGACTCCTAAGACAGGAGCAGATGATATGCTGATAGCTTTTCTGCATCCGAAGTCCACGGCAGGAATTCTGATGGAGCTTTCGCAAAAAAAATCTTAACATAAGATTTATTTAAGAAATCTTATTGCAGAAAAACTGATTATATGTAATACAACAGGATGGAAGAAATAAAAATAAATACAGAGCTCTCTACTAAACTTGAAAATCTTCCTTCCACACCCGGAGTATATCAGTTTAAAGATGCGAAAGGTTCTCTGTTATATGTAGGCAAGGCAAAGATATTAAAGAACCGTGTGCGGCAATATTTTCAGTCTAGACCGCAGCAATCGAGCCGGCTTGCAACGATGATTTCTAAAATCCGTGATGTGGAAATTATCACAACGGATACGGAAGTAGAGGCATTAATACTTGAGCTTAATTTAATAAATGAGCTGAAGCCGAAGTATAATGTAAATTTTAAAGATGATAAATCTTACCCCTATATTGTAATTACAAACGAACCCTACCCGAGAGTTTTCCCCACAAGAAAAAAGCGTTCAGACGGCTCAAGATATTTCGGGCCGTATACCGATGTGAAGAATATGCGTTTTGCTTTGAAGTCGATCCGCGATATTTTTATGATACGCTCATGCAGCTTGAACCTTACAGATGAAAATATTTCTAAAGGAAAATTCAAAGTCTGTCTGGATTACCACATAAAAAAATGTGAAGGACCCTGCGAAGGATTAGTATCACGCGAAGATTATAATACAATGATAGATGAAGTTGCAAAGCTTTTAAACGGAAAAACTTCGTCACTCCTGAAAGAAATGAATCAGCGCATGAATTTTTATGCCTCGGAAATGCTTTTTGAAAAAGCTGCAAAGCTGCGCGATAAAATAAATGCAGTTGATGTATACTCATCTAAGCAAAAAATGGTCGATGATGAAGTTATCGATAAAGATATTTTTGCATTTGAAAGGCAGGATAACGACGGCTGCGGAATGGTATTAAAAATCAGGGACGGGAAAGTTATAGGTAAGACACACTTCTATATGAATAATGTTTTAGAGAAGTCCGATGAAGAGATACTGGAAAATCTTTTAATGGAGTATTATAATAAAACAGATTTTATACCGGATGAAATTTATTTGCAGAACGAACTTGAAAATCCCGATACGGTGAAAGACTGGCTGGAGAAGAGAAAAACTTCCAGAGTGGATTTTGTAATTCCAAAGATCGGCGAGAAGTATAAGCTTGTCTTCATGGTGAAAAAGAATGCCAGGCTGATGCTTGATGAACTGATTTTATCTAAGATGAAAAGAGATTTTACGCCGCCTTCACTGGATGCGCTTAAAAGAGACTTGAAGCTGACGAAACTACCTAGGAGAATTGAATGTTATGATATATCACATATACAAGGTACGGATACTGTTGCTTCTATGGTCGTATTTTTTGACGGCAAGCCGAAGAAATCAGATTACAGGAAATTCAAAATACAGTCCGTCTCCAATGAAACAGGGCAGCCCGATGATTTTCTCTCTATGAGAGAAGTGATATTCAGAAGATTTAAAAGATATGTTGAGCAGGAAGAAAAACAAAAAGATGAACCGGCCGAAGGAAAAAATGAAAATAAAAAGACGGATGAATCTTTTTCAAGTGTTCCCGATCTGGTAATTATCGACGGGGGAAAAGGTCAGCTTTCATCGGCAGTGCAGGTGCTTGACGATTTAGGAATAAAAGGTTTAAACATAATAGGATTAGCAAAAAGATTGGAAGAAGTTTTTTTACCGGGTGATACTGATCCGCAGACAATACCAAAAACTTCCAGCGGGTTAAAGTTGCTGCAGCGAGTAAGAGATGAAGCTCACAGGTTTGCAGTAACGTTCCATAAAAGCCTGCGTGATAAAAGAACTTTAACATCGGAATTAACATCTGTACCCGGCGTAGGTGATAAACTTGCTAAGAAGTTGTTAACTCAATTCGGCTCAGTTGAGATGATTAAAGAAAAAATAAACAGTGATTTTGAAACAATTGAAAAAACCATAGGAAAGAAATTATCTTTTTCATTAAAAAATTATTTTTTTCCTACTACGTAAAAATTATTCTATTTATATTTTTTTATAAATTTCACTTCACAAAACTAAAATAAAACACCTTGGCGAAAAAAACAAACACAGATAATAAAGAAAAAGCAGTTGTCCCTGAGAAAAATGATAAGACAGAAAAAAAAGAAATAAATTTTGAATTTAGTCCATACATAGCTCTTCAGGTGAGAGATTTTGATAAGGCTGTTGAGTTCTACAAAAATATCCTGGGATTCGATCTGATAAAAAAATATCAGAAAGAAGCACACTTCAAAAAAGGCAAAACAAATTTCTTTGTTGAAAAACAAAAACCGGGCAGAGTGATTTTAGAATTTAAAGTTGAAGACTTTGATGAAGCAAAGGCATTGCTTGAAAAGCAAGGCTGCACGATAGTTATGCTTTACAATAAGAAGAGCGCTTTATTTCTTGACCCATACGGCGTAACATTTCACATCTTCCAGGAATTAGAATAACCTGAAAATTTAATCCGATGAAATTTGAATTCAGCCCTTTTGTAGCAGTCGAAGTAAGTGACTATGAAAGGGCATGTGAATATTATGAGAAAGTTCTTGGTATGCAGATGATAAAGAAGCATCCTGTAGAATCTCATTTAAAATCGGGCGATATGAATTTTTTTATTTCCGGAACGGAAAAAAAAGAGATATTTTTCGAGTTCAGAGTTGAAGATGCGGAAGAAGCAAAAAAATTGTTAGAGCAAAACGGCTGCAAAGTAACAAATGTATATAGTGAGAAAAGTTTTTTAGTAAGTGATCCTTTCGGATTAAATTATCACATCTTTCAGGAGTAGTTTTTAAAGAGAACTGATCACCTGCAGCACTACTTCGAATGCATGTGTCGAAATTTTGTCGTTGCCGCTGAAAGCATGGTCTAAGTCGTAAATCAGAAATAGCAGCAGAGCATTAATTGAGCAAAGTATTCCCACGAGTGTATAATGCACCGGCGCATTTTTCATTCCGAAGAAATAAGTAAAGGCAATAGAAACAAACCCGCCGATAAATAAAATAATCCAGATAACTACAGGGACGTGGCTTGTTGAGGCAAGAATTCTCAATCTCCGCAATTCGCTAAGTTCATTTAATCTTGTAACGGACTCATCATAAAATTGCGAGCTTGCCGCATATTTTTCATCAACCTTAGAATACAAATTAAATAGTTTTGTAATGGCCAGTGTTGCTTTAAAATCAAACTCTCCATGGGGAAGTTTTTTCCATTCATCATTTATTACTATACTTATGTACTCTTTAACGGCATTCCTTATTTCTGTTCTTGAAGGTTCGGGGAATTCGCTTGCATTGAAGTAAAGTAGATATGTCTGGTTTGCTTCCAGCTCAATATCTCTGCTTGATGTGTCGAACTCAGTCCATGTTACATACACTACAAAAGCGATAAGTACGGCATAAAGCAAACCGAAAGCATTAAAAAAATATCCTCCGACTTCATGATTATTTTTTAAGTATTCTTCAGTATATCTTTTCCTTACAAATCTTAATCCCGTTGTAGAAATAAAAACGGCAAATATTATTATAAGCGGCACTGAAACAAAAATGGGAAGCTCGAGTAGAAATTTCATAAATATTTTGTATCTGTAAATATATCAAAAAAATTTTTAAAATTGCGTGGTGATAAATTATGCTTAGATAATACATCATTCCTTATTATATATATTCCAACTTCAAAAATCTTTAATTTTATATCAACAGTATTTTCTCAATTAAAAAAATTTAATTATGAAAATAGGTTTCTTTCAGTTTCAGCCCGCTCAAAACGACGTCAAAGCTAACTCCGAAAAAATTTATGATGCCCTCATTGATAAGGATTTTGATTTAATGGTGCTGCCCGAGCTTGCCAACTCCGGCTATATGTTTTCAAGCGCAGAGGAACTTGATAATGCATCTGAAAATATCCCAAGCGGAATTTTCTCGCAAACCTTGCTTGAGCTTGCAAAAAAGAAAAACGCTTACATAGTCTCAGGCATTTGTGAGAAATTTATATTCGAATATTTTAACTCTTCCATTTTATATTGTCCTGATGGTACATATAAAATTTATCGCAAGCTGCATTTATTCGATACAGAGAAAAAATGGTTTACACCCGGTAATATGCCTCTGGAAGCTTATGAAATTCATCACACAAAGATCGGTATGATGGTCTGCTTCGACTGGATATTCCCGGAGACAACGCGTACCCTGGCGCTTAAAGGCGCAAAAATAATCTGTCATCCTTCAAATCTTGTAATGCCTTTCTGCCAGCAGGCAATGTTTACGCGCGCATTGGAGAATCATGTTTTTACTATCACTGCAAACAGAATAGGCAGCGATAAAGACAGCAGCGGCAATGAGTTATCTTTTACGGGTGAGAGTGTAATTGTTTCCCCTAAAGGAGAATACCTTGCAAGGGCATCGAAGGATAAGGAGGAATGTATCATAGTAGAAATAAATATTGCAGAAGCTGATAATAAAAATATAAACGAGAATAATAATTTATTTAGTGACAGAAGAATGGGATTTTATGAAATATAAATTTTAATCACTGATTACACTGATTAGAAATGATTTATATGATTTGGTATTAAGCATTAAACATTTATCATTGCAATAACCATTAATCTGCGTAATCAGTGATTAAAAAATTTATTTTACCAGAGTCATCTTCTTCACTTCGGAAAAATTTGTTGTAAGAAGTTTATAAAAATAAATTCCGCTTGGCAGAGATGCTGCATTAAAATTTAAAGAATAATTCCCTGCGTTTTGTCTTTCACTTACAAGCATTCTCACTTCATTTCCCAAAGCGTCATAAACTTTCAGTGTCACAAAATCAGAAGCCGGCAGTGAGTAATTTATGGTTGTGCCCGGGTTAAACGGATTAGGGTAATTTTGCTTCAGTGAAAAATTATCCGGTGTTGCATTCGGATTCTCTATGCCGGAAGTTGTCAGTCCGCCGGTAGTAGTTTTAAGTATTATTCCTGCGTTACCAACTATCCATCCTGTATATTGGTCAACAAAACAAATATTATTTAATTGTGTTGTATCGCCGCTTATTTGCGCGCTCCAGCTGCTTCCGTAATTTAATGAATTAAATATCCCTCCCTTATTGCTAAGCGCAAACGTGCCTGCGTTAGAAGTATATTTAAGCTTTACAAGCCTGTGTCCAAATAAAATACCCCATGCAGTATGCTGCCAGTCGGAACCGTTATTAGTAGTCCACCACACATCGCTCTCGCCTCCTACAATTACCCGGTTATTTCCATCGATATCTAATGACCACAAATTAAGATTAATTGCTGCAGGAATGGCTTCTTCCCAATTTATTCCTGAATTTATTGATTTATTTGCATATCCAAAACTTATAGAATAGCCGGTAGTCCAGCTGGAATATTTTACATCGGTGCCATAAGAACCACCCGTTATTTCTCCGCCCTTGGTTTCCCAGGAAACACCGCCGTTAGAAGTGAAAAAGCGTCCGCTAATTACTATTGAATCTTTTGTGTTATCTTTATCAAGAAATTGAATGAATTTATAAGATGCAAGCCCGGTATATTTTGGTAACCATGTAATTCCTCCGTTAGTAGTTCCATATATTCCATTCGGGGAAAGGTACACACCTTCATTAGCATTATGAAAAATTACTCGTGTAATAGGGTAAGTGGTTTTTAAAATTATAGTCCATGTAGTTCCTCCGTTTACAGTTTTCAAAACATAACCGGAATCTGATGAGCCCGGACCTGTAGGTATATACGATCCGCTTGCATATCCTGTATTAGAATTTACAAAAGATACATCGTTAAGATTTTGAGTTGTTCCGCTTGTCTGCCGAACCCAGCCGAGCTGAGCAAAAACATTTGATGCTGCAAGCAAGAAAGCCAAAAGGTAAAATAGGTGTTTCATAGTTTTAGAGTATTTATTATAGAAACTAATATAAATATAATGGTCATTCTAACAAAAACCTAACAAAAATTACTCAATAAGCCTATAGTTTCTCCCTTTCTCCGGTGCTATAATTCTTTTATCCGGATATTTTTTTAGCATTTCACTACCCAGTGAGTTAATTGCATTTTCGTCTCCATGCACTATTATAATAGTATCAGGATTAAGTGTTTCAACAATACTTTCAATCTCTTCTTTTCTTGAGTGAGAAGAAAACCGGAAGTTTCCAATCTCACACTTTACATCTATCGGGCTTTCAACGTTGTTTAAATAAAGAAGCTCATTATACTTTGCATTCTTTATAAGGTAGCCAGGAGTATCGGGGTCGCAGTAGCCGCATACAGCAATTCCGAAATTTGGTCTCGGAAGAAATTGTTTGGCAATAGTATAAGATGCTGTTCTTGGCATCATCATTCCGCTGGTTGCTATTATTATAGAAGGATGCTTATAAAAATCGCCTCTTACTGAATCTCTTCTGCTTAATAGAGTAAACTCAATTTCGGAAAGCTTAAACCCTTTCTTAACTCTTTCATTAGAGTAAATGTAGTCATCATAAACATCGTTAATAGCTTTTGACATCGGGCTGTAATAAATCGGCACATGCGGAATAATATTATTTTTCATTAATGTATGCACACGCATAAGTATCTCTTGTGACTTACCCAGCGCAAAAGAGGGGATGAGAACAGAGCCTCCCTTATTAATTACTCTATTAATAAAGGAGGCAAGTCTGTTAGTTTCTTCTTTATAATCAGGATAATTTTCCGTTGCGCAGTTAGTGGATTCTGTAATTAGCACATCCACTTTATGCATTGGCAATTCAGCTTTTGGTATCAGGGATTGATTTCTTAAATTAATATCGCCTGTATAGAATATTTTTTTACCACCGGCATTTAGTAACACAGAAGCAGAGCCGAGAATATGACCGGCATCAAAAAATTCGAAACTGATGTTTTCCTTATCAGATTCATTAATAAAAAATTTCTCATTATAATCACAACGTGTCATTATCATAGGGATTATATCGAGAGTTTCTTCTTTATAATTACTTATCATACTTTTATCAAATTCCAGTTCAAACTCTTGCCGTAAAATTCGAGTAGAATTACTGAGCATTATTTCTGCCAGAGAATGTGTGGGTTTAGTTGAGTAGATTTTCGCGTACGGAAAAAATTTTAGAAAAAAGGGTAAAGAAGCAATATGATCAGTATGTGCATGAGAAATTATAAGATGCTCTATATTAGTATTTTTAATAGATTCATAATTCGGGAAAGCAAGCGAACCTTTTTGCCGGGGATGTAAACCTGTATCTAAAACTACATTAGTCTCGTTAATAGTAAGTAAAAAGGAGTTTGCGCCTATTTCGTTACCGCCACCTAGTACATTAAAATTAATCTTCATTTTTTGAAATTAATTTATTATATAGTATTAAAGAAGTCATTTATAGTTCATTTACTTCTCACTACATCATTATATTCTTTGGCGGGAGCTAAAATATTATCAAAAAAGGCACAATATCTGCATTAAAAAAAGTAGTTCTTTGGCATAAGTGTTGCTCTAATGTGTTGTAGAAAATTTTTACAATAAATTCTGCAATTTAATTTTGTCTCTTGACTTTACTTTTTAATATTGCGAATTTTGTTGTATAAGATATATACTACACTTTAACGCATGACAGAAAATTTACTAAAGTTAGGATTTACGGAAAAAGAAGCAAAGGTTTTCTTGGTGCTCCTGCGTGGTGATTTGATGGCAGCTTCTGATGTAGCAAAAGAAGCAAATATAAGAAGAACTGATGTTTATGATATATTAAATCAGTTTGTAAAATTGGGTTACATCAATGAAATTGATACAAATCGTATCACAATGTTTCAGATGATAGACCCCCGAATTATTGGCGATAAAGTACAGGACGATACATTAAAAAGAGCGAATCTACAGGCTCAAAATGCTAAAACAACTTTTGAGAATCTATTTCCTCTGTATAAGTCAAAACTTTCCACTTCGCAAGAGTTCATAAATATTGAAGTGGTTAGGGGTCACAATAAACACAGAGCTGCAAAGTTTGCAGAACTTACCAAAGAAAGCAGAAACGAAATTTTACTGATGGTAAAACTTCAAAATGAAGCTGCAATTTCTGATGAGGCAGATAAGATGATAGGAAATTTTATGCATAAAGGAGGGATATTCAGATGTATTTATCAAATTCCGGAATTTGTAAAAATTCAGATCGGAAGTAAACTGGAAACAATGCCTTTTAAAGAATCTTTGGAAATTTTCAAGAAGTTTGAAAAAAATGGCGAACAAATAAGGTTTTCAGAAAACACTGTATACAATTTTGCTATTTTTGATAGATATACGGTTTATATGAATATCTTTGAGCCGGCACTTCCAAAAAGTAAACGGTCAGATATTATAATCAAAAATAAAGACTTAGCAACTTTTTTAGCAAATACTTTCGAGTTTTATTGGGGGAATTCGAAAAAAATAAATGAATTAATTTAAAAACTATATTTATGAAAAACCAATTATTTACAATTAAAGTTTTGAAGTTCAGGACAATACTTGTTTTCTTCTCGTTGGTGATGATTCTTTCTGTTTTTCATCCCAATAGTTCTTCGGGTCAGACCACTACTATCACTGGTACAGTATATGTTTATGAAACCCTGGATGATACTCTTTCCGTTGTGGCCCAGGATGGAGTTGTAAAGTTTTATTCGCTCAATAGTCAGGGTAGTTTTGTTTTAAAGGCTACGGCTACATTAAATCAAAATGGTACATATACAGCAACTGTTACCGGCACTCAGGATTTATATGCAGTTATCTTCCCTGAAGATATCGATAACTCTAACTTTGTTGGAACTTATTACCCGGGATGGCTTGATTTTGAAAGCGCTGATGTGATTGTACCAAATGGCGGAATTATTGACTACGACTGGGGAGCCGTTGGAAAAGAAATAGTTGAAAGACCATCGGGATCCGAAACATATTCAATATCTGGAAAAATAAATACAGATACACCATTATCACATGATTTAATACCAATGGTATATTTAATGAATGGTGAAAACGTGGTAACAAGTGCTCCTGTTGGCGCTGATGGAAGGTACACACTTAACACATACTTTAAAGGTAATTACGAGATCTTTACTTCTGTACCGGGGTATGCCAGTCAGTCTAAATATGTAGACTTAGGTTCATCAAAAGGTGATATTGATTTTAATCTGGATGTTTACAAAGGGGAAACCGTTACTTCACCTGTTAATTCAATAGCTGATAGATTCACTTTAAATCAAAACTATCCTAATCCTTTTAACCCATCAACTAACATAAACTTTACAATTCCGGTAACCGGTTTTGTAAAGCTGACAGTTTATAACTCTTTGGGTAAAGAGGTTTCAAAACTAGTGAATGATTTAATGGAACCGGGTACATACGATATTCAATTTAATGCTCATAGTTTATCAAGCGGCATTTACTACTATACGCTTCAAGTTGGAAATAATGTTGTGACTAAAAAGATGAACCTCATCAAATAAAGTTTAAAATTTTGTAGTTCATAGGGGGAAGCCGGTGTGAGATTTATTCTCGCATCGGCTTTGTTATTTTTAACAAGTTCTCGTTTCATCCATTTAATCTCTCCGGAGATTTTTGTATTTTTGGTTAATAAATATTGAAATCTAATTAAAGTGTTTCACGTGAAACAAAACGAGTTCTGTTTCACGTGAAACACTTCTTATTATAACGAATTAATGGAAAAATATTTCGATGTATTGGTTGTAGGAGCAGGTCATGCAGGAGTAGAGGCATCGATTGCTTGTGCTAAAATGGGAATGACTGTTGGCCTTGTCACAATGGATTTGAACGCCATTGGGCGTATGAGCTGCAATCCAGCAATTGGCGGAACCGCTAAGGGACATTTGGTGCGTGAAATCGATGCTCTGGGTGGAGTAATGGGTGAGCTGGCTGATAAGACGGGTATTCAGTTTAAAATGCTTAATAAGTCAAAAGGACCGGCTGTATGGTCTCCCAGATGTCAATCAGATAAGGATTTATACTCCATAGCTGCTGCTGAAAAGGTAAAATCATTTTCAAATATTTCGTTGATTCAGGATACTGTAAAGGAATTGAAAGTTGTTGAGAATGGTGGTTTGTTTAAATATACTATTCAAGGTATCAAAACAGAACTTGGATATGAAATCGATTGTAAAGCAGTGGTGGTTACTTCTGGTACATTCCTAAATGCTATTATGCATACAGGGACTACTCAAATAGAGGGAGGTCGAATCGGGGAAAAATCAGCAAAGGGTCTTTCGGACAATATGCTGGAAATGGGATTTACTACCGGACGATTGAAAACCGGCACTCCACCCAGATTAGATATAAATACAATTGATTTCTCAAAAACGGAAGTACAAGGCGGCGATGCCTTACCCAAGCCTTTTTCATTTAGAACAAAACCCGACAATTTTCCTACACTGGAACAGATTAATTGTTACCTCACATACACGAATGAAAGTACTCATGAAATATTGAGAACAGGCTTTGAAGATTCACCTATGTTTACCGGGCGTATAAAAGGGGTGGGTCCAAGATATTGTCCGTCTATCGAGGACAAGATTTCGCGCTTCTCAGAAAAACCACGTCATCAGATTTTTCTGGAACCCGAAACCCTCAACAGTGAAACCATTTACATGAACGGTTTCTCCACAAGCCTGCCAATCGATGTTCAGGAAAAGGCGGCGAGAACTATAGTTGGTTTAGAAAATGTAAAGATTGTTAAAAAAGGATATGCGGTTGAGTACGACTTTTTTCCGACTTACCAAACTAATCTTACTTTGGAAACAAAATTGGTTTCAGGTCTTTACGTAGCCGGTCAGATAAACGGAACATCGGGATACGAAGAGGCTGCTGCTCAAGGTCTCATGGCAGGGATAAATGCAGCTCTGAAAATTCAGAATAAAGAACCCTTTATTCTTAAAAGAAGTGAAGCGTATATTGGAGTGCTCATTGATGATTTAATAAATAAGTGCCCCGAAGAGCCATATAGAATGTTTACATCCTGTGCTGAGTATAGATTGATTTTGCGTCAGGATAATGCCGATACAAGATTAATGAAATACGGCTATGAACTTGGATTATTGGATGCAGTTACGTTTAATCAAATGGAAAGCAAGAAAGGTTTAATAAAAGATGTGATAAACTATTTTAATTCAAATACTCTTACTCCAAAAGATGTAAATGAGTTTTTAAGAAATAATAACTCATCTGAATTATCGCAGGGCGAATTTATATCAAATCTTGTACGAAGAAATGAGATTAAACTCACTCAATTAATTGAAAATACAGTACTTAAAGAAAACCACCTCGTCTTATTTGTTTTAGAAAATCAGGATGCTTTAGAACAAGTTGAAATTGAGTTAAAATATAAAGGTTATATTGAGAGACAGATTGAACAAGTGAGTAATTTTAATAAGAACGAAGAGATAAAAATCCCTGAAGATTTTAAATACGAAAAACTCCGTTCTCTTTCTGCAGAAGCCAGAGAGAAGCTTACAACTATAAGACCCCACAACCTCGGGCAGGCAATGAGAATTGCCGGTGTACGTCCTTCAGATATTTCAGCTCTTCTCGTTTATATGAGAGGCTAAATACAATTCGTGTAAGAATATATATTAAATTTTATTTTGAACGCATTACAGTAAGTTTTATTTTTATCTATATAAGAATAAAACTTTTGCTGTATTGAAAAATTCAATTATATTCTGCGAATATATAGATTCGAACAACACACCTCTCAGTCCCGGAAAAACATTTGAACTTGGCCCCACCGGCGTAAATGTAAAGTTTTTCTTACCGGAATTAAATCATTTATTCGACAACGGATGTAAAAAGTTTATCTGTGAAATATTTAGGGTAACCGATACATCTGAAAAATATGAAGATACAATCTTCATAGAAGTAAAACCTTTCAAAAATAAACAAGCCGAATTTACTTTTTACAAATCAGGGAAATTCCATATCAGAATATACGATGCTAAGAAGAAAAATCTCATTAATTCAGGGATAGTTTTAATAAAAAATTCAACAAATTAATCTTAAAATTTCGTTATATCAAACATTCCTAAAAAGATGATTTTAAAGGTAAAAACAACGTTTTTCAAACATTGTGAATCAATAAACTATCAGAAATTCAGTTATAAATGCTTTAAAATCTCTTTGAAGACCAGCACAAAAAATTAGTAATTTGTACACGATAGCGTAAGACAGAACTAATTTACTTAATTGAACTCTGAAAATTCTCCCAATACCAAAAACATGATTTTCCTCTTCCTCTTAAAGGCAGGGGTTTCTGCACACAGTAAGGTAGATTATTTACCTTACGCTATCAAAAAATGAGATGCGTCTCTGTTTACCGGAGGCGTATTCTCTTTATCGCACAATTAAAAAATTACATAAGTTATCAAATGAAAACATTTTCAGAATTCAATTTAACTCAATATAGCTGGGTAAAAGAAACTGCTGGTGTTACCGCAGTTACGTTTTGATTCAGTAAAATTTTTAAATAAATAATAATATTTCAAAAATAAAATAAACCACTTATCCCATGATTAAAAAAATTATTATTTCTTTCCTAGTGATAGGTTTTTTAGCTACAGTGTATGAAATCGCATACGACAACTCAGGCGGCAGAACATCGGCAACGCAGAAACCGGGAAGTACTTATGCAGGCTGTAACTGCCATGGCGGACAGAATGCAGGTCTCTCCAATAACATATCTGCATCTGATATGACTCTGGGCACAAACAGTCAGAATGTTACTTATACAATTTCTCCCGGAGGCTCAGGTCAGGCAGGATTTGATCTTGCAGTGGAAGACGGTATGGGGTTCTTTATCCCGGTAAGCAGCGGTTCAGCAATTGACCCTACAAATGGTGAAGCATATCACACCACTCCAAAAACTTTATCATCAGGCTCTGCTTCATGGGAAATGAAATTTGTGCCTACGGTTACTTCTGCCACAGATATTACTTTTTATGCAGCAGGAAAATCAAACAACGTATCTCCTCAATGGAACTATGCGCAAAGAACAATTAATGTTACAGGAAGTTATCCCATAGGAACAGTTATAAGTCCCGGAAGCAACGGCTATAACTTAATGGACAATTTTCCTCTTAATCAATCAGATGCATACAGCAGATTTGCAACAATTTATCCAATAAACAGATTAGGCGCTGCAGGAACAATTTCAAAAATAGGATTCTTTGTTGGTAAAGAATCTAACGTTACCGGTAATATGAAAATTTATATGAAGCATACTTTCTCGGAAGTTTTTGCCTTACCATATACAGTTAATAATGAAATCAGTGGAGCAACATTAGTGTATAACGGAACTCCATACTTTACATGGGAAGCAGGATGGGCAATGATAGATTTGGATACTCCATTTGATTATAACGGCACAGAGCCTGTTGAAGTAATTATATTTAATGACAGAGGCGGCTCGGCAGTAACCGATAACAAACAAGTATTGGCAAGATACTCCGTGGCTGTAAGCATGTACTGGTCTAATACAAACAACGGTAATGTTAACGGAGTGCAATATCAGATTCAGCCGAACGCAAGATTCTATAAAACATCTCCGCCTCCTGCTCCGACAAATGCATCCTTAACTTCCGTTACAAAAAGTTCTATGGTGGTGAACTGGACACCGTCAGCGGGAACAACGGACGGTTACAGAGTTGTGTTCAAGCAAGGCGCTACACCTCCTGCAAATGAAAATGATGGCGGGTATGCAACGGTTCCGGGAACGGCTTCTAACACTTATACAATATCCGGCCTTCAGGCAGGAACACAATATTCAGTAGGAGTATTTTCAACATCAGGGACATTCTTTTCCTCGACTGCTGCAACAGGTTCTGCAACCACAACAGCAATTACAAATCAATATACTTTTACTAACGAACAAAATGCTTCGTTAATTCTTGGGCAGCCGAATACTGAGTTTGCATTACCAAACAACGGAGGACTATCGGGTTCATCGATGCTATCTCCGGGCGGCATGTTAATTTCAGGAATGGATACTGATAAAAAAATATATGTATGTGATAAAGGAAATAACCGTGTTTTAGTTTTTAACAGCACACCGACATCAAACAAGCCTACTGCAGATTTTTGTCTGGGTCAGCCTAATTTTTCAGATAACACGGCAGGAACTATTGCCAGTAAATTAAACAGGCCTTCTAACTGTGTAGTAATCGGCGACAGAATTTATGTAGCAGATGGTCAAAACCACAGAATTATGATCTGGGAGCTTGCAGGTTTAAACAGCGGACAATCAGCTAATTATGTTTTCGGTCAGCCGGATTTTATGTCAGGCTCTGTAAATCACGGATTAGGATTTAATACTTGTGATGCTACCAGTTTGTATCTCACTGACGGATTTGAAAATCCAAACGGCATGGCAACAGACGGCACAAAACTAATTGTATGCGATGGATTTAATAATCGTGTTTTGATCTGGAATAATCTTGCCTTCATATCAAATAATATGCCTCCTGATGTAGTAATCGGCCAGCCTAATTTTACTACTAAGGATGCGCCGAACTTTAACTCATCTACTGCAGCAACTCTCTATCACCCGACAGGAGTTGATGTAACAAAAGACGGTAAGTTAGTTATAAGTTCTACAGGGGAAAACAGAGTTTTAGTATATAATACAATTCCTACTTCTAACGGAGCTTCAGCAGATTTAGTTTTAGGGCAGGCAAACTTCACAGATAATGCGGCTATATTCACACCCGATGCAAATGAAACTTATCATCCTCTTGCGCTTTCAATTTCAAAAAATTCAGGCAAGCTTGCAGTAAGCACTGACCAGGCAGGAAGAATTATGATCTGGGATACTTTCCCGACAACCAATAATGCCCCTGCAACAACCGTTCTTGCAAGACCAAGTTTAACAGCATCTGCAGGAACAACATTCTCCAATGAGAACGGAACAAATGCAGCAGGTTTTTTTGCATACAACCTTGCATGGTCTCCGTCAGGAAGTTTATATGTAAGCGATCTTTTCCGTCACGGCGTATTAAGATTCGATGGCGGTGATACGGCAACAAGAGGACCTCAGTCATTAACTGCAGGTACATCTATGGAATATAAAATTCCTCTATCAATAAACGGAACAAGCTTTACACAATTTGCAATAGCTTATAAATATGGCTCTACACCTCCGACAGATATAAACGACCCGACTGCTGAAATTCAGCACGGAGTTATGGGTACATCATATGACTTCAGTCCTGTTTACTGCGGAACGACATACAGCTTCAGAGTTTATGCCGAGAAAAGTCCCAGCTTCGGAGTGTATGAATATTCCGAAGGAAGCGCAACAGGTACTTTTGTTTCAGGTTCTCCTTCTAACTGCGAAAATTTTCCAATAGTAAATTCTAATGGACAGATTTATGCTGTTGTACCGTCCATTACGGGCGATACAACATTTCTTGGAGGTAATTTCTCATCATTTATGACAAAGGATGGAGCAACAACATATTCACGCGAAGGACTTGCAGCTATTAATACTAAGACAGGAACAGTATTAAACTGGACTTGCAATATAAATACAAACGGAACAGTAAAAGGAATAATTGTAGATAAAGGAGGAAGCTCATTATATATTGGCGGCGACTTCACTGATATTAACGGAGTATCAAAATCACGACTTGCAAAAATTAACACGGATGGCACAGTTGTAACCGGATTTACTACACCGAATATTAACTCATCAATCGGTGACCAGGGCGGTACATGTATGTGCCTTAGCATTACAGGCGATACATTATTCATAGAAGGCGGCTTTACAGATATCGACGGCAATGCAAGAAAAAATTTAGCATCAGTAAAAACATCAGATGGTACATTAACAGATTTTAATCCTGCTGACTTTTATCTTTCATCAGCTACATGCAGATGGATACTTCTTTCAAAAGACGGAAAGTCAATTTACCTTGGTTCAAATACAAACGGGTTAAACATGAAGTCTGTAAACATAGCAACAGGAACAGATGTAGGCGAGTTTGATTTTCAGGTAGCGGGCGGATTAGTTGCCTGCGGCGTTATACAGGGGAATTACTTATACATCGGCGGCGCTTTCACGGAAGTAATGGGCAATACAAATATTCAAAGAGTTGCTAAAATTGACGTATCGGGTCCGACACCTGTATTGGTAACATCATTTAATAACGGAACAGGCAGCAGACCAAGCGGTAACGTAAGAAGAATTTTTGCAACATCGAATTCTTTATACATGGTTGGCGAATTCAATGATATAGGCGGAACGCCAAGAGTAAAATACGGAGCTATCAGCACAGTAGACGGAGCATTACAGTCCTGGAATCCAAACTATCCCACAGGACAAACTTCGCACTCCATTACAAGCACAATAATAGGAACTTATGCATCGGGTAAATTATATATGGTAGGTTCAGGAGATAATAATTTCAACAAATTCTCAGCAGTATCATTTACACCGCCTGCTACAAATATCAACGGAACATCGGCAGGGAACGTTACTTCAAACTCTACTACAGTGTTCAGCAATGAGGCAGGTATACTTGCTAAGCTGACAACAGGGGCTTCATCAAATATGGGAAGCACAAATGTAACTGTAGCGGGGGCAGGGGGAGATACATCCACTGTAAACGGATTTGTAGTGCTTGAAAGATATTTACAGGTAGACCCGAATACTCAGCCGGGTTCAAATGTAACGGTTCAGTTCTATGTTCCGAAATCTGAAATGGATGCTTTTGCTGCACTGAGACCTTCGTTTGGAAATGCAGGAAATAATTACAACGGATGCAGAATACACAGAACAAATAATTCAGGAACGTATATCGAAACATTTATTCCTACGATAACTATTGACGGTGAGACAGTAATTATTTCATTCTCAACACCGGGCTTTTCAAAGTTCTATATTAACGATACACCTGTGCTGCCTGTTGAGTTAGCATCATTTACATCTGTAGTAAATAAAAATAACGTTGACTTGAAATGGTCGACAGTTTCAGAACAAAACAACAAAGGATTTGAAATTGAAAGAAAGAAAAGCATTGAAGGCAGCCAGTGGCAAACAGTTACTTTTGTTGAAGGTAAAGGCACAACCAACGAACAGCAAAACTATACTTATGCTGATAGAAACCTGCAAACAGGCAGCTATAATTATAGACTGAAACAAATAGATTATAACGGTAACTATCAGTATTACGAATTGAACGGAATTATTGAAGTCGGCATTCCGAAAGTGTTTGAGCTTTCACAGAATTATCCGAACCCTTTCAATCCGTCAACAAAAATAAATTATCAGCTTCCTAAAGATGCATTTGTAAAAATTAACGTGTATGATATGACGGGAAGATTAATTTCAACATTAGTAAATACTCAGCAGACTGCAGGATATTACACAGCTGAATTTAATTCAGGAATGATGAACGGCATATCAAGCGGTATTTATTTCTACAGAATTGAAGCAGCCGATTTCGTTTCCACAAAACGAATGGTATTGGTAAAATAAGAGTGGGATAACACGGAACAAACTCCTCTCATGGAATAGTGTCCTCTTCCCGAAACGGAAGAGGACGGAGAGGATTAAAACAAAAACAATTTTCCTTAAAATAAATTTACTATGATAAAAAGATTTTCTAATTCATTTGTAATAAGCTTGTTTGTTTTTGCTCTCCTTGCATTTTCAACAGGCAATATTCAGGCGCAACCGCCAGCGCCAACAAATTTTACCTTGGGAACTGTAACAACAAGCTCAGTTGTACTTAACTGGACTCCTGCAAATGGAGGAGAGGATGGATTCAGAATAGTCTGGAAACCGGGAAACACTGCTCCTTCTACAAACTCTGACGGCGGATACCATAATGTCACAGGAGGAAATTCAAATACATATACTGTTACCGGCTTGCAGGCAGGGCAGCAATATACTTTTGCAATTTATTCTACTCAGGTGTTTCTATTCAGTCTTACGGCACCAACAATGACCACAACGACAAATAATTATAATTCTACTACATTCATAAATGAGCAATCTGCGTCACTTATTTTAGGGCAAAGTGCAGTTGAAGATTACAGTAATACAAATGCAGGAGGACTTTCTGCCAGTTCTTTAAATGCTCCATCAGATGTTTTTGTTCTGCCCGGCGCAACAATGAATTCCGAAGGAAAAGTTTTTGTAGCCGATAAAAGTAATAACAGAGTTCTGATTTTTAATTCAATGCCTACATCGAACAATCAGCAGGCAGATGTTGTTATAGGTCAGAGTAATTTTACTTCTAATGGTTCAGGTAACGGAGCTAATCAATTGAACGGTCCTTCAAGTGTTGTATCGGACGGAACAAGATTATTTGTTGCCGATGAAGGTAATAATAGAATTTTAGTGTTTAATACAATTCCTGTTTCCAATGGAGCATCAGCTAATGTTGTTCTTGGACAAGCTAATTTTGGGGCAGGTAATACTGCTCCAAATAACGGAGGCAGAAGCGCAAGCAGATTATATTTTAATAATGGTTCATCTTATGGAACAGGTATGGCTTTGTATTCAACCAAGCTAATTGTATGCGATGGAGCAAATGATAGAGTATTAATATGGAATGACTATACTTCTTTAACAAACGGTAAAGCGGCAGATTATGTAATAGGACAGACAAACTTTACAGTAAACGTTCAGCCAGGAACAAATTCTTCAACAGCGGCAACAATGTACAGTCCGAAAGATGTTGCAGTAACATCATCAGGAAAATTGTTTGTGCTTTGCCGACTTGAGCACAGAGTTTTAATTTTTAACTCAATTCCTACATCAAACGGAGCTTCAGCGGATAATGTTTTAGGACAGACTGACTTTGCAAACAATCAGGCATCATTTATCTATAATGCAACAAGTTTTTCTTTCCCAAGATGTCTTGCAGTAAGCACATTGGATGACAGATTATGTATAGCTGCATCGGGAAACAGATTATTAATTTATAATACAATTCCAACATCGGATAATGCAGCGGCAGATAATATTTTAGGAATGTCCGGCTTAACGGCATCATCAAGTACGATATTTTCCAATGAAAATAACGGAGTGTACTCAAATTGGGCAACGAATGTTTCATTTGTTGACGGAGTATGCTGGACTGATGCAGGAAATCTTTTAAGTGCCGATGCAAACCGAAGCGCTGTTTTAAAATTTAACGGCGGGGCAGGCATCCTTACATCACCAAGCTCAGTGACGGTAGGTACTGTTACAGATAACAGCATTCAGGTAAACTGGTCGGGGTCAGCAGCAACATATTTTAATTTAGTATATAAATACGGAACAACTCCCCCGACATCATACGATGACCCGACAATAGTCGGCAGTCTTGATGGGATATCGGGTAATACTTATACATTTGACCCTGTTCCGTGCGGAACACAATTCAGCTTTGCAGTTTTTGCTAAAAAGACACAATTCGGTACTCAATATGCTCCTGTTAATGGAACATTGAATACTTCTACAAGTTCAACATCGTGTACAAACTTCCCAATTTTTGAGAACGGAGGAGTTACAAACATAACGCCTTCAATTACAGGTGACACAATTTTTTGTGTCGGATTTTTTTCAAAGGTTTATTCAAAAACCGGAACGGTATATAACAGAAATAGCGTTTGCGCAATTGATGCAAAGACAGGTAATGTACTTAACTGGCTATGTAATGTGGGAGCAAATCAGACCGTGTGCCAGATTCTTGTAAACAGAGTAACAGGAAAATTATATCTTGGCGGTTCGTTTACAGAAGTGAATGGAGTTGCAAAAAATTATCTTGCATGTGTAAACTCAGATGGTTCCGTTGTGACGGGTTTCACTCCTCCTGATTTTAACGGACAAATAGGCAGCGGAGCAGGCGGAACCTGCATGACATTCAACTCAACTAGCGATACTTTATTCTTCTGGGGCGGCTTCACAACCTGTAATGCAGGCAATACAAACAGATTAAATATAGCTGCCGTGCTTTGCTCAGACGGTTCACTGACAGATTTTAACACTGGCGCTACTCAATACTTACAAACAGGAACGTGCCGCGTATTCGGTTTATCGCCGACCGGGAAATCATTATTGATGGGTTCAAACTCAGGAGGATTTGAGTTCAGGTCAGTTAATATAGCTACAGGTGATGATGTCGGAGAGTTTGACTGGCAGGTATCTGGCGGATTAGCAGCATGTTTTTGGTATGACGGTTCAAGATATTTATATGTCGGCGGCGGCTTTGGTACTTTCATGGGGCAAAATAATGTTCAGAGACTTGCAAAAGTTGATATGTCAGGTCCTATGCCTGTGCTTGTCAGCACCTGGAATAATACTGCTGCAACAAGACCGGGTTCGGCAGTGCGTCAGATTTTCGGAACTTCGTCAGCTTTATATTTAGCCGGTGATTTCAACAGTATTGGAGGAACAGGGAGACAAACATTTGGAGCTGTGAACACAAATGATGCTTCTCTGACATCTTTTAATCCGGGAATAACAGGAAACTCAGGCGGCGCAAGAGTTGCTTTGGGTGGCTCAATAACAAATGGCACAGTGTTTATGTGCGCCGGTAATGGTTCAAATAATTCGGAATTTTCTTCAGCAACTATTACAGTTCCTCCTTCAGTTACAAACGGTTCAACCACAAATGCAGTCGGGGCAGGGGCATCTGTAAATTTTTCAAACGGTACAGGTATAATGGCAAAGCTTACCACTAATACTTCTAATCTCGGCAGTACCACTGTAGCCGTTTCAGGCGCAGGAGGAGATACTACTGTTGTAAACGGATTTACTGTGATGGATAGAATGGTAACCATAACTCCAACAACACAACCTGTGGATAACGTTAATGTTCATATTTATGCACTGAAATCTGAAATGGATTATTATGCGTCGATTCATTCGGGCTTTGGTAATGCAGGTAATAATTACAACGGATGTAAAGTTCACAGACTGGGACCCGGTAATGCGTATGTACAAACCTTTACTCCAACAATTACAATTTCCGATGATATAGTAGATATTTCTTTTGATACACCCGGCTTCTCATCTTTTGTTATGAGTGATGACGGATTACTTCCGGTCGAACTTGCTTCATTTACATCCACTGTAAATAAAAACAGTGTAACTTTAAACTGGAAGACGTCATCAGAAGTAAATAACTCGGGTTTCGATATTGAACGCAAAAAAGAAGGAACTTCTTTGTGGAACAAAGTAGGGAGTATTCAGGGCAAAGGGACAACAAATGAAGAAATTTTATATAAATTTGAAGACAGGAATGTGCCGACAGCAAGTTATAAATACAGACTGAAGCAAATCGATTTTAATGGTAATTACGAATATCATAATCTTGTAAATACAGTTCAGGTAGGTGTGCCAGATAAATGGGATTTATCTCAGAACTATCCGAATCCTTTTAATCCGACTACGAAAATTAATTTTGATATTCCCAAAGAATCAATTGTGAAATTAAATGTCTATGATATTTCAGGAAGACTTGTTGCAAATATTGTGAATGAGAAAAAAGATGCAGGGTATTTTACTGTAGAATTTAACGGGTCATCGCTTTCCAGCAGTGTTTATTTCTATAGGTTAGAAACCGAATCATTTACTATGACAAAAAAAATGATGTTAATAAAATAAAGCTGTTTATATCATAGTAGTAAATTCATAAGGAATAAAGGGACCTGTCATTTTGGCGAATCGGCAGGTCCTTTTTTATTTTATAAAAATTATTTTATAGGATTAGGATTATTGATGTAATTAATTGCAACGGGTTTTTTCTCTCCGGGCAATGCTGCGGCAACCACCATTATAATCATGCTAAAAATCCATAGGTATAATCCGGCTCCGTAATCTGCAAGTTCAGTATTTCCTCCTTCGTCTCTCATCAGATAAGTTACGTCAAATGCGCCAAGTGCTAAGAAAAGACTAACTGCTCCTATAATAGAAGTTGCTATCCTCGACCATATTTTTCTTGAAATCAGCACCATTACAACATTTACGAAATATGGAAAATTTGCCAGCCAGGCAAAAAAGCCAATGGGGTTCCATACTAACGCCATCCATCCGAAGCCGAGACACATAAATCCGTTCCATGAATTATCACTCTGCAATCCAATATATGCCGGGCTAAATAAAGAGATTAAATAAAATAAAATTGAGACTAATACAAGAATTTTTTTTACTGCGGGCATTGGGGTTAAATTTTATTTCTTAAAAATTAAAGATTACTTCCTTTGCGGACTATGATATCCGAGCCTTCGGCAAGAAATACAGAGGAAGGAATTGTTTTATTTAGTATTGAAAATCTTTCACCGTATAGTTTTCCGAAGTCACAATTTATTTCATGATTTTTAACTTCGTGCAGTTTCCATTTCGGATGCTCAACCTGATATTCGGAGGTTTGATGGTCGTTAACCTTTGTATATCCCCAGTAATGTTCCGTAATAAACTCTTCCTCTGAACCCGGTACTGCCATGAAAGATTTTTTATCTGCACAGGCTTTAATATAATTCCAGTTGTTTTCAAATTTCCAGAAGTACCCCACATTAACTGCGATATCTGAAATGCTTAGTTCGTTTTTCATGGGCATTGAGTCATACTTCTCGGCATAAATATTATTAGCAACAAGCTTTATTAAAGACTTCGGGACGATTTCTTTTATAAAAGTAACTCCTCTTTTCCATTCATATCCGGATTTATGTTTCACGTAAAATCTTAAATTTACTTCTTCAAAATTTCTGTGAAATGGTATGGGAAATCCCAAAACTTTTGTATCCAAGAACATAAAGCCCACCAGACTGACGAAGCATTTAGAATTGTGGAAATCGAGCTCCGTTTTTTCAGGAACGAAATCACTAAGTAATCCGGCATCAATTTCATAATTTGCCATCACTAAGTTTTTCCAGAATGCAGTTAGAAATTTTGATTTTTCTCTCATAATCGACAATATTAATATAATAATTGAGATTGATAATTAAAAAGAACTTACAGATATTGATAACCATAATTAAAACTAAATGAAAAAAGTATTATTAATAATTTTTATTATTGCTGCTAATTTTTCCTTCGGACAGACTATAAATAACATGTCTCTGCTTGGAAATAAAAACGAGTATACATCGGGAGGAATTCCTACCGGATTTCATTATTCTTCGGTATGGGGATATACTGCTCCAAATGGCAGAGAGTATGCTCTGCTTGGGCACTATGCAGGAACAACTTTTTACGATGTAACAGATGCACCGACAACAATAAGAAACTGTGGAACTGTTCCGGGGCTTGGTTCAACATATAATTATCGTGAGTTTAAAACTTACCAGCACTATGCTTACATAGTTTCAGAGGGCGGACAAGGTGTGCAGATAGTAGACTTGCAATACCTGCCTGACTCAGTGCATTATATAAAGAGCTTTACCTTTTCAGGGTATACACGCTCCCATACAATTTCCATTGAAGGAAAATATCTATACTGCAGCGGCGGCAATTATAATAACGGAGGAGTATTTATTTTAGATCTTACCGACCCTGTTAATCCGGTAAAAAGAGGCCAGTGGGGAACACGTTATGTTCATGATTGTCAGGTTAAAAATGATACAATTTTTGCTGCTTGTATTGATGCCGGGTATTGCGCAATATTAGATGCAAGAAATAAAGACAGCATAAAGCTTATTTATCAGTTCACATATCCTAATGCAGTTACTCACAATGCATGGGTTACTGAAGACAGGAAATATTTAGTTACTACGGATGAAGGCGGGGGAAATCATGCAAAGATTTGGAACATTCAGAATATACTGGCACCAGTGCAGGTATATGATATAAACCCCTATGAAGTCTCAATGGTTCACAACGCTTATATAAGAGGAGACAGTTTGTATCTGGCTCATTACAGAGCAGGTGTAATTGTTTATAATATTGCAAACAGAAATGCCCCTGTTGAAGTCGGGCATTATGATACATATCCCGGAAGCGGAACTGCTTATCAGGGATGCTGGAATGTTTATCCTTATTTTGCTTCAAAGAAAATTTTGGCAGCTGATATTGCAACGGGGTTATATGTTTTAAAAATGGGTCCGGCAACAAATATTACACCCAATGAAATATCTAGTGTGGCAGATAAATATTCATTGTCGCAAAATTATCCGAATCCGTTTAATCCCGAAACAAATATAAAATTTTCTATTCCGGAAAACTCATTTGTGAAGATAAAAGTTTACGATATGCAGGGAAAGATTGCTGCTGACCTGGTGAACGGAACTTACAATAAAGGCAGCTACGAAATAAAACTTGATGCAAACAGATTCAATTTAACAAGCGGAACATATTTTTATAAAATTGAGTCTAAGAATTATTCTGAGACCAGAAAACTTACTTTGTTAAAATAAGAATTAAGAAAATAAATACCCTTTGAGAGAAATATTTTTTATTTGTTTGATGTTAGTAGCGGCCGGCACCTTTGCAGGTACTAAAGATACGACGCTTAGCGGAGACCTTAATCACGATAATATTCTTGACAGAGTAACCGTCTCATTTGTTACTAACGACGGAATGTACAGCTATCTTGCAGGGGATTTTTCCGTAAATATAAACGGAGCAATTTATAAAGATAAATGCGCTGAAGCCGAAGTTTTTGATGTAAAGATTGTAAGCATAGAACCTGATGACATGCTGCCTGTGGTAATGGTTTCATGTTTTGCAGTAGGAGATGTAGGAGAGTATTTTTTTTACAAGTATAAAAGCAAAGAAGTTGTTCCGCTTGGAAGCATAAAACTCTGGGGCAGCGTGGAAATACCCGGAAATGGAAAAGTTTTAACCAATGATTTTATGGGTTTCTGGACTCTACACGGTGAGTACGTTGTAGATAAAGAAAGCGGTAAGCTTGTACCTGTAAAAAAAGATACTTATGATATTACTGACGTTGAAGGGACCGTTAACAGCTCCTTTAAGATTTTGAAATCCAGAGATGATAAATCGGATGTTGTAGAAAATCTTAAACCGGGTACAAAGTTTAATTTGATAAAATGTGATATTTCACCTGTATGTAAAAATGAAGCAGGCTATGATGATGAATACGAATGCGACTGGTATTTATTAAAAACAGCCAATGGAAAACAAGGCTGGGTGCGACTTAAAGATTTCAGGGAAAATGTTGCAGACTTGCCATGGGCAGGATAGATAAATTTTTAAATAAATAATTTTTAGAAAATGGAATATACAATTATTCTTGGGCTCTTAGCATTATTTGTATTGATTACGCTATTTAAGTCCGCCGTTGTAGTTCCCCAGAAGTCCATTTTTATTGTTGAGCGTCTTGGGAAGTATCATGCAACACTTGATGCAGGTTTTCATTTACTGATACCATTCTTTGACCGCATTATGTACAAGCATACAATGAAGGAAATGGTTATTGATGTACCACCGCAGACTTGTATTACAAAGGATAATATTCAGGTAGAAGTTGACGGGATATTATACATGCAGATAATGGACCCTGTTAAGGCTTCTTATGGAGTTACAAACTATGCTTTCGCTTCAACACAGCTTGCGCAGACAACTATGAGAAGTGAGATCGGAAAGATAGAGCTAGACAGAACATTTGAGGAACGGGAAAAAATCAATAGTGAAATTCTTATGGCAGTTGATAAAGCGGCCGAACCCTGGGGATTGAAAGTTACGCGGCACGAAATAAAAAATATTGTTCCCCCCGAAAGTATAAGAGGAGCGATGGAGAAGCAAATGAGAGCTGAACGGGAAAAGCGTGCACTCATTGCAGAATCTGAAGGACATAAGCAGGCAAAGATAAATAATGCAGACGGGGACAGACAGGAAAAAATTTCCTTATCTGAAGGTGAAAAACTCAAACGAATAAATGAAGCTGAAGGACGCGGACAGGAAATAGAAAGACTTGCACTTGCAACAGCTAAGGGAATAAGAGAAATTGCTTCAGCTATTAATGAACCCGGAGGAAAAGAAGCAGTGAATTTAAAAATTGCCGAGCAGTACTTAAATGAATTCGGCAAGCTTGCATCGAAAAATAATACAATGATAATCCCTTCTAATTTATCTGATGTTGCATCCATGGTTGCTTCTGTAAGCAGTGTGTTTAAAACAACTTCCGAAACGAAAGAGACTGTAAATAAACCTGTGGTAAAAACGTCAACTTATAACCCTGCCGGTGACAATTTTCCTCCGGAAATTAATACTGAAAGCTGATGGAATTCGTTGACGGAAAAATATTCTGGTTTGTAATAGCGCTGATAATGTTTTTACTGGAGATTTTTGTGCCCGGATTTTTTTTATTTTTCTTCGGTTTAGGGGCGCTAATCACTTCAATCCTGCAGTTAATGGGTTTGCTGCCCACATTAAATTTGCAGATAATTTCATTTATATTTTTTTCTCTAATTTCATTAGTGTTTTTAAGGAAACACTTTATAAAAATCTTTAAAGGAAAGAAAGATAAATTGAATGTGGAAAATAATGAGCTTGATGGCAAGACAGCTGTATGCGTAGAAGATATTATTCCTCATGAAGCAAAGGGAAAAGTAGAGATTAACGGAACATACTGGAGTGCATTCGCAGATGTTCCGATAATGAAAGGCTCGTTAGTAGAAATTATTAACAGAAAAGATTTAAAACTTCATGTAAAACCTGCGGACGGAAATTAAACTCCTGCCGGATTATTTATCATAGATAAACCGAGTAATCTTTCCTCTTCAGGAGTGATAGATGCATATCCCCATAAACCGCCGGATGATTGCGCTACGGATTTTGCAAACGAAAGGAAACTTTTATATAGTTCGGCAGCAAAACCTTTATCAAGCTTCGGTAAAATATCATTAAGCTTAGCCAGCTCTTCTGTGATGATATGCTGTCTGTCAATTAACTCTTTTGGCAAAGAGTTAATCTGCTGAGAAATGGCATCACCGATAAATTTATCTACTTCAGCGTAGTAACCTTGCAAAATTGACTCGTTATTTCCTGCTCTGTAATGAGCAATCTTTGATGAGTAGTCAATTTCCTTTTCATCTATTTTGTTATCAGCGCCCGCAATTAAAACTGCTATTAAAGCAGGAGCGTCCAGCAGGGCTGTTGTTTCTTCTTCGCTGAGATTTTTGAATTGTGGTATCATTTATAATAAATTTTTAGCAAATTTACCGATAATAGCACAAAGTCTAAAGAGACTATTTTTTCCTCTTAAAAAAGTATTGATTTAGCGCAGAGACCGCTAAGAATACGCAAAGTTCGCAGAGAAATAAATTATGAAAGACTATAAAATTTTATATAAAATTCCTTTGCGTACTTCGCGAAAATCTCTGCGCTTTTTGCGTTTAAATTCATCATATTAAGTTAAAATGAATTTTTAATCATAAATCAACGTTTTTACCTTTATGGAATACAATAAACTTACACCCGAAGAAGAAAGGGTAATACTTCACAAAGGCACGGAAATGCCTTTTACAGGAAAATATACAAATAATAAAGCAAAAGGCGTTTATACTTGTAAAAGATGCGATGCGCCGCTTTATAATTCTGAATCAAAATTTGATTCATTCTGCGGTTGGCCGAGCTTCGATGACGAAATTCCCGGAGCTGTGCGAAGAGAAACCGATGCTGACGGCAGCCGGACGGAAATTCTCTGCGCCAATTGCGGAGCCCATCTGGGGCACGTTTTCAAAGGCGAAGGATTTACTCCGAAAAACACAAGACACTGTGTGAATTCAATCTCAATGAATTTCAAACCTTTGGAAGAGTAATCTCAAATATAATAAAAAAGCAGACTCGGGTCTGCTTTTTTATGTGCAATTCTTTTTTTCAATTCTCTTCAATACCTCTTTTTTTCTCAATTCATAATTCCTATATTTACGGAAATTCCCACCTAATAAGAAAAATTAATTTTTACATAAACTTTATAATAAGTTTAAGTTAGTTTGTAATATTTTAAAATATTTATTTTCTTATCTAAAAAATTGCAATTCAAAATCTTCAAAGGAGAGGAGAAACTTAATGCAAAATCTTTACAAATTTATTCTGGCACTTTTGTTTTTTGCAGGAGGATTAAATTATTCCTACGCACAAGTTGTATTTTCTGTTTCGGGAACTGTTACAAATGCTGAAACAGGTGAAGCTGTCAGCGGTGCTACAGTTACCGCAGGAACGAAAAGAGCAACAACCGATAACTTAGGCAAGTATACTATATCGTCTTTAATGGCGGGTAACTATACTGTAACGGCTTCATTTATCGGGCTTACTACAGGCAAAGAAGAGGTTTCGGTAACACAAAACACGACAGTCAACTTCGCGCTGCTGCCTGTTACCACCGATGAAATTCTCGTTGAAATCAACAGAGCTAAGGAAAGAGAAACACCCGTTGCATTCACAAACATTACAAGCAAGCAGATTGAATCGCGTATTCACGGTCAGGATGCTCCTTTGCTCGCAAAGGGAGTTCCCGGGCTTTACGCATACTCAACTGACGGTGCAGGTAATGGAGAATCGCAGCTGCTGGTAAGAGGATTCTCACAGAATTATGTTCAGGTTATGATTAATGGTATTCCAACTAACGACCCTGAATCAAACTCTGTTTACTGGTCAAACTGGGGAGCAGTTTCTTCGAATGCAGGTTCTATACAAATTCAAAGAGGAGCAGGCTCATCGTTATATGGCTCTGGTTCATTCGGTGGTTCGTTTAATATAATGACAGAGAATCCGAGTTTATCTCCTTTCTACGGTGCCAATGTTTCATTCGGAGACCCTATGAATACAATGTACGGATTAAAGCTCAGTACAGGATTACTCGCAGGAAAATTTTCTACATCATTAAATGTAGATAGAAAAATTGCTGAAGGTTCAAGAGTGAGCGGAAGATATGAAGGATTAAACTATTATTTGTCTTCGTCATTCTTTTTCAACAACAAGAATAGTTTAAAATTTGTACTTCACGGTGCGCCACAAGTGCACGGATATTCATTTAGCCAGGATGCTATTTATTTTTCTAAATTCGGCTATAAAGCAAACCCTGCAAATTTCCTTCCGCTTGATGTAGTAAACCAGCTCCCCGCAAATAAATTAGGACCAAGCTATGGTTTATTAGACGGAAGAAATGATTTGAAAGACGGCAAGTTTGTAAACCTTGCTCATAACTTTTTCCATAAGCCACAGGCAGAATTACATTACGTATATGATATAAATGAAAAATCTATTTTCAGAACAACAGCATTTCTATCATTAGGAAGAGGCGGTGGAAGCAGCTTAAACAGCAATGGTGCAGTGTTTACTATTAGAAGACCAGGTACTGGAAATAACGGAACATCTATTGATACAATAACAGTTAACAGATACGGTGACGAAGGATATATAACTACATTGGCAAATGCCAATGTTTATCTTGGTCCGGCCTTCCAAAGAAACAGCTACTCGTTACACAGCCAGTACGGATTGCTTTCAAATTTCCAAACTCAGCTTTCAAAAAATCTGAACATCACAGCCGGATTTGAAATCAGAAACTGGACTGCTGATCATCCCGGGCATTTTACAAATCTATACGGAAAAGACAGCGTTACGCAAACCTACGGTTATAAACGGGCAGGTTCGGGAGACTCAGTATTTACTTTCAACCGTTCTGTTTTTCAAGGTGATATAGATAGAGGTAATGCAGATATTGGTTCTCCGTTTGATTTTAATCTATCGACTACTGACCCTACTTATAGAAGTCAATATAGAAACTACAAAGGTGAAACTCCACAGCTTACTCTTTTTACACAGGCAAACTGGTTTGTTAATAAGCTTAATATAATGGCTTCATTACAATATGTATGGTACAAATACACATTAACGGAAAATATGCCTTCTGAAAGCGCCATCGGAAGACAGCTTACATCAACTGAAATAACTTCGTTGGGTATAACTTCTGAAGGCCCCGGAGCTAGCGGTAAATTCTATATGCGTTCATCAACAGGGGGCAGATGGTTTGAATTTGATTTAGTTAATGCCAGCAGAAGCAGAGGATTCTTCCAGCCTAAAATCGGTTTTAATTACAACGTAAATGAAAACTGGAATTTCTTTGGAAATTTTGCTCACGTTGAAAGATTTATTGATCTTGGAATTTATTACAATCAGGGAGCAATTAATCCGAATGCAGAGGATGAAAAATCAAATCAGTTCGAAGCCGGTTTCGGATTGACAACAGCAGATGTAGTTGCAAAGATAAACGGTTACTGGATGATATGGGATAACAAAGCTGCAAGAATTCAGGATATCACAAAAGCTGGTCAGCCGGGATATGATAGAAATGGATTCCGTTCCGAACTTGTTGGACAATCAACTCACAGAGGAATTGAATTTGAATTCAGCACAAGACTTGATAAAATTACAAAAATAAAAGGACTTGGCTTAAGAGGTTCTTTAACATATATGGATAACAAATGGACTGATATTTTAGCAAGCGTTACAACTGAAGTAAGAGCTAACGGTCTTACATACAGGAGAGCATTTAATCCTTCAGCAAGAGATATAAACGGAAATATAGATACACTGTTCTTTGATGAGTTAAAAGATCAATACGTTGCCAGTGGTCCGCAGACAATGTTCTCATTAGGATTAACTTATGATTGGAACAGCTGGTTTGCAGGAGTAGACATGAACTTTGCTGGAAGAGATTATCTGCTTGATGGTGGAACATATACTCCTGTATCAAGTGTTTACCAGGGAACCAATCCAACCAGCGGAAGAGATTATTATTTATCCACTTATGATAATCAACTTCCAAGCCGAGCAGTATTTAGTGCTTACGCAGGTTACAATTTTGTTTTCCCGAAATTAGTGAAAGGAACTTTATCTCTTCAATCCTCAAATTTATTTGACAAGGATTATTTTGCTGCTGCCGATAGGTTTGGCGTTATTCCCGGAGAGAAAAGAACTTTCAGAATTAATTTAACTATTGGATTATAATTGTTATATTCTTACACCCTTTCTTTAGACCAAGGAAAGGGTGTAATCTTAAAACAATTTTATCCCATGTTTAAATCCTTGTTTTCTGTTTTAGATTCGATTCTTGCCTGGTCAATAATATCAGCTTATGTGATAGTGATATTAATCAAGTTGGCAGAGAGAGTCTTCTAATTTCACTAACTGATATCTGCGGCTAATTTTATGATTGTTTGATAAAGCTATTGTATTAAAAATACTATTACTGAAACAATTCTCCCTAATATTGTGAAACAACAGTTTTTTCCACTTAAAACAATTTCATATCTTCTAAAAAATTTCTTCTCTACTCTGGATTTTATTCTCGCCTGGGCAATAATCTTAGTTTACGGTATTTGGATTATTATAAAGCTATACGATAAAATTTTTTAATTTTATTATTTACTGAACAAGTCTTAATATTTATATAATACAGGATTTGTATTGTTGAATTAATTTTGCTTAATTGAAAACCCTCTTCCCTCGTAAATGTTTTCTGTTTTTTATTCTTACCTTAGTTATAATCCCATCTTTTCTTAATTCATACGCTCAGCAAAAACCAAAATTAGTTATAGGAATTGTCGTTGACCAGATGATTAACGATTATCTTTCACGTTATGAGAAAAGATTTTCGGAGACCGGATTCAAAAGATTAATGAAATCAGGTTTCTATTTTAAAAATTCATGGTATGAATATGTTCCGACCGTTACTGCCTCAGGGCACAGCTGCATATATACAGGCACTATGCCTTATCTTAACGGTGTAATAGGCAATGAGTGGTATGACAGAGCAAAAAATGAGATAGTTTATTGCGCTGACGATAAATCAGTAAATGCTGTTGGAGTAGAAACTGTAAAAGAAAAATACTCTCCCCAGAACTTACTTGCATCTACAATAACTGATGAATTAATCCTCAGCAATAAAAATTCGAAAGTAATAGGAATTTCTTTAAAAGACAGAGGTGCTATTTTTCCTGCAGGACATCTGGGCAAAGCTTTCTGGTTTGAAGAAGTTACAGGTAAATTTATTACAAGCTCTTATTACTTGGATGAACTTCCGGAATGGATGAAAATATTCAACGATAGAAATCTCAATGATTTTTATTTGAACCAAAGCTGGAATACCTTATACCCAATTGAAACATATACTGAAAGCACGGCGGATAACGTGCCATGGGAATATCTTTTCAAAGGAATTAAATCTCCGGTTCTACCGTATGATCTGCCTGCTCTTAGGAAAAAGAATATAGATTTATTAGGATATACTCCCTATGGAAATTCTATTCTCAAGGATTTAGCGCTCACAGTATTACAAAGTGAAAAAATGGGAAAAGGAAATTCCACAGATTTTCTTAGCATTAGTTTTTCATCAACAGATAAAGTTGGTCATTACTTCGGACCAAATTCTATTGAAATAGAAGATACATATCTTAGGCTTGATAGAGATTTATCAGAGATATTAGATTACGTTGACAAAAATATCGGAATTGAAAACACGTTAATTTTTCTGACTTCAGACCATGCAGCAGCATCTGCTCCCGGTTATTTAAAAAGCATTGGCGTAGAAGCGGGAAATCTCAGTACAAAAAAACTACAGGATTCTCTGGAAACATTTCTTTCTAAAAAATATGGCGAAGATAACTATATAATCTGGGTGCAGAACCTTCAGATTTATCTTAATACAAAAGTACTGGCGCAAAAGAATCTTTCATTAGAGAGTATTGAAAATGATATATGCTATTATTTGAAAAATTATGAAGGCGTAAAAGAAACATATACTGCAAGCGGGATAGAAAATAAAATTTACTCATCGGAAAATTCATGGTTTATAACAAACGCCTTTGTAAAAGAAAAATCCGGTGATGTATTTATAGTGCTCGATTCAAATTGGATATGGAATATGAGCCGCGGTACAACGCATGGCAGCGTTTATAAGTACGATAGGAACGTTCCTCTTTTATGGTATGGATGGAAAGTGAAGTACGCAAGTACAGATGAATATAATTCTCAGTGCGATATAGCCCCTACGATATCTGAAATATTGAATATTTCAAAACCGTCTAAAAGCATTGGGAAATCTTTGTATAAAAAAATGGTTAAATAACCGGCAGAAGTTTTTTAGAAATTCATGATTAATCCCAAAGCCAGAATTTACTTTTGGTGAATGTAGGATAAATTAAAGCAGAATCCTTTGCATCTATTTTTACCTGAATTTCCTCTCCTTGTTTTAAGTAAGCAAGTTCTGAGCTGTCTATCATCCATGATGTAGTGGCAAGGTATGGTACTCCATTTGTGGGACGGACCTCAAGCCTGAGATCTACTCTCATTTCACTTCTCCCCACTGAATAAGCTTTTATAACACTGACAATTAGAGCAGATGCAAAAACAGCCGACTGAAAATTGTTTTCATATTCATCGGCTTTTTTTTGTATTGCTTTGGTTTCCCTCGAGTTTCGCGTGAAGATCTTAATGAATGCAATTGTTATGGATATTGTAATTATCGTTGCGACAATTATTATTAAAGTTTGTACGGGCATTATTGGGTTTTCAAATTTCTGATTATTGAATTTTCTTCTTCATAATATAATCATTCATAAAGTATTTACCAATAGGGACATCAATTTCTGAATCTATTTCAAAACCGATTTTTTCATAAAAAAATTTTGCAGGATTATACCGGTTCACATTAAGCTCAAGTACTTCAAAATATTCTTTATTAATTTCTTCTGCTTTCTCGATAAGCATTTTCCCGAATCCTTTTTTCTGATGAGCAGGATGTACATATAACTTAGGAATGCGAACAATGTTTCCTGCAGGTACAAAGGAAACAAAAGCCGCAGGAGTTTTATTTTCATAAAGAACGAAAAATCTATGGCCCGCTTCAAATTGTTTTTCGAGAGAGTCATCTGAGTACATTTCATTATACATAAAATCAAACTGTTCTTTCGAAACAATTTTTAAGTACGTTGCTTCCCAGGCTGGAAGAGCAATATCCGTTATTGTTTTAATTTCAGATTTATTTGCTTCAACAATTTCTATGTTCATTAAGATAATGTTAATAGTTTTATCTGGCTATTTTTAATTTCTTATTTTTTTCAAGATAGTCATTTGTTATTTCGAGAAGCCAGTCCTTATTTGCAATGTTCGGATTTTTTTGAATTAAATGGTTCAGATAAGAAATGTCGTTCACTTTTTTTCTGCTCTCCGCAAGTATGATTCTTTTCATCATCTTTCCAAATCCTGATTCTGCGGCAACTTTTGCTTTAGGAGTAGAAGGTTCAGAAGAGAGCATCTTCAGGTAACTTTCAACTTCAGAGATAACCTGCTCCGTATTTTGCAAATGATAGTGGAGTCTTATCGAGAGCGATTTTATTGTGTAGTTCATCCTTGCAGATATGGACTTTACTCCTTGCAATGATATCAATGCAGCGGAATAATTTTTATCAAGGAAATATATATAAGAAAGAGTAAGATTCTCATAGGTGCTCCGGAAGGTTTTTTCAATCAGCGGAATACACTCATCAATTAAAAACTTCAATGCTTCAATATCTTTTTGAAATACAAAATTATTCAAAAAAATTGTGAATAACAGAATGTTCAAATATTGTGTGCGTGAAGTAAGGTAATATTTGTTTATTATCATTTCCTTTGCTATTCCTGTAAGCTCATTTCTTATTTCCATATCATAAGGATTTTTTATCAGGCGCAGTGTGCAATATGAGACGAGTTTACTGTAATGAAAAACTTTTTCATCAGCAGAAAAAGTGCTAAGGTAATTTGTTACATCTGATTTATAATCATAATACAAATGGTTATTGTTTAAATGAATAAACATATCGACCAATTTTTTATAAGTATCCAGCAGGAAGGGGTAATCGTTATATGGTTTTAATTTTTGTATGAACTCATCCTCAAAAATATGTTTTGCAAAGACCTCAAAATCATTTTCAATTTCTTCGTTTGTATAAATACTTTTAGTAACTAACATATTAATGTAGCTTCCTGCGAACTCCAGCAAATAATAATTAGTAAGATTTGCAAAGGCGTTTAACTTACTTTTGAGAACATTATTGTAATCAGGTTTTCTTTTGATGGGTTTGTATTTAGTATAATAGTTAAGCGTGTTCACGTTTATATCATAGAGGTCATTAAATATTTCGGAATCTAACGACGCGCCCGAAGAAAGCATTTTTTTAAATTGCCGGGTTTTATTTTCAAAAAGATTTTCATACCCTTTTTCTGAATATTTTTGAGTTAAAAAAACTTCTTTTTTTCTGTGGTTATTTCGGGAATATTCGATATATAAAAAATCTTCTGCCAGATGGAGAAGCTGCGCAGTTAAATCTGTAAATGTATTCTTGTTGAATTCTCTATCACCGCCGTAAATTTTCCGAAAAATTTTTTCTTTAGGAAAATTCTCTTCAGTAAATGTTCCTTTGTATTTTTTTAGAACGTTAAATAGTTCAACCGGTTTTTTTCTTGTGTTGAAATAACAGCAGCTCAAAAAGTTTTCGAAATTTTTTATTTCCGAGTCGGTAAATGAGTTAAGCAGAGTAACAATTCTAAATTTTTGCATAAGTCTTTCTAGAAATTATTGTATGTTATATCCAATTTAACATTATATCAAATTATAAATTATTTATAAGGTTATCAAATATTTAATCCTTTCCAAATTTAAAGAAACACCTATTCGCTATACAATTTAATCCGGAAAAAATCTTTTGACAGCTTTTTAATTCCCTTTAAACTGCGAACTAAATAAACCCCAAGGAGGAATTTATGAAGTTCGTAAAATTATTTTTTTCTGTTCTGTTTCTTTTAATTTTTTCTCTTAGAAGCTTAACCTTTGCTAAAACTGCTCCGGAACCGGAAGCAAATGCAACAAAAGATTTTTCTGTTCCTGCAGCCTCCAACTACTCAGTCTATCAGGAAATTAACGGAGTAATCTGGGTAATAGTTTATAGTGATGACGGAAAAGAAATTGACCGTTATCCACTAGAATAACTATACAAAACTATACAATTAATGCAATTAAATTTTCGTAAAATATGCACAAAAACGCTTTTTAATTGTTGTTATTAGTTTTTTTTATAAAATAGCAAAGAATTATCATACAATTAATCATAAAAAAAGTATTTAAAACTTTGCTTTTTAATATGTAATATCTTACGGTTTATGATATATCTCACGCCATGGAATATATCAGATTTCTAATTCATAAATAGAAATTAAACTCCTATTGGGTCCGGTCTGCACGGCCGGACTTATTTTAGAACTAAAACTGATAAATCTCAAAATGGAAGCAATTATATTAAACAAAAAATTTTTTGGACCCTATGACTCATCCGATAAAGTTAAAAACAAAGCCGGTATATATTTAATTATATGTGAAGCATTTGGAATGACACCGGTAAGAGTTTTAGATGCTGGAGATACGGAAAACATAAAGGAGACTTTACGGACAGAAAAGAAAAAAGAATTTTTGAAAAGCTTCAATAACGGGCTTCCGTTAAAATTTCTTGTTCATTATGAAAACGATAATAATGTCAGGGCAGAGCTTAAACGAAAAATTAAAAAGGAATTGCACCCGGTGATATAACAGCTTACAGCTTAGCCGGTATCTTTATGAAGAAACTTATTCAATTCATTTCTACTGTGAAACCGTATGATTTTTTTGATTCTGTATAGTTTGTCAACAGCTCTCTCAGCTGAGGCTCATAAATTTTGTGAACTATCCACATTTCCTTTACAATTCGTGTTGTCTTCTTTCGGAAATTTTCAAGATTTTAAAACGGATTGTATTTTTAAATCTTTAAATGATTGGCCGGTGATTTTGCTTTTAGCCCAGTTCACATAGTCAAAAAACCTGAACGAACTTTCATCTGTGTTTTTTTTCTGGAGCTTTGTGAGATTAAAATAAAATTCATTAAAACAATTTTCTATTTCCTTTAATATTATCTTATCGTTGATTTCGTTAAAGAATTTGAAAACTATTTTTTCAAAATCATTTAATTTTTTTCTGTCCTTAACAAATTTGTATGTAAGTTTTGTGATATAATCCAGATGCTCTTTATTTCCTAATTCATAATGAATGGCAAGATTGAATAATTTCGAATGTATGTATAGATCTTTTCTCTGCCCCGGTTCACCCATATTAATAAGCTTATTATTCCACTTCAGCGAATTTTTAAAATCACCGGTGCCGAAATAACAGCACGAGGCAAAAAAATAATACTGCATTATTTCGGTGCTGCGTAACTTAGAACGCTGCGATTCTATCTTCCTCTCGATAGATTCAATCAGAGTCACTCCGTTTTCAAACTGTCCCGTTTCAAAAAAAACTATCAGCTCTAATTTAAAAGAAAGGAACATGTAAGATTTTACATAATCCGTATTCAGGATTTTATACCTATCGGGAATAGTACGGAATCTTTCCAGATAATAAAAAAACTCATCATACTTTCCGCAGTAAGTGCAGGCAACCATCATGTTGTACGATACATTAAGCAGATTAGTCGCCTTTCTTTCTATCTGCTTCGGATAACTTTCAACCATCTCAAGAAATTGTTTCATGTAAACAAAAGTTTTCTCAAAATCAGTTGTGATTGAATGATAAGTTGTATGAATGTGATAGAAAAATACTTTGAATGTATATGAATCCTTTTCGTCAAGTTTTTTCAGATACGGGTGAGCCATAACTGCTTTTGCCTTCTTAAGTTCTTTTTCATCCTGAAGCAGGCCGTTAGTCATCATCAATGAAGTAATCTTAGCGCTTAGATTTTGAATTTCAGATTTTTTCTTTAACGTATCTAAACAGTGAAGTTCTTCAGTAAATATATCATTCTGAAGCTTTTCAATATTCGGATAATTTTTTTCAAAGAGAAGATTTTTTTCAATCTGAAGAATATTAAAGAGCTTCATGTAATTTTCATACTCGTATGCAATTTTCTTTGCCTTCTTCAGAATCTTCATGCTTTGGTCAAACAATGTCTTATTCATAAGGAGCTCAGCCTGCGCAACATACTTATCGAATTTATCATCAAGAGATTTTTCACTTTGTGCAGTCAGCAGACTTTTCAGAACTAAATCATATAAATAATTTTTTGCAACTGATAACTGATTCACATTCTGTATTTTATTGAGCCTCTCTCTGATTATTTCTTCATTATATTCGGAATCACCATCACATTGTTTTTCAATTTCTTCAAATAACTTTAGCGATAATGTATCTTCATCACTGAACCGCTTTGCGTATTTTTTAAAATAGGCGCGCTCTGCTTTTGAAAGCGATTTTATTAGGAAAAATAGATCTGTAGACGAAGTTTTCACAAATGTTCAGATGAATTGGTTATAAAATAAGTATGAAAAGCATTAATCAAAATCTAATTTTTAAAGTATAGAAAACCTCAAAAAAACGACAAAAATAAGGTTTTCGCCATTTACAAACTGATTTTTCATTCTAACTTTAGCAAAAATTCGATTTTTAAAATCACATTATATTCTATAATTTTGAATCAATAAATTAAAACGATATGACAATGTTAATTGATATAGTAAAAGTGAAAGTAAAGAAGACAATTATTGATACCATACTGCTGAAACTTCTGATTGTTTTACTTTACATCTTTTACGCTTTATCTTAAATTTTATTCAAAAGGGGGAAGCGCCGGAGCTTTAGTTATCATAGAGGTTAAGTTACAATTTGTGCGAGGATTGTAGTTTAAGACTAAGCTCCGGAAAGCTGACAACTCAAATCATTCTCTGTTTGTATTGTATATTGTGCGAGAGTATACATGCAGGCAGAGAATTTTTATTTTTTAGTAAAATTTTATCTTACCGATTTACACTTCAACAATATTTCACGCTTCGTAATTTTACAGCATGGAAATAATTTCAAAGAACATTTCAGTTCAAAAAACTGCAAGATATTTTCTTTCAGCGGAAAACAAATCTCCAAAATTTTTAATGTTTGTTCTTCACGGATATGGAATGCCAGCTTATAACTTTTTACAGGAATTTAAAGAGCTGAATAACGAAAACTTTTTACTCGTTTCTCCCGAGGGGCTTTCAAGATTTTATACAAAAGGATTTTACGGAAATATCGGGGCTTCATGGATGACTTCCGAAGACAGGGAAAATGAAATTAACGACTATGTAAACTATCTGGATGAAGTTTATAATGAAGTATTAAATAATATAGATTCCAAGCCCGATAAAATTATTTTTCTGGGATTTTCTCAGGGTGGCGCGACAGCAACAAGATGGGCAGTGAACGGAAAATCAGAAGCAGATATTTTAATAATTCACTCTTCGGATATTCCAAAAGATATTGATTTCGATACTCTCAAAGAAAAATCTGGCAGAACGAAAATACAATGTGTATATGGAGATGAAGATAAAGCAGTGCGAAAAGAAAATTTTGAGAATAGTGTAAATCAGTTAAAGGAAAAAAATATAAATTTTACATTGCACAATTTTCATGGAGGACATAATGTTGATATTAAGTCGATTAAAAAAATAATTACAGCTTAACTCCCAAAAACTCTACAGCATTCTTCCACAATAATTTTTCCTTCAGCTTATTTCCAAAATCCATTTCTTCGATAAGTTTTCCTGGGACATGTTCTCCAAGCGGGAAAGGATAATCTGAACCAAGACAAATTTTGTTTTCTCCCATCAGATTTACAATATACTTCAATGCTTCCCTATCGTGTACAAGCGAATCCAGATAAAACTTTCCGATATACTCTCTGGGATTTACATTGTTATCTATTGCGCATAAATCAGGCCTTACGTTAAATCCATGCTCAATTCTTCCTATGGTAAAAGGAAACGAGCCGCCGCCGTGTGCAAAACAAACTTTCAATTTCTTTAATCTCTCAAATACTCCGCCGAAAATCATAGAGCATATTGCTCTTGAAGTTTCTGCCGGCATACCGACTAACCACGGAAGCCAGTACTTCGGCATTTCCTTTTTCCCCATCATATCCCATGGGTGAACAAAGATGGCTGCGCCAAACTCTTCAGCTGCCTGAAAAAATTCAAAAAGGTTTTCATCATCAAGGTTCCATTCACCACGCCCTTCACTAGCTTCTATGTGCGAGCCAATCTCTATCCCCGCAAGCCCAAGTTCCTTAATGCATCGTTCCATTTCTTTAATGGCAAGCTTAGGAGATTGCATCGGAACTGTTCCTAGCCCAATAAATCTATCCGGATAATTTTTTACAATTCCCGCAATATGGTCATTAAGATACTTTGAAAGGTCAAGTGCATCATCTGGCTCCGCCCAGTAAGAAAACATCACGGGCACAGTGGAAAGCACCTGCATATTTACTTTATGTGAATCACACTCGTGAATACGCGTTACAGGGTCCCAGCAGTTGCTTTCAATCTCGCGGAAAAATTTTCCGTCAATCATCATCTTTGCGCAGCACGGCTTATGATGCTCAAGGTTCACCCATCCGCCATAGCCGTATTTTTCTTTCAGGTCCGCCCAGTTTTCAGGGAGAATATGAGTGTGCAGATCTATCTTCATTTTATTATCACTTTATCTTGGGCGGAGGAGACATGACTGTTCCGCAATTCTTGCAAGTTCTCAGTTCTTCCGATGCATAAAATTCTTCAAGCAACGGCGGAAGCTGTTTTACAATATCATTAAGCGTGAAAAACTTTTCATACAATTTCTGATGGCAGTTTTCACAGTACCACTGGAAGCCGTCAAGCTCGCCTTCATTTCTTTTTCTTTCGATTACCAAGCCGACCGTTCCTGCAGGTCTTCTGGGTGAATGCGGCACTCTTGAAGGAACATAATAAACTTCACCTTCTTTTATCGGCACAATTTTTTGTACGCCGTCCTCTACTATCCCGACTTCAATATCGCCTTCTACCTGATAGAAAAATTCAGGACCTTCCTGAAAGTGATAATCTTTTCTTGAGTTCGGTCCGCCGACAACCATTACTATAAAATCGCCATTGTAGATACATGCATTTCCTACGGGCGGTTTGAATAGATGGCGGTTATCATCAATCCATTTTTGAAAATTAATTGGAGGTATATACATAATTTGTTTCTCCTTATATTAAAAAAAATTAATTATTCTGGTTTGTTAAATTTTTTAATGCTTCGGGAATATTGAGTTTTCCCCAGCCCCATGTTGGATTAGGAAGCTTGCCCATTTTATCTTCCTGAACTGCAGTATTCCTTATTATACTTTTTATTTGCGAGTTAGTCAGTGTCTTATCATACTGCAACATTAGTGCAATCAGTCCCGTCACGTGCGGAGCAGCAGAGCTTGTTCCGCTGAAAATTCTGTACGTGAAATTTTCTCCAGGGGCGAAAGTTGAGTGCCCCGGCGCACAGATATCAATTCCTAAATCTCCTGTGATTGAAGGTCCTCTTCCGCTGTATGTTGCAATATCTCCTACTGCTCTTTCATTCCATGCAAAGTTAACTGCATACGCTCCGACTTTTATTACACTGTCTGCCGTGGAAGGAAATACAAGTGTGCCTTCAGTTGTAAATTTATGCTTCCAATGAGTGGAACCGCTCCATGATTGTGAAACGTCATTAACGCTTCCGCGTATTACAATATTTTTTTTAGGTTCAATGTTTATTGCCCAGTCTCCCTGTACTGTTGCAGAATCTTTTTTATAAAAGCCAAGTTTCAACAGCATGTATCCTTTTTCACTTTTGCTATATTCATAGGAGATTCTATAATCCTGCTTTATAAATCCGCTGCCGCTTGTAGGAATGCTATATTTATTATCACCGGGAGCAATGACATCTATGTTTTTAAAATCCCCGGGGTTTCCCTTCCAGTGAAGTGAAACAAATACTCCGTTATTTTCTTTACCCTCTGATACTCTCGGAGCTTCAACCGTGTAAGAATACTTTCCTCCAGGTTTCAGGGAATCTATAAAAACACATCTTGCTGCTGCAAGATTTCCGGTTGCTGTAACAACAGGCATCCCTTCTTCACAATATTGTCGTGCTAATATTTCTTCCGGAGTTGTGCCGTCCATTGGCTCCCATGCCCATTCACCGTCTTCAAAGAGTATTACATCTGCACCTTCCTCTTTAAGAAAATTCATCATTGTTGGAAAATTTTTAACAAACCGGGGAGTATAATCATAACTGTTATTTGCCATTACAATTTCTGCATCCGGTGCAAGACCGTGAAGTTTATGTAATCCGCTTACTCCTCCTATAAGCATTCCTGCAACTGATGTACCGTGGTTGAAATCATGGTCGCCTTCATTCTTTATTAAATCTGTCCCTCTTCTTCTGATTGTACCGTCTTTTTGTCTTACTGCTATAACTTTTGAAGTTTTTAATCCGATGATTTTTTCTCCTACGAGTAATTCCTTTGCTTCAAAATTAGAAGGAATGAAAAACTGCTCTCCGTAAGTTGCATCAGTTTCTGAAAACCCTGCTTCTTCACCAAAATCTCTTTTGCCGTTTTTATTTTTATCGTTATAAAGAAAATCCATATCGGGATTATAAACTTTTCTGTCTGATATTCTAAACGGTCCGAAAGTTTTATCTGCTATCTCAAGATAATTTAATATTTCTTTATCGGATATGGCACCGTCATTATTTAAATCAACTCCGTCAGTACCTGAGGTAAATTTTCCGTCGCCGTTTACATCTATCCAGTTGAACTCGCCGCCGTCTGCAAAGAAAAAGAACGGATGAAAAATATCGATACCTGAATCCATATCTCCGATGATAATTCCTTTTCCTGTTAGCGGATTGCCCTCTTTATCTACAAATTTTTCTTTGATAACAGTTGTAATTTCCTGGGCATGAACATTAGCGGCAACAGTTAGAAATAGTATAGCAAAAAATATTTTTATAGTTTTCATTTATAAGTTAAAAATTCAAATTAATTAATTAAACAGTTTTCCCTGCTTTGGCAATTATAGCTGAAAACTGGCCTGCATGATACATTGAATGCAGATGCCAGAACATAGCAACCCGTTCCTTTGTTTTGAAAAAATCTTTTTCGGGATTTTCTATTTTCCCATGAAGCTGCTTTAATTCTTCATCGGTAAGCTCAGAATATATCTTCTTATTTTTTTCAATCACTTCTTTCCATTGTTTTCTAAGAAGAGGTATTGGGGGATAATTTTCTACCGGTAATAATTTACTCCCCGTACCGAATAACTCATCGTACACGGGGTATAATACATTTCCCTTTCCCATATAAACTGAAAACTCATCTTCGTATTTAATAAGATGTCCTAATATCCAGACACCATGACTTTTACCTTCTGCAAATTCCAGTTTCAATTCATCATCTGTCAGCGGGTCGATATACATGTTTACCCATACCGACGTTTCAATAAATTGGTTTAAAAGATATTTTGAAATTTCATTTGCCATAGTTTTGCGTTACAACTAAAATTGTGCCTTTCCTGCTTTAGTAACTAATACTCCTAACTGGCCCGCATGATACATCTGATGCAGCTGCCAGAAAATTATGATTCGTTGTTTTGTTTTGAAAAAATCTTTTTCCGGGTCTTTCATTCTTCCATGAGGTTCTTCCAGTTCTTCATCCTGAAGTTCAGCATAAATTTTTCTGTTTTTCTCTACAACTTTTTTCCACTGCTCTCGCAGCAATGGTATCGGCGGATAATTTTCAACAGGCTGAAGTTTGCTTCCCTGTCCGAACATCTCGTAATACTCGGGATACAGCAAGTCACCTTTTTGCATAAAAACAGAAAAATCATCATCGCTTGCTATCAAGTGTCCTAGTAGCCATACACCATGATTTTTCCCCGGGGCAATTTCCATTTTTAGTTCTTCATCGGTAAGAGGGTCAATGTTGCCGCTCACCCAGTCCGCCATTTCTTCGAACTGTTCGGCAAATCTTTTTGAGATTGTATTGCTCATTTGGAAAAAAAATTAAAAATTATTTTTCTTTGGATACTAACATTCCTAGCTGTCCCGTATGATACATAAGATGCAGCTGCCAGTGAACAGCAACATCTTCTTTTGTTTTACAAAAATCATTTTCGCCTTTTAGCTGTGCCTGAGCTTCATGAAGTTCTGCATCTCTTAGCTCATCATAAATCTTTTTATTTTTCTTCAACATCTCTTTCCATTTTTCCCGCATCTCGGAAACAGGAGGATAACTATCAAACGGCTGAGGTTTTGTTCCTTCGGCAAACATTTCCTGATACTCAGGATAAATAATTTCTCCTTTTCCCATAAACAATGCAAAGTCATCTTCGCATGTAATAAGGTGTCCGAAAAGCCATACTCCGTGGTTTCTTCCCGGAGAAACTTCCTTTTTAAAATCTTCATCTGCCAGGCTGCTAATTATCCAATCTGCCCATCCTGCTGAATCCAGATATTGTTTTGTTAATAATTTCGAAACGGGATTATCCATTATAATATTTTTATGATTCCTGTGTTATTCTTTCATGCGGAAGCATTTCAATAAAATGCCATACTGAGCAGTACATATCGGTCGGCCCGAACCAGTCACGGTTCACTCTTCTTACTTTTCCGTCATCAGTTTTTTCAAAGACAGATACTCCGGGCCAGAAATCACCTTTCTCCCCCTGAAATCCCATCTCTTTTGTAAATCCGTTTTCTTTTGATGAATAGCTTGTGAACGTCCATCCGCGTGACTTTTTAAATTCTTTATGAGTTTCGATATCATCGCCTGCCATAAAAACAAAGGCGCTCTTGCCTCTGCCTTCTAAATATTTATAAATTCCGTTCACTTCATCAGCCCACATTGTACAGTATGAGCATCCCTTGCCCATATTATGAATCACAAAAAGATTTTTTTTATCGCCGAACATTTCAGAAAGCTTTACCTTTCCGCCTTCAGTTGAGGTGAATTCATAATCCTGCGATACAATTGTATCGGCAATTTTTGCATTCAATTCAAGTACCTTCAATCTTCTTTGCTGGATTTCTTCGTTGAGAGTTTGTACTTCTTTGTTCAATGAGGTTAATTCTTCTTCTGTCATAATTTTTGGATTTGGGATTTTACAGAATATTTGTTGAATTTCTTTATAACATACCAATAAGGTAAAATAACCTCAAGAAATAAATTAGTGCGGAGTATGGTAAGCAGGAAGGAAATATTATAAAACTAAGATTAAATTGTTTTAAGGTTTAAACCTGTTATAATCAAAATTCCCTTTTAATATCTTCATGCGGAAGAAGCTCAAGGAAGCGCCACACAGAGCAGTACATATCTGTCGGCCCGAACCAGTCCTGATTTATTCTTCTTATCTTTCCGTCATCGGTTTTTTCAAGCACTGTTAGTCCGGGTTCAACTTCTCCCTTAGCGTTTTGATAACCCATCTCTTTCGAAAAATCATTTTCTCTTGCCGAATAGCTTTGAAATGTCCATCCGCGCGACTCTTTAAATTTTCTATGTGTTTCAATGTCATCATCTGCCATAAGCACAAATCCGCTTTTGCCGCGTCCTTCAAGATATTTATACATTCCGTTAAAGCCGTCTGCCCACATTGTGCAGAATGAGCATTTGCTTCCCATATTATGAACTACAAAAAGATTTTTATTTTCACCGAACATTTGAGATAGCTTTATTTTTCCGCCGTCAAGAGAAGTAAATTCATAATCCATAGATACAGAGGCTTCTCCTAACTTTGCAGTAAGCTCAACTGCTTTTTTTCTTCTTTCGTGGATTTCGGAGTTTAGAGTGCGGAGCTCCTGATGTATGGATTTCTTTTCTTCTTCAGTCATTTTTCTGATTAATAATTAGTAAAGAGTTTAGAACATACAAATACATAAAAATAAGCTCAATGAATGAATCAGTGCGGATAGAGTTTAATGAATATTCTTCTATTTTGTGTCAAGAAAATTCTGCAAAATTTAAAAATAATCTCCCTACTAATAGGGAAGATTTTGTGGATTAAAAAATTTGTTATGATTAAATTGTCTGCAGGGTAATATTCCTTGAAAATTTTTCACCTGAAAATGCCGATTTTTATTTTGCAGAAATTCAGCAAAAACCCGTCAAGATTATAAAAATCCGGAAGATATTGTCAAAGCGGAGTTGTTTTTACAATATTGAATGTACTGAAAATTCATCAGAGATGAAAAAAAGTAAAACTGTGTTTTGCCGATTTTAACGTAAACTTATTAATTATAAATCAAAAATATAATCGAAATTATACCCAATATAATCAATGTCGGTGTAAGTTCTTTATACTTACCCAATACTAATTTTATAATTGTATAGCTCAGAAGACCGAATACAATTCCTTCATTAATAGAGAAAGTAAACGGTATCATTATCATTGCAATAAATGCCGGGAATGAAATTTCAAAATCAGTCCAGTCAAGACGAGTCATAGGTATCATAAATAAAGCGCCGACTACAATTAAAATGGGAGCTGTTGCTATTGCAGGAATAATAGAAAGCAGCGGCGAGAAAAACATGCACGGAAGAAATAACAATCCGCCCACAACTGCCGTCAGTCCTGTTCTGCCGCCTTCGCGGATGCCTGTGGCCGACTCTATATAAGCTGTGCCTGCGCTTGTTCCGAACACTCCCGAGATAACGGAAGAAAATCCGTCAGCTATTAATGACTGTTTTACATTCCTTGGCTGACCGTCTTTATCAAGCAGATTGCCGGCTTCTGCTATTCCCATGAAGGTTGAAATGCTGTCGAACATATCGACAAAGACAAAAGTAAAAATTACTCCTATAGCGGAAAACTTTAACGCTCCGAGAAAATCCATACTCATAAACAATGAGAAATCCGGAGCAGCAAAGATACCGTTAAATGTTACAAGTGTCTTCGTTCCGAAATTTACTCCCGATGCATCGCCCCATAATCTTCCTATGGGAATGGCTAAAATTGTTGTGATGATTATTCCAAGTATCAGCGAAGCAGGGACTTTTTTTATAACTAAAATTATTGTTACAGCAAGTCCGGCTAAAAACGTAGCTGTCATTGCATTCAGCGGAGCTTTGGATATAAGCGTTGCTTTGTTTGCAATAATGAAGCCTGAATTTTCAAGCCCTATAAGTGCGATGAATAAACCGATTCCCGATGCAAGCCCCATCCTTACTGAATGCGGAACTGCCTGAAGAATATGAACACGGATATTGGAGAATGACAGAAGCATTATAATAACGCCTGACCAGAACACTGTGCCAAGCGCAGCCTGCCAGCTCATTCCCATTCCTATAACGGCAGTGTAAGTGAAGAATGCATTTATACCCATCCCCGGCGCAACGATGATGGGATTATTTGCATAAAGTCCCATTGCTATACTGGAAAAAAAGCAGACGAGTACCGTTGCCGTCAGCACGGCTGAGAACGGCATTCCTGCATCTTTGAGAATGGCAGGGTTCACGACTATAATATACATGCATGCAAGGAACGATGTTATTCCTGCAAGCACTTCAATGCGTACTGTTGTATTGTTCTCGCGAAGACGGAAGAAATTTTGCATGGGGTAGTTTTTAATTCTTTAACTCACACTGCTTTTTTATGTGTTCCAGAACTCTTGTATGAATTTTATGAACAATATAATCGCTCCATAGAGTCCAGTAAAAGTCCGGTTTTATTCTGTTTGTGTACCAGGTTGTTCCTTCTAATAAAGTATTTCCGTTATCAAGCTTTGTTAATTTGAACTGCCCTTTTTTAGAGACAAAATAGCCGTGAAGATGATCAGGATGAATATCATACGGACTAAGCTCTTTCATTGCCTCTGGCTGATCTGTAACACTGAACTTCAGAAGATTCGGTTCATCCCATACGGTTATCGGCTCTACAAAACTGCCGGTGGAAAAATTGCAGTGTCTTATTGCTCCTACGCCTGTGCCTTCTATTTCTGCATTAATAGGATAAGCAATTCCCAATGTGAATAATAGTTCTTTGGGTTCATCTAGCTGCGGAAAAGCTACTACGTTTTGCCAGACTTTTTCAGGAGATGAATTGATCTCTATAGAAGTTGTAACTGAGAAAATCTCTTCATTCTTAATCATACCGCCCTCAATACTCATAAGTACAGGAATAATAAAGATCAGAACACTCATCAACTGAGGCTTTCTTTTTAAAAATTTAGCATCGCCAAGTGCATTACCTATAGCAGCTCCTATAAGAACTCCAATTGATGCGAAAGGAATTGCCATTATAGCGCAGATCAATCCTTCTAATGCGAACATTATTAATCCTGCTAAAAAAAATAATAGGGAAATAAACGAAATTCTGAAAGCTTTCCAGAAATCAACATTATTATAATAGGTAACAATAAAAGATGAAAGCATACCCAATCCCACGGGTACTACAAAAAATAAAGCAACTCCATATTCTTTAAAAAGAAAATATGCTGCCAGGCAGTAAATCCATCCTATAGCGGCAGGTATTACAATTGCATGAGGTTGTTTAGAAGCTGCAGAATTCATAATAAAAACTAAATAATATTTATTGATAAAGCAAATTAAAATTGATAACTTAATAAGTTTATGTCTAAATTTTATTTAAAGTTATGAGCACTGAGTGCAATATTCTGGCAGATACATTTGAATCTGTAAGAGCATTAACAAAAGGGTTTCTATCAAGAGTAGATACCGCACAGATAAACGATACACCGGTTATCAACGGAGTAGAACTAAATTCACCTTACTGGATTACAGCGCATCTTGCATGGGCAGAAAGTTTTTTAATTTATAATGCGCTTGGCGGCGATGCAAAAAAGTACGAATGGCTGAATGAATACGGCTTCGGAACAAAGCCCGCTAATATAAAAACAAGACCTTCTTACACTGAAGTGATGCAGATATTCGATGAAGTTCACGTTAATTCAATGGCGCATTTAAGAGGACTCGATGATTCCTTCCTCAATGAAAAAAATAAATTCGGTATGACATTTTCCGGTAAGGACGATAACAGAATTATCGTGCACCACGCAATAAGACACGAGCCTATGCATGTTGGCCAGTTAACATGGTTTATGAAATCAAAGGGCCTGCCCACAGTTTAAAATAAAACTTTATGGATTTTTTAGATTCAAAGATACAGGATTACGCAGATAAGTACACAAGCCCTGAAAGCGATGCGCTTCGTGAACTGAATGAAGAAACTCATGCCAGCGTTGCCTCCCCAAATATGCTCAGCGGACATATACAGGGAAGAATTCTTGCTATGATAAGCAGGATGATAAAGCCGAAGTATATTCTGGAAATAGGAACGTACACAGGCTACTCTGCAATTTGTTTATGCGAAGGTCTTGAGTTTGGCGGCAAGCTTATCACTATAGATATAAACAGCGATATGGAGGCTATAAATAAAAAATATTTTGATAAGGCAGGCGTTGGAGGCAAAATAAAAAAATTGACAGGCAATGCGCTGGAAATAATCCCGAAGCTGGACCACGGTATTGATCTGGTTTTCATCGATGCAGATAAAACAAATTATGCAAATTATTATGACATGGTTTTTGATAAGATGAATGCCGGCGGAATGATTTTAGCAGATAATGTTTTATGGAGCGGTAAAGTTTTGCTTGAAGAAAAAGATATGGACGACGATACAAAAGCCCTTGCAAAGTTCAATGAAAAAATAATGAACGATAACAGAGTTGAAAACATTCTTTTGCCCGTAAGAGACGGGCTAATGGTTATCCGTAAGAAATAATTAAAAAATGAAAATTAAACTTAAAATGAAAAAATATTTTGTATTATTTATATTAATATTCATAGTTAAATTCTCCTATGCAGAGGATACTATAACAACTGCTTCAGGATTAAAGTATATTGTAGTTAACGGCAGCGGAGATAAACCGACCGTTGCAGGTATGGTAGCAATAGTTCACTACGACGGTTATCTGCTCGACGGGAAAAAATTCGATTCTTCCCGCGATAGGAACGAACCGCTTGAGTTTGTACTTGGTGAAGGACAGGTAATAAAAGGCTGGGATGAAGGCGTTGCGCTTATGAAGATCGGTGACAAATACAGATTTATTATTCCTTCAAATCTTGCTTACGGTTCTAAAGGAGCAGGTAATGTTATTCCGCCTGATGCAACATTAGTTTTTGATGTAGAAGTACTGGGCATTGATAAGGCTAGAAAATCCATTGCTTCTGAAATGCTTATGATAACATTTGAGAAAAATATTGATGAAGCAATTAAAAGATATTATGAAGCAAAAGAAAAAGAATTTGATGATTATAATTTTAAAGAAGGCCAGCTGAACGAACTCGGCTATAACTTTCTGCAGGGAAAAAGATACGATGATGCAGTTAAAGTTTTTGAATTAAACATAAAAATGTTTCCTAATTCTGCAAATGTTTATGATTCAATGGGTGAAGGCTGTATGTTGAAAGGAAGCAAAGAACTTGCAATATTAAATTACAAAAAATCACTGGAGCTGAATCCAAATAACGATAACGCAAAAAAAATGCTTCAGCAGCTTGAGGCCAAATAACACACCGAAAGAATGTCTAATAATAAAGAAATCATATATACAGGAATTGCAGCATCACCCGGAATTTCCATAGGGCATGCTTATGTTTACACACGCAATCAGATAAAAATTAATTCAGGTATCATTGCCGATGGCGATGTGGAAAAAGAGCTTGATGAGTTTAAAAAAGCGATTGAGTTTTCCGTTAAGGAGTTAAATAAAATTTATGCAATTTCCAAAGAAAGAATCGGCGAAAAGAAATCGCAGATATTCGATGCGCAGCTCGAAATTCTTAACGATAAGTACTTTTTAGAAAGCGTTATAAACCGCATCATAAAAGATAAACGGACTGCGGGGTATGTTTTTGACGACGAGATTTCAAAGCTCGGGAAAATTTTACTTGCTGCTGAAGATGAATACATGAAGGAAAGGTTCTCCGATATTAACGATGTGAAGAACAGAGTTATCAGAAATATGAAACGCGAGAAACTTGTATCGAAAGTTGAAGAGAATTCAATCATAGTTGCTCACGAGCTTACACCTGCCGATACAATATTATTCAGTAAAAGAAAAGTTCAGGGATATATAACTGATGTAGGCGGAATCACTTCACACGCAGCTATTATTTCCCGCGCGCTCAGAGTCCCTGCCGTGGTGGGAATGAAAAATGTTTCACATGGAGTTACAACGGGCGAGCTTATTATAATAGACGGTTACGACGGCATTGTAATAAGGCACCCAAAAAGCGAGACAATCGAAGGCTATGTTACGAAGCTTTCTGAGTATAAAGAATACGAAAGGAAACTTTTTGAAGTAATAGATCTGCCCTCTGAAACTTCAGACGGTAAAAAAATTGAGCTTACTGCCAATATTGAGTTCGATGAAGAAATTGATTTCGTTACAACTTACGCCCATTGCGGAATCGGCCTTTACCGCACGGAGCATCTTTTCATCGAAAAGGGCGACTTCCCCTCTGAAAAAGAGCAGATAGAAGAGTACACTCATATTGCAAATGTTACTCATCCTAACAGCGTAACAATCCGGACCTATGATATCGGCGGCGATAAGCTGCTGCCTACATCTCATAAAGAAGCCAATCCTTTTCTCGGTTGGCGCGGAATAAGAATCTGTCTGGATAGAGTTGAAATTTTTAAAGAGCAGCTCCGCGCAATACTGATTGCATCAGCTAAGAAAAATGTGAAGATAATGTTTCCGATGATTTCTTCTATTCCTGAGATCCGTGAGGCAAGAAAGATTTTAAAAGAAGTGAAGAAGGAATTGAGCGATGAAAAAATTGCATACGATAGACATATACCCGTCGGCATGATGATTGAAGTTCCCTCTGCTGTTTTTCTTGCAGAGGAGTTTGCGAAGGAAGTTGATTTCTTCAGCATAGGCACAAACGATCTTGTGCAGTATATTCTTGCAGTCGATAGAGGCAATGAGCTAATCTCGGGATTGTTCAAAGAGTTTCATCCGGCAGTGCTTAGAGCTATAAGTAAAATTGTTGCTGCTGCGCATAAGAATGAAATTAAAGTTAGTGTCTGCGGCGAGATGGCATCGAATCCTCTTGCATCGGCAGTGCTAATCGGGTTGGGAGTAGATGAGCTATCGGTTACGCCGAACGTTTTCCCGAAGATAAAGCAGATCATCCGCACAATTAATCTTAAAGAATTAAAAGCATTTTCAAAAGAGCTGCTTGCGCTTACAACTGAACAGGAAATAAAACTGAAGCTGAATTTATTTTATAAGGAAAGGATAGGGATATGAGGTTTTCACTAATCATAAAGAATTATTAGAAAGATAACTGATAGGTAAAGAAGTTAATTCAAACCAAATTTAGATTTTAAATATAAATATAGTTTATCTTGTAGACCTTCTGAACCGGCTCCGCCATAAATACCACTACTTGAAAACAATTTATCTGCATCCTTATCAGATATTTTGGTAAAATAGTTCATAATTTCTTTTTTGTAAGAATTCGAATTTTTAGAAATTTTTGGATAGATATCTTTGATTAGTCTAAAAAATGCTCCAAGTCCTGTTGTTTTGCAAAGTATGTAATCGTAATAATATGATGAATATACAAGTTTTCCTTTCTTATTTACTTTTTCTGGCCAAGCACTAGGATAAGCTTCAAATAGAGCGTAAAGGTAATCTTTCATAAATTGAGCAATGTCTTTATACTCATTGCCCCCATTTATATAATCTATAAGATATTTATTCCAAATGCCGGATTTGAAAAGAGCCAACATTCGCTTTACGAAAAAAGCTTGCGAAAATAAACCTTCTCCTTTTCCTAACAACTTAATCATAGAATAAATAGGTGAACTTTCATTGTTGTTTAAATGAAGAGCTAAATCATGTGCAAGTCGTATGTCATTTTGCAGATTCCCTTCTCTATCGGTTTGTGGAGCAGAACCGAATATGTCATAGTATAAAGACCTATTAACAGGTTTTTGGTTAAAATTAACAGTCGCAAATATTTGTCCGACTTCATATACATCAAAACCAACTAAAAAAGTCATAATAAATTCAAAATCATCTATTTGCCCTTGCGTTTTTTCATCTACAGAATTGTATAACAATTTTGTTCCATAAAATCTATGTTGACCATCAACAATTAAAGTGATACCTGTATTATTTGGAATATACAATTTATAATAGTCATCAGATTGATGTCGATAAAAACAACAATCCAGTTCCGATGTATAACTATCATGTATGATTTGTTCAGTCAATTCAACTTCATCATTTTTTAATTTTTCTTTAGTGTCAATAACAAGGTCATCGCTTTCGAATGAACGATTGTATAGTATTAATGATGATGGAAATAATCCAAGCGATTTACCTATGTTTATCTGTTTAATTTCTTCTCGTAAGTATAGTTGAATTTCTTTTAGTTTTTTCTCGCTTAATTGACGTTGAAATTCAGTAGTTCTAGTTGTATACTTAATCTTTGAGCCATCAAACGGATCAGTGGTATCTTCCTTTCTTTCGGTTAACTTAAAAATACTGTTAAGTTGCTGAAAAGTTATTTTTCCAGTGAATACCAATCCATTTTGGAGTTGTCTTACTTCTATTACATCAATAACTATATAGTTTTTAAGGTTAATCATCAAAGGCATTTTTTTCAGGTTCAATTAGAATGGGAGCATTGGAACTATTTAATGTAGAAATATTTGATTCTGTTGATAAATTTTCAATAGCTTCAATACTGCTTAATCTTGTTTCAATAGAAGCTACCATTTCAGTTAAATCATTCAAAGTCTTTTCAAATTCACTTTTCATAACATTTTGTATTACAAGTTGGATGTTATCATTTAGTCCTTTGTCAATTTTTTCATCTGAGCTATTTTTAAACTCCTCGAATTTCTCTTTTTGCTCTTGTCGAAAATCTCTAAAATCATTTTTAAGATCGTCTATAGCTTTGATCAAATCTGTTTTAATTTCTTTTCTGGATTTTTCTTCTTTTTCCATTGAAGAAATACTTTCAGTTTTCTGCTCATTAACCCTATCTGAAATATTTTTGTATCCAAATATGGCTAATAAAATTAAGACTAACCCTGTTATACCTACAATATAATTTAATAAACTCAATTGTTTATCGTAGTATTTCTCTTTTGTGTCTGCCAAATTGTTAGATAATTCCGTAACTTGCTTATTTAATTCATTGATACGATCATTATATTTGTTTTCTAATTTAGCAGTTGTTGTATCCGATAAATCAAAACTATTCTGGGCTTGAATTTTTAAGTTGCTTAATAATAATAGCAAACCAACTATAAGAATATTTGTAATTAAAATTTTCAAAAACTATTTTGATTTTTATTAATATAGTAGTTACAATAAAATTTTACTATACATAATCTAAAACGTTTTATAGAGTATTTTTTGTAACTCTATTTTGCATAATTAACAGGTATTTTTCCATTTTATCTTTCCTTTTTTTCCATAATCTTTGTATTCCCCAAATTAACTAAAACTCATTCTTCTATATGCCTGAATGGTTACTAAATTTAATAATTATAATTGCTAAAATTGCAGTTGTGCACGGCGTTTTGCTTACATGTGTAGCTTACACTGTATATCTTGAAAGAAAAGTTTCGGCTTTTATGCAGGATAGAATCGGACCAAACAGAGTCGGACCGTTCGGACTCCTTCAGCCGCTTGTTGACGTAGTAAAGCTTCTTATGAAAGAGGATATTGTTCCGGTGAATGCAAATAAATTCGTTCACTCGCTTGCTCCCGTTATTTCAATCATGGTAGCGCTTTCTACTTTTGCAGTTATTCCTTTCGGAGATCATATTACAATCGCAGGAAGAAGCATTCATTTACAGATTGCCGATGTTAACGTCGGAGTTCTTTACTTCCTCGCTCTCGGCTCACTAGGTGTTTACGGTGTTACGCTCAGCGGATGGTCATCTAACAGCAAGTACTCGCTTCTCGGCGGACTTCGTTCTTCTGCGCAGATGATTAGCTACGAACTTGCTATGGGACTTGCAATCCTTCCTATAATTTTAATGAACGGTTCGCTTCAGTTAGATACTATCGTTATCAATCAGCACGGATGGCACTGGAATATGATACTTCAGCCTGTCGGCTTTATAATTTTTATAACATCTGCTCTGGCAGAAACAAACAGGCATCCGTTCGACTTCGCAGAAGCAGAGCAGGAGCTTGTTGCCGGATATCACACAGAGTACTCCAGCATGAAGTTCGCATTGTTCTTCCTTGCCGAGTATGCAAACGTTATAGTAATGTCAGCCATTATTACCACATTATATTGCGGCGGATGGCAGATTCCTTTTATTCACTCAATGGGATTATCCGAAACACTTGTTAGCATTCTGCAGGTATTAATGTTCTGCGCTAAAACATTCTTCTGGGTATTCTTCTTTGTCTGGATAAGATGGACGATTCCGAGATTCAGATATGACCAGCTTATGAACTTAGGATGGAAAGTTTTTATTCCTTTAGGAATTATCAATTTAGTTATAACAGGACTTGTATTACTTTTAATGAAACAATAATACACTCTCACGAGTTATAAGAGTTATTAAATATATTATTAAAAAAAATTGAAAAAACTAATAGCGGGAATTTTTTTAATAATAATCTTCTGCGCAAACGTAAAAGCGCAGACTTATTATGAATTTACAGCCACTGACCTTGACGGCAATGAAGTTTCACTAACGAAGCTTCTTGAAAAAGGTCCCGTGCTCATCGGTTTTTGGGCAACATGGTGCTCTCCCTGCAAAGAGGAGATGAAAGAGATGCAAAAGATATATGATAAGTATAAAGCCCAGGGCTTCACTTATCTTGCATTGAATCAGGATAATCAGAAATCATTATCTAAAGTAAAGCCTTACATTGAATCACACAGCTATACTTTTCCGGTTGCATTCGATACGGATAAAAAAGTGTACGAAGGCTACAGCGGCAGAGATGATATTCCTTACTCAATTTTAATCGATAAAAATAAAAACATCGTAGCAGTTCACAAAGGATATTTAACAGGCGATGAAAAGAAAATCGAAGCAGAAGTAAAAGCCCTGCTCGGTAACTAAATTTTGTTAAATAAGAAGGCGGACTTTGCTCCGCCTTTTTTGTTTTCAGTAGTAACAAGTAATAAGTATTAATTAGTACTTTCCTTCCTTTGGAAAGCGGGAAAATCCACAGGCAACCAAAAATCGTATTATATAAATCATTCTTATAATGAAAAAAATCTTTTTTCTTTTTTTTATTCTATGCTGTAGTGTATCATATTCACAGATAGAAATTCCAAAACTGAAAGTTGATGCATCGCTCAATAATCTGCTGAGATACGGTAACGGATACGAATACACAGGGCTGAATAAAACTCCAAAAGAGTATTTTGAAAATCTTACAGATTTAAGAGTAAATGTTAATAACGTTATTATCGGTCTGCGATACGAGATAAGCGACCCGATAGAATACGGCCGCAATTTTAAAGGCATAAGAAAAAGATTTGCCGAGTATTCACACGATATCGGAATATCAGTCCGCGCCGGTGATTACTGGGATATAGTTTCACGCGGTATGACTATGAATATTTTTGAAGACAGATCGCTTGGCTATGATACAGGGCTTGACGGAATAAGATTGGTTTATAAAAATTCATTCGGCAATACAAAGTCATTCAAGCTGAAGACAGCTTTCCTTGGCGGCAATATGGAGTACAGCGATTACCTGAACCCGAACAGAATAGAGACATACAAAGTAAGAGATGCAAACGTAGAAATTTCCCCATGGAAAAATTTCACGCTTGGTACAAACTATGTTTTCGCAAAAGGAAAAATTCCTAATTCAATTGATACAACTAATATAAAAGCGGAACTACCTGAAGTTTATCTCGGTTTTAGCTTTAGAGATTTTAATTTTTATTCATCATACGCTCATAAAAGTGTAATGTCAGAACCGAATAATTCACCGAACTATTTAGGCTTTTCTTCACAGGGTGACGGATTATATTCCTCGCTTTCATATTCGAAGGCAGGACTCGGTATTACGCTTGATTATAAAAATTACAGATTCGATTTAACAGGACCCGATAACAGAAGCACGGACAGACCGACAAAATTATTACCGTTCCAAAATCCACCGACAGCGCAGAAAGAGCATACATCGACATTGATTTCAAGAAATCCGCACGTTACAAATTTTAACGATGAAGTCGGCGGACAGCTTGATATTATTTATGTTGCTTCGGAAAAACTTTATTTCAATTTAAACTTTGGTGTTGCTTCTGAGCACTACCAGTACGCAGATATAGATACAACGGCAGTTGTAAGTTATCAGAGAGTAGCAAGAGATAACAGCTTTATCCCCGAGCTTTCGAATGATGCATTCAATCCTTTCTGGGAATATTTTATTGAATCAGAATATTATGCAACAGAGAAGCTCTATACAAAATTAGCTTTTTCAAGACAGAGCAGTGTTGTTTACAATCAGATAAATCCGGGTTCATCAGAGAAAATTTTAACATCAACAATTCCCGTTGAAGTAAGATATGAGCTTGATAATAATTTTGCTTTGAAAGTAAATCTTGAGCAGCAATGGGAATATAACTCAATAAGAACAGGTGAAAAGAGTTTTATGAATCAGTATGCATCTGTTAATCTTACAAAATCCCCTTACTTAGGATTAACTGTCAGCGGTGAGTTTACCAATGATAAAGAAGAGCCGACCGGAAAAAGCAGCTGGTTTCTCGGTGAAATAATTTACAAGCTCAATCAGAAAAATCAGTTAACATTCTCATACGGAAGCGAAAGAGGCGGCCTGAAGTGCACTAACGGTATCTGCCGTTATGTAAATCCGTTTGAAGGATTCAGAGCAACAATACAGACAAGTTTTTAAAATTTTATAATCCTTATCAGGAGAAATATATATGAAACTCAAATCAATTTTACCTTTAGCAGTATTAGCGCTCTCGCTGTTTTTATATTCGTGCGAGTCGAATGATGCGCCCGTGGCTTACTCTAATATTTCCGGAAGCACAAATAAAGTGCTGGTTGAATTATTTACCAATACAAGCTGCATTCCCTGCGTACAGGCCAATCAATATCTGGATAGAGTTGTAAACCCAAACGTGATCATAATAAGATGGCACACAACTCTTTATCCGAATGATCCGTTTTATTTATACAATACAACGGATAACGGCGCAAGACAAACATATTATAACGCAGCAAATGCTAATCCGAAGGGATTTTTACTCGGAGAATTTATGGGTAATTATAACGAGACTAACTGGACAAATTTACTTAATGCCCAGCTGAATGCTTCAAGATCTATGGGTGTAAGCCTTACAAAAACTTACGATACAACTGCCAGAACAGGAAATCTTAATATCACAATAAATCAGAATTCAGGTGATGCAGTTACTGATCTTGTTTACCACGTTGCGCTTACAGAAGACGACATAGCGTATACAGCAAATAACGGAGAAAGAAATTTTGATCAGGTCCTCAGAGATTTATTAACTTCTCCCAGCGGTGATGCAATTAATATTACTGCAGGTCAGACGGTTAACTTAGCTCCGATGAGTTTCAGTATTCCGGCTTCAATCGATGACAGACATGCATCTCTAATTGTTTTCACTCAGTCAGCCGGTTCAAAAAGAATTTATGGTGTTGATATAGTGAAGCTGAGATAAGTCGTTCAATAAAGATTTTAATTTTTTTTTAAATCAAAGGCAGCAAGGGAAGATTTCTTTGCTGCCTTTTTTGCTTTATAAGTTTTCTTTGTTAAGAATAAAAATAATAATAAAAACTTTATATTATCTTTATTTTCAAGATTTATTTTTCAAAAATTTTGATATAAATTCATACTGGAAATAAACCTCTGAAAAAAATTTAGATGCCTCCAAAAAAATCTACTAAGGTTTTCGTTCTCGATACAAACGTTATTCTCCATGATGCTACAAGCATTCAGCAGTTTCAGGAACACGATATAGTAATTCCCATCACTGTAATAGAAGAGATAGACCATTTCAAAAAAGGCAATCAGGTAATAAATCTTAATGCCCGCGAGTTTGCGCGGACGCTTGATTCGCTTACAGGCGATGCTCTGTTTAATGGCGGAGTTTCACTAGGGAAAAAAATGGGAAAGGTTTCTATTTCTCTTCCGCAGGGATGGAATGATGAAATTAAAAATGTATTCAGGGAAGATACGCCTGACCACAGAATTTTAAACTCAGCGCTTGAAGTAAAGAAAAAGTACGGTGATAAAAGGCAGGTGATACTTGTCTCTAAAGATGTGAATCTTCGCATGAAGGCAAAGGCTTTGGGAATTCCTGCCGAAGATTATACAACTGACAGAATTTCCGATCTTGAAGAATTATACAGCGGTAAGGAAATAATAGAAGATTTTGATGATGATATTTTGCAGTCCCTTTATGCTCCGCCGTTTGAAATCCCTCTGAAGAAAGCATTTTCCAAAAAGCAGAAAGATGTTATACCAAATAAGTTTTATATACTCAGAAATTCTGCACGCTCTATATTAGCATACGTTGACCCTGTGAAAGAAATGCTTTTGAAAGTTGATAAGGCAACGGTGTACGGAGTGAAGCCGCGCAATGCCGAGCAGACTTTTGCAGTTGATGCATTGCTGAACCAGAATATTCCGATTATGTCTATAACCGGAAAAGCAGGAACAGGAAAAACTTTGCTTGCACTTGCAGCAGCATTGCAGATAAGAAAAAATTACAGGCAGATATATATTGCAAGGCCGATAGTTCCGTTGAGTAATAAAGATATCGGCTACCTTCCCGGCGATGTTGAGAGTAAGCTTGCGCCTTACATGCAGCCGCTGTGGGATAATTTAAAAATTATTCAGGACCAGTATAAAGAAACTGACCAGGCGCATCAGACCATTAATCAAATGGTAAAGGATGAGAAGCTTGTGATAGAGCCGCTTAGTTACATTCGTGGAAGAAGTCTGCAGAGAATATTTTTTATAGTTGATGAAGCGCAGAACTTAACACCGCATGAAATAAAAACGATCATTACCCGCGCAGGTGAAGGATGTAAAATAATTTTCACGGGAGATATTTATCAGATTGATCATCCTTACTTAGATACGGAGTCGAACGGTTTAACATATTTGATAGACCACTTTAAAAATCAGAAATTATACGCGCATATTAATTTAGTAAAAGGAGAGCGTTCAGAGCTTGCCGAACTTGCGAGCAACTTATTGTAATGGGCAATATTGAACTATGTAATATAAGTCAGCTGAAAGAAATTTTTGAAATTTATAAAGACTGCAGACTTTCTATGCAGCAGGAAAATATTTTTCAGTGGTACGACGATTATCCGTCAGTTGAAAGTATACGGGAAGATATAGAGAAACAAAATCTTTTCGGTTATTATGAAGCCGGAAAGTGTTTAGGCGCAGTTGCTATAAATACTATTCAGGATGAAGAATACAAAGAAATAAACTGGGAAGATAAGAACGGAAACGTTGTTGTGATTCACCGGCTGGCTGTAAATCCCGAGCTTCAGAATAAAGGAATAGGAAAATTGTTAATGGATTTTGCCGAAGACTATGCAAGGAAAAAAAATTATTCTTCTATAAGATTAGACTCATACTCAGCAAATAAAAAAGCTTTACGGTTTTATGAGAAACGCGGATATAAAAAAAGAGGTGAATGCTTTTTTACCGGCCGCGACCTCCCGTTTTACTGTTATGAATTAATTTTTTGAAGTAAAGTAATTACGTCCAGTTAGTTCTGTCTAAGCTTCTGTACTGAATCGCCTCTGAAATATGCGCCGTATTAATACTTTCTGCTCCTTCTAAGTCCGCAATAGTTCTGCTTACTTTTAAAATCCTGTCATATGCGCGGGCTGAAAGTCCAAGCTTCATAATTGCAAGCTTCATAAGCTTTTCACAGTCATCATCTATTTTACAAAACAGTTTTATCTCTTTTGAAGTCATGTTTGAGTTCGAATAAAGTCCCGGAATATTTTCAAATCGTTTCAATTGTATCTCTCTCGCCGTTATTACACGAGCTCTTACATCTTCTGATTTCTCTGCATCGGTCTTGCTTGAAAGTTCATCGAACTTTACGGGATTTACATGTATGTGAATATCAATTCTATCTAATATAGGTCCTGAAATTTTTGAAAGAAATTTTTGTATTTCGTATTCTGAGTACATATCCGTTTCTTTCTGAGTGCCTGCCGGAGTTGGATTCATTGCAGCAACAAGCATAAAGTTACACGGATACTTCACAGTCATTTTAGAACGGGAGATTGTAACTTCCCTGTCTTCTAGCGGCTGGCGCATTACTTCAAGAACATTTTTCTTGAATTCCGTCATTTCATCTAAGAATAACACTCCGTTATGAGCAAAGGAAATTTCTCCGGGCTTTGCATTCTGTCCTCCGCCGACAATCGAAACATCGCTCGCAGTATGATGCGGTGAACGGAACGGACGTGTGGAAATAATTGCCGAACCTGACGGGAGTATACCGGCTATCGAATGAATCTTAGTAGTCTCTAATGATTCTTCCAGTGTTAGCGGCGGGAGAATTGTCGGTAATCTTTTTGCAAGCATCGTTTTACCTGAGCCGGGCAGTCCAATCAAAATAATATTATGTCCGCCTGCAGCAGCGACTTCCATAGCGCGCTTAACTTCAAGCTGGCCTTTTACGTCGGCAAAATCTACAGGGTAATTCTGATGCTCTTCAAAAATTTTCTTAACATCAATTTTATAAGTGGTGGGTGCTGACTGTCCGTTTATAAAATCTATAACTCCTCTTATATCTTCAAACGGATAAACTTCAATGCCTTCAACAATAGCAGCTTCAGCAGCATTTTCCACCGGGAGAATTATTCCTTTGAATCCTTTGCTCTTTGCTTCGAGAGCAATGGGGAGAACTCCGTTCACTTTGCGGAGCTTGCCGTCAAGCGACAGCTCACCCAGGAAAACATACTGGTTTACAATATCCGGTATGATCTGTCCAAGCTCGCAAAGTATTCCGATTGCTATAGGTAAATCAAAGCCGGAGCCTTCTTTGCGGACATCGGCAGGCGCGAGATTAATTGTGTATCTCTTTATCGGAAAAAGGTATGCGTTATTCTTTATTGCGGCGGCAACGCGTTCTTTAGATTCTTTTACAGCGCTATCAGGAAGTCCGACAATTGCAAATGCAAATAATCCGTTCTCAACATGTGTTTCTACTCTGACAATATATGCATCAACGCCGAATGTAGCGGCAGAAAATACTTCTGTTATCATTTAAAAATAAAATTTAAGATTCATAGGAAGTTTGTGCAAACAGCACCCTGCCAGGGGAGATGTCCGGACATTCTAGTTTTTCTTCTTAAATATAAGGGATATCGGAACACCGTCGAAGTCCCAGTAGCTTCTTATCTTTCTTTCGAGAAATTTTTTATAGTTCGGCTGCACGCCTTTATCATCATTGGTAAAAAATGCAAATACAGGCGGCGCGGTTTTTACCTGCGTGATATAATTTATTTTTATTTCTTTTCCTCTTAAAGAAGCGGGCGGCGATTTCTGAATTTCAGGAAGAAGCTTTTCGTTCAGCTCGCTTGTTTTTATCTCTGAGTTTCTCAGTTCGTAAATCTTTCTTCCGTCTTCAAGAATTTTATGTATACGCTGCTTAGTCTTTGCAGAGATAAAAATAAATTTAAGGAAGTCATAGCTTTGTAAATGCTCCTTTATTTTCTTCTCAATTATTTTTGCAGTGTTGGAGTCTTTTTCTATTAAGTCCCATTTGTTAATTACTACTAACAGTCCTTTTTTGTATTTATAAACTTCCTCAATAATAATTGTATCCTGCTTATCAAGCTTGAACGTTGCGAGCTTGTAGTCAGAGGAAGATTCAAGATTTTCTATGATGATACTTACGTCAATTACAAGGATTGCAACATCACATCTCTGAATTGCTTTATAAGTTCTTACCGTTGAATAAAACTCAACATCTTCAGATATTTTTGTTTTCTTTCTTAGTCCCGCCGTATCAATTAGAACAATGTCTTCATTGTGATATTTTACGATTGAGTCGATAGTATCTCTTGTTGTTCCGGGAATATCCGTAACGATATTTCTTTCTTCGTTGAGCAATGCGTTTACGATTGAAGACTTGCCTGCATTAGGCCGGCCGATAACGGCAAACTTAATTCTTTTATCTTCTTCAGTATCATCTTCTTCGATATCTTTGCAGATTATATCAAGGAGGTCCCCGGAATTTCTTCCTGAGATGGCCGAGATGGGAAACGGCTCGCCGAGTCCCAGCGAATAAAAATCTGCAACAAGATTTTCCTGCTTTATATCGTCAATTTTATTTGAGCACAGAATTATTTGTTTGTCATTTGCGTATTTTCTGAGCATGTTAGCGACTTCTTTATCGAGCGGATGCAGTCCTAATTTTGAATCAACGACAAATAAAATTTTATCTGCTTCTTCAATTGCCATTTTTACCTGGGAGCGGATTGCCTCTTCAAACTTATCATCTGAATGCGGAACAAAGCCGCCCGTATCGATGAGAAAGAATTTTTTTCCTGTCCATTCGCCTTCGCCGTAGTTGCGGTCACGTGTTACTCCGCTGGAATCGTGAACAATCGCTTCATTGCTGCTTGTTAACCTGTTAAATAATGTCGACTTCCCTACATTGGGTCTGCCTACAATAGCTATTATGTTTTTCATATTCTAAAAGTTACTCTATAGTAAACATACATAAAAGCTAAAATGTAATGTCTTGTCAAGACTATTTCCCTATTAGTAGGAATAGGGAGTAAATGATTGAGATGTAAATTTATTATGATTAATTTGGAGTGTGAAGGGGCGCCCGTCCCTGTTCCGATGAAATCGGAACAGGCTGACAGATAAAAGAATTGATGGAATCAATTCTTTTATCTGCATGCGTCCCGACAGAGTCGGGACGGACGGGCGCCCCTTCTGCAAGAAATGTTACAATAATGTTACTCTGCAAGAAATGTTACAATAATGTTACTCTGCAAGAAATGTTACAATAATGTTACTCTGCAAGAAATGTTACAATAATGTTACTCTGCAAGAAATGTTA
>JBGAGG010000001.1:309620-496557 GCA_044226845.1 Ignavibacteria bacterium
GAAATGTTACAATAATGTTACTCTGCAAGAAATGTTACAATAATGTTACTCTGCAAGAAATGTTACAATAATGTTACTCTGCAAGAAATGTTACAATAATGTTACTCTGCAAGAAATGTTACAATAATGTTACTCTGCAAAGAATGTTATTCGCCACTGCGAATTACTCTTAGTTTACATTGATGATAAATTCAGCATGAGAAAAAACTCTCTCTATTGTAAAAACAGCACTTATATTTTAAAAACCCGTCAAAAATTCATCATAAGAAAGAAATCAGGATTGGGTATTGACAATTAAATCCATCTTGTTTAAATTGTCGTAGTGGTAGCTACAACTAGTTGCAATAAACCCTCGCTTATGAAAACTTTATTATTATTTATTCTTATAAATTTGTTCTTTGCCTTAGAAGCAAAACCGGACTGGGTCGAACTGAAAAATTATCCGGCAAATAACTCAAGTGATTTAATTGAAAAGAACGGAGTATTATATTCGGGTTCTGCAAGCACGGGAGTATATGTTTCTTATGATAACGGTATATCATGGGTGCAAAGAAATACCGGATTCGAAAATTCAAATGCTCTGAGAATTCACAGTTTGGCTTATTTAACACCCGGATTATTTGCTGCAACAACAGACGGAATTTACAAATCAACAAATGATGGATTAAACTGGATTAAAAAAAGCACAGGTATACAAATAGGACCGGGTGCTATTTATATTTTTGTATACTCACTGTTCGAAGATAACGGAGCATTGTTTGCAGGGACATTTAACGCAATATATAAATCCACAGATAACGGAGATAACTGGGTGCCTATTACTCCTGTAGTTACACACATGGATATCTGCACTTTTCATAAGTATGACAATATTTTAATGGCAGGAACATCAGCAGGAAACAGAGTGCCGCTTATCTCATCTACTAATAACGGTTCTAACTGGTCAAACATGAGCATTAACGGTGGATTCCCTACGAGCGCTTTTTGTATTTACAGTGAGCCCGGTAAAATATTTGTAGGCACTGCAATTGGTGTTTGGGTATCCACTAACAGCGGTGTAAACTGGTTTAAAAGAGATAACGGATTAGGAGCCGACCCTTATGTCTTTTCATTTGTAAAAGTTAATAATACTCTCTTTGCAGCAACTAATAACTGGGTATATAAAACCACGAATGATGGTCTGAACTGGATATTAACAAACTTCAGCGGCCAGACTTTTCAGGATGTAGATAAACTCTTATATTACAACAATAAGCTTTACGCAGCAGCGTACTCCGGTATATGGGTAAACACAGATGATATTGTAACAGGAATTGAAAATCCTTCTAATGAAATTCCGGCAGAGTTTAAACTTTCGCAAAATTATCCGAATCCGTTTAATCCTTCTACAAAAATTGAATATCAGATTCCTTCACAAAGCAGAGTGATTTTCAAAGTTTATGATTTTACCGGCAAGGAAGTACAGACATTAGTTAATGAAATAAAATCTGCAGGGAGTTACTCAGTAAATTTTAATGCAGCATCGCTATCAAGTGGAGTATATTTTTACAAGCTTGAAGCGGATAATTTTTCATCTGTGAAAAAGATGACTGTAATAAAATAAAAATTCTCCTATGACTTTTATGACTTTGCCGTAGTTACGATAACTGCGGCAAAGATATTTATACACTGCAATTCTCTTTATACATTCCATATATTTGTATTTTATTTTAATATGAAATTAGTAGAATTTAAAAAGGAAGACATAGATATTCTTACCGATATCCTTGTTAATAATCCCTGGGAGTTTCATTCCGGAAAAGTATGGACGAGAGAAATGGTTGAGGAAGAAATAAAGTCAGGCTACTTCAGCTCAGTTGATAAAAAGACTTTTTTTCTTAGAGGAGAAAAAAATACAATCGGATATATAAGAATTTTTGATTTAGGTGACAATGTATTGGATGACGAAACTCCGCTCTTCGATTTAAGAATAAAAAAAGAATTCAGAGGCAAAGGATTTGGAAAGCAGGCAGTAGTTTTAGCAATAGAATTTATATTCACTACGTATCCGAATAAAAACAGATTTGAAGCAACTACCCGCCATGATAACATTGCAATGAGAAAGGTGCTGCAGGAATGCGGATTTGTAAAAGAGGCGCATTACAGGCAGTCCTGGCCGGATAAGAATAACGTAAAGGTTGATACAGTGGGCTATGGAATTTTAAGGAATGACTGGGAAAATAAATCCAGGACTGATGTGAATTGGAACGATATGTAGTTTTTTTCCGTTTTTTAGATATAGGAGATTAATTATATTAATTTATGACAGAAACACTAAATAGTACACTGGACGAAAATAAAATATACGAAGAGCTTAGGAAAAAATCCAAAGATGTAAGCGAGAAAGATGTTACTAAAGTACTTCGAAGTGAAGATGATGTAAAGAAACGTTCTGAGAAGCTCAATAAAAATGTATTCGGAAAGCTTTTGAGTCAGTTATCATTAGCTTATGAAATGATAAAAGATTTTAAGTCTAAGAGATATGTTGATGTTCCATGGCGTACAATAACGCTTATAATCGGCGCTGTTTTATATTTTATAAATCCGTTTGACATTGTTCCCGATATTTTGCCTGTGATAGGATTTACCGATGATGCTGTAGCTTTTGCCGCTATATTCCGTTCAGTGCAGGGTGACTTACTGCGATACTGCGAATGGAAAGGCTATGACCCCGAAAAATACTTTTAATTTTTTTTATTATATTTGTAAAGAAGTTCAATTAAACGAATTCATTAGAATTCTTAGAAAGAAGTAATGGTTGAACGCATCAATCACAGTATTATTCATAGGTGATATAATCGGTGAGCCCGGTTTTAATCACACTCAGACGTTCTTACCTGCTTTGACTGCAAAGCATAAACCCGACTTCGTAATTGCCAACGGTGAAAATATCACAGACGGCATGGGCATTATCGAAAGAGATGCCTTAAAATTACTTAGCCTGAATATAAATGTACTTACCGGCGGTAACCACACAATGGATAAGATTCAGGCACACAAATTCATTAACGATACCAGAAACCTTCTCAGACCTGCAAACTATCCGCGCGGCGTATATGGCAACGGATATGGAATTTATAAGGTCGGAAATACAAATCATAAGATTGCCATAATTAATCTTATGGGAAGAGTTTTTATGAAGCCTATTGAATGCCCGTTCAAAACCTTTGACTGGATATACGATAAGGTAAAGAACGAAACAAATATTATATTCGTTGATTTTCATGCTGAAGCGACGGCGGAAAAAATGGCTTTCGGATGGCATTGCGACGGAAGAGCATCAGTAGTTGTCGGTACGCATACACACTTACAAACTGCCGATAACAGAGTATTGCCAAACGGCACTGCTTATATAACGGATGTTGGTATGACGGGTCCGTATGATTCGGTAATCGGAATGAAAAAAGAAGCATCGATAAAGAGGTTTATGTTCGCAACTCCGCAGAAGCATGAAGTAGCCCAGAATGACTTACATCTGGCAGGAGTATTGTGTAAGATAGATACAGTTACCGGACGGGGAATTTCGATTGAGAGAATCTTTTATCCTGAATTTTAAGGGAACTAAACACGAAATAATACATTTATACTTATAATGAGTATGATTTATACTTACTAACTAAACAAAACACATGAAAGCAGCACTAAAACTTTTGTTACCACTTCTCTTTATCAGCACAGCAATCAGTTCATTACTCTTTACCACGGGATGTAATGATAATACTCTAACCACAGGCGATACAACCACATTTGCCAATCCTAACGTAAGAACTTTTAGAAATGTACAGGTTTACGAAGATTTTAACGCAACTTCTTATAGTGGTGTTGATTTATATAATGGAACAACTGTTCTTTCACTTGACCCGTCACGTGATGTTGAAATGGCAGATTCTTTAGGACTTTCTGAAAGATATCTTATCAGAAGCGGAACAGGTGATATATTTCTGGACAGAAACCTTGCAATCGGTAAAGAAACCAGATTTGCTAAACAGTTTTCAAGTAGAAATATGACTCAGGCTCAGTTTGATGGCGTGTTAAAAATGGATGATTCAGACAATAACTTAGATTCAACCGACTTTACAAGTTATTCTACCTCTTATTTTGGAACAACTTTTACAGCCAATGATTACAGACTTTATGGTGTATTCTTAAAAGAAAGAAGCCAGGGACTTGCTAAACCAATTTTCGGATTAATGTATTTAAAAAATCTTGAAATTGTAACAGTTGGCGGAACCCCAAGCTTAAAACTTACTTTTGATGTTAAGTTAAATACAAACGGTCAGAACGATTTCAGAGAAAGAGTTCCTTCTACTAACTAAGTCATAAAAATTATATTTTTTAATCCCAATTTACCCCCTTATTTTTTAAGGGGGTTTTTTTATTTTTATTTTTGAAAATAATCTTTAATTAATACTTGAATTTGTCTAAAATAGCTCTTAAATTGAATTACAACTCAAACTTATGAGAAAATATTTACATTTTTCAATTGGATTATTAGCCGTGTTTACATTTTCAGCAATTGTTTTTGCTGCAGTATCATTGCAATATTTTACTGCCAAGAATAATTCTGAAGGCATATTAGTCGAATGGAAAACTGTAGATGAATCGGGAACGGTGAAATTTGACATCGAAAGAAGCGTCAATACTCCCGATAATTTTCTTAGCCTCAATACAAAAAATGCAACAGGTAATAATTCCTATTACTCTTATCAGGATAATTCAGTTGAAGCCAGAAACAGTTCGGCAACAATTTACTATTATCGTTTGAAATGTCTGGATGCATCAGGAGGCTATACTTATACAAATCACATCACAGTCAGTCATACAGTTTCCGGAATCAGAAGCACATGGGGAAGCATAAAAGCTATTTTCCGGTAACAAGAAATTTTTATTTCCGTATACTACACTATCCTAAAATTTAATTTTTATTTTTATGAATAAGCAAGATATTCCTGTGTTCAAAAATGATCCTGTTATGGTTTTAGTTCTGGGTATTGTTACATGCGGTTTATATTTCATTTACTGGAATATGAAAGTGGCTGAAGTTTTTAATAAAATTACAAACCGTGAGCTCATCTCCGCTCCGGTAGCAATACTCGGCGGGCTATGTTCACCGGTACATATGTATTTTTATTATTTAGTCGGTCAGGGTTTAGATGAACTTGGCCAGTTGATCGGAAAAGATAATTTAAAAGATAAAGCAGTTTTGTTAATGATACTCGGATTCTTTTTTCCCGCAGTATCAGCTATGATAATACAAGGTCACCTGAATGAACTTTACGACGAGAATCCGCAACAATAAAGGCAAGTTCGGCTGGCTGATAACATACATTACTATTATCATACTTAGTTTTTTTATTTCCCCGTATCTCGATACGGGGATTGAACTTTGCTCAATGAAATATTTAACCGGGCTCCCATGTCCGGGCTGCGGACTGACACATTCGTTTGCTAGTGTTTCTTCGGGGCATTTTACAGAAGCTTTTAAATTTCATTTTTTCGGACCGTTCATTTACGTTACAGTATTAATTTTTATTTTTATTCTGTCGTCGGAATTATTTTTTGATAAAAAATTTCCACGCTTAAGAAAAATATTTTTTTCTAAACGGTTTACTTATGTATTCGGTATTATTTTATTTTTGTTTTTTTCATTTAGAATTTATAATTTAGTGATCACAGGCGAATTCACAAAGTTACTACAAAATTCTGTTATACTAAAATTCATTTATTAACTAAAAACAAAAAAACATGCTGAAACCACTTTTATTACTTCTTTCTCAAGTTGACTACGATACAAAGGATGGCGGAATGATGGGTGCCATTTTTGGCGGAGCAATCGGAATTGTATACCTTGCTGTAATCGTTTTAATGATTATTGCATGGTGGAAAATTTTTGAGAAAGCAGGAAAGCCGGGCTGGGCTGCTATAGTTCCAATTTATAACATAATTGTATTATGTGAAATTGTAGGAAGACCTGCATGGTGGGTAGTTCTGTTTCTGATTCCATGTGTAAACATTGTTGCGCACATTATTCTTAGTTTGGATTTGGCTAAGTCTTTCGGAAAAGATGTTGGTTTTGGTGTAGGCTTAATTATACTTCCATATATATTCGGATTAATACTGGGCTTCGGCTCTGCAACCTATGTAGGTCCTGCAGCAGCACAAAAAGCTTAGATATATTGTTTTAAATATTTTTAAACGGTTGCATTATTATATATAGTGCAGCCGTTTTTGTTTATTAAAAAGAATTACAATAAAGATTATTAAAGAAATAAAATCATGCAAATAAATTATGTTTGATAAATTAGAAAAAGTTGTTGCGAGACATAGTGAACTTGCCGACCTGCTATCAAAGCCGGAAGTTACAAACGATACTAACCAGTACAGAAAGCTCACAAAAGAATATGCAGACTTGCAGGAGCTTGTTGAAACATTTGCTGAATACAAATCTACAAAAAAAAGTGTTGAAGAAAACAGAAAGCTTTTTCTAGACAGCACTGATGCAGAGATGAAAGAAATGGCACGGGAAGAACAGGAACAGCTTGAAGGTAAACTAGCAGGAATAGAAGCAAAACTGAAAGAGTTGATTGTACCAAAAGACCCGGAGGACGCTAAAGATGCAATCCTTGAAATCCGTGCAGGCACAGGCGGTGAGGAAGCTGCATTGTTTGCTGCAGACTTATACAGAATGTATACACGTTACTTTGAAACAAAGGGATACAAAGTTGAAGTAATGGATTTCAGTGAGTCGTCTACTCCCGGCGGAATAAAAGAAGCTGTACTGGAAGTCAGCGGAAAAAATATATACGGTGATTTAAAATACGAAAGCGGAGTTCATCGCGTACAGCGTGTACCTAAAACAGAAGCAAACGGAAGAGTTCACACTTCGGCCGCCTCGGTAGCAGTATTACCTGAGGCAGAGGACTTTGACGTTGAGCTGAACGATAACGATATGAAGATTGATGTTTTCCGTTCAGGCGGCGCCGGCGGACAGAACGTTAACAAAGTTGAAACAGCAATAAGAATTACTCACATTCCTACTGGTATTGTCGTACAATGCCAGGATGAACGTTCACAGTTGAAGAATAAATTAAAAGCTATGAAAGTGCTGCGCTCCAGACTGTATGAGCGCGAGCTTGAAATAAGAAACAGCGCAATCTCCGCGAACAGAAAAGGACAGGTGAAGACCGGGGACAGAAGCGAGAAGATAAGAACGTATAATTTTCCGCAGAACAGACTTACTGATCACAGAATAGGATTAACGCTTTATAATCTTTCGGATATAATAGAAGGTGATTTAGATGAAGTGATAGATAAACTTAAAACTGCAGATAGAGCAGCTAAGATGGCAGAAGAAGTTGGGATATAATTTAATTCATATAACGAAACATCAGAAAAGTTAAGTGATTTATTTCAACTTCCCCCAGTAAACTTTTGTTTCGTATTCAAACTCTACAATACCATTCTTATTATATTTATCAAAAATGTTTTTTAATTCTACAAGCATTTCTGCATTATCTATGGGAGCGTAGGATGAGGATAGCAGTCTTCCTTTTACTCCTTCAAAATCAAAGACCTGCATATTTTTAAAACTATGCACGTAAGATTTATGAGGTGCAAAAAACCACTCAATTGTTTTATCATCGCCTGACTCAAGCGTTTTATGCACAACCTTTTCATAATCAGTTCCGAATTTCAAAAGCAGTTTTTCGTATGCAATCAAAAAATCTGAAGTATCAATTTTTCTTGAATTCCAAATTAGAACAACATAACCCTCTTCTTTCAATATTCTCTTAAATTCTGTTTTAGCCTTTTGCACGTCAAACCAGTGAAATGCCTGTCCGGCAAGAACTATATCCATTGAATCATTTTCCAGAAGCGTATCTTCTGCAGTTCCGTTTACACTGATAAAATATTTATATTTTTCTAAATAAATTTCGGCTGCCTCGCGCATTTCTTTATTTGGTTCTATTCCGTAAACTTTATTTCCGTTCTCTAAAAATAATTCTGATGATATCCCTGTACCGGAACCTATGTCTGCAATTGTTTTCTCGGAGTTAAGTCCAATTTGTTCAGATAAAAAGTTTATAATTTCCTGCGGATAATGCGGTCTGTATTTTACATAGTTTTCAACGCGGTTTGAAAATCTTTTAGTGGAGTCTTCCATTCGGTAGTTTATTTATGTTTTATCTTAAAATTCGGAATTACTATATTATCAAATACAAATAAAAACTATGAAATTAAAAGTAATAATTACTTCTTTATCTTTGGTAGTATTGATAGCTTTTCTTACAGGCTATAATATTATAAATTATAAAGAATCCAATCAACCCACAGAGACATACAGTAAAATTAAGATAAAAGCTGTTTCCCCCGAACAGATAAAAATTTTGACGCAAAACGATATTACACTGGAGCATTTCGAAGGTGATTTTCATGAGGGAATTGAAGTTATAATAAATCAGAATGAAATTGCCCGGTTGAAATCTACAGGTATTCCCTATGAAACAATGATAGCAGATATGGACGACTATTATAAGAACCGTCCTGCTTCTACACCTGAAGATTTAATGAAGAGCAAAGCTATTCAGCAGAACGATAACGTTGCAGGATTTTCATACGGCAGTATGGGCGGTTTTCATACCTATGACGAGCTTGTTCAAAAACTTGATTCACTCCGCCTGCAATATCCTACTCTTATAACTGTTAAGCAGGATAGAGGTACTACTGTAGGTGCAAGAAAAATTTGGTCTGTTAAAATTTCCGATAATGCCGATGTAAATGAATCGGCAACTGAACCTGCAATATATTTCGATGCTCTGCATCATGCGCGTGAGCCGATTTCTATGGAAGCGCTTTTATATTATATGTATTGGCTTCTTGATAACTATAACACAAATTCTGAAGCAAAATATTTAGTTGATAACAGAGAAATATATTTCATTCCGATTGTGAATCCTGACGGCTACGCATATAACCAGCAGACAAATCCTAACGGCGGCGGAAACTGGAGAAAGAACAGAAGAAATAACGGTAGCTGCTTTGGTGTGGACCTGAACAGAAACTACAGCCTTGGTTGGGGATATGATAACAGCGGTTCCAGTCCTGATCCTTGTTCAGATACATACAGAGGACCTTCGGCAAACTCAGAACCGGAGTCACAGGCTGTAAAAAGTTTAGTTGATGCAGTACGTCCTAAAATTTCATTCTCAGCTCATTCAGTAGCAGGAAGATATTTAAATCCGTTCGGCTATAGAGACAGCTCAGTTGCTTATGAAGTATATTCTGATTTTAGCAATGACTTCTCCACACAAAATGATTATTTATACGGCACTGTATGGCAGATGCTTGATTATTATTCAAACGGTACAACCAGAGATTATCTGCATTCACAGGGCACATATTGCTGGACACCTGAAATGGCAGGCAGCGGTTTCTGGCCAGCAGTTTCCGAAATTATTCCATTATGTAATGAAAATTTAGGTCCGTTAAAATATTTAACATGGGTTGGCGGCGCTTATGCCAAGATGCAGAACTTTAAATTACTTGGTAAAGGATATATAGAAAAAACGGATACGCTTTCACTTGAAGTAAGCATTAACAATAAAGGGTTATCAAAAACGTCAAAGAATGTTGTGGTAAGCATTGCATCACCTTACGCCAATTTAACAGCTTTGAATGCAACAGTAAATTATGACAGCATTCAGGCAAGAACAATAAAAAAGAACACTGCAAATCCATTTAAGTTTATTGTTACTAATTCTGCTGCGCTAATGGATGAAATTAAATTAATAATTACTGTTAAGCAGGAAAATGTTACAACAACTATCGACACTGTAAAGGTAAACGTCGGTAAACAATCATTGCTTTTCTCTGATGATGCAGAAAGCGGAACCGGTAACTGGACGAAGGCAGGAACAGGAATTTTATGGGATACCTCTTATATTTCACCATACGAAGGAAATAAATCTTTTGCAGATTCCCGTTACGGCAACTCAAGAAATACAACGAACAATACATTTACACTCAATACACCAATTAATTTAACAGGGACATTAAACCCACGAATAGAATTTGCAACACGCTTTGCAACAGAAAAAGGTTTTGACTACGCCAGAATTCAGGTAAGCTCGAATAACGGAACCACTTGGACAAGCCTTGCAGGCCGATATACAACAACTGTAAGCAGCCAGCCTTCCTATACGGGAAATCAGTCATGGGTAGTTGACCAGATAAATATTGCCTCTTATGCAGGACAGACAATCAGAATAAGATTTAATTATGTTTGTGACGGCGGTCAGCCCGGTGACGGCTTCTTCTTTGATAATTTTAAAGTGCTGAATTATACACTCACTACCGGAGTTACCCAGATTGGTACCGAAGTGCCGGAAAAATTTGCTCTGAAGCAAAATTATCCAAATCCTTTCAACCCGGTTACGAAGATAAATTATGATTTACCTAAAGCGGGATTTGTAACTATGAAGATTTATGATGTCACAGGAAAAATAGTAGCAAACTTAATAAGCCAAAATCAAAACGCAGGCAGGTATTCAGTTGATTTTATTGCAAATGATTTCCCGAGCGGAACATATTTTTATAAGCTTGAAGCCGGTGATTTCAGTGAAGTGAAACGTATGGTATTGGTAAAGTAAATTTCTTTGAGTTAATCCAAAATAAAAAGCCTGAAAGATTGTTTCTCTCAGGCTTTTGTTTTTACTGAAGAATATTTTTACAAATTACTTTGAGTAATAACCTGCATCCGGCATCAGTGTTTTTAAATCAGACCAGGGAATAAACAAATCCGTTGGTCCGTATACGTAAGCGGCAATATCGTAGCTGTTATAATAAAATCTTAGTCCTTTCTTCTCTATAGCAAAATTATTTGTGTAAGTAATTTTGTTTTCAAAAAGTCCGGCTTTATCCTGAAGATTATCTGCTGCGCTCAGACCTTTCATCTTTCTGAATTCTGTATCAATGATTTTATTAAGTGCAGTATCAAAGTTTGCTCCGAAGATATCCTTAAGAGTGATCTGGTTTCCGTTACCTTTATCGAAGTTGTAATAAGCTAGATATGAGTTAGGGTGGGCTCCGCCTGTATACATTGACTGGCCAATAGAATAAGATAAAACATTTTTACCGTTAGAGTTTATTTTGCCGGTTGTTTCCAGGTACCAGGCTGCACCGTTCGTTGTTTCCTTTAGAGATTTTTCATACTCGCTGATGAAGTTTGCAGCGGCATCTTTGAAATTAGCTCCCTTTGCATTATCAAATATATTCACCGCTTTTAAAAGTGAATCCTGAATTGCTTCGTTGATAACCTGTCTTGCTGCTCCCGAGGTTACAACTTTGTAGTTAAGCAAAAAGTATGTGCAGTCTCCGCTTTTTTGTTTACAGCCTTTATAGGATTTGTAAACTTTTTTGGTTGAGCTTGATTTCTTTTTTGTCTTTGTTGTATCTGTGCCGGTTTGTGAATAAGAACTTCCTGCAAAAATAACAAGGACTGAAATTATCATAAACATCTTTATTAATTTCATGCGGTATATTTGATTGGTTTAATTTTGTACTACAAAAATAAGTTTTCATATTGATTAAGAAAACAGTAATATTGTAAGCAATTTAAAATTCCTTTTTGAAACCTTTTTATTTTCGACTCGTTAATTTTTGAAACATTAACCCGGAGTTACCCTTATGTCTTTCTGGCTGAAAGCACCCTCTCTTGCAATTTTAATATTGATTTCATTTTTAGATGTATTCGCTCAAACGAATGATTCACTATTAACTTCAAAAGAATTATCTGCAAATACAATAAGTGAAACAAAAAAAGATTCGACAAAATCTTTAATTGATACTTTGGTAAAATCTGCTAGTAATACAGAACAAGCCAAGGATACTTCTTCTTTCCGGCCAAATACCGGAGGTCAGTTGGAAGTATATCCTTTGAAAATTGAAGAAGGAAAGATAAAGGTTGATGGAGTTCTTGACGAAGAACAATGGAAAAACGCAGTAAGACTTTCAAACTTCAGTGAGGTCTCCCCTGGTGATAACTGCAAGCCGCCGGTTGAAACAGAGACCTACGTGTTATATGATAACGACAATATTTATTTTGGATATATCTGCCACGATGATGATATGAAAAATCTGCATGTAACTTTTGCTGACAGGGATAAAATATTTCAGGATGACTTTGCCGGATTTTTTATAGACACATATTCAAACAGCAAACAGGCGTACGAGTTTTTAACTAATCCTTATGGGATACAAGGCGACTTACTCTGGTCTAACGGTAACGAAGATGCAAGCTATGATGCAGTTTGGCACTCCGGCGCAAAAATTTATAAAGATAAGTGGACATGTGAAATAGCTATACCTTTCAAAAGTATACGCTTTCCTAATAAAGATATTCAGGACTGGAAAGTCCACGTTTACAGAATACGCCCGCGCAAGAATCGTGATGAATATTTCTGGTGCCCGATTTCAAGAGATGACCCGTCCTTGTTTACTAAGGCAGGAACATTAAAAGGATTGAAAAATATTAAGGGCGGAAAAAATCTTGAAGTGCTTCCTTTTGTATTGGGAAGTCAATCAAGAGAGCTTTCGGATTTTTCAAATGCAAATTCAAACTACCTCAACGGTGACCCGAACATTGATTTAGGCCTGAATGTGAAATATGGTATAACATCTAATTTGACAACTGACCTAGCAATAAATCCGGATTTTAGTCAGGTTGAATCCGATGCAGGCGTTATAAATATAAACTCTAACTTTGCATTGTTTCTCCCGGAGAAAAGACCATTTTTCCTCGAAGGAAAAAATATATTCAGCACTCCGTATGATGTAGTTTATACACGCTCTATTAATTCTCCTTCTCTTGCAGGAAAAATTACAGGCAAGATAGGAAAAGTTGATGTCGGATATATTACTGCTTATGACCATAAAACTCCTTTCCTTGTTCCGCTGGATGAAAGTAGTTCTGTGTTCTCTACAAGAATACATTCGCTTTCTAATATACTGAGACTGAAACATGACCTTGCAGATGATTCATATATCGGTATGATTTTTACAGACAGGGAATATAAAGATACTACGGGGAATTTTTTCAAATACAACGGATTTAACAGAGTGCTGGGAGTTGACGGCAAGCTGAGATTTATGGATAAGTACTCTTTTGTATTCCAGCTTCTCCATTTCAATACCCACGAGCTTAACGATAGTAATTTATATTACGACCCAGACCAGAGATTCGATGAAGGCAAATATACTGCAGGATTTGACGGCGAAAGTTTTTCAGGCACAGGCGGATATGTATCTTTCAGAAGAAGCGCGCGGCATTGGAATTTTGATGTGAACTATGATTTCATTCCTTCAGCCGCCAGAATGGATAACGGATTTTTATCTAACAATAATTATAAAACTCTTTCAAGCTGGCAGGGATATACAATTTATCCTGAAAGCAAATGGCTGGTAAGAATTGAGCCTTCACTTTTTGGCTATATAAAACATAACTTCCAGAATAAGCTTCGCGAGCAGTTCGCTCAGGCACAGCTTTACGTCCAGTTCGCGCATCAGATAAATGCAAATCTTAGCATGTTCTTAGTGAATAATGAAGTTGTCGGCGGAGTATATAATACAGAAGCGCTAAGGCCCTCTATTAATATGAATATTAACACTATGCCTAAGTTTACATTCGGATTTTATTATTCAAGAGGAAAGGCAATTGTCCGCTTCATTGAACCTTCATATATTGGCTATACTCAGCAGCTTCAGTTTTGGAATACTTTCAAACCTCTGGAACAGCTTAGTATTGTAACAGATTACTCATATGGAGAGCTTGCGAATAATTCTAACCTGAGTGATAAACTATATGCAGGATATATTGTCCGAAACAGAATGTCCTATCAGTTTTCAAAACAATTGTTTCTAAGATTGATAACAGAATATAATTCGTTCAGTAATAGCTTCCGGGTTGACCCTTTAGTAAGTTATAAAATAAATCCGTTCACAATTTTTTATCTTGGCTCCAGTCATAGCATAGAAGATATTCCTTCACAAAATGATCCTTCAAGGTTTGTTGAAACCGAAAGACAGATATTTGTAAAATTTCAATATCTGTGGAGATTGTAACACTTAGCTAAGAACATTGAAACTTTATTTCAAACTTTTTAATTTTACACTATAACAGTTTTATTCCGTGAATTAAATCACTTAGGTGAAATAATCTAACCTCACATTCATTTCTATAGTCCCTGTCATAGGGATATCTACACACAATTTTAAAATTTAATTTTTTTAAAAACGTTTTCTTTTTTGTGCTAAACTGAAAACGCATTACAATTCTATATGCACATTAGACTAAATAATATATCATATTCCCATGCGGATAAGGAAAAATTATTTTCCAAATTAAGTTTTGCAATCTCGGATAATAAAACTGCTTTAATCGGAGATAACGGAACCGGAAAAACTACATTACTTCGTATTATTTCCGGGGAAATTCAGCCGGATGAAGGCACTGTTGTACGTGAAGGCAGCCTTGCATACTTCCCTCAGGATTTTTCTATTTATAATAACAAAACAGTTGCGGAAGTATTATCAGTTAAAGAAAAATTATTGTCTCTTGAAAAAATTCTGGCAGGAAATTCAACTGAAGCAGATTATGAAATTCTGAATGATGAATGGGATTTGAAAGAACGAATAGCTGAAATCTTTTCAGAAGCGAAGCTGGAAGGTATAGATCTCGAAAGAAAATTTGACACATTAAGCGGCGGCGAAAAATCACGCCTGCTCTTTGCCTCATTGTTATTAAATAAACCCGACTTTGCTCTGCTTGATGAGCCGACGAATCATCTGGATTACGAATCAAGAAATATTCTATATAACCTAATAAAGAAATATAAACGCGGATTACTCGTTGTTAGCCATGACAGAGAACTGTTAAATTTAATGAAAGAAATAATTGAGCTTAGCAGCAAGGGAATTAAAACATACGGCGGGAATTTCGAATTTTATAAAGAGCAAAAAAGAATAGAGACTGAGGCAGCCCAAAATACATATGATGCGTTGAACCTGCAGTATACTAAATCAGTAAAAGAGAAATACGCTGCTTTGGAAAAACAGGCGAAGAGGTCAGCAGCAGGAAAGAAAAAGCTGGAGTCAGGCAGTATACCAAGGATTGCAAAAAAGAAATTGCAGGATAACTCATTGAAAACCCTCTCGCGTTTGAAAAATTCTCACTCGCAAAAAACAGATGGGATAAAAAGTAAGCTGACTGAAGCGAAAGAAAAGCTAGAAAATGCTAATTCAATTATTATTGATACAGCTTCTTCGCATATTCCTGCAAAAAAGAAAATTCTTGATGTGACGGATTTGAATTTTGGATTTCCAATGTCAGAAAATTATTTATGGAAAGAGAATATTAACTTCAGTATTTCAGGAAATGAAAGATGGAGCATAAGCGGAATTAACGGAAGCGGTAAAACTGTCCTGCTGAAATTAATTACGGGCGAACTTAAACCATGAAGCGGTAAAACTGTCCTGCTGAAATTAATTACGGGCGAACTTAAACCATCGAAGGGAATAATAAATCTGTATAGCAGTAACATTGCTTTTCTTGACCAGAATGTAGATATACTTGAGAGGGAGCTTACTGTTTATGAAAACTTAAAAAGATATTCAGATAAAAATTCAGTTACAAAAATTCCTGAACATGAATTGCGGATAAAACTGGCAAGGTTTCTTTTTCGCGGCGAAGATGCTTTTAAAAAAGCTAAGTATCTCAGCGGAGGAGAGAAAATGAGAGCAGGTATTGCATGTATACTTGCATCGGGAAATATTCCCGAGCTGCTTATTCTTGATGAGCCTTCAAACAATTTAGATTTAAAAAGTCTGGAAGAACTAACTAGTGCGATAAATCAATATAATGGTGCTCTTCTTATTGTTTCACATGACAAACAATTTTTAAATGAGTTAAAAATCGAAAAGGAGTTAATAATTTCCCGCACTGAAAAACCTAAAGCTATAATTATATAACCTTTATTTTTCTAGGGAACTTTCTATAGTTTATGCAATATAAACTGTATCTGTAAACAATTGATATTTGTTGTAAAGATTTATAATTTACTATTAACTTTTAAACATTATATATGAAATCTAAGTACTTTTTTCGTATTTTCAATTCTTTGTTTTGTCTCGCGTTAATATCACTTTCATTCACCGGGTCAAGCTGTAACGACATCTTAAATGCATTGGGCGGAGATGACGTAACGGGTACCTGGGTGATGTCAAATCAGGGCGGTTCTCAATATGATATCTGCAATGGTGAAACGGTTACATTTTCTTCTACAACTGCTACTTTAACCTGTCCCAGTTCATCGCCGATTACAAGAGCGTATACAACTTCAGGAGGTGTTTTAACTTATACAGAAACAGGTATGAGTTACAACTACAGCGTCTCAACTTCTTCAGGTCAGACAGTGTTAACAATGACGGGAAGAAATAATATTAACAGAACACTTGAGTATACTAAGCAGTCATCTGATTCGCACAGCGCAGGCACTCAATTAAAAAACGACAAACATAATTCCACTAATTCATCTGAAGCTAAATAATATGAAAAAAATTTTACAGGCTCTTCCAATAATAGTATTATTAATATCTGTGGGATTTTTTATCGGGCTGACAGATATAAATAAAGAAGAAAAATCTTTTCAAAGTTTTAACTCTCCTGTGAAAACAGGGACGTTAATTTCAAATAATCAAAGCAATATAAGTTTCAAAAATGTAAGTTTATTCGGAGTAACTGCAAACAGAAATAACGCCAATGACTTTGCGAAAAAATCTGTTTCGCTTGTTCTTGATAGAAATGCTTTGAGAAATATTCTTGTATCGAGAGAAAAATCAATTACATTTACTATTCCTACAGGTGATGCACTTCCTATGGAGCTTGAACTGGTAGAGCAGAAAGTATTTTCCGATGACTTTACATCTTCCGGAATTACCGGGAACAACGAAACTCCATTCAACTATACAAAAGGAATTTCCTACACCGGCATTATAAAGGGAAAAGAACATTCAATAGCATCAATAAGTATCTTTAATGAATTTGTTATGGGAGTTATTTCCGATGAGACAGGCAACTATGTTCTCGGTTCGGTAAAAGAAAACAATAATTATACAGATAACTATATTTTTTATAATGACAACGATTTAAAAGTTCTGAATAATTTCAAATGCGGTGTTGAAGATAAAGAAGACAGATTTGCACGTCATAACGCCAGCGATAATTCTGTAAAAGGTAATCAATCCGATTATGACGTTGTGCGCGCACCTGTAAGAATTTATTTTGAAGCAGATTACAAAATGTATCAGGATAACGGTTCGAATCCAACTACTCTGATTAATTTCATTCAGGGAATGTTTGCATCGGTTGCTACTATATATAGCAACGAAAGCATTCCAATGGAAATTTCTCAAATCAGATACTGGACACAATCAGACCCATACGTAGGAATGACGGAAACACAGGATATTCTTGTAGCATTCGGACGCAACAGACAAGATAATTTTTCAGGCAGCCTTGCCCAGTTACTTTCTACAAGACCTGAGATAGGCGGCGGTATTGCGTGGATAGCTGTGCTCTGTATTCCTTATCAGAGGAATGATGGTTCAGGAAGGTATTCATTTTCCGGCATAGACCCTAACTACAACAATTTTCCTACATATTCATGGACGGTAAACGTTGTTGCTCACGAACTCGGACATAACTTTGGTTCGTATCATACTCATTCGTGTCACTGGCCTACTAACGGTTTTACAACAACGGGAGCTATAGATTCTTGTTATACTGCCGAAGGATTTTGTTTCAGCAGCACCAGACAAAACTTTAACGGAACAGTTATGAGTTATTGTCATCTGAACGGTGCAATAAGATTATCGTTAGGCTTTGGTCCTATGCCCGGAGATACAATAAGAGCCTGGTACAATCGCGCATCATGCCTTACAGGAATTACTAATTCATCTGAACTTCCTGTGGTATATGATTTAAAACAGAATTTTCCAAACCCATTCAATCCTTCAACTACTATAAGATTTCTGGTACCGGAAGATGCTGTTGTATCACTGAGAGTTTATGATGTTTCAGGAAAAGAAGTTGCAAACTTAATAAATAATTCAAACTACATGCCAGGATTTTATGACGTGAACTTTAATTCATCTGTATTCAATTTGCCATCGGGTCCGTACTTTTATAAAATGACGGCCGCTCCATTAAATGGCGGAAATACATTTACACAGGTAAAGAAAATGATCTTAGTAAAATAAAAATATTTCTTACACACATTAAATTTTAATTATGAAGTTTTCTAAATTATATATATTGGTATTAATACTTGCAGCATTCCTTGGGGGATGCACGTCATCGGGCGGAAATAATAATCAAATTGAACTTACCGATTATACTTTCACAATGTACGGCAGCGGCGGAGCTAAGGTTGCAAGCGGGGTAATGACTGTGAAAAATATCAATGCTAAAGATGTTAATATGCCTTCTATAAGCGGAACATATACGGTTACTAATTGGTATGTTGAAGATTTCCCGGGCAAATCATCTATGAATGGTGAGTTCGGCGGAAACATGGATTATGAAAAAGGCAAAATTTTTGTAAACATGAATCCTAAAATTGCCGATGCAAATGTTTTTTTTAATGCAACTATGTACAGTTCGTTTTATCAGGGAGAGTGGAACTATTCTACTTTCAGAGGTCCAACCAACAGAGGTGAATTAAAAATTACTAAGAATAACTAAATTACTTTTTGCCGGTGTTGTTGGTTATTATGACCAACAACACTGCAAATTAGATATAATTTTATTATTTTACAAAACCGAAAATCTGGAACAAAAAAGAAATAACATTCATTTAATATTAAGTAGTCCCGTCCCGCGAAAATAAAATCAATCATTATTAATTTATTAATCTAAAAATCAAAATGGAGAACGAAAAAACATCTCAATGTTCATCGCGCAGGGATTTCCTTAAGAAATCTTTCACAGGAGTTATTTTAGGCACTGTTGCTGCAAGCTGTATTAATGTTGAAAAACTATTAGCTGCTGCAGATACCTATGAAATATCTTCAGGAGGTGCGCCAAAAACCTTCAGCCTTTCTGATTATCCCGATCTAAACAGCAAGGGCGGCTATGCTATGGTAACAAGCAAAGTAATTGTAATAAACAAAGGCAGCGGAAAATACACTGCACTTGATATGACATGCACACACAAAAAACAAGCAGTCGAGTTTGACGGCTCAAAATTTATATGTCCCGGTCATGGTTCTGAATTCGACAGCAGCGGAAAAGTTACTGAAGGTCCTGCAACAAAAAATTTAAAAAGTTACAAGGTTACATATAATAAAGATGATAATTCAATCACTGTAAATATGTAAAAGTTTTGCACCCGAAGCTAAACTTATACTATTAGAAATATTCGTTCATATTCCTCGTCCCCGTCCTTTTATTTTCAATTAATGGATTCTTTAAGAATTCTTAAATAAATTCTAACCATACATGAAAAAACTTTCACCTCTTTTCTTGTCTATTGTATTATTTTGCTTTTCAATTTTTCTATCACAAAAAAGTTTTTCTTATCCTCGCTTTGCTGCATATACAGGTGATAAATGCGGCGATTGTCATGTGAATCCTTCAGGTGGCTCGATGCGTACAGAATGGGGCACTAAGTACGGACAGCAGAATCTTGGAATGGATATGTTCAAGAAGCTTACTTCCAAGATGGAATTTTCACCAAAGCTTTCAAAAAGTATTTCTGTCGGGGGCGATGTTAGAATTGCCCACTCAGATAACGATTTAAAAACCTCCATCTCAGCAAATAAATTTCTTGCGATGGAAGGCAATCTTTATGTTAATGCTAAAGTAAATGAAAAACTTAGTGTGTTCGTATCAGCAGGATTGCAAAGCCAGCAGGCGCCGGTTAAAAATGAATTCTATGGATTGCTTTCCAATATAACTGATTACAACTTCTATTTTCAGGCGGGGAAATTTTCTCCTAACTTTGGTATAAGAATTCCTGATCACCGCGCTTATCAAAGACTTTATTTACTAAACACTCCCTATGATGCAGATGCAGGCTTGCAGCTCGGAATGTCGCCGGGAGATTTTAATATGAGTGTAGGTTTATTTAACGGGCTTAGTGTGGATTTTTTTGATACTGATTTAAACAAAATGTTCGTTGCTTCGGCAGATTATACTTTTCACTTTGCAGAAGATTTAGTTCACTGGAATCTTGGAACGTCTTTTTATAATAACCCGTTCCGCAAAGCAGATCAGTTTGGTGATATGATGGATGCAAATCAAAAATCATTTAACGGATTTACGAAGATCGGTCTATTTGATAGAGTTGCGCTTCTTGGTGAAGTTGATTTTATTGAAAATCAGGAAACAGGAACTTTCAGAAGAGGTATGTATCACTTTGGCGAACTGAGTGTTAAAGTTGCCAAAGGTATTGAGCTGCGCGGCCAGTATGAAATGCGTGATAGAGACAGAGACGTAGTTGATGACGAGATAAAAAGAATAAGCACCGGCTTTGCTTTATTTCCAATGCCCGGTATGGAGCTGGAGTCGATGATTCGTTTTGTTAGCGAAACACCGTCAACAGATAATAATGAGTATCAGATGATGTTTCATTTTTATTTTTAACTCTTAATGTTCTCCCCCCTTACTAAGGAGGGGTACAAAAATTAAAAGTTCATAATAATTTGACCTGACAAGATTATAAACTTGTCAGGTCTTTTTGTTTACTCCACCTCCACTACATAACTCTTATCCGGTAGTACATCGGGATTATTCTCTTCGTGATTTAATACGTGTGTATTCTGTACAATATTTTCTACTTCTTTGACTTCTTTAACGGTATATTTCCAGTCAGATGTTCTTGTTATGTAAAAATCTTTTGTAAGTCTGTTGCCTTCTCGGGCAAGTTCATTACTCACTTTGGATATGATTTTTTTTCCGTTCTTCCAAAACTCAATCCTGTATTTTTGTTTTTCCATTTACTATAATTATTTATATATTTTCTTGTTATACGATATTTGAATTATTAAATTAAAGTAGACTCTATTTATGAAACTTAAAACTCTCTTCCTTCTCACAATAACTTTTATTGCCTTAAATCTTCATGCTCAGGGTTCATTGCCAAAACCTTTAGATTTGACTTTCCTGAATCTGATTCAGGGCTCATGGAGCGGACAGTCGGATATGATGGGTACAAAAATGAATGAAGAGCTTGTATGCCGGTTGGATTACAACAAACAATATCTTATAATAAATCTTACAGCTGCTTCAGAAGATAAAACGCATACATACAGCGGTATGGGAGTCTATGGCAGCGATGCAGAAGGAAATGTAAAATCATGGTGGTTCGATGAATGGGGCGTGAATACTGTTTCCATGGGAACAGGAAAAATTGATGCTATGAAAATGACAATTGAAGCTAAGAGCGATGCATACACTATGGATAGATCTCTGGAGCTTACCGGAGGTAATCTTATAATGAAATGGACAACATCTTTTAAAGACAAAGACGGACAAATGCAGACGTTAAACGGCGAGACTACATATACAAAAACAAAATAAGTTAACAATTCCCGCGAAGGCGGGAATCCAAATTTATTTATCATAACTTCTGAAATATTCCAGCAAAGCTCTTGCCTCATCTACAGATAAATTCTGCGCAGGCATCTGCATTCCGTATTTTTGCATCTGGTCTTCGGCAGTCGCATTGCTCTGTGTCATTTCAACAGGATTCAATATCATATTCATTATATACTCAGGTTTTCTTCTCTTAGTAACTCCCTGCATCAACGGACCGACTTTGCACTGGTTCATCATATGACACATTGCGCATTTTGAATCGAATAATTGTTTACCGTGAGTAACAAGTTTTTCATCAATGGTGCTGCTTAGTTTTAATTCTTTCACCGGACCAACGCCCAGCTCCTGTAGTTTGGAATTTCTTACTGTTAAAAATCCTGCAAGTGATATTATCGATACCGCCGCTATTATTATTAAAGTTTTTCTGTTCTTCATGTTAGTAAAAATTAATTTCTGATTCCGCTTTCTATTTCAATTGCCTTCGGGAAGAGGATATTGTTCTCAAGATGAATATGGATTTTCAAATCTTTGTAAAATTCATCCAGCTCGTTGAACGTTACTCTGAATGTAGTGCAGGCATTTTCAGGCGGAGTGAAGTTGTTGGTAATCTGTTTCAGTATCTCAATATCTCCGCCTGCTTCTTCGTGCTCTCTAATCAATACGCTTATGGGTGTCTCTACATTTCCGAAAGGAGGAAATGAAACGCTGTTATATGTTTTATCCATGCTAGAAATATAAGGAAACAAAACTCTCTCTTCTTTTTCCATGTGAGATAAAAGCTCTTCACGGATTTTTCCAAATACTTCTTTTAGCTGCGGCAGATAATCAAACCTGTCTCCGTGAGCGTTCACAACTTTATCTATGTGCTGCGATATTACCGGGAAAACTCTTCTTAAATAGTCGTGATGATTTACTTTTATATACTCGCATAAAAATGACATCGGCCAGAAATTGAATTTATCGCTTACGTATTCGTTTTCCACCTTTGCAAGTTCATTTGTGATTTCTTCTGCGTTCAGTCCTTTTTCAGTGCAGATGTTTGAAAATAATTTCTTTCCTCCACAGCAGTAATCAAGATTATATTTTTCAAGGACTCTTATTGCCCTGAAGTTGTTCTTTACAATTTCTCCGAGTGATGTTTCAGGTGTGATGTTCATTTCATTTTATTGTTTGGTTTTCTTTAGTTACAATAAAATTAAACGAATCGGATTTGAGAGGCATTGACTTAAGTCAAGATAGTTGACGGTTGTCAGTTTAAAGTTGTTTGGCCATTACGAGAAGGTAGGGTAACAGAGAGATGGAAAAATTAAAACCTCTTATACAACTCTTAATTAAAATCACTCCGATATCTTCTTCAGCTTCTCAACATTCTTTATAGTAAAAGATTTTCCTGCGACTTCAACAAGGTTTTCATCCTGAAGCTTCTTTAATGTGCGGGAAAGTGTTTCTGGAATGGTGCCGAGCAGCGATGCCATATCGTAACGGCTGATATCAATTTCAAAACTTTCTTTGTTGGTCTTTTTATATTCGGTGAGAAGAAATCCTGCAACGCGCTTTACAACATCCTTCAGGGTAAGATTTTCAATCTGAAAATTCAGCTGTCTGTTTTTCTTTGCAATGCTTGCAAGCATTTTAAGGCAGAGGTTGACATCGTTTTTAAAAAACTGATGCAGCCGCTCTGCAGGGATGTAAAGCAGTTCAGTGTAATCTTCCATTGCAGTTGCATTGGCGGGATAAGTAAGCTCCTTGGTTTCATCGGTGAATTTTTCAAACAACGGAACATCGGCAAAAGAATTGTACGGGTGAATAATTGTGAGTATCTGCTCGCGTCCTTCCTTTGAGACTTTATAAATTTTTACAGCGCCATCGAGCACAACGTAAGGACCGCCGAACATTTCCGATTCAAAGAATATCGTATCGCCTTTGCTGAACTTCTTTTTGTGAACGAATGATTTTACTTTTTCAAGGTTGTCATCGCTCATTTCGGAGAAGAGAAATATCTTTTTGAGGATTGAGTTATCTACTGATTTACCCATAGCGTAATTTCATGATGAGGTTAATTGTAGCAAAGATAGTTCCGATACCGTTAGCGAAAATAAGCGGCATATCGGCAATGATAATTCCGTACACAAGCCAGAGAATTATTCCGACTTCCATCATGATTATCATAGGCAGCGAAAGGTCTTTTGTGTGTTTGGTTTTAATAGCGCGTAAGCCTTGCGGAAGCAAAGCGAACGTAGTAAAAAATGCAGCAACAAATCCGAGTATGGTTATAAAGGTTTGATCCAAATTAATTAATGAGTCTGAAGTTTATGAAAGTATGGATGAGGGTTATAAAAGTTATAACATAATTTTATCTAATAAATAAGCTCGAATCTGGTCAACAGGAATTCTGATTTGCTCCATAGAATCCCTCTCACGAATTGTAACAGTGTTGTTCTCTAATGATTCGGTATCAACAGTAATACAGAACGGAGTTCCGTTCTCATCCTGCCTTCTGTAGCGTCTTCCGACGGCGCCGGATTCATCATAGAACACATTGAAGTTCTTTCGCAAGTCAGCAGTAATTTTATGAGCAAGCTCAGGCATTCCGTCGCGATTTACCAATGGAAAAATCGCAGCTTTTATAGGAGCTAACGCCGGATGCAGATGAAGAACAACTCTTGTTTCCGAGCTTGTCGTTCCATCAGAATTTTCTTTCTTAAGTTCCTGCTCTTCGTAGGCATCAACAAGGAAAGCCATAAAGCTTCTTGATGCGCCTGCTGAAGTTTCGATTACATAGGGAATAAATCTTTCTTTAGTCTGGTCATCGTAGTACTCCATTTTTTTACCTGAGAATTCTGTGTGACGTTTGAGGTCGAAATCAGTTCTGTTGTGAATGCCTTCAATCTCTCCCCAGCCGAATGGAAATTCATATTCAATATCTGCAGCAGCTTTTGCATAGTGAGCAAGTTTATCAGGAGATAAAAATTTCATCTTCTCTTTTTTCAATCCGTATTTTATGAACCAGTTGTAGCGAAGTTCTTTCCAGTAGTCAAACCATTTTTCATCTTCGCCGGGTTTTACGAAGAACTGCATTTCCATTTGTTCAAACTCACGTGTGCGGAATAAAAAATTCTTTGTATTGATTTCATTTCTGAAAGCTTTTCCGACCTGCGCGATTCCGAACGGAAGTTTCTGCCTTGCAGATTCTCTAACGTTTAAGAAGTTAAGATAAATGCCCTGCGCGGTTTCAGGTCTTATGTAAATCGCATTTGAAGATTCTTCCAGCGGACCTATGAAGGTCTTGAACATCATATTAAAATTTCTTGCTTCGGTAAATTTTCCTTCTGCATGGCACTTGCTTGCTTTTCTTCCTTTGTATCCTTTATTGCCGCATTCAACGTCATCAAGCTGGTCAGCACGGAAACGCGCTTTACATTCTTTACAGTCAACAAGCGGGTCAGTAAAATTTTCAACGTGACCGGAAGCCTCCCATGTTTTGGGATGCATAAGGATAGAGGCATCGAGTCCTTCGACATCTTCGCGAAGAGTCATTTCTTTCCACCATGCTTCTTTAATGTTGCGAAGCAGTTCAACACCAAGCGGACCGTAATCGTAGCAGCCGTTTAGTCCCCCATAAATTTCCGAAGATTGGAAAACAAACCCTTTTCGTTTAGCCAACGAAACAATTTTCTCCATAACATCGTTTTTGGAATTATTAGCCATATATATTATAAAATTGAGTTAATTTTAAATTTACCAAAAACGTTGTATATTAAATATGTAAAATTTTAATCTAAATTCTGATCTGCTAAACCGTTTAAAACTATATTATACAGAGAATAAACCGCCCGGAGCGCTGACAAATTTTTTCTCAGAGATGGCAAAATTTGAAGTGAAAGAAAAGAAGAAATTGAATTTTCAGCTGCTGCTGGATTCCACTTCTTCGCTGCTTATTATTTATAATGGTAAAACAAAAAAGCTCTCTGCAAAAATTGCCGGATACAGGAATACGAAAGTAAAACTAAATCTTCCGGAAAACTCTTACATTTTTCTTTTAAAATTTAAACCTGAAGTTTTTTATTTATTGACGGATGGTAAAATTGAAAAGTACAAAAATAAACTTACTGCGTTTCTGGATATAAAATTTTCTAATTCAGAAATTACAGATGATGAAATTTTAAAAATTATTACGGATTATTTTGAACAGAAGATGTTCGATTTTACTCGGGTAAAAAGTCATATAGTTGAAGCTATTGAGTTAATTAACAGTAGTAACGGTTCAGTAAAGACGGAGGAATTAGCGGAGAAAGCAAAAATAAGCATAAGACAATTTCAGAGAGAATTTAAAAAAGTTACGGGTTTTTCTCCAAAAGAGTTTTCTTCTATAGTAAGAATAAATTCATTGACAAGTGAACTGGTAAAAGAGAATGTCTCACTGAGAGATATTTTTTTCAATTTTGGATTTTATGATCAGGCGCATTTTAATAAGGAGTTCAAAAAAATTACAGGAGCAAATCCTTCACTGTTCGAATCCCGTCAGAAGCTTATTAAATATCTAAATCTGCTGAAATAAATCCTGTCGCATTTTTACAATTAAACTTCCTCTGTATTTTATATCTTTGATATAAAAATCAACAAAATGAAAGCTCTGCTTATTTTTTTATTATTAAATTTACCACTGATGGCACAAAACAGCGCATTTGATAAACTGTATGATCTATACAGCAGCAAAAAGTATTTTAAATTCGTCTCTCAACTCAAAGAAGTTGAAAACACCCCCAATAAAAACGAAAAAAATATCTGTAATGTATTTTATTACAGCCTGATAAATAATCCGGCTGAATCAGAAAAATACTTTACTCAGGATATTATCTCAAATGCGGAAATACACGACACCGTTAAAAGAGATTTATATACTGTAAGTATATTCAATAATGTTTGGCTCGGCGATTATAAAAAATCCGTTGAATATTCAAAAATTCTTTTGAAAAATTACTCAGCTTATATTAAAGAAAAAGATAAAGAAGATTATGAGAACTCGCTTTTAATATGGGAAGCAGTGCAGGGAGTCGGGAAGCAGGAAGTAATTAGAAAAGATGAAACTAAACTGAATATGAAAAGAGATTTAGCAGGGCTTTACAATATTCCTGTAACTTACAATAATGAAACCTTTAATTTTGTATTTGATACCGGGGCGAATTTTTCAACTATAACGGAAAGCTATGCTAAGAAGCTGGACCTGGTTTTTACCGGGGGGATAATAAAAGTCGGTGCTATTACAGGAAAGAAAATAGATTCACGAATTGCGTGGGCAAAATCATTTTTTATAGGCAACATGAAAATTAAGAATGCACTGTTTCTGGTTTTGAAAGATGAAGATCTGTCTTTTGCAGGAGGAATGTATAAAATAAACGGTATAATAGGCTTTCCTGTAATAGCTGATATGGGAGAAGTAATAATCTCTAAAGAGGGAGATTTAGATGTTCCGCTAACACCGTCAGTTCCAAATAAAAATAATTTATTGATTGACGGATTCAATCCACTGGTCGAAGTTGATTATAAAAATAATCCTATGTGCTTTACTTTTGACACTGGGGCAAAAACTACAATGCTTTACGTTCCGTTTCTTAAAGATTATGAAAAAGAAATTATAGCGGAATATAAATTAGAGGATATAAAGTTCGGCGGAGCAGGCGGAGATATAAAAGTACCGGGTTATAACCTGAAAGATGTTGAATTAAAGATAGCAGATGATAAAGTTATTATTCCGGGGTTATCTTTGATCTCCAAATCACTGAAAGAAAAAGAAGAAATAATGTATGGAAATCTTGGGCAGGATTTTATTTCAAAGTTTGATTACATGATTTTGAACTTCAAATATATGTCTATAGATTTTAAATAAAGTAATGATCTTCATTTCAAGAAATGCACTGTTTTGAAAGCAAGATAGTGCATTTTTATTTGGATTTATAATATCAACAATTTATCTTACAATTATTTAAGACCAATCCAAAAACCTAAAGGAGGAACTGCTATGAGAAAGCTACTTTTTCTCTCCTTAGTAACCATCCTTTGCATAACTTCATCGCAGGTATTTGCAAACGGAGTCGGTGTTGTAAACGCTTCAACAGGAATTTATTTAAAGCTTACAAGCACAAAAATAAACACTTCTGTTGAAAGCCAGATATCCACAACTATAACTACTCAAACATTCAAAAATTTGTTGGGTGCGGATAAAACTGTATCATTCGCTTTTCCATTACCTGAAGGTGCAAGCGCTACCGGGCTAAGGTGGAAAGTAAATAATGTCTGGTATCAGGCTCCGATTGCACCGCGTCCGCAGGATACAACATTGCCGGGTGGTGTAATGAATGCAAATCTGAAAACATACCTTGGCAATACTCCTATGTTCTTCGGAATTCCTCAGCAGGTAAAAAAAGATTCTGTGCTTATTGTTGAGCTTACATATGTTCAGTTACTTGCATATGATTTCGGCAGCGTATTTTACAACTATACAAACGATTATCATTTAATTCAGACAGCAATATTAGATGCTCAGGAACTTACTTTAAATTTAACATCTCCGAGAACAATTGACAGTATTCGTTTAGTCAGCACAAATCCTTTAACACAAATATCAAATAACGGAAACAATGCAGTTGTAATCAGCAATCTTTATGAGGCTGCTGCAACTGTAAATTATAAAATAAAGTATTCGCTTAATTTAAATCAGCTCGGACTTTATAGTTATTCTACTTTAATTCCGCAGTCCCAGCTGCCGGATAGTCTCGGCGGCTTTTTTATGTTTATTGCCGAACCAAATCCGGGTAGTACTGCGAATGTAATCAAAAAAGTATTCACACTGATAGTTGACAGGTCGGGAAGTATGAGTGGAACAAAGATGACTCAGGCAGTAAATGCTGCTAAGTTTATTGTAAATAATTTAAACCCGGGCGATAAATTTAATATAGTAGATTTTGAAACCAATGTTTATAAATTCCGCAACAATCATGTATTGTACACGAATCAATCGAGAGATTCTGCTCTTACTTATGTAAACGCTATAGTTGCAGGTGGCAGTACAAATATTTCCGGAGCGTTTTCCACTGCAGTGCCACAGTTCTCTGCTGCAAGTGATAGTACGGCAAATATAATTATATTTTTTACTGACGGACAGCCGACAGTAGGAATAACGGAAACGGGGGCATTGGCAACTCATGTAAGAAATCTTATTCAGTCAACGGAAACAAAAATATTTTTATATTCATTTGGAATAGGAACAGATGTAAACCAGCAGCTGCTTACATTGATGTCTTCACAGAATAACGGCTATGCAGAATTTTTGCTTGACGGAGAGTTAGAATCAAGAATAACGAATTTTTATTTACGAATAAAAAATCCGGTATTACTTAGCCCGTCTGTAAGTTTCAATTCAGGAGGAGTTACAAATGTTTATCCTAATCCGCTTCCGAATTTATATATAGGGCAACAGATGATTGTAACAGGAAGGTACTTATCAACAGGTCCTGTAACAGTTACACTTTCCGGTAAGGCATTCAATCAGCCTGTTTCATATCAGTATACATTTAACAGAGTTGATACAACAGCAACCAGGTATCAATTCTTAACTAAGATATGGGCTAAGCAAAAAATTGATAATTTGCTTGTTCAGTATTATGCATTAACTCCGGGCTCACCACAAGCGCTTGCTTTAAAGCAGCAGATAATAGATCTGAGCATAGCTTATGGTGTAATAAGTCCTTTTACAAGCTTCGGAAATCCTACACATGTTAATAATGAAACAGAAAATATAAATATACCGGGCTCATACAAATTGATCGGTAATTATCCGAATCCGTTTAACCCCGCAACAACAATTAAATTCATTGTAAACAAAAATATTACAGGAGTTTATTTTGTAAAGGTTTATAACCAGATAGGACAGCTTGTAGATATAATTCAATTCAATGTAAACGGAAAAGGAATTTACGAAGCAAGATGGAATGCAATTAAATTTTCATCGGGAGTTTATTATTACAGAGTTGAATTTGGTGATGAATCATTGATTGGAAAAATGGTATTAATGAAATAAGATACAGCAGTAAGAAATAATTAATAGTTACATAGAAATGAAAAATAAAAGCCGCGGGATTTTTCTCGCGGCTTTTTTGTTATACGAAAATTTAATTATTTTATGCAGTACATATAGTTTGTAATCCGCACCATGTAACCCGCATTTCCGCCTGCCATATCGCTCCACTGGTCACCTGCATTTCCGACGAAGTTATATCCCAGACTTGCAAATCTTTGGCGGATTGTGCTTTTGTATTCCTGAGCCGTTGAATTTTTAAACTCTTCGGGCCGCAGGATTAAAGAATCAATTTGTGCATAACCTGATTTTTTCAAGTTGCCGTAAGTATGTTTGTAATTAAAATCGTTATTATCTCTGCCTGTAATAAAAAATATTTTGTAGCCTTTATTTACTAAAACATTGTACAGCTCCTGCACGGGTTTAATTCCAGGTGAGCTTTCTGCTTTCAATTGATTATCATATAGTTCTGCATTCCATTTATAACCGGATGCTCTGAATACTTCAAAGTTACTTAAAGAGGTTTCATCGACATCAAAAACAAAGACATCATTTGGGTTTGCAGTAGTGTTTTTAAAATATTCGATAGCCGGAGCAATAATACCACGCAGCTCTGCATCATATCCGCCGGAAATATAATAATTGGAAACACTTGCTGAATCATTCAGAAAGAAAAACTGCGAAAAAGACGTTTTTGAGGATAATAACAGTAAAGCTAAAATCAACAAAGTTTTAAATTTCATAAGGTGATTTTTAATATAATTATTTTGTTAACAATATTATAAATCCTGCGAAATAATGCAGTATTTTAATATATATAGATTTTTAACTTAAAAATCCCCCTAATAATCGGTAAATTACAGAATGTCAAAATCCGTTTCATTACATACTCTTGGATGCAAATTGAACTATAGCGAGACCTCTACAATTGCCAAACAATTTGAAGATAAGGGCTATAAAGTCACCGATTATGGAAATGCCTCCGATATTTTTGTGCTTAACACATGCTCTGTAACGGAAAATGCCGATAAAGAATGCAGACAGATAATAAGAAGTGTGATAAGAAATAATCCCGCAACTTACGTCATTGTAACAGGCTGTTATGCACAGCTTCAGCCCGGAGAAATTGCAAAGATGGAAGGCGTTGATTTAGTTCTCGGAGCAAATGAGAAGTTCAAGTTGTTTGATTACATGGATAATTTTGAAAAAGAGAATGTATCGTGTATTGATGGAATTGAAAACCATTCAAATACCAGAGTTATAAGAAAAGAAGTTTTTGAGCTGGATGAATTTGTTGAAGCGTTTTCTGCCGATACGGATTCCAGAACGAGAGCGTTCTTAAAAATTCAGGATGGGCACGATTCCTATGGCAAGAGGAAAATCACGCAGTCAGGATATTACAAAAGTAATTGAAAATGCTAAAAAAATAATTGACAGTGGGTATAAAGAAATTATCCTTACAGGAGTAAATACAGGTGACTATGATTTTCAGATAAATATTTCAGAGGAAGAAGTTCTTAAATACAAATTGATTGATGTATTATACGAACTTGATAAGCTTGATATAAGTAGAATAAGAATAAGCTCGATTGAGCCGAACTTGTTGACTGATGAAATACTGGATTTATACGCATCGTCAAACAAATTCTGCAATCATTTTCATATTCCGTTACAGAGCGGTGACTCTGAAATTCTTAAGGCAATGCGAAGAAGATATAATGCAGATTTCTATGAAAATTTAATTTATAAGATTAACGATAAAATTAAAGATGTAGGTATAGGAGTTGATGTTATAGTCGGCTTCCCGGGAGAAACTGATACTCATTTTGATAACACGTATAAGTTTTTAAATTCACTGCCAATAAGCTATCTGCACGTTTTCAGTTATTCTGAAAGAAAAGATACGGTTGCAATTGAGCTTCCTGGTTCAGTTGATGTGAGAAAAAGGAAATTCAGAAGTCAGGTGCTTAGAAATTTATCCAATAAAAAGAAATTTGATTTTTATTCAAAGTACATTGGAACAGAGCAGGAAGTTTTATTTGAGACAGTTAAAGATGCAGGATGGATAGAAGGATATACAAGAAATTATATAAGGGTTAAAACTCCTTTTACACCGGGAGCAGAAAACTCAATAAGCAAAATAAAATTAATTACGCCGGACTCAGTAAAACCGGTAGTATGTGAACTGATATAAACTATACTATGAAAATTTATTTAATAAGGCACGGAGAAGCGATAGACCACGAAACGAACTCCGTAAAATCCGATGAATACCGTTTCCTTACTATAAAAGGAAGAATGACAACCCGCAAAGTTGCCAAGAATTTAAAAGAAGAACTCGAAACTGCAGATAAAATTTTTACAAGTCCGCTTACAAGAGCAGTGCAGACTTCAGAAGTAATTGCTACATCCATTAAATATAAAAATGATGTTGAGATTGCGAACGAACTCAAAATAGGCTCTTCGATTTCACAGGTGATTGAACTGATAAGGTTGAATGCAGACTTGAATTCAATTGTACTTGTCGGACATGAACCAATGATGGGAATGCTCGTTGGCGCTCTTTCAAACAAAAAAGATTTTTATAACTTCAAGAAATCGGGAGTATGCCTAATTGATTTCGATGTCAAGAAAGAACATGGAACATATAAATGGTTCTTGAATCCGAAAACCCTTGAGCATTTAAGCTAATTTGAAAGAAAATCTTCTTCAAATAAAAGAAGTTGAATTCTCCTATGAAAAAGACACAAAATTTCTTAAGAATATTACTTTTTCAGTAAATCAAGGTGACGTACTTGCAATAATAGGAAGAAACGGTTCGGGGAAATCGACACTGGTTAAAATTATTTCTCGAATAATAAATAATTATTCAGGCAGTGTAAGTTATTCAGGCAAAAATATAAAAAACTACGAACACAAAGAGTTTTCAAGAAATATAAGCTACTTGCCGCAGGTTTTTCCTGCTTATGTAAATGAGCTAAAAGTGTATGATTTACTTTTGCTTGGAAGATATGCTTATAAAAAATCTTCGCAGCTTTCATATAGTAATGAAGATATAACTGTAGTAAACGAAGCAATGGAAGTGTGTGGAGTTGCTCAGTACAAAGAAAAGACATTGAAAACACTTTCAGGTGGTGAGAGGCAGAAAATATTGTTAACACTTTCACTGGTTCAGCTTGATATTACGCATGATTTAAAAGGAAAAATTCTAATAGTCGATGAACCTTTAACACACCTTGATATAAATTATCAGTATGAAACACTATCGCTGCTGAGAGATTTGAATGTAAAAAAGGGTTTGACAGTAATATTTGTTATCCACGATTTGAATCTTGCATTAAAATACTCTTCAAAAACACTTTTGATGAACAAAGGGCAGATGGTTGATTTCGGAGAGACGAAAACAATAATTTCACAGGAAAACATTGATAAAAATTTCCTGGTAAGCTCAGAGCTTGTAAACCATAACAACAATACATTTATACATTATAATGACATATAAAAAAATATTAGTAGAAGATTTAGGATTAACAAAAAAAATTATTCTTAATCGTCCCGAAAAAAGGAATTCACTGGATGAGGAAATGATTTCAGAAATAACACATGTTTTTAATGAACTTTCCGATGACAAAAACACAAAGACAATAATATTGATGGGAGCGGGAGGTAATTTTTGTTCAGGTCTATTCTTAGATTATCTTCAGAAAATTTCTGAGTTTGATATCCTTCAGAATAAACAGGACTCGCAGAAATTCAAAAACATGTTTCTTGCAATTTACTATTGCAAAAAAACCGTTGTGGCAATGGTAGAAGGCTATGCGTTAGCCGGCGGATGCGGAATTGCAAGCGTCTGTGATTTTATAATAGCATCGGATAAAACAACATTCGGATACACGGAAGTTAAAATTGGATTTATTCCTGCTATTGTAATGATTTTTCTGATGAAGAGAGTAACTGAAACAGTTGCAAAGGATTTACTTTTAACATCACGATTTATCAATGGAACTGAAGCAAAAGAATTGGGTTTCAGTAATTATGTAGTGCCTTCTGAAGAGTTAGAGAGCTTTACAATGAAACATTGCGAAGCTTTAAATAAATTACCGATGAGCTCACTTGCTTTGACTAAAGAAATGTTTAAGAACGTTCCTTCAATGAGCTTTGAATCTTCACTTGACTATGCAGTTGACCTGAATGCAATAACACGCATGACGGAAGAATGCAAAAACGGTGTCAGTTCTTTTTTAAATAAAAAATAAAAGTTATAAATATAATGGCTGAAAAAAAATACAACGAGCTGCAATATCTTGATAGAAACGAATCACAATATGGTCCGTCACCAAAGTGTTATGAGTATCTGAAACATGCGACAATAGATGACTTATCATGGTACTCACGTGATTTTGCAAAGGGAGTGAAATCAAGCTTATCAAAAAGAATTGCAAATGATTTTAACATTGATGAAAGACAGGTAATTCTTTCCTACGGAAGTGAAGACCTGCTTAAACAAATAATTCATTACTATCTCGATAGAAAAGAAAAAATATTAATCCCGAAAGAAGCATGGTGGTATTATAAAAAAGTAGCTTATGAAGTCGGTGGCTTTAATGTTGAGTATCCTATGTTCATAGGAGAAAAAGACGGATTGAAAACTTATATGTATGATGTTGACAGAATGATTGAGATATATACCCGTGAACAGCCGAGAATAGTTTTGATTGCATCGCCTAATAATCCGACAGGGAACAGAATTCCGAAAGAAGAGTTAAGAAGATTTCTTGATTCTGCACGCGGCGCAATTGTGATGATTGACGAAGCATATTGGGGATTCGGTTCAACTGAAAATGATTATGTAAAAGAGTTCATCGATGATTTTCCGAATCTTGTAATCTGCAGAACATTCTCAAAGTACTATGCGCTGGCAGGAGCAAGAATAGGTTTTGCTTTTGCAGGTAAGAATCTTGAAGAGCTGATAAATTTTTCTGTAAGATATCTCGGCTATAATAAAATGTCAGAGAAACTCGGTGAAATTGCTTTAGATGATTCAGAATATTATGAAAGAGTAACAAAAATGATGCAGGAAGATAAAGAGTACTTCTACAAAGAGTTTAACAGCATGGAAGGATTTACTGCATACAAGTCATATGCTAATTTCATGCTGGTAGATATGCCGCATCATATAAGAAAGGACCTGGATAAATATCTTAAAGAGAGAAATATGCTTATCAAGTTTTTAAATGAGGAAGCATTTAAAACTGAAACCAGAATAACTCTGGGTACACGCGAGCAGAACTATCATCTTATGGAATGTATAAAAGATTTTTTAAAGGAAAATAAAAACAAATGAGATATAGAAATTTAGTTGTATTTTTTCTTTTTTTAAGTTTTAGTTTTTATTCTTTACAGGGATGTAATAAAAAAGACGAAACATCTGAGTGGAAGGTAAAAGACCCGCGCGAAGAAGTTAACAAACATCCGGAACCACCCTTCAAAAAAGAAGGTGACCTTTCTTTCTTAAAAAAGGATGGAAAAGAACTAAAGAAAATTGACATAGAAGTTGCTGATGACAACGCACAAAGAGCACAGGGTTTAATGTGGAGAAAATCGATGCCTGAAAATGAAGGAATGCTTTTTATTTTTCCGGAAGATGCTGACCAGGCTTTTTGGATGAAAAATACGATAATGCCTTTGGATATACTTTTTATTAACAGCAATAAAGAAATTGTTAAAATATATAAAAACACAACACCTTACTCCGAAAAATCAATGCCTTCGGAGAAGAAAGCAATGTATGTAGTTGAAACCGTTGCAGGCTTCTGTGATAAATTCGGAATTTCAGAAGGTGATAAAATCAGTTATAATTACTTAGCAAAATAAATTATAAAATTATTGAATAGATAAATTACTCTTAAATAAAATACTCATGGGTAAATTTATCTTTTTAATTTTTGCAATAACATTTCTATCGTCAGGTTTATTAACCTGGGCACAAAAAAATATTCCGGAGGAAGAATTCATTAGCCTTTTGCTTAATGATAGTGAAGAAGCACTTGCATTTATTTCTCCGGAGGAAATCCAAACCTCTGAGAGACTCAATATAAATTTTCCTGATGTAAAAAATAAACTACTTCTAAATTTTTCTTCTTCTATTCGTCATGATATAAAAGAAAAAATAAATAAAGGAGAAGCTGCTTTGTTTCAGACCGTTTCATTAGGAGACGACTTTACTAAAAGTGTTTTGAACGTACCTTCCTTAAATTACTCCGTTCCCTTCTATTTTAAAAATCATATAGCTATTACTCCTTTAACATATTTTACCCGCAACTGGAAAAAACAATCAGGAAAATATTTTGATTTTTTAATTAGTGATGAAAAATTATTTAATTCATACTGCATAGATATGCTTGATGAGTTTGTTGAGAGAACCGCATCACTTCTAAAATATAATGCCAGTGAATTACAGTTGTTAAAAGAACAAAAAATTCTTTATGTCTTCTGCAGCAATCAGGAGGAAATAGCAAATATTACAGGAAGCGTTTCAAAGGGAAGATATCTTTCCGAGCTTGACGCTGTAGCAACAACTTATTCCTGTCATTTTCATGAGGTAGCGCATCTGCTGCTGAATTATAAGATTAATGAGAATTCTTTATATCCGACTCCTTTTCTTCAGGAAGGATTTGCAGTGGCAATAGGAGGCAGGGGCGGACAAAGTAACAATGTTCTGAATGACGTTGGCTATTTTATAGCAAGATATAATTATGCAAACTACAAGCCTTTGTTCAGTTACAATAATTTTATGAAGGAAGATCCGTCTATCTCTTATCCTCTTGCGGGAATCTTCTCGAAGTTTTTACTTGAAGCGTTGAATGTTGATGACTATCTGTCTTTTTATAATCAAATTAAAATAGATACTACTCAAAAAATATTTGATGATTTTAATAAATATATAGCTGAGTATAAATCGTTCAGAGATATTACATTTATTCCTTCCGAAGATGTTAAGGAAATTATTGCCGATAGTTCGTTCTTTCTGACTTCTAAAAATCCTATCAAAAATTATTCCAGCGCAAAATTTACTGAAATTTTTAAGGAGAAAGTTTACAAAGGCGAAAAATATTATTTTTCCGTAGATAAGAAGGAAATAAATATTTATAATTTATATTCGAACGAACTGATAGCTTCCTATGTGAATTCTTTTGCTGATGTACCTGTTGACTATTTTGTAAACGGAAAATATAAATTTTATATTTCGAAAACTTTATTGGATGAAGACCTGATTGACTTAACTTTGAGTTCCAGGTAAAATTATGAAAAAGGATATTTTAAAATTAAATAAGTGCGGTATCTATTGTCCTCAGGGAGATTTTTATATCGACCCATGGAAGCCTGTTGATAAAGCTCTGATAACTCACGGACACTCCGACCATGCAAGATGGGGAATGAAAAAATATTTGTGTCAGGAGGATTCCGTTGAGATTTTAAGAACGAGACTTGGAAAAGATATTAATATAGAAGGCATAGCATACAATAAGTCATTAACAATAAACGGAGTAAAAGTTTCATTTCATCCGGCAGGGCATATACTCGGCTCGTCACAAATAAGAGTTGAATATAAAGGGGAAGTTGCGGTAGTCTCCGGGGATTATAAAATTCAACCGGATTCAACCTGTGCGAATTTTGAATTAGTGAAATGCAATACGTTTGTTACTGAATCTACTTTTGCACTGCCAATTTACAATTGGGAAAATGAGGAAAAAATATTTGAAGTAATAAATAAATGGTGGCAGAGTAATGCAGAAGAAGGTGTTGCAAGTATAATCTACGGTTATGCGCTCGGAAAATCACAGCGTATACTTTCTATATTAGATAATTCAATCGGCCCTGTATATACTCACGGAGCAGTAGAAAATATGACGGAGATTTACAGAAAGAGAGGAATAAACCTTCCACAAACAACTCTCGCAACAAATCTTGATAATAAAACAGATTTCTCTAAAGCAATTATTGTTGCTCCTTCATCTGCAGACGGTACCCCTTGGTTAAGAAAATTCGGAGATATTTCGACTGCTTTTGCTTCAGGGTGGATGCAGGTCAGAGGAAATAAACGCAGAGGAAATTTTGATAAAGGATTTGTTATGTCTGACCATGTTGACTGGTGCGGAGTACTTGATACGATAAAAGATACCGGCGCGGAGAATGTATGGATAACGCACGGCTACTCGGATATTCTTTCACGTTACCTTAATGAACAAGGTTATAACTCAAGAGTTTTAGAAACTTTATATGACGATTCGGATATATGAAAAATTTTTCTGATTTATTTGAAGAGCTTGATTCTTCCACAGGCACAAATGATAAAGTAAACTCACTGGTAAAGTTTTTTCAGCATAATTCTGCAGGTGATTCGATCTATGTTGTAAGTTTTTTAATGGGAAGAAAGCCAAAGCAGATTGTTAAAACCGCCTTCTTAAAGAACTGGGCAGCAGAGCTGGCAAAAATTCCCGAATGGCTGTTTAAGGAATCTTACGATAATGTAGGAGATTTAGGCGAGACGATTTCTTTAATGGTGCCTCAGAAAAAATCTGAAGTGAAGGAAGAATATCCTGTTTCTTTAAAAGAATGGATTGAAGAAATTATCTTGCCGTTAAAGAAAAAATCTGAAGCTGACCAAAAAAGAATAGTTCAGAGTATCTGGACATATCTTTCACGTGAGGAAAAATTTGTTTTTAATAAAATCATTACAGGAAGTTTTCGAGTCGGTGTATCTGCTAAGATCGTAATAAAAGCATTAGCGCAATTTTCAGGAATTGGAGATGCAGATATTACTCACCGCCTTATGGGTGACTGGAATACAGATGAAAAATTCTTTGAATATTTAATTTCACATGATGTACAGGATACTCACCAAAGCAGGCCGTACCCATTTTTCTTAGCTTATCAATTGGAAAAATCAATAGATGAACTGGGTGAGCCCAAAGATTGGTTTGCTGAGTGGAAGTGGGACGGCATAAGAGCTCAGATTATAAAAAGAGAGAACGAAGTATTTATATGGTCACGCGGTGAAGAATTAATTACTGAACGATTTCCGGAGCTTCAGGCAGAAGCAATGAACTTAGAAAACGGAACTGTGCTTGACGGTGAAATTCTTGCATGGCAGAATGAATTGCCGTTGCCTTTTGGCGAACTTCAGAAAAGAATAGGAAGAAAAAATTTAACTAAAAAAATTCTTGAAGAGGTGCCTGTTGTATTTCAGGCATTTGATGTAATAGAATATGAAGCAACTGATATAAGAAGCACTGTGTATACAGAGCGTAAAAAAATCCTTAAGAAAATTGTTGGTAAAAATTTTAAGAGGGTAAAAATTGGTGAGAGTATAAAAATAAATTCATGGGAAGATTTAACTAAGTTAAGAGAAGAGTCACGCGATAGAAATGTTGAAGGATTTATATTAAAGAATAAAGACTCGGAGTATTTAACAGGAAGAAGGAGAGGCGGATGGTGGAAATGGAAAGTAGACCCATATACAATTGATGCAGTGATGATTTATGCTCAAAGAGGGCACGGAAGACGTGCCAGTCTTTATACAGATTACACATTCGGAGTATGGCAAGAAGGCAAGCTGATTTCATTTGCAAAAGCATATTCTGGATTAACGGATGAAGAGATAAGAAAAGTAGATGACTTTGTAAGAAAAAATACACTGGAGAAATTCGGACCGGTACGCACGGTGAAGCCAGAGCTTGTATTCGAATTATCTTTTGAAGGAATTCAGTTATCATCAAGACATAAGTCAGGCATTGCAGTAAGATTTCCAAGAATTACAAAATGGCGGACAGATAAAAAACCGCAGGATGCAGATTCTTTAGATAGTATCAAAGCACTTCTCAAAAAATAATATATGCAAAAAAATACAATAGTCGCCATTGGCGCAATTTCCGGATTTTTAGGCGTAGCTCTGGGGGCTTTCGGGGCGCATCTTCTTAAAAACACTTTTACACCTGAACAGTTTGATAATTACAGAACAGGAATCCAGTATCAGTTAGTTCATGCAGTAGTTTTATTAGCTATAGGATTAGCAGGCATACAGAAATATTTTAAGTCAGCATATTTTTTCATTGCAGGCACAATTTTATTTTCGTTTTCATTATATGTTTATACGATTTTTAATTTGAAGTTCGTGGCAATGTTTGCGCCGTTCGGAGGAATATCGTTTATGACCGGATGGATTCTTTTAATAATATACGCTCTTAAAAAAGAAAATTGAAATATTTTTCACTCATATTAATTTTCTTTGTAACTTCGGCGTGCTTTTCGCAAACGAAGATAAAATCAATTTCGACCACAGGAAATGATTTTTTTTCGGATACTGATATCCTTTCAATGATGATACTGAAAAAAGGTGCCGAGTATAACGAAAAACAGTTAAGAGAGGATTTAAGAACAATCCGCACAAGATATAAAAGTGAAGGTTTTTTACTGGTAAGGGTTGATGAAGGAAATAGAGTGTTTAATTCAGATTCATCCACAGTAGAATTATATGTAAATGTAAAAGAAGGTAACCAAATAGTCATCGGTCAATTGATAATAAGTGGAAATGAAAAGCTTTCACAGAAGGAAATTTTTTCCGTATTTGAAACAAAATCAGGAGAAGTATTAAGGGATAATACTCTTAATAATGATATTGTCGAGCTTTTGAAGCTCTATGAAAAAAATGGACTGCCTTTTGCGAATGTTGTCATTAAAGATGTTTCACTGTACGAAGACGGAAAAAATGAAAAAATAAAAGTTGAGCTTGTTATCAGTGAAAATTCAAAAGTCGAAATCGAACAGATAAAAATTAGAGGTAATGATGAAACTAAAGAAAGTGTAATATTGAGAGAAGTAAAGCTTCCGCAGGATAAAACTGTTAATATTGAATTTCTTGCAAATCTGAAAAGACGGCTTGAACGGCTTAACATTTTTGAATCGGTTGAAGACCCTAAAATATATTCTCTCAAGAATAAAAAACAATCCGGGCTTTTAATAGAGGTTAAGGAAGGAAATACAAATACGTTTGACGGCATCTTAGGTTATATTCCTCCCGCTACGGATGAAGATAAAGGATATCTTACAGGTCTGGTAAATGTTTCTTTCAGGAATCTTTTTGGAACCGGAAGAAAGATTGAAGCTAAATATCAGGCAGAGGTAAGATCAACGCAGGAGCTGGCTTTCAATTATTCGGAACCTTACGTATTTAATTTTCCCGTATATGCAACACTAGGTTTTTTACAGAGGATACAAGATACTACCTACACACGAAGAAAATTTGATTTAAGAGGCGATGTGCTTTTCAGTGATAACTTTACCGTTAGCGGAATTGTCGGCTATGAACGAATTATTCCGACTGACTCAAGCAGGTTTTATTTTAAAATCGCTGACTCCCAAACATTATTAACAGGGCTGGAATTAAAATACGATTCACGGGATAATATTTACGCTCCCAACAGAGGAATATTGTATACGACATCATACACATACGGGAATAAGCAGGTGTTTAATATAGCTGACTTAGCCGGTCTGGGATATCAGGAAAAATTTATTGTGCAAAGATATTCAATCGGCCTTGATTTATATTTTTCTTTTCTGAAAAGACAGACTTTATTGCTCCGCGGATTTGCAGGCGAAGTGCGTTCAGATAAGCTTGAAGATTCAGATTTCTTCAGGATCGGAGGAAGCAGAAATATAAGAGGATATCGCGATGAACAATTCCTTGCATCGCGTCTAGCTTACGGAAATATTGAGCCAAGATATTCAATTTCAAGAAGGAGTTTTGTGTTCGGGTTTTATGACTTTGGGTATTACTTCAAACCTGATGATATTGCAAATAATATCGCCGAGCAGCAGGGATTTTTATACGGCTACGGATTTGGAATAAGGCTGGAGACTCAGCTTGGAATTATCGGAGTAAGCTACGGCTTAGGCAAAGGAGACAGCTTCCTTGACGGGAAGATCAATTTCGGATTAATAAATAATTTTTAATTTTTCCGGTTTAATAAATTATTATTCTCATAGGTTCGCTTACTTTATCGCTTTCAAAAATTTTCTCCCCAATTTCACAATCGTAACATTTGCTTTTCATACAATAGAAATTATGCAGATGTATCATACCCTGTTCTTCGGCAATAGTCTTGGGTTTAAAATCTAATTGCTCGCTCATCACACGGTTGATTTCGTTTGAGCTGATGCATTTAAGATTGTCATAAAAATTTAACACTTTTCCCTGCGTTTCAAATATATCAAACTCGAGAGCATAAAAATAAACAAAGGGTATAATTACATTTGTAATAATATCGTTAATCCTTTCTTTACCTATATAATTTGTTTTGGACTTTGTTTCTTTACCGAAGTTATAATGATTTTTCCAATAATCAGATATTTCAACATTCAAAAACAGCTCTACAATTTTTTGGTAAACTCTATCCTCTTCATTGAAAATTGTGATTAGTTCTTTCAGAAAATTATTGTAAAGAATTGCGTGAAGCAGTCCGCTTGCGTAAGCTAATCTTATTGTCGGAAAATTAGACGGACGAAGACGGAAGAAATTCCACTCGGATTTATCCAGTACATTTATGTAATTTTTATTTTCTTTATTCCAGATAACTTTCAGCAAGGAAATGTATTCATCTTTATATCTTAAATCGTAAAGAAATCCTGCCGAGCCGTATAAAACAGCATCTATAAAAATTTTATCATCCGGCAGCTCACCAAGTTCTAAACTCTTCGCCAGTTTCAAAAACTGTGACTTATTCTTAGAGTAGCCTAAAGCCTCACAGATAAATTCAAAAAGAATTTTCTCCCACGTAGATTTTTTATTCCTGGCTTCTTCAAAGTTTTCCAATCTGTTTTTAATTCGTAAAGTTTTGTATTGAAGTCTTTTATAGCTTAAGTGTGAAATAAATCTCTTCTTGAAATTTAAGTCGACTTCGAAGTTTTTAGGATAACAAGGCAGCTTAAACTTTTGAGACGGATTATTGATTATTTCTTTCCAGATTGAGTGTATTGACTGCTTTAAAAATTTTGAAAGAATAACAGTTGGAATTTCTCTGGCTTTTTTTACCTTTGGAATTACTTTTTTATCATCCTCTTCTTCATCCCAAAAGACGACCTGTAAAACAACTTTGTTGTATTTATTATCGCCTTTATGATTATGCTCTTTCCAGTTTTTGAATGTCTGATGAATTTCAATATCGCCTGAATATAAAATGCCGTCTATTCTTATCTGTCCATCCTTAAAATCAGGACCGGCATCGTAGTTTTTCTCTCCGTAATCCAGCACTTCTAATACTTTGTGCTCAGTTGTTAATAAAACACTCTCATAGTACGAAGGTGTTTCCCAGATACGCGAAATAAAACTCTCGTTAATGTTAAGTTTTTTCATTAACTTTTAAAAAGGTTTTTCCTAAATTAACAGTATTATTTTAAATTAAAAATCAAAATTGAAAAAAGTATTTATGCTGAAAATTAACTTATCACTACTGACCCTATTATTTGCCGCTTTTCTTTTTTCTTCATGTCAAAAATCTGAAAACGTAAAGCCCGAGCAAGCTTACTTAGACGATGCAAAAAAACTTTATGACGAGAAAAAATTCGATGAATCAATTGCAACATACAGGGAGTTAATCAAAAATTATCCTGCTTCGGAAAAAAATGCTATCTTTGCTTACAATCAGATTGCAGGAATTTATTTCGACGGCCTGAAAGATTATCAAAAGACTGTTGATACATACAGAGAACTTGCCGAAAAATATCCTAACTCAAAAGAAGCTAAGCAATCGTTATTCATGGTAGCTTTTACCTATGACGAATACATGAAAGATAAGGATAAAGCAAAAGATGCATATAAGAAATTCCTTGAAAAGTTTCCGAATGATACTGACCCTAATGACAAGATGAGCGAATCAGCAAGAACAATGCTGCAAGTCTTAGAGTCGGGTAAAACAATTGAAGATATGATAAAAGAAAATTCAGGCAATACGGATAAAACTCCAAAAACAACTACAATGGATACAACTAAATCAAAAAAATAATTTTTTGTAAAATTTTATAATTATAAAGGTGAGTATATTTAATGCTCACCTTTTTTAATTTTAACTTGTCACTTCATGAACTTTTTCTTTGTTGAACCGTTTAAGATTTAAATGACTCCTGATTTTAAAAAATATCTTGTTCCCTCCGTTGTAGCAAAGCTATCCAATATAGAGTTGAAAGCTAAATCTGTTGTTGAAGGCTTTATGACAGGTCTGCATAAATCTCCTTATCACGGGTTTAGTGTTGAGTTTGCCGAGCACCGCCAATATATGCCCGGAGACGACCTTAAATTTCTTGACTGGAAGGTTTATGCGAGGACAGGAAGATATTATATTAAAAGATTTGAAGAAGAGACAAATTTAAAATCGTACATACTTCTTGATATCAGTAAGTCAATGGATTTTTCTTCTAATAAAAGTAAAGAAACATCTGCTGAAAAAAAGGGGTTAGCAAAGTTATTCGGAAAATCAAAATCATCCTCAGAGGAATCGAAATCTTCTCTGACAAAACTTGAATACGGCTCATACGTTGCGGCTTCTCTTGCATATTTAATGCTGCTGCAAAGAGATGCAATATCACTCACTACCTATGATACGAAAATCCAGAATTTTATTTCACCTCGGGCAACAGATTCCAATCTAAAGCTCATGCTGCACGCTCTTAACAATATCCAATCCACAGATAAAACAGGAACAGCCAGATGTTTAAATGAAATAGCAGATAAAGTGAAAAGAAGAGGTCTCGTAATTATTATAAGTGATCTATTCGATGACCAGAAAGAAGTGTTGAGCGCATTAAGGCACTTTAAGTACACAAAAAATGAAGTGATTGTATTTCAGATTCTGGATCCTGTTGAGTTAAGTTTTTTAACGGGAAATCCGGTAACATTAAAAGATTTGGAAACTAACGAGGAGATGTTCAGCCAGCCTTTTGTTATGCAAAAGGCTTATCAGGAGGCTGTGAAAGAATTTACGGAAACTTACAGAATGGAATGCGCTAAAAGCGATATTGACTACATAATGCTTTCCACTGAAAGCACTTTCGATAAAGCGCTTATAAACTATCTTTCAAAAAGAATGAAGATGATGTAAAAACTATCTGAATCTGAAATCATCATATATTGGCGTTATCAATCTGTAATCACCAAACCCCGAATCGTCCACAAACACAAACTGCCTGTTAATATCATAATAATCCCATACTTCATAAGGTTTCGTCTGGTTCTCAAATGGATGTCTGTCTATATTTGCAGGGTTTCCATAGATAATAAATACCATTCCCATATCTGTGCGCCAGCCTTCCTGGTAATGTGAGTATCTTTCGTTAGCAATTTTTATTCTGTTGTAATACTCTATCATCAATTCATTTCTTGGAGTCGCCGGTGACGGATCTTTCTTTTTCCAGAATTCTATAAATTTCTTTTCTTTGTCTAAGTTAGTGTTTGCTTCCTTTAGTTTATCCATTTCTTCTGAAGTTGCAATGTATTGCAGCTGCGCAATTGCAACATCTATATCTTTTATGGCAATAGGGAAGTTTGTCCATCGGTTTGAAACATTTTTTGTTTCAAGGATTTTACCGGATGCATTGTCTTTCAGCTCCAGTTTAAAATCCCCAATCATTATATTTTCAGTGGATAATTTCTCTATTATTTTATTGACTCCGGGAGATAAAGGATACTTAGCTGATTTTAAAACAACAGGATTATTTTTGTTATCAGTGATAATATAACTGTAGTTTACATCCAGTGCAGAGCTCGATTCGTTATAAGCTTCAAAAAAAACAAAAAAGTTCTTTAACACACCAAGATTATTGTTAACCGAAGGAGTGATTTTTTTCTTTCCGCTTGCTTCAATTTCATAATTCGAAACAATCATCATATCACTTGTAAAAATTTCATTCGCAGAGTTATCAACTACTTTGAAATTATAATTTTTAGTAAGCTCGGTTTTTGAATTATTATCTTTGAAAGTTACTGTAGATGAATAATCTCCTGCTTTCATCGGGAATGTCTGCACTATGTATTTCGAATCATCTTTGTAAGTTTTGGCTTCCGATGAAGGCACACTTATATTTTCAGTATAAGTTTCGTTTATTACTGTCTGATTTGTTTCATTCGAAACCTTTACTGTGTAAGATACACTGGCATTAAGATCTTTAGTGGCAGAATTTTTTTTAAACTGTATTCCTTCGTAAGGGATTTCCACATATAAGTCCAGCCTTCCGTTTGCACTATCCTTTCCGTAAAAAACCAAAGGGTCAGCGTAGAACAGTTCTCGTACATTTGAATAATTAGTGAGGGATTTATCTTTTAACTGAGCAAAAGATATATTTGTACAAAGGGAAATGAATATAATTATGATAAACAGTGAGGAGGGTAATCTGTTTGTTTTGGTTTTCATACCGAAAACTTTATGTTAGTATAAAATTAAACTTTTTCTGCGAATAAATCAAACTCTTCCGAATCGTAGATTTTTACCTCAGAAAAGTTTCCTATTTGAATATTATTGTTTTTATTTATGTAAACTTCCTGGTCAATTTCAGGCGCATCTTTGTAAGTTCTTCCTATGAAATAATCTTCTTCTTCCCTGTCCACTAAAACTTTAAAATTTTTGCCGATAGAGTTCTTATTTGCTTCAAGAGAGTTCTCTCTTTGTACATCAAGTAATAATTTTTGTCGCAGCAATTTTTCTTTCATCGGAATTCTGTCCGGAATATCAAAAGCAGTAGTTCCTTCTTCATGAGAATAAGGAAATACTCCAAGTCTTTCGAACTTAAACTCTTTTACAAAATCCAAAAGCTGCTGAAAATCCTTTTCTGTTTCATCGGGATATCCTGTAATGAAAGTTGTTCTTAAAGCAATACCGGGAATTTCCGTTCTTAACTTATCAAACAATCCCATTAATGTTTTATTGGTAATTCCTCTTCTCATTGATTTCAACACATTGTCCGATATATGCTGAACAGGCATATCGAGATACTTGCAAATATTTTCCGTGTTTTTTATCGTGTCGATTAAATCAACAGGAAATCTTGAAGGATATGCATACATTAATCGAATCCATTCTATCCCCTTTACCTTAGACAGTTCTTCAAGCACGAGTGTTACATTTCTTTTGTTGTCTGTATCAAATCCCCAGTAAGTCGTATCCTGTCCGATGATTACCAGTTCTTTCACGCCCTTGGAGGCAAGAGACTGTGCTTCCATTAAAATCTGCTGCAAAGGTTTTGAAACATGTTTGCCCCGCATTATCGGAATAGCGCAGAATGAGCAGGGATTGTTACAGCCTTCGCTTATTTTAAGATAAGCCGAGTGAGTTGGTCCCGTTAAAATTCTTTCACCAAGTAAATTGCTTTTGTAGTCAACTCCGATTTCATTTAAAATGTCTACAACAGTTTGGTGTCTGTCTGTAGCGCCGAAGTATCTATCAACTTGCGGAATTTCCTTCTCAAGCTCAATCCCATATCTGTCAGATAGGCATCCGGCAACGTAAACACTGTCTATTTTTTTCCTGGTCTTTAAATCAACTGCTCTTAAAATAGTATCGATTGATTCCTGTTTTGCTGCTTCAATAAAGCCGCAGGTATTTATTAAAACGGTATTAGATTCTTTTTCATCTTCTACAATTTCAATATCGTTGGATTTCAGCTGGCTCATAATAAACTCTGAATCTACGACATTTTTTGAGCATCCCAGCGTTATTATCTTAATTTTGTCTTTTTTAACTTTCAAACTTTAAACTATTATTTTCGTATGTCAATTTACGCTATATACCTATATTTATTAATGCAAAAATTTCAATATAAGAAGCGTAATTACTTGATGATTGTCTGTCCCCATTTGTACATTCCAATCGTTATTAAAAGTATAAGAACGCGACTCAACATTCTAAAGTCTTTCGTTTTTATTTAAACTTAAAACCCATATTTTATAACAAAATTATTGTATGACAAATTCAATTTTTTCTTCACAGCTAAAATTCTTAAAACGTGTAATGGAGCTGAATACAGGCGATATTACTCAGGAAGAAAGTTTAGTTTCATCCCCTCAAAGCGGTAATTCAGTAAATTGGTTAATCGGACACATGATCGTTGTGCGTGATCTGATGCTGGATGCAATGGGATTGGAATGTATGGCATCTGAAGAAATGGTAGCTACATATAGTCAGGGTACAAAAAATGTAGATAAAGAAAGTGCTATGCAGTTTACAGAATTATTGAAAATGTATTATCAGGGAACTGAAGAAATGCTTAAGAGACTTGAAGGAGATGAATTAAATGATGAGGAAAAAGTAAAGTCTATAGCCGGATTAATTTTTCATGAATGTTATCACTCAGGCCAGATTGGTCTTTTTAGAAGAATCATAGGAAAAGAACCAAAAATAAAATAAGCTCAAAAGAAATAACGATTGAACAATAAATATACTGAGATACTAAGAAAATATTTTCCTGAAGCCTCGCTGCCATACGTATTAAAATGTTTTTCGGATTACACATTCTCTCTCAAAATTTCACGCACACGTAAAACTAAAATGGGTGACTACACTCACCCATTTAAGGATAAAGGGCATAGAATCACTGTAAACCACGATTTGAACAAGTATGCCTTCCTCATTACGTTCATTCACGAGCTTGCCCATTTAACTGCTTATGAAAAACATAAGAACAGAGTAGCACCGCACGGAAAAGAATGGAAAGATGATTTTAAAAATTTAATGAAGCCCGTACTAAACGAAGAAGTTTTTCCTTCCGATATAATTACTGAGATACATACATACTTTAAAAATCCGGCAGCATCAAGCTGCACTGATATAAATTTGTATCGTGCTCTCAGAAAGTATGACAACCTTAACGGCTATGAACTTCTTGAAAATATTCCCGAGCATTCAGTGTTCTCTCTTCCTGATGGAAGAACCTTTCTCAAAGGAAGGCAGTTAAGAAAAAGATTTTACTGCCGTCTTCTTCCTACAAATAAAAATTATTTCATCAATCCTCTTGCAAAAGTTAAGCTTGTAAGTGAGTCAATTTTTTAAATTCTGCAAAATTAAACACACCTGTTGTAATTTTTTTTTATTGTAAAAAATTTTTAAAAAATTTTTAATAAAATATTAAATTTTTCATAGGAGAAATTGTAATTTTTCCCTTGAAATTACTTTCGAAAATAAATCTTGACAATAAAGATTATAATATTATATTAGCAGAAGTTTTTTCGTAAGTATTATGCGAAAACAATTTTAGTAAAATATTTTTTGAGAGTAGCACTTTTATATAACGTAAAGAAAGATTCAGAAGAAGTAACTGAATCGAATTCACAAGAGAAAGACAGCAAAAAAGATTTCAGCAAATATCTTAATGAGAACCTCGTGAAGAATTATCCTGAAAGACTTGATGACACTTTCGCCGAATGGGATTCCGAAGAAACTATCGACGCACTGAAAGCTGCGATTGAAACAGGCGGACATGAAGTTACTCTTATCGAAGCCGATACCGACGCTTATGACAAATTAAAAAATATAAGACCTGAATTTGTTTTCAACGTTGCAGAGGGTGAGCTTGGTGTTTCACGCGAATCACAGTTCCCGGCTATAATGGAAATGCTGGATATACCTTTTACAGGAAGCGATTCAATCTCCATTGGAATATGCCACGATAAATCACGCTGCAAAGAAGTGTTGTCGTACTATAACGTTCCGAACTCATCATTTTTTATCACAGATAATATAAATGATGTTCCTTCTGACTTAACATATCCGAGATTTGTAAAACCTTTACATGAAGGCTCATCAAAAGGGATATTCAACTCATCTGTTGCAAATAATATTGACGAACTTAAAAGCGAAATCACAAGAATAAAGGACTGTTATGACCAGCCTGCCCTTGTTGAGGATTTTCTTACAGGAAAAGAGTTTACAGTCGCTTTAATGGGAAATGGCAGCGATGTGCGAGTTCTGCCGATTGTGGAAATAAATCTTGATGCAGTGCCGAGTGATTTCAATAAAATTTATTCATACGAAGTAAAATGGTTCTTCGATACAAGAGAGAACCAGTTAGATATATTCAGATGCCCCGCAGATGTTTCAGATGAATTGTATAAAGCGATTGAGAAAGTCTGCAAAGATGCTTTTAAAGCATTAAGATTGCGGGACTGGGCAAGAATGGATGTACGCTTAGATAGCAATGGTGTTCCGAATATAATTGAAGTGAATCCTTTACCGGGAATTTTACCTGATCCGCTGGATAACTCGTGTTATCCTAAAGCAGCAAGGAATGCAGGCATGGATTACAATGCAATGATAAATGCAGTTTTGAACGAAGCAGTCAATAGATATTCAAAGGAAGTAAAACAGTAGATGAAGATTAGTATTATTTTTAACGATCCCGTTCAATACGCAACAGGAAAAATTTACACAGACGAAGAAGTAGACACAGTAGAAGAAGCGATTGACATGAGCGAATATGGTGTGCTCGACGAAGTTAAGTCAGTACAGCGCGCCTTAGAGCCTACAGGGCATCAGACAAAGATAGTTCCCGTTGCTTTAGATGTTCATAAACTGATTGATGAGTTAAAGGAAGACAGACCAGATATAATTTTTAATCTGTGCGAATCGCTTGACGGCGACCCTACACAGGAAATGAATGTTGCAGCGCTCTTTGAAATATTAAAAATTCCTTACACAGGAAATACGGCTAATACGCTCGGACTTGCGCTGAACAAATCACGCGTAAAAGAAATTTTACATTACTACGATATTCCGACATCGGCTCATTACTTGTGTTCAGATGTAAGCAAGTTCAGAGAGAACGGCTACGATAAAGTGAAAGATAAATTCCCATTGATTGTAAAACCTTCAAGAGAAGATGCAAGCATAGGAATTGAGAATAAATCAGTTGTGTATAACGAAAAAGAGCTTGAAGAAAGAATTCAGCATATAATAACTGAATATAAACAGCCGGCTTTAATCGAACAATTCATTGACGGAAGAGAGATAAATGTAAGCGTAGTCGGCAATGTGAAAAACAACAGCGAAGATGAATTAATAGTATTTCCTATTTCAGAAATTGATTTCAGCGCTTTACCGGCTGATTATCCGAAGATAGTAAGCTATAACAGCAAATGGATGTACAAGACGGTGGAGTTTGCAGGTACAAAGGCAGTCTGCCCTGCACAGAACCTTTCACCTGAGCTTGAAGAAAGAATAAAAGCGACTGCAAAAAAAGTTTACAGAATTATCGGCGCGACTGATTATGCACGTGTTGATTTCAGAGTGAAAGACGGAGTGCCGTACGTGCTTGAATTAAACCCGAACCCTGATATTGCGTCTGATGTAGATGAAGATACAGGATTTACACGCAGCGCAAAGGCATACGGCTGGAGCTATGAACAGCTGATACAAAACGTAATAAAATACTCCTGCGAACGCTGGGGAATTAATTACTCTGAGTAGTAAATAGAATGTAGAAAGTAAAATGATACGTGCTTTAATACAAGATGACCGTGAAAAGATAAAAAATATTTTAATAGATACGAATAATTTTTCCGATGATGAAGTTAGTATTGCTCTTGAGCTGCTCGATGTTTATCTGAATAACCCTGAGCAGAAAGATTACGAAATATTTGTTGATGAGAATGATGATGATAAGAACGAACTGAACGGATATGTCTGTATCGGTCCCAGACCGTTAACGGAAGGAACATATGATCTGTACTGGATTGCAGTGAATCCGAAGATCCAGTCAAGAGGCGTGGGCAGCAAACTTGTTCTTTACATTGAAAGTCACATTAAGTCTAAAGGCGGCTATTTAGTTCTGATAGAAACATCGGGCAAGCCTTCATACGAAAAAGAAAGAAAGTTTTACGAGAAGAATAATTACAAAAAGGCAGTCGAGCTTGAACATTTTTACAAAAAAAATGACTCGCTTGTAATTTATTCAAAGTACCTCTCATAATTTAGAGGAAATAAGTTTTATAGGAAGAATTTTAATCATGATGATGATTAGTTCTTCATTCACGCATAGACCGTGAAGTAAGAAACCAAAAAAGGAGAACAAATGGAACTCTGGCAGCAAATGATAAGACAGAGTGTTCATACCCCGGATCAGCTCGTTGAGAAATTCGGAATAAAAAAAGAAGTAGCAGAACGTTTGGATGATTTTTTTCAAGCAAGAATCAATCCTTACTATCTATCATTGATAAGATATCCCGGCGACCCTATATGGCTGCAGTGCGTGCCTGATGAAGTGGAGCTTAATGATATAGATGCACCTGAAGATCCTCTTGGAGAAGACGGAATGAGTCCGGTGCCGAATATCACGCACAGATATCCTGATAGAGCGTTATTTCTGGTAAATTCTCAGTGCGGTTTATACTGCAGATTCTGTACAAGAAAAAGAAAAGTAGGCGACTCAAGTAAAATCTCTATGAAGGGACTTGAAGCTGCTTTCAAATATCTTGAAGAGCATACGGAAATCTCCGACGTAATTTTATCCGGCGGCGATCCTCTTATGCTTACAGATGAAATGCTTGAAAAAATTCTTATAAGGCTTCGTACAATAAAACATATTCAGGTTATCCGTCTCGGCAGTAAAATGCCCTGTGTGCTTCCGCACAGAATAACGGAGAAGCTTTGTAATATGCTTAAAAAATATCATCCGATTTATTGCAATACTCACTTTAATCATCCGTGGGAAATTACGGAGGAAAGCAAACGCGCATGCGGTATGCTTGCCGATGCAGGTATTCCTGTAGGTAATCAATGTGTATTGATGAAAGGTGTTAACGACGACCCTGAAACAATGCGTCAGCTAATGAAAGGCCTGCTTGCAATGAGAGTCCGCCCTTATTATATATACATGGCTGACCTTACTAAAGGAGCAAATCACTTCAGAACACCTATCAGCAAGGGAATTGAAATAATGGATAATCTTCGCGGACATATTTCAGGACTTGCAGTTCCGCACTTTGTTATCGATGCTCCGGGCGGCGGCGGAAAAATTCCGATTCTTCCGAATTATGTAGTATCTCAGGATGAAGATAAAATTGTATTGAGGAATTTCAAATACAATGTTTATGAATATCCCGATGTGAAGGAAGAGAAGGTAAATCCTAAAGTTGAAGAGAATATGAAGACGCTGAAGAAAAATATTGAAGAGCGGCAGGAAAAACAAAAACGAACCTACGTAAGAAAAGTAAAACTGCCTGTGCTGAATAATCAGGTGAGTTAATACTATATATTATAGAATAATTCAAAAAGCCTCTTAGTCGAAAGATTATGAGGCTTTTTTGTTTACATTTCACTTATACCTCACCCTAACCCCTCCTTATAAAGAAGGGGAAGATATACGTGTTCCTTTTTATACACACTATCACGACACTAGCAACTACTTATTTCTTTCCCTATTCCTACTAATAGGGAAAATTACATTTTATACCTACATTACATACATTATTTTGAATGGGATTTGAGTAAAACCTCCTCAACTTTACATAATAATCCGTCAAGAACCCGTCAAGATTTGTAAAGTAAAATTTGCGGTATTGTAAAAACAACACTTGAGGTTCGAGTGTGATGGATTTCTTTTGGGATTAACTGAAACCTTGCTTAGCTTCCCGCCGTCATAATAAGCAAATGACACCATTAGAAATAATATTATTAATTGTAACATTCGGAGTTCTTTTCATGAGAGGAATCAGAAAATAATGTCATTAATAAGTCATTTGAAACCTTTAGAAGCTTCTAAAAGTCTTAAGAGTAAAAGAAAAACATTAAAAAATAATTTAATAACAATTTTAATTTAAGGAGAACTTATTATGCATGCAGTTGAAGCATTGATACCGGTAGTAGCGATAATCTTCACATTCGGAATTCCGGGAATAATAATATTCTGGTGGCTTTATACAAGACACAGAGAAAGAATGAGATTAATCGAAAAAGGCTTAGCCCCTGAAGAAGTTAAAAGCTATTTTGCAAGCTCAAACTCAGTCAGCAAGCCAAGGAACGCATTCAGTTCTTTGAAATGGGGAATACTGATAACATTTTTAGGACTCGGAATCTTTATAGCAAATATGCTGGAAGATAAATTCAATATGAGTGACGGAATGACAACTGGGCTGGTATTTATTTTTGCAGGTGTTGGATTTGTTTTATACTATGTGTTAATTAAAAATAAACTCACAGATAAAGATCCTTCATAAACGATTGAAGAAACGTAAAAATTTTAAACTTAAAATCATGCAAAAGTCTATAATATATGTTGTTCTGCTCATTGTCAGCACTATGGTTTTTTCATCATGCTCGTTATTTGCACCCAGATATGAAAAAGTTGAGAAAGGCGAGTACAGCATAAGCGCTACAGGTAAGAAGAAATTCTCCCTGAATAATGTAAACGGAAAAATAAAAGTAATCAGAACGACTGACCAATCCAGCATTGTTGTCAAATACGAAAAAACAGCTTACGTAAGAAAGAAAGACCTTGGAAGTCCTTTAAGTGAGATTACTTTAAATTTAGATACAGCAGGAACAGATGTTAAAATTGAAACTGATTTTGAGAATGAAAGAAATGTAATACATTTTGGAAATGATCAGTCAAATAAAGTGGATTATGAAATTTATGTTCCTGAAGGGATTCTGGTTAATCTTGATAATACAAACGGCTCAATTGATTTATTAAAATTAAGCAACGATGTAAAAGCGAGTACGACTAACGGCTCAATTAAAATTGACAATGTAAGCGGTAAAATGGAGCTGGAAACAACTAATGGTACAATAAGAGGCAGCATTGATTCAACAAAAGGAATTACTGCAGAAACCGTGAACGGTGAGATAAAACTTAATTTAAGCAACCATGTATCAGCCTCTGTTGAAGCAGATGTTGTGAACGGCTCTGTTAGAACTGATGGACTGAATTTTAAGGACATGACAGCAGAAAAAAATAAAAAATATTTCAAAGGAACTTTGAGAAACGGTGATGCAAAAATTAAGCTTGAAACTACAAACGGCTCCATAAGATTGACCGGCAGCGGTGATGACGATACCGAAATTTAATCCAAACACTTTTTAATAAATGTTTACATTGCAAAATAATTTAGGTAATTTAGTTTTAAACTCGAAGGTTTTAGCTCTGGTATCAGAGCTGAAATTTTCGAGTTTGTTGAATCTCTCAGTCCCGGCAGAGTATGCAGAGATTCAAAACAACCAAATTAACCTCTCGATGGAATCCGATTTAGATATTATCAGAAATATTCAAAACGGCGATTCCAATTCTTTTGCAGAATTAGTAAGCAGATATAAGGATAAAGCGTTTTCTTTAGCAATTAAGATTTTAAAAAATGAAGATGATGCTGAAGATTGCCTGCAGGATGCGTTTATAAAATTATTCAGATCAATAAAACAGAATCAATTTGAAGAGCGCTCAAAGTTCTCAACATATTTTTACAGCATAGTTTATAATACGGCAATTGATCACTATAAAAAAATAAAATCTAAAACTCTGAGTCTGATTTCAATAGATGTTAATGATGATAATTTCAGAGAGGGCGATGAGTTTAATACGACATACGAATCAAAAATAGATAAGGAGCTTTATTCTGAAGGAATGGGAACAGATACAGCAAAGCAGCTGAACGCAAATGAGATTCAGAATATAATAGGAGCATTTGTTGATTCAATTCCTCAGCAGTACTCAATTATTCTGAATATGTTTTTTATAAACGATATGAGCCACGATGAAATAAGTAAAACACTTAATCTGCCTTTGGGAACAGTGAAGAACAGGATATTCCGAGCTAAGGAAGCATTAAAGAAACAGATTTTAAAACACTACAACGAAGAAGAGCTGGAAGGCTATCTGGCTTAGATGTTTTTATTTGATACAAAAATATTTATTTTGAAGAAGATATAAATGGAAAACAAACTTGATAATATTGTTGAAAACTCCCTGAGAGAATCGCTGCTGAAGAAGCCGCATAATGATTTTGCAAAAAATCTTATGCTGAAGATTTCTCTTGAGGAAGAATTTGCAAAGCAGGATAAAAAAACAGAAAAGTTTGCATTGAAAATTATTTTATCCATATCTGCATTTTTTATCGGTACGATAGTAATGATTGCATATTATTTATTCAAAAATCCTGATTACACAGAGAATGCAGATTCTCTCACTGAAAAGACGAATTCATGGCTGGAAGTATACAGCTTTAAGCTGTTCAATATATTCGGATTGAACGGGACAAGCTCCGTAATCTTGGCATTATCGATTGTAATTATTGCAACACTTTTCCTTACAGCAGATAGATTTATTCTCAAGAAAAAATAATATTTAAAAATAAAATTTTTGTTATAAAGAAAGCCCTTCCGGATAACATCCGAAAGGGCTTTGTGTTTTTATATGGTAAGTATGTTACAAATTTGTTGTAATCATTATGTAGCTCCAGAAAGCCGCATCTTCTCTGGCACCGTTAGCAGTATTAAAATTTCTTTTCATAATATCTCCCGGGAGAAAAATACTTCCACCCCAGGTAAGAGCAACTTCTTTTAAGAACTGATACTTTAAAGTTAAATCAAATTCCTGACCGAAGCTGTTTTCATCGGCAGAATTTTTTTTATTCGACATAAAATAATGTCCCATTAAAGAAGCGGTAAGCGGAATCTTTTCAGCGGAATAATTTAGACTCATGTATAAATCATTCAATCCTAAATTTTTTGCATCTCCGGGTATATTTAAAAAATAATCCATGTATCCGTAGAACTTATGGTTTGTAGCGAATGGTGTGGCGAAAGTATTATTGTTTGAAAAATCTGTAATTGAATTTCCTGATAAAATATCTGCACCCACGCCGGCTTTAAAAACTTTGCTTCCATAATTTACTTGCAGCGATAACAAATATGCAGCTACATCAGTACTCGAAAGTTTTCCAAACTGATACGCTCCTTCGAAGATAGTCGAAAACATATCATAGTTTCCTCTGTGATTTAATCCTAATGTCATCCTGGAGATATCATTGTTTGTGCCATCGGATTTTTTCCTGTTGATTTCATAGTATCCGAATATATCAAACGTATTCTTCTCACCCGATTTTATATTTGACCACAAGCCGTATAATGAAGAGCTTGAGTCCGATCCTGAAGGATAAGGGTAATTTGCTGCGTTTCCGCTTGCAATATAGGGAACAGAATTCTTTGTTGTGATTGCAAATAAATCTGTTTTATTTTTTTCCCCGAATCTTACTCTGGCACCATCGAAGGAACGCCCAACGTAATTCCATCCTAATGCCCCTATGAATCTTTCCGTGCCGTAAGTCATTTCAAATCTTCCTGCCTGAACAGATATGGGAGCATCAACAAAATTTTTGAACCATACATATCCCTGATGCAAATCTATATTTTTTGAGTTAGCAGTTAAAGAAGCTTCTTCGCCGAAAACTCTTGAATCCTGCACCTCAACATAAAAATTAAATTTATCAGTGATATTTTTTTCAACATATAATCTGCTGCGTAAGCTGGTGAATATCGGAGGATATGTTTTGTTTGAAAAATCCCTGCCGTCAAGTTCCGTTCTTAATTGAATCTGTCCGCCTATTTTCCAGTCTTTATCCTGTGAATAAGCGCTCATTGCAGATAACAAAAATGCGATTATTATAACTATTTTTTTCATGGGGTTTTAATTTAATTCATGGTAATTATTTTCTATTTGTTTTTCATATCGTAGTTTACACGATTTCCTTTTTCTTCTGAAACTCTGTCCCATACAGGAACAACGTTTGTAAGAAATTCTGCTTTTTCTTTCTTAAGTTTTTCCATATCAAGCCCGATATATATCTGAGCTTTTTCCTTAGTTGTAATATCCGGTATCTGAACAGGCACTTTTACTCCCAGACTTATCAACACACTTGTAAGAAGCATTCTAGCTTCTTCAGATTTTTGAACAGCGTTACCTAATATTCTTGCGCATTCAAGCGGCGCATGAAAACTTCCGCCATGGCTGGCAGCAACAAAGTCCCATCTCCATTGAGCATTTCTTATTAATTTCAATATCGGTTTCATCTGTTCTTCAGTAGCGCCGTTTTCCCATGCTGTCTTTGCTTCTATGTGCACTTTCACAAGTGATTTAGTTGCTAAATCCGAAAGCTCAAGAACTTTATCCTGTCTGTCATATACATTTTTTCTTAAGTTGTCTTCACTTTCCCTGTGGCATACCTGACATGAGTTTGAAATATTGTTTAACGGACTTTGAATTTTATGATCAGTGAACTTAACTCCACCATCACTCTTATAAGGCATATGACACTCAGCACAGGAAACACCTCTTTCATTATGAATACCCATTTTGAATAATTCATAATCAGGATGCTGAGCTTTTACTATAGGAGTTTTGCTTAAGGCATGAACAAAATCTACATGTTCAACTTCGTCATAATATTTTTCCATATCTTCAACTGTAAATCCTTTATCCCATGGCAATGTCAGATATTTTTCAGTCTTTCCTTTAAAATAATATTCAACGTGGCACTGCGCACATACAAGCGAGCGCATTTCCTGATGAGTTGAGTTCCTCACATCTTTCCCCTGTCTTTCAAATGCTTCTATCAATGCCGGGCGTGTGATTCTTAAGTTCATTGTCTTCGGGTCATGGCAATCCTGGCACCCTATAGGATTTACAATTTCAGAACCGAGATCTTTCCACTGCGATTTATAAAACTCACCTGCGCCTTTTTGATTTATTACTCTCGGAACGTCAGTACTTTTGCAAGCCCAGCAGGTAGCCGGTTGAGGAATGTCGGTTCTTAATGTTTTGCGGATATCTCTTATAGCATAATAATGTCCTCTACCCTGATTATAATCCCTTGAGAAGGCATAGCCTGCCCACAGCACAACTAAGTCAGGATATTTTTCAAGCATATCAATATTTTTTGAGCCGCCATGTTTGCTTGCAAAGGAAGTATCAAGTGTGGCGAGATACGTCTCATATTCTCTGGGATAATTTTCTCCCCACTTTTCATTGTTAGGCTCCCATTCAGAAATAGGTTTTACATTCTGAATTATCTGATTGGACTCCTGTCTCCTTTCAATTATGCTGCTGCCTAGGACTCCAAGTCCAAAAACAACAAGTATAGTAACCACATAAAGCGCCCATCCAACCCAGGGTCTTTCTTTTACCAATTCGGAGATTTTTTTCATAACAATTTAATTTTGGTTAAACTTTTTGTTTCTATTTTCTAAATCTATTTAATAAGCGGTGATAATTTCGGAACTCTTGCATTCGGGAATGAACTTAAACTGCTTACAGTTCCGTGCGGAGTTTCTTCATGGCACTTCCAGCAGTATTCATCTTTATAATTTTTATGAAGGCTTGTCTGTGATACCAAACTTGAGTGGCATCTTACACAGTTGCCCTGTACAACATCTTTGCCTGCCTGCTTTATTTTTATTACTTCCTCTTCTAATCTTAAAGTAAAAATTGTAGAGTGCCGCAGTCCGTCAGTAGCTTTAAATAAATATTTATTGAATACGTTATTGTGCGGAACGTGGCAGTCGTTGCAGTTTGTGACTCTTGCATGCGAGCTGTTCTGCCATGAGGCATACTGCGGAAACATTACGTGGCAGTTAACACAGGTTTCAGGATTATCAGAAAGATATGAAGCAGCATTTCCTATATAAAAAATCCATAGTAAAAAGGCTGTGAGCACTCCGGAAATTACGATGACGGGGACTTTCCATTTTTTAGGGGGAGAGGTCAGGTCGACGAATTTATTAAATTTGTTCTTAAGCATCAGTATAAAATTATTAAAAATAACTTTAGGATGTATTGACTTAAGTCAATTTTTCAAAAAATCTTATCCGTATTTTTAGGTTAAGTATAATTACTGTTGTATTGAAATGGTGTTTTTATTCATCAATAGTTTGCCAAGTTTGAATTCAAAAACAGTTTGTGTGCCCTTGATTAACGGGTTGTAGGATTCACTCATATAATCAGCAATCGAAGCCGGAATTGCAATACCTCCGATTTTGCACTTTTCCAGCTTAAATGTAAGATTAGAGTTTTGATTTTGAAGAAGATTTAGAACAATTTCAAAATCAGAATTGATTTTATTGTTTTGTCCGGTAATTTTTATTCTGTTCTCATTTAATGAAATATCAGAAACTGTTATTTTTTTGCCTGATGATTCTTCGATGTATGATTTTAAATCAGAAGGATGAAGCTCAAATGAATTGAGCTTAACTTTTTTAAGAGTGAGAATTTCAAATTTATCTGCCGCCATTAAGCTGTTGACGCAATATTCTAAATCAACTAACTCAAGCTCAAAGTTCTCTGCAGGTATTCCAATACTACTCTCATCTTTTGAATTCATGTAATCAAAACCGCGGAAAATTATTTTATCTACTGTAGATTTCTTTGCGATAATCTTTAGGGATTTAATTTTTCCGTTTATAGCGCGAATTGAATCCTCAAAAATAATTTTAAAAACAGGAACACTATCCGATTTTATATACTTTGCAAAAAACTTCCCTGCCGATTTTTCTGTTTTATCTTTCAGTGAATCTATTGTAATATCTTCAGCAATTTTCTGCCGTATTCTGTGTAATAAAATCTGTTCACCGTTTTTCAGATCAAATTTTTTAAACTCTTCAAAAGTACGTGAATACTTATTCTCTATTAAACTCCCTGAATTTGTTTTAAAGCTGTTGCTATCATTCAATGTTTTTTTTATCTCTATAACATAGTCCGAGAAAAACGGAAAACCCTCCGCGCCTAAAATATTAATCTGCGCATTATTAAGTTTTGCATAATACCGCAATGTTGACGAATTAAAATTTTCTTCCTCGGAAAGAATCCGCAAATTTACCTTTTGTTTACCTTTTGCCTTCATATCATCGGAAATGCTTTTTGTCACCTCAGTGTTTTTCCAGTTGGATTTATCAGGAGTAACATTGTTTAGCAACGGTGTTTCAACTACAGGCAGAGCTAAATTTATTCCGGGATTTATAAACGAGAAGAATATAAAATTTGCCAATGCAATACCTGCAAATATTTTTACAAATAAACTTCTTTTCTGTGCTTCATTTTCACCGTGAAAAAGCATTCCTGCAAATAAAATACTTATTGGAATTAACAAAGCGATAGAAAATCTTGGCAGCTTAAAATTTATAATTGTAATTAAAATATAACTGCCGAGCAGCCAGTAAAGCGGAAGCCTCCTTTTTAGAAAAAAACTATTTTTGAAGAAAAGAAAAGTTGCTATAATAAATAATATTGTAAGGACTAAAGAAACCTGCCCGGGAATAATTTTAAAATAATAAAACACATTTTCTAAAAATGATAAATCGCCTCTTTCAAGCTCGTTTAATCTGTTTGAAAAAATTGAAATTATATTGCGCAGATACCAAGGGAGTGATATAATAAGTCCGACAATTATGCTTAAGAAAAAATTTATAATTATCCTGAACTTTCTTGTTGCTAGGGAGTAGCCTTCCCAAAGCAAAAAGATCATGGGAGTAATTACAAATAGAATGAACGTCCATTTTGTCAGCATTCCAAGCCCGAACATTATTCCGAACCTTACACAATTGTTTCTGCTTGAAAAATCATTCGTCCGGATCAATGAATACACTGCTGCAGCTACCATTGCTGTCAAAGGAAGGTCGAGCATGTAATCTCTGGAGTACTCAGCTACAATCGGAAACATTGCAATACAGAATGCAGCGAAAATTCCGGCATCGGGATTATAAACTCTTTTGCCTATCTGATAAACTGAGCATATTAAAAGAATAAGGAAAAAATTCATTTCCAAAAATCCTGCAAAGTCATTTAGCCCGAAGATTGCATGAAAAGGAATAGATGCCCAGTAAACGAGCGGTGGATAATACCAGGAAACATCTATAAGATTTTTTATTAACGAAGAAAATCCCTGAGAATTATTCAGAATTTTATATGTATCAAGGCTGTAGGAAAGGTGGTCGGCGGAATCCCAATGCAGCGGCCGGTGCCCGAGAAAATACCAAAGCAGATTGCTACTTATCAAAAAGATAATCAAAAACAGTAAATATCGCTCGGATTTGTTCATTTTTTCAAATTAAAAATATTAATCGTTATAAACTACTCAAAGAATTCTTTCATACTCTCCGTTTGTAAATTGAAATTCGTTAATAATAGAAGTAATTTCTCTATTTCCATAGATGAGCAATCCCGGAACTTCCGAAAATATATCAAAAACAAAAAGTGACGATAACATTTTGATTAATAAAGCTCTTGCAGGCGATCAAACTGCCTACGAGAAGCTTATGAAAAAATATTATCAGCTTATTTATAATCTTATCTTCCGAATGATTTCGCGGAAAGAAGACGTTGAGGATTTAACTCAGGAAGCATTTATAAAAGCATTCAATTCGCTTCAGAATTTTGACAGGCAGTTTGCGTTTTCAACATGGCTGTTTAAAATTGCTACGAACAATGCAATCGATTATCTCCGCAAGAAAAAATTAAACACATTTTCTATCGACAGGGAAATTGAATCGGAAGAAAGCGATTTTAAATTTGAAATTCCTGATAATGAAAACAAACCTGACAGGGTAATAATAGAAGGTGAAAGAAAAAAAATTCTCGACGAGGCTATTGAATCATTGCCGCCTAAATATAAAGAAGTGATTTTATTAAGGCATAAGATGGATAAAGAGTATGAGGAAATTGCAAAAGAATTAAAACTCCCGCTGGGAACAGTGAAAGCCCATATCTTCAGAGGAAGAGAACTCCTCAATAAATTTCTGAAAGATAAAATTAAAAATTATTAATTTTATCTTTTCCCGTAACATTCCTTTTATGAATAAGAATAAGAGCAAAAGATAGCATGAGAGAAGAAACTCCGTTAATGCGTCAGTACAGGCAGATAAAGGAAAAGTATCCTGATACGATTCTTCTATTTCGTATGGGTGATTTTTACGAGACATTTGAAAAAGATGCAATCACCGCTTCTAAAATTCTTGGCATTACTTTAACGAAACGTTCTAACGGTAAAGCATCTGAAGTCCCGCTTGCAGGGTTTCCCCATCATGCTTTAGATAATTATTTGCCAAAGCTTGTAAGAGCAGGGCAGCGAGTTGCCGTATGCGAGCAGCTTGAAGATCCGAAGTATGCAAAGGGAATTGTGAAGAGAGATGTAATTGAAGTAGTTACTCCCGGAGCAAATTTTTCGGAGAAGTTGCTTGACCATAAATCAAATAATTTTCTCGCCGCAATTTATATAAAAGATAATGTCTGCGGACTTGCATTCTGCGATATTTCTACAGGAGAATTTGCAACATCGGAAATTCTTTTAAAGAATTTGTATGAGCAGGTTGACAGCATAAATCCTTCCGAGATATTAATTTCTAAAAGAGAAAAAGATAAAGTTTTTAAAGCTCTGAACTATGACCCTGATGCTTCGTTCAGTGAAAATCAGAAGAGATGGTTATTTACAAAAGTAGATGACTGGGTGTTTAACTCGGACTATGCCAATGAAGTTTTGACAAATCATTTCGGGACTGCATCGCTTAAAGGTTTTGGAATTGCCGATATGAAGGAAGGCGTTATTGCCGCCGGATGTATAATGAATTATCTGAACGAGACGCAGAAAAATAATCTTCCTCATCTTAAAAAAATATCAAACTATAATTTTACCGACTACATAATTCTCGATCCTTCGACTAAAAGGAATCTTGAAATTACTTCCTCAATGAATGAAGGCAGCAGGGAAGGAACACTGATTTCCATCCTTGATAAGACACAGACTGCTATGGGAGGAAGGCTGCTGAAGAAGTGGGTATCGCGTCCGCTTAAGGTGAGAAATCAGATTCAATCACGCCTTGATGCAGTGCAGGACTTATGCGATAATAAAGGTGACAGAAAAATTATAATTGAACAGCTCAAGTCGGTAGCTGATCTAGAAAGACTGCTTTCAAAAATTTCTACAGGGAGAGCAGTTGCAAGAGATATACTTCAGCTGAAAATTTCTCTTAAAAATATTTCTGAAGTTAAAAAGAAACTGGGAAGTTTTACAAGTGAAGCGATTAAAAGAGTAAAAGAAAACATAGTTGATATACCTGATCTTGTTTCGAAAATTGATTCGTGCATTAACGATAACTTCATAGCAGGGAATGATTCCTACGGAGTTATAAACAAAGGCTATCACAAAGAGCTTGATGAGATAAAAGATATACTGATAAACGGCAAGACTTGGATGGAAAATTATCAGAGCCAGGAGAGAAGAAGAACGGGAATAAATTCGCTGAAGGTGGAGTTCAATAAAGTCTTTGGTTATTATATAATGATTACGAAAGCTAACATGGATAAAGCTCCCGCCAATTACACGCGCAAGCAGACTTTAGTAAATGCTGAAAGATATATTACAGAAGAGTTAAAAGAGTACGAAGATAAAATTTTAAATGCTGAAGAAAAAATTTCAGGCATTGAAAGCAAAATATTTTTAGAGCTGAGGGATTTTATTCTCGGCTTCTCAGATGACATTCAGAAAAATGCAGTCATTATTGCAACTCTTGATGCGCTTATAAGTTTTGCAGAAGTATCTGAACTTTATTATTACACAAAGCCGGAGATAAATGATTCTGAATCAATTGATATAATTGACGGCAGACATCCTGTTATTGAGCGGCTTCTTCCTGCAGGAGAGAAATATATTTCCAATGATACTTTTGTTGATACGACTGAAAATCAGATATTGATATTAACGGGACCGAACATGAGCGGTAAGTCAAGTTATCTCAGGCAGGTTGGTTTGATTGTGCTGCTTGCGCAGATAGGATGTTTCGTTCCTGCTAAATCGGCAAAGATAGGATTAGTGGATAAAATATTCACACGTGTAGGTGCATCGGATAATATTGCAAAAGGTGAAAGTACATTCCTTGTTGAAATGCATGAAGCAGCTAATATAACGAATAATGCAACAACGAAGAGTCTGATACTGCTCGATGAAATCGGAAGAGGGACAAGCACATATGACGGAATATCCATTGCATGGGCAATGACTGAATTTTTTCATGAGAATCCGAATGTAAGAGCGAAAACTTTGTTTGCAACTCACTATCACGAACTTAACTCACTTGCAGATACTTATAAAAGAATAAAAAATTACAGAGTAGAAGTAAAAGAGTATAACGATAAAGTTATCTTCCTCAGAAAAATCACAGAGGGAACGGCTGACCACAGCTACGGAATACAGGTAGCGCAAATGGCAGGATTGCCCGATTCAATTACTAAGCGCGCAAAAGAAATATTAAAAATCCTTGAAGATAAAAATTACCGCAGAAGACATAAAGATGATCTGCAGATAAGTCTCTTTGAAATTGACAACAGAACTGAAATTGAAAACGAAGCATTAACTATGCTGGATGAAATTGATATTGATAACCTCACACCGCTCGAAGCTCTTAACATTCTAAAAAAGTTAAAAGACTTAAAATAAAGTTTTCTAATTAACCCCACGATTATGGAAAACAATTTAAGGCATCACGTTCCCGGTATGCCAACTAAAAGCAAAAGCAAAGTTAAACGGGTTTTAATTACAGCTTTAATAATCCCTGCGCTTGTTCTCAGTTATATTGCTTCCTATTATTTTATCCTCCCCTCTTTATTTCCCAATGTTTTGCGAGGTGACCTGCAGAATATCCGGGTTTTTCCTTCGTCGGACGGTAAATATAAATTGTGGATTCAGAATGACGGCACATTAAGATTTACCAGCAGGACAAATAACATGGGACAAATCAGTCTTAAGACTAAAGGCTGGTTTTGCAGGACGTATTCGTATGTATATGACCCTGTTGATGAAAAAGTAATTAACGGATTTAAAACAAGCTACGATGACTTGCCGCCGGTTTCCGATATAGTTTACGAAAAAGAAAAAATCTGGCTAGTCAATTCTTCCTCTGAAGGAGTTCTTCCTGAAATCAAAGCATACAATTCTGAAAATTATCAACAGATATTAAACACTCAATCATACTGTGAAAAAAATAATGAGCTTGCAGCCGGAATTATAAATGTTTCGGTTGATAATCAAAAACCTGTAAGATTCCGGATTTCCACAAAGGATGGAAGAGAACTGGTTTACAATCCTTCAGATGATAAATTTTTTCCAAATACAATAGAGTTTGAAAAATATTACAAGCAGAATGACAGTATGGCTTCAGGTATATTTGCTTTAGTTAACGAGGAAAATTCTGATAAAAGAAAAAAACTTTATTATATAACAGGTCCGAAATATGATTTATATTTTTCAACTTCATGGGCTCAGGAGATAGTAAAACAAAATATGAGCGCTTTTAAAAGTATGAAGCCGGCAGAGATTCTTCCCGATAAAGTTTTTATCGAGGGAAATGTTTTGTTTACGGATGATGAAATTGCTGTGATTGTTCATCAGGATAACGTAGGAAAAACTTCAAACAGAATGCTGACCTGCGTAGATAAATCAGGCAAAGAATTATGGACAGTGCAGCAGAAAGATCTGTTCGATGAACTAAAAGGGAAGGATGATGACTCAAGAACTGAAATGTTCTTTTTAAGAACGCAGCTTGATGCGCAGAGAGCGGGAAATGTCGTAATATTTATTTATAAGCCTGTCGGGGCAATTGGTTTTCAGCTTGCTGACGGAAAAAAGCTATGGGAATATGAAGGGTAAAATTATTTTTCAGCAGCATAAACTTACAATAAATTTTTAATTATAACCCCAAAGTATGGATAATGAGTTTAGTTATTCCACTCGCACAATTACGCCTGCCGAAACAAAAAAAACTATAAATAAAAAAGTCGGCTGCGGATGTTCCTTTATACCCATCGTTTTACTTGTTATACTGGGCTATTTTTTAGCTTATCAGCTTTTATTTCCTTCTTTGTTCCCCACATGGATACGGGGAAGCTTTCAGAATCTCGTAATATTTCCATCGAAGGAAGGCAAAGATAAGTTATGGATTCAGACGGACGGTTCATTCAGCTATATAATGGAAAGAAAGTCAGGCGGCAGCTATTCAATAGGACGGGAAGGGCTTTTCGAAAAAACCTATTCTTATGTTTATGACCCTGCCTCTGAAAAAGTTCTTAAAGGTAATTACACTGATTTAGATTACCTTCCTGCATCACCCGAGATGTTATTCATGAATGGAAAGATCTGGGTTATAACGCCAAGCATAAACGCTCCGCCATTTATAAATATTTACAATCCTGATACATTTGAAGAAATTATGAATACTCAAAACTTCTGCGCGCAAAACCCTGAATTATCTGCAGGGCTTGAAAAACTTTCTGTGGAAAGAAATAAGCCTGTTCGTATGACTCTTACAGCTAAAGACGGCAAAGAGGTGATTTATTCGGTTACGGATGAGATGTTCTTCGATGATTACCCGGCAATGACAAAGTACTATAAAGAACACGAAAAAACTGTAAACATATTTACACTTGAGGCAGAGAAAAACTCAACATCAAGGAAGGTTTTATATTACATTACCGGACCGGCATCACAATTGTATTTCTCCAGTCTTCGTGGACAGAATATTTTTGAGTATAAGGGAAGCAGCAGCTACAAGGATATGACGGCAGAACTTATCGCTCCGGGCAAAGCATTTCTTGAAAGTGAGTTATTATACTTCGATGATGAAATAGCCGTTGTAATACATCAGGATAATATAGGCAAGACGGCCAATAGAATGTTAACATGTATTAATAAAGACGGAAAAGAGTTATGGACGATTCCGCAATCGGAATTATTTGACGAGATAAAAGTAAAAGAAAGCGATGCCTTCAGTGTAATATTTTTTATGAAGGATAAAATGTCGGTGCAGCGTTCAGGAAATACCGTTGTATTTATTTATAAACCTGAAGGGGCAATGGCATTTGACCTGAACTCAGGAAAAAAACTTTGGGAGTTCGAAGAATAAGCTACGACCAAAATTGCTAAATTTTTCTGTTACTGAAGATCGACATGTAAAATTTTTTCAAAAGACCTCTTCCTGATACAATTTTGGTTAGTCGATTATAAGGTACCTACAATATTAGTGTGAATAAATAAAAATCTTATAAAATTGAATTAAAAATAAAGAATCCTCATTTTAATTCAGAGATTAGTAAGAAATTTAAATATTACTTTTTATTTTAAACGGGATTGGTAATAAAATTTATCAATGTTACTACATATCTGAAAAAAAGAAAATAGAACAGATTAATAATAGTAAAGCGTAGGATGAAATCTCCCGGAAAATTTTTCAAAAATCTGAAAGAGTTTGAGTATTTTTCGAGATAAAATTCATAAAATGTGGTTTTGGGATTTACTGCCGTGTGATATTGTATTACAAGAAAACTGGCATGTATAACACTTAGAAGTACTATAATAAAAGGTACTAATATAATATGGTTTAAATTGTACTTAGGAGGAAGAGCAACTATAAAAACAGAGGCACCGGCTGCAGCATACAACAGTCGTAGCCCTAAATGTTTTGTAAGCATTCTGGGATTTTTTTGGTGAATTAAAACAAATCAATAAAAACAATGTAAGGAAGATTTATTACAAAAAAAATGAACTTATTAAACTTCTTTACCGTCTTGGCAAAGAAGTTTAATAAGAGTAATATACCGTACTTACTAAAGAATAACTATCGGGTAATCAACTCACTTTACGGAGAACTTTACCGGCGAAGCAATAGAATAATCTATAGCAGCTAGTACATTCGTAGATTTTAATTCTTAAAATGCCAAGAATTTTATCAAGGAATCGGTCAGACTTCATTCTCCTAAAACGTGAGTTCACTTTACATCGGGGACAAATTGAATTCACTGCTTTAAGAACCCCCTTTTTATTGTTGTTACATTACAAATATATCAATTTTTATGCATAATACGCAATAAAATTTTTGATAAGGATTTAATATTTATTTATTATCTTTTAAGCCGTTTCACAAGGCTTATAAGTGTTCCTTATTTAAAAAGATCTCCCTATATGTAGGAATAGGCAGCGCGTACTTTTTAAATAAAAATAAAATTCATATTTTCTAAACCTGAATATGAATTCATATATAAACAAAACTCAAATAGAATTAATAGTTTTGTTTGCGAGATAACTGAATTCTTCACCGTTCAAAAAATTAATTAAAGAGTTGTGTCGAATTTTATCTGCCAAATGCCTGAAAATCCGAGACAGTCAAATTGAAAAAACAATACTTAGTTTTCAAAATCCGACATTTTTCCGACGAAGAGCGTAATAATTTTTTAATAGAAATAAATAAAAAGGAAAGTCCGCAGGTTTTTAATAAGATGTCGAATCTGACTCGATAGATGTCGGAAACCTCAAATGTCAATATTGAAAAAACAGTGCTTAGTTTTTAAAATCCGACATTTTTCCGACGAACATGAAATATTTACACAGTTAATTTTTATTTAAAAAAATTTTAATTAATTTTGAGTACAATTCTTAAAATTAAAATTTAACAATAATATGAAAAAAATTACTTATCTACTTTCTTTTCTTGTGTTAATTTCTTTTGTAGCAACAGGATTAAAAGCGCAAGATCAGGATGCCATGAAAAAATGGATGGATGCAATGACTCCCGGTGATATTCAAAAAGGAATGGCTAAGATGACCGGTGATTGGAAGTACACATCTAAATTCTGGATGGCGCCGGGGCAGGAACCAATGGTAAGCAGCGGCACTGCAAGATACGATATGCTTCTGGGTGATAGATATTTGCACTTGAAAGTTTCAGGAAATATGATGGGAATGCCTTTTGAAGGAATCGGAATCACAGGATATAACAATGTTTCTAAAACATATGAAAGTTCCTGGATAGACAATTTTGGAACAGGGGTAATGTACATGACGGGTAAATCGGACGATAAAGGAGTAATCACAATGACAGGTTCCATGGTTGACCCATTAACAGGTAAATCACAAATGGAAAAACAAGTTCTGAAACAGGATGGAGATAAATTTATTATGGAGATGTATAGTACAAAGGACGGTGTTGAAATTAAAACAATGGAAATAACCTATACGAAATAAATTTTAAATATTACCCACAGCAATTTAAATTACCGAGTCAGTTTTATTAAACCTTAAATTTCAAAAAATGAAAAAATTAATTTTTCTTTACGCTTTATTGCTCATTGTTACTGCTTCTGTTTCAAATTTAAAAGCTCAGGATCAGGAAATGATGAAACGCTGGATGGAATACAGCACCCCATCAGACGCCCATAAGGCAATGGCAAAATTAGCCGGCAGCTGGAACTTTACTTCTAAAATGTGGATGGACCCTTCACAGCCTCCTATGGATGGTACAGGAACAGCTAAGTTCGAAATGATCTACGGTGATAGATATTTACAGGCAAAAGTAAACTCATCAATGATGGGTATGCCATTCGAAGGAACATCTATCACAGGCTATAACAATGCAACTAAAAAATATTTTACTACATGGATTGATAACATGGGCACAGGCCTAATGACATTGGAAGGAACACGCGATGATAAAACAGGAGTGATTACCTTCAATGGTTCAATGTTCGACCCTATGGCAGGAAAAAACTGCACTATGAGACAGACAATGAAAATTGACAGTGATAATAAAATGACTATGGCAATGTACAGCACTACTGAAGGCGGCTCAGAAAAACAAGATATGGAAATAGTTTACACAAGATAAAATTCATATAAAATAAAAAGGGGCATTTTCAAAATGCCCCTTTAATAAAAACAACATTGCTGCAATTACTTGCCTTTCAAACTGTATAACTTACTTTATCAGTATCATCTGCTTTGAAGCAGTGAACTCTTCTGTATTTATTTTGTAAATATAAATTCCACTGGATAAATTGGAAGCTTTGAAGTTAATCTCATAGTTCCCGGCGCTTCTTGTTTCGTTTACCAGTGAAGAAACTTCTTTGCCAAGCAAATCATATACTGCAAGTTTTACAAATCCTGATTTTGGAATAGAGAAGTTTATAGTGGTTGAAGGATTAAAAGGATTCGGATAATTCTGCTTCAGTTCAAATCCTTTAACTATAGCAGGTGAATTATTTCCAATGCTAACCAAAGTGGGTTTGTTATAAACTCCGTCATGCCTTACATTGTATTGAAACATCGGAAGAATAATCTTTGATGCGTTGTAATTTTTTCCTGTATTCCACAGGTACAGATTAATGTTTGCAGTCGGTCCGAAACCTGTTTGTCCTGAGCCAATTATGTCAAGAATTCCGTTTCTGTCGATATCTGTTAAGCAAGGCACATTGAACAATGTCCACCCGTTGAGTGTGATGGGCCATCCGGCAACAGGAGTTCCGTCATGGTTATATGCTAAGTACTGGCCTCTTTCACCCGGATCTGAGCGTGTGTTATCATCAATGATTAATTCCATATTATTATCGTTATCAATATCGCCTATAAGAATCTGGCTGTTGATAGCATTTAAATTTGAAACCGGAAAGCCCGTTAATGAATTTCCGTTTACATCCCAGCAATATAATTTATCGCTTGGGCTTCCTGCTAAAACCTGATCTCCGACGGCTATATCAAGAACATTATCTCCGTTTATAAATCCAACGGAAGGAGGTGTATATACCCAGTTCTCTGTTATCTTTGGCCAGTTAGGGTAAACTGTTCCGTCGTTTTTAATAATGTGAACGCATCCGGGACCGCTTTGTGATTGCGAGCCGAATAAAATTTCTCTTATATTATCATTGTTTACATCTGCAAGTACAGGTGATGAATAAGAATTTTTGTAATCTCCGGGAAGAACAAAAGGAAATCCTGGCAATAAGTTCCCGTCTCTATCCCAGGCATAAAGCGATGTATAAGATTCTGCAATAATTTCAGGGATACCGTCTCCGGTAATATCACCAACAGCAGCGCTGGAAGCAGGAACGTGATTGATAGGTTTTGGCCATCCGGGATAAACAGTTCCGTCACCTTTGTAAACCCAGCCTTCGCCTGCACTTGTTAATCTTTTATTTACAATGATTTCAAGTTTGCCGTCATTGTTTAAGTCAGCTAATACAGGTGTGCGTGAAGAATATCCGTGTGTTATAGGAAATCCCGTTAAAGAAGTTCCGTTTTTTCTGTAAGCATAAATTCTTCCCTGATTACTTCCAAGAGTTGAGACACAGATAATTTCTTCCTGTCCGTCACCGTCAACATCACCGAATGCAGGCGCGCCTTGCAGCGGCTGAGTTCCGACATTTATCGGCCAGCCCGGAACGTTTGAGCCGTCTTTGTTAAAAGCCTGAATGGTTGTATTAATGTTTAATACAATTTCGAGATCGGGGTCAGAATCCATATTACAGAAAATTGAGCCTTCAGCAGTTGTACCCGGAATAACTTTCGGAAAGCCTGGAAATGAAGGAAGAGTATCTAAAAAAGAAAATACATCCGGAGATGCAATTTTATTTTTGGGGTTTACCATTCCCATTACATCGGGAATATTTACTTGTTGAGAGAATGCATCTGAGAAGAAAGATGAACAAAATAGTAAAAGGGGAAGCAGAATTACTTTTTTCATCATGATATGTTTAATTTTATAAGTAAAAATTCCGATTATAAAATTAAAAGTAAATGCAGGAATATTTTATATTAAGAAAAGAAAACCCGTTCCGGTAAAAAAATCCGAACGGGTTTACTATTGGCAGTTTGGGAGAAGATAGAAAAATTTAAATGGTAATTAGCAGAGCTTTCTCTGCTGAGAAAGATACGTTGATTTGCTGTTTAAGATTGTGCGAGTTTTTCATAGAGGTAATATTTTATTTTGTTTTCTATTTTATATTTAAAAATGAACTTCATTTTCTAAAACGATTAAAATTAGCTTAAATTTAGTGCGTAAAACAAAGAAACTATTATGGCTCTGTGAAAAGAAAATTTTACAAAAGGCTATTTTTAGCTTAAAATTAAAGAAATCGTATTGAAATGTGTAAAGATATGTGTAGTTTTTTTTAGTATTTTCTGCAATTACGTATGAAAAACACAAAAATAATAGAGCTTTTAAAAACATTTACGGAAAAGGAGCTGGGCGGCTTTGGCGATTTTGTTTCATCAAAGTACTTCAATCAAAATGAAAAAATCTTAAAACTTTTTCAGATACTGAAGAAAAACTCACCGGATTTTGACAGTGATGAACTTGCAAAAGAAAAGGTCTATGCTAAAATTTTCGGGAAGAAGAAATATGAAGACGAAAAAATGAGGACTTTGATTTCAAATCTTATGAAGCTATGTAAAAAGTATTTGATTCAGCTAAACATGGAGAGTAAATCTCAGCATATGAATCTGCATCTTCTTTCACAGCTGAAAGAGCGCGGGCAAAAAACTTTATTTGATTATGAATACAACAAACTGAAAACCTCTCTTGACCAATATAATTTTAAAGAACGCGATTATTATTTCATAAAATACTATATGGAGCTTGAGCTGTATTTCAGCGACCCTACGGCAATAAAAGATACTTATCTGCAGCAGCCTTTAATTGAAAATGTTTCTGATAATTTTGAAATGCTGTTTTTACTTGATGCATTGGATATTAATTATAATAAGCTTACAAGGAAAAGTAAATTAAATTACAATCCGGAATTTGTTTTTTTCGATGTAATAAAATCAAAAATTGAGAATAATGATTTTCCTGATACTCCTATTATTCCTTTGAAGTATTATATTTTCATGTGCGTTCAAAATCCTTTACAGGAAGAGTACTATGAGAAAGCTGAAAAAATATTTTATAATAACCTTGATGTCATTTCTCCCAATGAAAAAGCTTATATTAATACCGGACTGATAAATTACTGCTGGCTAAGAGTAGGATTGGGAGATGAAAAATATTTTCGCAGAGTATTTGAGCTTTATAAAGTCGGATTGGAAGAGGGAATGTATTTCTACGAAAACAAATATCTTCTCACTTCACTTTTTAACGGAATTATAAAGTGCTCATGTTATTTAAAAGAGTTGAACTGGCTGTTTAAATTTATTTATGAATATAAAAACAAACTTGATCCTGAACAGAGAAAAGAAGCTGTAAATGTTGCATACTCAAAATATTATTTCGAAAAGAAAGATTTCGATTCGGCATTGAAGCATATTAACAAAATAAATGCATCAAGCTCACTTCTCAAGCTGGAAATTAAAATATTAACTATAAAAATTCTTTTTGAATTGAATTATGTAGAAAGTGTTTATTCATCCATCGATTCGATAAAACACTTTTTTAAAAGTAATAAACTGCTTCATCCTGCCATTATTGAGCAGGGACATGCCTTTATAAAAGCTGTAAAAAAATTAACTGACCTAAAAGAAAAAAATGACAAGAAAGAGCTTGGCTACTTTAGAAAGCAAATTAATGAAAAAAATGACTTAGGGATGATAATTGCCAGATGGATAACTGAAAAAATAGATGAAATAATAAAATAATTTTAGTTTGAAATGCAAAATACAAGATTAATAGAGCTGTTAAGGACTTTTAAAGAAAAAGAACTTCTCGGGCTGCAAGATTTAATTTCTTCAAAATTTTTCAATAAAAATGAACAGCTTATAAAACTGTTTGCTGAGATTAAAAAATATTTCCCTGATTTTGAAAGTGATGAGCTTACAAAACAAAATCTTCACGTAAAATTATTCGGTAAGAAAAAATATAATGATGAGGCTATGAGAACCCTTATCTCTGGTTTGATGAAACTAGCTAAAAAATATTTAGTTCAACTTGAGCTTGAAAAAAGATTTTATGATTCAAACGTTTTTTTACTTACTCAGCTTCAGAAACGTGCGCAGCAGCCTCTCCTTGAATACGAATACAGTAAGGCAAAAGCCCAGACACAGGAAAAGTTATTCCATGAAAGAGAGTTTTATCTGGCAAATTACCTCGCAGATTTTGAATTCTTCTACTCTCATCCTTTAGGTATAAAAAATATTGCTAAGGAAACTGAGCTCCTGGAAGGTATAGCAGATAATTTTGAAAACTTTATGCTTCATGAATTGATGGATATAAATTATCAAATGCTGACGAGAAAAATAAAAATAAACTATACACCAAAATATCTTCTTATTGATGAAGCAAAAAAAATTATAGAAACTAAAGACTTGAGTGATAACCCCTCGCTTTTGCTAAAGTATTACAGTTTCATGTGTATTGAGGATATGGAAAAAGAAGAATACTATGAAAAATCCGAAAACTTATTTTTAGAATGCTATGAAAAAATTTCCACATTCGAGCGCGCATCAAATCACCTGGCGCTCATCAACTACTGTATGCTTAAGATTTCACAGGGAGTTTACAAGTATTACGAAAAATCCTTTGAACTTTACAAATTTGCTCTGGAGCAGGGATTGTTTTTTGAGCACAACAAGTACATTCTCCCTTTGTTATTCCTTAATATTGTAAAGTGCGGTTTATATCTTGAAAACAAAAAATGGGTGCTAAATTTTATTTTCGAATATAAAAATAAAATCAGCCCTGAAGCCAGAAAAGAAATTTCGAATGTAAGTTTTGCATTATATTATTTTGCTTCAAAAGAGTTTGATAATTCACTCAAGCATATTAATAAAATTAACCCTCATTTTACTTCTTTAAAGCTTGAAATAAAAACACTGAGTATAAAATTATTTTATGAGCTGGATTATATTGAAAACATTTATTCTTCAGTCGATGCACTAAAGCACTTTGTAAAAAACACTCCTTCGCTCTCAAAACATGCTAAGGTTCAATCAACTAATTTTACTAAATATGTAATAAAGCTTGTAGATTTGAGGGAGAAAAAGAAAATAGAAGAACTTGACTACCTTAGAAAAGAAATCAGCGAAATATCGGAATTCGGATTAATAAACAAAAAATGGATTTTGCAGAAAATAGATACAGTGCTCAAAAATTAAGTTCTTTAAAATGAAACAAATCGCGTTTTCTGGTGTAGAATAACGGAGTTAGTACAGCAGTTTGAGTTTTAAACATAATTTATTATTTAAAGCAATTTCGATATATTAAATAAAAATCACTTATGAGCGACTTACAAACACAATTAAATACAGTCAAGGCAAACGAGTCATGGCTCGAGAAAATTAAAAGATATATTCCGGGCTATGACGGATATGTAAATAAAGATAATGCAAGAGAGCTTGATACAATAGTAAGAAATCAGCTTGCAGCTAATCTTGAAGGAAATAAAACAAGAATAAAAAACACTGTTTCAAGCCTTTCGAAAAACGGAAGACTTTTTGAAACAGGAGATATAGATAAAATTGATAAAAAGAATGAGAACTGTATAGCGCAGTTTAAATCTGCTGCGCGCGGCTATAGCGGTGTATTTGATGTTGTGAAAATAAAAGAAGATAAGCTGAACCGCTTGTATGAATTCGATAATGCTCTTTTAACAGATGTTGAAAATATAAATGAACAGTTTTCGTCAATGGAAAGTAATGCTGCAGCTAATTTAGATGTCACTCCGGATATCGCAAAAGTTTCCGGTACTTTAGATGAACTGCTGAGAAAATTTCAGGAAAGAGAAAATATTCTGCGTGCATTCAATTAATACAAATTAAAAAGAAAATAAAATAAATTTAATCATATGGCACTTTTAGACGTAATACAATATTTCGATGAAACAGGTAAGACTATGGTTCATCGCGAACCTCAGGACGGTTCATCAGCAATAAGATTAGGTTCGCAATTGATTGTGCAGGATTCGCAGACAGCGCTATTTTATCGCGATGGTAAAGTACTTGATGAATTCAAATCAGGAAGACATACACTTACAACTGAAAATATTCCACTTCTTACAAAATTAATAAGTCTTCCTTTCGGAGGCACGTCACCGTTTCAGGCACAGGTGTATTTCCTTTCAATGAAAAAATTCATTGATTTGAAATGGGGCACAAAGTCACCTATAAATTTCAGAGACAGTGAGTTAACCTATGTTCAGTTGAGAGCATCGGGAAAATTCAGTATAAGAATTACAAATCCCCGCCAGTTCATGCTGGAAATAGTTTCCACACAGGGATTATTTACAACGAATGACATCGAAGATTATTTAAGAGATGCAATCGTATCAAGATTGAATACAGTTCTTGGAAAAAATCTTAAAACAGTATTTGAGCTCGGACAATATTTTGCCCAGATTGAATCAGGCGTGAAAGCAGAAGTTGCTGACTTCTTCAATGCAATGGGAATTGAGCTTACTGATTTAATAATTGTAGGTATCGTTCCACCGGATGAAGTACAGGAAAAAATTAACGAAAGGAGTTCGATGGGTGCGCTCGGAAATCTTGACCAGTATATGAAATTCAAAACAGCAACAGCAATTGAAAAAGCGGCGGAGAACGAAGGCGCAGGCGGCATGGCGGGTCTGGGTGCAGGCATGGGAGCAGGTATGACTATGGCAAATATGATGGGACAAAGTATGAATCAGAATAATCAAAACAATCAGAACCAGCAGAACAATCAACAAAATCAACAGCAGGAACAGAAAATGTCTGTTGATGAAATAATGAGCGCGATAGAAAAATTAGGAAAGATGAGAGATGCAAAGCTGATAACAGATGAAGAGTTTGATGGGAAGAAGAAAGAACTTTTAGCTAAGATGTAATCTATGGCAGATAAACAAATTATCGATAAAGTTAAATGTCCGCAATGCGGAGCAGAGAATGACGTACCAATTGATGAAAAGTTTCTTGAGTGCGCTTATTGCGGTTCGGCAATCTATGTTGATAAAAGAAAGGTTGTAACTCATTTAGTAGTTGCATGTAATTTTACTAAGCAGACTGCGGAAGGGAATTTAAGAAGATGGATGGCAGGTAATTTCCATGTTAAGGATTTGGATAAGCTTGCCCAGATATCTCAAGTGAATTTTTATTATTTCCCTATGTGGTATTTCAAATCTAAAGAGGCTGCTTCTGAAAAAATTTATCTCGAGCCTGCAACTTCAACATCGGTTTCTGAAATAAAAAAAATAAATATTCCTGCGGGAAGCTTAAAAGTTTACAAGGAAAAAGAATATAATGCATCAGAATTTATTGTTCCTGATGTAATGTATGATTCAGCTCAAAGCTGGCTGCAGCAGTCGGGTGTAAATCTTGATACTGTCGCCGAATCTGATTTAGTTCACATACCTTTTTATCAGTTCTATTATAACTTCAAAGGACAGCAATATACTGCATTGGTAGAAGCATCTTCAGGAAAGGTATATGCGAATGTATGGCCTGCAAAATCGGAAGCTCCATTCAGAGTAATGTTTGGTGTGGGTATATTTGTTTTCTTATTGATGAGTCTTATTTCTTTTGTAATCGGTTTTATGATTGAAAGAAAAGCTGAGGTGGCTTTGGTTTCAGGAGAAATGATAAAAGTCCCATTGTATATAGTTGCGGCAATACCTTTAATAATCATTGCATACTTCATAGCTAAAAAAGTTTAATAAAGATTTAATGGATACTACAGTAACAGCTCCGGTAAAAAAGGAAAAAGTTATCAAAGGAATTACATGCCCAGCATGTAACGGCGAGCTTGATTTAAAGGAAGGCATAAAAACTTTCAATTGTAAATATTGCGGAACACTTCTCGCAGTAAAAGGTGAAAGCGGACCTGCGAAATATTATGTGCCGAAGACAATAAAAAAAGATGATGCAATAAACAGGACTTTCAACTGGCTGGAGAAGGGGATTTCCAAAGCTAAAGGATTAAGAGCAGGTTCTAAAGTTGACGATGCATTCTTAGTTTACATTCCTTACTGGAGAGTCAGGGCAGATGTTGTCGGTTGGGTATTCGGTCAGGAGAGAAGAACACGAACGGTTAACAACAGAACGGAAACATATTACGTTGACGTAGAGAAAAAAATTCAGCAGTCATTCGACAGAACTTTCCCTGCGTGCGATGTTGCTGAGCTTGGTGTGAAGCAGGTAAATCTTACAGGAGATGAATTGTATCCTGTAGAAGTAGAAAGTTTGCAGCAGGACGGAATGATGTTCAACATAGTTTCTTCTGAAAAAGAAATCTATGACTATGCAAAAGATAACTTTGCTTCCTTTGCAAGATACTCTGCAAATGTTGATAAAGTTACTTTTGAGCATTATGACTTAGTAAGAGAAGATGTAAACGTTGTTTATTATCCGTTATGGGTAGTAAGATATGTTTTTCAAAACAGGACTTATCAGGTAGTTGTTGACGGGCAGGATGGTACAATATGTTACGGAAAAGCTCCGGGAAATAATTTATTCAGAGCAGTGACGGGAATTTTAGGAGTTGGCGCAGGAATGTATCTTGCCACGTTATTCGGCGCTTTTGCCATAGGAAGCGAATCAGGCAAAGGAGCATTAGCTGTTTACGTAATTGCCTTAATAGCAGGAATATTTTTAATCAAATGGGGTTATAAAAAATTTAGGTACGGCGGAGAGATAGAAGAAGGAACGGGAATTGTTGCCGATGCTGATGTTAAGAAAGTGCAGACACAATCAAACTCTATTACATCAAGCCAGGGATTTGATATAGCAAAAGATGTTGTAACTTCCGTTGCTATAGGAAGCGTGATGAATGCAGTGTTCAGGCAGATGAGAAGGTAAAATATAATTCAAAACAAAAATGTCAGATTTTAAATTAGTAGCAATAAAATGTAAAACATGTGACAGTGGGCTTGTTGTTTCACTTAATGATAATATTACCTATTGCCAGAGCTGCGGAAGCGGGTGGGAAATTATTGACGGAGAAACCAAGCCGATTGAAATAAATTTTGCTTCGGCTGCCATTCGCGGAGACGGTGAAATGATTTATAAACCGTTTTGGTTAGTAACTGCGAATGTAAATATTCATGAGAGGGAATCTTCAGGTGGATTTTTATCTAATCTTTTTGGCGGCTCTAAAGAACAAACTTCAGGTACGATAAAATTTTATGTTCCGGCATTTGCTTGTGAACTGGAGAAAATGAAAAACCTTGCTCTTGCTTTTACATCGTCAAATCCTGTTGCCTCGCCACAAAAATTTAATGTAAAGTTAGTCGGTTTTAATTACGGTAAGGAAGATGCAAAGAAGCTGTCGGAATTTCTTTTAATTACGATTGAAGCGGAGAAATCTGATACTATTAAGACCTTTAATTATGACATTAGCTATGAGAAGTTAGAAATACTAGGTATACCATTCTACCGCCTTCCAAACAATAAACTGAAAGATGCACTGATGGGTATAGAAATTTAATCCATAATTTTCTTTTGTTCATACATCAGTATTAACTTTGTTAAAAATAAATCGTAAACTGTTTTAAAGGATGGAATGCTTTCAGCCGGATTACAAAACAGTGTAGATTTAAACATGCTAATAATGCTGCGATTTATTAAAGCTGTGCATACAGTTATCTGGATAGTAATGTCAGCTTCAAATTTTTTAGCTTTTTATTTTGCTTTCATTGGAAGGTTTGATGCGTGGTTTTGGATTCCCTGCCTGTTGATTGTTTCTGAAATTTTTATCATTCTTTTTAATAATTGGCGGTGCCCGATTACTCCAATAGCTGAAAAATATACAACTGACAGAAAAAGCAATTTTGATATTTACCTTCCCGAATGGCTGGCAAAAAATAATGTGAAAATATTTTCAGGAATAATTATTGCAGAGCTTTTAATACTGGCAATTAAATATTACCTCACAAAAAACAACTGAGAACCGGAAACTATTTCCCCATCATCTTTTCATTGAACTCATTGCTTTTACCCCTTGGAATTGTAAGTGAGTTCCAGTTATCCTTTGCTAAAAATCTTGCAAGGTAAACTATCTGCCCGATGTGATATCCGTAATGGTAGATTTGCCTGTTGATTGCCTGTATTACTGTGTGCGGTTCTTTTCTTATCAGTATAACTTTTGACAGATCGTTTTCAGTTAGAGAGTTTAGAGCGTTGAAAAGACATTCCCATCCTTTTTCCCATCGTTCCTTTATGTCGTCGGTATCTGTGTAAAAAATTCTTTCGAATTCGGAATCTCTGTAACGCCATTCTTTTTCTCCGTCAGTTGTAAGGAAGTCAGTCCAGCGCGAAAGCATATTGCCGGAGAGATGTTTTATAATTGTAGCAATGCTGTTTGATTGCTCGTTTGGCTCAAAGAAAAAATCTTCATCTTTTATCTGCGCCATGGCTTTATCGCCGGCTTTTTTTATATCGTGAAAATTTTTTATTGCATTGGTAAGATAGTCAAGCCCCATTGACATTTGTTCCATACTAAAAAATTATTTTGGAAAGTTACTTAAGAAATGAAAGAAAATGAATATAAAAAATAAATCCGGACAGCTGCCGCGCTGCCCGGATTTTTTAGGAGAGTTAACCAACAACAAATGATTTATTACTTCATAAGTATCATTTTCTTTACATCGGTAAATCGATTGACTGTCATCTTATAAAAATATGCACCGCCGGGTAAATCTTCAGCATTAAATCCTATCAAATAACTTCCGGCTGGTTTGTACTCATTAACTATTGTCTTAACTTCCTTTCCTAATACATCATACAATACAATATTTACAAATCCTTCTTCGGCTACATTGTAATTTATGTTTGTTGAAGGGTTGAAAGGATTTGGAAAGTTTTGTGCCAGTTCATAATTTTTAATCACGGTACTGTTAGGAGTTGTATTTACTAATGTACCGGCGCATCCTACAGCAACCCAGATGTTAATCGGCCCGTTTTCAGGATACAATGCAAAGCAGCTGTCGTTGTTTGCATATCTGTAACCAGCACGAGGACCAACGGTTTCAGATGTTGCGTCAATCGCATTCATTTTTGATAAATGCGTTGTTATGCCTTGTGAATTTACCGTAACATAATGAATGTTATCAACTGCGCTGCTTGTTTCAAATGTGAAGTAGTGTATATTTGAATTTCTTCTTCCCATTATATCGGGTTGGTAATTCGGCTCTGTGCCGCTTCCCCAGAGTGTGCTTTCACCAGCAAGAACAGCAAAGTTTCCGAAGTTCAATGTTCTGAAATATTTTACATTCCAGTTTGACGAAGTGAACTGCCTGAATACGCATATTACGCTTCCGTTAGTGCTTCCGTTAGAAGATAATCTTGCATGTGATTTTGGGTCAGTTGTATTTGTACCGAATTGATAGTGTCCCTGAGTCGGTGGTGTTCCGCTTATATCTGACTTAGCAAAAAATACTCTGTTGCTATCCGGGACGCCGCTGAATGAGACTACGAGAGAATCACTGGTGCCGTTTCTTATATAGGCAATATCTGAGTAAAGTGTTCTATAATAATTTGCAGGGGCTACTGCGCATTGCCACCAGTAATTTCCTGACATATAAGATACTGTTGGTGTTGTTGCAACGTATGGATTTGTTATTCTGGCAAATCTTTGAGTGTTAACTCTGATATTGGCTGCGTTCAAAGAGTCATAGGAACAGACAAGATACAAATAAGCATTGCTTGGATAATTTGCGTTATCTGAAGTAATTCTTATGTTGTAGTATCTTCTTGTTGCTTCAACATCAGGCCATGAGAGAGTAAAAAATGCTCCAGCGAACGTAGGTGCCTGTAAAACAACTCCGCCTGTTAAATATGTGTTTGTGGTTGATGACCTGTATCCATAGACTGTCCACAGATATTTCTGTCCCGTCGTATTTTCAATGATTTCCATATCAAGGTCTTCGTTGGAAATTTTATCAGTTCCGCCTAAGTAGGCGTTAGCATATCCTGTCCATGATAACCCCCCGTCAGTTGAGTATACCCATCGTAATGAATCCGGGCTGGTTGCATTTGCAGAATATACATAGCATACCCAAATCTTTCCTGCTGTTACACCTCTTTCTTCAATGGCAACAGCCATCGCTTTAAGTGTTACTGCAGGATTGTTGAGTATTCTTGTGTTGCCAATAATATCAATTTGTGGATGAGAATTTTCAGGTGCCGGTGTAATTGTACCGCCGGTGTAACTATCTGCAGAGAACTTATCGCCTCTTTCAATTGCAAGTTGGCGTTCAAGTTCGGAAAGCTGAGTTCTGTTAGCAGAGTTATCTGCCGTCTTGAGACTTTTTATCTCATTGATAAGATTTATTTCAGTCTGACTTTTTTCTTTGACTGCCCGTAAGCCCGTAATATCGTTGTAGCTGGTAGTATTATTGCCCTGGTAAATTTGTAGAGCAGTGTTGTTGGGTGTGAGCTCTTGTGAGAAAATAGAAGTTGTATTCATCAGTGCAAACATCATCAGGAAAAAGAGAAAAAACAAAGTACGCGTTTTCATTTTAACCTCCTTTAATTTTTTAATTTGTTTCTTTTATATGAAGAGTTTTGCCTCCTTTTAAATTAATATTTGTGAATCGATTATTAAAAATTTAGCAGTACTAAACATTATTTATAAGTCAAATAATACTGACTTAGCAGTTTTTAACCAATGAAGATAAAAAATGCTGTGAATTTTTTTATAAATTATAAATTTTATTCTTGAATAAAAAAAATTAATAATATAACTTGCATGCTCACATCCTGATAAAATTTTCTACAAATTTCTTCATCTGTTCGTCAGCCAAATTAATCGTTTATAAGGGAATATGTTTTCACTGCAAAATTATTTGCAAATTAACCTGTAAAATAGTAATGCTTGTTAAAACAAATCTATAGGTGTTAAATTATTATAATGTAAAACTTCAATAAAAGTCAATAGTGATATTTTTTAAAACTGTTTGCATTTCAAAAAGAGTTCTATTAATTTTGAATTCATAACCCTAAGTACAATGCTTTATTTTACTCCCCCAAAGAAAAATTCATTATTAATTATTGCTCCGGTTATAAAATAGTTAATACTAAATTTTTCTTAATTATATTTTTTTAATTTTTTTAATCTTCCCTGCATGAAAATAAAAAGACTCCTTGTCGATAAAGGCCGAACAGCCTTTGAAATGATAGAATTCGAAAAGAGAACTTCTGTTATCCGAAACCCGGATGGTTCGATTGTATTTGAAATGAATGATATAATGGTGCCTAAGCATTGGTCACAAGTTGCTACAGATATTTTAGCACAAAAATATTTCAGGAAGGCAGGGGTTCCAAAACATTTAAAGAAGGTTGAAGAAAGAGGTATTCCTGAGTGGCTTTGGCGCTCTGAACCGGATGAAGAAAAATTAAACTTAATTGTTGACGAAGAAAAATATACCTCTGAGACAGACTCGCGCGAAGTATTCCACAGACTTGCAGGATGCTGGACTTACTGGGGATGGAAACATAAATATTTCAATAACGAAGACGATGCAGTAAATTTTTATCAGGACCTTTGCTATATGCTTGCAATGCAGATGGCAGCTCCGAACTCACCACAATGGTTTAACACCGGTCTTAACTGGGCATACGGCATTGCAGGCCCATCACAAGGTCACTATTACATAGATGCAGAGACAGGGAAGCTCACTACATCTACCGATGCTTACACTCACCCGCAGCCTCATGCATGCTTTATACAATCAGTAAGTGATGACTTAGTGAATGAAGGCGGCATAATGGACCTTTGGGTTCGTGAAGCAAGATTATTCAAATACGGTTCAGGTACGGGTTCAAATTTCTCTAACTTAAGAGGTTCGGGTGAAAAATTATCCGGCGGCGGACGTTCATCGGGCTTAATGTCATTCCTAAAAATTGGTGACAGAAGCGCAGGCGCGATAAAATCCGGCGGCACAACACGCCGTGCAGCAAAGATGGTTACACTTGATTTAGACCATCCTGATATCGAAGAATATGTAAACTGGAAAGTTGTTGAAGAAGAAAAAGTTGCTTCACTTGCAGCGGGTTCAAAATTACTGAATATTCATCTTAATAAAATTATTAAGTCCTGTAATACAGTCCATCCTGAAAATGACGGCTACGACAGAAAAACAAATAAAGCACTTGCTCAGGCAATTAATGAAGCAAGAAAAGCTTTCATCCCTGAAAATTATATAGAAAGAGTAATTCAATTAGCAAAACTTGGTTATAAAGAATTAGAAATTCCCGTTTATGATTTAGACTGGAACTCAGAAGCATATTCAACTGTCTCAGGACAAAACTCAAACAACAGTGTAAGAGCAACGAACGAATTTATGGAATCCGTTCTCGATGACAAGGACTGGAATTTATACTGGAGAACTGAGCAAAGAAAAGCAAAGAAAGAAAACAGAGAGCCTAAGCCTTGCAAAACAATGAAGGCAAGAGACTTATGGGGACAGATAGCTTACTCTGCATGGGCAAGCGCAGACCCGGGAATACAATTCCACACAACAATTAACGAATGGCATACATCTCCTGCAGCCGGAGAGATCAAAGCATCTAACCCTTGCTCTGAATATATGTTCCTCGATGATACTGCATGTAATTTAGCTTCATTGAATTTAATGAAGTTCTATGATTACGATAAACAGAAATTCGATATAAATAAATACAGACACGCTGCAAGAATCTGGACAGTTGTTTTAGAAATCAGCGTACTGATGGCGCAGTTCCCAAGCAAAGAAATTGCAACACTTTCATACGATTACAGAACCCTCGGTTTAGGATATGCAAACCTCGGTGCATTATTAATGGTGCAGGGGATTCCATACGATTCACCTGAATCACTTGCTATCACAGGCGCGCTTACAGCGATTCTTCACATGACAGCTTATGCAACTTCTGCAGAAATGGCAAAAGAGCTTGGTGCATTTGCAAGATATAATGAGAATGCGGATAACATGCTTCGCGTAATAAGAAATCACAGAAGAGCGGCATACAATGTTCCGGCTGAAGAATACGAAGGACTTTCAATTACACCACACGGAATAAATAAAAAATTCTGTCCTGAGGATTTGCTTGAAGCAGCAAGACAGGATGCCGACAGAGCATTAGAGCTTGGCGAAAAGCACGGCTACAGAAATGCACAGGTAACGGTTATCGCTCCCACAGGTACAATCGGTCTTTTAATGGACTGCGATACAACAGGTGTTGAGCCTGATTTTGCACTGGTGAAATTCAAAAAACTTGCAGGCGGCGGATACTTTAAAATTATAAATGAATCTGTTCCACCGGCATTAAAAAAATTAGGATACACTTCACACGAAATAGATGAGATAATAAAATATACAAAAGGACACGGCTCGTTAATCGGCTGCCCGCACTTAAATGCACAGTCATTAACAGATAAAGGATTCACAAAGGAAATTATTGCGATAATTGAAAAATCATTACCGACGGTATTTGATATAAATTTTGCATTCAATAAATGGAGCTTAAGTGTTGCATTCTGTAAGAACGTTCTTGGCTTCTCTGAAGAGCAGCTTGAAGATCCGAACTTCAACATCTTAAAAGAATTGGGATTTACAAAAGAACAGGTTGAAGAAGCCAATGATTACATCTGCGGAACGATGACAGTTGAAGGCGCTCCTCATTTAAAAGAAGAGCATTACCCGATTTTTGACTGCGCAAATAAATGCGGCAAAAAAGGAAAGAGATATATTAAGACTGACGCTCACATAAAAATTATGGCAGCGGCACAGCCGTTTATCTCAGGCGCAATTTCAAAAACAATCAATCTTCCGAACGAAGCCACGATTGAAGATATGAAGAGCGCATACATGCTTTCATGGAAGTCATGCTTAAAAGCAAATGCATTATACAGAGACGGTTCTAAATTATCTCAGCCGTTGAATTCAGTAACAGATGATGAAGCAATCGGCACAGAAGATATCACAGAAAATCAGGTTACATTTACAAAGAATAATGACATTGTAAAAGTCGCTGAAAGAATTATTCACAGATACATTGCAAAGAGAAGAAAGTTACCGTTCAGAAGAAAAGGTTACACACAAAAAGCGAAGATCGGAAACCATTCAGTTTATTTAAGAACCGGTGAATATGAAAACGGCCAACTTGGCGAGATCTTTATCGATATGCATAAAGAAGGCGCAGCGTTCAGAAGCTTAATGAACTGCTTTGCAATTGCAATATCGCTGGGGCTTCAACATGGCGTTCCGCTTGATGAATTTGTAGATGCATTTGTATATACAAGATTTGAACCGAACGGAATTGTAATGGGAAATCCGAACATCAAAATGTCCACCTCTATAATTGATTATATTTTCCGTGAGCTTGCAGTAACTTATCTCGGCAGAAATGATTTATCACATATACAACACGATGATGATTATAAAACTTCACCAATCGATGCGCTTTCAAAATTAGAGAGTGAAGAAGATTTTGATGAAGAGGAAATTTACTCCGAAAGAATTATAGAAGAGAAGCATAAACCTCTTGATGCAGTACCGACTTCCTCAATTTCAATAAAACCGGCACCTGTTCAGTCAGCAGTTGTAGAAGCAGTTGCATCTAACGGCAAGGCAGTTGCAGGAAGAGCTAATATCGAAAAAATTAAGGAAGCGAAGTTAAAAGGTTATACGGGCGATATCTGTCAGTCATGCGGAAGCGTAACAATGGTCCGTAACGGAACATGTTTAAAATGCGTAACCTGCGGCGAGACAAGCGGCTGCTCATAATAAAAGATTAAATATTCAGAACTACAAAAATCCCGCTGACGAAAGGAGCGGGATTTTTTGTTTGTACACACCTTTATATGCCCTTAATTATATACCTTAAATTATTATAGCAATTAAATCTTTTTTATTCTATATTTGCAATAGAATATTTTACAAAAAATTCTCATCTTATGGTAATATCTGTATCAATATTCTTCCTAACTTTGTATAATTAAAAACAAATAAAATAATAAACATATGGCTGAAGATAATAGCATGAAATTGCGCTCTCTTGAAATCGCAATGGAGCAAATCGAAAAAGATCACGGTAAAGGCGCCGTTATGAAACTTGGTGATAAGCCTATTGCAAAGCTTGAAGCTATTTCTACCGGTTCGATTTCACTCGACTCTGCATTAGGAATCGGCGGTGTACCTAGAGGAAGAATTATTGAAATTTACGGACCTGAATCATCAGGTAAAACCACAGTCTGTCTTCATATCATTGCTGAAGCAATGAGAAACGGCGGCCTTGCGGCTTTCATTGATACAGAACATGCACTTGATACAGGTTATGCGCAAAAGCTTGGAGTTGATGTTGGAAACCTTTTAATTTCACAGCCGGAATACGGCGAGCAGGCATTGGAAATCTGCGAAACACTTGTAAGAAGCAATGCACTTGATGTGATAGTAGTTGACTCAGTTGCAGCGCTTACACCAAGAGCTGAAATAGAAGGTGAAATGGGTGATGCAGTTATGGGTATGCAGGCAAGGCTTATGTCACAGGCATTGAGAAAATTAACAGCGGCAGTTTCAAAATCAAACGTTGTTCTGATTTTTACAAATCAGCTTAGAGATAAGGATATCAGAAGAATCGCTGCTATCAAGGACGGTACAGATGTAGTCGGCAACAGAACAAAAGTAAAAATTGTAAAGAATAAAGTTGCTCCCCCATTTAAAGAAGTTGAGTTCGATATTATGTATAACGAAGGAATTTCAAAAATGGGTGACTTAGTTGACTTCGCAGTGAATAAAGAAATTATCAAAAAAGGCGGCGCTTGGTTTACATATGGCGAGATGAGAATGCAAGGTAAAGAAGGCGTGAAGAAAGCTTTAATGGAAGACAGAGAAACACTGAAGAAATTATATGCTGAAGTTAAAATAGCTGCAGGTATTACAGATAATGCAAGTAACGGAGTGCCGGAATCAAACGGCTCTGCCAAAAAAGCAAAAGATGAAAATAAAGAAGAAGTAAAAGAGAAAGCAAAGAAGTAATGAAATAATAGGATGTTATATGTTAAATTTTTCCAATCGACCGTTAGTTCGCTGAATTAACGGTCTTTTTTTTGTAGTTTAGTAAGCATGGAAATCACAAAAATTGAGCAGCAACTAAAAAACACAGCGCGGTATAATATTTATATCGACGGCGAGTTTGTCCTGGGAGTTTATGATGATACACTCTTAAAATACCAGCTGAGAAAAGGCGATGAAATCACCGCTGAAAAACTTGCAGAGTAAAGAATAAGCTTACCTATAAAAAAATATCCAAAGAGTCAGTTGAAAAGATAATTGAGTATTTAAAAAAATACCAGTTCCTTAACGATGAATCCTATGCGAAAATGTATCTCGAGCAGAAGACAAACAGCAAAGGAATGGGAAAGAGCATGGTGACTTTCAAAATGATAGATAAAGGCATTGATAAGGAAATGATTACGAAAGTAATCGATGAAAACTATCCCGAAGAAAAACAGATTGAAGCCGGAAAGAAGCTACTGGAAAAATATCTCAAGAAAAAACAGAAGATTGAGGATAAGAATGAGCTTAAAAGAAAGTGTTCTCAATATCTTTTTTCAAGAGGATTTAGCTATTCTGTAATCGGGAAAATACTCGAAATTCCTGAAAGCAACTAAAAAACTCATTTTATTGAAAAATCCGCTATAAAAGCCGTTGAATAAGTTATCCAAAATGGGTATATTATAGATTACGGAGCGTAGCGTAGCCCGGTATCGCGCCAGTTTTGGGAACTGGAGGCCGCAGGTTCGAATCCTGCCGTTCCGACACAAATTATGAACAAATTTAAAAAAGTCCTTGGATTATCCTTCAGGGACTTTTTTTTTAGCATTTTCAAATGTACAAAATAATAATAAGACCTGTATTATTTTTATTCGACTCTGAAAAAGTTCATAACTTTACTTTGGGTTTTGTATCAAAGTTTACATTTTTACATCCGCTCTTTAAAATATTCTTCGGATGCAGCAGAACAGATAAAGTAAGTATCAACGGATTAGTTTTCAAAAACCGTTTAGGGCTCGCTGCCGGCTTTGATAAGAACGCTGTAGCTCTTCGCTTCTGGGATGCGCTCGGTTTTTCACATGCTGAAGTCGGAACTGTAACTCCTTTGCCGCAGAGCGGAAACGAGAAGCCGAGATTGTTCCGACTGAAAAAAGATTTCGGCATTATAAATCGCATGGGCTTTAACAATAAAGGAGCCGATGAAATAAAAAAGAACATACTTGATGCAAGAAAGCATCTCTCTAAGGATTTTATCGTAGGAGTAAATATTGGAAAGAACAAAAATACTCCGAACGATGAAGCGTTGAATGATTATCTTACCTGCTTTAAAAAAATGTATGACGCTGCCGATTATTTTACTATTAACATCTCTTCTCCTAATACAAAGGGATTAAGAGAATTGCAGGAAGAAGAGAGCTTACGTGAACTGCTTACTAAAATAAAGAACCTGAATAAGTCACTTTCTGAATTTAAAGATGAAAAAAACATCTTTGTGAAAATTGCTCCCGATATAAACGATGAACAGGTAAGAATTATTTATAATACAGTAAGTGATGTCGGCATCACAGGAATAATTTTAACTAATACAACGATTAGCCGCAATAATCTCAAAGAAAAAATCAATGAAGACGGCGGACTTAGCGGTAAGCCTCTTAAGAAAATGGCAGATGATGTTTTACAAAAATTTCATAAATTGAATACAGATAACAAGCTTATTTTAATCGGCGCCGGCGGTGTTTTCTCCAAAGATGATTACAATAAAAAAATAAGTAACGGCGCATCACTGGTACAGATATATACGGGAATGATTTACGAAGGTCCTGCGTTAATAAAGAAAATTTTAAATTAAAGATCTACAGAATGACTTCACCTGTAACGTTTACACTACTTTTTGCAAATGTAGCAATATCTATCTGGGCTTTTTACAGTAACCCTATTTACTTCGAAAGATTTTCCGAATGGCCTTACCAGATAATTCATCAGAAAAGATATTACCAGGTGCTGACATCTGCATTCCTTCATGCTAACTTCATGCACTTATTTTTTAATATGTTTGCATTGTTCAGCTTCGGAACGTTTCTTGAAACGGTTTTTATAAACAGCTACGGTGAAATTTATGGCAGCCTTTATTTTGCTGTAATATATTTTGTCAGTTTATTCACCGGTTCATTTTTAACAGTACTCTTCAATTATAAAAATCCGGCGTATGTCGCAGTCGGCGCATCAGGCGCTGTATCGGGAGTTGTATTCGCTTATGTAATACTTTTCCCTATGAATACAATCGGAGTTTTCTTTGTCCCTATGCCTGCATTCATCTTTGCCTTCCTTTACATCGGTGCATCCATTTATGGAATGAAAAGTAAGTTCGGCAATATCGGTCACGAAGCTCACTTAGGCGGAGCGCTTGGCGGTATTATTGCAACAGTGATTTTAATCGATGGCGCAATAAAAATTTTCCTCAGCAATTTCGGAATTCAGTTCTGAATAATTTTTATCAGATTATTTTAGAAAGTTTTTCCTTCACCAGTTTTTCTCCCATAGAAAAATCAATTTCTTCTATTGTATTTTTTCCTTCGCTTAACTCATTTAAAATATCCTGCTGAATGTTTCCTCTGTTCAATGCAGTTGAATACGGAAACCTGTAAAACGTAACCATCGAATATTTCGGAACGAATGTATCCGGAAATTTTTTAAATAACTCCGCTTCTATTTTTTTATTCAGTAAAAATCTTTTATCGGCTATCTTATCTCTCATCTCGATAAAATTTTCAAGAGCTAAGTCTGCTATGGCATCGGTGTTTGCTTTTCTTAAGCTGAAATACTCCGGATAAACTTTATTCCAGTCGCTGCCGTATTTTTCGATACATTCATTCAGTACCGTGCAGTCTTCGAAAGCAGCATTCATACCCTGACCAAAAAACGGAACAATTGCATGCGCTGCATCTCCAAGCAGAGCGATTTTATCTTTATAATACCACGGACCGCAGCGGACTGTAATTAAATTGCCTGTAGGATTTGTAAAAAAACTTTCTTCTAAATTTTCCACAAGTCTTAATGTATCAGGAAAATACTTCTTGAAGAAATCTAAAACTTTTTCCTTACTAGTTAAATTATTCAATCCCTCCTCGCCGTCAAACGGGTGAAAAAGTGTGCATGTAAAACTTCCATCAAGATTCGGCAAAGCAATCAGCATAAATGTACCGCGCGGCCAGATGTGAAGAGCATTCTTCTCCATTTGAAATGAATCATTTGCTCCTGCAGGAATGTTCAGTTCTTTATATCCGTGCTGAAGATACTCCTGTGAGAAATCAAATCGCGGCAGCTTCAGCATGTCAATTCTTAAAGCAGAGGCAGAGCCGTCCGTTCCGATTATTGTATCGGATGTGACGGAATAATTTTCATGAGTTAGATCATTAACAAAATGACATTCACCTGTATCAAAATTCATTCCTGTGCATCTTTGATTAAAATAAATATTTATATTACTATACTGCTCGGCTAAATCAATCAGCTTCATATTCAATGTTGAACGTGAAACAGAATTTATATATTCGCTGTCATCTTTACCATACCGCTGAAACATAAGCTCGCCTTCAACAGGATGCATCATTCTTCCATACATAGGGATTGCGATTTTTTTTATCTCATCATACAGCCCAATTTCTTTAAGGGCATGAATTCCTCTGATGGATAAGGCAAGATTTATAGAGCGGCCGCGCTCAACGGGACCTTTGCGCATATCGGAACGTCTTTCATATACATTTACTTCAAAGCCCTTTTTTGCAAGATAGACTGCAAGCAGTGAGCCGGCGAGTCCTGCGCCGACAAGTGTTATTTTATTTCCCAAAATTTTCTTTAAATGTTTAAAATAAAATTATGCAATTTAATCTATAAGGGCTATTACAAAACCTGTAAGAATTTAGCCCCGCTAAAGCGGGATTTGATAACCGGTAAAATGTAAAACTCGGAATTCAATTTCGCCAAAAAAATTATCAGCAGGATTTTCTCAACATTGATGAATTTTTGACGGGTTTTCAAAATCCCGTTATTGTTTTTTCAATTCGCCATGTCGAACCTTCGGTGCCAAGTTTTTTCATTTTCAATTTTGGTCTGGTTTTGGTCGGATTTCTGAAACACTGTTATTGTTTTTTCAATTCGCCATGTCGAACCTTCGGTACCAAGTTTTTTCATTTTCAATTTTGGTCGGGTTTTGGTCGGATTTCTGAAATCCCGTTATTGTTTTTTCAATGCCGACAAATTTCATTTCTAAATTTGGTCGGGTTTTGGTCGGATTATTATGTAAAGTTGAATCAGTGTCCATAAAAAATAATCACCAATCAAAAACCTCTATAAGATAAATGAAATATTTTTTAGTTCAAATAAAATCTTCCCTATTAGTAGGGATGAATATTTTATTTTGGTATGAGAATTGTTTAAAATTAAAACGGCTGCAAAGTTTATCTTCACAGCCGTCTGATAATTGATTTAAATCTCTTTATTATATTTCTTATTCTATTTTTTAGGCGCTTTAAATACTCCGTTTGGCTGATTGAACTGAATTTCACTTACTTTGCCATCACTGATATTAAATGTAACGGAGTAAGCTTTTAGATCTTTTATATCAAAATTATTTTCAGCGGTAGGTATTAACTCATACTCAGGCTGCCCGGGAATAAGTAATTTCAGAACATTATTTTTTATACTTACTTTAGCAGTTACGCCCTGCAAATCATACTCGCCTGCAAACTTTTCATAAGATGCAGAGTTATCTTTAAACTCAGGGACTTTTTTAAACTCAATATCTTTTACACCCTGTTCAAGCTGTGCATAAATTTTTGATACATTGCCTTTTTCATCAAGATTAAAGTTTACAAGCATTGGAGGTATATCTTCACTTGTGGATTTAAAATAATCATAATGATAGTGAGCTAAAGGTATCTTTATTGTATGATAGTCAATCAACAGATTATCATTCTTCAATTCTATTTTCATAGTACCGTATGCTTCATTTTCAAATTTACCAACATAATCAATTAACGGATGTGACGGAGTAGTTCCTTCTTTTTGATTCGGATCTTTTTGTGTCTCAGATTTTTCAATGCTGTCATCTTTTTTCTTTCCCTCTAATAATCTTGCGCTCCAGTCAATTGTTTCCAACTCAAGCATTCTATCTATAATGGAATTCCTTACAACGTTCGGCATATTCGTTGCATCAAGATTCGTAAGAATTACAATCCCTATAGAGTCATTAGGAAGCAGACAAACATTAGCAGAAAAACCGTCGATGTTTCCGCCGTGCTCCAATCTCAAATGTCCTCTGTATTGGTTTACTAACCATCCAAGCCCATAGCTTCCGTAAAAAAGTTCTTTATTAGGAGTTGAGGGAACTACAATCTGCGGTGTGTGCGTAGTAATAACCATCTCCTCATCAACAATTTTTTTACCGTTAAATCTTCCGTTGTTAAGATGCATTATTACCCAGTTAGCCATATCTTTCACATTGGAGTTTATGCTTCCGGCAGGACCTACAGAAGGAATATCTCTGAAGTCAGTTAAAGTTATTAGCTCTTGATTCATACGTTGAAAAATTAGTGCTGTTCATTTCAAGAGGAATAAGGATGTTCTGCTTTGTAAAATTCTCCCATGTATCTTTAGAAATGGATTCGACTAAAATTCCGGCCGTCATATACATTAAATTCTGATACTGAAATTTTTCCCTGAAGCCTGCTGAAGGTTCAAGAAATCTTAACCTGTTAAATAATTCCTGACGGGATAAATCAGAGCCGTACCACATTAAGTCATGACGCGGCAATCCCGAACGGTGTGTAAGCAAATCGCGGGCAGTCATATTCATGGTTACATAATCGTTATACATTTTGAATGTAGGCATATAGTTGATGACGGGCTTATCTAAATTAAGCTCTCCCTTTTGTACTAAGATGCAGTTATCAATTGCAGTAAATGCTTTCGTGCATGAACCGATTGCGAACAAAGTATTTTCAGTAACGGGAAGTTTACCATCAACATCTCTATAGCCATAGCCTTTGGCTAAGATAATCTTTCCGTTTTTTACAACTGAAATTCCTACACCGGGTACGTTCCAGTCTTTCAAATACTTATTAACTAATTCATCAAGATCTTTTAATTTTTCTTCATCGGTTTTCCCCTGCGAAAACGCAAACGAAGAAGTTAATAATAAAACTAAAAGAATAAGGTTAAATTTTTTAAATATTTTCATGAGGGTTATTTTATAAATGTTCATTATTATTATAGACGAATAAAAAGCTTTCGGGGTTTCAGAATTTTAAAGTTTGAGCTTCCGCAGATTTGGAAATTTTAGCGCAACTAATACTACCACTAATAAAGTCATACATCCCCCCAGCACAACAGATGGCACAGTACCGAGCAGTTTGGCAGCAAAGCCTGACTCAAAGGCGCCAATCTCATTCGATGAGCCTATGAAAATGCTATCTACCGATGAAACTCTTCCCTTCATATTTTCAGGAGTTTGAAGCTGCATAATTAAAGCACGGATAACAACACTGACCTGATCAAACGCTCCGCTTAATGCAAGGGCAAATAAAGATAAATAAAAATTTGTAGATAGTCCGAATGTAAGCATGCATAATCCGAACGCAAAAACTGTTACGAGTAAATTTCTTCCTGCGTTATGCGTGAGCGGCTTGCGCGTCATTATTAATCCCATAATAACAGCCCCAATTGCAGGGGCAGCGCGTAATGCTCCCAGACCTTGCGGACCGACCATTAAAATTTCCGCTGCGAATACGGGCAGCAATGCAACTGCACCGCCAAAGAGCACGGCAAATAAATCCAGAGTAATTGCGCTGAGAATAAATTTATTTTTGAAAACGAACTTTACTCCGGCGGAAATACTTTCTTTGAGCGATTCAGCAGCATCATATATTGGCAGAGGTTTCTTTTTTATAAGCACAACAAATATGAGTGATACAGTTGTGAGGAAAACGTCAGTTGAATATGAGGCAATAACTCCGCAGAAGCCGTAAATTAAACCTCCGATAGCCGGACCTGCGACTGCGCCTATCTGCCAGTTAGTTGTGCTCCATGAAACGGCTTTCGGGTAAAGTTCTCTTGGGATTATCTGCGCAAGGAAGGCAAAGTTAGCGGGACTTAAAAATCCGCGACCGATGCCGCTTAAAAAAATCACTCCGTATATTAAATATAACTTATTGGAAACTATTGCAGGTGAAATATTTGCAGAGATAATTAAAAGAGAGACTGAACATATTAGCATAATAACTGAAGCGAAGAAGACAATTTTTTTCCTGTCATTTCTATCTGCTACGTGACCTGCATATAAAGAAACTGAAAGCGATGGAATTGCCTCTGCGAGTCCGATAAGTCCCAGTGAAAACGGGTCTTTTGTGATTTCGTAAATCTGCCAGCCGACAATAACTGCCTGCATTTGTGTTGCAAGCATCATACTTAGACGAGCAAGGAGATAGAATTTAAATTCAGGAATTTTAAGAGGAGAAAGCAAACTTATTCTAAAGTTAATTTTAACTTGTAATTTTTAAATTTGCTATTGTTTGAAAGTAATAAATAATCTCCGTATATCGCTTGTGAAATTATCATTTTATCAAATGGATCTGAATGATGATAGGGTAACTCTAAGAGCACCTGAAGATCATTCACATCAAATTGAAGTATCTTAAAATTGTTTAATAAAAGAATTGATTCAATTTCATTTAAGGTAAGATTAAAATTGAGCTTTCCAAGGCTTTTTTTGATTGTGATTTCCCATAAGCTTACGATGCTGAGAAATACGTCGTTTGAATTATCACTAATTAATTGAATAAAATTATTTGTAAGCTTAGGATTACTTTCCGCATACCATATTAATATTTGAGTATCAATCAGAAGTTTCATTTACTATAATCTGAAAATTCTTTTAACGGTTCGTTGAAATCTTCAGAAACAAAAGTAAATATATTTTTCCCAAAGCCGGGTTTTCGTTTTTTGGAACCCCCGCTTTCAGTGTTTTTTAGATCTAATAATTTCTTAATTTCATTTGAATCTTTTAGACTTAAAATCCAATCAATTAGTTCTATTTTAGATGTTTCTAAGTTCATATAATTTATTTAAAAGTAATTTATATATATTAGACTATCCAAAAAATACTATTTTTTTTCAAGTATGAAAGTGAAGATTTTACCATACAACCCTCAATGGAAAAATAAATTTGAAGAGGAGAAGAAACTTCTAACTGAATTGTTGAAGGAGTTTAATACTATTATAGAACACATCGGAAGCACAGCTATTGAAGGACTTGGCGCAAAGCCGGTTGTAGATATACAAATCGGGATGAGAAAATATGAAGATTTGGATTTAATGGTGGACAAAATGATAGCGGCCGGATATGTGTATTATAAAAAGTATGAAGATGTTCTTCCTGACAGAAGATATTTTGTAAAAGCGGCGAATCCTTACAACGATGTATTGCCGAAAGTGTTATATACCTATAGTGATAGTTTTGACCGCAAAGAGCATCCTCATCTGTTCCATATTCATTCAGTAGAATTGGACAGTGGTTGGTGGCGGAGACATATTGTCTTTAGAGATTATTTAAGAAGTAATGACGAAGCAAGAGATGAATATTATAAACTCAAAATTGAATTAGCCGGAAAAGATTGGGAAGATAAAAACGATTACACCGACGCAAAAACTAAATTTGTAAAATCAATTGAGAAACTCGCAGGTATACAGGAGTAACGAAATGAACGAAAAATTAAGCATACATTTTTTATGGAAGCCGGAGGATTTACTTCTTAATTATTTAAAAGAAGGACTGAAAGAATTTCCCAATCTTGAATACTTAGTTCAGAACAAAGAAACAAATGCTGAGATTATAAAGGAATATTATAGGAATTCGAATATTATAATTGGCTGGAAACCGAATGATGAATATATCAGAGAAGCAAAAAATTTAAAGCTGTTTATAAATCCCGGAGCGGGAGTAAAACATCTGATAAAATTGTTCAAAGAATTAAATGCAGAGAGAAAAATTACTTTAGTTAACGGGCACGGAAATTCATATTTCACCGCTCAGCATGGAGTCGCTTTGCTGCTTTCACTGATGAATAAAATCGTCCCTCATCATAATTGGATGAAGGAAGGTAAGTGGAGATTGGGAGATGATGAAGCGGTTTCCATTCCTTTGAGAGACAGGAAGATAGGCCTGCTCGGCTACGGAGCTATAAATAAAAAAATTCATAAGTTCCTATCCGGATTTGATATTGAGTTCCACATTCTGAAACGTTCATGGAACGGTGGAGAGATAAGCAAAGAAAAAAAATATTTGCCTGAACAACTTCATGAATTTTTAAATGAAGTTAATACATTGATAATTGCATTACCTGATACAGATGAAACAAATAATCTTATAGATACTAAAGAATTAGAATTGTTTGGAAAAAACAAGAATGCTGTACTTGTAAACATTGCTAGAGGCGCGATAATAAATGAAGAGGCTTTGTATAATGCTTTGAAGAATAATGTCATTGCCGGAGCAGCTTTGGATGTATGGTATAATTACAGTCCTGAAGCCGTTATTGATGAAAAGTATCCATACGATTTTGAAAGATTTCCTTTCCATGAATTGGAAAATGTAATTCTCTCTCCGCACAGAGCAGCCTCGCCTCACGATGATTTAAAAAGATGGGATGAAGTAATTGAAAACATATCACGATTTGCAAAGGGTGAAAAAGATTTTATAAACACAGTCGATATAACAAAAGGATATTAAGAAAAGAGATTGAGCAAACTAAAAGTTTTTTATACAGATAAATACCGCGTACCATTGCCGGGAGAGCATAGATTTCCAATGAGAAAATACAGACTGACCCGTGAGTACCTGCTTACCAATAATATTCTTAAAGAATCAGAATTATACGAACCCGACATTGCAACAGCAGATGATATTTTGCTGTGTCATTCAGAAGATTATTATGAATCATTCCGAACAGGCTCTATTGACGTAAAAGCTATACGTAAGCTCGGACTTCCATGGAGCTATGATTTATTCCTCCGCTCGCTGGCATCGGTCGGCGGTTCGTTAGCATCAGCGAAATTTGCCTTGGAGAATGGTGTTGCAGGAAATCTATCCGGTGGAACGCATCATGCATTCAGAGAGCACGGCGAAGGATATTGTGTCTTTAATGACTTTGCAATCGTAAGCACCTATCTTCAGAAAAATAATCTTGCTAAAAAAATTGTAATCGTAGATTTAGACGTTCATCAGGGAAACGGAACATCATCTATACTCAAAGAAAATAAAAATGTTTTTATACTGGATATTCATGGTGAAAAAAATTATCCCTATGTAAAAATTCCGTCAACGCTTGATGTAAGCATGCCGGATAACACCGATGATGAACAATACTTATCAATTCTTGAAAATAAACTTGATGTGGTTTTTGATTTTGAACCTGACATAGTTTTATTTCTTGCGGGAGTTGACCCGCTGAAAGAAGATGCCCTTGGCAGACTTGCTTTAACTAAAGAAGGACTTCGCGAAAGGGATTATATGGTTTTAAATGAATGCAAGAAAAGAAATGTACCTGTCTCTATTGCACTCGGCGGAGGATATGCAAAACCGATTGAATTAACGGTAGAATGTTATGCACAGACCTATGAAGTTGTGAAGGAAGTTTTTAGTTTTTAATAAATTTTATCGACTCCTCTATTACTTCTTCAAACGCCTTTGATGTTCCTTCAAACGGATGGACAACTCCGAATGTATGTCCCGTCTTCTCTATAAGTTTATATTGTGTTTTATCTTTATTACTGAGTGAGTGAAGCGTTTCTGCATTGGAGTAATCAACGGATAAATCCTGCTCACCGTGAAGAATTAAAACAGGCACATCTATTCTTTTCATTGCTTCCTGAATGTCTAATCTTTCTTTATTAGTTTCTAAATCTTCAAGCAGAGAAATATCCATCCGCATAATTTGTCCCGTGCGCGAGTTCGGCTCATCTATATATCCTTTTTCCTTCCACTCCTTTTTCTTTCTCTCGGTATACTTGTCGTAATGTGAAACAGCTGCAAGTGTAATTAATTTTTTAACCCGTTTATCCTGCGAAGTTTTCAGAATAACGCATCCGCCGCCACGGGAATGCCCTATGAGAGTAAGTGTTTCGAAATCGTAATTGTATTTATCTCGGTTATCATCAAAATAATCTATAATATCTCCCAGATCATCAAGCTCGCGTGAAAAAGTATTTTTTGCAAATAATTCTAAACGAGTAAAGTGCACGAGCTCGTCTTCTTTTTCACCTACTCCGTTATAGGAGAAATTAAAGCTTACAACAAAAAATCCTGCTTCTGCAAACTTGTCTGTCATGTAAGGAAATCCGCCCCAGTCCTTAAACCCCTTAAATCCGTGAACAAAAATTACGAGCGGCAGATCTTTTTTGCTCTCGTCAAATCTTATATCTGTTACAAGATTGTCACCATACTCATTTTTTATATTAAAACTTTTTTTTGTTATCATTGTAATAAATTGTAAAAATTAATTTAAACTTGGGTCTTCAGGAAAGCTTGCCATCACTGCATATTTTTTGCCGAGCTTCTTCATCACTTCCGCCCACATGGAATCAGGATTTTCAGTAAACACAATTTCTTCATTGGCATCTGCAACTACCCATGAGTTTTCTTTTTGCTCAAAGCCCAGCTGGCCTTCATCCCATCCGCAATAGCCGACAAGAAAAATAAAATCTTCTGCTCTGATAGCGCTGACACTCATTAAAGTTTTAAGTTCTTCAAAGCTTCCGCCCCAGTAAATTCCGTCAGCTATTTCAATACTATTCTCAATTGGTTTTCCTCTGTGAATGAACTGCAATGTATTCGGTTGAACGGGTCCGCCGAAATAAACAGGCGCATCGAAATCGGGGAAATCTACAACGACATCGTTTAATGATAGCTCCGTTTTTTTATTTATTATAAAGCCCACCGTTCCCTGTTCGTTATGTTCGCATAGCAGAACAACGGAGCGTTTGAAGTTGGGGTCTTGCATAAACGGTTCTGCGAGAAGTAGTTTTCCTTTTTCAGGTTGGTGAATCATATTTTAATCTTTTGTTCAATTTTTTATCAACTTTAATAAAATATAAATTCATTAGCAAAGAGGCAAAGAAGAAAAATATTATTTTTATTAGATTTTATCTCTCTTCTATATTGATTATTTTACAACTTCAATTTTAATAATCACATCAAAACTCAGAAAGGTTAATCATGTCTGGAAATACACCAATAACAGTTGCATATGGAGACGGAATCGGACCGGAAATTATGCAGGCGACACTTGATATTATGCTTGCCGCAGGCGCAAAGCTTGATATAGAAGTTATAGAAATCGGCGAAAAAGTTTATCTTGCAGGAAATGCAACAGGTATCGAACAAAGTTCATGGGACTCTCTCAGAAAAACAAAAGTTTTTTTGAAAGCTCCTATCACAACTCCGCAGGGCGGCGGATATAAAAGCCTTAACGTAGCAACAAGAAAAACTCTCGGTCTTTATGCAAATATAAGACCTTGCGTAAGCTACCATCCTTACGTTTCTACAAAGCATCCTGTGATGGATGTTGTTATCGTAAGAGAAAATGAAGAAGACTTATACGCGGGTATTGAGCACAGACAGACTAACGATGTTTACCAGTGTTTGAAATTAATTTCACGCCCGGGCTGTGAAAAAATTATCAGATATGCTTTTGAATATGCTAAAGCAAACAACAGAAAAAAAGTTACATGCTTCATGAAGGATAACATCATGAAAATGACGGATGGATTATTTCATAAAGTGTTCGATGAAATCGCTGCAGAATATCCTGACATCATAAATGAAAACTGGATTATCGATATCGGCGCTGCTAAGATGGCGACATCACCGGAAGATTTTGATGTTATCGTAATGGAAAATTTATACGGCGATATTTTATCGGACGTTGCTGCTCAGATGACAGGTTCAGTCGGTCTTGCAGGCTCTGCAAATATCGGCGATAACTTTGCGATGTTCGAAGCTATCCACGGCTCAGCACCAAGAAGAGCAGGACAAAATCTTGCAAACCCAACAGGACTTCTTTTAGGCGCAGTGCTTATGCTTAACCACATAGGGCAGTCAGATGTTGCAACTAATGTTCACAACGCATGGCTTAAAACAATGGAAGACGGCGTTCATACATATGATATTTTCAAAGAAGGAATCAGCAAGGAGAAAGTCGGCACAAAAGAATTTGCTCAGGCAGTTATTGCAAGAGTCGGGCAGAAGCCATCTATTCTTAAAGCTGTTAACTATAATAACATTGATAGAAAAGATATTGTTTCTAAAAAATACGTAGCTACTAAACAAAGAAAAGATTTAGTCGGTGTTGATGTATTTTTTGACTGGACTGCAGGCAAGGCAGATGACCTTGGCGCAATGCTGAGCAAAATTACTGCAGGCGGATTACAATTGAAATTAATCAGCAACAGAGGTGTTACGGTTTGGCCGAATGCGCCCGGAGATATTTTCTGTTCAGACCATTGGAGAGGAAGATATTTCTCTGAGAATAAAGGAGAGATAATTAAAAACTCCGATATCATTGCATTGCTTGATAAGCTTCATGAAGGCGGATTTGATTTCATTAAAACTGAAAATCTGTATAACTTCGACGGAGAAGCAGGATACTCTTCTTAATCAGTTTTAATCAGAAATAAAAAATTATATATAAAACAAAAGGCGTCTAAATTCTTGGACGCCTTTTTTATTGATAAAAAAATAAATGTAGTTGGAATTAATGCTCACGTATCTCTAAGAAGTCCACGAGCTTTAGTAAAGATTTTTTGGTTTCTGTTTCTTTAAAGATGCAGATTGCTTCTTTTGCCTTCAGCGAATATTCTTTTATTTTATTCTGAGTATATTCCATTCCTCCGTATTCATAAACAAAATCATGTACTATATCGAATTTTTTCTTCGAGTCGCTCTTAATTAATTTCATTATCTCAGAAGATTTTTTCTTAGGAGCATTATTCAATGAAATTATTAAAGGCAGAGTAAATTTCTTTTCTTTTAAATCGTTACCGACTGATTTACCTAACAGTTTTTTTCTTCCTGCGTAATCTAAATAATCATCCTGTAACTGAAACGCTATTCCAAGATTCTCACCAAATACTCCAAGTCTTTCTACATGCTCTTCATTTGAAGTAGAACTTAATGCTCCCATTTTGCAGCAGGACTTTAATAATGATGCAGTCTTATCTATGATAACTTTGAAGTAAGTTTCTTCAGTAGCATCGAAGTTACGCGCTTTCTGTATTTGCAGAAGCTCGCCTTCACTCATGCTCTTTACTGCTTCAGAAGTATATTGTAAGAAGGTATGTTCTTTCGCTTCGACGGCTATTAACAATCCGCTTGAAAGTAGATAATCTCCTATTAAAACGGCTGCTTTGTTTTTCCATACAGCGTTTATAGAAGCAATGCCCCTTCTTGTTTTTGCTTCATCTACAACATCATCGTGAATCAGTGTTGCAGTGTGAAGTAGCTCAACCAGATTTGCGGCAACGTAAGTGCGTTCGTTTACATTTCCGACAAGCTTAGCAGAAAGAATCACAAGAATTGGCCGTATCTTCTTTCCTTTTTGCTTAAGAAGATACTTTGTGATTAAATCAATTAACGCTACATTAGATTTTAAAACTTTAGAGAACTGCTCCTGAAAATATTCAAGCTCTTCAGTTATCGGTATTGATATGTCTTTTAAATTCATCTTAGCTCTGCATTGAAATCTTTACAAATGCAGAAAAATTGTTTTAGTTATAAATTAAATTATCCCTCTTCTATATCTTCGGGACTTACTTTTTTCTGTGAGAACTTACAAATGAGAATACTTATCTCATATAGTAAAAACAACGGAACGCCTAAAAGCAGCTGGCTTGTAACATCGGGGCTTGGAGTAACTATGCCTGCTATTAAAAGAATAAGAACGATTGCATGCTTTCTGTACTTGCGCATAAACGTCGGCTTCAAAATTCCTATCTTTGAAAGAAAGAAGGAAATCATGGGAAGCTCGAACACAATACCTGCCGTAAGCATCACTGATATTATAAACGAATAATACTCATCTACAGCAATAATATTTTTTATGATTGCCGAACCAAACTGGGCAAAGAATCCTAACGAAGTGGGCAGCATTACAAAGTACGCAAAAACAATACCTGATATAAAACATAAGGAGGAAAAAAATACGATGGATGACACATATTTTTTTTCGCTCGGTTTAAGTGCAGGTTCTATAAACTTCCATATCTGATAAAGAATGTTCGGAATGCTGAGTATCACTCCGCATGTAATAATTACTTCCATATAGAGTGAGAACTGACCGAACGGCTTTATGTTCTGTAATTCCAGCGGAGGTACTGTCATCGTTGCCGGTTTTAGCAGGACAACATTCATTATCCAGTCGATAAAAACAGCAGCAATAATTCCTCCTACTACAATTCCGATAACTGCTTTAACTATCCGCCATCTAAGCTCCTCGAGGTGGTCGAGAAAACTCATTCCATCTTCTTCTTGTATATTATTGTCTTCGCTCAAACCGCTTAAAAATTTTTACTTTGTTAGCTTTTATCAGATCTTATACAATGGGAATTTTGCAGTCAGCTCTTTTACCGCCTCAGCAACTTCTTTTTTAACGTTCTCATCTTTGTGATTTGAAATCACTTTGTTAATCATATCTGCAATTGTTTCCATATCAGCTTCTTTCATTCCGCGAGTTGTGAGAGCAGGAGTTCCTAATCTTATTCCGCTTGTAATTAATGGTGACTTATCATCAAAAGGCACTGCATTTTTATTACATGTAATTCCTATTTCATCAAGAGCGTTTTCTGCTGCTTTGCCTGATAGATTTTTATTTCTTAAATCGATCAGCATTAAGTGATTATCAGTACCGCCTGAAATAACTTTAAAATCATATGATACTAATTTAGCAGCCAATGCCTGAGCATTTTTTATAACCTGTTTGCAGTATTCTAAGAATGAATCTTCCAAGTCTTCTTTAAATGCAACTGCCTTTGCTGCTATAACATGCATAAGAGGTCCGCCCTGTACGCCCGGCATAACCATTGAGTCAATAAGCTCACTCATCATTTTTGTTCTGCCTGATTTTGGAGCAACGAGTCCGAATGGATTTTCGTAATCTTTGCCCATCAGAATTATTCCGCCTCTCGGTCCTCTTAATGTTTTATGAGTTGTGGATGCAACTACGTGACAGTGAGGAAGCGGGTCGTTCAATAATTTTTTTGCAATAAGTCCTGCAGGGTGTGCAATATCTGCGAAGAGAAATGCGCCTATCTTATCGGCTATCTCTCTGAATTTTTTATAATCAATATTTCTTGAGTAAGCTGATGCGCCTACAGTTATCATCTTAGGCTTTTCTTTCATTGCCTTTGCTTCAACATCGTTATAATCGATGTAGCCTGTATCTGCATCTAATCCGTAGCTTGTGAAATTATAAAGCTGACCTGAAAAGTTTACAGGCGAGCCGTGAGTTAAGTGTCCGCCTTGTGAGAGGTCCATGCCCATAACTTTATCGCCGGGCTTTAAGTGCACGAAGTACACAGCCATATTTGCCTGCGAGCCGGAGTGCGGCTGAACGTTCACATACTCAGCGCCGAATAATTGTTTTGCTCTGTCTCTTGCCAAGTCCTCGGCTATATCTACAAACTCGCATCCGCCGTAATATCTTTTTCCAGGATAGCCTTCAGCATATTTGTTTGTAAGAACTGAGCCTTGCGCTTCCATCACAGCTTTTGAAACGAAGTTTTCAGAGGCAATCATTTCAAGCTTCTCTGTCTGTCTTTCAGCTTCTTTTTGTATTGTGGAAAAAATTTCCGGATCGTAAGATTGAAGAGATGAGTTCATAGAATTATTCTAATAGATTAAGAATTATAGATAAAGAATTATATATTAAGACATATTTGAAATTTTATTTCCCTGTTAGTTCTGTTATTTTTTCGATGCGTCTTTCATGTCTGCCGCCTTCAAATTCTGTAGTAAGGAAAACATTCAATGCTCTTTCAACTAAATCAAATGCTGTTACATCCTGCCCGAAAGTAACTACGTTTGCATTGTTATGCTTTCTTCCCATCTCAGCGGTTTTTTCAGAGCATATATTTACCGCTCTTACACCTTTTACTTTATTTGCAGTAATGTTAACACCTATTCCGCTTCCACAAATTAGCACACCAAAATCTGTTTCCTTAGATGCGACTGACTCACCGACTTTAACACTGTAATCGGGATAATCAACGCTTTCTTCAGAATATGTTCCGAAGTCAGTTACTTCATGTCCCTGCTTAGTAAGAAGCTCTTTTATTCTTTCTTTATAAATAAAACCTCTGTGGTCTGAGCCGACTGAAATTTTCATAGTATTGTTAAATTTTTTTTATCTGTCTTCATCTTTAGGTCTTACAAACCAAAGCTCGCCAAAGTTTAGTCCTGCAGTTAGCTTTATCATATCATCTTTTATTAAGCCGTTTTCTGTTTTACCTCTTGTTGAAACGCTAATACCGAAATCCAATGAGTTAAACTTGCTGATAGGAATACCAATACCGGCATTGATTCCTATTCTGTTAATTGATTCACCGTTAACTGTATAGTAAGATGTTTCATAAAATCCGCCAAATCTGTATGAGAGTTTATCCCATGTCTTATCTGTATTTTCTATAGGCTGAATTTCAACACCTGCGCCTATTCTCATTGCTGATTGGTAGTTCGGCTGAACAACTCCGTAAGAAAGAAAATTGCTCCAGTTCTGCATTAACAGATCCGAAGAAAGTAAATATCTGTTCCCGACTTTTTTTGTAATACCAAAACCTATTCTGGCAGGAATATCGATATCTCCCTTTTCTATAGATACGGTATCAGTTGATATACTGGATGTATAAATTCCGTCTAACTTCGATTTTAAAGTGAGAGGTGATTCATATAAAAATCCTATCGTAAACTCATTGCTCTTTTTTAATTTGAACAGTTTATCTATTTCAATAATTGCTCCGCCTTTGAAGTATGTTCCTGTGTAGTCGTACTCTCTTAAAATTCTTGTAGGTGTAAAGCCTGATGATGAAGTGAATTCAACAAGTTTTAAATCCTTTATATCACCGAATGCATAATTAAAATCCGCTCCTAAGTTTATGCTTTTCAAAAGTGTGTAACTCATTCCGATGTTAATTCTTGAAACACCGCCTCTGCCTGCATAAGTTTGCTTAACGGTCTCTCCCAGTGAGCTTGAGTTATTTATAATTTTATAATTGATAAGCGAGTAAGGATTAAATCCTAGTGCCAGTGACCAGCCCTGCTCCTGACTGATTGGAATACCGATATTGATTCCGAATGCGTTTCCGTTGGATGAGCTGACTGATGTTACTCCATTGGAAGATTTCAGAAAGTTATAGTTGAACAATACAGAAAAACTTGTATAAGGAATTTTTGATAATGCAGCAGGGTTCAGATTGTTTATATAATTTCCTGTGAGAGAAATTCCCTGTATTCCCATACTTGTAGTTCTTATAGCTGTGCTGTAATTAAGGTCGCCTATTCCGAATATTGTGTAAGGAGAGCCGGTAGGGAAATCATCCTGAGCAAATACGCCTGATACAAAAATCAGAGGGAAAACTAATATTAAAATTATTTTTTTTAGCATTTTAAACTTTTATGTGTAGTGCTTTATTTTTCGTTGTACTATTACGTTTTTAATACTCTCTTAAAGAATACCGAACTCTTAGTTTAGGACGTTTAGATACATCCGGATTATCTGAATTATAGAATATAAAATTATCAAGATTTTGGATTTCTGACGGGCACCTCATAGATAATCCGTAGTTTGGGCTTACGCCTGAATTCCATCTCTGCACAATCTGATTTATTCTTACCTGATAAGTAATTGAATCAAGCCGTGTAAGGAAGAATGCTTCATCGTTAGTAGCTTTTGTAGAGCTGTCCGTTACCATATCTACCTTTATCTGATTATTTGTGCCTGATGTAATATATGATAACGCCGTATTAAGCGTTACCTGTAAATATGCTTCGTTGATAATTACATTTGCAGGAAGATTCGGAAAACCGAACTTAAGAATATTTCTGAAGCTTACGCCGTTCTGCACAAGAAAATACTGTGAAGAAGGAATCACACTCAGAGGTGCATTGCTTATTGAAACCGAACTTGGAAATCTTAATACAACTGTATCTAAAGAAGTTTTTGTTTGTATTACTAATGTAATATAAGGTCTTAATGAATCAGCGGTGTTTTCGGAACAGAATCCTTTTATAGTTGTTGAGCCTGTATTAGGAACCAATGCCAGTCCATAGTTTTTCTGTGCATAATTAGTATCTGCTGCGTATTTAAGCCAGTCTGTCATTGTCTGATTATCAATAGGAATATTTATTGCCGAGTAATCAGTCGGATTGCCGGAATAACTTCCAAGAGAGGTTGTTCCTATATCGGATGATGTAACGGAATCGTTTGTAACTGAAAGCAGATTCAATGCCCTGTTCACTTTGTAAATATTAAAAGCAACTGTTCCTGTTGTATCTTTAAAAGCATACTTCGAATATTTTAATCTGAGAGAAGCTGATACAACATTAGCTCCGCTGCCGTAGGAAGTTGTTATTCCCTGATATTGGATCAAAGTCTTCGCAGTGTATAGATTTCCGTTTGAAATATAATTTCCGATAAGCATATTACCCGAGCCGTTATCGTTTATATATTTACGGAAATTGCTGCTTGTAATGATTGTTGTATCTAAAATTTTTGAGCCGGCAGTATCGTTAGGATTTATAAATGTAAGCCCTAAGTCATTCGGATTGTTTTCACATCCGGCAAGAACCAGAATCATCAACGAGAATACGAATAAGGGGAAGTAAGAAACTTTGAATATTATCTTTTTTAACAATGTCATTCAGAGCAATTAGTTTGGTAAATTATTTATGTGATTTGATGCATCAAGTAAATCCGCAGCAATGAAGTCTAACAGAATATTTTCATCGAGGCATTTCTGCAAATCCCTCGCTCCATAGCCCGTAAGAACCAGTATTTTTTTTAAGCCTGCATTTTGCGCAGTCTTCATATCTGTATAAGTATCGCCAATAAAAAAAGAACTATTCAAATCTATTGAATGTTCTTCCCGCGCTTTAAGAACCATGCCTATGCGCGGCTTTCTTAAATCGCTTTCAATTTTGTATTCCTCTATTGTGCCTTCTTTATGATAAGGCGAGTAATATATACCGTCAATCAACGGAGTTATTTTATTTGTAATGCCGAGCAATTTTTCATGAATTAATTTTAAATCTTCTTCTGTAAAAAATCCTCTGGCTATCCCCGATTGATTTGTAATAATTATGTTTTTAAAACCTTTGTTCTTTAATATCTGTAAAGCTTCTATTGCATACGGAAAAACATTCAGGTCATCAGCGTGCTTCAGATAATCTACTTCTTCGTTTATCGTCCCGTCTCTATCGATAAAAACTGCTTTGTTCATATTTCAATTAACAATTAGTAATTATCAGTTAACAGATTATGTTCATTTGCGTTCAGTGTGCTCACTAATTATTGATTGTTATACTATGAAAAACAAATTACGTTCCGCTATGCAATTAACAATTAGCATAACAATTAACAGGGACTAAATCAATTAACTATACAAAATCCGTTAATTGATAATTACTAATTGTTAATTGATTATACCAATGCCTTATACAGCGATGTATATTTCTTTGCAGAAACTTTCCAGCTGAAATCAAGAGACATACCGTTACGCAAAATCTTATTCCATTTATCTTTATCTTCGTAAATCTTTATAGCAGTCTTTATCACTTCTAAAAATTCTTTTCCGCTGTATTTATTGAATAAAAATCCGTTGCCGTTTGGCTTTTTGTAATCTACAATAGTATCTGCCAGTCCGCCTGTATTTCTTACAACAGGAACTGTTCCGTATCTTAAACTATACATCTGGTTCAGTCCGCACGGCTCGTATTTAGAAGGCATAAGGAACATATCTGCGCCTGCCTCTATTTTATGCGCAAGCACTTCATCAAAGCCGATTACAATTGCAAGTTTATCTTTGTATTTCTTTTCAATTGCTTTAAGAAATTTCTGGTATTTTTCATCACCTTGTCCTAAGATAATCATATGAACTTTTTCCTTCATTAAAGCCGGAAGTATTTCTTCAATCAGATCGAACCCTTTCTGGTCAACAAGTCTGGATATTACTCCGATTAACGGAATTTCCTCATCATATTCAATTTTGAACTGTGAGAGAAGCTCGCGTTTGTTTTCCCACTTTAAAGGAATTTCCTGTGAAGTAAATCTGTATTCAATTTGTTTATCAACTTCAGGATTCCAAACGGAGTAATCTATTCCGTTCAAAATACCTGAAAGGTCTTTTTTTCTTTTTTCGAGAATGTCTTCAAGTCCGCATGAGTATTCCTTATCAGTTCTTATTTCCTCTGCATATTTTTCACTTACGGTTGTAATTTTATCTGCGTAAGCCAGAGCAGCCTTCATATAGCTGAATTTGCCGTGATGATTAGCCGCTTCAAAAACTTCCGGAGGAAGACCTGTTTTATCGAACGAAGCCTTCGGGAAATTTCCCTGATATGCCAGATTGTGTATAGTGAAAACCGTTTTAATATCTCTTATGTACGGATGGTCTTTATAAACTGTTTTGATGAAGGCAGGGATAAGACCTGTCTGCCAGTCATTACAGTGAATTACATCGGGTTTCCATTGAAGGATTTCGAGAATTTCCAGAACGGCTTTACAGAAAAAGAGATAACGCTCATCGTTATTATTAAAATCCTGTTTTGTTTTTATGTTCTGGTATATACCTTTATTCTTGAAAAAATCGAGGTTTTCAAGAAGATATATCTGAGCTTTTGTATTTTTACCGTGAATAAAGGAAGATTTAATGCTGAACTTCGATTCAGTATTGTTCATCTTCATGGTCAAATCTTTCAATCTCTTGATCTCATGAATCTGCAGTCTTCTTTCATCCAGCTGGCCGTACTTAGGGCTTACAATTCTTACTTCGTTTCCTAAGGAATTAAGAGCTTGCGGTAAGGAATTTGAAACATCAGCAAGTCCTCCCGTTTTTGAGTACGGAAACACTTCACTTGTTACAAAAAGTACATTATAGCCTTTTGCCATTAAAGAATAGTTTTTTTAGAAATTACTCTTATTTTTTATGATTTTCAATGAAGAAAGGGGTATTTATATTTAAGATTTAAGAGGGAAGAATTAGGAATTACCGGGGTTTGTATGCAAAATTAGATGTAGTTACATCTTAATCTTATATCTTAATTCTCAAATCCGAAATAATTTCATTCTGTTTTTTTTGCTCTGATTTTTATACTTTAATGACAATCAATCCCAACAAAAAATGAATCTACAATTAAAAACTAAATTACAATTTCTTATACCGGTATTTCTTCTGTTATTTATCAACACAGTTAACGCACAGTGGAGTGCAGACCCGAATATAAATACTCCTGTTGGCGTTGCAGCAGGCGAGCAGGTTTTACCGAAGATTGCAGCTCTGCCTGATGGCGGATGCTACATTTCATGGTTCGATAGTAGAAGCGGAAGCTATGGAGTATATGTTCAAAGATTAAACGCGCTCGGTGTTCCGCAGTTTACAGCTAACGGACTTCTTGTAAGCAGTAACCCGCAGAATACTTCATTGGTAGATTATGATATGATAGCCGATGACAGCAGCAACTGCATCATAGCATTCACAGATACAAGAGGCGGCGGACAAATTAATCCTTACATCTATAAAATTTCTCCTACAGGAACATTTGTATGGGGAGCAAACGGAATTTCTCTCAACAGCCAGACTACAGTATATCAGGCGAACCCTAAATTAGCAAAGTGTACCGATAACAGCATCTGGGTTACATGGATATATACATCAACACCAAGAGTTGCGAAATACCAGAGAATCGGTCCCGGCGGTGTAAAACAATTTGCTGCAGATGGTCTTTCAATTTCAGGAACAGGCGCTGAAATAATTGATTTCCCCAATGTAATCTCTTCAGATAACGGAAGTGTTATTATGATGTTCATTGGATATACAGGAAGCTTTATAAGTCCTGCTAATTATAAAATCTATACACAGAAATTTTCTTCCACAGGAACTTCATTATGGCATCCGACATATGATACAGTTTATGCATTAGGTAACGGCTCAGGATTTAACCCGCCGTTCATTTATTCAGATGGAAACAACGGAGCTTTGTATTGCTGGAACGATTCAAGACCGGGAACCAGTTCAACATCTTATGTACAAAGATTTAATTCAGCCGGAACAAGACTCTTCCCATTGAATGGAAGCGCAGGAAATACAACACCCGGCATGATAAGAAATACAGCGCAGGCTTGCTTTAATACTACTACAGGAGAAACATTTTTATTCTGGAAAGAAGCCAACAGCGGACAGACACAATTTTCACTGGTAGGACAGAGATTTAATGCAGCAGGCGAGAGACAATGGACTGATGCAGGGCTAACAGTTATTCCAATGGGTCCCGGTTCATTTACAACTTTAGCAACTCAGGCTGTAGATACAAATGGAATCCTTTATATTAACGATGCAGTATTCGGCGGAACAGATAATATTATCAAAGCAGCTAAGTTCAACAGGAACGGAACAATTGCATGGAACAGCGGAGCGCTTAAAATAATAAGTCCTACCACAGGAGCAAAATCAAGAATAGATGCAAGAATAAACGTGAATAAGATGAGCATTGTAGTATGGTCAGATTCAAGAAACGGAAGCCCTGATATTTATGCTCAGAATATAAATAATAACGGAACACTCGGCGGACTATCAGGTGTACACCAGATATCAACTGAAGCTCCTGATGCTTTTTCATTAAAACAAAATTATCCGAATCCGTTCAACCCTACAACAAATATTGTTTACAGTCTAAAGGCAAATTCAGTAGTTACGCTGAAAGTATTCAATATGCTGGGTAAAGAAGTTTCATCAATGAATTTCGGAACACAATCAATAGGAAGCTATACGTATACACTTGATGCAGCAAAATTAAATCTTTCCAGTGGAATATATTATTATTCAATACAGGCAGGCGAGTTTAAAGACACAAAGAAAATGATGTTAGTGAAATAAGAGATATTAAGTCATTAATTGCAACAGCTTTTAAGCCTTGGTTATTAGTAATATATATGTTCTGCCTTTTAAGGCAAGTATTATTGCCATAATGGGCTTCAGTTTTATTTCTATTGTCCACAGCTTAAAAGCCGTGGCAATATAATTTTTATAACTGTTCTGATATGATGAACAATAAATGACTGATAATTTTTTTAATTTAAACTGAACATGCTTTTACAAATTCATCCTGATAATCCTGACGAAAGAAAAATAAAACAAGTTGTAGAGTGTTTACGCAATGGCGGAGTAATAATTTATCCTACTGACACTGTTTACGGAATAGGCTGTGATATAAACAACAAAAAAGCTATTGAAAGAATCTGCCGCATCAAAGGAATAAAAATAGATAAAGCGGATTTTTCATTCGTATGTTATGACCTTAGCAATCTTTCAGAGTATGTAATGCCAGTGGAAAATTCAGTATTCAGGTTGCTGAAGAAAAATTTACCTGGACCGTTTACATTTATTCTTAGAGCAAATAATTTAGTGCCTAAGATTTTCCAGAGTAAGAAAAAAACTGTCGGTATAAGAGTTCCTGATAATAAAATATGCCGGACTGTTATGAAGGAATTCGGTACACCGATAATGACATCTTCCATAACGGAAGAGAATGATTTCAAAGATTATCCGAATAACCCTGAGATAATATATGAGATGTATGAAAACTTAGTTGATATTGTTATTGACGGCGGCATGGGAGGAAAAACTCCTTCAACAATTGTTGACTGCACCGGAGATGATGTTGTAATTGTAAGAGAGGGAAAGGGAGTTCTCTCTTAATTTTTTAATTCCCCTAATTTTATATGAAAAAATATTTAATAGTTATTGCACTATTTGTTGTTACAATTTTTTATGGATGCTCTAACCGCGCTTCATACAACATAACTCTTTCACCACAGACTAATGAAGTGAGAGGTCTGGACTCAGTTATTATAAATGCGCACATTACAAAAGATGCTTATCCGTTTATTCCATCAAATGCTTACGCGCGAAGCACGTGCGGAGATATGTTTAAAATAACACCTGACTATAACAGCGCAGCAGATATACAATTTTACTTTAAGGGTAACTATGTAGATGAAAACTGCCTTGCTGATATTACAGTGGTAATTGCAAACGATACGTTAGTACAAGGGCATACTCAAGTGAAAGTTCTGCCTCCTATCATTGGAGGATATGTAAACACAATTGATACTAACAGACCTCAGGTAAAAATTACTCCGGATGTTTTCGATTTGAAAAACAAATATTTCAAGTGGCAGTATCAGGTTGACCTTGTAAGCTATTTTGTTGCAAACCATATTACAAAAATTGAAATCACTGCTCCTGCTCAGTTTACAAATCTGAGAGTTATTAATACATCATTCGGAATAAAAGTAAAAATCGCAGGGGAAGACGGCAATAAAAAATGGATTATCACCCCTGAAAATCCCGATGTAAAAAATCTTAACAAGGTTTTACTTGAAGCAGAGAGCAACGGTACATCGGGCGGCAGAGTGATGTTCAAAGTATTTGATAAAGACGGAAACTCTACTGATGACTTACAGGTAACAGGACCTAATTTCGGTTCAAAATAATTTTATTCGGTTAATTCTTTAAAAGAAAATTTTCAATGGAAGTTACAGATTTTGATAAGCTCTGGAATTATAATAAACCTGATGAGACTGAAAAAAAATTCAGAGAAGTTCTTTCCCGCATAGATAAAGAAGATAACGTAGACTATTATCTTCAACTGCAAACACAGCTTGCACGAACGCAGGGTCTTCAGATGAAGTATGATGAAGCGCATAAAATTCTTGATGAAGTTGAAAAAGAGTTAAAGCCTGAAATGATAATCCCGCGGATAAGATATAATCTTGAAAGGGGCAGAACACTGAACTCTTCCGGGGAAAAAGATAAATCCATTCATTATTTTCTCGATGCATATCATCTTGGAATGGAGAATGAGCTGGATTTTTATACAATAGATGCAGCGCATATGCTCGGCATTGCAGAAGCTCCCGACGAAGCGTTGAACTGGAATGAAATAGCAATAGAGCTTATAGAAAAAAGCACCAACGAAAGAGCTAAGGGATGGCTGGGTTCACTGCTGAATAACACAGGCTGGACATATTTTGATAAAGGCGACTATGCTACTGCGATGGAATACTTCAGAAAAAATGTCTTGTATCACACTGAAAGAAATAATAAGCCACAATTGAGAATTGCAAAGTGGTGCGTTGCAAGAACTCTAAGAGCTAAGAATAAAATTGATGAAGCGTTGCAAATTCAGAATGAACTTCGTGAAGAAATGGAAGCAGCCGGTGAAACAGGTGACGGATATGTATATGAGGAGCTTGGTGAATTGAACCTTCTGAAAAATGATACAGAAAATTCACAACAGAATTTCAAAGAAGCTTACAGACTGCTCTCACAGGATAAGTGGCTTGCTGAAAATGAAAAGGAAAGACTTGCCAGAATAAAAAAACTTAGCGAATAGTTTATGTGCCGAAGAAAACTTCGGCATACAAAATTTATTTTATATCTTTAAAGTTCACATCCATCACTTCATAATCTTCCCATCCCCTGTAGTCAAAATGCCACCATTCAGTCGTTAAGCCGATAAAGCCGTATTTAGTCATCACATCTTCCAGAATTTTTCTGTTTTTAATTTGTTCTTCTGAAATGTTCATATAATCTCTGTGAGCTTTTTCAGTAAAGTCATCGTACTCAGTGGGCATTGAAAGCTCTTTACCTTCTTTATCCACAAGTGTTAAATCAACAGCCATGCCTCTGTTATGCCTCGAGCCTTTTTTGGGATCGGCAACGTAACGTTCATCAGGCATTATTTCCCAGAATATTTTTTGCACGGAGAGCGGTCTGTAGGCATCGTAAATCTTTAATCCGAGCCCCATAGTCTCCAGCTCTTTCTGAACAGAATCCAGGCTGTAAGCAGCATTACTTACAAGAAATGCTCTTGCTTCGGGATAGACAACTTTACCTGTAAAATTATTTGTTGTTGCATAACGGATATCTAACAAAATACTCCGGTTTATTTTGTTAAGCTCAACAAAAAAAATACGGTTCTTTACAGACGCTTCCTCTTTGCTTATATCCTGGCAATAAGAAGAAACAGTCAGAAGTAAAGCTACAATAACTAATAAATTTTTAAATCTGTTCATATAATTTGTTGTTATAGAAACGAAACAGTTAGGTTTGCAGTTAGGATTATCCAGTAATACTGAATCAAAAAGTAAAACACATACATTAACAGCGATGAAAAAATTAAAGAAAAAATATTTTTAGTATAATAATTTCTGATAGCTATTATCAAATAAAAAAACGGGACAATAAAGAAAAATATATAATATGCTGCTCCAAAAAAGCTATCTAACAGACTATCCAACAATGAAAAAACCAGACAAGCAGTATAAAAATGCAGCGAGAATACGAGATGCTCAGCAACAACTCTTTTTTGTTTAATGAATAAAATACTGAGAAGTATAGTAAAGACTATAATTGCAATAAGATAAAAAAAAGGAAGTTTGCTAAAATAATTCGAGTTAAATTTTTCTATAAATATATCTTTTGAAATTCCGTTTTTTGCTGTAACCAGCTCAATTTTACTTTTCATAAAATCAAGGTCTTCTAAAGCAAATGAATAATCATTCTGTGAAACCAACTTGCCTATGAAAAAAACAACTACGCAGATAAAAATAAAAAATTTCAGCGGTTTTACGTGACTCGCAATTCTTCCCTTTATATATTCAAGCGATAGATAACCGGGTTTTAGTAGTAACTCTTGCAGGCTTCTGAAAACATTAGAATCAAACTTAAAAAAATCCTCAAAAAAATTAAGAATGAATTTGCTGATTGTTAAATCATGGGGAGAGAATTTCTTTTGACCGCAGTTTGAACAGAATTTTCCGGTAAGCGCTGCGCCGCAATTAGTACAGTTTGTCAATTTTCTTAACGTTCTCTGTAATAAGTTATTAAATCGGTTGAAAAAAGATTTGTTACTCCTGCAGTTCTAAGCATTGTGACTATCTGACCTCTGTGAAAAGTTGAATGGTTCATGCAGTGCATTATTATTTCATAGAGTTTATTCGTAAACCCCTGTCCTGCCAGATTATGATACAAAATATTTTTCTCGAAATCTTCTTCGTTTTTTTCCTGCACTAAATTTATCATATCTAAAGATGCTTTGTGGAAAGATACGACTGCTTCTTTGAATGTGCCGTTGAAATTTTTTATTGGTGATTCTATCTTTGAGCTGTCGTATACTCTCAGATACCATATCCACTCAGCGCTCCACATATGGTACACAGTATCTTTAATAGTTCTGAAACTTGATTCTATATCCTTTTCAAGAATAGAATCATCGAGGGTTAACAATAAATCACAGATTTTTTTATTTGCCCAATAATTGTATTTAGTATAGTCAGATAAAATAGTTTTCATTGTTTAGTGTTAATTTATTTCCAGTAATTTTTCATTATTTCATTTACCCAGTCAGGCTGTTTTATCTCATCATGATACGATACCTGCGGTAAAAACTGTCTGAAGACCGGCTTTATATCGAGCACCGGTGTTCCGTTTATTGCATCAAGTCCTTTTACATGCAGTGTTTTATTTTCCACTCTTAATAATTTCACTGTTGTAAGTCCCAGTTTATTTGGTCTGTTTTTTACCCGCTGAGCAAAAATACCGACTTCGGGCACATGTTCAAGATTTCTCGGATGCCTTGCACCTGTAATTATTTTCGAATCTTCAACTTTATCAAAATAGTAAATTATTTCAAGGTGGGAAAATTCATTAATGCCTTTAAGTGCCTTTACATCGAAAGAATCATTCAGCTCGATCATACTTATAATCTCGCCCCAGTTATCGTCTTCGACAATTTTTCTTTCGTTTATAATTTTCCCTATGGGATATAGTGATATCAATTAATTTCTTTACCGGGAAGTTTTACAAAAAAAGATGAACCCTGCCCATGTTCGCTTTCGACCCATACTTTGCCGTTGTTTATATTTACGAGCTTTTTTACAAGTGATAATCCTAAGCCGATACTGTCTTCGCCGCCTGTCGGTCTTGCGCTGAGCTTAGCAAACTTCTGAAATATTTTTTCTTTATCCTTCATCGTCAATCCCGGACCTTCATCTTTTATCTGAGTCAGAACATAGCCGTCCCTGAATGAAGTTTTAATAAAAATATTTTTATCTTTGGGTGAATATTTAACTGCATTAGAAATGAGATTAGCGAAAACAGAATTAAGTGAATTTCTATCGCCGAATATAGTATAATCTTTTTCAGTATTAAAATTAATATTGATGTTTTTGGCGTCTGCCCTTTGCTTGTAATCACTAATTATTGAATCTAATGTAGAAACAAAGTTGATATTTTCCGGATGCACTTCAAGCTTACCGGATTCTATCTCGTTTATTCTCAAAAGGTGTTTAAGTATTTTTAGTACCTTTGTTGATGATTGATTTATGGAAGTAATATATTCAAGCAGCTCTTCTTTTGATGTTGTATCCTTTTCTGAAAGAACTAAATCTGTAATTCCATAGATAGCAGAAAGCGGGTCACGTAAATCGTGAGAAATAATACTAATGTAATGGTCCTTCTCCTCGTTCAGGGTATCCAGCTTTTGTATCATCTGCTCAAGCTCTATATTTTTCTCTCTTGCAGCTTCGTATTCCTTTCTGTTTTTTTCTGATTCGTACTGCGCTATTAGTCCTTTGCTCTTTAGATGCGAGTCTGTATTGAAAAGTTCTCTTTCGATATCATGATAACTTTTGTAACAAATTAGAGCTTCTTCAAAATTAGATATTGCTTCAAAAAGTTCCGCCTGATGAAAAATGGCAGACATCTTTATGTCTTTTGCTTTTATTTCACCTGAAAGTTCAATTGCATCGTTTAAATAGTTTTTGGCAACGGAATAGTTTTTTAGATTGAGATGCGAGACACCCAGATTAAGATATGCACTTGCTTGACCTTTTCTATCGCCGATATTTTTAGCTATATCGAGGCACTCAAGAAATTTTTCAATCGCCTTATCTTCTTTATTTAGTAAAGAAAAAATGGTCCCGATGTTATTCAATACATTGGATTCGTCTCCTTTGTTTTGAGTCACTCGAATCAGATTCATTGATTCGTTGAAATAGTCAAGCGCTTTACCATAGTTACCGAGTGCTTTATAATTTATTCCGATATTATTTAATACGTTTGCTTCATCGGTAATAGAATTATTTCTGTCTATAAACTTAAGGCTCTTAAAAAGATATTCATTGGATTTTTTGTTTTCCCCCAGTGTGCTGTACATCAGTCCGATATTGTTTAAAGTATTCGCAACCGTCTTCCTGTCTCCAAACTCTTCTTTTAAACTAAGGCTTCTTAAATAATATTCAAGAGCTTTTGGGTAATTGTTTATCAGTTTGTATACAATACCTATATTATTTAGAGTAAGAGATTCTGAAAGTTTATCGGGGAGGTCTTTTTTTATATTTAACGATTTGAAATAAAATTCAAGAGAGGTCTGATAGCTGCTCAGGCTTTGATGTATGTTTCCAATCCAGTGATAGATATCAGCTTCGTATTTTTTATTATGAATTTCAAGAGCGGGGCTTAATGCTTCGTAAAACTTTTGTTTGGATAAATCAAACTCTGCAAGGGCGTAAAGACTTTCTCCCATTAAAATAAGAGCTTTAATTTTTCCTTCTTCAAAGTCCAGATTTGTGCATAGGGTATAAGCATCCTGCGCCGAGACCAAAGCCTTTCTCGGATTGGATTTTGGTAAATCTTTATAGGAATCTATAAGATTTGAAACTTCGTTCTTATCCATGTATGAAATGTTTCCCGCTAAAACTTCCATCACCTTAAAATACTAATTTTATATTTCAATGTTAAGTCCGCCGAGTTTCATTATTCTTAGAGCATTAGTGGTCGGGCAGGGACCTTTATAGAGCGTGTAATCAAAGACCATACGGTTGTCGATAATTTCTTCTTTGAAATGCATGTTTCTTATAGTATCAAATTCCTTGCCAAGATTTACAAGCTCTAGATCATGGGTAGAAATTGCTCCGCAGCCGTTCTTACCAATAAGCGATTTTATATACTCCCTGCTGCCGATTAAACGCTCGCGGTTATTAGTCCCTTTGAATATTTCATCTATTAGGAAGAACAACGGAGGCTCATTATATATTTGAATGTTATCATAAATAACTTTTAATCTTTGAACCTCTGAATAAAAATAAGAAAGCCCTTCATTAAGGTTATCACTGATTTTTATGCAGGAAAAAATTCTAAAGATAGAAGTTGAGAAATGTTGAGCGCATACAGGTGCTCCGCAGAATGCCAGGCAGAAGTTAACGCCCATTGTTTTCAGAAAAGTACTCTTGCCGGACATATTCGAACCCGTAATAATAATAATTTCATTGTTGATTATTGAAAAATCATTTGATACTCTTTTATCGGACGGAAGCATTGGATGACCAAGTTCCCTTGTTTCCAACTTTGAATTGCTTTCTTTCCAAATTTCCGGAAAAATAAAATCAGGATTTGTATACCCGTACTCTGCAAAAGAATTAAGCCCTTCAAACTCGTATAATTTTTCCAGCCATTTAGGAAGAACTTCTTTCAAAATCTCTTTCTGTTTCGCTAACTGATTCGAAAGAAAAACATCGTAAGGAACAATTGAATTTGCAAGTAAGCGGAATATTGCATTCTCTCTAAAGCTAAGTAAGTTAATCAGACGGTTTATTTTTTTTGAGAATGTTACAGGATTTGTTTCTTTATTATGGAACGGTTCAAGAAATTTTTTCAGCTCGGAATTGTTTTTAAAATCCGTTTTTGAAATTATCTCAAATACTTTGTATGCTTTTAAATACTCATCAAATATAATTTCCGATGGACCGATAATTAACTTTATATTTTTTTCCTGTAAGCCGTAAGTAATCAACACTATCAGATAACCTGCTACCCAGTAAGAAGGGACGACATCGTAAAAATTCAAAATAAAAAATACAATATTGAATAATGAAACAAACGAATAAAAGAAAACTACAAAATTAGAAATTTTTAATTTCGAATCTTTTTCAAGCCATTGAACAAGCTGTGTTCCTTCAAATTCGTTTTGCTTGAGATAGGAAAACCTCAAAAATAATTTTTCCCTAAAGCTTCTGAACGGAATCAGCTCCCGGACAATGCTCTGCCTGAAAGTAAGTTCATTAAAATCTTTCAGAGGATTCAGCAGCCATGATTTCAGCTTTACATATCCTTCCTTGGAGAACGTGCTGTTAAGGATTCTTAGAAGAGAATATTGCCCGGTAATATCCAAATCAATTTCAAACGGATGATGCGAGTCGCGATATTCTTTTTTTGCTTCAGGCATTTTACTCCAGTCGAGATTCATTTTCGCTAAGCGGACATTTTTTATGTTAATCCATTTCTTAGCTCTGTCTATAGCGCTGATGACTTTACTTTGCCTGGCTGCCAAAATTGCGAAGACCGTTAAATCAAGAATTATAGCAGTCCAGCCTGTAAGGTTGTTTGTATAGTTAAATGCAATGAAAGCAAGTACTACGCCTGCAATAATTGTAATAAGGCGGTAGTAAGAAAGAGAATTACTTTTCTTATTTAAAAAGTTTATTCTTTCCGTTAGTTTGTTTATTATCTTTCCTTCGTGAGTGAGAATTTCGTTTCGTGATATCATTGCGGGAAATTACCTATTTCTTTAAAAAATTATAAGAGCAATATAAGTGATTAGTTACGATGTAATAATTATTGGTGCAGGTGCAGCAGGACTTTTTTGCGCAGCTGAAGCAGGTAAAAGAAAAAAAACTGTCCTGCTAATTGAGCAGGAAGAGAAGGTCGGGAAAAAAATTCTTATCTCAGGCGGCGGAAGATGTAATTTTACGAACTTATATGCATCGCCCGATAATTATATTTCACAAAATCCGCACTTTTGTAAATCCGCTCTTGCCAGATATACTCAGCATGATTTTATTGAATTAGTGGAACGATACAAAATTGCTTACCATGAGAAAAAGCTGGGACAGTTATTCTGTGACAGTACATCACGTCAGATAGTTGAAATGCTGCTTGAAGAATGCAGCAAGCCTGATGTCCATATAAAAGTTAACTGCAGCGTTAAGTCAGTTGAGAAAAAAAACAATTTTATTATTAAAACTAATCTTGGTGAGTTTGAGAGTGGAGCGGTTGTGATTGCTTCCGGCGGGCTTTCAATTCCGAAAATGGGAGCATCATCTTTCGGATATAGAATTGCGAAACAGTTCGGAGTGAGTGTAACTGAAACAAAACCGGCACTTGTGCCTCTTTTATTATCAAAAGATGATTTGTCTAAGTTTAAGAACTTAAGCGGAGTATCTATTGATACTATTGTTTCGAATAAAGAAATAAGTTTCAGAGAAAATATTTTGTTTACACATAAAGGATTAAGCGGTCCTTCTATACTGCAAATCTCTTCTTATCTTAAAGAGAATGAAGAGTTGAAGATTGATTTAATACCGGATAGAAATCTGGATGAAATAAAAAATTCAAAGGAAAAAATAGAATTAAAAACTTACCTAAAAAATTTCTTTGCAGAAAGATTTACAAGTGTGTTAAATGAGAACTATGTCCAGTCAAAGCCGCTGTATCAACTAAACGAAAAAGAAATTGAAAATATAAATCATTTACTGAAAAACTTTACTTTAAAACCTGTCGGCGACGAAGGCTATGAAAAAGCCGAAGTAACTTTGGGCGGCGTTGATACAAACGAGCTTTCATCAAAAACTATGATGGCAAAAAAAGCGGAAGGTTTGTTTTTCATAGGGGAAGTTGTTGATGTAACCGGCTGGCTCGGCGGATTTAATTTTCAGTGGGCATGGTCAAGCGGTTTTGCCTGCGCAACGAATTTCTAGGTTTTCCCCTCATTTATAAGGAGGGGTTAGGGGTGGTTTAACGAAAGCAAAGCACACATTAAACCCCCTCTAACTCCCCCTTGGTAAGGGGGAGTACATAATAAACAAAATTATGTCACATGCTTTAATCATAGGCGGAACGGGAATGCTTTCAAAAGTTACTGAGTATCTTGCAGGAAAGTACGATACAGTTTCTACTATTAGCCGTGACGAAAAGAAAATTAATCCTAATCTGAAAAATATTAATCCGCTTATAGTGGATTACACATATTATAAATTTTTGTCTAAAAGTTTACAGTCTGCAGTAGAAAAATTCGGAAATATAGAATTAGTTGTTTCGTGGATTCACTCCACCGCTTCTCTTGATCCCAATATAATTGCAGAAAAACTAAACTCATACCATACCCCATTACGTTTCTTCGATATTCTTGGCAGCGCTTATGCAAACCCTTCAAAAAATTCTATTGAAAGAGAAATAGCGCTAAAAGAGAATGAAAACCTTTTATACAGAAAAGTTATCTTGGGGTTTAAGATAGAAGATAATTCTTCGCGCTGGCTTACAAATGATGAGATAAGTTCAGGGGTGATTGAGGCAATCAAGAATGATGAAGAAGAGAAAATTGTCGGCATTGTTTCACCATGGGACAAAAGACCGTAAACAAAAAACCCCGCAAGAAAATATCTTATGGGGTTTGTTCTAAAAATAAAATTATGTGGTGTAAAATAATTATTCGAATTTCTTTTTTGCCAAAACAACTGCACCTATAATACCGGCAATAAGCAGGAATGAGGCAAGCTCGAAAGGAAGTGAATAAGTTGTTGTTAACTCTTTTCCTAGAGATTCTGCAGTCCCAATAGCAAGTGCGTTATCACTTATTTTATCAAATTTTCCATAGAACCCTGCAAATACTGTAAACCCAAGTAAGCACATTAATAGTAAGGATAGAAGCAAAGCAGTCAGCTTTTTAAGCCCGAGCACTTCCGTCATCTTTCTTTCATCTCCCAAGTTCAAAAGCATTATAACAAAGAGGAATAAAACCATAATTGCGCCCATATATACAAGCACCTGTATAATGGCAATAAACTGAGCCCTCAACAGGAGATAAATACCTGAAGTAGTAAAGAAATTTAAGATTAAAAACAGCGCACTGTTAATCGGACTTCTGCGGGTAATCATCATAACTGCCGAAAAAACAGCTAATATTGCGAGTCCCCAGAATAGAAAAGTTTCTAATGTAAATGGCATAAAGAATAGTAAAGAATAAATATACTCTTTCTAAAATAAAATTGTAATTACAAATTTTGGGTGAATTTTTACTTTAAATTTAATCACAGATGGTACAGATTTTTACGCAGAGATTAGATTTAATAGGAATATGATTATTAGTTTCTGAGAGAATTTGTTTTTCTGTGTCCTCTGTGCTCAATTCTCTGTGTCTTCTGTGGTTAAACTGATCAAAGGAATTTTACCGCCTGAAAAACCGTTGTAATTACTGCAATTCATTATTCGTTGAATATGCCAATCATTAAAAGTATTTTTATTTCGTATGCTTAAAAAACTCGCCCTTATTTTCTTAATTCTTCTTGCAGTTGCAGATGTTTATGCTGTGAATGTATCCGGAGATACGACTTCTAATAGAAGAAAAGCTGAAGCTTTATTTATTGAAGGTAAAACCCTCGAGCTGAAAAATAATTACCTTGGCGCAATTGAAAATTACAAGACGGCACTTCAGTTTGATAAAGCTCCAGGTATATACTATGCACTTGGAGACCTGTATTATTTTTTAGGCAAATATGAAGATGCTTTGCAATACACTAAAAAAGCATTGGAAGTTTCTCCCCGCGATACTGAATATCTCGAACGTCTTTCATCGGTTTATATTGCGTTAAACGATTTTCCAAAAGCTGCTGAGACTATTGAAAAAATCATTTCTATAGATTCAAGTTATACCTATGGACTTTATACACTTGCCCGTCTTTACCAGGAGATGAAAATGCCTTCAAAAGCGATTACTGTTTTTGAAAGTATTACAGATAAGATAGGTTACGACTACGAAGTTTTGAGAAAGATGTATGATATTTATGCCGGCTTTAAGGAAATGGATAAGGCAACGGAAACACTCGAGGCAATATTAAAATTAAATCCGTATAACTCAGAAATAAAATCATTGCTTGCTGCTCATTATAGAGAGATAGGTAGACTTGATGAAGCAGAAAGATTATACGAAGAAGTATTTGCAATAAGCCCTAAAGATAAAAACGTTCAGGCAGAGCTTGTTAAGATTTATTTCCAGAGAAACGATAATGATAAAGGATTTAAAAAATTCAGCCAGTTACTGGGAAAAGATTCGTTGGATTTTTATGAGAAAGTTCAGGTCGGTGAAGTTTATTACAGGCTGATAAGTCAGGATAAAGGCGCGCTGGATATTGCAACAAATATTTTTACAAGCTTGAACAGCGAATATCCCGGCGAGTGGATACCATATTATTATCTCGGCGCAATTGATCTGATAAATAAAAACGAAGGCTTATACCAGGAAAAATTTGATAAGGCAATGCAGTATGGGGATACGGCAAGACAGGTATATCTTCTGGTCGGTGTTTCATATTTTCAGAGGAATAAACTTACCGAAGCTAAGACAGCTCTGGAAAAAGGATTGGTTCACTTTCCCGATGATTTCGATTTTTTAAATTTGCTTGGCAATATAGAGCAGACTCTTGGTAATACTTCAGGAGCTTTGGTGTATTATGAAAAAGCAAGAGATCAGAATCCTGAAGATGTAAATAACTTAGTTGCGCTTGCAGGACTTTATGAAACAATGAAACGATATAAAGAATCTAATGCTGCTTACGAAAAAGTTCTAAGCATAGAGCCGGATAACGCTTTGGCTCTGAACAACTATGCTTATTATTTATCAGTAAGAGGAGAGCGGTTAAATGATGCACAGAAGATGTCGAAAAAATCACTCGATAATAATCCTGAGAATGCTTCATATCTTGATACATACGGATGGATTTTATTTAAGCTGGGTAAATATGAAGATGCAAGGGACTATATAATAAAGTCATTGAAAGTAAACGGAAACTCTGCAGTTGTGAATGACCACTTGGGGGATATTTATGATGCTATGGGAGACAGAACAAATGCAATGAAGTACTGGAAGAAAGCTTACGAGCTTGCTCCGGATAATTTAGAATTCAAAAATAAAATTTCAAAATAATTTAACCAATGTCTAACCACCACAAAGTAATAATAATAGGTTCAGGACCTGCAGGATTTACTGCAGCATTATACACAGGGCGAGCAAATTTAAATCCTGTAATGTTTGAAGGACATCAGCCGGGCGGGCAGCTGATGATAACAACTGAAGTTGAAAACTATCCGGGCTTTGAGCACGGAATACAGGGACCCGAATTGATGGACGTAATGAGAAAACAGGTGCACAGATTCGGCGCTAAATCAATTTACAAATTTATTACTAAAGTAGGTTTTTCTCAAAGACCTTTTAAGATGTGGACAGATGATAACGAAGAATACACTTCAGATACGGTAATTGTTGCAACAGGCGCAACAGCAAAGCTGTTGGGACTGCCGACTGAGCAAAAATTCATGGGATACGGAGTTTCTGCGTGCGCAACATGTGACGGATTCTTTTTTAAAAACCAAAGAGTAATTGTTGTTGGCGCAGGTGATACTGCAATGGAAGAAGCAAATTATTTAACAAGACATGCATCAGAAGTTACCATTGTACACAGAAGCCAGAACTTCCGGGCATCTAAAATTATGCTTGATAGAGCAAAAGAAAATCCGAAGATAAAATTTATTACGGATACAGTTATAGATGAAGTTGTGGGTACTGAAGAAGATTTTAAGAAAACAGTAACAGGCGTAAAATTAAAAAATGTAGTTACGGGAGAGATAACTGATTATCCCGTAGAAGGTGTTTTTATTGCAATCGGGCACAAACCGAACACAGATATATTTAATGGAATTTTAGATATGGATGAAGTAGGATATCTTATTACAAAGAAGACAAGCTCGGAGACAAATATTCCGGGAGTTTTTGCATGCGGCGATGCTCAGGATAGCATTTATCGCCAGGCAGTTACTGCGGCAGGTACGGGCTGTATGGCTGCGATTGATGCAGAAAGATATTTAGAAGCGAATCATAAGTAATACTAATAATAAATTATTCTTTTTAATTTTATAACAAAAGATTATGCCTTTCTATCATAAGCTGGGAAAATTCCCGCAAAAAAGACATACACAGTTCCGCCAGCCTGACGGCTCTTTATATAAAGAAGAATTGTTTTCTACAATAGGGTTTGACAGCATTTACTCGAATGCATATCACATAAATTCTCCTGCTAAAATAAACGGTGTGGAAGATAAAGTAGAAGTGTTTCATATCGAAGAATGGGAAAACGCTCCGCTGAAACCTTATCACTTTAAAACGAAACCTCTTACACCTGAAAGTGACATTATCTACGGCAGAAAACCCGTAATGTATAACAACGATGTTATAATGAGTATGTGCCTGCCTGCTTCGCAGCCAGATGCATTTTTTAAAAACGCATTGTACGATGAAATTTATTTTGTGCACGAAGGCGAAGGAACACTTGAAACTCAGTTAGGATTTATGAAATTCAGAAGAGGTGATTATATCGTTATCCCCAGAGGAATAATTTATAAATTTAATTATACAACACCGGCGAGATTATTAATATTTGAATCAAACGGACCTGTTGAAACTCCACGACGATACAGAAATCATTTCGGTCAGCTGCTTGAGCACTCGCCTTTCTGTGAGCGAGATATAAGAGTCCCTGAAGAAATGGTTACAATTGATGAGAAGGGTGACTTTGTAATTAAGATAAAAAAAGGAAATCAGATGACGGCGATTCATTATGACTTCCATCCATTTGATGTTGTAGGCTATGACGGATATTACTTCCCGTGGATTTTCAACATTGAAGATTTTATGCCTATCACAGGTAAAATTCATATGCCGCCGCCGATTCATCAGACTTTCCATGCGCCGGGATTTGTGATCTGTTCGTTCTGCCCGAGACTTCTTGATTATCATCCACTTGCAGTGCCGATACCTTACAATCATAGCAATATAGATTCAGATGAAATGCTTTATTATGTTGACGGAAATTTCTCAAGCAGAAAAGGTGTTGAATATGCTTCGATAAGTCTACACCCGAATGGCATTCCGCACGGACCTCATCCGGGAACAGTTGACGCAGCTCTGGGTAAAACTGAAACTTTGGAAACTGCAGTTATGATGGATACATTCAGACCGCTGAAGCTTACTAACTTTGCAAAAGACTGGAGCGCAGAAGAGTACTACCTAAGCTGGAGAGAAGCAGAGCCTAGCGAATTAATAAATGAAGGACAGTAAAAACTTATCTATATAGTATAAAATACGAAAGGCGGGTTTACTCCGCCTTTTTTGTTATCTTTAGTAAAATTAAGATAAACTATAATTTAAATTTCCGCTTTTCATTTTTTTAGAACATTCTATATCTTTTAACAAAACAGTTAAATAATATTCCAATATAAAATGCGATTATATCTTTCCTCATTTCGTATGGGCAATGACCCCGAAAAATTTTCAGAATTAGTAACAGGAAATAAACGCGCAGCAGTAATATTAAATGCTCACGATTACTTCCCTGAAAAAGAAAGACATCATGCTTTAAAAGAGGAATTTAGAGATTTGAATAAAATTGGATTATCATCAGAAGAAATTGATCTAAGAAAATACTACGGCGATAAAGAAGGTTTGGAACAACAGTTGATGAATTACGATTCTGTATGGATACCGGGCGGGGATTCATTTCTATTGAGAAGAGCAATGTATGATAGCGGGTTTGATTTAATAATAAAAAAAATGCTGGACGAAGATAAAATTGTTTATGCAGGATACAGTGCAGGAGTTGTAGTACTTGCACCTACATTGCGCGGACTTGAAATCGCAGATGACGATACAAAAGTTTTTTCTACTTATAAACAAGAGTGTATCTATGACGGACTAAATATTCTGCAGTATAATATCGTACCTCACTTTAAATCCCAACATGGTAAATCTGAATCGATGGATAAAGTTGTAGAATATTTTAAAAGTGAAAATATGAATTACAGAACTTTAATGGATGGTCAGGCAATTGTGATTAACGGCAGCGATGAATTATTTATAAAATAAAAATGCTGCCCTCCAAATAAAATTCAAAGGGCAGGGTATAAGTTATTTTTGTAAAATCATTTTTTTTGTTTCAGAATAATTTTTTGAAACAAGTTTGTAGAAATATACTCCGCTTTGTTGATTGGCAGCATCCCAGTTTAAAATGTATGAACCTGCATCTAAATTTTGATTCAGTAAGTCTGATACTTCCTTGCCAAGAATATCAAAAACCTTTAAAGACACGAAACCATTTTCCGGAATTTGAAATTTTATATGAGTTGACGGATTGAAAGGATTAGGATAATTTTGCTCCAGATAGAAATTTGCAGGAACCTGAATATTTAAGTTAGTTAAACTTGTTACCGAGCTGTATTTTATTGTGGTATAATCATCATAAAAATTTGAACCTCTGCTTATACCGGATACATAAACTGCATCTCCATTTCTATTTACTGCAATTGCAACTCCAAGGTCATTGCTGTTTCCTGTGCCGTTGTAAGAAATTGTCCATTGTTGGGTACCTGAATTGTTGTATTTAATTGTATAGTAATTGTAATTTACAGAAGGTCCGCCAGGGGCTGACTCACCTGTTACATAAATATTTCCATAAGCATCTAAATCTATCGAATGCGAATAATCATATAATACGCCTTCATATCTTTTTAACCATTGTTGAGTGCCGTCTGAGTTATATTTAATAGTTGCAAAATCTTCTGTGCCTCCACTTCCTTTGCTTGTACCTGTAACATAAACATTTTCCAAAGTATCAATTTTCACTGCGTTACAATAGTCAGTACTATTTCCGGGACCATTATATCTCTGAACCCATTGTTCCACTCCGGATGAATTATACTTTATTGTTGCATAGTCCTCAAGTGATCCACTACCTATACTTCTGCCTGTTATGTAAACATTGCCCGTATTGGATACAGTGATACCGGTAGGAATATCTGCAGCATTTCCTGTTCCGTTATACCTTATTGCCCAAAGTTCAACTCCTGACTGACTATATTTTATAGTTGCGTAATCATCACCTGAAGTTGTGCCGATGCTATTGCCGGTTACATAAACATTTCTTTGCTTATCTACAAAGATGCCCTTTGCTTCATCAGTTGAGTTTCCTGTACCATTATACTTCTTTATCCATTGCTGAGCCCCCTCAGAGTTATATTTAATAACCGTAAAATTTGTACCTGAAATTGAATCAAGACAACCTCCTGCAACATAAACGTAGGCTGAATCATCAACAGCGCAAGAGTAAGCTATATCATTACCATTTGAGGTTCCGTTAAATCGTTGTGTCCAAAGTTCAATTCCTGAAGGACTATATTTTATAGTAAGAAAATCCAATCCTGAACTACTTCCTGTACTGCTTCCTGTAACATAAACATTTCCGGATTTATCAACTGCAATAGAACGTCCTGCATCTTCTCCATTTGCTGCGCCATTGTATCTTTGAAGCCACTGTTGAACACCTGCTGAGTTATATTTTATAGTTGCATAATCATAGTTAGCTGCCGAAAGTGAACTTAATCCGGTAACATAAACATTGCCGGAATCATCAATAACCATATCCGAAATCTGGTCTGTTTGGTTACCGGGACCATTATAACGTTGAACCCATTGCTGGCTAACCTGAGAGTTACAAATAACGGTTGAGACAAAAAAGAAAAAAATTAATGAAAAGGTTTTCATCTTCTTAGGGGTTTGAGGTTTGTATAAAAATTAAAGTTTTAGAGTTATCTATAAAGGTTTATCAGTATAACGCTAAGACGTTACACAATGACAACTTAGTTGTATACAACGAACCTTTGAAAATAATTGCGCGGAGGTATTAAAGGTGATTGTAAAGCTTTATTTTATTACAGTGATTTTAATTTCTTTTGTAATAACTTTTTTTCTGTTTGTGAGTTTGTTAGTTGAAAAGCCATTTCAAAATTAGCTTTGGCTTCATCTAAATTATTTTCCAGCTTATGCATTTCACCAAGGACTGCTGAAAACAAATAATTTGATTTGATATACTTGCGAATATATGGAATAGAATTTATTTCTTCAATAGCTTTCTTAGCTCCCGATAATTTACCAATAACAATTGCCCGGTTTAATAATACTACCGGCGAGGAATTGATCTTAATTAAAATATCATATAGCTGAAGTATTCTTGTCCAGTTCGTTTCATTAAAATTTTTTGCAATTGAATGCTCAGCCACTATAGCTGCCTCAACATGATAATCACTTATTTCATTTCCTTCAGAAGATTTATTCAGATAGTACAACCCTAAATTTATTAACTCTGTGTTCCATTTACTTCTATCCTGTTCTTCAAGCAGAATTATTTCACCATCAGTATTTAAACGTGATTCAAACCTTGATGCAAGTAATGCCATTAATGCAAAAAGAGCAAAGCACTTCGGCTGATTTATATATTCATTTTCCGTAAGCATTAATCCTAATCGAATGGCCTCTTCACATAAATCCTTTCGTATCAGTTCACTTTTGTTGCCGGAGTTATATCCTTCATTAAACAAAAGATACACAGAGTGCAATACGATATCTAATCTTTTCTTTAGTTCATTTCCTGCCGGGATATCAAACTTTAAGTTCTTATCTGAAATAAATTTCTTTGCTCTTTGGATTCTCTTTTTGATTGTTTCATGATTTGAAAGTAATGCTGCGGCTATTTCATCTATACTGAAACCTGAACAGAATTTTAAAGTGAAAGCAATCTGGTCTGCATATGCTAATGAAGGATGGCAGCAGGCAAATATCATTCTTAGCTGGCTATCCTTTATTTCGTTATGCATAAAAAGATTTTCAATGATTGGTATCGAAGAGTATTCATATTGTAAGTTGTAAGAGGATTCATCTTCGTAATTTTTTTTATAGCGGTCACGCCGGAGAATGTCGATAGCTTTATTTTTTGCCGTCATCATTAACCATGCTGCAGGATTCTCAGGAGTTTTAAAAGTCCATTCTTTTAATGCCTGAGTAAAAGCATCCTGAACAATATCTTCTGCAAGTTCAATATTAGGTAGGCCGAAAATTCGAGTTAAAACAGCAACCATCTTTCCCGCCTCATGGCGAAAAAGATGGTCTGCAAGTTTATTTACATTTACGTGAGATATATTCAATTACATTAAATTTATCTTATTTTTCTTACTTCTACACTTCCGGTCTCTCCATCCAGAATAGGACAATTATCCGCTATTGCAAGGGCATCGTCATAATTTTCAACTTCAACAACTATATATCCTCCAAGCATTTCTTTCCCTTCCATATAAGGACCGTCAGTAACTATTTTTTTAATGCCCGCTATTGTTTTACCTGAGGTATCTAGACGGTTACCGCCCTTATATTTTCCGTCCTGAACTAAGCCGTTGATCCAGTCCATCCATTTTTGAAACTGTGCCTGAATCTGTTCCGGCGAGGCGTCCGGAGCTGTATCTCTTCCTCTGAAGAGCAATAAAAATTGTTCCATTATTTTTAATTTATTTGTTTGAGTGCATGGCTACTTTATTTCCTTCAGTATCTGTAAAAAATGCCATAAAGCCAATTTCATCTGTAATTTTTGTTTTAGGCATAACAACTTTTCCTCCTGCTTTTTCTACTTTGCCCAGAGCAATGTCTAGATCAGGATTCGCATTTAAATAAATTACAGCACCTTCTGCGCTTGGTTTATGCATTGGGCTTTGAACTAAGGCTCCGCCAACTTTACCGCCTTCCATCCCGGCAGGAAAGAAAGCCATTGAGCCGCCCATTTCCATCTGAGGCATTTCAATTGAAAAAACTGTTTCGTAAAATTTTGTAGCTCGTTTGATATCAGAGGCGGGGATTTCAAACCAGTTAAGAGAGTTGTCTTTGTTTGTCATTTTGTTAAAAGTTAAGTTTTTAAATCAATTGTTGATTTATACTTTAACAACGAATGAAATTTACAAAAGGGGACAGCCAAAAGAAAAATTATTAAAATCTTATTTCAATTTCTACGGAATAGAATGTCATTTTGTTAAGAAAAAAAAGCCGTTCAGAATTAAATGAACGGCTTTTTACGTCGTATTATAAAAAATTATTAAAAAATTGCCACGGTGATACCGATTTTAGCAGTTACTCCCAAAGTGTTCATGCTGCCTTCTAGGTCATCTGTATTATCGGCAGACCAAGTGGCAGGATTCAGCCCTCTGTTCACTTCATAAAAATCTGAGCCGACTAAAGAAAATTTATAAAATGGTCTCACTTCTCCAAATATTATCACGGAAGGAAACAATAAATGTACGCCTACATAAGGTCCGATACCCATATTAATTGCGCTTTTTGCTTCCACTTTGCCAAACTCACCCGGTGAAGTATTTTTATTGTATATACGGGTAAATATTGTAGGCTTTACGTTATCTACACTCATTGTGCCCCCAAGAAAACCGAAAAATGCGCCATCACTAAAAATTTCTTTACCTACGGATGCATTAAACTCAAAGCCGGATATTTCCATATAGAGTTCTCTTATTTGCGTTGATGTTTCAGCCGTAACTGTGGACGACTTCAAATTTGGGATTTCAACTTCCAGACCGTATTCGCCAAAATTGTATCCTATACTATATACTAAGCCCGAGACTGAACTTACCTTATCCATATTTTTAGTAAGAATGGCTGTTCGTGTCTGATTATATCTGTCAATAACAAAATCCAAAGGTTTGAACGAACCCGAAGCTACCCTGTAGCCGATTGCAAAACTCTGAGAATGACCGGTTGAATAAAAAGTAGAAAATAGAATTACAGTGATGACAAGCAGTAGTGTTTTTTTCATGAAGTTTTGTGTTTTTTTTTTATCTAACTCAAAATGCTAAAAGAAGTTTCAAGAGCTTTGATTTTTTTTGAGTAAAAATTTGAAATAAATTTTAATGGAACTAAAATACCGAATTATTGTAGAACAAAAAACAAAACAAATATTCTTGCAAATTCTTTATATGAGTTTCAAAAGAAAGCATAAAGTAGTATTTTGAACTTCAATCATAAATTAAACCCAACTCAAATGAAATCTCTGGCACTCCTTGTACTATTCTTGTTTTTAATCTCCGGCTGCGGAAAAAAGGAAGAAAAAACATCTACCACAGAATCGAAAGACAAAAAAACAACGGAATCTACAACTGACTCCAAAAAGAAAAAAGAAGTAAAAAAATCTTCAGAGCCCAAAAAAGAAATAAAAGCTGAAGTTCCTTCCGGCTGGACAAAACTGGAATCAAAAGACGGAAAAATGACATTTAACCTTCCATCTGACTGGACAATCACAGAAAATTCTTCAACCAAATTAGGAACAATGAGTCCTGATAAGTCTATGGGTTCAACAGCTGTTGTATTCGGAAACGATAAAATCTCAGCAGATGATTTATTAGAAATGGCATTGGCAGATTTTGATTTTGAACCCGAAGGTGAAGCTCACTATGTACAAATCGGCGATATCGAAGCTTATTATGTAGGCGCAGTCGGAAAAATTAACGGTACGGAAATGTCTATGTTAATTATGTCTGCTATTGATGCAAGCACCAATGGAAATTACGTTGTTTACGCTTACACACCTACAGCAAATTATAGTGCTAACGAAAAAACAATGGAAGAAATATTATTCAGTGTAGATTTTAAATAATCTTTGACCAGGTTTTATTACAAAACAAAAAGGGAGCTCTTCGCTCCCTTTTTTGTTTATACAAATTATATCTTTATAAATTATTTTACTAAAAGCATTCTTTTGGTATCGGTAAATCCGTTTGTTGTAAGTGTGTAGAAATAAACACCGCTTGTTAAAGCTGAAGCGTTAAAATCAACGCTGTAGCTGCCAGGTGTTAAATCGTTATTTACAAGCTGCTGTATTTCTCTTCCGAGAATGTCGTATACAGAAAGCCTTACAAATGAATTTACAGGAATGCTGAAGTTAATCATTGTAGCAGGATTGAATGGATTTGGATAGTTCTGTGACAATGAGAATCTTTCAGGAATGCCTGTATTGTTATTAACCACACCGACCGAAGGGTTCTTAACAACTGCTCTTATCATCGGATCATTTGTTGAACCGTTTCTGTAAGGAGCATAAGAGCCGCCTAAACCTTCGTAACTTCTGTTTGAAATTGGAGCAGTAATATCTTCTCCGATCTGAATGCTTTCACCGTTCATTACCCATGATACATAAAATCCGCCGCTGTTAACTGTAATACCGCCCGGAACAACTACATTTGTAAAGGCAGTTGTGCTTGTCGGAGTAATAGCTGACGAAGTATATAGATCTGTACCAGGTAAACCACCTATTCCATCGTCGTCAATAATTTTTGCAAAGAATGAAACATTATTTGTATTAGCTGCGATAAAGAATCTCAATGTGTCAATTCTTGCAGGATATACAGGTGGTACAAAATACATTGCTACTGCACCTGTACCGCCTGACCATGATATACCGCCTGTGTTTGTTCCGTTATCATAGGCAAGTGTCAGCCACGGTGAAGTACGTGATACTACGTTCAGTTCAAGATTTTTTACGTTATTACTTGGCACTGCATCTCCTGTAAGAAGTGTTGTAACTGTTACAGTATATTTACCTGCAGTTGTCGGTATAAATTTCTTTGTAAAAGTTACAAGTGTATCTGTTTCTGCATTTAGTGAAGGAACAACAACTGAATCTGTCATTACTGTAACATTGGTAGCATTCTTTACTGCCAGACTTGTAATGAAAGTTCCGCCTGTAGTAACATTACCTGTGTTGGCAACTCTTGACCTGATTGTTAATGTATCATTTGTCAGTTTGAATATACCGCCTGTAGTTGCATTATCTACCCATGAAACTGCAGCATCTTTTACAGAAAAAGTTGTTGATCTTGGATAGTAATACTTTAATGCCATGTTATTGGTGATAGGAGTTGGTCCCACACCTGAATATCTTTGTAAACCAACATTACCTGTGATATTTTCGATACCCAATACAAGCGCATTTCCTGTGCCAGGAGGCTGTAAACTTCCGGCAATATTTTTATACATTACGGAAATAGACGAATCTGATTTTGTAAGAATTATCTGAAATGTATGGCTGCCGTTGTATCCCGGTGCTGCCTGCTGCCATAGCGGAACATCATAATAACTGATGATAACGCTATCAACATTATTTCTGTATATGTAACATTTTCCAGGCTGAGCAGTTGTACCGAAGATCAAATCTGCTCCGTAACCTGCAATGTAATTGTTAGGAACGGTTGGAAGCGGAATTGTCGGGAAGCCTGAATTTAACGGGCTTGTGTTTACATCTGAACCTGATTCCAATAGCAAATAACCGTTGGAGCCGATTCTTAATCTTGAGACATTATAATAATAATATCTGAAATTGAAACCTAATTGAAAAGGTCCTACGTTGTTATCATCGCTAAGACCTGTAACTCTTTGCCAGTTCGAAGCCGGTCCTGAGGTAGTATCTCTAAAGAGATATGACGGTCCACCTGCATCTGTATTATCTTTCCATCTGTAACCGTAAGCATCAGGAGTGGCAGAGCTATCAACGTTAGAACCGTTGCCCGTGCCTTTTTTTGTATCTGCGCTTGCAGTCAAAAATGGTAAGACAAAACAAAGTGCAAATAAGAACATTGTTGTTTTTTTTCTCATAGTTTTAAGTTTATTTTTTTGAGAATATTGTGAATTATTATAAAATTTTAACACTAGAATTTATTTATTAATGTTATGTAATTTTCCATATTCTAATAATTTTATCAAGGGGAAAACACATAAGATTTTATCTACTTTTTTCAGAATTTTGAAATAAAAAGAGGGAGCATGACTCCCTCTTTTTAAACAAATACACAAAAAATAAAATTACTTCATCAATAATAATTTTTTAGTATCTGTAAATTTACCAGCTGTTATTCTGTAGAAATATGTCCCGCTGGATAAATAAGATAAATTTAAATCCAGTGTATGCCTGCCTGACTCAAATGTACCATTAGCTAAGACGGCGACTTCTTTTCCGAGTATATCATATAATCTCAAATCTACAAATTCACCCTTAGGTAAAGCAAATTCAATTCTTGTTGAAGGGTTGAATGGATTCGGATAATTTTGAGATAACGAATATATGTCCGGTACATTGCTTATCGGATTACCTGTTCCGGTTATAGTTCCGCAGCCGGTGATAACCATGGGATTAACTGCAACAGTTGTGAATCCACCCGGTTGAAATATTCTTACAGTATCATTTATACATTTGATTGTAACAGCATTCATTATGTTCGATACAGCACCAGGATTTGAAAGAATAGCTGTTTTCCATACATTGCCGTTTACATTATACCTGTATACTTTGTCATTTTTAACAGATGTTGTATTTGTGTCTCCTCCGACTAAGAATGAATAAGAGTCATAACCAACGCCTGCCGGACGGCTAAGAGCAATAGGCGCATCTGCACCGGGAGCCCAGGTAAGAAGTGAAGCATTTGCTCCTGGTGTTCCCACAAAAGTTGTTTTTAAATATACCGTGTTAAATCCGCAAGTCATTACAATTTTTCCATCTGCCATGCTTAATGCGAAAGTTCTTCTTCCTTGTCCTGATGGTAATGAGTTTGCTATAGTACCCCATGTATCTGAGCCTATTCTGTAATAGTGAACAGCAAGATTAGTACCTGCCCCCGTATAAGGGCCGCCTACCACATAAATTACACTATCACCCCAGCTTACTGAGCCGTGAGCCGATAATGCAGCCGGTAATGGAGCCATTGCAGTCCAGACACCTGTTGCAGGGTCATAACGCTGTACATTTGTTGAACCTGTAGTTGCTGTAGCTCCGCCGCCAATAAGGTATAATTTTCCGCCTACGGCATTCATTGATGCTGCTGCTACACCAACTAAGCACGGCACACCTGTTGACCAGCCGCTGCCATGTACATAACGGTAAACTGTTGTAGCTCCTGCGCCTGTTGAAGTCGGAGCCTGTACATACATTGTATCACCAATCCATGCAGCTGCATGAAAATATGTTGCAGCAGGAAGAGTCGGATATGTACCAATAGGACACCATGTGCTTGCGAACTTATTGCAAATTGTAGGACCTGAAGAAACATTGATACCCATGTGAGGCACTGTACCGCTCTGCTGTCCCCATACAAACGGGCAAGCTCCCGAAGTTAAAGAAGTGTTTCTTCTGTTGCCGGCATTAGTTGTTGTACCGGTACTGAATCCGGTAGCGCCCGGCGCGCCGCATTGATTTACTTCAACAATTAAACTTTGAGTCGGATCATATGGAAATGGTGTATCCAGTGTAATTGTCATCCATTCATTTGCTACGCCTCCCAACGAGACGGAAGCTCTGGTATAAACAGTAGTCATAGGTCCTGAATACCAAACCCCTGTGGCAAATGTAGTAAGACCTGAGGCTTGTCCCATTTTAATGTAAGCATTTGTATATGTGTATGGACCTAAGTTTGCAGCCAATCTGAACGACACGGCTGTAATATTTCCTGCCGGTGCCGGAGCAGGCTGTGCAAAATCTCCGGGGAGAAATAATACCTGAATCTCTTTACCGCCGGGAATATTAAACGGAAAAGAGTTAGTATTACCCGTAGTATTGTAATTGTAATACTGCGGAGTTTGAGAAAAAATAAGTTGAGATACAGATAAGAAAAGTACCAATACAAACAGTTGGAAAAGATGTTTCATTTTTACCTCCGTTTAGAGTTATTAAAATAGAAACTTCAGTGAATCAACAGTGTAAGTAGGGGTGAATTATCAACGTTAGATATTTTGTTTTTCAAATCAAAGGTAAAAATTCAGAGGCAGCTCCATAATGATAAAAACAAATATTGAATCTGGAAGAATAAAGAGTTAAGTTTTCAAAATGAATTTCTTAAGAAAGCACTGGTTTGATATCGGATTTTTATTAGGCTGCTCTACCGCATTTTACATTATTCTTAACGGAGATTCATTTTCTCCTCTGAAGTTTATACTCTGGTTCAACTTTGCTTCCTTATTCTTCCATCAGTTTGAAGAATACAGATTCCCGGGTTATTTTCCGGGAATGCTTAACACAGTATTGTTCAAAAGTAATTATCCGGAAAGATATCCTCTTAATACAAACTCTGCCTTAATTGTAAACGTTGCGCTTGGATGGCTTGTTTATTTTCTGGCAGTTCTCATAGGAGAAAAGTACATTTGGTTCGCTATTGGCGTTACGTTAATTTCGGTTGGTAATTTTTTCGCCCATACAATTATATTTAATGTAAAGGCGAAGAAATTTTATAATCCGGGCTTAATGACTTCTGTAATATTATTTTTACCCGGAGCAGGTTACTTTTTTTATCTCATTATCCACAACCATATTGCATCAGTTGCTGATTATATAATTGGCGGAGTGCTGGGATTCTTATTCAATTACTTCGGAATAATCAAAATAATCGATTGGATGAAGGATGAAAACACTAAATACACCTTTCCTCCGCGCTGCCTTCCGCCCGGTAAAAATTAATTTTTTGCTATAAGCTCCTTTTCCCTTTCAATGCTTAGTCCGTACTTAGGCACAGGCCATCCTCTTTCTTCATAGAAGGGAATCGTATCTTTTACAGACTGCTCGAACGAATGAAACTCAGGCTTAAAATCTTCATGAGCTTTTTTCATATCGAATATAAAATCCATCGGCCCCAGCCACATTGCAAGATCCATCCAGTGATGAACTTCGTTCTCTTCAAAAAACGAATCAGGCTTTACTACCAGTTCAGGATTTGTCCCGACCAATTTTGTACACGTATTCACTACATCAAAAATACTCACAGGCTCGTGCGTAACAGCATTGTAAATTTTTCTGTGGCTATCAGCATCGATAGCTTTTATTATCATGTGAGCAAAGTCAGGAGCAAAAGTATTTTGTGTTAGCGAGCTTGCTGATTCAGGCATTAGAATTTTATCCTGTGTCTTCGCTCTGTACAGCCAGCAATAGAATCTGTCCGTCGGGTCGTACTTGCCGCATATCAATGCCGGTCTGAATATAACAGCATCAAGCCAGTCCTTGCTTAGTATAACTCTTTCACATTCGGCTTTGTTATGACCGTAGAATTGCAAGTCCTTGCTGTCTCGTTGTTCATCGGTGCAGCCGTATACAGGAAAATCATCTTCTCCTATAGGTCCCGGATTATTTGCCGCTTCTTCAAAATTATAAACTGAGCATGTTGATATGAAAATATATCTGCCGATATTACCTTTAAGAGCTTCAAGTGTGTTATCGATATTAGTCGGATACATTCCTGCAAAATCTATTACGCAGTCAAACTTCAATCCTTTCAGCTTTTGTATGTCATCGGTCAGCCTGTCGCCTTCGATATGTTTTACATTCGGGAAAATGCCGGGATTTCTTTTTCCCCTGTTGAAAAGAGTTACGTCATAGTCAGGATTTACTGAGAGGGTTTCAGTTACCATTCTTCCGACGAAACCTGTACCGCCGATAATTAAGATTTTCTTCATTAATAATGATGTTTATGTGTAAGAATTAATACGGCATTAAATTGTAAAAGTTATCATAAGAGCTTATGTATTAATACCGGATTTAAGAGTGTAACAAAAAAGTAACATTTTGTTCCCGTCATTTAAAATCGTTTACAAAATTTTTCAGATTATGATGAATTTTTGACGGGTTTTGTTTTCATCGTTGTTGTTTTTACAATACCGGCAAATTTTGTTACTCAACACTGATGAATTTTACTTCCGACTTTCCCGCTTAATATTCCAATGTCACAAAAAAGTAACATTTTGTTCTATCATTTAAAATGCTTCACAAAAATTTCTGGTAATGATGAATTTTTGACGGGTTTTGTGTTCATCGTTGTTGTTTTTTCAATCTTGATAAATTTATATTTCTCATCACTGATGAATTTCCCTTGTCATCTTAATATTTTCATCGTAATAAAAAGTAACATTTCTACCGTTTGAATATTTTTATTTAAAACTAAAGAAATGGGATTTTTCCCAAAGCTAATTTAATTATACTTTTTAAAATAAAAAATAAATTTATCTCATAAGTACTAATAGGGAGATTTTTTTATTTAGGTATTGACAGGTTCTGTAAATGAGCAATTAACGAATTAACGATTAGTTATGAACAATTGTCTTCAAGTGACGGCAATTATTCTACGCTTTGGCGGGATGCATAAACAGGCACTAACAATGCCAGAAAATTTCTAGTTCACTGCAAATTGCTAATTGTTAATCCAATTAAGGCCAGCATTGTGTATTGTTAGTATGTGCATTATGAATAATCCACCCCGTTTTAATAGCGTTGCAGAAATTTGTATGACTCACATATGCATCAGTCAAATTCGCATTAGTCAAATTTGCATAAGTCAAATCTGCATAAGTCAAACCTCCATGACTAAAATCTGCAGAAATCAAATTTGCATGACTCAAATTTGCGTAATCCAATCTGCAATAAGTCATGCTTTTACTACTCAAATTTGCAGAAGTCAAATTTGCAGAAGTCAAATTTGCAGAACTCAAATTATGTGCAGCAGTCAAATCTGTAGAACTCAAATTTGCATAACTCAAATTTGCATTTTGCAAATTTGCATAAGACAAAAATGATCTATACAAATTTGTATGACTCAAGTTTGCATTTTGCAAAAATGCATTATCCAATTGTACAGAACTCAAATTTGCATTAGTCAAATTTGCATTTTGCAAACTTGCACTAGACAAAAATGCACCACTCAAATTTGCATTAGTCAAATTTGCATTATCAAAATTTGCACCAGTCAAAAATGCACTACTCAAATTTGCATAACTTAAATTTGCATATCTCAAATTTGCAAATTTCAAATTTGCATAACTCAAATTGCAGTAAGAACATGAATTGGTTGTAAGTAGAGTATGTACAGCGTTAGAATCAGCATAAACCTGCTGATTGCCGCCGCCTCTGCTTAACGCAGTATTCTTATCGGGCTGAAAGAAAATATTCTGATGAGTATCTCCGCCTGTGTATTCTACAAGCGATCTTATTTTTATTATGTAATCTCCCTCAGGCAAAGTAACAGTTTGCATATTATTCACCGGGTCTAATTCACTTACAATATTCCCTGTCATTTTATCTTTGATGGTTACAGTAAAGCGGCAGGAATCGCCTAATTTTACTGAATGCACTATAGTACTTGATAATCTGATACGAACAACATCTGTGCCTGTTGAATCTGTATCAGGATGTGTTGTATCTATAGTTGAATGAAGATGCTCAAGATAAAGCAGTACCACCGAACCAGGTACTGCGTAAAAATTTGTGTCAATAAAATCTCTTTCAGTTAATGCAGGATACGTTACGGGTGCTGTTCCGGTACCTGTAGTTGTAACAGGATTGCTGCATCCCATAAATGTAACGGTATAAGCTATTACTGCAATTACTACAAAAGATATTAAAACTGAGCTAAGGGTTTTCATTTTTAACAGAGTTTAGTGAGTTTAAGAATTATACTTAACGCTTTACAAGAATAACTAATGCAGAAAGCATAATAAAGATTTTACCGGTAGAGATAAAACAGAACTGACAAACTAGAACAGACAGATTAGAACGGATAAATAAGAAATGTAAAAAATCGGCAGGAACAAGTTTATCCTACTTTTTAAGTGGATGTATCAGCTAAGTTATATGTTTATATGTAAAAAAGATACGGGGAAAAGGTGGAGGGGCGTTTTGCCGCTTAAGTATTGAGACGCATGTAATGCGTCTCTACGAAAATAATATAATACATCATGTAGAGGCACATTACACGTGTCTCTTAATATCAAGACGCATGTAATGCATCTCTACGAAATTGTGGTCAAAACTGCAGCGGAGTAAACTCAAACTTGCTTCCGTCAAATAATCCTTTATCACTTAATTTCAGTGCAGGAATAACAAGCAGCGCCATGAATGAAAGCGTCATGTATGGCGCATACATCTGTGTGCCGAGCTCCTTAGCGAGCTTATCAATTTCCGTATACTTATCAGCAACAGTATAGCCGTCTTCATTCGACATTATTCCCGCAACAGGTAAGCCAAGCACTTCAGTGCTTCCATGCTGCGATACCGATACACCGCCCTTATGCTTTATTATTCCGTTCACTGCATTGCAGATATCTTCATCTGTAACACCTACAGCTATAATATTATGCGAGTCATGCGCAACGCAAGATGCAATCGCGCCCTTTTTCAAACCGAAATTTTTTATGAATGCAACTGCAGGGGGTGTGTTGCCGTATCGCTCAACAACAACAAGCTTCAATACATCTTTTTCAACATCCGATATTAAATAACCGTCCTCTGACTTTGCAGGATAATGAAGTTCATTCGTAATTAGCTGTCCTTCATTCGCTTCTATCACTCTTATATTTTCTTTTTCAGCTTTTACTAAAAAATCATTGGGAGTTTTATACTCAGTATTAAAATTATTTACAATTGTCGAAGGTACTCTTTCAATTAAAGTCTTGCCTTTATCGGCAACAAGCTTGCCGTTTATATAGGTCTGTAAAACTTTGAATGATTTCAGATCCTCAACAACTGCAAAGTCAGCAAAGTCGCCGACTTGTAACAATCCCACTTGCAAATTATAATGCTTCACGGGATTTACACATGCGCACTGAAGCACTTTCATTACATCGTATCCCTTTGCAACTGAGCGCGCTGCAATCTGATTTACATGCCCTACGACTAAATCATTCGGATGCTTATCATCACTGCAGAACATTGTTTTATCCGTATGCGAATCAATCAGCGTATGAAGCGCTTCATAATTTTTTGCAGCGGAGCCTTCACGGATAATTATTTTCATTCCGTATTTTAACTTATCCAGAGCTTCATCTAATGTAAAACACTCATGGTCAGTTGATATTCCTGCATCTATATATTTTTTTGCATCTTCACCGCGCAGCCCGGGAGCGTGTCCGTCAATTGGCTTACCGAACTCTTTTGCGATTGCAATTTTTTCCATCACTTCTTTGTCGCCGTAAAGCACTCCCGGAAAGTTCATCATCTCGCTCATGTAAACAAGATTATCTTCAGCAAATAATTTACGAATGTCATCGGGAGTTATATGCGCACCCGCAGTTTCAAAAGTAGTTGCAGGCACACAGGGTGATGCGCCGAAATAAAATTTGAACGGCACAAGCTTTCCGTTAGCAATCATATACCGCACGCCGTCAATGCCGAGCACATTTCCGATCTCATGTGGGTCGGAGACGGTTGCAACTGTTCCCTGCACAACTGCAAGCCGTGCAAACTCCGATGGGATTAGCATCGAGCTCTCTACGTGAACGTGAGCATCTACAAATCCGGGAATGATATAATTGTTATATTTTTCGTTGGGAGTTTCTATAATTGATTCTATTTTTTCGCCGGAAACGTTTATCGTTCCGGGGAAAATTTTATTGTTAACAACATCGACAATATTGCCTGATATGGAAAAGTTTTGCATAAGTGTTTTTGATTATATTTAGAAATAGTTATAAAGGATAAATTTTTAAAGTTAAAATTTAATACTCACAATAAACATTCCCCATCTTGAAGAATGGGGTTACTGAGAAAATTATTTTTTATAAGAATTCCAATTAGCACTTCCCCCCACAAATTTTTCAATCCCTTCTTATCAATTTATAATTTAATTTAAAAAAGTTTATGGATTCCCGCTTCCGTAACAGCTAATGTTTTTGCGGGAATGAAAAAGAATTTCTTGAAAAATTTCCTTAATAAATTTACGAACAGATTTAAAACTTCGGACTTCTGGTTCAGAGTGATTTGCGGAGTTTGCTTCGGGCTTGCCTTTCCGCCCGTTAACTTTTATCCTCTGATATACATCGGCATAGTACTTCTTATTAAAGAAATAATTACTTGTAAAAATTATAATGAAGTTCTCAGAAAAACCTATGCAATTTTTTTCTGGTTCAATCTTGTAGCTGTATCATGGTTATGGCTTAGCGGAATGCGTCAGAATGCCGACAGATTTTTAATCATTGCCGGGCTTCTTACGCTCTTTGCGCATCCCATTTTTTTTTGGCTGCCCTCTGCAGCTTTTTACAAAGTCTACCGCTCGTTAAAAAATTTCCGTAATAAATATTTATATCTAATTTCATTTCCCTTTATATGGGTTGCCTTCGAGTATCTGCACACACTAACACAGTTCAGTTTTCCATGGCTTGTATTCGGCAATACGCAGACATATAATCTTTCAAAGATACAGTTTATTGAATATACGGGAGTATACGGTCTTACATTCTGGATTTGTATCATAGGCATAATGCTTTTTTATTTTGTTGAAGAGCAGCGCAAAGCAAGCTGGAGAAATTTTACAACGCAGACCAACCTGTTAATAATCTCTATAATTATTGTTTATCTTGCGCCTGATGCTTATACATTTGTTATGAACAGTCCATCCAAGTATTCAAATGCTTTTACTGACGGAGAAATAAATGTCGGAGTAATTCAGCCGAACTCTGACCCCTGGGAAAAGTGGGGAGGCAAACAGATGCAGGTTGTGAATGAATATGTTGATATGATAAAAGAACTGAAAGAAAAAAATCCGCAGCTGCAGTTAATTGTTTTACCTGAGACTGCAATTACTTTTCCTATACTTCAAAGTAGCTACTACGAAAAGTATATGAAATTTAAAAACTTTGTCGATTCAACCAATGTGCCTGTGTTAGTTGGCTTTCCTTATTACCATGTTTATAAAGACTCCTTAAGTGCTCCTGTTGATGCAAAGCAGAGTGGCAGCGGGAAATATTATGATACATTCAATGCAGCAGCATTATTTGAAAAAAATAAAAATCAGGAAGAATTTCAGATTTACAAAAAAAATAAATTAGTTATCGGCGGAGAGAGGATTCCTTATCAGGAAACTCTTTCCTTCTTAAAAGATTTTGTAACGTGGGGAGTCGGCATCAGCCAGTGGCAGATAGGCAAGGATACAATCAATTTTACACTGGAGAACGGAGTGCAGTTTAATACGGCAATCTGTTATGAATCGGTATACCCGGGATACTTTGCAACATTCGTAAGAAAAGGCGCAGACTTCTGTACTATTATTACAAACGATGCATGGTGGGGGAAATTATTCGGCACGTATCAGCATAATCAGTTTGCAATTCTGCGCGCAGTTGAAAACAGAAGATGGATTGCAAGAAGCGCAAATACGGGAATATCGGATTTCATAGATCCTTACGGAAATAAATACGATGAGACAGATATAAATGTAAGGGCTTCATTCGCAGGAAAGATAGGGATAATAAAAGAGAAAACTTTTTATACTGAGCATGGTGACTGGTTCAGCATAATATGCTTATGGACAAGCGTAGGAATTTTAGCAGCAAGTTTTATATCAGGCTTTATAAAACAAAAAAGCCGCAGCTAACCCACTACGGCTTTTTTGGTGGAACTAATTTAAAACAATTTTTAGACTGCTTCTACCAGTATACTGGGACCATTTACTACAGGTTTTTCAGTTTTGTGCAATTTGAATTTTAATAATATTGGTACTATTGCTACTGCCAAAACTGCTATTCCTTTTAACGATAAGTATTTCATAACTTTATTAGATTAAAATTAGAACTTCTCTGAATAATTTTTTGCTTCTTCCAGAGTAGCGAATGAACCTATTCTTACTCTGAAAAATGTTGTGCTGCCTTTTTCAAGCTCTTCAATTCTTACATTCTCAACTTTTTTATCAGTTAAAGATTTGCTTTTTTCTATTGCAGATTCTTTATCATTGAATGAGCCTGCCTGTATTGTATATCCTTTTTCAGTTTCAAAAAATACTTTGTCTTTTCCGTTATCGTAAAAATATTTTTCATTCTTTACATCGTTTACTTTTACAAGTCCGTAGTTGTTTTCTTTTTTGGCAAGTTTTTCTTTGCCCATAATTCCGGAGTTGAAGATTGCAAAGAATAAAAGACCAAGAGCGATTACGATGATTATCACAATAATAAAAATGCTCGACTTTGATTCTTTATGAAGACCGTTATCTTCAAGCACCTGATTTATTGTAGATGAGCCGTTGCCGTTCTTTCCGTTGCCGTTTGCATACGGTTTCAGCGGATTTCCGTTTGTATAAATTTTTGATGTTCTAACGTCATGTTCTGTTCCGCTTTCTGTAAGTCCGGGACCGTACATATCCTTTAGGTTTGCAGTATCTTGCAGCCCGTGTCCGTTTGTATCGGTAAGATTGTGACCGTTTGTGTCTTTTAAATTGTGTCCGTTTGTATCTTTTAAGTTATGTCCGTTAGTTTCATTTGCTTCATGCATGTCACGGATCTGTTTCATATCATCGGCATGCTCTTTCTCTTCTTTGCTCTGATTCTTTTGCTCGAATATATCGTTGAAGCTTGTTGCGCTGGAATAGATATCACTTATAGAAGGAATCGGAGCTTCTTTGTTTTCTTCTACAGGCGGCTGAATTGTCTCAGCAGGCTTTTCGCTTTTTACAATTTCATTATGAAGATTTTTAACTTCTTCTCTAATTATCGGAGTCTCTTTCGGTTCTTCTTTCTTTATATTTTCAGAAGTAAGAATCGAGTTAAAGATAGAAGATAATGCTGTTGAAAGCTGCGCTTCTTCATCCTGAGGAACAACCGGTTTAATTATTTCAGGTTCCGGTTCTTTTTGCGCTTCTATTATTGCCTGTTTCTCTTCTTCCTCTACTTCTTTTATTTTTGTAGCTTCAGTTCTGAACTCTTCAATTAATGAATCTACTTTTTTATGAAGCTCGGAATCAGTGATTTCACCTACTAAAGGTGTATCCGGTAATTTTTTATCTTCTGCTATTTCAGAAATTACTTCCTCATGTTTTTCTTCTTCATGCTTTTCTTCTACATGCTTTTCTTCTAACGGAGAAATTTTATCTTCGATAATCTCAGATATTGTCTCTTCAGGTTTCTCTTCTGTTTTGATGAAAAAACTATCCGTTATATCTTCAGTCTTTACTTCAGGAATTTGCTCAACAATATCTTCTTCGATTACATCTTCTTCATCTGAAGCACCTAAAGTTTTTAATAGGTCATCAATATTGCTTGTAGAAGGATCTTTTGCCTTTGGAGCTTTTTTTACCGGTGCTTTTATTATCTCTGCAAGTCTTTCTTCGATTTTCTTTTCGATTGCAGGAGCATCGAGCGATTCTTCTATTGGCTTCGTGAAATCTTCAACAGGTTTAACAAAATCTTCTATAGGGGCTGAAGGTGTAAATACATCTTCAGGCGATACAAAAACGGGTTTTATTGTTTCTTCTACCGGTTTTGCTTTGTCAGTATAATCAGATTCAACAACTAAATTTCCTAAATCAGGAACCGTTGTTTTTTCTTCTGCTTCAATTATCTTTTCTTCTGTAACAGGCTCAACCGTAGCTATAAGTTCAGGTTCAGCTTGCTTTTCTATTACAGGAGGAACAACGTCTATCGGCGGCAGCTCAATTTTTTCAATTGGCTTTTCCTGCTGTTTCTCTTCTTTTACTTCAGTTCTTGTTTCAACTTTTGTTTCTGTAGTTGTTGCAGCTTTTCTTGCTTCAGATTCTTTGAACTTTGCTTCAAGCTCTTTTATTTTTGCTTCAAGCGAAGAGATGGAAGCTTTGTATTCTTCATCTTTTGCTTTATCTTCTTCTGCTCGTTTTACATAGTCTGCTTTAGGCGGAACGATCTCCGTCTTTGCTTTAGGTGTTTCACCGAGTTTCTCATCTTCAAAGAATTTCTTTATTACATTTATGAACGCTTCTATTTTTCTTACACGCTGCTCTAAATCACTTAACCCTGCACTTTTGTTATTAGCAGATGTTAAATTTACCTGCTCTTCTATAAAATCTTTTTCTTCTTCTGAATATCTGTCGAATACTTCTGTTGATTCAACAGGCGCTTCTTCTCTGTAAATATTTTCTTCGCCTAAAGAGAGAATTCTTTCCTTGTTAATATTTCTTTCAATATCTCTGAAAAGAATTTTAGCAAGATTATTGTAGTTATAGTTAACTTCCGTTGCGAGTTTCTTTGAAGGGGAGAATTTCACGGAATTAACTTTACCTCCGTCAGTGCCGGTTCTTTCAATTACATTGAATTTGCCGAAATCTGAAATGTTCAAGTTTTTGCTCTTGCGGAAAGAGCCTTCAATGTATTGGAATACATTCTCGTAAAACTGAATGGACTCCAGCTCACTTATCTTAAACTCCTCGGAGATGCTCCTTATTATCTGCTCTTTAGTCATTTTTTATTTATTATGTCTAATAAATTTTGTGATGGAGTAAAACTTATAAAATCTTTCGGCGGCAGAAGCACTTCCTGGTTCTCTTTTGTATTCATTATCTTCATGCTTTCTCTGTGCTCTACCTTGAATTCTCCGAAATTATCCACGGAAAACTCTTTATCCTTTACCAGGGATTCCTTTATTAACTCGAATATTCTGTCGAATATCAGCTCGCTTCTGTGACGGCTAAAGCTGCTGGAGTTTGCCACTTTGCTTACTAAAGAATCTTTATTCATTTTTTATAAATGTGAGTTAATTTTTTCAGCATCGACTCAATATAAAGCTTGTTTATTGTTCCTGATAAAATTCTGATCTGCTGAATGTTAATTTTCAGTTTCTCATTATTCGGTAAATCGTTAAATGTGGTATTTTGTGTTCTCATATTGTTTTTGAAACTATCGGTAAAAACCTCGTTCAAATTCTGATATTATATAAAATTAAGTATTATCCTAAATATTAAAGCCATTGTTATGCCAAATGTTACTTACGTATTTCAGCGTATCTCTATCATTTATGAACAGCTGACGACATATATCAATATAGCGTGACATTGCTGGCTGTTTATTTTTTAATCGGAATAACTTTTATCTGTGTAATTATCTTATCTTCCGTGTTAATCCTTAAATCACTGCCGCCTGTTCCCGTTGATTTCACCGGAGGATAATCCGTTCCAACAGGACTGTAGTTCATTTCCTTCTTATCTGCTTCATCAAGATTCACAAATATTTCCAATATCTGCGACTGCGATAAAACAGAATCGGCAAGTTTTATCTTTCTCTCAGGAACCTGGAATACTTTTGAAAGCAGAGGCTCAAGATGATTTATCTGTCTGCTGACGTTGCTGTTATGCAGATTAAAGAGCGCGCCTAAAAATTCATGAGTAACAAAGAGGTGATTGTACATAAGAAGCATTAATAATTTATCGTCAAGGTCAAGGTCCTGTTTTCTTCCTCCGCCAAAGGCTCTCTTGCGGGATTTTTTGAAGAGTCTCTTTTTCTCCAGATCAATAAAGATCGGTGTGAGTTGCTTTAAGAGATCTTCAAATTTTTCAACACTTACTCCGGTCAGTTTTTTAATGATACCCGGGATTTTTTTGATCTTAAAGTATTTGCTAACTTTCATGAATTCTTATTTTGCAGAATTAATTATTATGCAGATTATTTTGCAGTGTTAATTTGCATACAATATGTAAAGACTATATATATAATGCAAGTACTAATTTGCAGGATAATTTTGCAGGAAAGTTTTAGACATGTTATCTTAACTATTATGTAGATATGATAATTATGACTAATTAAAAAGTTTTTACTTTATTTTGCAGAAAATAGTTTGTCTGAAAATTTTAGTAATCAGACTATGTTTTGCATTCAATTCTGTAAACTAAAAGAATGTTTAAGGTTCAGAAAATGGGTTTTGAAATGAAAGGTAAGAAAGAAAGTATTACTACTATTTTTTTGATTTGAATTTTTTATAGGCAGGATACCACTTGGAAATTTTCTTCTTGAACTGGAATAACGAGGTGTGTGAAAATATAATCTGGCGGCGGATTTGGTATAAATCTTTCAGGAAATTTAACGGACCGGAATCTGTTGCAACTCCGAATTCAAACCCTAATTGCTTTACCGCTTCCTTTGCCATTTTGTTACATTCGCCGTAAGGATAAGCAAAAGAAAAGACAGGAATTTGCAATTCTTTACAAATATAGATTTTTGAGTTATAAATCTCTTTTAAAAGCTCATTTTTGCTTACTTCAGTCAGATTTGTATGATTTAGCGTATGTGCGCCGAACTCAATTCCATAATCAAACATCTTTTTAATTTGTTCTTTATTAAGCAGCCTGGCTCCGGGCTCGTTTTTAGCGGAATCCCATACATTACTATCCTGTCCCGTAACCAGAAATATGACTGCAGTTGAGTTATATTTCTTTAGTAAAGGAAAGGCCGATGTATAATTATCTTCGTATCCGTCATCGAATGTGAGTATAATATTTTTTTCAGATAAAGTTTTATCTCCTTTCAGTGCCTTGCTTACATCTATAAAGGTAATCGTCTTAAAATTATTTTTTTGCAGATGCTGAAGATGCTCTTCAAAAATTTTTTCTGTAACATATATTCCGACTACGCTGTCCTTTATACTATCTTTTACAACTCGGTGATATAATAAAATGGGCAGCGGCTCTTCTAATACTTTTACATTTTGTTTTAAAATTTCTTCTTTATATAGTGTAAGTACTTTTTCAGCATTTGGAAGCAAACCATACTCATCTTCAACTTTCGACTTCACCGTTTCATCAAGCGTAGTATTATCTTTAATAGCTTTTATAATTTCTTTAACAATCCTCTCCGTATCTACTTTTTCTAAATCCCTGCTGTCGCCGAAATTTGATTCCAGTGCAAGAGGCAGGCTTTTATTATCCAGCGCTCCGCCGAAGAGAGACTCACCCCAGAATAAAACAGGCTTGTTCAAAAGCACTGCTTCAATGGCGCTTCTTCCGGCAGCAATGGTCATATCAACCTGATTAAGCGATGCCATTACATCATTTTTATGGTCGTCAATAATTATATACTCTTCTCCGGTTTCTTTATTTTTTTTATTAATGCTGCTTAAGATTTCTTCATGCAAAGTGCCGGGACAGATAAAGAGGAATTTTAAATTCTTTACTTCTGCTTTTACCTTCGGAATAATTTCATTCACAAGGGCAAGTACAATATCTTTCTTCGGTCCCGTTCCCCTTCCGATGTATGATAATAAAAAATCCTTTTCATTCATATAAAAAGATTTCACTTCCTGCTTACTTCTTTTAATGACTTCATCAATATTTAGTCCATTACGTATCAATTCTATCTGACTCTTCTTCAAATTAAAATCTTTCATCGTAACATCACGTATATATTCGGAGACGGCAATAGTTTTATCTCCCAGCGCCGGAACAAGCTTCTTGGATAATCGCATTCCGCTCAGTCCGTGTACAGTCACAATAAAAGGAATATTCTCACGTTTGCATGCGAAGTGTCCGACCCATGCAGATGCGCGTGAGTTCGCATGGACTATATCTATATTATTCTCTCTGATAATTTTTTGAATTTCAACAATGTTACTGCGGCGAGTTTTAAAATCGCGTTGATGAAGATTTACCTTAAATATTTTGGCATCGGCTTTACGCGTAAAGGTATCCGATGCAATAAATATTTTATTGCCGGATGATGAGTAGTAATTCGCCAGAGATTCTACGTAGGTTTCCGCCCCCGTAACCTCTACCTGAGATAAAAGGTAAAGTATATTCATTTGAACTAAAAATGAGAAGAATAAAAACAATTATCAATTTAGATTTACAAATGTTTTTAATTGATGTATTTTTGTTGTTTGCAATTTACTCCCCGATTTTCCAAATAATTTGATAAATAAACTTTCAGACAACAGGCTGATACTTGCCATTGCAGGTCCGGCTGTGTTACAAACATTAGTAAAATCTTCTTTTACTCTTATTGATTCTTATTGGGTCGGGAAGCTCGGCAGCGCTGAGCTGGCTGCAATTACTGTTGCAAATTTTTTAGTATGGGGAGCGATGGCGCTGGGAGAAATGATTCCCGTCGGCACTAATTCGCTTGTTGCTCAATCAAAAGGAGCTGATGAAGCAGATACGGGAAGGCATATCTCTACTAACAATCTGATAGAGACTTTATTTCTTGCAATCATAGTAGCAGTTATAATGATTCCTGCACTTCCGTATTTATATGATATAATTAATATTGATGCCCAGCAAAGAAATTACACGGATGATTATCTGATTACTTTTCTTATGGGTCTGCCCTGTGTTACTTTGCTTTCCACAACAACTGCAATCTTCAGAGGTAACGGTGATACAAAAACACCGTTCTATCTTTTGCTTACAGCAGTAATATTAAATTTTTTTTTAGCTCCTCTTCTTATTTTCGGTCTTGGTCCTGTTCCATTCGGCGGAATGAAAGGCGCAGCTTTTTCGACACTGATATCTTACTTCATAGCTTTCGTTATCGGATACAGATTATTACGGAAAAGAAATCTTATAAATAAAATAACAACATACAGGTTCAGCAAAAAAATATTAAGGCATACTTTGAAGATCGGGCTCCCCGTTTCAATGAGCGGTCTGGCTTTCTCTTTAATATATGTTTTCGTCTCACGCTTTGTGGCTGATTACGGCACCACAGGGCTTGCTGCGCTCGGCATCGGCCACCGCTCTGAGGCAATATCATATCAGATTTACATAGGGCTTTCACTTGCTGCCACAATTTTAGTCGGGCAGAATATCGGCGCAGGAAATAAAGACAGGGCAGAGAAACTTGCATGGAAGATTTTTAAATTCGGAATTTTTGCAGCGATGATATATTCAATAATACTATTCACGTTCAGCGCGCAGATTGCATCTATCTTCACAACCGATTTAAGCGTAATTGCTGCAGCATCAGATTTTAATAAAGTGACGGCAGTCATTTTAATTTTTTCTGCTGCTGAAGTTATCTTAAGCGGAGCATTTTCCGGTGCGGGAGAAACGATACCGCCTGTATCAATCGGGCTGACTACTACTCTTTTAAGAATTCCTCTCTGCGCATATTTTTCTTCGTTATGGGGACTGAATGGAATATGGTTTGCTATCTGTCTTTCAGTTGCGCTGAAAGGAATTCTGATTACGTACTGGTTCAGCAGGGGAAAATGGAAAGAAAGGAAGTTTGAATTGAGCAAAAAGAAAGAAAATATTCTTGAGCTTGTTGCAGATGAATAAAGTTTAAATAAAAAAGGCGAAGAAAAATTTCTCCGCCTTTTTATTACTTACAAATTATACAAACAAAATTATTTTATGGTGTAATATCGGCAATGAAGGTAAGAACTTTTTGAGGCTCTTTAGCATCGTTAGAGTAAACCATTAAAGTTTTCTCCTGTTTGCCTTCTCTGCCCTGAGTGTTGAAAGTTACTTTTATTTCACCTGACTCACCTTTAGCATAGTCCATTTTTTCACCCATTGTTGTTCCTGTGCATCCGCAGGATGCCTGAACTTTTTCTATGTGAAGAGTCTGGTTGCCTTTATTTGTAAATTTAAAAACATATTCAACCTGCGGACCTGAAGCTATTTTACCAAAATCGTGCTTTGTTTCATTGAACACAATTCTTGGTCCGTTGATGGAAGCAGCAAGCTTTGAATTGTTTACTACTGAAAACATAATTGCGAAAATTGCAATAAGCCCCAGAGTGAAGAAGGATATTTTTGAACCTTTTGATTTTAACATTATTATGTCTCCTTGTTTTGGGATGCGAGAATTTCAGCATCCGTGTAATTTACGTTTTTATAATACTTTGAACGGCTAAATTTAAAAATAATAATTGCACCCAATAATAACAATATATCTTCAAATATTCTGATGAGTAAATCTGCCGATGTTGTTTTATCAGCCCCGTTTGAGCCGAAACAACCGCAATCTATATCTAATCCTCGTGCATAAGCCTGTACTAAACCTATTAAAAAAACACTTAGTAATGCGATTATAACTAACGAGCTCCCCTTTCTAAACAAACCAAACATCAAAAAAAGTCCCGCTATGAATTCAAGCGGAGGAACAATGATGGCAGTTATATTTATTAAAAAGTCCGGAAGAAGTTTATACCCGTAAACCGATTTTGCAAAGGCAGTCTGGTCGAACAATTTATTGTACGATGCATAAACAAAAACTGCTCCGATAATGATCTGAAGTACAACCTGAACGTACCTTGATGATAAAAAATCTTTCATGTATTAATAAAATTATTTTTCAACCGGAAGGCCGGCTGCTTCCCATTCTTTAAATCCGCCTAGATAAATATTAACGGCATTAAAGCCCAGCTTGGCAATATCATATGCAAGGTCTATGCTCATATCACAGTCGCCGCCGTTGCAGTATGCGATGATAATACCGTCTTTGTTTAGTCCTTTTAATCTATCGGGAAGCTTATCTTTATCTTTAAAATGGTAATCTTCATAAGAAATATTAATTGCGCCTTTTATGTGTCCTTTTGCAAATTCTTCGGGCTTTCTTGCATCTATCATCAGGGCATTTCTTTCAAATAATAGTTTTGCAAGGTCGAGCTTAATTTTCTGCGGCTTTATGAATCCTTCTTTAGTTAGATTAGGATTATTGTTATAGCTGAGGGGTTTATTTTTTTGAGTCGTATCGTAGGGATTATTTTTAAAGTCATTCGTATTCTGAATTGCATTCTTAAGGCTGTCAGTATTATCAGCCTTCATTTTTTCGGTGTAGTTTGTGAACAGCGGTATGCCTTTGCTGCTTACGGCATTTAATGTTAACCCTGCTGCCAGCGCCATAATGAAAATCAACAGCGCCTGTTTACCGCCTGATAAGTGTTTACTCATAAAATTATTATTATAAAAAACTAACCTGATTTTTTTAGTTAAAGTTCAAAAAATCTTAATAAACTTTGAACGAATTCACTGTAGTAATGGAAGAATTATATGCATTAATCATATAATTATAGCTTCTCACAACGTTATCATAAGCAAGACCGAAATCTCTTTCGTTCATTTTTCCTTTCTTCAGGTCTTTGTTGAATTTATTTACTTCATCAATAAAACCTTTTGTCATCTTGGTAAAATAATCTTCGAAGCTGAACTTTATATATTTGCTTTTATCTGAGAATTCCGTCGATTGAATTTTATTTTCCTCTGATTTGAACTTTCGTTCAAACTCTTCTATATCAGCCTGCAAGCCGTCTGCATTGGAATTTCTGTTCACACTTTCAAACTTGTTGTAAAATGTTTCGGCCAGATCCATTGTATTCTCCAGAGCGTTCTGAACAATTATAACTGCCTTTTCATCTTTGTTTGTAAAGTCATCGGGATTCTTTCTCGTCTTTATCGGCTTATATTTTTTTACGGACTCTTTGAATTTATTATATAACGAATCATACTCTTTATATGAGTCTTTCATTTCTTTATCAAAACCTGCTGCCTTGGATAAATCATCCTTGTATTCTTTATCCTTGTAGAATTTAGTAACACGTGAGGCAACGGAATAGTAATTCTCCAATGATTTTAATAATTCTCTGAACGAAGTTTCAATTTCTGTCTTCATATTTTCGTTATCAACTGCAAGCTTTGCAAGATCACCGCCTTCATAATAGGAACGTCTGTAATCTTTTATGAGTCTTTCAAGATTATTCACATAAATATCAAGACCAACAACAAGAATAAATGAACCTTTAGAAATTGTTGAAGGGTCAGGTACAGTCGTAAGAAAATTTTTATTTACTTCATCTGCCGTTTCAGAAATTTTATTGGAGACTTCAATATATTTATTATAAAAAGTCAGGTCTGCCTGTGAAGTTTTCTCAAGCACTTTTTCCTTAACCGGAGTTTCACCTTCTATTTTGTGAGACTCGTCATTGTTTTTTGTAGTAGTGCTTTTAAAGTACGAGCAGCTTGTAACCAGAACAAACAAAACTAAAAGCGCAGATATAAATTTAAAATTTTTCATTTGTATTTTAAAAATGATAAGACTAATTATCAAATAAAGGTAATTCTTTTTTTGCATTTGATTTCAAGCCAAGATGCTTGAATGCCAGCGGAGTTGCTTCTCTTCCCTTCGGAGTACGCTTAATAAATCCTTCTATCATAAGGAACGGCTCATAAACATCTTCTATTGTGCCGGGGTCTTCACCTACGGAAGCTGCTATAGTAGATAAACCTACGGGTCCGCCGTTGAATTTTGTAATAATTGTTTCCAGAATTTTTTTGTCCATCTTATCCAATCCGTATTTATCTATATCTAGCGAAGTTAAAGCATAATCAGCAATTGATTTTGAAATTTTTCCGTCTTCTTTTACAATTGCAAAGTCGCGTGTTCTTCTCAGTAATCTGTTAGCAATACGCGGAGTTGCGCGCGAGCGCTGCGCAATTTCTTCTGCGCCGTCGTCGGTGATTTCAATTCCCATCAGTCTGGCCGAACGTTTTACAATATTGACAAGTTCTTTTGAAGAATAATAATCAAGGTGACAGTTAATTCCGAAACGGTCAAGCATTGGAGATGAAAGCAATCCCTGTCTTGTTGTTGCTCCGATTAAAGTAAATTTTTCTAATTTGATAGGAATGCTTCTTGCAGCGGGACCGGAGTCTATCATTATATCAAGCTTAAAATCTTCCATTGCAGAGTAAAGAAACTCCTCAACTACTTTAGGTATTCTATGGATTTCATCTATGAATAAAATTTCTCCTGCACGTAACTTAGTAAGCATACCTGCAAGGTCCCCGGGTTTTTCGATTACTGGACCGGATGTGCATACAATTGCTGCATTGAGTTCGTTGGCAATAATATTGGCTAAAGTAGTTTTACCAAGCCCCGGAGGACCAGTGAATAAAACATGATCGAGTGATTCGCCAAGTATTTTTGAACTCTCAATAAAAATTTTTAAGTTCTCCTTTACTTTTTCCTGACCTAAAAATTCAGAAAAATTCTGGGGCCTTACAATAGTAATAAAATCCTTATCTGTATCTGTAATTTCCGCTGTATTTAATGAGTTGTTTCGCAATAGAAATGTGTAATTGTATTGTAATATGGAATTAAATGTTAATAAAAATAATGCTAATTTTATAGATAAACAATTTAGTAAAAAGAAGAACTATGGCAGAAAAATCAGAAATGGTTAAACAAATTGATTTTATAATAATCAGCCGAAGAATAAGGCTTCTTGGCTACGTAATTATTGCCGGACTTACGCTTGTATATGTAGTAGGCATGATGGTTTCATCAAGTAATGTTAATCCCGAAAAATCTTTTCTGAATACTCCTATTACCATTGCCGGAATAGTACTCTGCACAGGCTCGGTATACATAAGGAAAAATATGCTGAAGAAAGTTAACAAAGATAATTTCGTTACAACATATTTTAATGCTCATGTCTCAGCTTTTATATTATGCGATATGGGTGCGCTGCTATCCGTTACTACAAATCTTTTTGTAAATGCAAATCTTATAATGGCTTCTGTAGGGGTTGGCGTAGGACTATTATATCTATGGATAAATTTCCCGAGAGAAGAAGACAGAAAATTGCTTGACTAATATTCTTAAGACAATACTATTTTTAACAGTAACCCCACCCCTAAAGGGTGGGGTTACTGAATCGCTAAGCTCTCACAACTTTTTATATTCTTCCTGCAGTTTCTTAGGGAGACTTTGCAAGATCAGATCATAAGAATGATCAATTAATTTTTCCGCCAATTTTTTATTCAGCTTACCGTCAACTCTTACTGTATTCCAGTGCTTTTTATTCATGTGATATCCGGGCTGAACGTCTTCGTATTGCTCCCGCAATTCAACAGCATATTCCGGGTCACATTTTAAATTCACCGTACAGGGAATGGCGAATGAAGTTATAGCAAATATTTTTCCCATGACTTTGTACACCAATGTATCCGGTCCAAAAGGCGTTCCTTCCTCAACACCTTTTTTTGAAAGGCAATATTCTCTTAACTGTTCAAAATTCATAAAAATTGTTGAAACATTATTTTAACACGGGGGAGAATTAAGTCCACCCATTCCTTATACATTTTTTCTGAAGGGTGAAGTCCATCAGATGCAATCAGAGATTTATCATTAACTGCGGTTCTCGATTCAGGAGTAATATCAATGTAGGCTATTCCTTCCTTCAGCGTTTCCTCTTTGTTTATTTTGTTGTACAGATCAATTTCCTCAGCAATTTTTTTTCTGTCTCTTCCCTCTGCGAAAGGAGTTACTCCCCAATCAGGAATAGAAACAACAAAGACCCTCGACTTCTCGCCGCCGGCAAATACTATAGCTGTTCTTAATAAATCTTTGAACTGAGTTCTGTATTCTTCGGCATCTCTACCCCTGTATTGATTATTTACTCCAATGAGAAGAGAAACTAAATCATATTTAGGCAGAAGTGAAGACTGTTTTTTCTTAATTGCTTCTGCAAGCTCATCCGTTGTCCAGCCTGTTGTTGCAATAATTTCGGGAGAATTAAAATAAATATTATTTTTTGTGAGAGAGCTTACTAGCTGTGCAGGAAATCTTCCCGTATCGGGAACTGACTCACCGATAGTATAAGAATCTCCCAGAGCAAGATAGTTAAATTTGTTTTCCATCGTATTAGTTTTATCGGGTTTCTTCATAAAATAAATTGCAGGTATTAAAAGAAGAACTACCAGAAGAGTAATGTTTTTTAAATTCTTCAAACTTTTTTGGCGCTTATTTTATTAACTCATTTGTTTTTTCAAGAAGCCAGTTTCTGCTTGTAATAATTTTTTCCCGTTCTATTTCAAATTTAAGTTCATCGGGATTTATTTTTTTCCCTGACTGAATATCCACAAGTCTCTTAAGATATTTTACAAAGTTAAGATTAATCTTTGGATTTGTCTCAATAAATATCTTGCAGTAATTTTTAAGAAAGTGTCGGTAAGAATCTATAATGTAAATTAAAGTTTCAAAATCTCTTAGCTCATATAAAATCTGCATTTTTAATTTATTAGCAATAAGCGCATGCTGATTTTTATTGTCTTTTATTTTTGCAAGGACTTCAAGCGCATGAGTAAATTCTTTTGTGCTGAAATAATAGTTAGCCAGCGTATAAAGATACATATAATCTTCCTGTACAGGAGGTAATTTTTCTTTAAATTTATCTATGAAATTTTTAGCCCACTCAAATTTTTTCAAATGAAGAGCCGGAGTAGTTATGTAAAAATATCTAGAGTGATCCAGATAGGAATCGCCGAAAACTTCATCGTATTTATCAACAAAAAAACTGTAATATTCAAAAAGCTCTTTATAGAACTCACTGTTTCCGCTTATAACAATTTTATAACCAACATCTACCAAGGATTCAAAAATGTGCTTGCGTATTTCAGCAGGAATATCTTTGTATTCCTTTACAGCTATTTCTTTTAAAGCATAGTAGGTTTTTTCTTCAGGTTTGTAATCGAGCATAAATACTTTATATACTAAAAGTAAAGACCTGTCAACTTCATCTGAATTATTTTCTATGTAGTCCAGCAATCCCTGCAGATAGGGGAATTTTTTTTCAAGCTCGTATCTGAAGCCCCGCCTTTGCTCTAATAATGTACTAAGACGGTAAAACAACTCAAGAAAAAAGTTATCGCGCATACTGAACAAATCTCTGTATTGCGCACTTACAATCTTATCTTCTTTGAATTCATTCTGATAGTAAAAAATTTCAAGTTCATTAGATAATCTGTTCTCGTACTTAAAATGTTCAGGTTCTTTGTATCTTATATTACTGTGCTCGGTTGAAATTTTTGTTGTAAGATTAATAAAGTAATTATTGAGTTTTCTTTCCCTGTAAAATTTTAACAATGTGAAATCTCTCTCTTTTTCATTCTTAATTGTTTGATTGTAGATAATGTAATCTTCGAGAAGCTCAAACGCATAATTAAAATAGTGTTTGAGTTTTGCGTAATCAAATTCTTCCTTGCCGAACGTAAACTTGAACAGCTTTTCTTTAGTAAAATTTCTGCTTTCAAAATCAGGTTTAAACTTTAAAATATAATCATAAAACTTTATCAATTTATCGTTTTTATTGAAATATGCGCATTCAATAAACTCACGAAAACCATTCAGCTCTTTTGTTGTAAGAGTTTTTAAAATCCTGATAAATTTGAATTCCTGAAGCAAGAGAGTAATTTTATTTTTTTATCACTAATTTTTTCATTTGAAAATAACATTTGAAAAGATATGAAACAACACTTAAATTACCGATTTTTCTGATAATGCTTCCAGAGATTTATGCTATTATTTGTCATTATTCAACAAAATATTTTATATAAGCCTATTTTAACGTAAAATAGCCTCCGATTTTCAAAGTAAGATTTCCTATTTGTTGTTTCGCCGATTTTAAAAGCTGAATAACTTTATTATTTCTTTTAAATTAAACTGTTTTTGTATGTTTTTGTAAAATGAATTTATTAATATCGCCGATTTTATCTTTCAAATCTCTTTGATGTAGCAATCATTACTTTGTAACTTTGTTAAGATTTGAAAACAACGATAGACAATGATACAGAAAATAAAAAAGACAGAATTTACAAGATGGGACCTGATGATTGCAGCTTTGATAGTATCAACAATTTTATTTCAAATTGTAAAATAGAAGATGGAAAACAGAAAGTTCAATAGTCAGGATTTAAAAGTAATAAGCTTCTACACTTTATTCCTGGCAGCAATGACTACTTCAATTTTCATGATCTGATAAGTAAAGAAGATCAAACAATTTTAGGAATTAATTTTAATATAATTTTATGAAAAACTCAAAAAACAGCAAAACAGAATTAACAAGATTTGAATATATCGGCTTCGCAGGAATAGGATTTTTACTTGTAACGGTTTTAGTGGGTTGTTTCGTAAGATAAAATTGAATTTGATAAAGCTCAATACTCGGCAAAATAAATGAGTAAAAAAGTTAGCATTAACTAAAGCCAATATATGCTCACCGGAATACAAATGAGCCGAACAGAATTTTTCCGGTGAGAAATATATCTCAAACAAAAAAAGAGTTTATATAAAAGTTTCTGTCAGGTATCAAGGGAGCCGGAAACGGGATGCCTGCAGGAAAAGAGAATTCCTTAAAAATCCGGGGTGACGCTTATTATAGGAATAGGTAATAAGGGCTCATCCCGGGGGAAACCATAAAAGTTTAGAACTACAACGTTCATTAAAAAATAGAGTGTGTATCTGCCAATACGCAAAAACTTATTACCTCATGTAATACCTTCCAAATCTTTCACGGGCGCTGGCAAAATTAGCTCCCGTGAAAGCCACTTCTGAAACAATCAATTAAACAGAGAGTCAATTAAATCTTCAATGTTGTCTTTTATAATTAAGTAATCCAGAATTTCCTGCTTCATAAATCCGTTTGCAACAATGTTATTCAGAAATTCTATTATTGAATTGTAGTATCCGTTTGTATTCAAAAGTCCGATTGGCTTTGAATGCAGATTCAACTGCTTCCATGTAAAAATCTCGAACAGTTCATCCAGCGTACCTATGCCGCCCGGAATTGCAATGAACGCATCGGCTATATCAGACATCAGTTTTTTTCTTTCGTGCATTGAGCCGACTTTGTGAAGAGTTGTTACTGACTCATCGCCCCATTCTTTTTCCATCATGAAATTGGGAATTACTCCGGTAACTTTGCCGCCGTTATTCATAACTGAGTGTGAGAGCACGCCCATAAGCCCCACATTGCCTCCGCCGTAGACGAGCATTATATCGTTATCGGCAAAATACTTCCCGATTTGAACAGCAGTATTTTTAAAGTCAGGATTGATTCCCATACTCGAGCCGCAGAACACACAGATTGATTTCATAACACAGATTTTTATGATTTATATGATGACACAGATAAAAGTAACATTATTGTCACATTTCCCTTTTGTAATTTTTTTTAAAAAAAATAAAATTGATGAATTTTTGACGGGTTTTGTCCTCAGCGTTGTTGTAAAAACAATACGGGGTGTTTCAAAATTCGTCATAGATTCTCTAAGCCTGGGATTCTAACCGCCCGTTCTTGTGGCGCCGCGTCCCGATTGTCCCGCTTTAGCGGGAACAAGTCGGGACTTATCATAAATAAAAATCAGTCTCTGATTTTTATTTATGATAACCGGCACGCTCCGCGTGACGGGCGGCGCCACACCCCACAATTCTGCACACAAAATAATTATTAATAAACCCTTAAGCAATTGAATCTTCCCTATTAGTAGGGAAATTTAATTATTCAATACAACATTAATGTATTTAACTTTAAAAAAGAATTAACAATTTTGTGATTACACAATATGGCAAAGCAAAGCGCAGTTAAAGCAAATAAAAAAATAGGGAATCCATTTCAGAGAATTATTTCTTTTGATGAAGATAAACCGTATTCCGTTCTCGGTCCGCAGCTTGATGAAGATAATAAAGAACTATCAATAAATTGTTATCTTCCCTTCGCAGAGAAAGTATGGATTAAACGCAAAGGAAAAAAATTAACTGAAGCAGAAAAAATAAATCCGTCAGGAATATTCTCCGCTAAATTTGAGAATACTACTGAAATCTTCCCGTATAAAATTGTAATTGAATCGAACGGTAACAAATCCGAATTCGAAGATCCTTACTACTACCGCACAGAAATAACTGATATGGATGTCTATCTGCTCGGCGAAGGAAATCACTTCAAGAGCTGGGAGAAACTCGGCGCTCATAAAACAAGCATCAAAGGAGTGAGAGGAGTTATTTTCCGCATCTGGGTCCCGGATGTAAAAGCTGTGAGCATTACAGGCGAATTCAATGACTGGACTGAAGGACTTCTTCCTATGGAAAACTGCCGCGATACCGGCTACTGGACTTTGTTTCTCCCTGGTGTAAAAGAAGGCGACCTCTATAAATATGCCATCAAAACCAAATCCCCGGCGAAAGTAATTTATAAATCCGACCCGTATGCATTCAGCGCAGAGCTTCGTCCCGGGAATGCTTCCAAAGTTGCCGTCATAGATAAATACAAATGGAAAGACACTGAATGGATGAAGACTCGCAGAAAATATGACTACAGAAATCAACCAATGAATATTTACGAAGTTCATCTCGGCTCTTGGAAAAAAGACTATGATAATCCCGATTTTAAAAATGACTGGGGATACAAAAGCTATAAGCAGCTAGCATACGAACTTGTTGAGCATTGCAAAACTTACGGCTATACACATATAGAACTTCTTCCAATAATGGAGCATCCGCTTGATGCTTCATGGGGATATCAGGTCACGGGATTTTTCGCTCCAACCAGCCGCTACGGCTCGCCCGAAGATTTTATGCTCTTCGTTGACCACTGCCATCAGAACAATATCGGAGTTATACTAGATTGGGTGCCCGGACATTTCCCATCGGATGAACACGGCTTAAATAATTTTAACGGTAAACAGATATACGCGTACACAAATCCTAAAAAAGGATTTCATAACGGATGGGGAACATATGTTTTTGATTATGCAAAGACTGAAGTTACAAATTTTTTAATTGCAAACGCTCTCTTCTGGCTGAAGGTTTATCATATAGACGGCCTTCGGGTTGATGCAGTCGCTTCAATGCTGTATCTGGATTACTGCAGGAATGAAGGCGAATGGGAACCGAATGAACTTGGCGGAAAAGAAAATCTTGAAGCAGTCGCTTTTTTAAAAAAGCTGAATGACACGGTGCATAAATATCACAAAGGCACTTTGATGATAGCAGAGGAATCTACTGACTGGCAGGGAGTTACAAAGCCCACGTATCTCGGCGGGCTCGGATTCGATATGAAGTGGAATATGGGCTGGATGCATGACGTGCTTGAATATTTTTCAAAAGACCCTATCTACAGAAAATATTTTCATAATAAGATTACGTTCTCACTTTGGTATTCATTTAATGAAAATTATTTATTGCCTATTTCGCACGATGAAGTCGTTCATCTGAAAAAAGCATTGGTAAGCAAAATGCCGGGACAGCTGAAAAGTATGTTCTCAAACATGAGAACTTTCTTCGGATTTATGTTCGGCCATCCGGGAAAGAAATTGAATTTCATGACGAATGATATAGGACAGTTTCACGAATGGAATGCAGATACTGCAATGCAATGGGATGTATTGAATGAAGACCTAAACGTGAAGTTGCAGAAATTTTTTAAGGACTTATCAAGCATATACCATCAGTATAGAGCATTTTACGAAATTGATTTCAGAAGCGACGGATTTCACTGGCTTGATTTCACCGACTCAGATAACAGCGTGCTCAGTTTCGTAAGATATTCAGCAGATAAAAAACAGATGCTGCTGTTTACATTTAACATGACTCCCGTACACAGAAAAGATTATGAATTCGGCACGCCGCGTGCAGGTTTTTATAGGGAGATCTTAAACAGCGATGCAGTCGAGTACGGCGGAACAGGAGAAGGGAACTTAGGCGGAATTCACACAGAAGACAGATATAAATTCCAATGGCCCTATACTATAAAAGTAAATCTGCCTCCGCTTGCTGTGAATATTTTTATTCATGAACTGGAAGATGAGTTTACACAAGAAGTTAAAACTGATGAAAACAAAACGGAACAGATAGAAGATGATAAACAGGAGGTACAAGAAGAGACAAATGAAGAGCAAAATGATAATTCTAACAATGAAGTAAACGAAACAACAAACGAAGAAACTCAAACTATTTCCCCGGAAGAAATTCAAACAGAAACTCAAAAAGAAGTTAGTACTGAAACTGACGCTCCGGAAATAATTAACAAAGAAACTGAACAACCAAATTAAAATTTTAGAAGGAAGGAAGTAAGAAATAAAATGTCAGAAGTATATTTATGTATTCACGGACACTTTTATCAGCCGCCGCGTGAAAATCCATGGACCAATGAAATTGACAATGAGCCGAGTGCAGCACCTTTCCACAACTGGAACGAAAGAATTTATTCGGAGTGCTATCTGCCAAACTCTGAAGCGGGAATTTATGAAAATTACACAACTCTCATACGCGAAGTAAATAATTACGAGCTTTTAAATTTCAATTTCGGTCCTACGCTTTTCAACTGGATTAAAGAAAAGCACATCAATCTTTATCACAGAATAATTGACGCTGATAAAAAAAGTGTTGAGCGCAGGCACGGTCACGGTAATGCAATTGCTCAGGTATACAATCACATTATAATGCCGCTGGCAAATCTGCGTGATAAGCTTACACAGATAAAATGGGGCTTAAGAGATTTTGAATTAAATTTTAACCGCAGACCTGAAGGCATGTGGCTTGCAGAGACTGCCTGTGATTACGAAACTATTGAAGTCCTTATACACGAAGGAATAAAATATATTATCCTCGATGCAAGTCAGGCAGAGTGTGTGAGAAGTATCGGAGAAAGAAGATGGCACGATGTATCTGATAACTCCATTGATACAAAACGACCTTATAGATGCTACTCACAGCTTAATCATAAAAAGCATATTGATATTTTTTTCTATGACGGACCGCTTTCTAAAACAATTGCATTCGAAGATTTATTAAACGATGCAGGCAAGCTGCTTGACAGAATAAATGAATCACGTGATAAGAACAGAAGCGAGCCTCAGTTAATAAGCATTGCTACTGACGGAGAGACATTCGGTCATCATAAAAAGTTTGCGGACAGAACTATAGCGTATCTTCTTTCAGAGCTTGCCCCGCAAAACGGAATAAAAATCTGTAACTACGGCGAGTATCTCAAATCGCATCAGCCGAAATGGGAAGTAAAAATTAAAAAAGGTCCCGAAGGTTTAGGCACTTCCTGGAGCTGCGGCCATGGTGTAAAAAGATGGAAAGAGGATTGCGGCGACTCTACCGGAGGAGAAGCAGGATGGAATCAGAAATGGAGAACTCCATTGAGAGACTCTCTTAACTGGCTTCGCGATGAATGTACAAAAGTTTTTGAAGCAGAAGGAAATAAATATCTTAAAGACGTATGGAGCGCAAGAAATGATTACATTGATTTAATGCATGAGAAAAGTCATCACAACATAATAAAATTCTTTGCAAGGCACGGACGGGTAAACGTTGATAATAAAGGCATCGAGCTTGTATTCAAAATGCTTGAGATGGAAAAATATTCGCTGCTAATGTTCTCAAGCTGCGGATGGTTCTTCAGTGATATTGCCGGGCTTGAAGCAAAACAAATTTTAAAATATGCCTGCCGTACACTGGAATACCTGAATGATATTACGGGAGTAGATTATGAAGAAAGTTTCCTTGCAATATTAAAAAATGCAATTCCTAACGATAAAAAATATCCTGATACAGCAATAATGTATTTAAAAGAAATAAAGCCGCTGGCAGGAAAAATAAAGTTCGATTATTTTAAAGGTATTATTTAGATATATAAAATTAAAAACGTATTGGCTTACAACTCATTTCATACTTCAAAGACATCAGAAAAATGGGCTAAGATAGGAATTAAGCGGAGGGCAGGAACTGCTCTGCCGCTTTTTTATTTATACTCACGCAAAAGCACAGGCATTGGTGAAATTCCGGATTTGAAATTGCTGATTGACTGGTGCAAGAAAGCACGGCTTAGCATTATACAGCTTCTTCCTATGAATGAAACAGGCTACGACCATTCGCCTTATAATTCAATCAGCACGTTTGCACTCGAACCTATGTATCTTCGCTTGTCTGATTTAAAAAATATTGATATCGATAAATACAAACCGGATATAAAAAAGTTAAAAAGAAAATTCCCGAAGGGAAATTATAAAGTTGATTATAATATTAAGGATGAAAAAATAAATCTGCTCTGGAAAATATTTCAGGCAGACTTTAAGGACTCGGAAGATTTTCAAACCTACAGAAAGAAAAATGTATTCTGGCTGAAGCATTATGCCATGTATAAAGTTCTTAAAGAAGTGAACCGCTTAAAAGGATTTGAAGAGTGGCAGCCGAAACACAAACGCGCCGATAAAAAAGAACTCGATAAAATAGAAATAGAATTTAAAGAGAGATTAAGATTTTATTTCTGGATTCAATGGCAATTATACGAACAGTTTACTGAAGTAAAAAAATATGCTGCCGAAAAGAAAGTTTTGTTGATGGGAGATATTCCTTTTCTTGTCTCACGTGACAGCGCAGATGTGTGGTGCTTTCAGAAGAAAAAATATTTCAAGATGGATAAACTTTCCGGTGCGCCGCCTGATATGTATTTTGCAAAGGGACAAAGATGGGGAATGCCTGTTTATAACTGGGAAGTAATAGAGAAAGAAAAATTCAAATACATAAAGGAACGCCTTAAGTACGCGGCAAATTTTTATGATATGTATCGCATAGACCACTTTGTCGGTTTGTTCAGAGTGTGGACTATAGATAAAGATACTCCCGAAGAATTCGGCGGAATGAAAGGAAAGTTCTACCCCGAAGATGAAAGTAAGTGGGTTGAACAGGCGGAGAAAATTATAAATGCTATGACGTGCGGAAACGAAATGCTTCCTGTCGCCGAAGATTTAGGCACTGTGCCTCCCGTATCTTATAGAGTCCTTGAAGAGTATGGTATACCCGGCACAGATGTAATGCGATGGATGCGCGAGTACAATGGTAATTATGATTTTATAAATCCATTCAAGTACAGAGGACAGAGAGGGATTTATTCAGATATGCAGAAGCAAGGAATACCCGGAAACCAGCATTGAAAAAATTATAGAAATTTTCTTTGATAAGGAAAAATGCACTGAGCACAAACTTTGCTGGAAAAATGAGATAAGCGATGTTTACGTAATGATTGGAATTTTGCGTTTGCAGTGGCATGAAGCATGGAATTTTATTGATATATATCTTAGCTCGTTTGATGAAAAAGGAAAATTTCTGAAAATGATTGGGTATACAGAAAAAAGTCAGCAGCTAAATATGGAGATTATTAAAAAAACATTTGAAGCTATCGGTTTCAGTTCATCTATATTTTCCATTCAATTAATGAATGAATATTTAAATTTGGATGAAGATGTTTTTAACACCAAAGAGTTACGAGAGAGCAGAATAAATTATCCCGGCTTGATGTCAGATAACAACTGGAGATTAAGAATGCCTTACTCACTTGAGAAGCTTAAGAAAAAAAACGTCCATAAGATTTTAAATGAAATAAATCAAAAGACAGAAAGAAGTGCGCATAGCAAAAAATCTTGAGTGCTTATTTCTGTAAAATAGTCCGTACTCATTAATACATTTTTATTCGACAAAAATGTCACTATTTTTAAAATGATATGATTTTAGGAATCACAAAAGAGCCGCAATTCGATAATAGAGTTTCTATCCTTCCTGAATTAGTTGACCAAATCAAAAAATTAAATCTTCAAGTTATTGTAGAAAAAAGCGCAGGCGAACGAGCCTATGCAAGCGACGAGATGTATTCTACGGCGGGAGCAGAGCTTTATTCAAGAGAAGATTTATTAAAAAAAGCCGACATCATTGTACAAATAAATCCTCCGTCGGATGATGAGATCGATAAATTACGTGAAGGCCAGACTCTGATTTCATTCTTACAACCATTGGTACAACCGAACATTACTGATAAACTTGCAGCGAAAAAAGTTACGGGATTGAGTTTTGAAATGATTCCCAGAACAACTCGCGCGCAGACAATGGATGTACTCTCTTCACAGGCTACAATTGCGGGATATAAATCTATTTTACTTGCTTCAACACATCTGCCGAAATTTTTTCCGATGCTTACAACTGCCGCAGGAAGTATTCCGCCTGCTAAAGTTTTAATCATAGGCGCAGGCGTTGCCGGACTTATGGCAATTGCTACTGCAAGAAGATTAGGCGGAGTAGTAGAGGCATTCGATACAAGACCTGCAGTGAAGGAAGAAGTAAAAAGCTTGGGCGCTAAATTTGTAGAAGTAGAAGGTGCAGCCGATGCCTCAAAGGCAGGCGGTTACGCTGTGGAACAAACAGAGGAATACAAAAAGAAACAAAGTGATTTAATTCAGAAGCATGCAATGGCTTCCGATGTAATAGTAACAACGGCGCAGATTCCGGGAAGGAAAGCTCCGCTGCTGATAACAAAAGATTCACTTGATAATATGAAAAAGGGCTCTGTGATAGTTGACTTAGCTTCATCTACAGGCGGCAACTGTGAAATGACTAAAGATAATGAAACGGTGAACTACAACGGTATTACAATAATAGGAAATTCCAGCTTACAATCCACCATGCCTTATGATGCAAGCAAGATGTTCGGCAAAAATGCATTATCGCTTTTGAAAATTTTGATTAAAGAGGGCAACATTAACATCAACTTTGACGACGATATAATTAAGGGTATGTGTGTAACACATAACGGTGAAAATTTCCTGAAGAAATAAATACAAAATTATTTTATGGAAACAATTGTTTCGTTCATAGGTGAAAACATTAAGGTGTTTTACATCCTGATTCTTTCAATTTTTTTAGGTATCGAAGTTATTTCTAAAGTACCATCCATCCTCCACACTCCTTTAATGTCAGGCGCAAATGCTATCCACGGCGTTGTTATTGTCGGGGCAGTTATAGTAATGGGCCTTGCAGACAGCAATGATTATTTGTCGCTTGTTCTCGGATTCATTGCAGTTATATTAGGGACATTAAATGTTGTCGGTGGATTTGTTGTAACTGACCGGATGCTTGAAATGTTCAAGAAAAAACCTAAAAGTTAATCTGATAAAATGGCGCAGTATAGTTTAGAAATATCGTACCTCATTGCTTCTATAGCATTTATAATCGGGCTTAAATTCTTAGGGCACCCTGAAACCGCAAGGAAGGGAAATTTTATCGCAGCAATCGGAATGTTCATTGCTGTAATCACTACAATTTTTTTATACAAAAGTCCGGAAGGCAAACCTCTCGGCAATTACGTCTGGATATTCGGCGGTATTATTATTGGAAGCATAGTCGGAACTCTGATGGCAAAGAAAGTTCAGATGACGGCAATGCCTCAGATGGTTTCGTTGTTTAACGGAGTCGGCGCTGCATGCGTTGCTTTAATTTCAGTTGTTGAGTTTTCACATTACAATGCTACTCACACAGGCGCGTCACTTTTCAACGGCTTAACTCTTACAATAATTCTCGGTTCAATTATCGGATGCATTTCGTTTTCCGGAAGTATTATTGCATGGGGAAAACTTGAAGGAAAAATAAAAGATATCTACTTACCTGCTAATCAATTGATAAACATTGTGCTGATGCTTTCAATCATCGGTGTCTCTGTTTATTTAATGATGCAGCCATCGGCAAATCTTAATTTATTATTAATCATCAGCGCAATATCTCTTGTCTATGGAATTCTATTCGTATTCCCAATCGGCGGAGCAGATATGCCTGTTGTGATTTCCCTGCTGAATTCATTCACAGGTGTTGCAGCGGCATGCGGCGGGTTTTTATATAATAACCAGGCAATGCTTACGGGCGGTATTTTGGTCGGTTCATCAGGAACGATACTTACAATCCTGATGTGCAAAGCTATGAACCGTTCATTAACGAACGTTATCATAGGTGCATTCTCAAATCCAAAAACTAAAAAAGCTGATGCAGGCGGCGAGCAGAAAGTTGTAAAAGAAATTTCTGTTACCGATTGCGCAGTGCTTATGAGTTACAGTAAAAAAGTTATTATTGTACCGGGGTACGGACTTGCTGTTGCGCAGGCGCAGCATATCTGCCATGAGCTTGAAAAAACTCTTGAAGAAAAAGGTGTAGAAGTGCTTTATGCTATTCACCCTGTTGCAGGCAGAATGCCGGGACATATGAATGTATTATTGGCAGAGGCCGATGTTCCTTATCCGAAACTTCTTGAAATGGATGAGATCAATCCAGAGTTTTCTACAACTGATGTTGCGCTTGTAATTGGAGCGAATGACGTTGTAAATCCTGCTGCAAAGAATGATAAGGATTCACCAATATACGGAATGCCTATACTTGACGTAGAAAATGCGAAGAATATTATTATCAATAAGAGAAGTATGAATGCAGGATATGCAGGTATAGATAACGAATTATTCTATGATCCGAAAACAAAAATGCTTTTTGGCGATGCTAAAGGTGTACTTCAAAAATTAGTTGCAGAAGTAAAAGCAAATTAAATTATATATTAGTTTTTTTGGGGAGCGTGTTTAAGATTTTTCGCTCCCTTTTCCATTTCTCTTTCTATTTCTCTTGCAGTTTCCTTCCCTGTTTTTTTATCCTTCATATATTCCTTTATCGCATCTGAAGATGTTCTTCTTCTGAAAGCAAAGTAATGCTGCTTGAAGTATGCAACGGTATCTACCCATGTAACTTTAGCAATGTGTTTAGGATGTGCCTTATCATATTCTATAGGAGAAAGCGGGTAATCGGGTGTATCACGCAAGCCGTATTGTTTTGGTTTTTTTTCATCGGGGTTAGGTAAAAATCCCGTGCCGAACATCCAGTCCCAGAAAGCAAATTTTGTAGCATAATTATTTTGATACTCTCTGCCTTCATCATCAGAGTGATGCCAGCGGTGCATTTCAGGTCCGTTGATAATATACTGCAGCCATCCGAGGCGCACATCTATATTGGAGTGAATAAACATTCCCCATATTGCGCTTATCATCCCTTTGTAAATTGCAACTTCAGGCGCTGCACCGAGAAGAATAATTGGAGCGAACTCTACAGTCTGATTTATTAAAATTTCCAGTGAGTGTGAACGTGAACCTGAGAGCCAGTCAACTGTGCGCGGCGAGTGATGCGCTTCATGCAGTCTCCATAGAGTTGCATTGTTATGCATCCAGCGATGGAACCAGTAGATATAAAAATCATGAACAACGACGAAGAGAACGACCTGAACCCAGACGGGCCAGCTGCCGACAATGCTGTATTCGTATAATCCTGTATGTGTTTTTATGTAATTGAGGAATGCGAAGATTATAAGTCCGAGCACATAGCTCTGAACAATAGTGTAGAGGATAAAATCATTAAAGAAGCCTTCGCGGAAAAATCTTTGCCCTTTGGTGTATGGGAATAGTCGTTCAAGAGTAACCATTAGCAGCCCTGCTAAAACAATTATGATAGTAGAAACGATTTGTATTGACATGTGGTAAAAATATAGAGAGTAAAAAGTAATTTAAATGTAAAAATTGAGAGTTGTGAGTTTACAATTTCTTAACAATAGAAATTCACTAAATCAGGAACTACTGCAGGTGAATTTGTGTTGTGAAATATTAATATTCAGATTTTATTTTAAACAAACTTAATATGAAAGGAAAAATACATGAACTGTCCTGTTTGTAATGAACAGCTTTTAATCTCAGATAAACAAGGAATTGAAATTGATTACTGCCCTAAATGCCGGGGAATCTGGCTTGATAGAGGCGAACTTGAAAAAATAATAGAGAGATCCAATTCATTTCAGAGTGAAAACAGACCGCAGCAAAAATATAACGACGATGATGACTATCACTATAAATATAAAGATAAGGACTATAAGTATAAAAAGAAGAAAGGATTTTTAGGAGATATTTTTGATTTTTAATATTGTAAAGAGCGTGAATAAAAATTCACGCTCTGTTTTTTATCCGAATAATGGTTGTATTAGTCTGTTCTCCACTCCGCAAAAAGCACAGTCAATCGGCTTGCCGGGATTTTCAGGCACATCGTTATCTGCTCCACATGACATACACTTGAATTTTGTTTTCACGTGTGTAGTCTTATGACACTTTTCACAATAAACTTTATAAGAGCCTTCAGGAATAAAAATTTCAGCGCTGCAGTGTTCACAGTTCCCTTTATCGCCTTCAGGTTTATCAAGCTCTACATATTGTAATGTAAATCCAGTCATCGATAAAAATTTATCGGCATCATCCGGAGAGAGATATGGCAGCCATATCTGTACGAACATGGAGATTTTCATCTTAAGATGAACGGCAGGGGGAAGTAAATCATACATTATAGCATATTCAGGATTTTCGTAGAAATCCTTCATCGAATCCTTTATATAATCAATATAATACTCTGCCATAGGAAAAAACGATTCAGTTGTAACTTTTGCAGAGCCGTCTTTTGCAGCGATATATGAAAGTTTCTGCTGAGTTAATGCAAGCTCTTTTTCTCTTCCTTTCCATGCAGGATCAAATGAGTAGTTTGTTGTTGAATCTGCGCATACTTCCAGATATTTTTTATACTTGTCGTCGTTATCTATCGTAGGAGGAATGTATTCGGGGTAGAATTTGTAGTATTCATCCCAGTAAGCATATTGTAAACTTTTATATTTATTTTTATCACCTTTCTTTAACGCTTCTGCAAGTTTACTTTCATAATTATATTTTTCGCGTTGATATTTTTGAGTTTTTCCGGGAGCGGCAGTCCAGAAGTTTAATCCGAGTGTATAATCTATATCAGTAAATGAACCGCAGTAATCACACATAATATATGGCTCTGTGTATTCATTTACTTTAGGCGCGCCGCAGTTAATGCAGGTAAACTTTTTAACTTTCATAAACTAATATGCAAAGTTGTCATAAGAGTGGAAACTTAAATTTATTTATCTTGAAAATGAAAACGTGCACAGTTAAAACAATAGATACCAATATAGAAGAATTTCATCCTTCTCTAATTCTGAAGCTTTATATATATACATGTCAGCCCCTCCCATAATGAAACCATTCTTCTGATAAAATAAGCAGGCCTTTACATTTACGTTCTGTGTTTCAACTACTATTCCTATACAATTAATTGATTTAGCCCAATCTATAGATTTCTGAATTAGCTTTGAACCAACTCCTTTACTTCTGAATTTCTTTTCAATTCTTATATCTTCAATACTCGCATAGTTACTCCAGCGTTTAATAAGTATCGCCTGTCCTGCTAATTCTTTATCTATAAATGCAAAGAATACTATCTTATCTTTGCTATCCACAAAAGCTGAATAATCTATATTTTCAAATCCATACTTTTTTTCATATGGAGCTACATTTTCCGGCTCATATGAAAATTTATTTTCTGATAACCTTAATTTTAGAATGGAATCTACAGTAAAGGTTGAATCAATTTTATTTACGAGCTTAAGTGTATGCGCGTTGATTGCTTCAATTTTCATTTCCAAATATGTATAGATAATTAATTATGAAAAACTGAAAATAAAATCACATCTTACTCAAACAATTTATCTAACAATTTTCATAAATTTTTATTTTACACTCTCGAATAAATAACATATTTTTGTATATATTTACAGGGGGGATAATGCACAACAATATTGCAATTGATTTACTAAAAACTCTTTCAAAAGATGAGTTAAAAAGATTTGAATCTTTTTTAAAATCACCTTTTTTTAATTCCAACAAAGCCGTTACAAATCTTTTTGATGTAATAAAGAAGTTCGCTCCCGATTACACGGATAAAACACTTCAAAGGGAAAATCTTTTCAAAAAAGTTTATCCCGGCAAGGCCTATAATGAGTTGAGCCTTCGTACACGTATGTCTGAACTTACAGAATTGTTAAGAAAATTTTTTGCAATAATCCGTTTTGAAAAAGATGAATTTTCAGTAAAGCTGAATACAATTGAAGAGCTGAATGACAGAGAAAAATATAAACTATCGGAAAAGTATATTCTCGAAATGCTTAAACAGAATAATGAATCGAAAGATACCGGAGTACCTGCGCATTACCAGAAAGTTCAGCTTGAAAAGGCACTGCTTTATATAAAGAGAGATGATACCGGTGATGACGGCCACCCTGAGCACCTTATAAAACTTGGTGATGCGTTGCTGAATTATTTTTTTGGTTATATGTTTAAAATTGTAAACAATATGTATTACAACGAAGATGTTTACAAATATGATCCTGAATTTAACATCATAAAAATATTTTTATCACATTTCAATAACGAAGAATTTTTAGCAGAGCTTGAAAAGAATAACTACATAAACTATCCTCATCTTGCAATATACTATTATATGTATAAGTCCAGAATTGATAAATATAACGAAGAGTATTTTTATAAAATGCGTGAGCTTGTGTACAATCATCATAATAAATTCGATATAATAGGAAAAACAAATCTCTGGGGATTTTTAATAAACTCAGTTACGGTCGGACTGCAATTTGAAGACAAAAAATATCTGAAAGAACTATTTGAAGTAAATAAATTTTTTGTAAGTTTAAAGATAATGCCTCTTAGAAAAGGAGAGCATTTTCTTAATCTGCTTTTTGATAATGTCTTTATTGTTGCCCTCACTTCAGGAGAAATAGAATATGCAGAAAATTTTTTAATTGAACACGGACATCAATTAAATCCGGAAATTCGCGATAATTATCTTTTATTGTGTCGGTCAATTCTTGCTTTGTACAAAAGGAACTATGAAGAATCATTGTCTCTTCTTAGCAAGATTCAATTAACAGATTCCGTAATAAAACTGAGAGTAAGAATGCTGTATTTTATGAATTATTATGAAACAAATGCTTTTGAAAGCGCAGCATCTTTAATTGACTCTTTTAAACACTTCCTAACGGAAAACAAAAAGCTTCCCGAATATTTAACAGATGGAATAAAAGCCACAGTCAAATATTCAACTAAAATTTTGAATGCAAGGATGAACCATAAAAAACTTGACTATGCTGTTTACAAAGAAGCAAAAGAAATAAAAATAGTTTACTCAAACAGAGAATGGATAATCGAAAAAATGGAAGAGCTCCTTTAATAATTTTACCCCAAAAGATATGCACAACAATATTGCAATAGAGCTTTTAAAGACATTAGATAAAGATGAATTAAAAAGATTTGAGAGTTTCATAAAATCTCCCTTTCACAATACAAACAAAGTTATTGTAACTATATTTGATCGCATAAAAAAATACGCCCCCGAATACGAAGATAAAGCTCTTCATAGAGAGCAGCTCTTTAAAAAATTGTATCCCGGAAAGAGTTTCAGCGAAACCAGTCTGCGTACGAGGATGTATGAATTGACCGAGCTTATAAAAAAGTATTTTTCATTTAGTCATTTTGAAAAGGATGAATTTCATAGCAAACTTAATATTATTTCGGAATTAAAAATCAGAAAAAAATACAAACTTGCAGAAAAATATATTCTGGAAATGATGCAGAAAATTGAAAATAAAAGAGACGCTGAAATAGACTATTATGAGAAACTAAACTTAGTAAAAGAACTGATAGATGTTTACAGAATTTCCAAGATGAAAAATTATTCTAAATATTCCATTGAACTTGGAGATAGTTTGTTTAATTTTTTCTACCGTGAGTTATTTGTGGCTGTAAATGAAATATCTTATGAAAAAGAAGTTTTCAATTTTAAATCTGATTATGAAGTTACTGAAGAGTTCCTTAAAACTTTTGATGTAAAAATTTTTTTGAACAAAGCTAAGGAAAAAAAATATAAACATTATCCGTACCTTGCGCTTTTTTACTATATGTATATTGCTCGTACTGATTATGGCAACGAAGAAAATTTTTTTAATCTGAAAGAGTTAACATATGAATATCATATCAACTTAAGCCGACTTGAAAAATTCAATATATGGACTGCATTGGTAAATGCTATCAACGGAGGCTTGCGTTTTAAGGACACAAAGTATATACGTGAAGCATTTGAGCTGAATAAATTTTTTCTTGAGTTAAATATCTTACCTCTTGAAAAAGCCGGCTATTTTTTCACGAGCAAGTTTGAAAATATTTTCACAGTGGCAATAACTTGTAAAGAGTTTGATTTCGCAGAAAAATTTGCCGAAGAAAACTATAAAAAACTTTCTCCTGACGAACAGGAAAATACAATTAATTTCTGTAGAGCAATTCTACAGTTTTACAATAAAAACTATGAAAAATCTTTAAATTCTCTAAATAAAGTTGAACTAAGCGATGTTGTTATAAAAATGCGGGTGAGAATGTATTACTTTATGAATCATTACGAAACGAACTCATTTGAATCCGTAAACTCTTTGATTGATTCCTTCAAACATTTTCTTTCAGAAAACAAAGATATTCCGGATATGCTTGCAAACAGAGCCAAACTTGCTCTGTATTTTGCAGCTAAAATTACTTCAGCTAAAATTAACAACAAGAAGTTAGATTATGCAGTGTACAAAGAAGCGAAAGATGAACATGCAAACTTCTGGAGCAAGGACTGGTTTATTGAAAAAATGGAAGAGCTTATTTAATGTAATATCAAATTAAGAAACTCTTCTTAATTTTTTTCTTGGTGCAAGCTCGGACTCATAAAGTTTTTTTACTCCGTCACCTAAGCTTACTTCTATATCGCGGATATTTTCTACAAGTCGTTTAAAGCCGACAACTTCAACTGACGCTGCCTGGTCAGTTCCCCACATTGCTCTATCTAATGTAATGTGTCTCTCAACAAATGTAGCTCCTAAAGATACAGCAGCCCAAGTTGGAGCAAGACCTGTTTCGTGACCCGAGTATCCAATCGGAACTTCAGGATACATTTCTTTCAATGTCGTGATTACTTTTATGTTAAGCTCTTCAAGCTTACAAGGATAAGTGGAAGTTGAGTGTGCAATCATTAAGTTATCTGTGCCAATTATATCAACAGCTTTTTTTATCTCATCAATTGTTGACATACCTGTTGAAATCATTAATGGTCTGCCTGTAGATTTTTTCTTTTTGAGTAAATTGATATCTGTTAATGATGCTGAACCTGCTTTATAAAAAGGCGGATTGAACTGCTCCATAAAATCTACGGAAAGTTCATCCCAGCATGAAGCCAGCCACATAATATTTTTTTCTTTGCAGTATGCATCAATGATTTTATATTCATCGTTTGAAAATTCAACTCTGTGGCGATAGTCTATATAAGTCATTCTTCCCCATGGAGTTTCACGCTCTATAAGCCATTGGTCTTTAGGTACACATAGCTCGGGAGTTCTTTTCTGAAACTTCACAGCATCGCACCCTGCATATTTTGCTCCGTCAATTAATTTCAGAGCATTTTCCAGTGAACCGTTATGGTTTATTCCAATTTCAGCGATAACAAAAACTTTTTCGCCGTCTCCAATATATCTCTCTGCTATTTTAACTTTTCCCATGATATTTTCTTTGTTTAAAATAACCTATAACTTAAACTGCAAAAAATTAAATAATGTTTCATTAACTTTGCATTATGAAATTATTACCAGCAAGTCCAGCCGCCGTCAACAACTAAATTTGCTCCTGTCATGTATGAAGAAGCATCTGAAGCAAGATAAACCACTGCGCCTTTATAATCTGTCGGAGCTGCCATTCTTCCAAGTGGAGTTCTCTTAGAATAATTTTTAACGAAAAATTCATTCTGCGAATTCTCTACTCCGCCCGGAGATAACGTATTTACTCTCACGCCTGCGCTTCCCCAGTATGCTGCAAGAAATTTTGTAAAGGAAATAACTGCGCCTTTTGTTGCAGGATAAGCGGGTGATTTATAAAACGTCTGCTCGCCTTCTTCGTTTTTGTATAAGGACTGGTCGGGTGCAACTATTCCGTATGTTGATGCAACATTAATAATGCTTCCGTATTTTTTCTTAGCCATTTCAGTTCCTATAATCTGTGAACATAAAAACATTCCTGTAACATTCACCTCTAATGATTTCTTCCACATCTCTAACGGATAATTTTCAAACTTTGATTGTTCAAGCGCAGCCAAAGGATTTTCAAACATATCGTTTATCGCAGCATTATTTACAAGCACATCTATCTTTCCGAATTTGTTTAAAACTTCATCACGTAAATTTTTTAAAGAGTCAGGTGATGTTATATCAACACCAACACCAATAGAATCATTCGGTAAATTTTTAGCAAATTCATCGCACATCTCACCGTTCAAGTCACATGCAACTACATTTGCCCCTGCTTCTGCTAAGGCAAAACAATGGTTTTTTCCGATAAGGCCAAGCGCTCCTGTTACTATAGCAACTTTATCATTCAATGAAAATAAGTCTGACATCTTAGCTTGCCTTTTTGGGTTTCATGTTGAAGTTCGTAGTCTTTCTGAATACAGGCTCAACTGCTTCACCTTTCAGATATTCTTTAACATTTTTTTCATCTACTGCCTTTCTCAGGATCGGAAGTACTTCTTTATAAGCTTTCAAAGTATATTCAATGTCTTCGTCAGTATGTGAGAGACACATGTTGTGAAATCCTCCCCATAAAACTCCGCGCTTTATCATTTCCTGCTGCACGAGTGATTTCATTTCAAGCGGATTACACCCGGATATTTCTCCGTTAAAAGTCATTATCGTTCTGCAGTTATAGCCTGAGCAGGATGTGTAATTCATACCAAGCTCTGATGCTATTTTATTATATCCGTCTTTTAACTTCTTACCTTGTCTATCAAGAACTTCGGGAAGATTTTTTTCAACAATTTCATTCAGAGTCGCTTTAGTTGCAGCAAGCGAAAGAGCTTCTCCTCCAAAAGTAGTAAAAAAGAAAACATCTTTTTCAAGTAACTGCATTACATCTGCTCTACCTGTAAGAATCGATATCGGCATTCCGTTAGCAACTGCCTTTGAGAAGCATGCTAAGTCAGCTTTCACATTGAAATATTCCTGCGCGCCGCCTTTTGCAATTCTAAATCCCGTCCACATTTCATCAAAGATCAAAAGCGTTCCGTATTCATCGCAGACTTTTCTTAAGTCCTGTAAAAAATTGTTTTTCTCTTCTTCAAATACAAACGGCTCGAGTATTACGCATGCAGTATCTTTATCAATAGAATCTATAACGGACTGAATATCATTGTAGCTTATTGTGTAGGTCAAGTCTTTTACTGCTTCAGGTATTCCTTTATTTCTATCGGTAACGGAAATATACCAGTCATGCCAGCCGTGATAACCGCAGCATAAAACTTTTTCTCTTCCTGTAAACGCACGTGCTAATCTCACAGCAGCAGTAGTAATATCGCATCCTGTTTTTGAGTAACGGACTGATTCTGTATTCGGCACAACTAATTTCACAAGCTCAGCAACTTCTACTTCAAGCGGATGCATAAGTGAAAACGTAATACCGTCTTTGAGCTGTTTCTTAATCGCTTCATCAACTTTATCATAGCAATATCCGAGTGAAATAGGACCAATCCCCATGTTGTAATCTATATACTCATTGCCGTCGGCATCCCATACATGCGAGCCTTTTCCTTTTACAAGATATTTCGGCGCAACACCTTTTATCCATTGCCCCGGACCTTTAGCAAGTGTCTGTGTATGCGCGGGAATTAGACCTTCGCTTCGTGAAAAAATTTCATTTGATTTTTTTATATCAGGATAGCTGCTATTAAATTCTACTTTATTTGGCATATTTAAGAATAAATATAATAATCGAATGTTTATTTATTGTAAAATTATTTCTACAAATTTTTTAAAACTTTCTCTGCTATCTGTTTTCCTGTAAAGCCTTCGTATTCAAGCAAGTCCTGGCCAAGCACTGGCTTGAACCATTTATTATCCATTGCTACAGGAATAACTTTAGCTGTAATCTGCTTGCGCAAAAATATTTCAGCTATAATAGAATACAATCCCCCTGTTAAAAAATGGTCTTCAAGTGTGAGAATCATTTTACATTCTTTAGCAGCTTTTAAAATTGCGTCTTCATCAATTGGCTTAACTGTTCTGAGATTGATAAGTCTCACTGATTTTCCATGTGCTTCAAGAATTTCTTTTGCATTAACAGCTTCTCCGAGTAAAAATCCGTAAACTAAAATTGCAACATGAGTTCCTTCTGAAATTACCTCGGCTTTTCCTATTTCAAAATTTTTATCGTGTGACAATGAAGGTTTTGTATTGTTGTATCGGATATAAAATGGCGCATCGCTTTTCAAAACCGTTTCAAGACCAATCAGCATATCTTCTTAATCCTGAAAAGCCACCGATAATTTTCACGGGAAGATTTCCGATTCCAACATCGGTTCTTATAAATTCAAAAGCTCTCATTGTTAAAAACGTTGCAAGAGCATGAATCACAGGGATTCTTCCCCGGAGCGCAAGTCCTGCTGCCGAGCCGACTAATGTCTGCTCTGTAATTCCTGTATCTATAAATCTGTCACCTATCTGATTTGGAAGATTTCTTATTGCAGCTCTGTTCTCTGCAGTCATTACAATAAACCGTTCGTCTTCGTCAATAAGTTTTTTAAGTACTTCTTCGTAAGTCATTAATAAATTTTAATGATTATTTTTTAATTTTTAAGGGTGTTGTTGGAATTTGTAAAGTAAATTTAGCGCCTTTGCCATGTTCGGATTCGCATACAACTTTAGCACCAATTATATCTGCCAGTTTTTTTACGATTGAAAGACCCAGTCCCGTAGAGGATTCTCCTGCAGTCGGTCTGGCCGATAATTTTGCAAACTTTGTAAACAATTTCTTTCTGTCTTCTTCAGTTAACCCGGGACCTTCATCCTGAATTCCTACCCATGTAGAAGAATCAGATTTGTTATGGGTAACCGTTATAATAATACTCTTTCCTTCCGGAGAAAATTTTATCGCATTTGAAAGCAGGTTACTTATTATCTGCTTTATCACATTTGAATCGTTGAACACATGCGAAACAATCTTATCATCAAAAACAACTTTTATCTCTTTTTGTCTTAGCTGAAATTTATTCATACTGATAAGAGAGTTTATCAGAACGTTTAAATCAATAAGTTCATTGTTCAGTTCGTATCTGCCTGAGTCCATCATTTCAGAATTCAGAATTTCATTCACAAGGTCAAGCATAGCCATTGAACTGATATTTATATTAGATGCAAAATCTGAAATCTCTTCTATCGATAAGGTATTAATATCTTCTACAAGAAGATTAGAAAACCCATAAATTGAATTAAGTGGATTTTTTAAATCGTGAGAGACCAAATTTAAAAATTCGTTCTTCTCCTGATTCATATCTTCAAGTTTTTTATTTGCTTCCGCTAAGTCAATATTTTTAAGTTTGTATATCTCCGATTCTCTTTGAGCCTGCACTACTTCAAACTGTGTCTGTACATTTTGAATTCTTCTGTGCGTTTCCTCACTGAAAACAACATCTCTTAGCTCGATATGTTTTTTTAAAAACTCCACAGCTTCTTCAAAATTGCCTGTCAGTTCATAACACTTAGAAGCATTTTGATAAAGGTTTAAGAGTTCTGCTTTTGAGCCGACTTCTTTACCTAAAGTAATACCTTCATTTAAAAATTTCAGAGCTTTTTCAATTTCATTCATTTCAGTTAATAATTCACCTATATCTCCGCAGATGCCCATCACTCCCGCCTTATGTTCAATTTCTTTTCTTAAGTCATAACATTTAAGAGCGAAATCTAATGCTTTTTTATATTCTTTTTTATCCTTGAAGACATTCATTATCTCCTGAAAAGTAAATGCTATTACTTTCTTATCACCAATAGCTGTTGCGACTTCAAAACTTTCGTATGCATACTTTAATGCAGTTTCTGTTCTACCGGCAACACGCGTTACAAGAGCTAAATTAACAAGACACTCACCGATTCCTTTTTTATAATCAACTGCTTTATATGATTCAAGAGCTTTGTAAAGAAAACTTTCTGCTTTATCAGTCTCGCCAAGTCTTTCATAAATCAAACCGATATTCATATATAGAATACCAACCCCTTTTTTTTCATCAAGTTCTTCAACTATACTATATGCTTCATTGTATGCTTCAAGCGCTTTATAATAATCTCCCATCGCATTATAAACTAATCCGATATTATTAAGTGATTTCGCAATATCAAGTTTATCACCTTTCTCTCGTTTATTTCTGAGACTCTTTGAAATAAATTCGAACGCCTTCTTATTGTCTCCAAGGTTCCAGTATGTCAGACCCGCATTACTTAGAAGTATAGTCGCATTTTCCTTGTTACTATCTTCTTCAGCAATTCTTAATCCTTCAAGATTATATTGAATAGCAGTTTTGAATTCTCCCTTGAGTACATAAGCGCTTCCAAGCACCACACAAACTTTACATATCGAATCTTTGTCATCAATTTCTTCAAATAGTTTTTTTGCAAATAACAGACAAATAATGGCGTTATCAAACTTGGAAAACTCTACATCCAGCCATGATAAAATGTGCAGGCAATCTCCAAGGAGTTTTTTGTTTTCTATGGTAGAAATTGTGTTATTCGAAATCGAAGAATAAATATCATCATCAGATTTTAAACCCAATGCCAATCGCACAGCTTTTTGAGCGTAATCCATTGCAAGGCGTACGTCGCTATTTTTTAAATCCCATGCTGATTTATTTAAAGCATAGATTTTTTCAATGGTGGCTGCACCATCATCGGTTTCAATATTCAGGGGGTTTTGAATCAAATTTTTTTTTGTTGGTATTATCTCGCTACAATGGTTTCGGAAGTCAGCTTTGCTGCCTCTTCCCCATGTAACTCTTTTAAAAGCATATCAATTTCATCATGCTTAAAGTTTACAAACCATCTGTCTGCTCTTGCTTCAATGCTTGAAAGCCCTTTACCTCTTATTGTATCAGCTATAACAACATTTGGTTTACCTTCGCCAAGTTTTACAGATTTGAAAGTAATATCCATTGCTTCAAAATCATGTCCGTTAACTCTGTGAGCATTCCAACCGAATGCTTCAAATTTCCTTTCTATAGATTCCAGCGGTATCAGTTCTTCTGTTCTGATATTCGCCTGGAACTGATTTCTATCTACTACTGCCACTAAGTTATCAAGTTTCTTTGCAGCAGCAACTAAGGCGCCTTCCCATATAGTTCCTTCATTCAGCTCGCCGTCTCCAAGTACTACTACAACTTTATTGGTTTGCTTTCTGAGTTTGCAATCAATTGCAACTCCTATGGCTACACTTAATAAATGCCCTAGTGAGCCGGAATGAAATTCTATACCCGGAATATTTCTATTGGGATGCCAGTAAATAAAATCGTTCGGTTTTAAGTGATTTTTCAGTCTGTCTTTTTCAATCCATCCTATTTCAGCAAATGTTCCGTAAAGCGCAGGGACATCGTGACCTTTGGATAAGAAAAAATAATCTCTGTTCGGGTCTTTTAAAGTATCTTTGGTAACGTTAAGGTAAGAATCATATAAATACACAATCAGGTCTGCGCATGAAAGTGAGGCACCTATAAAGCATCCGCCGTCAGTTGACATACGAATGATATGCTCACGTACTTTGAATGCCCGTTGTTTTAATTCGTTAAGTTTATTTGAATTCATTAATTTCTAAACTGTTAAAATTCTGTATGACGTGTATCATCAGGTGAAATGGTTTTTAAGTCATCAAGATGATCTCTGTACCAGTTTACACCGATATATTTTTCGTTGAGCTTTTTTATCTCAGGTTTTTCTTCTAGGAGTTTTAAAATGTCATCAAGACTGAATTGAGGATCATCTTCATATAATTCATCATACACTGCCTTAATAAATTCATAATCTTCTCTGTAATCAATTGTAAAACGGTATGTCATAGAATAGTCCAGTCCCGTTTCCCAGACTACATTGCCTATTCTGAATTCATCAGGGCGCTCCCAGATGTACGGTGTAGTATGCTCAAGCTCCATATTCATCAGAGCATTTTCATAGGTGATTTTTAATATGGGCATAGGAATAACCTCCACATCATTACCGTCAGGATATGTAGGCGGATGAAGATTGCTTACAAAATCATACTTATCTTTATTGCGGACATAATAATTGATCACTTTATCGATTATCTTAGGATCAATTAACGGGCAATCAGATGGGATCTTTACAACTACGTCTGCTTTATATTCAAGGCCGGCCAGATAATGTCTTTCAAGAAGATTATCCAGACTGCCTCTGAAGCAGGTGTAATTATAATCTTCACAAAGCTCTTCTACTGCATCGTCTTCGTCTTCTGTAGAAGTTGCGACAACAAATTTTGTAGGAGTTTTGGAAGCCATTACTCTTTCCATCATTCTGACAAGGAGAGGTTCGCCTGCGAGCGGAAGCATTATTTTATTAGGCAAACGTGATGAGCCGGTTCGCGCCTGTACTACAACTACTATATTTAAACTACCGTCGGAATCCAATTAAAAAGTATCTAAAATAATAAACATATTAAGGTTCAAAATTAACAAATTCTAATGAGATTAGAAATCCAAAGTAAATGGATATATATTCTGAGAAGGGTTATAAAATAAGTAAAAACATAGTTTAAATACTTCACATATTTCGGGCTGTTTCCATTGAGTCTATATAATCAGGTACAAAATCTCCCGGCTGCTCCTGAACAACCCTTTTGCGAAAAGCATCGGCTATATTTCTATGAGAGTTGCCGCCATTCTGCATAGGTGTTAAACGCTTCAGCATATTTATATCAAAATAGGAATAACATTCTTTACCAAGAGCCAGCCCCACATATACAACAGTGGAGTATCTTGTAATAAGTATATCACAGTTTGCAATCATTTCATTTGTGTTGCCGGAATCGAACACTAATGCACCCGGAGCGTATTCATTTATTTCGCGTGTGGCACGTTCAACTTTTTCATTTGGGTGAAGCTTAAAAATTAACGGTCTGCCGTTAGCAATTTTCACTGCTTCAAGAATTGTTTTCTTTCTGTTTTCATAGCTTATCGTTTCGCGCGCATCTGAAGTGCAAACTAAAACATAATTTTTATAAGGGAAATTATTGTTGAAACTTTCTTTACAGTTATCAAAATTCGGAATTCCGGTTACTACTATTTTATCGGGATTGCATCCTTTTTTTATAAAAAAATCTTTATATCCTTCCGATGCAACACAGAATAAAGTATAAGCATGAGAGAGACCGGTCAGTGACGTTGCACCAAGATAACGGGGTAATCCGAGATATCTTACTATATAGTAGTTAAGTTTTTCCGGGTCAGTCATACCTTCCTGAACCAGAACTATTTTTTTCTTTTTTATATTTTTAGGGATATATAAATCGCTGCAAGTGAAGACATAATCATAATCATGCTGTTTGCCTTCATAATCCATTTTCAGATTTCTTTCTGAAAGGAATTTTTCTGTGTTTCGTCTGAATTTGCCGCCAAGAACGGTGTACTCAACTAAACCTGCTTTCAAAAGCATCTTGAGAAAACCATCGGCATAATAAGGTGTGAAATATTGGTCGTATTCAGGCAGCTGTTGGGAAATCTTGTACATCATAGTTGTCTGATTTATAGACCCGCAGATAAAAAGAATTTTTTTCTTCATAGAGACAAATTGAGGGTTTTACAACCATACAAAAGTAACATTAAGTAACTATAAAAAATTAATAACATTTACTAAACATCCTGACATTAACTTAATAATAGTTTATAAGAATTTCAATTATATACAAAAGAGCATATAATTTTTAATTGAAAACAATTTAGCTTCAAAAATGTTCCTGTTTTGAATGGGGGA
>JBGAGG010000018.1:0-99402 GCA_044226845.1 Ignavibacteria bacterium
GATACTATAATAATAAAGTTTTGGATATTTATTACTATTACAGGAAATCCCATAGGTGTTATAATATCTGTATTCATTACAACGTTTATACTTATTTTCTCCACAAGAAAATTTCTGCGGCTGCATCACTCACTTTTAATATTCATATTTATAGGTATCGGCTTAGGCGCTGCAGGCTATTATCTTATAAATTATCTAAAGGCCAGCTTTCCCGAACCGCGGCCGTATTATCAGTTCCTTTCAGAGAATAAATCTCTGCCTGAAAAGCTGGAGGAATTTACTAAGTTAACTCCTGCGCAGAGACGGCTTTTATTCAGTCAGGACAGCCTTTTTGCAAAGCCTCCGGAGGGAGTAAATCCTGATATTTATAAATTATGGCTCTCGGAAACAGCTCTGTCATTTCCATCCGGGCATGCGTTTAACTCGGCTTTTCTGGGCATATTATATACTACTATTTTATTTTTTACATGGGGCAAAAGATTTAAATTTTTGTATTTAGCCCCGTTAGTCTGGATGATATTCGTTTGTCTTTCCCGGGTAATTCTGGGGTTACATCATAAAATTGATGTAGTGTTCGGCTCGTTATTAGGACTTTTAGCTGCGCTGATATTTGTTTATGTAGGAGCGCTGAATAAAATTATTTTTATGAATAAGGAGAATAATGCTTCCTGAAATATTCAGAACAAAAGAGAAATTTATACAAGTTTACGATAATTACCTTCTGAATCTTTTAAAGAAAGAAATTAGCTTTAATGATTTAGGAGTACTGATTCTGCTATCTGCGCAAGCGACTTTCAATAAAGATTTATTTAGGAAAACTTATACCCGATTAAATTCTATTTACAAAAAGTTAAGAAAGGAAATTAATAACATTCCTGATAATCTGAAGAATGATGATTTCTTTGTTGCTTTAAAAATCCTTGAGATCGGCTGGAAGAATATAGAAAAAGTTTCTTTTAAAAAACTGAATGCTCTTTGGGATGTACAATATAATCAGATACGGACATTCAAACCGAGAAGAAATGCAGTGGAAGAGATAAGTTCTATTTATAAGAAATTTGATAAAAACGCTTTTAACTTTAATAAGCCTTTTCTAAGACAGGAAAGATTTAAAAAATGCAGATGTAATGGAATGGATGTCTCGTTCTTCTATAATAAATTCCCTTTCGTTCCTTATCACACTTTACTTGTCCCCGAGCAGGAAAAAAACCATCCGCAGTTTCTCAAAAGGAGATTTCATTACTACGCATGCGATCTAATCAAAGCAGCTGAAGGATTTGCTATAGGATATAATTCCATCGGAGCGTATGCCTCGGTAAATCATCTGCACTTTCAGCTATTTACAGAAAAAGATAAAATGCCGGTTTGCAATCCGGTATGGAAACATAACGGCGGCAAAAAAGAATATCCGGCTAAGTGTTTTGTATTTGAAAGCAAGAGGGCTTCATGGGAATTTATAAAAGTGTTGCATGAGAACAACATTCCTTACAATATATTGTATACGAAGGCAAAGACGTATATCTTTCCTATGAATTTTCAGAAATCACATAAAAATACGATTTTCCCGCTGGGTTTTGCATGGATTGAACTTGCCGGCAGCTTTATAAATGTAACAAAAAAGAATTACGATAATATTAATGAAAAGCAGATTTTAACGGAGTTTAAGATGAACAAATTCACGAAAAAATTGACCTTAAAATAATTTAAAAATCAAGTATGTTGTAAAGGAAACATGGGGGCGCCTCGTCCCGCTGAAAGCGGGACGCTCGATTTAATTATTTTTGCAGCCGCAAAAATAATTAAATACGTGCCCGACTCTGCGAGTCGGGAGGCGCCCCCAGGCACACACAAAAAAGTAAAATTTATTGTAGCAGATTAATGTTTATAACGTTCGAGGGAATTGACCTTTGCGGAAAATCAACGCAGGCAAAATTATTATTGGAGTATCTTCAGTCACAAAAGAAAAAAGTTATATATGTCCGCGAACCGGGCGGCACAAAAATATCCGAAAAAATCCGGCACCTGCTACTTGATAAAGACCATATTGAAATGAAATATGTTACTGAGTTTTTACTTTTCTCCGCTTCGCGATATCAGCTTACAAATGAAGTCATTAAGCCGCATTTAAAAAAAGGATATATTGTAATTTGCGACAGGTATTATGATTCTTCCACAGCTTACCAGGGATTCGGAGGAAAGATAGATGTAAAGGATATAAATCAAGTGAACAGAATTGCAACGTCGGGATTAAAGCCTGATATTACTTTCCTTCTGCACATTACTCCGCAGGAAAGCTTTAAAAGAAAAAAAATCAGAAATAAAGGCGCTGACAGAATTGAAGAGAAAACTTTGACATATTATAAAAAAGTTGTGGAGGGGTATATGGAAATCGCAAAGGCAAATAAAAAAAGATACAAGGTCATCGATGGCAGGAAAAATGTAAACGATATTCACGCATTTATTGTTAGCAGTATTAGTACTCACAAAAGAAACCTTTAATAAATAATAAAGTATAAGAATAAAAAGATTTTGAACAATCGCATGAAAAAAATACTAAAGCTGAAATATTTCTCCCTCTTGTTTCTTGTCAGTTTCACCTTGTTTCTCGGAACAACAATGGAAAGAAGCGATGATATCTATGATAAGATAAATAAAAATATGGATGTCTTCGGAAAAGTGTATAAAGAAGTTGCCCTTAATTATGTTGATGAGATCGATGCAGATAAATTTGTGAAGGCAGGCATCGAAGGTATGCTCGGAACACTCGACCCATACACAACATACTACGACGAAAACAGCAAAGACCAGATCGATCTTATCACAGCAGGAAAATACGGCGGCATCGGAGTTACAATCGGAGTGCGTGACAGCACATTTACAATTACAGATGTTATGAACGGATACGAAGCTCAGAAAAAAGGACTTAGAATAGGCGATAAAATTATTGAGCTTGACGGCAAGGATTTACGCGGAGTAAAATACGAAAGTACGAGGCTGATGGTAAGAGGTCCGGTCGGCACAAATCTTAATGTAAAGATTGACAGAGAAGGCGAAATACTGAATTTTGATCTGACCAGACAGGAAATAATTTTAAAAGTCGTTTCATATTACGGTATGCTTGAGCCAAGCACTGACGGCATCGGATATATAAGGCTGGACAGATTTACAAATAACGCTCTATCAGAAGTTGAAAATGCCCTTAAGACATTCAAAGCGGGCGGAAATTTCAAAGGACTGGTTCTTGATTTAAGAAATAACGGCGGCGGACTGCTTGATGCCGCTATCGGAATTTTAAATAAACTTGTAGATAAAAACAGTCTCCTCTTAATTACAAAAGGAAAAGAAACTTCATCTGAAAAAAAATATTTTTCATCCGAAGAACCTCTCGTTCCTAAAAATGTCCCTGTTGTAGTTTTAACAAATGAAAATACTGCATCCGCTTCGGAAATTGTTGCAGGAGCTGTACAGGATTTAGACAGAGGTGTAATAGTCGGTACAAAATCATTCGGTAAAGGACTTGTTCAGCAATTCAGAGATCTTACCAACGACAAGCAGATGAAAATCACGACTTCAAAATATTTCACCCCTTCGGGAAGATGGATACAGCAGAAAGATTATTTTCAGGAAAATAAATTCGGCGTATTTTTAGATAAAGATAAATACAATCAGAGTGAGTTTAAAACTCTCGGCGGAAGAACTGTTTATGCAAAGGGCGGCATTGCTCCTGATATAGAAGTGAAAGTTGAAGGGCTTAGCGATGTTTATTATGCTTTACTGGCAAGAGATATGTTCTTTAAATATGCAAATGATTATTTGGTAAAAAATCCGGGACTGAAAACATTCAAACCTTCGGATGATATATTCATCGACTTTAAAGAATTTATCAGAACAAAAAATTTCGACTACGTTTCCAATGCAGATAAAAAAATTGATGACTTAAGAAAACTGACCGAAGGAAAAAACTTCAGTCCTAACATTGCAGATTATCTGAATAAAATTCAAAGCGAAGTTGCATCGGAAGAAACAACTGAAATTGAAAATGCTAAGGAAGAAATAAAGAAAGCTATCACGGAAGAAATTAATAAAAGACTGATTAACGAGAAAGAACAGATTGCCGCAACATTTGAATTTGACAAACAGCTTCAGGAAGCAGTTTCAATAATAAATAATCCTTCAAGGTATAATCAGCTTTTAGGAAAGTTTTAATTTTTATATCCAATTTTTATATTTAATAAATGAGAATAGGTATTATAGGCGGCGGCCAGCTTGCAAGAATGATGATGGAATCTGCCTATAAGTACGGTTTTGAGTTTGTTGTTTTATCCAACGAAAAAAATTCTCCTGCAGGAAAAATTACAAGTTCCGAGATTGTCGGAGACTGGAATGACACGGAATGTTTGAAAAGATTTGCAAGCGAATGTGATGTAATTACTCTTGAGAATGAATTCATAGATTATATTAAGCTTGAATATTTACAATCTCTCGGGAAAAAAGTTTATCCGTCCTCTGCTAACATAAAATTAATTCAGGATAAGTTTGTACAGAAGTCAACATTAAGTTCTTTGAATATACCTGTTGCTGATTTTATTGAAGTTGAAAGTAAAGATGATATAAAAAATTTTGCTGCTGAATTTAGTTATCCTGTTATTCTGAAATCACGCACAATGGGATATGACGGCAAAGGAAATTATAAGATTGATAATGAGAGTGAGATTGATGAAGCTATGAATGTTCTTGGAAAACGCGGGCAGCTGATGTGCGAGAGGTTCATTCCTTTTCAAAAAGAAATTGCAGTACAGGCAGTAAGAAATATTGGGGGAAACTTTAAGGTTTATCCTGTAGTGGAAACAATTCAGGAAAATCATATTTGCAAAACTGTTCTTACTTCAAAAGAGTTGTTTTCTGACTTAAAAGAAAAGGTAGAGAGTATTGCAAAGTCAATTCTTGAGAATCTGAATTATGTGGGAGTAATGGGGATAGAAATGTTTTTGATAGGTGATGTAATAATTGTTAATGAATTAGCGCCCCGAGTGCATAACTCAGGACACTATACCATAGAAGGATGTTACACTTCTCAATTTGAGAATCATATAAGAGCCGTTTCAGGCTTAAAGATCGGTGATACAAATCTAAAAGAAGATTCATCCGTAATGATAAATATACTGGGCAGTTTTGACGGGAAATATAATCTGGATTTTTTAAAACAATTGGGCTTAAAAAATAATTCTTATATCCATTTGTATGGTAAAAATGAGAACAGAACAGGAAGAAAGATGGGACATATCACGTTAACGGGAAAGGATTTAAACAAACTTGTGACTGAAGGCAATAAATTAAGAGAACAAATAAAAATATAATATGGTAGAAGTGTACACAACCTACGATTCAATGGAAGCAAACTTAGTTAAAGCAAAGCTTGCCGATGAAGAAATTGAGTTCGCTGTAAAGGGAGATGCCGATCTCTCAATGACTATGGAATCTTTTAACACCGAACTTAGCAGAATGGCAATGAAGCAGCCGATAAAATTTTATGTGGCGGAAAAGGATGTAGAATTTGCAAAGATAGCAATCAATACTGATAAATCAGATTTACTAAAAGATGATCTGGAATATTAATTTACATTATAAAGACTATAATGTGACTACTCTGAATAAAAAATATTTTACCGTTGCAGGCATATTGGCAGCTTTACTCCTGTTTTATTTTATTCTGCAAAATTCTTCCTTACTCACACAGGCAACCGATAAATCACTGACACAAGCTCCGCCTGAAACACCTATTACAACTAAAACAATTCCGGTTATGCATAAAGATACTATACAAAATACCTCACGTGATTATCTGAAACTGCATTATGATGCAATAGTTGTTGATTCACATAATGATTTCATATGGCAGGTTTATGATAAGGGAGCTGAATTCAGAGGAAGCTCTTTCACACAGTCTGATTTGCCCCGCTTCAGAAGCGGTGGACTGGATGTTCAGTTTTTTGCAGTTTGGATTCCTATGAAAGAAGTGAAAAATTCATTCAGCTTTGTAAAGGGACAAATTAACAGATTAAATCAGATAGCTGAAAACAATCCTAATGACATCGAGTTCGCGTATTCCTATGACGGAATCATGTCAGCACTTGGTAAAAATAAAATCAGCGGACTTATCGGAGTAGAAGGCGGCACGGCAATCGGAAACGATGTTGATAATGTAAATAAGTTATATGATATGGGTGTAAGATATATCGGTCTGACATGGAATAACTCTAACGTAATCGCTTCATCTGCAAAAGATGAAGTTGAACGCGGGAAAAAAGGGGGACTCTCAGATTTTGGCAAAAAAGTTATTCACCGAATGAATGAACTTGGAATGATGATTGATGTTGCCCACCTTGGGGAAAATAGTTTCTGGGATGTAGCGGAGTTATCCACACAGCCGATTTTCAGCTCACACTCAAATGCATACTCCATTAATCCTCACTTTAGAAATTTAACTGATGAACAGATTAAAGCAGTTGCAAAATCAGGCGGAGTAGTGCAGGTAAACTTCTATGATGAATTCTTAGATAAGGATGCTAAACGGAACAGAACAAAAAATGCTTACCAGCTTTACAAAAAGGAGCTTGATGCGTTGAACGAGAAATACGGAGATGATCTGGAAAAATACAATACTGAGCGTGATAATTTTCTAAAAGAAAAAAAACTTACCGGCGGCACTACAATTGATAAAGTTATAGAGCACATCGATTACATTAAAAATCTTGTCGGCGCAGACTATGTCGGACTTGGCTCCGATTTCGACGGAGGCATCTCTCCACCCGCAGAGCTTTACGATGCAAGCTGTTATCCAATGATAACAAAAAAGCTTGTTGAGCTTGGATATACAGATAACGAGATTAAAAAAATCCTCGGGCTCAATATGCTTCGTGTCTTTAAACAAATCTGCAAATAATTCAAATTAAACCTCTAATTTTCATAATCCTTAGCACGGAGATAAATTTTTCCATTTAATTACTGAACAGTGTTCAGTAATTTTACACCGTTCATTAAACACAACCTTTATGGGAATAGCAGAAAGAAAAATAAAAGATAAAGAAAAAATTAAGGGAAAAATCCTTCAAGCTGCAATAAAGCTTTTCGCTAAAGAGGGATATGAAAATGTTTCTATGCGGAAGCTTTCGGAAAAAATTCAATACAGCCCCGGTACAATTTACCTGCATTACAAAGATAAAGAATCAATTCTCTTTGAACTTCATACCATTGCATTTCAGAAATTTTATGAAGCGCTTAGCGAATCAAATTCAGAAAAAAATCCTATTAAGAAATTAGAGCTTATGGGACACAATTATCTGGAATTCGCCTGGCAAAATCCGGAATACTATGACTTAATGTTCATCAACAATTGCGTATCTGATTCAATTGCAAAAGAAGCTGAATGGATAGGAATGGACTCGTACGGGCTGCTGCATCAGACAATTGCAGACTGCGCAGAGCACGGATACATTTCAAAGAAAGATGTTGAGCCAGCCACATTTTCAATGTGGGCATTTGTTCACGGTATTGCTTCACTGGTTATTAAAAAAAGAATTCCGCCGATTAAAAGAGAAGAACTCAATCAGTTGATTGAAGGCTCTTTAAAATTTCTGGTTAACACATTAAATATTAAAAACCCTAAACATAAAAAATAATTTTATATGAAGAAGTTATTACTCCTAATACTATTTTTTACTTATTGTTCAGTATTCTCCCAAACGAATACCGGAGTTATAAAAGGAAAGTTAATTGACAGAGAAACGCAAAATCCTGTTACCGATGCCAATATACAGATCGTTGGCACTTTTGAAAATACTATCACAGATAAGAACGGCGAATTTACTTTCAGCAATATTGCGCTTGGAAATTATGAACTGAAAATTACTGCTCCGGGTTATTTTCCTATAATAAAGTCTGATTTAGTTGTATATGCAAGCCGCCCTCTGGAAGTGTTTATACAGTTAATACCTATGAATATTACCACTGAGCAGATAGATGTTGAGGCAAACTACTTTTCAAAAAGCTCCGATGTAAATATCTCTACAATGAATCTTGACTTCGAAGAAATCCGCAGAGCACCGGGTGCAACAGAAGATATTTCAAGAATGCTGCAGACTGCTCCGGGTGTTTCAATCGGCAACGACCAGCGAAATGATATTATTGTAAGAGGCGGCTCGCCAAGTGAAAATCTTCTGCTCATAGATGGGATTGAGATTCCAAACATCAATCACTTCAACACACAAGGCTCAACAAGCGGAGCAATAGGATTTATAAATGTAAAGTTTATACAGGAAGCAAATATTTTCACAGGAGGATTTCCGTCACGTTTCGGTGATAAGTCATCGGGAGTAGTTGATATTCGTTTTCGTGAAGGTAGCAGAAAGAAATTTTACAGTGATATTAATCTGAACGTAGGCGGCTTCGGCGGAATTTTTGAAGGACCGTTATTTAGCGAAAAAGGCTCTTATATAGTTTCAGTAAGAAGAAGTTATCTTGAATTATTAAAAGGAGCAATACAGCTCTCAGCCGTTCCTAATTTCTGGGATATAAATTTGAAATTGAACTATGACCTCTCCCCCAATGATAAACTTTCCATGATCGGATTTGGTAGTATCGACAGAATAGATTTCGACGGAGATAAAACAGATGACCTGGATGACCCTTACGGAAAAGCGTTCTCACATCAGAATAACTATGTCGCCGGATTTAATTACACAAAAATATTTAAGAAAGGTTATCTTCAAACTACTTTATCAAACTCAATTTCAGATTACGATATCGTAAGCTACGGGCAAAGACAAGATACTGTACAGTTTAACGATAAGGCAACTGAACGTGAACATACATTAAAGACTGAGCTGAACTATCAGGCAAATAGAATTCTTAATCTTAATTTCACTGCAGGCGGAAAACTTGCAAATATAAAGAACAATGTTTTTGCAAAGCAGGATACAACTTATGCAGGTTATATAAGACCTGATCTGATTTTCGATAACACAGTTAATACTTATAAACTTTTCGGTTCGTTGATAATTTAATTTTTAATGCAGGATTCAGAGTCGACTACTTTGATTTTATAAACTTAAAAACTTACTTCTCGCCGAGAGCAGGAGTATCATATAAACTGACACCGCTTACTACAATTAATGCATCGTATGGAATATTTTATCAAGCGCCTGCATATCTTTGGCTTGCATCGAATCCAATTAATAAAAACTTAAACGATATCCGAAGCGAGCATTTCATCTTAGGATTTGAACAGCTGCTTTCACCTGATTTTAAATTTACTGTAGAAGCTTACGAGAAGCGATACAAAGATTACCCTGTAGCAACTGAAAACCCTACGTTTATTTTGATTGACGGCGGTTCTGACTTCGGTCCAAATTTAGTCGGTCCTGCAGTAAGTGCAGGTAAGGGTTATGTGCGCGGAATAGATTTTTCCCTTCATAAAAAATTAACGGGTAACGGATTTTACGGAATGCTGAACTACTCTTATTCGTATTCAAATTTCACTGCGCTTGTAGGCGGAGAAAAGCCGGGAGCATATGACCCGACAAATCAGATTACATTGATAGCAGGCTATCAGGTTGCAGATGAATGGCTTTTATGCAACGGATGATTTCAACAGCGCGCGTTATCCTGATTATATAAGAGTTGATTTGCGCATCGATAAAAAAGTAAACTTTAAAAAAGCCAGTCTTGTTGGATATATAGAGTTCCAGAATCTTTTTAACAGAAAAAATGTAAACTCATATTTCTGGAATGAGACAAAAAACGCACAAGGAACGGTTTATAACTGGGCATTCCTGCCTGTAGGCGGATTGAGCTTGCAGTTTTAAAATAGAAGGTTTAAAAATTTTAACCGAGCCGTTGAGTAATTCATTACTTTGCGGCTCATTTTTTGTTTTAATACAAATTCAATAGCTCCTATTGTAATTGTTTTTTTACTCATTCTTTCACAAATTGAAATAGATTTAAACAAATAATTTACTTATGAAACACGAAGATAACAGCTATGCAGTAACAGTTTTTGAAAGCGGTCATGAAGGTTTGATTGCGCTCGCAAAATCAATGCTTGATGAAGCAAATATTGAGTATAGTGTAAAAGGCGAAGGCGTTGAAAATCTTATGGGAGTAGGCGTTATGGGTACGGGTTTTAATCCTATCACAGGCGCTATTCAGATCCAGGTACTTGAAGATAATGCAGTGCAGGCGCGCGAGCTGCTCAAAGACTTAAAAGAATCCGGTGCCTGATTTTTTACTTTAACTCTTCTCATCTTTTTAACTTTAATTCTTTAAATAGCTTTTTTAATTTAAAGACCTCAACTACTTATCTTTATTGAAAAAATTTAAGCAAATTATTGCATTAGGCGGCGGCGGATTTTCCATGGAACAGGATAATCCTCTCCTCGATAACTATATTCTTAACGCAACCGGAAAACCGACTCCGAAAATATGTTTCTTTGCAAATGCAGGCGGAGATGCACAGGATTATATAGATAAGTTTTATAATGTCTATAATAAATTAGACTGCATTCCTTCACACATATCATTAAAAACACCACCGGAAATTAATCTGGAAAAATTTATTCTTGAGCAGGATGCTTTATTCGTGGGCGGAGGTAGCACGCGCTTTCTTATGTCACAATGGAAAACATACGGTCTGGATAAAATAATGAAGAAGGCTTACAATAAAGGTATAGTGCTTTCCGGGATGAGCGCAGGCGCAATTGTCTGGTTCAGCGACGGCATTTATAATCCCGAAGATACAAAGCTGATGAAGCTGCCGTGCCTCGGATTATTACAGGGAAGTTTCTGTCCTCACTATGATGAAAGAACTGAGCTGCGTATATCCTTCAGAGAGATAATTACGGAAGGCGGAATAAAAAACGGTTATGGAGTTGAAGATTACTGCGGATTGCATTTCATAGGCAGCCAGCTGTATAATGTTATAAGCTCGAGAAAAAATGTAAAAGCTTATTCGGTAAGAAAAATTTCAAAGACATATTTAGAGGAAGAGCTGCCGACAGTATATCTTGGAATCAATTATAAAAATCCTCCACAGAACGAAAATCAAAAATTAGTAAAAGATTTTATATATTATATAAATGAACATGATATTGATGAGATGATGACATATTTATCCGATGACCATATTATGACAGATTCCTCTGATATAAAAATCAAAGGCAGAAAATATCTTAAAGTTGCCTGGCTCGATTTCTTTATTCACTTCCCCGATTATACTATCGATGCAGATGAAATAATCTGTGAGAGAGATATGGTTGCAGTTTATGGTAAAGCAAAGGGAACGTACTGGAAAGAGGGCGAGCTGGAAGAAAAAAACAAATTTGAAGTGCCTGCATCATGGCAGGCAAAAATTAAAGACGGAAAAATATCAGAGTGGAAAGTGTTCGCCGATATTCAGATTGTCCGTCAAATAATGGAGGCAAATAATTAATGGAAATTCTTGTCGATATGGACGGCGTCATTGCCGACTTCGAAGGTGAGTTTTTAAAACGCTGGAAAGCTAATCACCCTGAAAAGCCTTATATTCCCCATGAGGACAGAAAAGGATTTTATGTGTCTCAGCAATATCCTCAGGAATACAGAGAGTTCGTTGAAGAAATTTATCTCTCTCCCGGATTTTATCAAGGGCTTCCTCCTGTTGAAGGAAGCATAGAAGGCGTAAACTATTTACTGGCACAAGGGCACAATGTACGTTTATGCACTGCGCCCATGCTTCCAAAATATGAGAACTGCGTACTTGAAAAATATCATTGGGTAGCCGAGCATCTCGGCTCTGAGTGGACGGGCAGAATTATTATGACAAAAGATAAAACTTTTGTAAGAGGAGATTATCTTATAGATGATATGCCGGAAGTACAGGGCTCGTTAGTTCCTGTATGGGAACACATAATTTACTCACAGCCTTACAATAAGGAAATCGATCATAAAAAAAGGATGACCTGGGATAATTTTAAGGAGGTATTAAATGTTTAACGCTCTTAAAGAAAAAAAAGATATTGTAAAAGTTAATGTTGAAAACTGCACAAACTTTGTTTCATTTAATGACATTCAAAGTTTTTCTCCCGGAGTATTGTATGCAAATGAAGCGTTAGAAAATAAAACAGGTTTAGGAAAAGACTACCTCGGCTGGATGACACTTCCTTCCGATATAACAGATGACTTAGTTGACCAGATACAATTTGCTGCAGAGAAAATGGCAGAGAAGTCAGAAGTAATTGTTGTTATAGGTATAGGAGGCTCATATCTGGGAGCAAGGGCAGTAGTAGATGCGCTATCTGATAATTTTCATTACCTGAAAAAAAATCGTGTTACACCAATAATGGTTTATGCAGGGAATAATCTCGGTGAAGATTATCATTATGATTTGTTAAAAGCATTGGACAAGTATGACTATTCTGTTATAGTAATATCAAAATCAGGGACAACTACAGAGCCTGCTCTGGCATTCAGACTTTTAAAAAATCATCTTGAAAATAAATACAGCGTACCAGATGCAAGAAGCAGAATAATTGCCATTACAGATAAGTCAAAAGGCGCTTTAAGGAAGCTTGCTCAGCGAGAAGGATACAAAACTTTTGTTATTCCTGATGATGTCGGGGGAAGATATTCAGTTCTTACCCCTGTAGGCTTAATGCCGATTGCTGCTGCCGGAATAAACATTAAGCAAATTATCAAAGGCGCGATTGAAATGGAAAAATACCTAAGCGCGCAGAAAGATTTATTTGCAAATCCTGCTAACTTATATGCAGCAACGAGAAATGCGCTGTACAGAAAAGGTCATTACATAGAAATACTCGCTACATACACTCCAAGCCTGCAATATTTTATTGAGTGGTGGAAACAGTTGTTTGGCGAGAGTGAAGGTAAAGAGCACAAAGGAATTTATCCTGCCGGAGTAACACTTACTACGGACTTACACTCTATGGGACAGCTTATACAGGAAGGCGCAAGAAATATTTTTGAGACGGTGATAAAAGTGCAGACATCAAATTCTACATTGTTGATTCCGGATTCTCCCGATAATGCAGATGAGATGAATTACCTTGCAGGAAAGAAAATGAGCTATGTAAATGAAAAGGCTATGGAAGGGACACTTATGGCTCACGTTGACGGAGGAGTACCGAATATAGTTGTTACAATTCCTGAACTTAATGCAAGATATCTAGGACAGTTGATTTACTTCTACGAGAAAGCATGCGCAGTGAGCGGGTATTTACTTGGTGTAAATCCATTCAATCAGCCCGGTGTTGAAGCATATAAGAAAAATATGTTTAAGCTATTGGGTAAGAAATAAATTTATTCCTATTTCCAAAATCCGTGTTGAATCCCTCCTTACGAACGCCCTTGTTCGTAAGGAACATTCCCAACGAGGACGTTGGGAATGAGTAGAAAAATACTCTTCTTAAGCCATGAAAAAACTCTTATTCTTATTTCTCTCAGTAATTTTATTTTCCAACGTCGTTCTCTCACAAAACTATTCTCCCGAAGAAAAAGAAATTTTACTTCTGCAGGATTCGCGAACATTGGGAGAAAATGATAAGCTCCTTTCATATTTAAAATCAGAAAACGTAGATGTTGTCAGCCGCGCACTCTTTGCATTGGCAAATATACAGGATTCATCTACGGCTGATGAAATTAGTACTGTCCTGCTTACAAATCAGAATGAATATATAAGATTTCTTGCAGCTTATGCATTGGGACAGATTCCATGCGAGCCTTCACAAATATATCTGAGAACGGCATTGAAATCAGAGACAAATATGTATGTAAGACAGCAATTGATGGAAGCGATTGGAAAAATTGGAGCCGGTGAAGATTTAGAACTGATACCGTCAGATGTGAGTAATATAGATTACGATAAATTTTACTCTGCGCTTTCTATATTAAGATTTGGCTTAAGGAAAATTAAGAATGAACGTTCGTTTCAGATACTTGCAGATATATTAAATTCAAATCCCGATAAAAACTCTACAATGCTTTGCCTTTACACCCTATGGAGAACAGGCGATGATAAATTATTAAAACCGCATACTGATTTATTAAAAAAGTATCTAAAAGATATAAACGGCCTGAATAGAAGCTATGCAATAAATGCTTTAGGCAAATTAAAAGATACACAGATACTTTTTGAGATTTTAAGTAACGTAAAAAATGAAAGTGACTGGAGAGCGAAGGTAAATTCATTTAATATTATTAACAATTTTACCTATGAGCACATAAAGGACAGGCAGGATGATATTAATGAAGCTTTGATGTCACTTTTAAGAAGCAAGGAGGAAGATGATAACAATAAAGTTTCCTATATAATAGCTTATCTTGGCGCAGTTAATAAACTTTACTCCAATCAAAATTATACCAAAACAACCAATCCCAAACTTTATGATATTTTAAATTCCTTCACTTCTGAAAAAAATATTTCAGGCGAAGCTATAAAAGTAATGGGAAGTATATTTAAAGATGAGCTGAAAGATGAACTCATAAACCGATATAAACAAAGTACCGATTACAATATAAAAGCAGATATAATAAGAGCATTTAGCAGCTTCAACGACGGGAAAATTTTTCGTGAGGTGCGTGATTTAATTTCAAACGATGTACTTGAATACGGAAAAACTCAGACGATAGACAAAGAAAAATATATCGGTGCTGAAGACCTTGCAAAAATTTACCGGGCATATTCTGAATTAATTAATGCAAGCTTACCAAAAGTAAACGATGAAGATAAAAATACCATAAGATTAATCTGCTATGATTTTCTTACTTCAAAAGATGTTGTAATGGTTGCAAACTGTCTGGAAACGTTAAAAGATTCTTCTCTGCAGCGTGATAACTGGAAAGCGGAGACGGAGCAGGTGATTCAGTTTGAATATCCTAATTTAACTCTGCCGCAGGATTTTGATTTAATGTCGGCTTATATAGATTTTACAGGAGAAATGAAGATTGACGGATTAAAATCTAATCTTGAAGCAAATCTCACAAGCGACCAGTATGAAATCACTAAGCGCTCTGCTGATGCACTTAAAAAAATAACGGGCAATGATTATTCTGATAGAATTAAAGATAAAATCTACAACAAGGATTTTGACTGGGAATATTTGAAGAAAATTTTTGAGAACAAATACGCTTCAGTCAAAACAAATAAAGGTACAGTAAAAATTGAGCTCTTTCCTGAAGTTACTCCGTTCACCGTATATAATTTTGTGAAGCTTTCTGAAAAGGGATATTACAATGGTACTATGTTTCATCGCGTTGTTCCAAACTTTGTTATTCAGGGCGGTGACCCAACAGGTACAGGGAATGGTGGACCTGGATATTCAATCCGCAGCGAATTTTCGCAGCTAAATTTCTTTACGGGAGCAGTCGGTATGGCATCGAGTGGAAAAGATACAGAAGGCTCGCAGTGGTTTATTACTCATTCACCGCAACTTCATTTAGATGCGCGTTATACTTTATTTGGAATTGTTGTAGACGGGCAGGATGTAGTGGATAAAACGCAGATTGGTGATAAGATAGAGTCTATAACTTTCTCAGCATCAAAATAAAATTTGGTGTTCGTGTGGCCCTCCCGCCGAACCGGAGGTTCGGTTGAATAAACAAAATAAGAATTTATTCTTACTTTGTTTATTCAAGATTCCGCAGAGCGGAATCCGGGAGCGCCCCGGATACAAGACTTACTGCTTTAGATATTTATTCCTTATTTCGGGAGTTCTGTAAATTCTTGATCCCTCTGCAGGAGGATTTTTTACTGCAAATAAAATAGTATTCAGCATTTCTTCTAATTTTACTAATCCAAGATTTATCGCCTGCTCACGCGTTGCGGGTATCAGCTCAAGAATTTTGTATATTGGAGTAAGTACAACAGGCCAGTAATGACCGGGACCAATGATGTACCATGGTCTTATTACTGATGACGGAATTTTATTTTCTACCAATAACTGCTCTCCGCGCTTTCTTACTTCAATATACTCTTTCATTAGCAGTGCTGGCTGAGCCACGCTCAGATATATAAAGTGTTTTACATCTGCATACTTTGCAGCGTTAACGGAGGCAGTCATCGAGACTAAATCAATTTTTTTGAACTCTTCTTTTTTTGCAGGCGAAGGATGTGAAACCCCGACTAACTGAATAAATGTATCACAGCCTTCTACATATTCCTTAAATGTACTCTCTTCCAAAGCATTTCCTTCAACAGCATTGCATCCTGCAGGCAATCTACTCAGTGATTGTTTTCTGGCAAGAGCTGTTACGTGATATCCGTTTTTTATCAACTCAGGTATTATTCTGCTGCCTATATAGCCTGTTCCTCCGGTAATAAAGATATTTTTATTCATTGTTTTCTGCTCAACAAGACAAATATGTTGATTGTTTTACTTAGCCTTAATTATTAAGTTATACAAAACTAAAACCATTTATGAAACAAATATTTTTTCCGCTTATTGCACTGTTTTTTTGCGTTTCAAATATATACGCGCAAAGAACATCAACGGATTTATTCTATTCCAACCAGGTTCCCGAAAAGACCATGAAAGAAAAATTCGATGCCCAAGTAAAAGATCCTGTATTTTTAAAAGTAAACAAAAACGAATTAGGAAGACTTTTTACTGAAAGAATTAACGTACTTAAAATTGACGTTCCTGTAAAACTCAGAAATGTAAATTCTACTGCTACTCTTGAACTTATGAAATTTGATATTACTACTCCGCAGACAAGATTTGTTAAAAAAACTGCTGAGGGAGAAGTAGATATGCCGCTTCACAATGTTATACTTTCTTATACAGGAAAAGTAAAAGGAATGGATAATTCATTCGTTACTATTACTTTTACTGAAGACAGAGTTATGGCTATTCTTATGACTGATAAAGAAACATACACACTTGGAACGACAGACGAAAACAATAAGAACGAAGAGAACTATATTTTATTTCAGGAAGGTTTGAGAAAAACCAAAAGAAATTTCAAATGCGGTACAGAGACAATGGAAACCCCTGAAAGAATTAAACAAATGATGCGTGACTATAAGCCGGGAAAAGATAATATGAGCCCGACTTTATTAAAAGCAGAAATTGCTGTGGATATAGATTATGCAACTTATCTTGGATACGGCTCCAATACAACAACTACTACTGCTTGGGCTATGGCACAGATGGCTGCTGTTTCTGCTACCTATGTAAAAGAAATAAACTGCCAGCTTGTTATTTCCTATATGAGAGTCTGGGCTACTCAGGACCCTTATACTTCTACAAGCGGTAATCAGATGCTTAATCAATTCAGAGCAGATTGGATTACAACACAGTCGGGAGTGCAAAGAGTGGTCGCACACTTACTTTCAAGAAGACAAAATTTAGATGTTGCAGGTATTGCATTCTTAGGCGTGCTATGCTCAACACAAAGTGGATATGGATTATCTGCAACACTTACAGGCGCTGCTCCTAATCTTCCTAACTACACTTATGATGTTGAAACAACAGCCCATGAAATCGGACATAATTTCGGTTCTCCTCATACGCACTACTGCGGATGGGTCGGAGGACCAATCGATACATGCTCGGATATAGAAGGTGGATGCTATTCAGGTCCTCTGCACGGAACAGTTGGTACAATCATGAGCTATTGCGATATCTCTGCAGGCGGCTCAGTAGTAATGAATTTTGGTCCTCAGCCGGGAGAGTTAATAAGAAACAGCGCTGAATCCGCCGGTTGCATCACTGCAAACGACAGAGCAATTCTGCTTGCACTACCAAAAGGCGGTGAAACTTTCAGAACGGGAAATACAGCAGCAATTTGGTGGGGCGCAAACTCTACGGGAAATCTTAATATTGAATATTCTTCTAATAACGGCTCAACATGGAACGTGGTACAAACTAATGTACCAGCGCAGCAACGAACTATTAACTGGGTAGTGCCGTATATAGCTTCTACATCACAGGCAAAAGTAAGAATTTATAATCCTGCAAATCCGTCTGAAGCTGATACATCCGATGCAACTTTCAGAATTATTCTTAGCCTGAATTCTTTTTCTGCAAATTCACCGGCACAGCTTACTGTACTTCCTGTAAATCAAAATGCAGTTAATACATATCAGAAATTTACATGGGGAAGCGCAGGTACTCATCCATCCATTACTTATAAATGGAAAATAAGAAGAGTAGGAAATCCTGACAGACTTTTCACAAGCAATAATAACGGAGCTGATACAACCCTTACACTCAGATACAGTTTTCTGGATTCTGTACGGGCATCATTCAATGCAGGTGATTCCATACTTACTTTATGGTCGGCAACTGCATACAACGGAGTCGATAGCGCAACATCAAATTCACTTATACTAATTTTAAACAGCAGAAATTCTGTAGGCGTCACACAAATTTCCTCTGTAGTTCCTCAAAAATTCAGTCTGTTTAATAATTATCCTAATCCGTTCAACCCGGCTACGAATATAAAATTTGATATAGCTAAATCTTCCTTTGTAAAATTATTTATATATGATTCTAAGGGAGCTGTAGTGAACGAACTTGTAAATACAAATTTACAGGCAGGCTCTTACAGCTATAGTTTTGATGCTTCTAAATTATCAAGCGGAGTTTATTTCTATAGAGTGGAAGCAGGAAGCTTTACTGAAACGAAGAGAATGATATTACTGAAATAACTCTTTTAACCACAGAGAGCATAGAGACTATTCACAAAGGACACAGAGCAATGAAACTACTTTTAAAAAAATTTTTTTGTGTTCTCTGTGTAAATACTCTGTGAACTCTGTGGTTAGATAAAAAAAAGTTTATTCCAAATTAAAAAAGCCCGGTGGAGATAACTCTTCCGGGCTTTTGTTTTAAATGAAGCCCCGCCATCAGGCTTCTGCTCTAAATCTAACTGAGAAATTATTCTTCTCTAAAATAACCTGACGACGGGAATTTTACTGAACGTTATGTTTTACCCCTAAAACAAATTACTAAGTTCAGATTTGAAAAATTCCCCTAATCACCTGGGTGCCGAATGTAATCACCTGGTACAACAAGGCGATTGAGAATACGACCAGAACCGCAGGGATTACAAATTTTTTTGAAATGTTGTCAACCATAGGATTGGGTTTTTAATTTGTTAATTAATGACTTCAACCCCCCTTTATACACATCCTGTGCCAAAAAATTTGACGAGTTACAGCCTGTAATTCAACCCTCAAAAACGCAAATGATAGTGTAAAATATCACTATATAGCAGGAATACTACTTACATCTTATGAAATCATATTTCGCATCCAGTGAGAATGTTTTACTTTTAAGAGAAAATCGAAAAACTCTCGTATTTTTATAATTATCAATGGTTTAAAAAACGAGTATTTCTCTAAAAAAGTCTTTGTTTTTATGAACGGAATGAGTGATATTGTGATGTATGAAAAAGATACTGCTATTAATTCCGGTTGTTTTTTTGTGTTTGAGTGTTTGTGGAATGGCGCAGACTACATGGCAAAAAATATATCAAACTCAATTTTCTAAACATGGGAAAATCTCATCAAGTTGTTTAACTGACTCAGGAAACTTTTATGTGGCTGGCTCAGCTTTTGTTCCTGTGGGGTCTAACGGATTTAGTGGACTTTTAGTAATGAAGTTAAACCAATATGGGGATAAATTGTGGGAAAAAATATTTGGCGGTTATCCACCGGGTCAAGGTGCAGTATGTATTACGGAATCTCCTGATCATGGCTGTGTAATTTCAGGTTCAGCCGACACTGCTTTTTGTATAAAGTTTAGTGCTCAGGGAAACTTAGAGTGGAGAAGAGTATACAATAATGACGGAGCAAGGTTTGATCATATCATTCAAACATCGGATGAAGGTTATCTTTTATGTGGCGTCACTGATTATCTTAAGGGATATATCCTAAAAATTGATTCATTAGGAAATCAAGAATGGGATACCATTTATACCTCCGAATACTCTAAAAAAGTACACTACTCCCTTCAAACCTCTGACGGATATTTATTATGTGGGTTTAATAGCCCTACACCTGATCAACAATATGGATTTGTAACTAAATTAGATTTGAGTGGACATTTCATATGGGAAAAAAATTATTTCCTTAACAATTTTTCATACGGCGTAAAAAAAATACTTATCAGAAATAATAATTATTGGTTAATTGGTTCATACTACATAAATAGTGTCGAAAGAAATAAACTAGGAATTTTAAAAATTAATGGACAAGGCGATGTTTTAGACTCTGTTTTTATACAAGGTACTGACCCAAAATACATAGAAACTTTAACTGGTTTTAATTTTGTCTCAAAAAACAAATTAGCTTTATCTATTGCAAAAGTACCATACGTTTTAACAACAAAGGATACTAATTCATCTGAAATCAGGCTGATTGACACAACCGGTTTATTTGTAAATAACAGAACATTTGATTTATACGGAACTTTAGAATTGAATTTCTTAAACAATTATTACGATACCGGCTTTATTACGGGGGGTTATGTTAACTATGGAAATTTTCAAACTACAAATAATTCTAGACCATATATAGCAAGATTAGATAGTAATTTGAATGTGTCACCAGTTTCAAACATTTCTAATGTTAATTTATTAGTCAACAATTTCACGCTCCACCAAAACTACCCCAACCCGTTCAATCCCTCTACAAAAATATCTTACGCATTAAAAAAATCTTCAGTCATAGAATTAAAATTATTCGATATAAACGGACGCATGATAAAAATTATCGAAAGCGGATTTAAGCCCGCCGGCTCTTACGAAATAAACTTCTCCGCTGAAGGACTTTCATCGGGAGTGTATTTCTTCTCCCTCTACTCCGAAGGAATTTTAATGGATACGAAAAAAGCTGTGGTGATGAAATGAAAAAGACTATAATAATATTATCAGTCCTCATATTGATGTGCTTAAGTGTTTGTGCCGAGGCACAATCCCTCTCATGGCAAAAGTTATATAATGGACCCGGTATATTTTATGATGACGAAGGCTATGGAATTTGCAAAGCCGACTCAGACAATTTGTATATAATAGGCAAAACCCTAATAAATATTAATCCCTTCTCAAGAATTTACCTTATTAAAATAAATAAGTTTGGTGATACGCTATGGACAAGAACTTTCATAGCTTCAGGGGAATCAAATTCAGATGGACTAGCAATAACTTCAAGTGATAACGGAAGCTGCGTACTTACAGGTAGAAGTGATTCTGCATTTACAATTAAAGTTGGTCCGGATGGAAATATTCTATGGAAGAAAAATTATTTTAATGATGGCACAAGCCATATAAAAATCATCAGGACAATAGATAATGGTTATGCAATGTTAAGCAGTACATCAGAATTAATGAAGTTAGATTCATCCGGTAACTTTGTATGGAAATATTCCTATCAACAGTATTTTAATATAGGATGTTTTACCGAATCATATGACGGAAACTTTATTGTTTCCGGACACAATTGGGATAGTTCATTCATAGCAAAAATTAGTTCTATAGGAAATATTGTTTGGGTAAATGGTTTTCGAATTCGAGATTTCTTATTTTCACCTGAAAGCATTATAAAAGCAAACACGGGGTATTCTGTTTCAGGTTTTGCCAGTATAGGAGGACTCACAGTTTGCAAATTTGATTCTTCAGGTAATCTTATAAATTATATCTCCTATCAGCCGGATACTCTTGAACGGCATTCGGATTTAAAGCTTTATAAAAATAAACATTACTTACTTTTATCAAACGTTGAAGAACAAAATGTTAGCCATTATTCTAAGTTAAGAGTTCTCGATACTTCAGGAGCAATCTTAACGACAAAATATTTTAGACTTTCAGAAGGAAACAGACTTAGACAAATTGAAATTGCCAATAACAATGACGTACTTTTTATAGGAGAAGGCGATGATAAAAGATTCCCCGGCAGTGAAAACATCTATTGCATACGAACTGACAGCACTTTTAATGCGCCACCCGTTATAGGTATTAATAGTCATAATTCTATCATAAACAATTTCTCCCTCCGCCAAAACTACCCCAACCCTTTCAATCCCTCTACAAAAATATCGTACTCATTAAAAAAATCTTCGGAGATAGAATTGAAGTTATTCGATATAAACGGACGTTTGGTAAAAATTATCGAAAGCGGATTCAAGCCTGACGGCTCATATGAAATAAATTTCTCCGTTGAAGGACTTTCATCGGGAGTATATTTCTTCTCTTTATATTCAAAAGGTATTTTAATGGATACTAAAAAAGCTGTAATGATAAAGTAGCAGCGTATTTTTAAATTCCACTATAAGCGCCTGTGAAATTGCTTTTCTAAAATTCAACTTATCTGTCAATACTTTAAAAAATATATTTACCTATTAGTAGTAATAAGGTGAATTTGATTTTAAAAGAAGAATGGTATTGTTAAATTAAAATGGTGAAATCCATTTCTGAAAGAGTTAAAAGGATTATGCTTCCCGCTAAAGCTGGACAGGAAAGACGGGACTGAGTTTTACACAGAATGTTACTATTTTGTTACAATTTGAAATGTGAAATGTGAAATTAAAAGAATCCGACTATTTCCCGACTTTTTGCAAATAGCGAAATAGTTTAGATAAAATGTTACTTTTTTGTTACAATCTAAAATTGAAATCTAAAATAAGAGAATCCGACTATTTCCCGACTTTTTGCAAATAGTGAAATAGTATAGATAAAATGTTACTTTTTTGTTACAATTTGAAATCTAAAATTTGAAATTATAAGAATCCGACTAATTCCCGACTTTTTGCAAATAGTGAAATAGTCACAGCAAAATATTACAATTTGTAACTCGTAATTTGGAATTCGTAATTGAAAGAAGAATCCGACTATTCAGAAAATTTTTAAATTTAAGAGACCAAAAAAGCTAAGCTCTATAATATCAGTAATTTAATTGGAGGGTAAATAGAAATTAAATTTCAGGTATTTATTCCGATTCTGATGATTTTTTCGCCATATCTTGATTTCAGCTTATCCAGCTCATAATACGGGAATTTTACATCTTTCTTAAAAAGGTCAAGATTTCTTTCAAATGTATCCAGATGCAGGTCGAAAACAAATATTCCGAATGTTCTGATACGGTAATAATCAGATGGCTGCCATTATCCCTGTTTGTGTAAGCCGGAAATCGATGCTCTCCGCCTGTATAATTCAAATCATCGTAGCGGATTGAAAAACTCATGCTTCCTGCAACAAGCTGCTTGCTGCGCATCTTACGACAGATGTACTCTGCAAGGTAGCGGATTTCCCGCTCGGCATCAGGGGAGTTTGTTACCGGATTTAAGACCGTATGGTTATGCCCAAGGCATTTCTCTTTTTCTGTCTTAACAAATATACCTGAAGTATCTTCACCTCTTGCGCACTTTCGGAATACAATTCCGTTTATGCCAAACTCCTTCCGCATACGTACTTCATTCGATTGTGCAAGATCACCAATTGTAGTAATTCCCATTGACAGAAGGCGGCGGTAGATCCGCCTGCCGACTCCCCAAAGTTTATCTGCCGGCAGCTTTAAAATTCTCTCAGGCTTGCCGAATTCTATAGGAGTAAATCCGTTTGGCTTATCAAGTTTGCTTGCAGCTTTTGCATAGGATTTATTATAGGATGCTCCGATAGATACGAAAAGTCCCAGCTCATCCCAAATAGCTTTCTTTACTTTTTCTCCAAGCTTTTTTGCTTCATCAAAATTCCTTACTATATCAGAGCCTTCCATAAAACACTCATCTATGCTGTATTGCTCTACGCAGTCATGGGGAAAATACTCTTTTAAAATAGTTAATACATCTAATAATGTTCGCTCATATTTTGGTCCGTTACACGGGAGAGATATCAGAGTCGGGCAGATTTTCTTTGCATCGATAACGGATATGCCTGTAGAGACTCCATACTTTCTTGCTTCATAAGAGGCCGTCATAACAATGCCGGCGTTTGAATCTTCCCATCCGCCCACTGATACAGGCTTGCCCTTCAGCTCGGGGTTATCACGCTGCTCTACCTGGGCAAAGAACGCATCCAAATCAAGATGATAAAAAACTTTCCTGCTGTTATCCTTAAGCCCTAAATCAAACTCTTTTATATGGGGAAAGGAATAGGCAGGTAATATTCTTACCCTCCTGAAATTCTGAGCATGTTTTTCCCCTTCGCGCGGAATAAAAAATTGTGAGCTAATCATACCTTAAATTATATAGGCAGATTAATTTAAGCAATGGTAAAATTTCATAATAAGTTTAAAAAATCCAATATTATGCCTTTTATTTATGGGTAAATTTTGATAATTTGTTCATTCTACCAATGATGTAAGCCCGGGTGGCGGAACTGGTAGACGCGCAGGACTTAAAATCCTGTTGCCTGTAAAGGCAGTATCGGTTCGATTCCGATCCCGGGCACAAGGAAGTCCCTTTAATTGCTAGCAGTTAAAGGGATTTTTTGTTTGTACTCACCTGTTAAAGTCACTTCAAATTTTCTTAGAATCTGTTCAACACTTGTGCACATTTGAGCACATTTGTTCAACACTTTGTGCACACCTATTATAACAATTCCTGATCATTGCCTGTAAGGAAATCAAATCATGTCATCTGAAAACATTTATCTCCATAAACGAGTTGAAGGTGGTACCTACTATTTAACGATTGTAACTACAATTAACAAGAAACGTCATTTTAAGAGAGTTTCATGTAGAACTAAAAACAAAAATGAAGCCCTCCGTTTTCTTAAAAATTATGAGAAAAATAAGAAAGCACCAGCTGTAAATCCAAATCTAAAAATTTCTCATATCAAGAAGACCATCCTTAATTATGTAGATTCAAATTTGAGTAAAGGAAGTTTAGAAAAGTACGATTTAACATTAAGGAAATTTATTGAAGTGATAGGTGATAAAGAAATTAATCAGGTAACAATCCAAGATGTTGAAAACTTTAAAGCAATTCTGAGTAAGAACATCAGAAAGCACTCTGTTAATACTTACATCAGGTATGTAAAAGCAATATGGAATTTACTTGTAAAGCTTGGCATTATTGGCACTTCAAATCTATCTGGTGTAAAACAGTTTAAAATCCCAGAGAAGGAAATCATAAGTTTTACCGATTCTGAAATTAAGCTGATTATAGAAAATACGAAAGATGAAAAAATAAAAAACATAATTATGTTGGCTGTTGAAACAGGTTTACGAATTTCTGAATTGTTAAATTTGAAAATAAAAAACTTAGACTTTGAAAATGAATTAATAAAAGTTAACAATACAGAAGAGTTCAGGACAAAATCAGGAAAGAATAGGATAATACCATTCAACAATAAAATTAAGGAAATAATAAACTTTGCAATGCTCAGAAAAAATCTTCAAAAAACAGATACGGATAAATATTTATTCGTTTCAAAATACAATATTCCTTATAAAAGAAATTTTATAACCGTACGCTTCAGAAGAAAACTTGATGAGCTGAAATTTGATGAGAGATATCACTTCCATTGTTTAAGAGCAACATTTATAATGAATCTTGTTAGGAAGGGGGTTAATCCAATTATCATTCAAAAATTAGCAGGTCATTCTTCATTAGTTGTAACTCAACGATACTGTTACATTCAAATATCAGATCTGAAGGATGCTTTGAATATGTAAAGCTTCCTAATGTAGATAAGTACTTTATAATGGAGTATATGATATAAGATATAAAGAAAGAGTAGGAAAAAAAAAAGAAGAATAAAAAAAAAAGAAGAATAAAAAAAATGATGCTGAGTAATAATAAAAAAGATAAATAGTAAAAAAAAATCAAGAACATTTATAATTAAAAAACTCCCATAAAAGAACCATTGCAAAGGTATCCAATTCACAATATTTCAATAGAGATTCTGTTAACATGCTTCTTTCAGACTCTGACATATTAGAAAACTGCATTTGGTTATAGGCAAACATTGCAGCACCACCTTCAGCAATTACATCACCATCAAACATTAAATTTATCTCCTCTTCTGTAAAATCATATTCAAGAGGAGAAAGTAATTTATATGGGTCTTGAATTTTAGACCCATTTTTTTGAATCCAAATCATGGGTTCTTTAAAATTTTTGCTGGGTATACCTGATCCTCCATAGATAGGTTTATCATATTTATCTTGAAGATATTTTGATTCATTTAGAATTGTTGGAAGGACAACCTTTAAGGAATTTGAACCTTTCATTCGAGGTGAATAATAGTAGTCCTTAACGAGTTCAAGCATATCTACCATTGCTCTTTCTCCATCGGTAATTTTATCAATCCATTGAATTAGTTCTTCCTTATTTGGTAATTCATCAACACTTGTGTCATTCAATTCTCTTTTTATAGAATTTAAAACTGTCTTCTCATGTACTGCATATCTAAAAATTGTCCCAGTGTCACCATCCAGTTGTTTTTTTAACTCAATTAAAAAATCGAAGTTAGGAAACTTTCCAGGTTCAGTATTAATGTATTCCCCTGTATGTTCAATTCTTCCATCTTCATAAACTATGTGATGTGAGAACTGAAATGCAATTAACTCATAGGGTCTTCTATTTTTGTTAAATGGTATAGCAATTGTTGAAGTTTCAAAATCAATAAAGTGTAAAGGGTATTTCCATGTCTTCATTACTTTTTCAAGTCCTTCTTTATTAAAGTACTCTTGGGTAGTATTATTAATTACAGAGTCATACTGAAGCTTTTGCCTAGCCTTACGAGATAAATACTCACAAGCCGTCTTATCAGTAAAAATAGATTCATCTAGTTGAGACATAAAATAATTACCTTTGGAAAACTCTTTGTCTGCGGATCTAAAATCCCAAATGTTATAAACTATAGTTTCAGGAGATTCAGTATTATGTTTTCTAAATATTGCATCCCAACATTCCTTGAAACCACTTTTTTTCCCCGTACTCTCTTCTTGTTCATTAGTTTGAAATTCACATTTTTTGCATCTATTTTTGATTGCTGGGTTAATTTTTCCATCCCTTTTATAATTAAGTGAAACTCTCTTAATAAACTCTTCAAAACTTAAATTTAGTAAATCCTCGTTATCGGTACCTCCCAATACTAAATCAATCTCTTTATCTACGTTCACCATAGTAAGAATAGAATTTCCTAATGAAGTTGGCGCAACATCGCCATTGATAACAACTTCAAATGAACTATCTGTTCTTTTTATTTCAAATTTCTGATTTAATCCATCAATGGAAGTTTTTTTATTTTTGTCAGCTAAGTATAAATATGCTTCTACTTCAAATTCATCATGAGCTTTTGAAATCACATATTTTTGAAATGAAATATCATAGATGTATTTTTTCCACCTAGAGTCAATTTTTCCTCTTGAGCCAACAAATTTATCTTTTTGGCTATCATAAGATTTAGATTTCACTTCTACTAACTTTAACTTGTTACCTTCTTTAATCAAAATATCAACTCTGACAAAACAATCATTATATAAAAAAGCTGCTTCAAAAATTACTACTCTATCTCTTTTTAATAACTCTTCAGTTTTAACGATTGAAGATTTGTAATCTCTTTCTTTTATCAATACCCCTTCTGGATAATAGCATCTTGCTAATGTTCCAACTTGAAACCCACCCTTTGCCAATGCTTCAAGAAATGCATTGTCATTTTTCTGATTGGAATAAGCGTCTTTATTTAAGTAATAAAGTTTTGTTGGGCATTCAACAGCTTTTACAAATAAAGATTTTGTAAGGTATCGGGGATTTTGCAAAATATATTAATTTGATTAATGAGAAATATACAATTAAAAAAATTAAAAACTATTTGGTTTTAAACAAGATTTAAAAGCTTCTAAAGCAATTTTAGCAACTACCTCTTATTTTTCCAAAGATGCATTCCAATTTTGAAAGAAATAAATGGGAACTTGAACCAGAAGATTTTAATGGTTTAATAAGTTGGATTGATGATTATAAAAAAATTTTCTTAAAATAATATAAATTCTAACTTTTCTTAAGGTTTGATATATTTGAAAACAATTATCTTACTTTCCAAAATTTAACTATTCCCTCAGACAAATCATAATACTCCCTTGCAATTGGGGTTTTTTCTAAAAATGGTTCTATTATTGCCATAGCCTCGTTCACCAACTCAAGTGATTTAGCTTTATTACTTTCGGAGTTTATATAGAATTGAGAAAAGTTTGTCAATGTAACGGCGACATCCAATGAATATGCAGACGGATTTTGCGATGCAAGTTTTCGTCTTATTTTTAATGCTTCTTCATAATGATTTTTAGCTAAAGATATTTCGTTCATCTTAGCTTCCAAATTTGCAAGATTATTTAATGTTAATGCAACTTCTGGAAGGTATAATCCTGGATTTACCGATTCAAGTTTTATAAAAATTTCCAAGGATTCTATATAATGATTTTTAGAATTATATATATCATTTAAATCATCTTCTAATATAGCAAGATTATTTAGTGTTATTCCTATGTCAGTAAGGTATTCATCAGGGTTTACAATGGCTAGTTCTCTTTTTATTTTCAAAGATTCTACATAGTGAGCTATAGCTGAAGATTTTTCATCTAAGACATCTTCCAATGCAGCAAGATTATTTAATGTAACAGCTAAATAAGGAAGATATGCATCGGAATTTTCTGAATTAAGTATTTTTATTATTTCGACTGCTTCTTTATAATGGGTTTTTGCTAAATTTGCTTCACCTATATTAGTTTCTAAATTAGCAAGGTTATTAAGTGAGAGAACAACATCAAGAAGATATTCAACAGGATTTTCTAAGGCAAGTTTTCTTCTTATCTCTAATGCTTCTTCATAGTGAACTTTTGCAGTTGTAATTTCATTTACACTATTCTCAAAATTGGCAAGATCGTTTAATGCATTTGCTACAGCCGGTAGGTATGCACTTGAATTATTTTCAGCAAGTTTCCTCAAGATTGATAATACACTCAATTCTATTTCATATTTAAAACTACTTGTTTCGTTTCTTTTTTCTTTCATTGATTAATTATTTTTCATTCCCAATAAAACTTAATTCTCCAAGGCTACTATGGATTGATAATTTTTTTCAATAACAGAGGTTTATTTTCATAAAAGTAATACTATTAATTAAAAAACTCAATTGATAACATTGAATAAATGTGTATTTATAGTTAATTTCGAAAAATATTTATCGTTAAAATAATGTTTATTCTGTTATCCTTGATATCTCTATTCCCATTTAGAAGGTTAGGTTGGATCTTATCTAAAATATTATATCGATTAAACAATATTATTATTTCAATTATATTCAGTGTTATTTGGGGAAGTGGAATTGCATTAATAGTGATAGTTGGAGTAAATTATTATTCACCACATATTATTATTAAAATTGTTTTTGGTTATATGCTAGGCGGATATCTTGCTGTTCCAAATTATGGTCTGGTTCAAGAATCAACAGCTTCAGATTCACGTTTTCCGAATCACTTTGTTATTTCTAATTTAGCATTAATAGTATTTGTTATTATGTGTATAATTTTTAGTTACACTATTTAGTTCAGCCAAATAGGTTACCAACCATATTTCAAATTGATTATCTTAAATGAATTTTATTGATTTTTTTCTTTTGAGTAATGTAATATTCAACTTCTCTTTTAAAATATTTTTTTCAGGGTAAGTAAAATCTTATCAGCGTAAAAAATAAATATTTCTAATAGCTGTTTTGGTTTTAAGTCTTCATAAATTAAAATGTAAGGTTTTTTCCATTTTTAATATATCTGCAAGCTAACATTTTAATTAAAGATAAAGTTAAATAGTAAGAATAAATATTTTAATAAATTAATATAACAATATTTTGAAAAAAATAATTTTCATAATTTGTGTTTTGATTTTGATGTGTACAAATGCGACATCATTTGCACAAGAAGCATTTAATTCTGAGATGTTTGATTTGATAGTTACTGACTTAAATTCACATACAGATAATGCTTCTAGCATTGATATATTTATAGAATACCACTCATTATTTGGTTATGATTTTAACCAAGAGAAACATTGTTCTGCCTGGATCAAATTTATTTTCAATCAAGCTGATAGTATTTTCCAACAGGACTATTGGATTGATGTGAATTGTGTTGATAAATCGTCAATAGTTCATGAAAAAGATACATATTACTTAAACGGAAAAATTTTGTATCAAAACATATTAGGGGAAATTGATTTTTCTGAGGAAATAAAAGAGAAGATTATTAATTATGTTATTAGGCAAAGGCCTAATAACAGTTTCAGAAAATATTATTGGATAGATAATAAAAAATTCGATTTAGTAGTTCAAGCCGCCGCGGGCTATAATGCAAATCCAATTGAAATATATATTGATAAATATTCAATTAATAAATCTAAAAAATATTTGAACAACAAAAATTCTTATACTTGTAATTTAATTATTCAGCAAGAAGGAGAACATAGTATTGATTTCCAAGAGGCTATGATAGAAGTAGATTGTAGTCATGAATTGATTACCATTTTAAAAATCACATCCTTTTATTTTGATGGTTCGCATAATAATGAAACTGCTACTAAATACTTCACTTTGCCTGATGAGGTAAGTAATGAAGTTATAGGCTATATATGCAAAAATAAAAAATAGTCTCTAAAATATCTTAACTGTTTTGTTTCAGTTGTTGTTATGTTTACGCAAAAGAAAACAGAAAGAATACCTCAAAGAGATATTAGTAAAGACCAAGATACATTTTTTTGTACTGGATATTATAGGAAAGAAGGAAATGATTACGCCTGCACTATTATTACCATCATTGGAAATGTATTAACAAATATCGTACACGAAAAAGGATGTATGCCTTTAACCTTAGACTTAAAAGTTTGCATACAATTTTTGGAAGATACGTTTGAAGAAAGAATCGCACTCTGCCAAACTTATCCGCCTGATAAGGTGAATTCAGAGCCTACAACTTTATAAATTCCAAGAGATAAGATCAGATTATTATTTTAAATTTCACAAAATTTTTGTGATATATCTGGTATAATATTCATAGAAAGAAAACCAACCAAACTATGAATAAATACCTCGTAACAATCCCATATGATTGTGTCCAATACGGAAAAATGTCATGTTATGTATACGCTGAGAATGAAGCTGATGCAATCGACTTAGCTTATGAAAGTGATAACCGCTTATCAGAGGAATACGAAGACGGTGACCAGGATGGCACTAACTTCGATTTCGATAGTGCCCGAATAGAATTAAATGAAGAAGATGTTACACCAACAATTATTCCTCCAGTATTCAACACTCCAAAATATACTCTCTTCGAAAAACTTCCGGATTACTTCCTCGCTGAACTGCAATTAGTTTAAAAGAATTACAAACATTATATTCAAAAAATGAATAAATATAAATTCAGGCTGCCATACGATTATGTAAAATCCGGAGAAGTAGTGGGCTATGTTTATGCAGATAATGAAGAGCAAGCACTCGATAGATTGCATAATACTGACTATTGGGTAGAAGAAGAACATATTGATAGGTATGACGGCGATACAAATTATGACCATAGTGAAGTTGAGCTTGATGAAGAGGAGGAAGATGTAGATTATGATTATGGACTTTCTTACAATGATAATACTCAAACAATCTCACATGGGACTATTATAGAAAACGATATTCTCCCTTCATATTTCTTAGATGAGTTGCACTTGGTTTAATTGGTATTTCTATTCATTCCTATTATACATCCCAATCCATTCAATTAAATTTTAATTTTAAAAAAGTAATGAACAAATATTCATTCGACTTGCCATACGATTATACTCAGTATGCAAGTGTAAGAGGGTTCGTATATGCAAATTCTGAAAATGAAGCGCGTGAGAAAGCAAGACATTCTGAGAACTGGTGTGAAGAAGAGTTTGAAGATTCAGATGACTCAGGAGATTCTTATTATAATTATGATTCATTAGAAGTTGAACTTGATACTGCAAATGTCACTCATGCTCCAATATCAACTATGGCTACTGCAAACAATAATCCTTATCCCGATTACTTCCTTGCCGAACTTCATCTGGTATAAAAACTAAATCACTTTTCTCCTCTGTCTATCCTTCTCAACAATTCAATAAAACTCAAAAAGTCATTAACAATATTTTTATAAACTTAAACCATAAAGGAAACTCAAAACATGTCCTGGAACTCAAACCAAAACGGCGGCAGCCAAGCTTCCAACAGAAAAAACGTAAGATGTAATAACCAAGACTTCGATATCACAGGTCTATCAGGAGTTGCGCTTACAGACAGACTCAAAGCAATTGCCAGAGATAACGATATATCGAAGTTTGATATATATGATTCTCTGAACACCAATCTCGATGCAACTCAGATTGAAGCAGGTAACTTTACCGGTGATTTGACTATCGTCAGATTCAATGTTGCAGCTGCTTGAAATAATGTAAGCGATCAAGTTTAGCATTAACTAGATATACTCAGTAATACGCCAACAGGTATTCTCTTTCTAAAAAATCCTTATCAGGGTTTGATAATTTTAATATAGAGTGAATTATCACTACTCATTGCTGATTTTATTAGGGAATACCTGTTTTAATTTAATTCAATTTATAATCTATTCAGTGTTAAAAAATTCCAAGAAAACATAATCAATTAATATAAAATGTATGTCTTCAAATCAATCAGTACAAGAAAACCCAACGGCTCCCCGGGTCCCCAGTCAATTGAACACTTCATTCTTTCAACGAGTAGATGGGATTGAAGATTCTTCCGAAGAATCAAATGGTGATGAAGTTGGTTCTGAAAGCACCTGTAAGAAATCTAAAAGTAAGTCAGGCTCAAAGTTAAAACCATCTTCAAATGTAAAAGAGAAGAAAGAATCGAAAATCCTGAAGCAGTCAGATAAACACTTAGTGAACATTATCTCCCGGGAAATCAAATATAAAGATTTAAACGAGCGAATGCTTAAATCAAAGCAGGAGAATGTCTTCATAAAAGAAGTATTAATCGAATCAGAAATCGATTACATAAACTCGCTTAAGCAGCTTAAGGGAGTTTTTAAAACTGAGCTTCAGACAGCAATCAATAAAGTAAACAGTCTTTATCAAACTGAGCTTGTTAAACTTCAGCAATTATACCGCTCAGCTGTTGTAGGGGAGTCGTTAATAGATATTATAAAGACCATAAGTAAGAAAGACTGGTATTTACTAATGAAGGATAATTCAGTTAATGCATATAAATTCTATAATCCTCCATTTGAAGTAACTGAAGGATATTTCAATTCAGGAATAGTTCATGAATACACTTCTCCTGTCTGCTCTATACGAGGTATTTATGTAAACATACTCCATCACAAAATCACTCACGGAACGATTCATCTATCAACTATTGGGCAACATCCTAATTGTAATGTTGGAGGATTTGGGCAAGCTTGTCCGGGAAGCTTTGAAGACAGAGATATTTGTCTGGCTGATCCAAACAAGCTTTTAACTTTGCTCGAAGAAATATCTTCTACTTATGAAAAGATTCATCTGGATAGTAGCTATTACAAGCCGACCATTCCTTTTGATGTTAAGCATGAGTATAAATGGAAGGCAAGCTGACAAATATTTAAAACAAAATAACTAATCTATAAAATGGAAAGCACAATAACAGAAATTAATAACAGGCAGTCCAAGATAATACCAGATCTGTCCGGCGCGATTGCAATAGTTGCGGGTTTGGGAGGAATAGGTTCCTGGGTAGCTTTAGACTTAGCTTTAATCGGAGTTGGTTCAATACTCATATATGATACTGATAAGATTGAAGCAAGTAATCTAAACCGTACTCTGTTTAAAGAATCACAAATCGGAGAATATAAAACTGAAGCTGTAAAAGAATTAATTGCTGAGAGAAGAAAAGATTGTTTAGTTCTTTCCTTTGAAGAATATTTTGAAGCTGAGATGCTAAACAAACTCGATGGTGTCGAGTATTTCTTTGACTGTACGGATACTACAAGATTGAAAGACTCGATGTATGAGTTCAAAGTAAAAAAGAAAATGGAATTTGAAGAGCTCAAGAAGAAAGAGGAGGATAAGAATAAGGTTAAAAGTAAATCAAAGAAAGCTGCTGAGACGACACAAAATACTCAAGCAACTCAATATGCTAACTACGGACCGGGAGTCACTAATCCATATCCGGCACAAACTGTAAATCAAATTCAGGAATATAAATTCCCTCAATATGTAAAGCTTGGATATGATGGATTTGAAGGGACTATATGTCTTAATGATTTTAATGCCGGCAGATGGGGAACAGATTCCAGCTATACTATTACTCCAAGCTTCTTCGGCACTCCGCAGATGTTAAGTGCCGCAGCAATCATTGAAATGCTCATTGTGAAAAATAAGAACGCATCTACAAAGACAGTGAACGTAACAACTCTTCTTACACTTCAAAACGATTAAATCCGAATATTATATTGTAATTCTTTTAACTAACAGATTTTTAAAAATTCATAAACAAATGAAAGAGAAAAACTCTAAAACAGGAAGTTCAAATAATTCAGATGGAAAGGACGAACCAGACTCCAGAAGAAACAAAGCTGAAAACAAAAGCAAAGAAGTTGTTTCTAAAACTAATGGTAAAGCTGGTTCAACTTCTGATACTAGATTAACTGACATACATTCTCAAAGAAACGGCAAAAGAAATTCAGGTAATGACGTGCTTAATTCCATTCTCAACGAAACACGAAAGCCTTCTGAAGCCGGATGGGAAAGCGGAATAAAAATACTTGATACTATTAAAGTTATAATTCCTCTGAAGCTGTTACTCGTTTGCAATCAGATAGCTGACAGACTCAGCGGAGAGGAGTTCTCAATACTTGTTAATCTTACAGAGAAAGATAAAGTAATAAGACTATCTGAGGAGTTTCATATACCTCAACAGGTAGTGTCTAATGCTTCAATTGATTACATACCTGAAGACTACAGCTTCAACACAGTAATACACCGTCATCCTGATGGAATGAACTCATTCAGCTCAACTGACAAAAACTTCATCAATCAGAATTTCAAATTATCCATACTCTACACACATAAAGATGGCTCCCAATCGAAATCAGTGTTGATATGGGATTAGACTTAATAGACATTCAGAACATTCAAACAGTACGCGCTTCAAGAAAAGTAATTGAGATTGAAGACGACAGACTAATCGGAAATGGGAGAGCTTACGGCTCAGTGTTTGAAGAAGATGATGACTTACCATTCGGACGATCAAAAGATAGAAGATTTGGACACAGAGGCAAACGAAGAATAATTTCTGATGATAAAACTTCAACATTTGATTTAGATAAGGATGGTTCAGTAGAAGAAAAACGTGAACTAAAAAAGCTTGATGAAGAGAATCTGGATTATGGTCTTATTAAGAGAATAATACTTGAAGATGTTAATGATAACTTAGAAACCCTGGATATGCGATTGACTAATATGGAGGACTTTATTCAATACTCCGGGCATTTTATATAATAAAAAAATATACTTCTTCCAGTTCCTAATGCATAAACTAAATAATTTTTAAAACATAATTCTTCCAAATTCCTCACCGAGCTAACCTGCCATAAACCACTGCAAGCTGCTGAATTCCTTCCTCAATGTTGAATCTGCATAATAAGAGTAATTCTGATATCCTGCATTGAAGCCTTATGCAATACGAATTACATAAAATCCATTTCTTGAAAACGGAATTGCTTTATAAAAAATAATAAAGCGGCTGTATAATTAAATAATATAAGAAAGGAGATTTTAATGTTTAATTGTATTTCTAAGAAGGTTTTAATGAAGATACTTACAGTGATAATTGAAATAGTTATTGCTGAAGGAATTATTAAGATAGGTGCAGATAAGCAGAAGAGGGAGAAGAAACCGGGAGGGTCTTGAAAGAGATCCTCCTTAGGTTTTTGATTCAAAATCAAAGTTTTTATTCCGGGGAAAATATTCACACGGAATAGCAAGTATTGAAAAAACAATTATTCAAAATCGACAAAACACAAATTATGAAACTTTTTACTAAGGAAATAGAAGAGAAAGCTCAGGCTCAATATCCTCTCGGTTCAGATTTAGAGAAGCAAATGGTAGTTACGAAATTTTTCAACCCTACAGGAGCAGGTACTTGGTATCTGCTTAATCAAGACCCAAATGATCCGGATTATTGCTGGGGAATGTGTCATATCTTCGAATGGGAGATAGGGAGTTTTTCAAAATCTGAGTTGGAAAAATACAAAGGTAGAATGGGATTGGGTATAGAGCGGGATTTGCATTTTACTGAAATGAATGCGAATGAGTTGTGGAATAAACTAGCTAAGTAATGCTTAGCTAGTAATAATTAATTTCCTAATTTAATCATTAACTCATCACATAAATTTTGTAGAAATTCCAATCTTGGCAATATTTCTAAGGAAGCTTCAGTGTTTAGCCAGTCTTGTGGCGACCCCCAAAAACGTGATTTGGAATACAGGTAATTTGGTATATTGTCTTTTAAATTTGCTTTAGCACAATTTACTAATGCTCGATTCCATAATTCGGCTAATTCTACATTCGGTTTATATCCTTCGTTTTAAATAAAATTCTTTGTTTCAATTATAGCTTGATTTAACGATCCAAGTGCATCGATTAATAATTCTCTTTCACGATGTTTGCTCAATTTTTTTTTATTCATTACTTCAATTAAATTTGTAATTGAATCGAATAAAATATTTTTTCCAATGAGATCAATCATTTGAATTTTAATTTATTTTAAAGAAATAATTCTCTGTTTTAGTTCAAGTATAGATAAAAACTTATCCTCAAGTTTCTTATGCAACATTCTGTGACAATTTGAACATACTAAAGCAAGATCATCCAAAGTTGTTTCCCTTTCAACTCCTGCTGAAATTGGAGTCAAATGATGGCATTCAATGAACTCTGCATTATATACTGATGGAAAAGAAAAATTGCACACTTCACAAAAAAATGTATTTTGTTTAATTGCTTGCTGTTTTTTTTCTTTTACTATTTTTCCATTTCGTTCTTTTACTAAATGTGCTATTAGTCGCAGTTTTCCCTCCTTAACAGTCATTCCAGGATTGTCAATTTCTACTTCATCAATTAACGCGGACATGTAATAGGCAGATTTCTCTTCTCCAGAAATAAATTTTCCGTTGAATCTTTGCCAGATATCCAAACGTAACTCATCGGTATTCCCAGCACTTTCTATTTTGTCAATTCTGCAAGCATTACCTTGGGTTATACCAGCAAAATTCACTCTATTCCATAATGTAGAATCCACAGGAATGTAATTATCGTTAGTTGTTTTAGCTATGATTTTTACTCGCCTCCCATATAAGTAATCTGGATTTATACTATCTTCAATTAGTTCATTATCGATTGGTGTAACCAAATGAGTGAAGGCTGGTATACCATTAACTTTCTGGTAAAGAATAATTATTTCATCCATTGCGGGAGTTTGTGCATTTTTTCTATGTTTAGTGGGAAAATGAACTATAAAAGAATTCTCACCTATATTTAGATAAGCTTCACCAAGCAATGTATTCGTGACATTCTTGAACCATACAATATCTGCTGGTGTATAAGTTTTTATATTTACTTCTGTAGTTAATTGATGAGTTTCAAATTCACCGTTTTTGTTTTTAAATATTTCCCAAACACCATGTTCTATTGGATCGTATCTTACCATTCTACCTTTACTGGTTGAAAAAAGCAAATCATAAGGTGATCTAGTATTAGTTAATCTAGGTCTTTGATTTTCAGGATTATGTACTCTAGAATAATTATTTACTGTGAGAACTCCCATTTGAGTTCTTAATGTATCTGGATTTACGCCGGGCCATATATTGTCTATGTATGCCTTTATTTCAGAGTAAGAAGTTTCATGATCAATCTTGTTAATTGCTTCTTGAATCATTCGCCAAATGTAAGGTGTATCAATTCTGTAATTTGCATTACCATCATAAAGAATTTCATTGCGATCTCTTTTTTTCTGTAATGCATTTCTTAAATTCCTGTGCCAAGTTGGTTCATTATTGGTATCTGTTACCGATGCAATATCATCTCTTGTGAATCCTGAATAATTATCTTCTACAATTTTGTATAGAGTTGTAATATTTAACCACTGTTGAAGGGGAATATTAGCTACTAAAACAGTCCAAAGTGTATTTACAGATGTAATCATTCTAGTTATGTTTTTTGTTTAAGTGTTTGTATTAAAAATACTTTTATACTCGAAATTATCGTTTTAAAATTTCTCTTACTCCTAATTTGAAATCCTTAACTGCATCTCCATACGTTTCTGCAACTCTGAAATTTTGTATGTGAAGACATGGCGAATAGTAAAATTTATATTCAGAATCTTTTAGTCCGATGAATCTAAATTTTCCTGTGAAACTAGTTTTCATTGATACCTTTTTTGTTTCATCCCCAAAAATTTGAGAAAGATAGATATGAACTGGCTCTCCAAATCCTAACAATATTGTGGGTTTAAAACTAATGATTTCTCTTTTTAAATACTGTTGGCAATTTTCGAAATAATTTTTTAGGAATTTTTTACCACCGGCTGCTTGTTCTGATGGAGGTTTGTTAAAGCTACATTTTACAATGTTTGTTGCATACAGTGTCATCTTCTCAAATTCTTCTCCGAAAATACTCTGTCTTAACCATTTAGATAATTGGCTACGAGAGTCATCTAACATTAATGGTACGTTTACTCTGTCTTTATCTTTTCTTATAGTTGGTTCCTGACCTACGAGCATTAATCGCTTTTCATTTCCAGCCCGATAAAATGCTTTCTTTACTTTTAAACCTTCGTATTCAACAGAACCTTTGCAAAGCTCACATTCACTAGGATATCCAAACTCGTTAGTCCCAAATAAATTGAATTTTACTTTTATATCAGACATTCGGTTAGTTTAATTATTTTTCAAAATCTTCTCTAAGTAAATGTCCAACTCTTTCCCAATCTTCTTTTGAATAAAAAGATCTGGACACATGATTCACAGCAATAATTTTTCTTACATTAAAGCCTGCAAGGTTTGCATTTTCCAATGTATAGTAATATTTATTACTATTTTCAATTAATTGTGAACAATTAAATGGTCTGTTTAATTTACTTTCCAAAAAATTCTTTACATCCACAAAAGTTAAAATTACTTCAGGTTTAACAATGTTAACTGTCTTCAGAAACAAATCCCAGTACAAATTGAAAACCGGAATAAATGCAGATATATTTTCACTATAAGTTTTTTTTGATTTACTCAAGCATAAATTCCAGTAAAAAGTATGACTAAGCATAGTATTAACTTTATCTTCGCCGAATCCAATTTTATAAAGTTTTTTCAATCCATTAGTAAACCTACCTACTTGAGATACAAATTCATTGTAATCAGGATTTTTCTTATAAAATTCTACTTCGTTTGTATCATATTTAGCATCCTCCTCATTACCACCAGGATTTATTCCTAACAAAAAAATTCTGTGAGGCTTCAATAGATTGCCAAAAGTATTACATTTTATGAATCCTTTTTCGTAGAGATTATTTTTTTCAAATATTAAATCAGCTTCGACTTTTACTTCTTCCATTTTTTTAAAACAATCATTCAAGTCCATGTTAGTTCTAAAATTTTTTTAGAAGATAGTATTTTTGAAATATTTTTAAATTAATTGTTTTCACATCATTCTCTGACATAATCCTATGAAAAGCTCTATGACAATTTGGACATAAAAGAATTACATCTTTTTCTTCAATTTTAATTTTTTTGCGATCTTTGGGATATTTTGATAATGGGTATATATGATGCAACTCAAAAAAGGTTTTATCCTTGATAAGTTTGTAAGTAGTATGCGGATTAATGTTACAAGAACGACAATTTTTTATATATGCATACTTTCTTTTATATTTATTAACAAAGTCAGCATCTCTCTCATATCCTAAATGCGTTCTTAATTTTTTCCGCGTTTGTTTATCCATTCCTGTTAGATATGTCTCTTCAGCTGAGTTTGATGGAATAAAATTCAAATCAAAAATAAACGAGAAATTGTTTAACAGAATTTTCGTATCATTTAATATTCTTAATTCATAATTGAATTTTTCATCCAGTTCATTTCTATAGTGTATAAATCTTATACTGCATTTTATTCCTGTTTTTCTATTTACGTTTTCTGATAGTTTGTTAATAACATAAGTTAAATTTTTATCATTTATTAACTCATCATTAACTTCAGAAATTTTGTCAATTTCGAAATAGAGACTGAGATTTTTTATTTTTTTTATCTTTAATCTTTTTAATATCTCAATGAATTTAACTCGATGTGTGTATGATGAAGGTTCTAACCAAATGCTTGACGAATAAAAACTATCAGCATTAAAAATTGCAATTTGAATTTGTGGTTGTGCTCTCAGCTCTGAGGCTGTATAATCTATAAATTCTTTTGGAACTGCATCTATCCAGTTCCACTCTTTATACCTAGTTGAACGGCCAAATGTAGTCTTATTAAGATGAAGCCAAAAGTTGTTTTCAAAGGGTGTGCTCGCAGAAATGCTTTCACTAAGCTTGTATAATTCATGTTTAGCTGCTATTGCAAATTCTTTAGCTAGGACAGCTTTCTTTTTAGGTCTATACTTCTTCCCATTATAATATTCATTTATTCTTTCTAGCTTTCTAAAATTCTTAAAGATAGACTGGAAATCTATTTTTTCAGATTTACTCATAGGGGTTGAATAAATTTAATTTTATACTGTTAACACTTTAGTAGACTCTTCTCCATATTGTGATATAATTCGCACAGCTATTTTCTGACCTTTCTTTGCTTCTATAGGATGAGAAACATGCCCGTATAATCTATCGAACGCTTCGTCATCAATTTCAATCTTCAGAGTTTTTTCTACCTTCTTTTTAGTGCTGTCTTTTGCTAAGTTATCCAATCCTTTTTTCCATTTATCAAATTCTGACTTATCGCCTCCGCAGAAGAAGACCTGCTTAACAACAAAGTTACTGCCGTCATAATTATCATCTATCATCCAGTAAGCTATATCATGTACATCACGAGGCTTAACTTCATCTTTTATCGGGTCGTAAATATCTAATCCTCTTATTTCAACTGAAACTTCCTTTCCGTTTTTAATTAATTCTACATCCGGATCTCCTATTGTTACAAAGCTTGCTGCAGATTTTGCAGGCTTCTTTTTTAATCCTTCCTGCATTAAGTCATCGTGAATGCGGGCTTTTGTAACTTCAAATTTTCCCATGCTTGTTGTCTGCTGGCTTCCAGATATATCACTTTCAAAACTAAATCCCAATATCACTAACCAGTTCCCGTCGCCTCTTGCCCGGCATTCTTTTATAGCTTCATTCACTGCTGTTTTACTTACTGTTCCGAACTTTGGTCCGATATGAAAATAAGCTTTCTTCTCTCCTACACCATTCATATAAAATCCTTCTGCATGAAGATATGAGTGACTGAGTAATTCAACACTGCGGAAAATTACCATTTCATCTTTTCTTCCGTTCTTAATTCCTGCGCTGAGAAGATGCTGCTTTATTACTTCTTCAAATGCACCCTCTTCTTCATTTACCCTTACTTCATCATCTAACTCTTCAGGATTTATGGGTTCAAAGTTTTGCAGTGTTTCAACTGTAAACGGTCCGCTAACACGAAGAAGTTTTTTATCTGTTTCAGGCTGGTCGTACAATGTCTCTGTTGCAGGAGGTTCATCATTGGCAAGACTTTTTAGAGTAATATGAGGAACAGTTTTGTATTTAAATCCCTGCCTTATATCACCTGATGCTTCATCGTATAAATTGTAATATGGAAATACTGCTGTCATTAATCTTTGTTTAGCAATGTTTAATGCGATTCTGCTTGTATCTATTGTAATCCATCTTCGTCCCCATTGTTCAGCAACATATGCGGTTGTTCCACTTCCACAAGTCGGATCTAGAACTAAATCTCCAGGATCGGTTGTCATCAATATGCATCTTTGTATAACTTCTTTGACTGTTTGAACTACATAATGTTTATCTTGTGCTCCACCTGTTGTAGTATCCTCCCATAGGTTAGAATATGGAAACAAAGGAAAATCATTTAAATACCGAATATAACTAAGGGTCTTACCGTTGGAATAAATTCGGTTTTTGTTTGCCAATTTTTCCATCCCATCCAGGTGTGTTTTCCAGTGATTGTTTTGAGGTGGTTTATATACTTTATCTTTAAAATTAAAGTCCTGATTTTTATTTGCTGGCCCTGAAGATAATAAATGATCAAACCTAAAAGAGTGCTCTTTTACTTTGCGAATTCCTAATTTTTCAATTAATTCCTTATTTATAGGTGTGAATTTCTTGGTTAGAGTGTCCATATAAAAACGATAATTCTCATCTAAATCTTTTTCTTTAAAAATTGGTCTAAATTTCCCTTTATTAATATCTTTACAGTACCAAATAATATAATCTGATACTGAAGCTAAATAGTTACTTTGAACTCCTGTGGTCTTTCTAAATGTTATTAAACTTATAAAATTATTACTCCCAAAAATTTCGTCCATTACACCTCGTACAAGATGGACATTTTCATCGCTGATTTGTAAAAAACAAGAACCATTTTCTTTTAACAATTCTTTTGCAATTATTAATCTGTCTCGAAGATATGATAAGTATGAATGAATGCCTAATTCCCATGTATCTCTGAATGCTTTAATCACTTCAGGTTCTCCTGCTAACGCATCATCACTTCCATCTTTTACTTCTCGATTATTTAATTTCACTTGCCAATTACTTCCATATTTTATTCCATAAGGTGGATCAAAATATATTGTCTGCACCTGTCCTGCCATACCTTCACGCTCAAGCAAACTTGCCATTACAAGGTGGCTATCGCCCTGTATAAGTCTGTTTGTCCATCCATCCTGATGTTTATAATACTCGCTTACTTTTTCAATCTCATCTTTATCCAGTGCATTGCCGAAGAGCTCGTTTACATTGCTGAACATATCAAACTGCGAACTTTCAGTTTCTGTTACTTTATATAGTCCGTTTATTAATTTTTCAGGAGCAATGTGTTCATGTCTATATAAACTACGAATATCTACTCGAAGCAAATCATCCCGGTCATCATTACCATATTTATTCAGCCAGAATAACTCAGGGTCTTGCCCTCTATGAACCACAGGATTTTTAGGCAGCTCTAAAATCTTTTTACCAGTCAGAACTTTAGCATTAGCTTCTTCATATCCTGCTTCTTCCTTGCTGGGGATATGAACTCGTTTATCAGCTTTATGTTTTATTGATTGTACTTTTTTAGCCATTATATACTCTGAATTTTTTCGATTAATTGATTTTTTATATCACGTATATCATCCGATATTTCAATGAAATGCCATTCTGGATAATCATATTTATCTTTTAATGAATTTACAGCGGGAAGCCATCGGTTTTCTACATACCATTTCTTTTCTTCTTTATCTCTGCTCATTCCGGTTATTTCAATAACAAGATTTTTTAGAGTTCCGTCTTTACCTTTAACTCTTGCTATAAAATCCGGAATGTAATGATGGTCTTTTCCGTTTTTTACATAAGGAATTGTAAAGCTGAGAAATTGATTTTTGACGTAAGTTTCTACAGCTTTTAATTCTTCTAAAGTCTTTGCACAAATTCCTTCCCATCCGCTATCCATTACAACATAGTTTACATGGCTTTTTTTTGTTTCATAAACATCTTTAACCGTGCTGCCATTTACATATTTTGTACTTCCTGTTTTATTGTAATAATTGAATACAGGTCGAATGTGTTCTGTGGTGTTTAGATGTGGATTAATCCCTAATGCAATATGGTCTGAAATTTCTTTCGGGTCTTTGAAATACAACAATCTTTTAAAACGTTCATCCTTAATATTTAGAAGTTTTACTTTTGTTGCATACCATTCTTCAACTATGTGTTTAAGTTTATTAAATTTCTGGAACCGAGGACTTCTATCTTCATCGCTAAAATGAAATTTGATAAGATGCTTTGTAATGAAATACGTTAATTCCTGATCACGTTTTTCTAAAACGGATTTCACTTCAAGTTTTTCTTCAATATCAGAAATCGTACTTGCCATTATAGTTTCTGTTGGGAACTGTGAACCGTCTATTTCATATGGTTTAATTCCATCAAAATTATATTTGATTTCTCCCTCGTAGAATTCAACCCGATAGCCAACTACATTAGGAAATGTAATTTCAAGTTCTTCTTTTTCAGATATTGCATGAACGTGTGTTAAGTCCGTAGGTGGCGGTGGAGTAACTGTAGTTCCACCTTTAAACATTTTGAATGGTACTCCGATAATGTGCGCATACTCAGGAGGAAATTTTTCAACTACAATTTTGCGTTTATCATCTGTTGGGTTTCCATCCTTATCATATCCCTGGAGATAATAGTTAACTCTTCTGAGAGCTCTACCTGCAACCTGCTCACAAAGTAATTGTGAACCGAATGCACGTAAACCCATAATATGAGTTACAGTGTTTGCATCCCAACCCTCTGTAAGCATAGATACAGAAACAACACATCTTATATGAGAACCAAGCTTTCCTTGCTTGCCGACAGTGTTTACAACTTCACGTAATATTTCTGCATCTGAAATTCTATCAATACTCCCTTGTCCATACATACGTGCATAATCTTTTTTAAATTCTTCTATTTCTGATGCAAATATTTTTTTAAAGTCATCATTTATTTGCTCACCGTTTTCAAGTGCATCACTATCTATAAGAAGTGTTGGAGGACGTTTAAGAGGACTCCTGGCAATTAAATCATAATTTGTGAATAAATCTTTTGCACCCGGAACAGCTTGCCGTTTTCCTTCTTTATCTTCGTATTCATAGCCTGCAATATATTTGTATAACTCTTTTGACACTGAAGTATTATTACACACAGCTATAAAAACAGGAGGAGGTGAAAACAAATTTGGATTTGCTTCCTCTCTCGCTCTTGAACCATTAAAGTAATCAAGATAATTATTGTAAAATTGGTCTAAAGCCCCTTTTACAAGAAAAGGTAATTGTGGTGGAAGCTCTTTATATTTTCCACCTTCTGCAGCTGCTTCACTTTTTTTAGTTCTTTGTCCTTTTTTAGGAAGCTCATCTTTAACATGTTCATACAAGTTTCTTAACTTAGGCTCATCTAACTCTTGTGTATTATCACTTTCAGGAAGGAAAGGTATTTTTACTAAACCTGATTCAATAGCTTCAATTAGTCCAAAATCAGAAACTACCCAAGGGAATAAGCTATAAGCATCGTAACCTGAACCAGTTAAATAATAAGGAGTAGCAGAGAGGTCATAAACGCTTTGAAGCTTAAATTTTTTTGAAATTTCTTTTACTCCAGTGAACCATACAGCAGCTCTTTCGTTTTCATCTACTTCACTATCAGTTGTTTTACTTTTTGATTTAGGGAGATAACAGTGATGAGCTTCATCGTTAAGTATTAATATACGACTGCCTTCTTTAAAATTACTAAGAGTTCGTTTTATTACCTGAGAAAAATCTTCTTTATTTCCTGTATCAATTTTTTCACCTTTGAGATTTACTTTCCCATCGAAAGGGCTTCGCTTATTTCCCTGAAGTATTTTAGGCTCAAAAGTATGATAATTGGTAATAACTAATCTTGCATTAAGATTTTGTAGTCTTACCAACATATGAGAAGGAATCAAGCCTCTCACTCGATAATAGTCTTCAATCTCCGCAGGATTTTTTGTTTTCGTATCTACGAATAAAACATTGAGTCTGCTTTTTATAGTAATACCGGGGGTAACAATTAAAAAATAATCGGCAAATCGTGTATCGCTTCTATATTCTTGTCTGTTAAAGAAGTGGTAACATATCAAACATGCCATAACGACAGTCTTCCCTGTACCAGTAGCCATTTTAAAAGCAATGCGCGGTAATTGGTCAGTATGGTCTGTACTTACTGATTGTTGTCCATTACGAAGTAGGCTTAAGATATGATTCCCTGGATTTGATTTATCGGCAACTTCATTCAGCCAGATTGCTGTTTCGATTGCTTCTTGTTGAGCAAAGAATAGTTTTTTGTTCCTATCAGGATTATTGAACCAATAATTCAGTAGATCTTTAGTTATTCTTGTTGTATTCTGATATTTAGAGTTTCTCCATATAGCAACTTCTTTTCTGCAACGATTAATTATATGGTTAGAAAAATTTTCAGCATCGTCATTTCTTTCGAATATTTCTTTTTGACCGGCTTGTCTTATGGGAATTACTGCTGAGTCTGGTTTAAAAATTCTCCTACCAGGACAAATGTTTTTATAATCTAGATTTCCTTGACTATCGGTATCGTAATGATATTTGGGTTCGGTAAAAGGATTATTAAGAATAGGATTATCAGAACTCATTCTTGGGGTAAAAAATTTGATAGTTACTTTGAAGATAAATTATAAGAAAAATATATAAAAGAATATAACCTAATTAATTCTTAGTAAAATATATTGCTGATAAAAGATGTTTTAGAGTTTCAGTGTCTATTCTTTTCTCGTCAGATAATGTAAAAGTAAAATGAATAGAATATTATTTGAGAAAGCTATATAATTATACTTCTTAATATTAATACAATAAATGGAAGCAATAATATTATCCACAATATGGGATCCCAAATATTTTGAAGTTAGCAAAGAAGCTCCATATAAAAATTTTGATTATCGAGCAATAGAAAATTGGGACAATATAAAATCACAACTTGTAATTCCAGCAATAGGCATTTATAAGCGTGACCATGCAAATATAAACTTTGTATTTTTGAAAATAATGGGGATGAGATACGATGAAACCAATTCTGCATATTTTGATTTCCGGGTCCTACAGAAGTCCACAGTTAGTAGTTCAATCCTAATCAACTTGCTTCCGCAAAAAAATAAAAATCCATTGTTTTCCAGTATCGATTTAGATGAATTGATTAAAATTATTAAAGCAGCCGGGGCAATAATTCCGGATGAGTGGAATCAGAAGATAAGTAATGGTAAAGATACAACGGCTACACCAACTCAACAAATTCAATCGGTGCAAGATGATTTCCTAAGTTATATAGGTAAACATTATCAAAAGTTAAAATCATCGGATATTTCGAATGACGAATTTGAAGATATCACGGCAAATTTATTAGTAGCATTGGGTTTTGATGTTAAACAGCAAGGTCATAATGTCATAGCTGCAAAAGCAGATGGCATAGCTTTTTTTGAAAATGATTTTGGTTTAGTATACGACTGTAAAAATCAAAATAACTTTGTACTCACTGCTGATTATGAAAGAGCAATCAACAGATATTTAGAAGATGAAAAGCTTGTTAATAAGGTCGAAAATTTATTCCCGGTATTTATTGTTAAAGGCTATCGGCAAATAAATAATCCAAACATTAAAATATTTGAAATTGAATCTTTATTGTATTTACTCTATAAGAAATTGACTTTAGGAAATAAATTTTCACTCTCTCCTTTAAAAGTAATTTTACGAAATAATATTCCGTTCACATTAAAAACTATTGATATAGAGTGGAGGTGATATATCTTTAAATTCAAAAGAAATATTTGTTAAAGAGATTTTTTTTTTCTGTTATCGAAGAAATAAAAATTAAACAAACTATAATGCAGACTCAAAGTATATCATGTCCGAATTGTGGACATAAATTTGAACTTTCAGAAGTCCTGTCTAAGGAAATAAAAGATGATGTAAATAAACAGTTGGAAATTGAAAAAGAAAAAATCCTTAAAAATGCCAAAGAATTTTATGATAAAGAGTATAATAGTAAAATTAATGAGCTTACCGAAACAATTTCATCAAAGGATAAAGTAATTGAGGATACAAGAAAAGCAGAGAGAGAATTAAGAAAAAAGCAATCAGAAGTTGATGAAAAAGAAAAGAATTTAGATCTGGAAATTCAGAGAAAGCTAGATGAGGAAAAAGTTAAAATAATTAATTCAGCAAAACAGGATTATGAAACAAAATTTAAAGAACTTGAAACTGAGATAAAATCTAAAGATGAAAAATTAAAAGAGGCTCAAAAAGCTGAATTAGAACTAAGGAAAAAACAAAAAGAGATTGAAGAACGGGAAGAAAATTTCGAACTTGAGTTTTCCAGAAAACTTGATGAAGAAAAAAACAAAATTATAGAAACTAACACAAAGAAACTTTCGGAAGAACACAGGTTAAAAGAACTAGAGAAGGATAAAAAGATAAGCGATATGTTATCTCAAATAGAGGATTTAAAACGAAAAGCCGAACAAGGTTCTCAACAAACGCAGGGAGAAATCTTTGAGTTGGAATTAGAAGAAATGCTTCAAAAAGAATTTAAGTATGACTCAATAGAACCAGTCTCAAAAGGGGTTAAAGGTGGAGATGTAGTTCATAAAATTATGAATGAGCTAGGGCAGCAATGTGGTTGTATAGTTTGGGAATCTAAAAGAGCAAAAAACTGGAGTGACGGTTGGGTTCAAAAATTAAAAGATGATCAAAGAAATGTAAAAGCGGATGTAGCAATATTAATAACTACAGTTCTGCCAAAAGATGTTAACAATTTTTCTCATTATGATGGGATATGGGTTACGAATTTTAGTTCTGCATTAGGATTAGCAACAGCTATAAGGATCAATTTATTACAATTGAATTCAATAAGACAGTCTTCCGAAGGAAAAAGCAGCAAGATGGATATTCTTTATAATTATTTAGCTGGCACTGAATTCAGACAAAAAGTCGAAGCAATTGTCGAAGCATTTTCTGGTATGAAGGAGGATCTAGATTCAGAAAAAAAATTGATTATGAAACAATGGTCAAAGAGAGAGAAGCAGATTGAAAAAGTGTTAAGCAATACTTTTGGATTCTATGGTGATATGCAAGGAATCATGGGAAAATCACTCCCTGAGATTGAATCCATGAATGACCAGGTTTTGCTTAAAGATAAAGAAGATTAAGAATAATTATTTCTTTTCCTTTATAATATTTAAATTAAATGAACAATAAAATTTTATGTGTTAAATATTTATAAACTAAAATCAAAAAAATGAAAACGCTTATAGTAGAGGCAATAAAAGGTAAAAAACTTTTAAAATTTTTTTATGAAGGTGGGTATCGGACAGTAGAGCCTCATTGCTATGGTTTGACCACAGCAAACAATGAAGGTTTAAGAGCATTTCAGATTAGCGGATATTCATCTACCGGAAGTATGGGGTGGAAAATGTTTGACCTTTCTAAAGCAAGTAGTATCCAATCTTTAGAAGAAACATTTACCGCCCCAAGAACAGGATATAAAAGAAATGACAAGGGAATGTCAGTTGTGTATTGTGAATTATAATAGCTAAAATGAAACTTGAAAAATTAAAATTAATAGGCTTCAAATGTTTTAAAGAACTTATAGAAATTCCAATCCATGATTTAACAGTTTTTATTGGTGAAAATGATTGTGGTAAATCATCTTTGTTTAAAGCCATTGAATGTTTGTTAAGTAAAATTACTCCATTAAATGAGGAATTTTGTAGTTTACCGGGACACAATGCTTCTGAAATAATAATAGAGGGAATTTTTACTTTTCAGTCCGAAATACCAGATGAATTGAAGGCATTTACAGTTGACAGCAAACTTTATTTAAGAAAAGAGTTTAGAAAAGATGAAATATTTAAAACTAAAATATGGTATGATAAATTACAAGATGATGATTTAATAAATTATGATTCGCTTGCCGCACCGCAAATGCAATCGCTTCTCGAAAAGTATAGATTGCCTGTTCAATCAAATCAAACCTTACGAAAAGAATTTATTAAAGAATTTATTGAGGAGAACATGGATGTTCTCCCTAAAGTAAGAAATTACTATGAAGTTAATTTTAATAAATTTGTTCAATATCTACCATTATTCGAATATTATTCAAGTAGTGATTATGGAAATCCTAAAGCATTAATATTTAAAACCCTAAATACAATTTATAGGTCTCAGTTTTATAAAGATGACGGGCAGCTAAAAACTAAAAATTATTTAGGATTAAAGGAAAAAATTGAGAATAAACTGAATTCTCAAATTAAGAATAATTTATTAGATAAAATAAAAAAATATAATTCGAATGTCATTTCTGTTAAAGGAGAATTTTCAATAGACTTTTCTCGAGGTTTGTCACTAGATGATTTAGCTGTAGACGAAGGGCATGGATTTAAATTAATTGGTCATAAGGGAGAGGGCTCAAAGAAGAGGTTGTTTCTTTCAATTTTAGAATGGGATAAAGAGGTACAGAATTTAATAGGTGGACAGAGCTTAATAAGGGGATATGATGAACCTGATACAAACTTACATTTTGAAGCACAAAGGAAAATGTTTTATGCAATAAAAGAATCCTCAGAAAATTTAAATTCTCATATTCAAAATATTATTGCAACTCATTCAATTTCAATGATTGATAGAGCCCCAACGAAATCTATTAATCATATAAAGAATGCTCAAGGTGCAAGCAAAATTGAATTTCTTAAAACTGACGATGATGTTGAAGTAAAAAGATTTTTAGAAGAAATATGCGAAATATCAGGTATCAAGAATAGCTCTATCTTTTATGAAAAATGTTTTTTAATTGTCGAGGGTGATAGTGAAGAAAACTCTATTCCAAAATTATATAAAACATATTTTAAACGTTCTCTAATGGAGGATGGGATAGTTTTGGTAAATCTTCAATCAAACGGCTCTTGGAAAAGTTTTCTAAAAGTACTTAACCAAAACAAACAATCCATTACTATTTTACTTTTAGACAAGGATACTCAAAATCCTGAATGTGGTGCGAAAATTACACAAGATAAATTAATTGAGATAGGATTTTCTCCAGAATTTTTGAACACCAATGTTATTTTTGCCGGTATACAAGAATTTGAAGATCTATATCCTGATAATCTAATAAGAAATTTATTCAATTCTCTTTATCCAAGATCCACTATTGGTAAATGGACGTTATCTCATATAAGAAAACTAAGAACCGACTACCATAAAATTTCAAAAGGATTTGAAGTTTATTCTAAGCAATATATTTCAACTCATCATAAACGCTATAATAAGCCAGAATTTGCATCTAAAATGTCTGATTTGTTGACTTATAAAAACATACAAAACATACCTACACTTGTTACTCTTTTTAACAAAATACAACAAATTATTAACACATGAGTAGTACTTTTTAATATGAATAACAATTTTTAAACAATTAAATTAAGACTTTTCACATTTTATTTTTTATCTTTCATTTGTGTTGAACTTACGAAATAAAGGCAAATCAAACTAAAGTGAACTTCTTATTTTTGGTTAAAAATTTAGAATTTGAAATGGTAAAAAGCCGTAGTAGAATTTATGTATTCATCTACCTGTAAATTAAAAAGGCTACAAACATTTCTATTTATGACCTTTACTAATACATAATTGGAAAATTACTTCACCAACACCATTCTCTTCATATCAACAAACCCACTGGTCTCAATTCTATAAAAGAAAACACCGCTCGAATAATTAGTTGCATCCCAGGAAATTTCATATGCTCCAGATTGTAACTCTGAGTTAATTAACTCATCGATTACTTTTCCTGTTAAATCGTATATGTTGAGTTTTGTGAGTGAACTTTTTGGCAGATCAAATCTGATTGTTGTTGTTGGATTGAAAGGGTTTGGATAGTTCTGGCGTAAGGAATACTTGTTAGGTATTTGTTCTCCTACATTTAATATCTTCGTAACAGTTCCGCCAGTAGTTGTCTTAATCATTGCCCCACTATAACCAACAGCAAAACCTGTGTTAGCATCAACAAAATTTAACTTTAATAACCCTTCAGTTGAATTCGAAGTCTGAGAAAACCAGTTCAGACCACCATTTGTAGATTTTGATAAGTTTGCATTGAGATTATTACCGACCATCCATCCTGTATTCGGATTTACAAATACTATTGAATTTATTTGATAAGTAACACCGCTATTTGTAGGAAACCAAGTACCACCTCCATCATTTGTATAAAGTAAAGTTCCTAATGTACCTCCAACATATCCTGTTGATGCATCAAAAAAATACATTGAATAGAATGAACTTGTTGATCCGCTTGTTTTGGGAATCCAGTTAGTTCCACCATTTGTTGTTTTAAGAATCGTTCCATTATTGCCGCATATCCATCCAGTATTTTGGTTTAACATAAATATTGGGTGTAAGTCGACAACCACTGGGCTGCTTTGTTGAACCCAATCTACACCTTCATTTGTCGTCTTATAAATTAACCCAAAATTTCCTATAGCCCATCCTGTAGTAGGATTAACAAATGAAAGTGTTGTAAAGGTCTGAGAACCAACTGTCTGACTACTCCACTCAGTGCCACCATTTGTAGTTTTTAAAATTTTTCCATTCTGTCCACAGCAATATCCTGTTGTTGAATTAATAAAGTACACATCTAATAATGTTATCGTTAATCCACTGGTTTGTGTTCCCCAATTAGCTCCTCCATTTATTGTTTTCTTGATTATTCCATTGTCACCAACAAACCAACCTGTTTGTGAATTTATAAAATAAGTGGAAGCTATTGAATTTGCAAATCCTGGCGATAGTTGATACCATCCGGATTGCCCTAAAGAAATATCACATTGAATTGATATTATGAAGAATAATAAAATAAAGTATATATTTTTTTTCTGCATATCATGAATCTTAAATTTTATAGCAATAATAGAGTATGTTTTATATTATTTTTCCATTTTATTGAATTTCTTTTCAATAATAAGTAATAAAAGAAATAAACATTTCAATTTTAACAATATGTTTGAGTTATACAATTTAAAACACCTCCATTTGAAGATAAAATGTCAGCTCCTAATACTTTTATTATATCACACTCAGGGAGTGCGTTTTGTAATGTTTTAAACGAGGCTTCACCATAATTGTTAGCTTCATACCAAGGGAAAAACACTTTGTTGTTCACATGTATGAAATTGATATAATTTCCCCATGCACTATAAACTCCACTTGATGAATGATCTTTAGGGTGTTCGATTTGAAGTCTAAGGATTTGAATATTAGATGGTAATTGTTTCTTTAATATAACCTCCACTTGATTGAGGTATTCATTTCCTATGGTGTATTCTTCAGGATACTGTGCAAGTAACAACTTATCTTTTGAAATAAACCTGACAATTCCATCTGTATGACCTAATACATCGTAAGGCTCTACCGGAATAAAAATTATGTTGTTAAAACCGAATTTACTTTTTAAAATAATTTCTATTTGAGAAGGTGAATATTTTGAGGAATTATCTATTATTAATTTCTCAGTAATTATAGCAATACCATCTTCATTGTGAGTGAGATTACCGCCATCCCAATATAAATCTAAATCCTCAATGACGGTGTTAGGATTTAATGAGGAAAGTAAAGCGCACAATTCATAACCGGCATTGTTATCTTTTTCTCCATATTTTTTTTCATTCTCTGGATAATATTCATAACAATAATTTGCTTTGTAATAAATTGAAGCATGGTTTTTTTGTGTAACCTGAAATGGTCCCCAATCTCTTACCCATATTCCGCCTAGATCTGAAAAAGATTTTATTATAATGTTAGGTGAGCTAAATTTCTTTTGGAGTAATCTTGTAAAGGAATCATTCTTAGTAATTAAGATCAATTTTACTTCAGGCAAATGATACAATAAATGCTTCTCAATAAAATCATCATAAAATTTAGTAATGGCTTTATCATAATATAGTCCGCCTGGATAAACTAATACGAGTTTATTACAGTCAGATTTTAACATCATTTAAAAAACTAAATTTTCTTCTGTAAAAATCAATTTTGAATTTTTCTACCGGCTTGGATTCCATCATGTACTTTTCTTTTTCTGATAAGAATTGTTTAGACTTGGATATTCCGATATTTGCTTGTCCGGAAGGAGAAAACAAAACTACACCTTTGATCTCCCTACCAAAAAGATCTTTATCTATAACAAATTCTTTTAAATTATGATCATAAGACTTTTTATAATCTATTTGAAAAAGATCGGTAAACAATTTTGCTGCATTATTTTTGCTAAATGCGCTAGTAAAGAATATTGTATGTATTTGACTTTTTCGAATGGATTGTTCAATCAATTCTTTACTGTAGACCAAATCATATAATTGAGTGTCCTTTGCAGATGAATCTTTTCTGCTGCATTCGGCTATAATATCACTTACCCAAATATTCCCACAATCGAGAAGTTTAATAATACGATCCTTTGAAAATTCATTTAATGAGTTGTATAAATTAATTTCTGGAAATGCTTTTGTTAGAATACTCCATAGTTCACAAGTATGACCATAAAAGAAATCTAACATGGAATCATTATGTGGATGAATTGTTCCAAGTATTAAATATTCATCTGTTGTTTTTACTTTTAATAAATCTATATATTTATGTTTTGTACGAAGCATTTTTAATATTTTAGACGTTTCTTTGTAGGAACATAATGAAAACCTTTTAAAAAATCAAATAAGTGAATTTTTAATCTGAAAATTGGCTCCAAAAATTAAAGGATGATCAAAGAAATGTAAAAGCTGATGTAGCAATATTAATAACTACAGTTCTGCAAAAAGATGTTAACTATTTTTCTTATTACGATGGGATATGGGTTACGAATTTTAGTTCTGCCTTAGGATTAGCAACAGCTTTAAGGATAAATTTATTGCAATTGAATTCAATAAGACAGTCTTCCGAAGGAAAAACAGCAAGATGGATATTCTTTATAATTATTTAACTGGCACTGAATTCAGACAAAAAGTTGAAGCTATTGTAGAGGCATTTTCAGGAATGAAAGAGGATCTGGATTCAGAAAAGAAATTAATAATGAAACAATGGTCAAAGAGAGAAAAACAGATTGAAAAAGTTTTAAGGAATACTTTTTGGTTCTATGGTGATATGCAAGGATCATGGGAAAGTCACTTCCCGAGATTGAGTCAATGTATGACCAGATCTTGCTTAAAGATAAAGAAGAATAATTTTACAATTGTTTATATTTTGAGAAAACAGAGGGTATGAACCGTCTTAATTCATACCCAGATAATATTTAATAATTTTTATTTTACAAAATCATTCTCTTCATATCAACAAATTCACGGGTTTCAATTCAATAGAAGTAAACACACATGAATAACCGGTTCCATCTTAGGTTATTTCATATGCTCTAGAAAGAAGTTCTGAGTTGACTAACTCATCAATTACTTTTCCTGTTATATCAAATATGGTGAGTTTCTCTAGTGTTTATTATTTAAGCGTGAATGTTCCTGAACCTAATAATACAGGAGTACTGTTATCCATTCTTGTACCAGTATGTACGTAGAACGTATATTTACCAGGAATAATTTTGAAACCATATTGATCCAATTCAATTTTGGTATTCATTCCTGGCCACTCAGGATTTATTTCAGACCAATGCTGATAAACTGTTTTACCATCTGGTGCTTCCAGTATTTCACTTATTTTCCCTGTATTTTTATTTTTAAACTTAACACCTCCATAAAGTCCCTTCTTTTGCACCTCTGAAATCCAAAATTCACGAACATCATTTATGACATCGTTTGAATCCGATTGTGTAGTCGAGAAATAAACTTTTCCTTCCTCTCCTGACTTTTTTCCACAAGATATAACGGTAAACACTAAAACAATTGAACTAAGTACTATTGCACTAATTAAAAGATTTTTTTTCATTTAATTATCCTTTTTTGAGTTTTTGTGATTTTGTGATTGAACATTTTAAATATTAATCTTAAAATTATTATACCTTAATTGAACTGTTTTGCAAAAAAAATGGGACGTCTCTATATGTCTCCGTCCATCAGGCACTGGTATGCCCACAAGTCAGATAATATAAAGTACGCCCCAATGTGGAGCGTAACTTTATACCCAGTTCGACTTGTTAAAATTACCAGTTTTGATGGACGAACAAAGTAAAAGTTACTTATAACTTTTGTAATATTTTTGTATTTGTTTTAGTCTATAGTTATTTTGTTTTGCTTAATTTAGTGAGATGATAATTCAGATAAAATGATAATTTTAAAATTGTGGTATAACATTGTAGCAGGAACAGTATTCATTTTATTGTCGCACAACTCCTAATAAAATCAAATCCGGCAAATGCGTTTTATTAACTCCAGGAGAATGTTATTTCAGTTATCTAAATGGTTTATATAGTATCTCTAAACACCCTAAGGTAAGACCTTTAGCTTTCGACCTCTGCATCACATTTTTTAATTTCTGCGGCACATTCAAGGAAAGGGTATGTAATTTAATTCAGCTATTAAAAAATCAATTAACACAAAATTCTTAGCAGCGCCGCGGTTCGAAAGAATACTACCTTAAAATTGAAAAACTATTTATAATAAAAAAAAGAAAAAAACATCGCTTCGGTAGAAGCGTCTATCAATATCTATTATATATATATATCTATTAATATCTATTACGAGTACATCTCCGCCCGTAACATTGATATTTATAATGTTGTTAGGGAGCTTTAAATTTCTTAATTATCGCATTGGTCACAATAGTGGTTGCACTGGTACAATAGTAATTCTGTTTTTGATGCATGAAAACTAATTGAAGTTGCTTGAGTACTGTTAAATAAGTAAAAATATTAAATTGTTGCATGAGAACAATTATTTTTGATGCACTGGTCACAATGTTAATCTTAAATGTTGCACTGGTCACAAATTAGCTTAAAAAATACATTTGAAGTATTTTAAAATGATGCATTGGTCTCAATGTAATTATTAAATATTGCACTTGTCCCACCATATCACTTTTTTGAAGAAGTATAAATGTTGCATTGCTCATAATATTTAAAAATCTCAAGCAGCTTGATTGTTTTGCAGCCACATATGAACTTCATCTTCCGGAACATTTCCTTCGGATGCCTTATTAATAAATTTATCAACATCTCCTTTACACATGCTAAACATATAACCTAAACGTTCTTGATTCGTTACTTCCTCGGCAACTCGGTCTTCTGATTCAATTGATTCAACTTTCTTATTTACTTCTTTTATTTTATCCTGGTTGCCGGAGAATGAGTTTTCAAAATCAAAAGTATCATCCGTTTCAAAAATTTCATTGTATCCTGTTCTATCTTTCATTGCTTCTACTCTGGGGTTTATTTTTTCAATACTGCTACCAATATAGTTCTGAGAAATCATGCCGGATATTCTCTTTTTAATGGTAGCCATACTACCATTTTCATAAATCGCAATATAATCTATCTTATGTAATACGTCTAGCATAGCTCGCGTAAATCTATTGTCATGATTCAGGTTTTTACTAATTGAAGTTTGAGTTTCATCCGATTCAAGTGTATCGATATCCGGTAACATACAATGTCTGTTACAAGCTATTAAATAATAATAAATTTCGATAATCTTAATGACTGATCTTGGGTACTCTTTAAATTTCTCTTCAACACTTAAAACTTCATTTCTTAATTTCAAAAACTGATTTTGATAAATCTGAATGAATTCTGGTAGCTTATCTAAAGAAGTTACCTTTAATTGAACTGTCTCTTGCATCTCCGCGTCTTCCCCGGTGTCTGACGAACTAATCAAGTTTTCAAGGTTCGCTTTGTTCAGACGTAATCTTTGATTAATGATTGTTTGCTCATCAAATATTTTAAATTTATTTCCTGACTTTGAAAGAACACCAAAAATCATAAGCTCTTTAATAGCCCGATATATTGTAGCACGGTCAACCATAAAGAACTCTGCGAGGTCTTTTTGGTTTATCTTAAACTCATTATGAATTTGCTTTGAGATCAGCATGTTCTTTTCAAGCTTAAGATATAAATACACCCATGGTGTAAAATATGATTTGAATATCTCCTGGGTATTGAATAAAAACTGAGGATTTATCTTTACAAAATAATCATTACTTCTTTGGTTCATAAAATTAGTTTTTACTTTTTATAAATTATTGAATGTTTTTGCTTCAGCGGCATTGATTGATTTTCATTACAAGTCACCGGTTGAAGCGGTCGATATTATCTTTCCCTATTATAAAAATTAAAGGGTATCTCTGTAGAGTATAACACTTGCCCGAGCTCAGAGTCGAAGCAGTGTATGTACCAGTCATTGTACACTAAACATGACTTGCATAGTTTGTGATTAGGTTCAACATCTTCCGATAACTCAACCATTTTAAACTTCACAAGTTCATAGAAGGCTTTCCTGATTACATTCCTGCAAACACCGGTCTGCTTACTTAGCTTATTGATATTAAGGTCCTGTGATACTGCAATACGGAAGTAGTAAGGCATGTCCGGCCAATTCAGAAACTGCACATTATTCTTTAGTATCAGATAAAGGTATAATGAGAAGTAGCACTTAAAAGGAATCTCGAACAGCTTATCAGAAAAATCCACTTCATTCTCCTCAAATATTTTTTTAAGCTTAGGGTTGTTGAAGTGAGATAGTCCTTTTCTTTTAAATGCTCTTTTTTTCTTTTCAAGATTTCTGGCCAGCGCCACCTGAAGGATATTCCTTTGTTCAAGATTAAGTAAATGGGTATACATATCACGCTGCTATCCTTTCCTCTGCCTTGAACTTCTTTAATAGTTCGTTGTAACCTTGTTCAATCAGCTTGAACTCGTAGCTGTGACCAAATGCTGCTCTACTTTCCTCCAACACCTCAGAGAGTCTCTCAATGAACTGCTCCCCTTGGTAGTATATCTCGTCATCGGTCAAGTCGCTTAGCTCAGGAGCTAAAATTAGTTTCTTTGTCATTATGCTGTTTTAGTTTGAAAGTTGTATAATACTTCTAAAATAGCATTTGACAAAAGTGCTCACAAATTGAGCTAAAGTGGGCAGATTTTGTTCTTGTTTGGTTAACGAATAGAAAAAGGCAGATTCCGTGAAGAAAATGCAGGTTTGTTTAGTTGCATAAATCACATTCTTATTGGGTATGTACAAATTATCTAAATTTTAGAACTCAATCCAAATTTAAAATATTGTAATGCTATTAGCTTGAGAGGTTAATTTACAGAATGTGTGTATTTTATCAGAATTGACAAAACTTTTGATACTTGACTGGTTCAAGTGTGGACACGCAATGCGGCTGCCAGAAATTCGGATTAGAGATAGTTTTTCTGTTTATGAAGAAAATTTAACATATGAATAAAATTTCAATTTAAAATTACTAACGAATTCAATAGTTTGAATACAAATTAATTTAAAATTTTAAAAAAAAAGAAGAGCAAAAGATTGCAGCGATCACTCGAAACGAGATGTGGTACTGCAATATGCCGTCTCTTCCTAAGATTAAACTTAGGAATTTTAAATCAAATATTCACCGATAAATAAATGCAACAGAAAAAAAGAAGAAAGCCCAGAGGTAATAAATTTCTGAAAGAATATGTTCAGTTAAAGGAAAAAATATATAATGACGGGCTTATGGAGCATTACACTGAAGAGGAAAATGGAATGAAAGAGGAGTGGACTACCTGGAAGCCAACAAAAAACAGGTTACTATACTCCTTATTTGAAGAATTCGGTAAGAAGGTAATCACAAAGGAAGATATGAAAAGAATAGAAAATATTTCAAATAATAAATTGAAAATATTACATAACCAGTTAATTGCCAAGAATTTTATTCGGATAATGGATAGTATGGTTACTAAACTACTGAGTTACAAGCAATCCGATTACAATACTGTTAATAATAAATTCCCTTGGAGTATAATGTTAAAAAGGGATACTGAGTTCTTCAATAAAGACTTCGGGAACAAAGATGAAAAGAAAATTGCTAAGAAATATTGCCGGTTGGCTAAAATATTAAAAAGACTTCCAAATAATGAGGAATTTAAAAGTGTATCAGGTCTTACAGTTCATGCAATAAGACAACTTATATTTTCCGAATCTTTTGGGGAGTCTATTCAATTAGAATTCGCAAGATGGAGGATACCTGTTTCCAAATATACAAGCTCTAACGGCACAAATAATGTAAATTTGAAAACGAAGAATGAAACGAAAGACCTTGGTACCGAACTTTTACTTGCCTGGCAAGAAAAATCAAAATACATTTTAAACGATATGAGTAAATCTACACAAGAATTTAAAAAGTATCCCGATAAAAATCAGAAAATTTCAAAGGGAATGAAGTATGAAAATTTGGAGGAATTTGAAACTGAGGATCCCATTTGGGGAGATGATGATGAGGTATAGTTCTATAAAACAAAGGTATCAGTATTTATTTATTTCATTTTCTGATTCTTTCTTCTCAAATAATTAGCGTTCTTATCTTTAAACTACCTCTTTTAAATGAATGACTAAACTTTCCCTTTAAGTTCGTTTACAAATCTTTAATTAAATCTTTTCCTATTTATTCTACTTAAAACATTTTTTGCGCAATTTTATTCTCTCTTTCAATTCTTAATTTCTATAAATCAATAAATTAAAATTTTTAACTCAAAACGTCTCTCAATTCAGAAGCCAACTTTTATAGGCTTTGGGTAGAGCTCTGAGCCCTACCATTTAATCTAATTAAAATTCTCTGCGTTTGCGGAGGAAAGGATCTTAAAAAAATGAACATTATTTATTTAGACAAGTACAACTTGTCAATTAGTTACGATGAATTGAGAGAAGCATTTAAAAATCAATTCATATCGTTTCCAGATTCTGAAAATATTGAAGAATCGGAATTTATAGATTTCGCTACACAATACTTTTTTAGTTACGCGAAAGAAGATATACTCAGAATATTTGCTAAGCACGTCAGGAAAGCTAAAACAATGTTAGACGATATAGCGAAATATAAATATTCTCTTCGCATTCCTTTTTTTAAAGAAACATGGAGGTCAATGCACCCTAGAGAATTGCCAGAGTCAATTGAATTAAGTGACCGACATAAAGAGATGATGGCAAAACATTTAATTTCTGAGGAAAGAGATGAAAAATTAATTAATGAAGAAAGATATCAATTTGAGCGTTCAGCTCTTTCAAAAAAGAATATTGCACTTCCATCGTTTATGAAGAAAGATTTATTTGATGAGTTAGATAAAAAATGGGGAAAAAAATAATACGGTAATTTTTTTTACTCCTCCTCTTGTAATCCACACATATGAGGAGGAGTATTTTTTTTCGACGGTCCTACTGTTTTACGAAGGGGATTTTATAACTTCAAAATTTAATTTAATGAAAATATCTCAAACAACAATTATAAATTCTTGTGCTATGCCAATTATTTCATTTATTGTTAAGTTGTCAGAGGATGAAATCTCAAAATTCTATAAGACGGCTCACGAAATTAAATGCTTTCTGTTATGGGAAGCTAATAAACTAAAAGAGTCTTCAAATTATTACTATGAATTTTTAATGTCTCATGAGGAAAACGATAAAGCCATAATTGAATTTGCATACCGGAATAAACTTGACCCAAATCTTGTCTTATACTTTGATGTAACATTTCATCTCACTGGTAATATTAGTTTTGACATTGTTGATTTGATGCATTCAAACAACAAACATAGATTAATTCACTGTGGTGAAAAATTCAAACAACAAGCATGTGAGGATGTAAAAGAAATCATAAACAATTTACTTTCACGAAATTCTGCTGGTACTCTTTGTAAGAATTGCGTACATAAGTATACTCAAAAACTTTATCCAAGGTGTGTAAATTATTATACAGCATTATAGTTACATCATATTCATATCCCTTTTTTTTCCATCCATCCTTCTTGAAGATGGATGGATGGGGATATATATTTTTTTTATATCTATGATAACCTTACCTAGTCATTGATCTCTAATAATTTCATATAATATATACTCTGTTATAAAGTACTTATCTCTAACACCGATAAGACCTCAAAATTTTAACTCAAACAAATGGTAATAAGACAAGACAAATATATTAACTACAGATTAACAACATACAATCAAAACGATATAAACGCATCGGACGAACTGTTCTCAAGATTGAATCTTGGGAATAGACTGATACCTTTAAAGAAAGCTTTTCTACTGAACCTTCTTTTAAATTTAAAACAGTCTTATGCTAATCGTGAATATCTATTAATACCTCTCAACAAAAACAAATTCAGGAACCTCACAGAGAACCAAAAGGTCAACTATCGAACTTATGATATAGTATATGCTACTGTTAATGAACTTCTAAGAACGGGTTACATCAGAAAGAGAACAGAGGAAAGTTTTAAAGCAGCTGATGGTAGCTATTCTGTGATGTCTGCCGGATACTTTCCTACGGACAACTTAGTACCCTTTTTAAATGGTATTGAGTATAGCGACATTAGTTTGCTACGTCCTAAATCCTTTTTAATACTTAAACAATGTGAGGACTATGATGACATTGCTGATAAAGAAGTCGAAGTTGAATTCAAAGAGACAAAGTTAACCATAAAATTGAAGAAAGATTTGGAATTGTACAATGACCTGAGAGAAAAATCAGAGTTATCAATTAGAAAATTATCTGAACTTAATTTCTTCAAGCATAAACAAAAATCTTTAGTACCGATTTCAGCAGACGACTTAAATTCATTATCACCAGTTAATCGAAGATATAGTTTCAAATTAAGAAATTCTTACCTGTCAAGAATCTTTAACCTTACTTTTAAAAGAGGTGGTAGATTCTATAAAGGTGCTGAGACTAATATGCCATCAGATGTCCGTAAACACTTATACATTGACGGTAAACCCACTGTTGAATACGATTACACTGCAACTCATTTCATGATGCTGTATAACCTTAAGGGAGTGCAATTAAGGAAAGACCCTTATATGGTTGCAAAGAATATGAGTAAACAAATGCGAAAGATTTACAAGACAGTCGGTTTCATCGCCTTAAATGCAAAGAGTAAAGTCAGTGCTTTGAAAGCACTTTGGAAGCATTTCAATAAAGATGAAAATAGAGAATTTCTACCTGAGAATTCAAAGGAAGACAGGCTACACTTCATGGATAGTTTCATAAAGTACAACAAGAAAATTGAAAGTGTGTTGTATAAGGAAAAATGTCATATCTTAACTAACTATGATTCAAAGATAGCCCATGACATTTTAATGCACTTTGCCAATAAAGGAATTCTTGTTCTCTGTGTGCATGATTCTTTCATTATTCAAAGGAGATATGCGAAAGAGCTTTTCAAAATGATGAAGAAGTTTTATAAGGATAGATTTGGATTCAATCCTAAGATAGAGAGGAAGTAATTCATAACAGAGGTATAATATACATTGAAGAACAAAACAATATTTCAAAATTTAACCAATGGCATTATCAGGAAAATGTGTTAATCACTTTGTTAAACACTTTCTTAGAAAAATCAACTCCGAACTGCTTTAACTAATGTTATTTCAGGACTTAAAATCCTGTTGCCTGTAAAGGCAGTATCGGTTCGATTCCGATCCCGGGCACAAAGAAACCCTCAAGGCTGTAAGCTTTGAGGGTTTTTCTTTTTAGATTAGGCTTTTTTATTTTAGATTAGACGCGTCCCGCTAACTTGTCCAGCTTTAGCGGGAGAGGGATTGCCTGTAAAAGCTCTCGGTATAATTTTGGAAGACAATAATATTGTTTCCCTTCATCTTCCTTGCTCCTTTGTTATAAAATTTTAATATTCAAAAGCTTAGACGATTCTATAGCTCTGCAATCTGAAAGTAAGTAATATCAAATCCCTTTGTGACCCGATTATAAACTTCCAACTTTTGGTTTTTCAGTTTTTCCTTTTATAATTACTAGATAGGGACCGAATTAACCAAGCTAAGCAAAAAATTTCAAAGCAATCATAATTTACTATTATTCTACCCTTACTAAAAAATTTCAGTCTTTTTAGGATTGATTAAACCCTTTTGACAGTAATCAGTCAAACGTAATATTAGATTAGCCCTCTATGAAAAAAATACATTTTTTCTCCCTATTTTTTTCTGTTAACATTTTTATCTGCACAAGTATTTTTCCACAGCATGGCATTGACCCTCATTGGGGCATTGAATATTCTATTCCAAAAGTAAATCCTACCGCTTCAGCAGGTGGAGGTGTGCCAAATAATGTAGTAGTTCTTCCAAACGGTATTTGTGTTAGCTTTTACACGGAACAATTTCCTTTCCCAAATGGTACTTTAAAAAGCTACTATGCCGGCACTTCTAACCATGGTGTCAGCTGGAATGCACCTGCGCCTGTCTTAGTTCCTCCGGTAGCAAAAACAATTGCAAATGCAGGAAGCGTCGGTGCAGCAGTTGATAAAGAAGGAAACATTCATATTTCCTGGACATCACTTTCTCCGGCAGGTATATATTATGCGAAATGGAGTTACTCTACTCAGATGTGGAGTGATACTGTCAGAGTAAATCAGAGGGTAGACAGGCAGCTTACATATCAGATGATTACTGTAGACAGGAAAAATAGAATTCATATTATGTGGGTAGATGGTAAAGTAGAATCCACTCTAACAGCGGAAGTAATGTATGCTCGTTCAACAAATGGAGGAGTGTCATTTTTACCACAAATTCAACTTAGTAACGCTGATGGGAAACACTCTGCTTTTCCTATGGGCGATTTCATTGGTACAAACTCTGATACGCTTGCTATAGCCTGGCGTGATAGCATTAGCTCAGCTCAGCAATGGGATATAGCAATGTCTGTTACTACAAACGGCGGGCAAAGTTGGGGTGTTCAGTCAACGGTATCGGGCGGAGTTGGAATACAATCAGACCCCAATTTAGTTATCGATAAAAACCATGTGATGCATATTGTATATCATGAATATTATACTGCGGGCTGTGTGAATGCATTATGCGCAAAAGTAATGTATGGCTATTCAACAAATAACGGAGTGACCTGGAACCCCACAGGTTTCAGGCAGCTATCACCGGTAAATATACGGGCACATCTGACTAAAACCGCTTATGATTATACAAACAATATTTTTTGGGCAACCTATAAAGATGAGAGAGATTTTAATTTCACTACAGGTATTCCACAGGCAGATATCGCCGCTGTCTATATTCTAAATGGAGGTACTTACATTTCACCTGTTAACGAATTTGTTACTGATAAGGATTCTCTCGAAACAGGATATCACAATTTTGCAGTCGGTACAGATGGAATTCTCAGGGCAACATACCGCTCACCGCAGTTAAACAACTCATCGCCTAATACTCAGTATTACAAAGAAAGGCAGGCTGTTGTTTCAGTAAATGAAAATACTTCAGCTCTTGATAACTTTTCGCTTCAACAGAATTATCCGAATCCGTTTAATCCGAATACCGTCATTAGTTTTCAGCTTCCAACTGCGGGATTTGTTTCATTAAAAATTTACAATTTAATTGGAGAGGAAGTGGCATGGTTGATTAACGAAAATAAAAACGCAGGAAATTACACAGTTAATTTTAATGCCAAAAATCTTCCATCCGGCACATATTTTTACAGATTACAAACAGAGAGTTTTAACGAAACAAAGAAAATGATGTTATTAAAATAATAAAGAGAGACACAAGCAAAGGGTAGTTATGCTAAGAAAGTTGAAAAGTATTTTATATCATCGATTGTGTTTTACATTCCGTTTCAATTATAATAACTCTTAAATTCTTTCATACGCAAGACTCTTTGTTTATATAAAATGTCAGCATTTAAAACACTATGAGACTTTATCTTTCATCATATCGGCTCGGAAGTAATCCTGAAGTTTTAACTTCGATGATTACCGGAGATAAACGCGCCGCTCTTATTCTTAATGCCCGCGATTATTTTTCACCTGAAGACAGGGAGTCAGGGAGAATTGAACAGACTAGTGAATTAAAAAAAATCGGTATCACTGCAGCAGAAATTGATTTAAGAAATTACTTTGGAAGGCAACATGATTTAGAAAAAGAGCTTGAAAAATTTGATGCTGTTTGGATTCCCGGCGGCAATTCTTTTCTTCTGCGTCACGCCATGCGTGAAAGCGGCTTTGACACCACAATAAAAAATTTATTGCAGGAAGATAAAATTGTTTATGCAGGCTATAGCGCAGGTATAGTTGTGCTTTGTGAAACTCTTAAAGGAATTGAAATTGTAGATGACGTAAAGTATGTAAAGGAAATATATAACGCGGAAGCGGTTTGGAACGGACTAGGAATTCTGCCATACTCTATCGCACCGCATTATAAATCAAATCACCCTGAATCTGAGCTAATAGATAAATTAGTGGAGTATTTTATTAAAGAAAAAATTCCTTACAAAACATTGAGTGACGGAGATGCTATAATTATAACATAATTGAATTTCTATTCCTCCGCAAAAGATAAGTTCTCTTCTTTAAGAGCTTTTTCAAGTACAGGTATTGCGCTTGGTCCTACACCGTGGAGCTTTAACAAATCTTTCTTTGAATATTTTGAAAGTTTTTTTAGTGTGGTTATTTTTTCCGCTTCCATCGCACGTCTTGCAGGCGCGCTAAGCAAAGATAAAAATCCTTCCTCAGGCTTTTTTTCTTTTTCACATACAGGGCATACGGGACAGTCACTGCTTTTATAATAAGTATGTCCGTTCTTACATATTCTTTTATTTTTTATTTCATATTTCTCCATAGTGAAACTCTGTAATCTTTTATTTCAAGAGTAACAATTCCTGCTTTTACTGCCGGGTCATTATTCCCGATTTCCTCGGCTTCTTCACGCGTATCAGTCTCCAGAATTCCTATTCCCATAGTTGTATCTGCGCAGGGACCAACCATCAAAACTTTTCCTTCGTCAAATTTTTGTTTTAAATAAGCAAAGTGCTCTCCCATAAGTCTTCCTTCCTCTTCAGTGAAATTCCCTGTACTCCAGTCGTTGACGGGTCTTATTAAATATAAAAAGTGGGGCATAATTTTTTGTTTTTAAAATTTACATTTTGAAAATATATGCTTTATCAGATGTGATAATTTTATTGTTGTATCCACCTGTGATTAAAACGCTTCCGTTACTAAGCAGAGTTAAACATGTGTAATAATTAACGTCATCAATTTCTCCTGCCGGAATAAATTTATTTTGAACGGGATTAAAAATTTCCACAACTTTATTTCCGCCGCCTGCTAAGATATTTCCGTCAGCAAGCATAACAACTCCTTCCTGAAGCTTAAATCTTTCAGCATTCATTTCAATTAATTCCACAAACTCACCTTTTTCAGTATCGTAAACTTCTGCGCTTTTATACTTTCCGTTCCAGTCATTTTTATCCGAGCCTCCTATGAGAATTACATTTCCGTTCTCCATAACTGATGCTCCGTGTTTGTATCGGTTAGTTTTTAAATCACCTGTCAGCTCAAACTCCCCTGTTGCAGAATTATAAATTTCTGCTTTATTCAATACTCCGTTTTCATTTCTCCCGCCTGCAATTAAAACATTTCCGTTTTTAAGAAGTGTTGCAGTAAAAGCCATTCTGCCGTAATTCAGCTTCCCCGTTTTTGTAAGTGAATTAGTTTTATAATCATACAGATATGCATTCATTGAGTAATCTGATTCACTATGATTCCCTCCCACAATCAAAACCTTTCCGTCGTTTAATAAAACTGCATTATGTGCCTGCAGTGGTTTTTCTAATCTTGCTGCTAATCTGAATGTATTGTTTTCAGGATTAAAAATTTCAATAGCATTTGAACGTGCTCCTGTTTTCCATCCTCCTATAATTAATACTTCACCAGTCTCAAGCAGAGTTGCAGTATGATTACAATGCTGCTCTACGAGTCCGCTGATTTTATTAAACTGATTTGTTTCGGGATTATAAATTTCCGAGTTCGTAAGAGGCAGTTCATTTCCGTTACTGTCTTCAACAATGCCGCCTGCAATTAAAACTCTGCCGTCTTTCAAAAGTGTTGCAGTGTGTGCTGCCCGCTTTTGAATCATTGAACCGGTCTTTGTTATTTTGCCTTCGCCGACCGGAGTTTGACTGACGCCGGTTTTTTTTATTGTGCAGCCGATAAGAAAAAGAGAGATGAGGGATATAAAAATTATTTTCTTCATAATTGAATTGTCGAATTTACTGAATTAAATAATTCCAAAATTAAAATTGAAGAATGTTCGAAACAACTCTTTTGAATTCGGCAGCTTCCATTATGCTGTCGCAGCCTGCTTCAAAAACTTCATCGCGGTTTATTTCACCGCTGTAAAAGCAGAGAATTTTTTTCTTTTTGGATAACTCATCGCTTCTCACATTTCTGATAAGCTCAAGCGGCTCTGTTTTTGTAAAATCCAGATCTAAAAAAATTGTATCTAAGTTCTGGTCAGTTGCGTTTTTTTCGATAACAGCAAGGTTATCTGAGATTATTAATTCCACCTGCACGTTCAGCTTTGTAAGAGTGAGCGCAGATATTCTTACGTATTCGGATATCTCTTTGTTTTCCGTTACGAGTAAAATTTTTCTTGTCATATTCATAGCGTGAATTTACCTATATTTCAATCCGATAAAAATAAAAATATATTTCCCTATATGTAGGAATGGGGAGGAGTTTCTTGAATTAATAAAATAGTATAGATATATTAATTGGCTTTGTGCAAAATGTGTAATAGTAAGCTTTCTTATTTTGCAGAAGAATCCGACACGTGTCGGATTTATTTATCCTGAATGTCGGATTTTTAAAATGCGAAGTATTGTAAAAACAACACTGAATTTTCAAAATCCGTCAAAAACCCGTCAGGATTTGAAAATAAAAATGAAATGTTATTCGCCGCGGCGAATTACTTTACTCCAAGCACGCCTGGATAAATTGTTTTTCGTAACGGGCAGAAAATCCGTTAAAAATTCATCATAAAAAGATAAATTAATTATCGTAAAGACGAAATGTTACTTTAATGTTACAATCTAAGAGAGTTTTAAATAATGCTACTTTTTTGCTACCATTCAAACGTAAATTAATGAATTGAAAAACCTATCAAATAATACTAACTTGAAATCACTAAAAAATTGACAATTTTCTTCATTTCAAAATAATATGCCTAAATTAACAATTGATAATCAGGAAATAGAGTTTAAACCGGGACAGACTATTATAGAGGCTGCGCGTCAGGCTGCGATTGATATACCGCATTTTTGCTGGCACCCTGCGCTTTCAGTATCAGGTAACTGCCGTATATGTTTAGTCGAAGTTGAAAAAATGCCTAAGCTTGTAATCGCATGCTCTACTCCTGCCGCTGACGGAATGGTCGTTCATACAAAATCGGAAAAAACTATCCACGGACAAAATGCCGTGATGGAATTTCTATTGATAAACCATCCGCTTGATTGTCCTATTTGCGATGAAGCAGGCGAATGTAAACTGCAGGATTACGCATACAAATATTCCGTAGGCACATCACGCTATGATGAAGAAAAAAATCATAAAGAAAAAAGAGTTTCGCTCGGACCGAATGTAATGTTCGATGCAGAGAGATGTATATCCTGCTCGCGATGTATAAGATATTGCGATGAAATTGTAAAAGATCCTCAGCTTACCTTTGTTCAAAGAGGCGAGCACGTTACGATTGAAACATTCCCCGGAAAAGAACTTGATAATCCTTATTCGATGAATGTTATTGAGATATGTCCTGTAGGTGCATTGACTTCTAAAGATTTCAGATTCAGAGCAAGAGTATGGGATATGTCATTTACAGATACAGTATGTCCCGGATGCGCAAGAGGATGTAATACAAGAATGGGCGTAAGAAATAATGAAGTGCTTAGAATAGAGCCGCGTGAAAACATAGGAGTGAATGATTACTGGCTATGCGATTACGGAAGGCTTGAGACAATAAAAAATATTAACAATAAAGATTTAAGAGTAAACTCACCAAAGCTAAGAACAGATTCAGCCAATGAACTTCTTGATGTAGACTGGGATGAAGCTGTTTCTCATTCATTATCTGAATTGAAAAAATACAGTAACTCTGAAATACTGTTCCTTGCATCACCATTCTCAACACTTGAAGATAATTATGCGTTAAAGAAATTTGCTAAAGAAGTATTCGATTCAGAAAATATATTTTACATACCGAACATCAATGAAAACTTCGGCGATGATATGCTGAAGAAATCTGATATGACTCCGAACTCAAACGGATTAAAACTGCTCGGAATAAAACCAATCACTGGTGATATCTCATCAGCGAAGGCTGTTGTTGTAATGAATGATGACTTATCAAGATTACCGGGAGCTTCAAACATTGAGACTATAATTGAACTTGCATCATACAAATCAGAGTCATCGAATACAAAAGTTGTTATGCCTGTTTCTACCTATGCAGAAATAAACGGAACGTTTGTAAACTTCCAGAACAGAGTGCAAAGAATAAGACCTGCAGTTGCTTCGCTTGAAAAAGAAAGACTGCCCGGTGAATTCTCTATGTCACGCCTAGATAAATTCGGCGCGCATAATGACAGATGGACTCACGGCGCAAGATTTAACTCCCGCCCGGCATGGAAAGTAATTAAACAAATTGCTAAAGCTTTCGGCAGTGACTTTGCTTTTGAAAATTCAGAAGAAGTATTTATGGAGCTTTCAAATACAATCGACGGTATGAACGGATATGATTATGATTCAGTAGGAAATGAGGGAGTAGTAGTAGGTTCAACTCCGTTAGTAACTGCATAAATTACAGAGTAAAAAATTAATATAATAGATGTAAAAAGAAAAGGCGGGTGATTAACCCGCCTTCTTTATTTTCTGTTTGAAAGAATTGTCTGAAGTGTCCACTTAGCCCATCCGTGATGGGAAATTTCTTTATCATCGGGAAGATTGTTTACATCGAACCAGCTCAGCTCTGCAACATTCTCTCCGGCCTTAACATCTGTATCATCACCTGTATAAACATAATGAAATATCACATGCCAGCTTTTATCCATGCCTGTGAAAGATTCTATATGATCGATCTTAATTGATTCTGTTTCCATTCCCAGCTGCTCTTTTAAAATTCGTAAAGCTGCATCATCGGGGTGCTCACATGTATTAATCAAATCGTCCGGTATAAACCAGCCTTGCTGTCCGTTATAGTTATCGGAGTTTTTATATTTAACTAAGACCGTTTTATCGTTTGCTATAATTGTTACATCAGCAACGAGTTTTATTTTTTGCTCCATGCAGATATTTTATAATGCTGTATCATCCACTTCATCCAGATATGCAATAATTGGCTTTATAGCCTTCTTCACTGTATCTTTTTTGAATGGAGAATCAAGATTTGCATATTTTAACAGATCTAAAAATGACTGGCTTCCGCCGGCTTTGCAAAGCTTTATATAATCTTTTAACGCTGCCGTGTTTTCTTTCTTAGATGATGCATTAACTTTTTTCCAGAACTGAAATGCGCAGACCTGAGCTAAACCATAATCTATATAATAGAAAGGTTTCTCGTAAATGTGTCTTTGCTGCTGCCAATATCTTCCCTCTTCTAGGAATGTATTATCACCGTAATCACGGCTTGGAAGATACTTGCGTTCAATCTCTCTCCACTTTGCATTTCGCTCTGCGGGAGTAACATTTACATTTTCATAAACCCAGTGCTGGAACTCATCAACTGAAACACAATAAGGTAAAAATTCCAGTGCTCTTACTAAGTGAAAATATTTGAACTTTGCAGTATCTTCTTTGAAGAATAAATCCATCCAGTCCCATGTGATAAACTCCATACTCATAGAGTGAATTTCGCATGCTTCTAAGGTAGGGTGAAGGTATTCGGAAATTTCAAAATCTTTACTTTCATACGCTTGAAATGCATGACCTGCTTCATGGGTAAGAACTCTAATATCGTCTTCTGTGCCGTTGAAATTTGAAAAGATAAAAGGACTGGCAAATAATTTTAAGAATGTACAATAACCGCCGACAGCTTTACCTTTTTTGTTTTCCAGATCCATCAGTTCGCTTGCATACATATGTTGAAAAAATTCTCCCGTTTCAGGTGAAAGATCTTCATACATTTTTAAAGTGTTATCCAGAGTCTCTTGCAAATTCCCTTTCGGTATCGCATTTCCCGTTGGGAAATGAATACTTTCATCATAATAATAAAGTTTATCTAAGCCTAATCTCTTTTTTTGTTTCTCTCTCAATTTCTGGGCGACAGGTACAAGCGTTTCCAGAATTTGTTTTCGGTATAAAGCTACATCATCGGCATTGTAATCCGTTCTTTTAAGATTGGTATATGCAAGCTCAATATAATCTTTATATCCGAGTTTCTTCGCCATGGTATCACGGCTTTTTACTAAGTCATCATAAATTCTGTCAAATTGTTCTGCATGCTCTTTGAAAAATCCCCATTTTGCCTCCGAGGCTTTTTTGCGCACTTCTCTATCAGTAGAAGTGGTATATGGTCCGAAACCGGAAAGATTAAGTTCTTTGCCGTCGAACATAATTTTAGCAGATGCCATCAGCTGCCGGTATTCAGTTGAAAGCTCATTAGTTTTCAACATATCACTTTCTATTTCCGGAGTAAAAGTTTTTATAGCATACTCGGCTAGATTAAATAAATGCTTGCCAATTTTCTCTTCGAGTTTTTTTCTGAACTTGGATTTTACCAGAAGTTTATAATATCTTGTATCGTAGTCTTTTATGAGGGGAGAAACTGAATCAAAGTACTTTTTCTCGGCAAGATAAAATTCATCAGTAGTATTTATTGTGTATCTAACATTTGCAAGTCTTCCCATTGTATCAAATTCATCTCGCAAAATATTTATCTCGTTAAGAGCTTCAACCTGAGCTTCAATATTCATTGCATTTTCAAGCTTAATCAGCTGATTTTCGAAGTGTTCTTTGTATTTATCTATGTCCGGTCTTTGGTAAGTGTAATCTTTAAATTTCATAGCAGTGTTTTATTAGAATAGATTCGTTTAATTAATGATGATTTGATTAATTTAATAGCGCATGGTTTAATTCTTCCGTGCCATTTACAACAAAAATACCGTCTTTGATAATATAATCTCTTGTGCCGTCTTTTTTAACTGAAGCAATATACTCAATACTCTCATAGGGAAGAGTCATATCAGTATGCACATTTGTATATGCACTCATTATATCTTCTTTTCTTAAAATAGATTTTTCATTATCCTTTGCTATCATCTCTTTATGGTCAATTACATTGTAAATTTTATGATCTTCCTGCCACATAAAGCATGTATCACCTATGGCAAAGTGCGGTCCCATTTTTTCAATTATAAGAATCGGTAAGATATTGAGAATGTCGTATTTTTTTGCAAGCTTGTATGCTACGGTATTTGTTCCTATGGCAAATTCTCCGATAGGCAGTGTTTTATGCGGAAACAATAAATTTTCTTCAACAAACTTTTTATTCTCTTCTTCATTATCAAAGTTTGTGCAGCTGTATTCTTCTACAAATCCGTCTTTGAATTTTAATCTTAAGTTTTCAAACTTCAGGCTTCTTAAAAATATTTCTTCAAAGTGAAGCAGACCGTTAGTACCGGTAAGTTTGGGTGAAGTAAAAACTTCTCCAACCGGTATATTTTTATCTGCACCTATGTTTAAAAAATTTGTTTCCTTCTCAGGATTTTTTAATTCATGCATATTTACACGAATAAAAGTCTCATTATTATCTTTTCCTTTTACTTCCACATATTGTGCAGTATCTAAAACATCTATAATATTTTTTTGAATTCTTTCCTGATGGTCAGTATCCATCATATTTATCTCTGCAATGCCGTCAAATATTTCTTCAAATTTCTCCCCTATTTCGGGTGAGGGAAGTGAAACAGCAGTAAAGCTTGTTTCATTTGAATGAATGAATTTATCCATACTTGAACGGAAATTAGTTACAAATTTCCTGTATAACTTTGTCTTCTCTGAATCTAATTTAATTGTAGACGGTTTGTTTACCGGGGAAAATGGTTTTTCACCGAATCTGTCAAACATAATGACTCCGGAATACTCGGAAAGTTTATCCTGTATTGAACTTAATGCATCTTCATAAGCTTTATTTGTGTTGACGATATAGTCTTCACTTAGATAAAGGGCAATATCAAATCTGTGATCGTAACGATATTGTTTATTGGCAGAAGTAGTTTGAATACTGGAAAGAAGAGCAGTTAAATTATTTTTCTTAAGCTCATTAATTATCTCAACAGAAAGTCTTTCCATTCCTATGTTGGCAATGTAATTAACAGTTTTTTTATTTGACAGATCTTTTTCTTCCAGCTCAAATCCTCTTATGTATGCTTTTACAATAGATTTTGCCTGCGCCTGTATTTTTTCTTCAGGATACTCTGCTAAGTGTTTTGCTGTCTTTATTTCGTTTTCCGTAATATGTTTTCCGTACCGGAATAAATATCTTAAATCATTGAAATCGCTTTTTGTATAAACTTCTCTTAAAGGATTCATTTCAGGATCATAATCCTGATTAAGATTGAATAAATAATTATCACTTTTATATTCTGTCTCCGGAGAAGTCATCACTGCATATAATTCTTCATAGGTGAAATTATCTTTTAATAAAATTTCAGCTGCTCTGATGAAAACAGAATTGTATTTATGAAGCTGAATTAACCTGTGTTCAAATGCATACTCAATGTAAAGCTTGAAGTATGTTGAAAAAAAAGTAATAAGCCTACCGGTTTTTTCTCCGAATGTATTAACTGCAAATTCAGGATTCACATAGCTGCTGCCGTAATTGTCGGGATGTAAATCAGAATAAAGATCTTTATTAATTGCATAAAGTTCGTCAAAACTTTTACCGGTAAAATATTTATCATCTTTAATATCTTCTTCAAGCTTTGCAATTTTTATTATCCAATTACTCAGTGTATTCACATAAGATTCAAATTCGTTTTTCCTCTGCGAAGTTCGTAAACTTAAATCAGAAATTTTATTGATAGATTCAAGATAGTGCCCCTTTATCTCTTCAGTTTTTTTTATGTATTCTTGTTTGTAATCGGACATATTTATTCTCTTTTGTTTACCTTTTTAGAATGAGATTTGTTTCAGTATTATTCTATAGGATTTGCAAATGCTTTACCTCTCATTGTGTGTCTCTTCTGAGAAGATAAAACAAGTTTTCTTAATCTTATATTTTCAGGTGTAACTTCAATTATCTCATCATCTTTAATGAACTCAATTGCTTTTTCAAGTGACATAGGAATAACCGGAGTAAGAATCATACTTTCATCTTTACCTGACGCTCTCATGTTTGAAAGCTTTTTTCCTTTTGTCGCATTCACATCTAAATCGTTATCTCTGTTATGCTCGCCAACAATCATGCCTTCGTAAACCTGAGCATTCGGAACGACGAATAATGTTCCGCGCGGTTCAAGATTGTACAATGAATATGAAAGAGCAACTCCGTCTCTATCCGAAACGAGCGAACCTGTTAATCTTGTCTGGAAATCGCCTCTGTATTCTTCGTACCCTTGGAGGTATGAATTCATTAATCCGGTACCCTTAGTATCGGTAAGGAATTCATTTCTGTATCCGATAAGTGAACGTGAAGGGATAGAGAACTCAATCCTCACTCTTCCTGTTCCGTGATTAACTAAGTTAATCATTCTTCCCTTTTTGCGAGAAAGTTTTTCGGAAACTATTCCGATAAATTCTTCATCGCAATCGATGAATAAATGTTCGATAGGTTCAAGCGTTTTGCCGTCCTGTTTTCTGAAAATAACCTGAGGTCTACCGACACTTAGCTCGTATCCTTCTCTTCTCATAGTTTCGATTAAGATTACCATCTGAAACTCGCCTCTTCCTTTAACGATAAAGCTTTCGCCGTCTTCGGAATCTTCGACTTTTAACGCTACGTTTCTTAATGTTTCTTTGTGTAGTCTTTCTTTAATTTTATTTCCCTGAACAATTTTTCCTTCTCTGCCTGAAAGCGGTGAAGTGTTTAATGAAAATTTCATAGAGATAGTCGGCTCATCGATTGCAATTCTTTTCAATGCCTTCGGACTTTCCTTTGTACAAATAGTATCGCCGATATGAACATCTTCAATACCCGCTATGATAATAATATCACCCGGATCTGCCTGCTGAATATCGCCGTACTTTACACCTTCATAAGCCTGTATCTTTGTAACTCTTAAGTTTTTTGCTTCGCCTGCTTCGTTAAGGCAAACCATTTCCTGATTTCCTTTTACGGTTCCGTTAACAACTTTACCTATAGCAAGTCTGCCAAGGAATTCCGAGTAGCTTAAGTCAGCAACTAACATCTGGAACGGTTCTGATTCATCGTGCATAGGTCCCGGAATTTCAGCAATGATAGTTTCAAATAAAACTGAAAGGTCTTTACCCGGCTCTTCTAAAGTTTTCTGAGCAATACCTTCTCTTCCGATTGCATAAAGAACAGGGAATTCAATTTGCTCTTCAGTTGCATCAAGGTCAATGAATAGGTCGTATACTTCGTTCAATACTTCCTGCGGACGAGCATCTTTTCTATCGATTTTATTTACAACTACTATAATTTTTAATCCGCCTTCAAGAGCTTTTTTCAGTACGAATCTTGTCTGAGGTAACGGTCCTTCAGATGAATCCACAAGAAGCACTACGCCATCAACCATCATAAGTGCTCTTTCAACTTCGCCGCCGAAATCTGCGTGGCCCGGAGTATCGAGAATATTAATTTTTGTATCTCCCCATTTTACTGAGCAGTTTTTTGCAGCAATGGTAATACCTCTTTCTCTTTCGAGGTCCATATTATCCATAAGTCTGTCTTCAACTTCCTGATTTTCTCTGAACATACCGCTTTGTCTGAACATGTGGTCAACAAGCGTGGTCTTTCCGTGATCAACGTGAGCTATAATAGCTATATTTCTAAGGTTTTTGTTTTGTGTTAAGTTTTTCATTAAATGAATTTATTTATATAAAAGTCTGATTGTTGTTCGCAAGATGCTCCCTGAATTTCCAACTTTACCAACGGGGGTTTAAAAGCGGTAATATTTGCAACGGGGAAAAAATGGATATTTAAGATACCAATTATAACGGAGAACATAAATGTAATTCCTTCCCCTTATCACTGCAAATTAAGGGGGAGATTGAGGGGATTTTGAACACAGACAGCTATGATTTTTATGATGGCACAGATTTCTTGTCTTATAATAGATAGGGATTATCTCATCGTTTAAGATTTGGATTAATACATTAGAAAATAGAGTCCCCACCTTGTTAAGGCGGGGGAAGAGCATGTCCCGCACTTGATGCGGGAGGGTGGTAAACAAATAGTTTTAGCCTAAAAGGGCATTTATATTTATTGCTTAACTTAATCATGAAGGATGGTGTTCCGATTTACTTATTATTATGGAAAGAATTATAATATTTTTTATCAAATTAATTCATTTCAAAATCTGTGTAATCAGTGATTCAAATGCAACTTTTACCTATGAAATCCGTTTATTAAAAATAAATCCCGCACAAAAATATTTTAACAGTTTGACTTTACTGTAAAAAATTTATATTTTTGTAGACCATGAAAATCTAAAATCACGGAGATATAATTTTTCACAATATGACAAATTTCAATTTACATATTATCTCAGCATTTAAATATTTCGCTCCACAAGCAGGCGATAGAATGCATAGTCCGTGGTTTAAGAGGAGGAATTTAGGCAACTAAATTCAGAACATACCCAACAAGTTTAAACCGCGGCATTTGCAAAAGTGACCGCGGTTTTTTTTTACCCTTCCGCGGTACAAATAGAAATAAATTCGATTCTAACTATATTTTATAACAGTAGTTTAAATACATAAGTTTTATGGAAAACCTGAAAAGACTTTTTGGAATTCTTGGAAAATGGAAGGGATATTATATTATCTCAGGGGTGCTTCTTATCGTTTCTACATTGATAAGAATGCTCGAACCCAAAGTTTTGCAGATAACTGTCGATAAGCTTGTCTTATTGCTTCAGGGCGCAAACGGAAATATTAAAGTATCCGGTGACTCAATTTCAAAATATTTATTTGATTTGCTCCCTCCGATGACGGGTAATAACGTTGTGAACGTTCTGATGACTATTGCCGGAATATTTTTGATTCTTTCTTTTTTCCGCGCAGCGTTCTGGTTTATCTCAAGCACGATAACGGCTTCATCAACAGAGAATGCAATCAAAGAACTGAAGAATAAATTATTCACTCACATTCAGTTTCTGCCGATGACATATCATTCGCAGATATCAACGGGGCAGCTTATTCAGCGCTGTACCGGTGACGTGGAAACGATCAGGAAATTTGCATCGATGCAGGTAGTTGAAGCGTTAAGAATGGCAGTGTTGTTTATCGGAGCATTTGTAATGATGCTTTACATCAACGTTCCTTTTGCATTCATAACAATTGCGCTTTGTCCGCTGATAATTATAGGAGCAATTTTCTTCTTTAAAAAAGAAATGTTCATCTGGGATGAGCACGAAAAAAGACAGGATAAGCTTGCAGTAACTGTGCAGGAAAATTTATCAGGCATCAGAGTTGTAAAAGCATTTGCTAAAGAGAAATTTGAGATTGATAAATTCACCGAGCAGAACGAAGAGAAAAGACAGTGGGGCTTTAAGCTTCTTAAGCTTCACTCTTACTTCTGGCCTTACTCAGATATTGTAATGTACACTCAGCTTGCAATATGTATTTTCATGGGAGGATATTACACTCTCAACGGAGTAATTTCAGTGGGTGAGCTTACAGCATTCTACACTTACTCAATGTTTGTTATCTGGCCGTTGAGAAGACTTGGCCAGCTTGTAAGTGAAATGGGAATGACTTCAGTTGCAATCGACAGGATTTATTCAATACTCGGAAGCATTCGCGAAGAAGATAACGGTGAAATAAAAGAAGCTGAAAAATTAAAAGGTGAGATAGTTTTTGAGAACGTTACTTTTAACTATGAAAATCATGAGAAGAATGCGCTTGAAAATATTTCATTCACTGTAAAGCCCGGTGAGAAAATTGCTTTACTTGGTCCTACAGGAGCAGGAAAGTCAACCATAATCTCACTTCTTGTAAGATTCTTTGATATTCAGAAAGGAAAAATTCTTTTAGACGGCAAAGATATAAAAAGCTATACGAAAGAATTACTGAGAAAAAGAATCGGTGTAGTGTTACAAAAGCCGTTCTTGTTCTCGACTTCGATAAAGGAGAACATTGCATATGGTAACAGAGATGCTGATACAGAAGACATTATTGACTCTGCAAAAACTGCAAGCATACACGAAATTATAAACGATATATTTCCTGATGCTTACAAGACTGTCATAGGAGAAAAAGGTATAAATCTCTCCGGCGGTCAGAAGCAGAGAGTAACTATTGCAAGAACATTGCTAACAAATCCTGATATTCTGGTGCTTGACGATTCAACTTCAGCGGTTGATACAGAAACTGAATACGAAATCCGTAATGCGCTTGAAAAGAAGATGAAAGATAAAACAACTTTCATTATCACTCACAGGATTAACGCAGCAATGGACTGTGATAAAATAATCGTTCTGAACAAAGGTCATATTGTTGAAATGGGTAACCATGAAGAGCTGATAAAAAATAACGGCTTCTATAAAAAAATACATGATATACAAATCACTTTGGAAGAAGATATCACTGATGAAATAGAAGCAATAAAAGAAGAAAAAGATAATGATAACGATAACGATATAGACGGATTTGACGGACGACAGGAAAAACTTGAAACAGAATTAGTATAATATTATAGGGACGCAATACTTAGCGTCTAATATAAAAATTTTAAAGCCATGAGCAAACTAAAAGAAGTACGTTTTGAAAAAAAGGAATCAATCTTTCCTTTTCTATTCAGGATGTTAAAATACAGCATGCGCTACAGGAAGAATCTGTATTTATTTATTTTCTTCGTGATGTTAGTCGCAGGCATCGAGGCTCTTTTTCCTATAGTATGGATGAAATTCCTTGATCAGGTTATAGTACCGGGAGTTGAAAGTAAAAGCGGTGGTAACCCGTTCGATAATTCTGGACTACTTAAATTTTTTGGGATATATATGCTTTTAGCATTATGCCTATCTGCCTTCGTTCATTTATTTATAAAGAACTGCGGGAAGATACAGGAAAATGTTATGTTCGATATAAGACAGGATATATTCAGAAAATTTCAAGAGCTTTCATTTTCATACTATGATAAATCTGCCGTAGGCTGGCTGATGACGAGAATTACCTCCGATACAATAAAAGTAACGGAGCTTATCTCGTGGAACTTCATCGAAGTTGTATGGGGAATATTTATGATTCTCTTCTGTCTCACTGCAATGTTTATCTACAACTGGAAACTTGCAATAATAGTAGCAGTTACAATTCCCGTACTTGTACTGGTATCTACTAAGATAAGAGAGCTGATATTAAAATATTCCAGAGAGTCGAGAATGTATAACTCGATCATCACAGCCGCATACAACGAGCATATTAACGGAGTAGAAGTAAATAAATCTCTTGTACAGGAAGAGAGAGCAAGCAGAGAGTTTGAAAAAATTTCAGATCAAATGAAAGTTGCTTCATACAAATCCGCTTACTACAATGCAATGTTTCTGCCATTGGTAATATTTATCGGTTCGATAGCAGCTGCGCTGATAATTTACTATGGAGGATTCATGGTTCTTACTCCTGAGTCAGGCGTAACGGTTGGTATTCTTGCAGCATTCTTCGGATATGCAACGTTAATATACGAACCGATTACTGACCTATCCAGATTCTATTCTCAGGCACAGGCATGTATGTCTGCAGGTGAAAGAATTTTTACACTGCTCGATACAAAGCCTGAAATTCTTGATAGAAAAGGTTCGAAAGAATTTGAAAGAATAAATGGCGAGGTTGAATTTGAGAATGTGACTTTCTACTATGAAAAAGATAAGCCTGTGCTTGAAGGCATTGATTTAAAAATCAAAGCTGGACAGTCAGTTGCTCTTGTAGGTGAAACCGGCGGCGGTAAATCTACATTCATAAATCTGATATGCAGATTCTATGAGCCAAAAGGCGGCAAGATAAAAATTGACGGGATAGATTATATGGATATGACCGTTGAAAGTTTGCGAAGCCAGCTTGGAGTAGTATTGCAGACTCCGCATTTATTTTCCGGAACAATACGAGAGAATATTCAATACGGAAGAGAGCTTGCAAGCGAAGCGGAAATAATCGAAGCTTTGCGATTAGCAGGCGGAGAGGAATTTGCAGATAAACTTGATGAAGATGTAGGTGAAGCCGGAGAGAATCTTTCGCTCGGTGAAAAGCAGTTGATATCTTTTGCAAGAGCGATCCTTGCCAATCCACGAATATTTATTATGGATGAAGCAACATCATCGGTAGATACTTTGACGGAAGCAAAAATCCAGAACGGTATTCACGGAATAATGGAAGGAAGAACTTCTCTGATAATTGCGCACAGGCTTTCAACTATTAAGAACTGCGATAGAATTCTCGTTGTAAAAAAAGGCAAGATAGTAGAAGACGGAACACACAGAGAGCTTATGAAAAAGAAAGGATACTACTACCAGCTTTATACAAAGCAACTGCGTGATGAGAAGGAAAAAGAATTCGAGATGCAAGAACAACAATAAATCAATTCGCACCCTTCCTGTTATAGTTTTACAGGGAGGGATTTTATAAACAACTAAAACAAAAAGCTTATGCTGGAAAACTACAATGAAAGAAATTACAACGAGTATCCTGAAACGGTGGCTAAGTTCTATGATATTGTTTATGAAAAAGTCCGAGACGCAGTTGACAGGAAATTCTACATAGATAGAATATTATCAGCTGATGGTCCTGTGCTTGAAGTTGGTGTCGGAACGGGAAGATTATTTCTGGAATCCCTGAACAAGGGCGCAGATGTTTATGGAATAGATATCAGTGATAATATGTTAAATGTATTGAAGTCTAAGCTTGAAGAACATGAGCATTACAGAGTTACCCGCGCAGATATGAGAGATTTTGAACTGAATAAAAAATTCAAATTAATTATTTCTCCGTTCAGAGTGTTCTCGCATATGTACACTGTGGAAGACCAGCTTGCTGCATTAAAATGCATTAAAAATCATTTGGATGACGACGGCATTTTTATTTTTGATTTGTTCGTTCCGAATCCTATGATGATTTCACAGGATAGAGATAACCTGCTTGACTTCGAAGGTGAGTATGAACCCGGTAAAAAACTGCAGAGAGTTGTAGGTATCAAAACAGACTATATAAATCAGACAAATCAGATTTCCATTAAGTTAAAATGGGAAGATGAGAATGGATATAATGTAGTAGATAATAAATTTGATATGCGATACTACTTCCGCTATGAGCTTGAGCATTTGATCAAAGAAAGCGGAATGAAAATAAAAAATATGTACGGAGATTATAACTACTCTCCGCTGACAAATAAATCAAATGATTTTGTTACTGAATGTACAAAATAGTTGGTTTAATTTATTAAACTTAATTCATTGAATGAATTTAATATCCGGCAAGTTCCGTTTTGAAGTGGAGAATGGCACGGCGGAAGTAAACGGTTTTCCCGCTGTGGGCGACTGGGTATTGCTCCGCGCATTTCCCGAAGAAAACAAAGCTATAATAGATAAAATTCTCCCCCGTAAAAATAAATTTTCACGGAAGGAAGCCGGCGCAAAAACTGTTGAGCAGATCGTTGCTGCTAATATAGATATTGTGTTTATAGTTAATGCTCTGAATCATGATTTTAATCTCCGCAGACTCGAGCGTTATCTAACGACTGTAATGGATAACGAAATAAGACCTGTGATTATTCTATCTAAAGCGGATCTGGCTGATGACTTAGATGCAAAAATTGAAGAGGTTAGAGATGTAGTTGGTGTAATTCCTATACATGCAATCAGCGTAAAAGAAAATTTCGGACTTGAAGAGCTTGAACAATATTTTGTTAACAATAATACCGTTGCAGTACTTGGCTCATCCGGTGTTGGCAAATCTACTTTGATAAATACTCTTGCGGGAGAAGAAAAATTCTTTGTGCAGGAAGTGAGTGACTTTTCCAATAAAGGAAAGCATACAACAACTCACAGGGAAATGATAATTCTTGATAATGGCGGACTTATAATCGATACTCCCGGAATGCGTGAGCTTCAGCTTTGGGAAGGCGGTGAAGGAGTTGCAGAGACATTTGATGACTTAGAGGAATTATCTTTTCAGTGCAAATTTTCAGATTGTCTCCATAAAGATGAGCCGGGATGCGCCATTCGTGCTGCTATTAATAAGGGAGAAGTGGATGAGACACGATTAAAAAGTTATTTAAAGCTTATGAAAGAAGTGAAATATCTCGAATCAAAGCAAAATGTAAAAACGGCAATTGAAAATAAAAAGAAGTGGAAGCAGGTGCATAAATCTTTGAAGGATTTTGATAAGAAGAATAAAGGTAAACGGGGTTAGTGAAAGATTAATGTACAGTCTCCATCTTTATCATCTGGTCTAGTTTTCTTTTTAGCTCTACATACTCTTGCAGGCGTTCTTTATCTTTTTTGATTTCATCAAGCTCGCGTTCGATTTGCTTGATCTTGAATTTCCGTATTACTCCCATAGCCTTCTCCATAAAATTTATTTTCATATTGGAATTACGGGCTATCAAGCTGTTCTTATCTGCTTTTACCAAAGGACTTATCTCATCTCTTTCCAGTACAGCATGAGTAATAATGTACTGCACCTCTTCATCTTCAATATCATTTAATGCTTTTGATGCATCTATTTTTCCTTCCTGAATATATTCGTCTAAGAAATAATGAACTGCCTTCATTACCTGCTGCGCAGTAATAAAATCAGTTTCAAGATTTGACTCCAGATAACTTATCACGTCATCACCGCCTCTTACAAAAATTTCAATAAGTTCAAGTTCTTCCTGCGGTATTCTTTTCCTTTCAACGTCATTTTTTATTTTTGCTCGTTCAGGGAGAACTATAGATGACGGAGGAAAGAAAGGCTTTTTATCATTCTTTAAAAATTTATTAAGCTCTACCTGCAGATCACTTTCTCGAAGCTCATACACTCCGGCAATTTCTTTTAAATATAATGAGCGCTTTATCGCATCAGGAATTTTTCCTATGTAAGAAATAATTTCTTTTATAAAATCCGTCTTCTGGGCAATTGTGTTCAGCTTATTCTCTTTTGTATAAAGCTCGCCTATAAAATTTATAATAGACTTTTTTTCGAATATAATATTTTTAAACTCTTCAATTCCTTTTTTAGTAATAAAGCTGTCCGGGTCGTCACCTTCGGGAAGGGTAACAATATCTACATCCAGTCCGCCTTCAAGAATCAATTCTATACCACGCTTTGCAGCTTTTATTCCTGCAGCATCTGCATCAAATAAAAATATAATATTTTTTGTGTAACGCGAAATTAATTTCACCTGTTCTTCCGTCATTGCAGTGCCGCTTGTTGCAACAACGTTTTCAACTCCCGCCTGAAAGAGTGAAATCATATCCATGTAGCCTTCAACAAATAACGCGTAGTTATTTGCGATGATGCTGTCCTTTGCGAAATTTAATCCGTAAAGGACCTTGCTCTTACTGTATATTTTTGTTTCGGGTGAGTTTAGATATTTCCCCGTCTTATCATCTTCAAATAATTGCCTTCCGCCGAAGCCGACGACTTTTCCGGATTCATTAAAAATCGGAAACATCAGTCTGCCTCTGAACCTGTCATAAATTCTGTTTTCGTCATTATCACTTTTCCTTACAAGCCCCGCATTCTCCAGATCTTCATTGGTAAAAATATCTTCTTCTCTGAAATGGCTGAGTAAGCCGTCCCATCTGTTATAAGCATAGCCGATACCAAACCGTGTTAATGTTCCTGGTTTCAGTTTCCTTTTTTTAATATAATCATGCACAACTTTACCTTCATTGCCGCTTACATCTTTTAAGGCGTTTACATAAAATCTTGCTGCCTGTACGTTTATATCATACAACTTTGCATATTCATCGTAGTTTGCAATTTCTTTTTTATTGTATTGGATATCTATACCGGCGCGTGATGCAAGTTTTTGCGCAGCTTCGAAGAAAGAGATTTTTTCAAAATCCTGAATGAAGCGAAACATATTACCGCTGGCTCCGCAGGAAAAACAGTGATATACTTTTTTTTCCTGTGAGATATTCATAGAGGGATTTTTATCCGGATGGAACGGGCAGAGCGCAAGAAAGTTCTTTCCGCGTCTTTTCACGTTTATATAGGTTGAAATTACATCTACTATATCGTTAGCGTTGTTAATTTCGTCAATCTTTTCGGGAGGTATTCGCATTTAATAATTTAATATTTCTGCAAAATAATTTCCAATGGATAATATAGGCAGTGCATTTATCAAAATTATTTATTAGAGATTAAAAAGGTAAGGACATAATTCCGGCGAAAGAATTATGTCCTTGGCAGATTGCTTAAGCAAAGGCGGGGTATAAATACAATTATTGAGCTATTTTACAAGTACCATAGATTTGGTAATGGTAGTGCCGTTCGTCATTAGTATGTAGAAATAAACTCCGCTGTTCAGATTCGCTCCGTCGAATTGCAGTTGGTAGCTTAGAAAACGGAAGTTAAATACCTGTTGGTGCCTGAATTTATCTGATACCATCCCGTTTAAGAGAAGCACAAATTTGTGAAAAGAAAAATAATGAGAATAGCACGGATGCTTTTCATTTTAATTTTATTTAGGTTAATAAAATAGACAAAGAATAAAACTAAAATGTAGAGTTATTGTTGATAGAAATTCGGTTTAATGAAGTAGAGTGTGGAGTTATAGATTTTGTTTATGTAGAAATGTATATGGGCGTATTAGATTTTCATTAACTTACTTAAAATTTGTAAGTATTTAAAAGGTAAAATTCATCCCCCATTCAAAACAGGAACATTTTTGAAGCTAAATTGTTTTCAATTAAAAATTATATGCTCTTTTGTATATAATTGAAATTCTTATAAACTATTATTAAGTTAATGTCAGGATGTTTAGTAAATGTTATTAATTTTTTATAGTTACTTAATGTTACTTTTGTATGGTTGTAAAACCCTCAATTTGTCTCTATGAAAGAAAAAAAATTCTTTTTATCTGCGGGTCTATAAATCAGACAGCTATGATGTACAAGATTTCCCAACAGTACGCCTGAATACGACCAATATTTCACCTTATTATGCCGATGGTTTTCTCCAAGATGCTTTTGAAAGCAGGTTTAGTTGATACACCGTTCTTGGCGGCAAATTCAGACGAAACACAGAAAAATTCCTTTCCAGAAAGAAATCTGAGAAATGGATTATGAAGGCAAACAGCATGATTATGATTATGTCTTCACTTGCAGCGATTTATATATCCCTAAAAATATAAAAAAGAAAAAAAATAGTTCTGGTTCAGGAAGGTATGACTGACCCGGAAAAACTTAACTACTATATGGTAAGATATCTCCAGTTACCCCGTTATCTTGGTGCAACGTCACTGACCGGTCTCTCTCATGCCCATACTTTATTCTGTGTTGCATCGGAAGGATATAAAGATTTTTTTATAAAAAAAGGATGCAATCCCGATAAAATAGTAGTAACCGGAATTCGAATTTTTGATAACTGTAAAGAAAGTTTCAACAATAATTTCCCTTATAAAAAAATTATGTTTAGGTTGCACACTTCAGATGCGCGAAACGATAAGCTATGAAAACAGAAAGAAAACAATTCTTGAAGCAGTGAAAATTGCTAACGGCAGACCGTTAATTTTTGACGTTTCACCCAAATGAAAGGACAGACGTGCCACACGCGAAATAAGAAATGAATACGCTCGGGTGCATTAGTGTTCGATTCCAGCAACACAAATGAAATGATTACAAACATGATATATACCACAAGATACTCCACTGTTGTATATGTGGGGCTGGCTCTTAGTAAAGAATGTTATTCCTATTTTGATATAAATATGCTGAAGCGTTTAACACCTATGCAGAATGGCGGCAACTCTCATAGAAATATAGCCGATGCTTTTCGCAAAAGGGTTGTTCGGGAGCAACCGGAGATTTTGTACCTGATTATATAGACTCAATGGAAACAGCCCGAAATATGTGAAGTATTTAAACTATGTTTTTACTTATTTTATAACCCTTCTCAGAATATATATCCATTACTTTGGATTTCATCTCAGTAGAATTTGTTAATTTAAAACCTTAATATGTTTATTATTTTAGATACTTTTTAATTGGATTCCGACGGTAGTTTAAATATAGTAGTTGTAGTACAGGCGCGAACCGGCTCATCACGTTGCCTAATAAAATAATGCTTCCGCTCGCAGGCGAACCTCTCCTTGTCAGAATGATGGAAGAGTAATGGCTTCCAAAACTCCTACAAAATTTGTTGTCGCAACTTCTGCAGAAGACGAAGACGATGCAGTAGAAAGAGCTTTGTGAAGATTATAATTACACCTGCTTCAGAGGCAGTCTGGATAATCTTCTTGAAAGACATTATCTAGCCCGGCCTTGAATATAAAGCAGACGTAGTTGTAAAGATCCCATCTGATTGCCCGTTAATTGATCCTAAGATAATCGATAAAGTGATCAATTATTATATCCGCAATAAAGATAAGTATGATTTCTTAGCAATCTTCAATATACATATCCTGACGGTAATGATGTGGAGGTTATTCCTATGCCCATATTAAAATCACCTATGAAAATGCTCTGATGAATATGGGCAGGCATACTACACCGTACATCTGGGAGCGCACCCCTGATGAATTCAGAATAGGCAATGTAGTCTAGGAGCAGGACTGGACTATTCTATGACATACCGTTTTACAATTGATTACAGAGAAGATTATGAATTTATTAAGGCAGTGTATGATGAATTATATGAAGAAGATGATCCTCAATTCAGTCTTGGTATTTAAAACTCTAGAAGAAAAACCTGAGATAAAAAGACAAACGAAAAATATATCGGTGTAAACTGGTACAGGGAATCTGTCTTGGTAACAAAAACCATTTCACCCTGATGATACCGATATGAATTTAACAGTTTAAAAATTAAATGAATTCAAATAAACTTAACGAATTAAAACAACGGGCATTCAAAGTACGTGAGCATATCATTCGTATGTCAACTGGTAATAGTTAACTATAGGTGCCTCACTTTCATGCGCAGACCTGATTGTGTATTTATATGATTCTTACCTTAACGTTACCAAAGATACTTTAAAAGACCCGAACAAAAGTTATTTTTCTTATCCAAAGGTCACGATGTCCTGCTTTACAGGACATTTTTGCTGAAATAGGATGGATTGAAAAAGACAGACTGAAAAATCACTTAAAACCGAACGATTTTATTTACTGGCATCCCAATAGAAATATTCCGGGTATGAATTTCATTCCGGCTCACTAGGGCATTTATTAAGTGTAGCCATAGGAGTTGCGAACAGTTGCAAACTCAACAAACCAATAAAGTTGTAGTAGTACTTGGAGACGGCAATTTGAATGAAAGGAACTACATGGGAAGGCGCCTTAGTTGCTGCTGCCGAAAACTTGATAACTTAGTGGCAGTAGTAGATAGAAATCAGTTCCAGGCGAATATCAGAACAGAAGAACTGATACCGCTGGAATCTATGAAATTTGAAGCATTCGGTTGGAATGCTCACAGAGTTAACGGACATGATTTTGAAGCAATGGATATTACTTTCAAATCTGTAAAACTTAGCGAAGGTAAACCAAATGTTGTTATAGCTGATACAAGCAATAAAGAGGTAAAAGACTTAACAGCATTGGAAGCAAGAGCAGACAGATAGTTTGTAACACCGCTTATGATGAAATTGATATGCTTTTTAAAAGAGTTACATGGAAGAGGCATTAAAGAAGTGACTTGAGTATTGTAGCAGATAATACCAACAAAAAAATTTGATTCAAAACCCCTGAATATTGAAACCGATGATGGTGCAGCCACCATTGAAAAAATCTATGCTTTAAATAAATCAGCATGGGATTTAAGAAGAAAATAGCGACGTACGCCTTGCAATGGATTACGCTCAAGAGTTTGTGCGATTGGCATTGGGTTTAAAATCTGATGATGATATTTATTCTTCGATTTCGAATAACACAATTTCTACCGCAGAAAACAAAAGCTCCTTGGAGATTGCCTGCACATTTATCATGGCTGGATGTAGAGTTTCCAAGTTTGATAACGCCATTATTTGTCTGTTATTTGCAAAAAAAACTATTTGAAGAAATTGATGACAAAGATTCGATATATACAAAAGTTTGTGTGGTGCTTGGAAGCGCTTATGTACTCAAGGAGAATTCAAAACTGCTTTATTCAATATAATCTTGAAGGATTAAAAATTGCTGAAGATAGTAACAAGGAAAATGCGACTATACTTCTAAATGTGCGGGTCCTGTGCATACTGGAACACTTGATGACAGAAGGCGTTCGAATTTATTTCAAGAGTCTCAAATAAGCAGAAAGGTGATAAACTTGATATTGCGAAATCACTTAATAATATCGGATTAGTTTATAATGCGATGGGAGATTATTATAAAGCGCGGAAGCATACAATGAAGCATATAGTATAGTTGAAGAACTTGATGAAAAAAAAGGGTTGGTATTCTATATATGAATATCGGTTTGATTTATGAAAGACTTGGCGAGACTGATAAAGCAGAAAGTTTTCTTTTACAAAAGGCTCTTGAATCATATAAAGCAGTTGATTATAAAAAAAGAATCGGTGAGTGTCTTGTTAATTTGGCTCTTGTAACGCGTGTTGCCGGTAGAACAGAAACTTGCATTAAAGTATGCATACGAAAGTTTTAAGTCCGCAACAGCTATTGAGTGATAAAGAAAGTAATAGCCATTTACTTTTCAGGAGATAATGAATGTCTTCAAGGATAAAAGAATATAAAAAAGCATTAGATTTCGCTCTTAAATGTTATGACTTAAGAAAGAAATTGAACATAAAGGCGAGAGTGATGGGCATCTGCGGAGATATAGGTGAATTATTAACTGAAATGAATGAAATTGAAAGAACAAATTTTTAAATGAAGGTATTACTTTAGAGTAAAGAAGTCGGCTCAAAGCAGAACTCTTAAACCTTTATCAAAATGCTTCTAAGTGTTATGAACTGACGAACAATTTTGAAGAAGAGTTTGTGGAGTTTTAAAAAAACATATCGACACAGAGATGTTGTTTTCAGTGAGAAACGCACAGAAGAATTCAAAATGTACAGACACAGTTTGAAGTAGTGCAGAGCTCAAGAGAATCGGAGATATACAAACTTAAAAATGTGACTTAGCGAATAAATAAAAACTTGAAGATATGAATCACAGGAGAAGAACGAATTTTTAAATTTGGTCTCTCACGATTTAAAAATCCCACTTAATTCAATTTATGGGTTTTCTAATCTTCTTGTAGAAGATATTAATACCTTATCGATAGAAGAGATTTCAGATTTTGCATCACTAATATAAATATCAGTTCAATGGCTATGCTTGACCTTTTTGTAGATGAAATTCTGATTTAAATGATGAACAAGGCAGATAGACGAACAATATGAACTTATTGATTTAAACGTTCATGATGATATAGCTCTCTTATCAGTATGAATAAATTTCAGCTAAGACAAGAGATAAAAGTTGTTTTTGATGATAAGATTGTTTCGCATGTGTTCAACGATTCAAATGTGATAAAGCAGATAATAAGTAGCTTATAACTTTCCATTGCGATAAAATTTTCTCCGGAAGGAAGAATATTATTATAACGGTTACCCATAACAAATCCTTGGATTCTTCTACATGGGTAGGAATTCAGGATGAAGGTCACAGCTTGAAGAAGACGAAAGAAATTTGTTTACAAAGTTTGCAAAATTATCAGCCAGACCGACTGCAGGAGAATCCTCTACGGGACTGGGTCTTTCAATCGTAAAACTGGCAGATATAATTGGTGCTAAAGTTGTATGCACGAATCCGAACATGGCAAAGGCGCTAAATTTACTTTACAAGTTATCAACACCCTTAAAGGTAAAAATAATCCATTAAAATTTATTAATGACTTACGAAAGTACTTAAAAACTTATTGACGAAGACGAACGGTTTATTGTAATGACTGCAGAGAACAGAGGCGCAATAAGAAATCTTCAAATCAGATGGGTGACAGATTTATAGATACAGGAATTACAGAGCAGACATTAGTCGGCGGGCGGCTCGGCACAGCAGGACTTGCGCTCCGAGGAGAATCCCTGTGATTCATGCTCTTGCAACGTTTTTAACAATGAGAGCTTTTGAATTTATAAGAACCGATGTTGGAATCAAAATCTTCCCGTGAAAATTATCGGTGGCTTTTCAGGATTTATGTCGGACGGTAGCGAACAGCTCACCAGTCACTCGAAGATGTATCTATAATGCGAGGCATTCGGAATGTAAATGTATGGTGCCCTTCAGATGAAGAGATATGCTGATTGGTCTTGAAACGGTTTTTGAAAAGCGATGCGCCATTTTATATCCGATACAACAATACAAAACCTTCATTGTCACACGATAAAAATTTTGAAATAGGAAAAGCCGAGGTAATTTCAGAAGGAACTCATGCTATGATTACAGTTTACGGATTTTTACTCGGAGAAGAGTTGTTAATGCAAAAGAAATTCTTGAAGCACATGGAAAATCAGTGAGACTTATCAATCTCAGAACAGTTAAGCCAATTGATGAAGACGCAATTTTAAAAGGCGCTAAAGAATGTAAAATGATTCTCACACTTGAAGACCATTTTTTTAACAGGGGATTGTATTCTATTATAGCTGAAATATTTTTGCGCAAGCGAATTACAGCTAAAGTTATTCCTGTAGCAATGGATAATAAATGGTTCAAGCCAGTGCTTGGCCGGGACTTGCTTGAATACGAAGGCTTTACAGGGAAAACAGATAGCAGAGAAAGTTTTAAAAAATTTGTAGAAATAATTTTACAATAAATAAACATTCGATTATTATATTTATTCTTAAATATGCCAAATAAGTAGTGCAATAGCAGCTATCACAGTATAAAAAAATCAAATGAAATTTTTCACGAAGCGAAGGTCTAATTCCCGCGCATGCACAGACACTTGCTAAAGGTCAAGGGCAATGGATAAAAGGTGTTGCGCCGAAATATCTTGTAAAAAGGAAAAGGCTCGCATGTGTATGGGATGCCGACGGCAATGAGTATATAGATTACAACTTGTAGAGTTGGTCATATTTCACTCAGGATGTACTTTCGTCAAGTTGATGAAGCGATTAAAGAACAGCTCAAAGACGGTATTACGTTTTCATAACGCATCCGCTTGAAGTGAAGTTGCTGAGCTTGTGAAATTAGTTGTGCCAGATACAGAATCAGTCCGTTACTCAAAAACAGGATGCGATATTACTACTGCTGCTGCTGTGAGATTAGCACGTGCGTTTACAGGAAGAGAAAAAGTTTTTATGCGGTTATCACGGCTGGCATGACTGGTATATTTCAGGTGCAAATGAAGCAGGAATACCTGAAGCGGTAAAGACTTGACCTACACAATAAGCTACAATGATATTCAGTCCGTTATAGATTCTATTAATCTGCGAATACTGCATGCGTAATACTCCGAGCCGTTTGTATTTGAAGAAGAGAAAAACAATTTTTTACAGGACTTAAGAAAAGTCTGCGATGAATACGGAACGCTTTTGATCTTTGATGAAATGTGGACGGGATTTAAATTGCAAAAGGCGGCGCGCAGGGAATATTTCAATGTGAAAGGTGACTTAGCATGCTTCTCAAAGAGCAGTTGCTAACGGAATGCCGATATCGATTCTTACAGGTAGAGCAGATGTAATGCAGTTACTTGAAAAAGAAGAATATTTCTTGCTCACCCCAGAGGGGAGAAAGACTCTTTCGCTTGCTGCAACTAAAGCGACTCTGAATGAAATTATTGAAAAAATCTTCCAAGTTCTTGATAGACAAGGTAAAGTTAGACGGATATAATAAAATAGCATCAGGAGAACTGGTATGAATTACATCCTGCTCAGGCTATAACTTGCAGAACGATAATGACTTTTAACGGAGAAATATCCGGGTGTAATCCGCTTGAAATGAAATCACTCGTGCAGCAGGAAATGATAAAGCGCGGAGTTTATGGGGAGGATTTCACAACATGTGTCTCCTCACATACTGACGAAGACATTGAATATACTTTGAAAGCTTATAAAGAAGTGCTTCGATCCTGAGAAAGCGGTAGATGAAAAAATGTTAAAGAATATCTGAAAGGTGAAGCAGTTGAGCCTGTATTCAGAAAGACTACGAACTTCAACATGAAACCCAAAGAAACCAGAGCTAAGATGTCAAAGACTTATTTTCATTGAATGATAAAGTTGCTATATTAACAGGAGCGCTTGGCCTTATCGGAAAAAACCATTGTTTTGCCTTAGCAGAAGCAGGGGGCAAATGTAGTTGCATGTATTGAACGGTGAGTTATTGCGATGAATTTGCTAAAAATTTACCAGAATGATTCTATTGGTGTTGGTGTTGATATAACATCACCTGACTCTTTAAAAAATTTACGTGATGAAGTTTTTAAACAAATTCGGAAAGATAGATATTGCTTGTAAATAATGCTGCGATAAACGATATGTTTGAAAATCCTTTGGCTGCGCTTGAACAATCAAAGTTTGAAAATTATCCGTTAGAGATGTGGAAGAAATCATTAAAGTGCAAGATGTTACAGGAATGTTTATGTTCACAGATTATAGGAACTGAAATGGCTAAGAAAAAATACAGGAGAGCATTATTAATGTTGCATCAACATACGGAATAGTTACGCACCCGACCAGTCCTTATACCAAAAACGAAGAAGGCGAGCAGACGTTTTATAAATCACCCGCTTATCCTGCAACAAAGAGCGCAGTTATTTCCTTTACAAAATTTCTTGCAACATACTGGGGAAGCGCAGGCGTAAATTATCCGTTATCTCCGGGCGGAGTAGAGAATTCGCAGAATGAATTTTTCGTTAAAAAATTATTCTAAAGAGAACTCACTGGAAGAATGGCAGGCTCCGACAGATTATAAAGGCACAGTGGTTTATCTTGCTTCAGATGCTTCTTCGCATACATGACAGGAGCAAAATTTAGTTGTTGACGGCGGCTGGACTTGCTGGTAATAATTTCATAATGCAAATTCAATAAAACATTATTTAATTTTTTGCAGTTTAAGTTATAGGTTATTTTAAACAAAGAAAATATCATGGGAAAAGTTAAAATAGCAGAGAGATATAATTGGAGACGGCGAAAAAAGTTTTTGTGTCGCTGAAATTTGGAATAAACCATAACGGTTCACTGGAAAATGCTCTGAAATTAATTGACGGAGCAAAATATACGAAGGTGCATTTTCTGAAGTTTCAGAAAAGAACTCCCCGGAAACTATAGTGTACCTAAAGACCAATGGCTTATAGAGCGTGAAACTCCATAGGGAAGGAATGACTTATGCAGACTATCATACAGAGTTGAATTTACAAACGATGAATATAAAATCATTGATGCATACTGCAAAGAAAAAAATATTATGTGGCTGGCTTCATGCTGGGATGAACTTTCCGTAGATTTTATGGAGCAGTTCAAATGCCTTTTATAAAGCAGGTTCAGCATCATTAACAGATATCAATTTACTCAAAAAGAAAAAATCTACAGGCAGACCATTAATGATTTCAACAGGTATGTCAACAATTGATGAGATAAAGATTTTGTTGATATAATTGCTTTTAGATAACTTAATGATTGCACACTCAACTTCACACTTATCCTTGTAATTTGAAGGAGAACACAACATAAAAGTAATCACGACATTGAAAAGAAATGTATCCTGAAGTTCCGATTGGATACTCGGGTCACAAACAGGTCTTGCTCCAACTTGGGCTGCTGTATCTTTAGGAGCTACATTTGTTGAGAGACACATTACATTAGATAGAGCAATGTGGGGAACTGACCAGGCAGCGTCGGTGAAGTTGTCAGCTTTAAACGACTTGTAGAAAATATCACGATATGAAGTAAGCTTAGGTGACGGAGTAAAAAAAACTTTATGAGTCCGGTACTTTCAAGAAAAAAAATTAAGAAGAGTTTCTTAATTTGATATTACATTAAATAAGGCTCTTCCCATTTTCAATAAATAGTCCTTGCTCGAAGTTTGCATGTTCATCTTTCTTCTTTGTACACTGCATAATCTAACTTCTTGTTGTTAATTTTAGCTGAAGTAATTTTAGCTGCAAAATACAGAGCAAGTTTGGCTCTGTTTGCAAGCATATCCGGAATATCTTTGTTTTCTGAAAGAAAATGTTTGAAGGAATCAATCAAGAGTTTACGGATTCAAATGAGTTCGTTTCGTAATGATTCATAAAGTAATACATTCTCACCCACATTTTTATAACAACATCCTTGATTCAACTTTATTTAGAGAATTTAAAGATTTTTCATAGTTTTTATTGTAAAACTGTGGGAATTGCTCTACAGAAATTAATTGTATTTTCCTGTTCGTCAGGAGAAAGTTTTTTATAGTTTTTCTTCGGCAAATTTTTCTGCGAAATCAAACTCTTTTACAGAGTTTATTGCCACTGTAGAAAATATTTTTTCAAACTTGCTCGTGAAAAAATAGCCGGCTTTTTCAAGAGGTAAAAAGATATTTAACTCAAGAAAAATTTATTCAGCTCAAATGCTTCACGTATACTTTGTGTCCTTAAAACGCAAGCCTCCGTTGATAGCATTTACCAATGCAGTCCATATATTGAATTTTTCAAGTCAGCTTAAGTTGATATGATATTCATATGTTAACTCTTTCAGATTAAAAAAATTTTCTTCGTTGCCATAATCAGTACGAGCAATATACATATAGTAAAAAAGCGCAAGGTACGGATAATGTTTATATTTTTTTTCCTTAGCTTTGTTCAAAAAAATTTTTACATCAAAAGTTTTGGGAACTCTTCAGTAACTTCATAATCAGATTTAAAATTGAAAACTTCTTTTTCATAAGATATTTCATTTACAGCCTAAAATAACTCACGGTAGAAAAAATTAAACAAACTATCTCCAAGTTCAATGGAACTCCTTTAAGAATAATTTTTCATCTTGGAATTCTGTAAACATCTATCAGTTCTTTTACTAAGTTTAGTTTCTCATAATAGTCTATTTCAGCGTCTCTTTTATTTTCCAATTTTCTGCATCATTTCAGAATATATTTTCTGCAAGTTTGTATTTTTTTCTGATTTTTAATTCCGAAATAATATTAAGTTTGCTATGAAATTCATCCTTTTCAAAATGACTAAATGAAAAATACTTTTATAGCTCGGTCAATTCATACATCCTCGTACGCAGACTGGTTTCGCTGAAACTCTTTCCGGGATACAATTTTTTAAAGAGAGTTTGCTCTCTGAAGAGCTTTATCTTCGTATTCGAGGGCGTATTTTTTTATGCGATCAAATATAGTTACAATAACTTTGTTTGTATTGTGAAAAGGGAGATTTTATGAAACTCTCAAATCTTTTAATTCATCTTTATCTAATGTCTTTAAAGGCTCTATTGCAATATTGTTGTGCATATCTTTTGGGGTAAAATTATTAAAGGAACAACTTCCATTTTTCGATTATCCATTCTCTGTTTGAGTAAACTATTTTATTTCTTTTGCTTCTTTGTAAACAGCATAGTCAAGTTTTTTATGGTTCATCCCTTGCATTCAAAATTTAGTTGAATATTTGACTGTGGCTTTTATTCCATCTGTTAAATATTCGGGAAGGCTTTTTGTTTTCCGTTAGGAAGTGTTTAAAAGAGTCAATTAAAGATACTGCGCTTTCCAAAAGCATTTGTTTCATAATAATTCATAAAATACAGCATTCTTACTCTCCATTTTATTACGGAATCTGTTAATTGAATCTTGCTAAGAAGAGACAATGATTCTTCATAGTTCCTTTTGTACAAAGCAAGAATTGACCGACACAATAAAAGATAATTATCGCGAATTTCCGGATTTAATTGATGTCCGTGTTCAATTAAAAAAATTTTCTGCATATTCTATTTCTCCTGAAGTGAGGGCAACAATAAAGACATTATCAAAAAAAGCAGATTAAGAAAATGCTCCTTTTCTAAGAGGCATTATCTTTAAACTTACAAAAAATTTATTTACTTCAAATAGTTCTTTCAGATATTTTTTGTCTTCAAATTGCAGTCCAACCGTAACTGAGTTTATTAAAAATCCCCCTAAGAGATTTACCGTTTTTCTATTATATCGAATTTATTATGATGATTGTACACAAAGGCTCACGCATTTTATAAAAATACTCTTCGTTATATTTATCAATTCTGGGACTTATACATATAATAGTATATTGCAAGATGAGGATAGTTTATATGGTTATTCTTTTCTGCGTCATATAAATTCTTCGTTATTGAAATGTGATAAAAATATTTTTATGATGTTAAAATTCAGGATCATATTTGTAAACATCTTCGTTGTAATACATATTGTTTACAATTTTAAACATATAACCAAAAAAATAATTCAGCAACGCATCACCAAGTTTATAAGGTGCTCAGAATTGGCCGTCATCACCAGTATCATCTCTCTTTATATAAAACAGTGCCTTTTCAAGAGTGAACTTTCTGGTAATGCGCAGGTACTCCGGTATCTTTCGATTCATTATTCTGTTTAAACATTTCGAGAATATCTTTTCGATAGTTTATATTTTTCTCTGTCATTCAGAACTCTTCAATTGTATTCAGGTTTACTGAAAATTCATCTTTTTCAAAACGGATTATTGCAAAAAATTTTCTTAACAATTCTGTAAGTTCAGACATACGTGTACGAAGGCTCAACTCATTGTGACCTTGCCAGGATAAACTTTTTTGAAAAGATTTTCCCGCTTTGAAGTGTTTTATCCGTGTAATCGGAGCGAACTTCTTTTATTACATCAAAAAGATTTGTAACGGCTTTGTTGGAATTAAAAAAGGTGATTTTAAAAAAGATTCAAATCTTTTAACTCATCTTTTGAAAGAGTTTTAGTAAATCAATTGCAATATTGTTGTGCATTATCCCCCTGTAAATATATACAAAAATATGTTATTTATTCGAGAGTGTAAAATAAAAATTTATGAAAATTGTTAGATAAATTGTTTGAGTAAGATGTGATTTTTTATAATTTTCCAGTTTTTCATAATTAATTATCTATACATATTTGGAAATGAAAATTGAAGCAATCAACGCGCATACATGAGAACAAGCAAATAAAATTGATTCAACCTTTACTGTAGATTCCATTCTAAAATTAAGGTTATCAGAAAATAAATTTTCATATGAGCCGGAAAATGTAGCTCCATATGAAAAAAAGTATGGATTTGAAAATATAGATTATTCGGGTTTTTGTGGATAGCAAAGATAAGATAGTATTCTTTGCATTTTATAGATAAAGAATTAGCAGGACAGGCGATACTTATTAAACGCTGGAGTAACTATGCGAGTATTGAAGATATAAGAATTGAAAAGAAATTCAGAAGTAAAGGAGTTGGTTCAGCTAATTCAGAAATCTATAGATTGGGCTAAATCAATTAATTGTATAGGAATAGTAGTTGAAACACAGAGCAATAAATGTAAAAATTTCTGCCATTTTTATCAGAAGAATCGTTTCATTATGGGAGGGGCTGACATGTATATATATAAAGCTTCAGAATTAGAGAAGGATGAAATTCTTCTATATTGGTATCTATTGTTTTAACTGTGCACGTTTTCATTTTCAAGATAAATAAATTTAAGTTTCCACTCTTATGACAACTTTGCATATTAGTTTATGAAAGTTAAAAAGTTTACCTGCATTAACTGCGGCGCGCCTAAAGTAAATGAATACACAGAGCCATATATTATGTGTGATTACTGCGGTTCATTTACTGATATAGATTATACACTCGGATTAAACTTCTGGACTGCCGCTCCCGGAAAAACTCAAAAATATCAACGCGAAAAATATAATTATGAAAGTAAACTTGCAGAAGCGTTAAAGAAAGGTGATAAAAATAAATATAAAAGTTTACAATATGCTTACTGGGATGAATACTACAAATTCTACCCCGAATACATTCCTCCTACGATAGATAACGACGACAAGTATAAAAAATATCTGGAAGTATGCGCAGATTCAACAACAAACTACTCATTTGATCCTGCATGGAAAGGAAGAGAAAAAGAGCTTGCATTAACTCAGCAGAAACTTTCATATATCGCTGCAAAAGACGGCTCTGCAAAAGTTACAACTGAATCGTTTTTTCCTATGGCAGAGTATTATATTGATTATATAAAGGATTCGATGAAGGATTTCTACGAAAATCCTGAATATGCTATAATGTATGATTTACTTCCCCCTGCCGTTCATCTTAAGATGAAAATCTCCATGTTCGTACAGATATGGCTGCCATATCTCTCTCCGGATGATGCCGATAAATTTTTATCGATGACTGGATTTACATTACAATATGTAGAGCTTGATAAACCTGAAGGCGA
>JBGAGG010000019.1:0-85711 GCA_044226845.1 Ignavibacteria bacterium
TGCTCTGAAATTCATATTGACCTGACCGAAAAAGGATGCAGCCCGAACGATGTAAACTCAGACAATGAGAATGTTATTGAAATATGGAACAATGTTTTTATACAATATAACAGAGACGAAAAAGGTGTTCTCACTCCCCTGCCAAGCAAACACGTTGATACGGGCATGGGATTCGAACGCGTCTGCCGCGCATTACAAAATAAAAAATCGAATTACGAGACGGATGTTTTCTCTCCTATCATAGATAAAATTTCAGAGCTCACAGGTAAAAAATATGAGGGAGATAATATTTCTCCTATGAATATTCTTGCCGATCATATCCGTACGCTTGTATTTGCAATCAGCGACGGAGCAATTCCTTCCAATGAAGGACGCGGCTATGTGCTTCGCAGAATATTACGCAGAGCATCCCGCTTTGCCCGCAAGCTTGAGTATCACAGACCGATTTTATGGCAGCTTGTAGATACCGTTGCCGAAAACTTCGGATACATTTTCCTTGAAGTTGAGCAGAAAAAAGAGTTTGCTAAAAATGTTATAAAAGCCGAAGAAGAAAGCTTTAATGTTACTCTTGATAGAGGCATTGAGTTATTCAATGAAGTTTATAATAAGATAAAGAACAATCCCGATAAAATTTTCCCGGGAGAAGATGCATTTAAGCTTTATGATACTTACGGCTTCCCTGTAGATTTAACTGCTGTTATGGCGCGTGAGCTGGGCTTTGAAGTTGATATGGATGTCTTTAATTCCGAAATGGAGAAACAAAAAGACAGAGCGCGCAGCGCTAGAAAAGAGCATGTGCATTTAGTTGAAGAGGGTTTAGTAATAGATACCGATGTTGTTTACGATCCATACGATGTAAATGAAGAAGGAATTAAAACAACTCTGTTAGTATTAAAAAACGATAAAAATAAGATCGGAGTTCTCAATGAAAATCCATACTTCTCGGAATCAGGCGGACAGATAAGTGACATTGGAGAACTTACAATTTCAGACGGCTCGAAGATAAAAGTCATAGACTCTAAAAAGAATTTTATTATACTTGATGGGGCAGATGATTCATTAGTTGATAAAGAGCTTGAAGTAATTGCAAAGTTAGATTACAACAGAAGAGAAGCAATCGAGCGCAACCACTCTGCAACTCACTTAATGCACGAAGCGTTGAAAAGAACACTTGGTGATACAGTAAAACAAATGGGTTCGCTTGTAAGCGATGAATATTTACGATTCGATTTTCCGCACTTCCAGAAAGTTGAAGCTTCGCAGATAAAAGATATTGAAGACATGGTAAATGGGAAGGTAAATGAGAAGATTATTGTTAACACTCTCATTGATATCCCGATAGAAGAAGCAAATAAAATCCCGAATGTAAAAAAACTCTTCGGTGAAAAATACGGTGACCTTGTAAGAGTTGTACAGATTGACCCTAATTTCAGTGTTGAGTTTTGCGGCGGTACACACGTAAAATCTACAAATGAAATCGGTTTATTCAAAATCATAAAAGAGGAAAGCATTTCATCAGGTGTACGCAGAATTTTTGCAAGAACAGGTGAAGGCATTCTGCATTATCTGAATGATAAAATAAAAGACATCGAACTAATACTTAACGAGCTTCCTAATAAATACGCCGATAACTTTGCTGATGCAATTTCACATTTCAAAGGAGAAACAAAAAACGTTAATTTCAAAGATGCAGCTCTGATGAGAAGCCTAATGAAACAGCAGGAATCTACCTTGAGCAATCTCATTAATATCAGAGAACAATATCTCGAAGAGAAAAAAGAGCTCGATAAACAAATGATGAAGCAGAATCTGGAGAAGGCATACATTCTATTAGATGAACTGATTGATAAAGCTCCGGAAGTAAACGGAAGCAAAATCTTAGTATCGAAAATAACTGTACATAGCAGCGAAGAGTTCAAGCTCATAGGAGAAGAAGTCAGAAAAAAATTAAGGAATGGAGTTGCTTTACTAGCATCAGTATTAGAAGATAAAATTAATTTGGTTTGCACAGTCAGTGATAATTTAATAAGCGATAAAAAAATCAGCGCCGGAAATATTATCCGCGATGCTGCAAAACAGCTTGGCGGAGGCGGAGGCGGAAGACCTCAGCTTGCAACTGCAGGCGGAAAAGATATTGAAAAACTTGAAGCAGTTTTAATTTCTTCCTCTGAAGAAATCAATAAACTACTTTCTTAATATAATAAACTTATATGAAAGCAATAATACCTGTGGCGGGCTTCGGTACAAGATTAAAACCTTTTACTCTTACAAATCCAAAAGTTCTTTTAAACGTTGCCGGCAAACCGATGATTTATTTCGTTGTTGACCAGCTTATAAAAGAGAAACTTGTGGATGAAATCATTTTCGTTACAGGATATTTAGGTGACAAATTTGAACATTACATAAGAAAGACTTTCGATTACAATTATAAATTTTTAGTACAGGAAGTGCCGAAAGGTTTAGGTCATGCAATACACTCTGCAAAGCCGGGCTTCGATAAAAATGAAGATGCATTGATTATCCTTGGCGATACATTGTTCGATGTAAATTTAAAAGAGCTTACTTCCACTGATAAATCAGTTATAGCAGTAAAAAAAGTCGAAGACCCCCGAAGATTCGGAGTAGTTGAAACAAATCAGGAAGGTCTTATTACCCGTTTCATTGAGAAGCCGGCATCAAAAGAAGTCTCGCCATCGAATGAAGCTATTACGGGAATTTATTATTTAAAGAACTCAGATAAATTATTTGAAGCCCTTGAGCATGTAATCAATAATGAAATTACCGTCAAAGGTGAATATCAATTGACTGATGCACTTGAGTATATGCTTTCAACACAAAAAGAACAAATGACTACATATCCTATAGAAGGATGGCTGGATTGCGGCAAGCCTGAAACAATGCTTGAAACAAACCGTTACTTACTAACAAAGATGGATAAGAAGTACGAATTTGACGGCGATGTTAAAATTATTCATCCTGTTTTTATAGGAGAAAATGTGAAAATTGAAAACAGCATCATCGGACCATACGCAACAATAAACGATAACTGCCATATCAAAGGCAGCAAAATAAAAGACAGCATTATAAATTCTCATACTACAATCGTTGATTCAATTCTTCATGAATCACTCGTGGGTGAGCATTGTAAAATTCATAACCAAAGCAAAAAACTTTACCTCGGAGAGTATTCCGAGATTTAAAATCTACTATAATGGCAAATAACTTTCAGGAATTTTCAGATAAAGCATTTAATACCTTCTTAGAGGAAAACCCTGTTCACGCTTCATCTATAGGACTCCATGAATACGATGGAAAACTCCCCACCTATACAATTGCAGAGCTTGATACAGGCAGAAAAACTTTCGGCGACTTATACAATGAACTTCTTACTTTTAAAAAAGAAGAGTTGACTGAAGAATCACAAGTCGAATTCGATTTCATCAAGTGGATAATTGAATCATATATCTTTGAGTATGATGAATTGAAAGGCCATACTACTAATCCTATTTATTATGCTTACTCATTAGGAAATATCGGGCAGTACATCAGCCGCGAATACGCCCCGTTTGAAGAAAGAGTGCAGTCAGTGATAAATCTTCTGCAGGGTGTTCCAACAGTATACGAAAACGCTCAGAAAAATCTTGTGTCAAAATGCGCAGCTCTTCATTGTAAATATGCAAAGCTTTTCACTGAAGGATATGTACAGTTCTTCCGTGATGATTTACCTGCCGAGCTTGCAAAAAGAGAAGTTTCGCAGGAGCTAATTGATAAATATACTGAAGCATCTAAGCCGGCAATTGAAGCAATAGAAGGCTATATTAAATTCATCGATGAAAAATTAATTCCCAATGCAGATGACAGTTACAGACTTGGCGTTGATAAATTTCAAAAGATGTTAAGTATTAAAGAACATATCGATCTTCCTATAGAAAAAATAAAGAAGCTCGGTGAAATGGAACTGCATAGGCTGCTTAATGAATACAATGAACTTGTAAATGTAAAACATCCCGGACTTGACCCGTACGTTCTCGAAGAAGATCATCCTTCTGCTTCTACTTTAGTTGAAGAAACTAAGGGAACATTGAATGACCTGATTGAATTTATCAAAGAGAAAGACATCATTGAGTTCCCTGAAAAAATGAACTGCATAGTAACTGAAATGCCTAAGTACATGGGCTTCGGTTTTGCTGCAATGGATACTGCCGGACCGTTTGAAAAATCAGATGAATCTTATTACTATGTTAATCTCCCCGAAAAAGACTGGGACGAAAAAAAGACGGAAGAGTGGATGACACTATTCAACTTCCCTACTCTGAAAATGATATCAATACATGAAGCTTTCCCTGGACACTATACACACTTTTTATACTCAAACAAGTATGCTAACCGATTTGCCAAAATCTCCATGAGCTATACTTACGTTGAAGGCTGGGCTCATTATACAGAAGAAATGATGGCTGATATGGGCTATGATTCGTTTGACCCTAAGATGCGACTTGCACAATTGATCGAAGCTCTTATCCGCTGCTGCAGATACATTGTAGCCGTCGGACTGCATACTGAAAAAATGAACATTGAAGATGCCGTAAAGTTTTTCATGAAGAATGCCTTCATGCCTGAAACAACTGCAAGACAGGAAGCCGAACGCGGAGCCTTTGACCCCGGCTATCTAAGCTATACATTAGGCAAAATTTACCTGAAAAAGCTAAAGCAGATGTTCTTTGAAAAGCATCAGGATATGGAACTGAAAGAATTCCATAAACGCATAGTATCTATGGGCTGCCCGACATACAGAATGGCAGAAAAATATATTTTAGCTTAATTCTTCCCTATATATAGGTAGTTTTTTTGAACCTGATGGATTTCTATCTGTCAGGTTTTTTTATTTTGCGTAAGTCGGGAAATGTCGGATTTTGTTTTCAATCACAAATTTTAAGTATTAGTTTTTAAATACATTTTTAATTCTTGACGGGTTTTTGACGGATTTTGTTTTTCCCGGTGTTGTTTTTTCAATATCGGGTTTTTCATTTTACTTTTATTGACGGATTTTTGTCGGATTTTGAAATATTAAATCCGGAATCCGAACCTGAAATATATTTTAAATTTCTTTTTATAAAAATACAATCGTACGCATTCCTACTAATAGGGAAATATTTTTTTCTTTGGCATAGAATTTATTTGTTCTTGCTTTTGCAATTCATTTGCAATAATTTGCAGTGTGAAAAAATTGTTTTCAATATTACTTTTATTCTTTTACCTTTTCGGAATAACTAAGCTGGGCTTCGTGTATTCCACACACAATTTTTTTCATCATATCAGCCATGAAGAGCATTCCGATAAAGACTGCGCGGGCTCATGTACTATAATAATCGATGCTGAAAAATCGGATAAACATTCCGATACAAAATCATTTAAGATAAGTATTGATAATATTTCGTCCCATCTTTTATGCAGTTTTGATTTTATTCCCGATATACCCGATCAAAAACTTGTTTCAAATAAAATAACAGTTATTCCGCCAAAGCTTCAAGAGCTCCCTTCTCCTCCACCAAAGATTTAACTTTTCATATTAAAATCATATTTATTACTAAAACAGAAATCCGCCCATAAGCCGGATATTCTCATATAATATTTTTTTAAAATTTTATTATTCTATGAAAAGTATATTAATCTTTATTATATTTTTTTCATCTCAGATAATTTTTGCAGATGAAATGTACTCTATAAAAGGAACCGTTACCGATTCTGAAACCAACAATGTTGTACAGTACGCAAAAATTAGCATTGAAGAGCTTTCCATTTCTTCCATCTCCGATGGAACTGGAAGTTTTGAATTTACGAATATCCCGCAAGGCTCTTACCATATCATAATTTCACGTACCGGCTACAAGACAAACACCATTTCCATTGATATAAAAGAAAATGCGAATACCTTAAATTTCAAACTTCAAAAATCGTTAATAGAAACTCCTACAATTGATGTTACTAGTTCATTCACACCAATTGATATTCAAAACAGCACTTACTCACTCTCTGCAATTACCGAGCGCCAACTTGTAAAGCAGCGTGGAGAAGTGCTCGCCAACACAATTGATAATATTCCGGGAGTAAATAATATATCAACTGGAGTTTCCATCGGTAAACCTGTTATCCGCGGACTTACTTCTCTTGGTGTAATAATTGTTCACGATGGAGTGAAACACGAGTCGCAGCAATGGGGCGACGAGCATGCGCCGGAAGTATCTTTGTATGATATCGACAGAATAGAAATTCTCCGCGGACCTGCCAGCCTTGTTTACGGGTCAGATGCTATCGGCGGAGTAGTAAATATAATTTCAAAGCCTTTACAATACTCAACGAAGAAGAACGGTATTCTTTATGGAGGGCTTGACATGGGGGGCTACTCTGTGAATGACCAGAAAACGGGCAACTTAACTCTTGGATACGGACTTTTAAACTGGGGAGTTAAAGGTCATCTGGGATACAGAAGCAACAATAATACAAAAACTCCGGATGGAACATTTGTTATAAACACGCTCGACCCGGACATAAAGGATACTATTTATGGAGGCAGATTAAGCAATAGTGGTTCAACGGAACTTGAGACGGGAGCATCTTTCGGAATGACAGGAGATTACGGCCATATAGATGCCGGGTTTGAGATGTTCGACAGAGATATTGAGATGCATGACATAGACCCGCTTGCAACTGCAAACCAGAGAATAAGGACTAAACAGTTTGAGCTGAGTGGCGAATTTAATCTTAGTAAAAATTTAATACTTGAACCGATATTATCTTATCAGATGCATTCAAGAAAAGAGTTTGAATCTTTAGAAGATAAACATTTGGATATTGCTGCGTTGAATCTTGATTTGAATAATTTCCAGGGAGATTTAAGGCTTCAGCATTTTTTATCCAATGATATTTCAGGTACTGTAGGCGCTTCATTTACAACAACAAACAACCAAACTCTGGGAATTGAAAAATTAATTCCGAATTACAATTCATCAAGCTTCGGATTATATTTTTCGGAGCATATGAAGAAAAAGTATTTTACCGTTTCTCTGGGCGGAAGATTCGATTCAAAAAGTCTGAATACTGAATACACAGTGTTTGAAACAGACACTGCCGGAGTGCCTTCTAAAGTGATAACACCAAGGACATTGACGTTCGATGCTTTTACCGGCTCACTTGGTATAGTAACTCACCCGGTAGAAAATATAGATTTATTTGCAAACATAGGCAGAGGCTGGCGCGCGCCATCAGAATTCGAATTGTATGTTGACGGCGAGCATGAAGGAACAGATAGAATAGAACGAGGACTCGTTACATTGGATTCAACTTCAAATCCAAAACCTGAATCATCATGGAATATAGATCTGGGCTTGCGCGCAAATTTTAAGAATATAAGCGCGTCGTTTTCATTTTTTAATAATACAATAAACAATTTTATTTATCCTTCGCCCACAGGAGAATTTGATTCTACTGCAATGCTCCCTGTTTATGATATAAAACAAGATAAGGGATTGTTCTGGGGATTTGAGTATACTGTACAGTTTCAGCCTCTGGATTTTTTACTTCTATCTTTAAACGGTGATTACGTTACTGCAAAAAATGACGCAACCGGAAATTATCTTCCATTCATTCCTGCAGCAAAAAATATTATTGAAATGAAACTTCAGGAAAAGCAAATAGGAAAATCGATTTACAATCCGTACGTTAGTTTTTCAACGAAAATTGTCTCAGCTCAGAACAATGTTGACCCGCTGGAAACTACAACTGACGGATATGTTTTTTTAAAGGCAGGTCTTGGATTTGATTTTGTATTATCAAAATCAATTGCATCTGTGGATTTTTCGGTGGATAATATTGCAGATACAAAATATGTTGATCACTTAAGCAGATTTAAATCTTTCGCGATGAATCCCGGAAGAAGTTTCAATCTGAAGCTAAGTATGCCGTTTAACTTTTAAAAAAGGTTTCTTAATTAAATTTCTTTTTAAAACAAAAAAGGCGAACTCATTGGTTCGCCTTTTCAAATTCAAAATGTTTATTTTTATGCATCTATTGTTTCATCCTGTAACAGAAATATCGTATTGTTGTAATAGAAATATCTCTGAAATCTCCATTTCTTTTCTTCTCTGAAAGTGAAAACACATGTTCCTTCGCTGATGCTGAAAGCAACATCAAAAGGCACATCTACCCATTCAACTTCCATCTCCTTCATTATTTTAAATTCTTTATCGTCTTCATTTACGAGAAAAATTACATTAAGATTATGATCACCGGTTTCTTTTGTTTTATAAGATATTGTAATATCCGTAAAACCTTCACCGGAAAAATCGCCGGCTCCGTAATTTACAATTACAGCATCATTTGGTAAAATTTCGGAAATATTATCAATTAATCCTTCATTAATAATTCCGTCAAACATTCCGAGCATTTGCTCTACAGCAACTTCGGATGATTCCGTCGGCTCCCCCTCACCGGTAAGCTGGGAATAAGCTTTACCTGAAAAAATGAGAACGAAAAATATAAGGGGTAATAGTATATTTTTCATGGTTAAATTTTTTGATTTCTTAAACCTAATTAATCACAGTAAAAAAATCAAGATAAAAGCTTAAAGTGTTACTTTAAGTCTTTTCCCTCAAGAGGATTTTTTTAAGATAACTAACCTTAACAATGCTAAATTTTATGGAAAATATTAAGAATAAGCTCAATATTACTATAGTGCTTATACTATTATATAATAAATTGTTCAGGAAATTACTTTGCAGAAAAAAAACTGCGAAATAAGAAATAATAGTCAGAATACAAATGATTGCTATTTTTTTGAGATCAAACTCAATTCTGAAAAGCTGCTGAGAACGGTAATATAAAAATCCGAACATGATAATATATGTAAACAAAGTAGATAGAGCTGCACCGGTCATTGCATATTTAGGAATAAGCCAAACATTCAAAACTATATTTGCAGCCAGGCCGACGACTGATATTTTCAAAAGCACATCTGTTCTGTCAGAGAAAAACGGAGCTACGGTCAGGTTTGAGTGCAATCCGGAAAAGAAATAAGACAACAAAATAATTGGAATAATTTTCAGTCCGCTCCAGTAAGCTTCATTCAAAATATAATAGCCGCCGATTTTTAACTGAACTACAGGTGCGATGAAAAACGAGAAAAATAAAAATAAAAATAAACCAGTGAATACAAAGTATGTAAAGATGCTTGAAATAATTTTTTTGTTATCGGGATTTTCGGAGAGATTCATGAAATAAGGTGTCCATGAAAATTTATATGCGGAAATTATCAGGCTCATTACAGTCCCGAGCCTGTAGTTTGCACTGTAAATTCCGACGACGCTTTCATTATAAAAATATTTCAGAAAAAATCTGTCGGAAATATCAATAATAAGAATAAACAGTCCGATAAAAATAAATTTAAATCCGAAGCTAAGCTGTCTTTTTATTTCACCAAGAGATATTTTTGATGTAAGGTAAGGGCTTGTTACAAATAAACATATAACCGTCGTTACAAAAACAGAAACAATATAGCTGTAAAATATTGCTTCGATACCGTATCCCTGAACGACAATTAAAAATAGATTTAGCCCGAGATTAATTATGAGAGTAACGATTGTAAGATATGTGTAAACTTTCGTGTTAAGCTCTGCACGGAGTAAAAGTAATGGAATTCTGTAAATCGTATCAAAGAAAAGAAGCACTGCAAGAATTTTTACAAGAAATACTCCTTTAATACTGTCTTCGAAGTGAAGAAGGTTATTTATAAATCCGGAGCCGAGATAAATACATAGTGAAAATGCAAGTGAAGTGAAAAGCAAAGCAACTAATATCGACGAGTATATCTCCGATTTCTTCTGTTTATTTTTTTCCTCGATGAAATATTTCATAAAAGAATTTTCAAAGCCAAGACTGTAAATCACGGAAAGAAAAATCCATAAAGACCAGACAATATTGAATACTCCCCAGTCAGCCGGAGTAAAATAATTTGTATAAACAGGCAGCAATAAAAATCCGAGGGATTTGTTTAGCACTAATCCCACGCCGTAAATGGCAGTATGTGAAAGCAGAGTTTTTATCGGTGACTTGGCCATACTTTCAGATAATGTTGAATTTTTTATAATAATTCATCAGTTTTTCATTTACTGCTTCGAATGAATGTGTATCTTCTGCCCACTTGCGTCCTTTTATTGAATATTGTTCAATTAATTTTTCATCGCTTACAAATCTTACGATGTTACTTTTCAGATTTGAAATATTGGAATTTATAAATGGATTATCACCGATGAATTTATAATAGTCATCAAAAAATTCTGTGAACGTAGGGATTCCCATAGATATATTTTCAATTGAGTTTTTCCCGTAGCCGCTGCCGCCCATTTCGCCGCCGACCTGATCAATGGCTAAATCACACGAAGATTTTATTTTCAGCAGCTCTTCCCTATCCATATTTTCAAGCAATAAAAATTCAAAATTGCATTCTTCCTTTGCTTTCTCAATTTCAGGAATAATTTTATCGGTGCCTTTAAATGCTCTGTTCGTAGGAGAGTGAATTATTTTTTTTATTTTATTATTGTTCAGCTTAAAATCAATTTTTTTCACATCGAACGGAAAATAAATATAGTTAACATTCTTATGAAGAAGCAGATGGTCGTATTCGACCGTTAAAAGCAAATCTGAAATAGCTTCAAGCTCTTTAAAAACTCCGCGCGTTCTTAAATCACTGCCGAAGTAACAGCAGACAATTTTTTTATTTTTTTGTTTTAACTCTTTAGCAAAACTTATATTGCGGAAGAAATCCATGCCGCCATCGAAATGATAGATATCGTAATCAAACAAATTGTGCTCCTCAATAAGCTTTTTTATTTTCTTTTTATTCTTTGAGTCCCTTAAAGAAAAATAAATTTCTTCTATAAAATTTTTTGGTTTATATTCTTTAAGTTTTGCATCAGAAGGCGAAGCGACTTTAGTATCACGCCATTTTTTTGCAAGACTGCTTTGAGGAAGCTCAAGATTTAAAGAAATGTCCTCTTCGAAATTTAATTTGTTTTTGTAGATTGTAACAAGGTTGGATTCAAAGCCAAACTGCCTGTGCATTTTCACAAAATCCATAGGCATTCCTGCAGTATTTTGAGGAGCTATGTGGAGAATTTTTGCCAATAGTTTAGCAGATTAATTTATTACAGTTTCTGAAGCAGTTTCATCGCATTACCTGAATATATTAACTCTTTCTCTTCATTGCTAATCTTTAATCTGTCTATAATTGGAAGGTATGAAGCAGGTAACCCTAAATTGTAATCGCTTCCGAATATAACTTTTTCTGCTCCGATTGACTTAACGACTTCATTAACAAAATAAAATTCCCGTACTGACTCAGTACCGAGATAAACATTTTTATAATCACCATCTTTAACATCCTTTGCGCATTGAGTACATATTGATGGCTGGTCGCCGCCAAGATGCGCCAGTATTAGTCTCAGTTCAGGAAATTTTTGCGCAGTCTCCAGACAGATTTCATAGCCTGCCATTTCTTTCCACCTTCCGCAATGAACAACAACAGGAATTTTTTTCTCTGAAGCTAAATACAAATATTTTTCAAATGTTTTGTCTGATATTTTTCTTCTATCTATTGAAGGATGTATTTTAAAAAAATGAATATCAGTTATATTATCTTCTAAAAATTTATCTAAATTCTCATCTAAAGGATTTATCCAGGCGTTAAAATAAAACTTAAAATCTTTTCTAGATTTTATTTCTGAAAGAAGCTCTGCATTTGAAGTTCTGTCCGTAGGCATACAAATCGCTTCATCAATTCCCGATTTTTTTAATTCAATAACAGCTTCATCAACCGTGGATTCAAGATTTAAAAAAATCTCACTCCATTTTCCAATATGAATATGTGAATCAATTATTTTCATTATTTAAAAGTGTCCCCTGCTTTAAAATCTTTTAGTAAATTAATTTTATTATTATCCGAATAAATTTCACTCACTTTAATAATACCATCCATTGTATTAACAAACACTTTATCACCGGCAACTTTTTCAATCACACCCGGCTTATTTTTCACAGCAAGCCTTGTCATTGCGGTATTATTGATAAAATACTTTCTTTCATCTAAAGTAGTATAAGCCTGAGGATATGGAGCTTTCAAAGCTCTTATCTTATTAAAGATTTCTTTTGTATTTTTCTTCCAGTCAATTCTGCACTCTTCTTCACTTAAAATTGTGTACGCTTTTTTACTTACGCTTCTTTGCTTTCTTAGCTTCAGCTTACCTGTTCTTAATTTCTTTAAAAGCATAATAATGCTTTTGTAAGAATTCTCACTAAACTTTTTATAAAGAGTGTTTACATCATCTTTAGATGCAATTTTTATTTTAGTTTCAACTGCAATTGATCCTGAATCAACTCCCTCATCCATTTTATGAAGCGTTGCAATAAGTTCTAAATCGCCGTTCATAATTGTTCGTGATATCGGCGCTCTGCCTCTGTATTCGGGCAGCTTTCCGCAATGAAGATTAAATATTCCGTACTTAGCTTTATCGATTAAATCTTTTTTTAATATCTTCATATAGCCGACACAGATGCCAACATCGTAGTTTTCAAGTTCATAGATAAATTCAGCGGGGTTATCAGACTGTATGAGTTTTATTTTATTCGTCCTGCAAAGTTTTTCGACAGGAATATAAAAATCTATACTGAGCTTTTCCCGTTCATAGTTTTTATGTGTAATTACAACACCGGGTCTGTAACCTTTTTCAATTAATTTTTTTAGGCAAACGTAGCTTGAAACAGAATGAATGAGAATAAAAAATTTCATTAATTGAAAATCTAAAATTATGAATATTTTTTATAGTATTGAGCGGTTTTTTTAATACCTTCATTTAGATCTACTTTCGGTTGAAATCCTAAAAGGTCTTTTGCTTTTTCTATGCTCGGAATTCTTAACTCAACATCAACATAATTTTTCGGAACGTATTTTATTTTTGATTTTGATTTGCACAGCAGCACAATTTTTTCCGCAAGTGAAGAAATAGTTATCGTTCCTTTAGGATTACCGATGTTAAATATTTCACCTATAGCTTCTTTTTTTGTGAGGCATAAAATAATTCCGTCAACCATATCATCCACGTAACACCATGAACGTATCTGATCACCGTCGCCGTGTATTTCAATTGTTTTATTTTTAACTGCATTTTTTATGAATACATGAATTGCACCTTCGCCCACCTGGCCGACTCCGTAGATATTGAAAGGTCTGATTGTTACCGAAGGATAATTATGCTCTTTCGAAAATGCGTGCATCAGGTGTTCACCTGCGACTTTACCTATAGAATAGGTCCATCGGGCCTCACCCACCGGAGCAAAATTTGTATTGGAAAGTTCAGTTGATTTATAAGCGTATGAGCCTAACACTTCGCTGGTGGAAAAGTCCATAACGCGCTCTAAGTCACCTGAATATTTTTTCAGACTATTTAAAAAATTAAATGTACCTATTAAAATTACTTCAAGAGTTTTAACAGGATTTCTCATCACTGTATCTACCCCTGCAATAGAAGCTAGGTGAACTGCCATTTGAGGACGAAAATCCTCTACAGTTTTTGTTAAGTGATTTAAATCAAGAACATCACCTTTTACTATTGTAATGTTTTTTGATTTAAGATTTTTATAAGTAAGTGAGTCTCTGCTAAAATTATCGTATACTAATATTTCATTATCTTTGTACAGCTTTGAAACTAAAGTGCTGCCAATAAACCCTGCGCCGCCTGTAAGCAAAATTCTTTTATTCTTTATACTCAATCTTTGTTATAAGTTAATTTCGAAATTTTTTCTTAAATATCCGTGAGCGGAAAAACGTTTTTTGAATTTGAATAATCCGTCGAGCAGCTTACCGTTTACATCTGAAGTTCCTATATCATAGAATTCATAACTGTTCTCTGCGCTCCATTCTATTGTATGGAGTAAAAGATTTTTCATAACGGTTGTATCTTTAAATCTTTCCGCTGCTGCAAGATAAAAATTCAAAATAATGCTTTTATTAATCACAAATAATACACAAATACCTGCCAATTCACCCAGTATTTTCGCCTGAAATATTTTTATATTCTCCGGCAGATTATTTTTTAAATAAATGAGCTCCTCTCTGGTATGAGTTGGAACAGCACCTTTTAGCTCTCTATCTCTTTTTAATAAATCATAAAATTCTACTAAACCGTCTGGTTCTATATTTTCAATTAATTCATAATTAATATCTTCACTATTTTGTTTTACCACCTGCTTATAAACTGTGTAAGATATTTTATTGTGATTGAAATCTTCAAGGTCAATAATATTTGTAATTGAAACATCCCTGACATCAAATCCGCTTTTGTATAGAGCATAGTCATTCTCTTCATTCCTGCTTGTCATATAAATAAATGGTGGAACAGTTATTACACATTTTGTGGTATTTATACTTTTCAGATATTCTTTAAAGGCTGCTACAATCTGTAAGTACTCAACAACATTTATTTTATTCTTCCACAAAAATCCGCCAAAACTTACACCTTTACATGATATAAAAGTATTGGATTGTCCATCCAGACATCCGGTTATAAGTGCATAAACCCTGTTAGTATCTTTTATTTTTATTTTAAGATGATGCCAGTTGATTTTTTTGCCGAATACATCATGATACTTTAAAAATTTATCGTCGTAAAATATATTATACTGGTTTCTGACAAACTCTTTCCACTCAATATCAGTATCAATATTTGTTAGTACAACCTCAAGCTTTTTATCTTTTTCCAGCATATTAAAAATTTTTATAAAGTTCGTATCCTGATGTTTTATTTATTAAAATAAAATTAGCAGGAATAAATAATTCCGATGAAGGATATTCTGCCCTGTTAATGTTATCTTTCTCCACAATGATAAATGATTTCTTGTTTAGCTCTGAAAGATTTTTTTTAACTGAATCTACGCCGATTTTTGTATCCAGCATTTTAAAATCATATCCTGAAACGCTGCTTCCCCAATTTAAATCCACTCCGTTAAAATAAAAAGTTAATTGAGGATTATGTCGGTAATTTGTAGCAATATAAAATACAGGCTTATCTTTTTCCTTATCAATTATTTCTTTAATGCGGCTTATCTTGTACCCGTTCTCCCAATACGGAACTTTAACAAGATAGTAAACATTACTTGCTGCAAATGTAATAAGAATAATACTTATAAACAGAGGAGTTAAATTTATCTTTGAAATAAACTTTCTGATTACAAAAATAATTACGATTAAAAAAAATAAAATCAATAATACAACTTCCAGTTTGTGAACCAAGCTTCCGGATAAAAACTCTTTAAGATTTGTTCTATAATGTTCACTGCCATACCATAGGATATTTAAAGCTGTTAAAGAAAAGATTGTTACTTTTTCTTTATTAGTGAAATTTTTAAAACTGAGAACTAAGTCTGCCATAAGAATACATGCCGGCGGAAGAAATAGGAAAGAATATGACTCAAGCTTTGTCTTAAATACCGTTACAATCCCAAATCCGATTATAAACCATATACTGATAAATTTTATTTTCCAGTCAATGTTTCTGAAATTTTTTATATTTAGAAATAACGAATAGAATGTTAAAAATCCAAAGGGAATTATTGTAAGGGTATAATTTACAAAATAAAACAATCCGGTGCCTTTGGCATTTTGCTCTATCCCTACTGCTGCTCTTTGATACAGATGAAAGTTCAGGATATATTCCAAAGCTTCATTACCGTTATTCACAATTAAATAAATATACCATGGAACTGACATAAGTAAAGCAATTCCAGCTACAACAAAAAAATCCTTTAAAGAATATTTAGTATACTTTTTTATAAAAAAGTACGATGCAAATAGAACTATAGGGATGAGCAGACCTACAAGCAGCTTTGAAAGCATGCAAAGCCCTGCCGCAACGGCAGAGTAATAAATAAATTTTTTTCGTTCTGAGTTTAAATATTTTATAAAAAAATAAAAGGAAAGAATTACAAAAAAGGTATATGGTATATCAAATTGAAAGCGCTTTGAAAAAATATTGAAAATAATATTTGAACTGAATATCACTGCAGTGTAAAATCCTGATTCCGTTGAGTGTATAAGGGTTCCGATTTTCATCAGAAACAAAAGACAAAGCAATGCAAAGGCATATGTTACAAGTTTTAATGTGATTGCATTAAGACCTGTTATCTTTGACGCTGCATAACCTATCCATATCAGCAAAGGCGGATGTGTACTTGAATAGTACTTACCTACTGAGTGCGATGTCTGGTCGAGCACATCTCCGAATTTTTCAATAGAAAGCACACGGGATGCGTACATGCCTTCATCCCATGGCTGAATATCAGTTGTAAATATTGGAGGTAACTTCAGAAGTGATAAAAATATTGCAAGAGCAATAAAAATTTTATAAAAATTTCTCTTATCGTTTAAGTAGTCCGAAATTTTTTTATATGAGTGCAGGGTAAAGAACATCCTTTCATATTATCTGAAAAAGGAAAACTACAGAAGTAATTTTTAAAAAGTTAAGCCTAATGAAAATGAATTACTTGACCCGAATTCATTTTTGTAAGGAACGAATGCGTAATCAACATTCAGCCCTTTGTATTTCAAACCTATACCTGCAGTGAAATTTTTATTTTCATATTGTGTCTGGTAACCTGCGCGTAAAAATACAGTTTCCTTATATCCGACTTCTGCGCCTGTGTGAAGATGGAATGTACCGCCATCCATAACTTTAAATCCGTCCGCACCGAATAAATAGCTTAAGTTACCTTTGCCGGTTTTATAACTGCCGCCGAATCTTACATATGTAGGAAGCTTAGTGCTTTCATTTCTTAATTCATTGATGCTACCAACGTTTGCAACTACAAATGAAACGTTTACATTTTCTTTATTGAAGTTAGCGCCGAAATCGAACGCCATACCTGATGCTTCATCAAGATAAATTTTCTGATAAAGAAATTTAGGTGTAACACCTAGTGAAATATTTTTATTTACTAAGTATGCTAATGAAAGTCCGATGGATAAATCTCTCGAAGTGAACTTATCAATTACAGCTCCGGGAGAATTTCTTATTTCAATATCACTTATACTTGCAGAGTGAATACCAATACCAAATGCAAATTTTGTCCAGCTTACTTTAGCTCCGATATAATCTATTGTGTAATCTGCTGCTGAGGAGTTATGCATAAGAGTAACATTGTTTTTCGCTCCGCTGAATAATCTTGCAGGATTATAATATACAACTGTTCCGTCATCTGTTATAGAAGAAACTGCTTCGCCCATCGAAATTTCTCTTGCGCCAACGCCCGATTTTAAAAATGCAAGTCCGGTGTTTGCAGCACCGTCATTCTGAGAGTATGTGTAACCTGAAACTAATAAAAATACTGTTAAAATTATTTTTCTAAACATAAATCAATTGAATTTAAAATTTATTCCTATGTTTTGAATAGGGTCTTTGCTGTAAGGCTCCATCTGTATTGAATAATCAAGCCCAAGCATAGTAGATGTTCCCAATGCCTTTACAAATCCAACACCAAAACTTGGTTTAAGGTTGCCGCCGATATCTTCGTTTGTATTCGCAAAATCTATTCTATCCAGCCCTGCTCTTACTTTAATGTATGAGTTAAGATTTATTTCTCCGCCAAGTTTAAAATATGAAATATTTTTCCTTTCAGGAGTTTCACCAGTAACTTTATCTTTTATCTTGGGGTTGAAGTAACTCTCGAACTCAAGTGATACGCTGCCTAAATTTTTCGGCAATAAATATGATGCGCCTATATTAGCTAAAGTCGGGAATTTGTCTTCCGTTGTATTGCCGTTACTGCCGTATAAATCTGATGTATCCCATTTATACTTAGCTGATATGTCTCTTATGGCAACTCCGAAAGCAAGGTTATCGCTGTGTTTATAGACTGCTCCGATATCAAATGCAACTGATGTAGTTGTGACTTTATCAAACAGTTTTGAAAGATACATTTTGAAACCAACACCAGCTGCAAAATTTTCACTTAGTAAAAATGATGTGCCTAAATAAAACTGATTTTCATAAGTATTGAATGAACCGATTTGTGTTCCATCGTTATCTCTTCCATCGATATTATTCACACCTGAGTTTATCAATGAAAATGAAATTCCTGCTCCGCCTTTATCCTGATTTGGCAGTTTAAATTTTTTCGAAAAGCCGATAAAATTTAATTTCCTGTCCATAGATAAGAAAGTATAGCCTAGATTCACAACACCTTTTTCCTGAAAGCATGCCAGTGCAGGATTGTAATATCCCGACGCATCACCGAAGATATTGGCAACCATTGCATTGCCCATACCCATTCCGCGCGCGCCAAATCCCATGCGTGCAAAACTTCCTGCGTAACTGCCGACCTGAGAGAATGCGTCAGCCGATACTAAAAACAATATTATTATAATAAATTTTTTCAAGCTCTTTATTCTATATATTATTGAAGAACTAAAATTTTACCCCATACCGGAGTATCTGAATCGATTTCTATTCTGTAGAAATAAACACCGTTAGCAACCTGATTGCCTTCGTTATTTCTCCCGTCCCATGATGTAAATAAATCGTCAGCGCTTGTGCGTGTTGCATTCTGAATTACTGTTCGTACAGGGTTCATACCGAAGTCAAAAATCTTTATAGTAACTTTTGTATTTGTCTTGCCTGTCTTAAAAAATATTCTTGTTATCTCGTCATCCGGAGCAAATGGATTCGGTGCTGCATAAGTTTTTATATCTGAAGATAAATTAATCGGCTCGAACGCCCGGAAAATTTTCCACTCACTTAACCAGGCACCGTTACCCGGCTCCATAGTTCTTAATAAACCGTCTGCACTTCCGAAAAATAATGTATCATTGAAATAATTTCCGCAATAAAACTGAGTAGTTCTTAATTGATCTTTTGTTGAAGCATCATAAATTAACCCCGGCTTATTCCAGTTAAATGTTCCGAAATTACTCTTCCATAAGCCATTATCAGTATGCCCGTAAACAATTGAGTCTTTAAAGCTCATATTGTTCGGCGAGTAATCTTTTAATGTATAGCTCCAGTTCAATCCGCCGTTTGTTGTATAACTCAATGCATTATTTTCCTGAGGGCTATCTGCGCGGCGTGTTGCGCCCCAGATAATTTCTTTACCGTTATATCTTTGTACATCAAGATTTACCACAAAGTTTCCTGCTACACGATTTATTCCTGTGCCTGAATTATTATAATTATATTTTCTCCAGCTCTTGCCCCAGTCAGTTGATTTATTTATTCCGCCTGCAGTGCCAACATATAGAGTAGAATCGTTAACGGAAGTAATACTGAATGCTCTTTGATTTAAATTTACTAAAGGATTTAAAACAAACGAATAACCTGTGCCGCCAATATAAATGCTGTCTAAATTATCGGGAGGAAGAATAACTCTTTCCCATGATGTTCCGTAATCAGTTGATTTTCTGAGTCCGCCAGCGAATGAAGTAATCCATACTGTGTAATTATTTGTATCATTCTGATTTCTTGTAATGGCTATATCGTAAGATAAATTCTGCTGTGGCACTGTAACCGGCAAAGTTGAAATTACATTTGAACCGTACTGAATTGTGTTCGCTGATTGAGGGTCAGTTGGCTGAGGGCAGCTGGTCCAGGTCAACCCTCTGTCTGTAGAAATTTTTATTCCAGTTCCTGTTGCAACACCTTCATCGTTTATGATTTCAGTTCTGGCTGTAGAAACAGCTACCATGTTTCTGTTAATCATTAGTCCGGCAACATCATCGTCGCCGAAAGGCTCTATTCCATTGAAGGATTGGAATGACTGAAAGTTATCAACAGTTCTCATTATTCCTTTGCCTGTTGCAAACCAGACTGTATCGCCTCTTCCGTTTTTTAAAATATCTATGATAAAATTGCTGATAGGATATTTTGAAATGGTTGGAGTTACTGCAATAAACGAAGTTCTGTTCTGAACATTGCTTACAGAGTTAGATTTTAATTCCAATAAAGCTTTATTCAGCTTATAGTTTTTATCTAACGATTGGGAGAATAAACTTCCTGTTAATAATAATATGATTGCTAAATATCGCATTAAGTTATGGAGCTTTTACGTAAAGTGGTTTATTTAAAATTGCGCTTGAAAGTCCTCTGTTATCTGTAGCTTGATAATTGAATTGGTACAATCCTAAATCATTTCCCGAACCAATTCCTGCTATGATACTGAATCTTCCATCCCCTGCAACAGAATCACCATGTACCAGCAAATCACCATCGTCAAACATAAAAATAGGATTTCCTCCGTTACCGGGTTCTCCATTTGGTTTAATGGTTTTCAGGAATACACTTTTTATATCACATTGTCCGTTTGCATCACTTCCTTTAATGGTAATCGGAAATAAAAAAGCACCTGTTGTAGGTCTCGTGATTGTATCAAGTACATTAACAAATGAAACTACCGGAGCAACATTATTGCTGTAATAAACAGGAACCGTTGAAACAATTAAATTGCTCGTAAGTCCTGAAGCTGATGTTGCTAAGTATTGCACTGAATAATTTCCTACAGTTAAGCAGGATGTAGTTGTGTAGTTGACTGCGACTGTATAAACTCCGTTGCCGCCTGTTGTATCGGGCGAGCTTCCGTTATCACTCATATTAAAATTCTGTATGAGGTTTCCGGCCGGGTCTAATAATGAGCATACGACAGTTTCAATAGCGTCATCTCCGCCCTGCTGAACGCGAACCGATGTAATAAAATTTACAACGGGAGCATCAGAGGGAGTATATACTGTATCTTTGGATTTTGACGGATTTGAAATTGCCGGTGCAATTAATGTAGGGTCTATAATATTATCGCTCTTCTTTTCACAAGAATAAAACGATATCATGGAGAGGGCCAGTGCAAATAAAACTAACTTTCCGTGATTAAAAGAAATTAACCGTGACAAATATTTTGTGTAATTTTTAAAAAGGTAGAAGTAGAAATTCGATAGGTATCTTTTTTTAGATAAATTAACTCAAAACAAGAATACTTGCAAGAGAAATAAAATTAGAAATAAAATAGAATATGAGAGTTAAAAAAACAAAACCCCGCTTTATAAATAATGCGGGGCTTTATTATAAATCTAAAATTAAAAAATTTATTTCATTAAACCTGTAAGTGATTTAACACCGCCGTACATATTGATAGCAACATTGATACTTAATAATCCCATGTATCTGTCATAACCTGCACCCGGCTGTCCGTTACCATCATTGATGTGACCTGCACCGCCCGGTGTAGAGCTGTTTTCATGGAAGAAAGCATTTACAATGTGGTATTTACCGTATATTGATAATCCCCATTTACCGGAGTCTCCCAATACCCAATCATAACCTGTAGAAAGAGCAACACCGCCTCTGAGCGCAGTTTCAAAATTTACAACGCTGTATCTCGGAGCGCTGATTGAGCTGGCTGTTAAAGCTATTCCTACCCATTGTTTTTGTCTGCATCTTGCATTGAACATGTATTGATAACCTAATGAACCACTGATAATGTTGTAATAGGTAATGATAGCTTCATCAGGGCTGATTAATAAAAATGGAACAGCAGAGCTATTAGCATTGATCATAGCATTCCATTCAACACCTAACGTAAGTCTGTTACGTTTTGTGTTTCCAAGTCCGTATGAAAAATCAAGTCCGATACCTCTTCCGTATTTCATACCGTATGTGGCACCTGAAAAATTACCGCCGTAGATTGCAGATCCTACACCATATCCTTCGTTGGTTGCGATATTTCCATTGATATGTAATCCAATTACTGTCTCAGGGGCTGTAAACTGTGCGAAAGATTGATTAGAAATTAGTCCGAGGCAGAATATCCCCAGTATTAAATAGAAGAATGATTTTCTCATTGCAAATTTCCTTTTAAATTTGGTTTGATAATTACATAATTATTTCAAAATTAGTCTATTTGGATTACAAAATCAAGTATTATAGATTTTTTTTTTAATTTGCAGTATTTGTAATATTGAATCTAAAACTTTCATAAAAATATATAGCTTGTCATAATAATGTAAAGCTTTACGTTAAAAATTCTGATTTTATGTTTTTTTCAATTCTTTGAATTTTTAATAATTTTTACGTATGCATCTGCAAAATAAAGAAAACTCCCAATGAAATCAACTGTAAAAAACCAATAAACAGAATTTTAGCTGACTTGTAATTCTTAGCTAAAATCAGTAAAATTTATGCTATCTTATTTTCAAATCAAAAAATTCCATATTGTTCAAAATGACTAAAAACAGTTATGCTTTTAAGTTTTTAACTTTTTTATTGCTTTCATCCGTTACTATGATTGTTGCCTGTTCTTCCATGAAGAAAAAACAGGTTGTGGCTGAGATTGGAAACGAAAAAATTTACCTATACGAATATGAAAAGCAGTTCCTCAAATCAAATCCTAATATCGATTCTGCCAGAAGCAAATCTCTGCAGGATAGGAAAGATTTTCTTGACCTGTTAATTAAGTTCAGACTTAAGGTAAAAGATGCCAGAGAAAGAGGTCTGCTGGCTTCAGCTGATATTCAGAATGATATAAATGAATACAAGAAAAATTTTCTATCAGCGTTTTTAATTGATAAAAAAATTGTTGAACCGCACATAAAAGACCTTTATGATATGAAGAAGTATGAAGTAAGAGCTTCTCATATCTTAATTAATCTGCCGCAGACTGCAAATGCTGAAGATTCAATCAAAGCATATAAAAAAGCTGACGATGCGATTAAAGAATTAAAAGACGGTGTTGATTTCGTGACCGTTGCCAAAAAATATTCAGATGACTTCACAGTACAGCAAAATAACGGCGACCTTTACTACTTTACAGCAGGAATGACAGTTCCTGAATTTGAAGAAGAAGTTTATTCTCTTAAAGTCGGTGATTTCTCCAAAAAACCAAGAAGAACAATGTACGGTCTGCACATTGTAAAACTTACTGATAAAAGACCAAGATTCGAATCTATACGGGCTTCACATATTTTATTACAGGATACAAAAGACAGTTTAGGAAATACAGTCGATTCTATCGGCAACTATAATAAAGCTAAATCTATACTTGATAGAATAAAGAACGGTGAAGATTTTGCTAAACTGGCAACTGAATTCTCTCAGGATCCGGGCTCAGCCCCTAAAGGCGGAGATTTAGGCTTCTTTGATAGAAGAAGAATGGTTCAGGCATTCGATAGCGCTGCTTTTACTTTAAAACCGGGACAGGTTTCCGGCTTAGTTAGAACACAGTTTGGCTGGCACATTATTAAATTAACCGAAGTAAAAGAATATTCATCATTCGATAAACAAAAAGACAATTTAAAGCAGGATTATAAAAAAGGCAAAGCATTCAAAGATGAGTATGCAAAATATATTGAGACCGCTAAAAAGAATCTTGATTTTAAAATGGATGACAATGCATTCAATTTCGTAAAATCAAAATTTGACGAGACTAAAACAATCGGAAGTTATAATTTCGACAGCCTCTTCTCTGCATCTGACAGACAAAAAACAATAGCTACTTTTAAAGACGGTACTATTAAAGTGGAAGATATTATAACTTTCTACAACAGAAACAGAGACCTTTCAAATAGTTTAGCAAATGCTGAAAATGTAAAAAAACTTTTAGACGGAGCTTCAGAACTTCCGATATTAAATGCTATGGCTATAAAGGATAAAATTGAAAAAGATGCGGACTATATCGAGCTTCTGACTGAATATGAAAACGGTTTATTAAGCTTTAAAATCGATCAGGAAGAACTTTGGAGCAAGATAAAAATCACAAACGAAGATATGATGAAATACTATGATGCAAATAAAACAAAGTACCAGTACACAGAAAATAATGAAACTAAGATAAGAGCTTTTGACGATGTAAAAGCAGAAATATCCAATACACTTCAACAGGAAAAATTTAAAGAGCTTGAAAACGAGTACGTAACCAGGCTGAAAACAAAATACCCTGTTAAGATAAATGAAAAAGTTCTGATGGAAGCATTCAAAGATTAGAACTGAACAAATTTTATTTTTGTTAGTATAAAGTAGTGATGCTGCATATTGCGGCATCACTTTATTTTTAAAATCAATTTTTTACGTTTGAAACTTATAAAACTTTTCTTATTCCCGATTATCCTTATCAATCTTTACTTCCCTATCAATAGCTTTGCACAGCAGGAAGGCGATAGAATTCTTGCAGTAGTCGGAAATGAAATCATTTTAGAATCTGATTTACAATACCAGCTATCGTTATATGCCAGACAAAATAAGTTGACTCAAATCCCTCCGGCATTGGCTCAGGAAATATTCAACAGTCTTATTACCGATAAAATCATTTTGGCTAAAGCCCAGCAGGACAGTATAGAAGTAAGTGACGAAGAAGTAACTAAAGAGCTTGATAACAGGATAAAATCTCTTATAGAGCAAGTCGGTTCACAATCAAGACTTGAAGAAATATATGCAATGTCAATTGTGAAAATCAGAATGCTTCTTAAAGAAGACCTGAAAAAAAGGATGATGACGGAAAGACTGAAACGTCAGAAATTCGGAAGCGGAGTAAAATCTACAGATCGTGAAGTAAGAGAGTTCTATAAGACTTACCGGGACAGCTTACCCCGCGCAACTGAGGAATTTGAAATTGCTCATATATACATTGAAAGAAAAGTAAGTGATGCCGAAAAAAATTGGGCGAAGGATAAAGCTAAACAAATATTAGACAGCGTGAAAAAAGGGGTAGATTTCTCAGAGCTTGCGAAGAGAAATTCAGATGATTCTCTTTCAGCAATTCAGGGCGGAAATCTCGGATACGTAAAAAAAGGAAGTTTTGTAAAGCCATTCGAAGAAGCTGCATTAGTTCTGCTGCCAGGTGAAGTTTCCGACTTAGTAGAGACACAGTTCGGATACCATATAATAAAATTGATTGATAAAAAAGGCGACGGTTTTACCACTCAGCATATATTAGTTAAGTTCCCTACATTTGAGTCATCTGATTTAGAGACGATAAAATTTTTAACTGATTTAAAAGGAAAAATTCAGTCAGGGCAGATTACATTTGAAGATGCAGCTAAAGAATACTCCAAAGATGAAAGTACAAAACTTAAAGGCGGATACATAGGACCGATAGGGACAGAGCAGCTTGATAGCGCAGTGATTGAAAGAATTAACTCTGTATCAATCGGCGGCATAACTGACCCTGTAAGAATTACAACCAACGGAACAGATTTCGGATATGAAATTATAAAAGTAATAAGTAAAACACCTGAACACGAACTTACTATCGAAGGTGATTATGAAAAGATAAAAAGGCTTGCCGACCAGTATAAAGAAGGAAAAGAACTTGATAAATGGATAAATGATATGCGTGAAACAATATACATAGATACAAGATTTTAACATCCCTCTCAGGCGCTTCTGAATTTCAGGAGCGCCCATATTTTTCATTCATAAATCTTACCGAATGGATATCTATCTTAGATCAGGCAATATATTTTTTTTAATTCTAATGGCAATTATTGCCGGCGGAGCCGCCTATTTATACTATAGAAAATCCAATCTTGAATCACCTAAAAAATATATTTTTCCGGCAATAAGATTTTTTTCAATATTTTTTATTTTGCTTTTGTTTTTTACTCCCGTATTATCTTTTGTTACATCTGATTTAAACGAATCGAGAAATATTTTTTTAATTGACGCCTCACGAAGTCTTGAAATAGAGAACAGAAAAAATGATGAATTGAATTATATAAAAAATAAAATCCCGGCAAAAAATACTTTCTATTATTTCAGTGACGGCTTATTAAATGAAGTAAAGTATAACGATATAGATTCAATTTCAAAAATAACAACAAACACTAACTCAACAAATTTATTCAAAACGCTAAGCGCATTAAGCAGTTTACAGAATATAAATTCTATCAATATTATATCCGACGGCATTATTAATGATGGCGGAAATCCTGTTGAGCTTGCTAAATCTTTCAATGTGCCGTTTTCTTATGTTCTTATCGGTGATACAGCTCAGAAAAAAGACGCTCTTGTAAAAAATATCTATGTAAACTCAACTGCATTTATCGATAGCAAAGTTTCAGTAAAGGCTGAAATAAATTCATACAGGATTAACGAGAGTTTAAAAGTGAATCTATATGAGGAAGAGACTTTAATAGACTCCAAAACAATTCCTGTAGCCGATAAAAATAATTTATATGAAGCAGACTTTACTGTATCATCCGGTACTGAAGGCATTAAAAAATATAAAGTAGAAATTGTTGAAGTAACAGGCGAGATTACAAACAAGAATAATACAGATTATTTTTTTATAAATTATCTTAACAACAAATTTAAAATTCTTGTTTATGGAGGCGGACCTTCTGCTGACTTCGCATTTTTGAAAGAGCAGCTTTCAGCAATAAACAATTTCCAAGTTACCTATCAGACACAAAAATCTGCAAACGAGTTTTACGAGCCCGCTGCAACCAACTATAAAGAATTTGATGCCATTTTGTTCTCCGGCTTCCCTGTTACGCAGACAAGTGCCTCGCTCCTGAATGAGATAAAATCTTCAATCGACAAATACAAAACTCCTCTGATATTTATTGAAAGCAGAAATACAGATTATTCAAAACTATCAGTCCTCAGTGACAATTTGCCAGTATCCATAACAAGCTCATCAAATAACGAAGTTGAGACACAGTTAAGATTAGTTACAAATTCAAATTCAGAATATTTAAAGAGTACGGATTTAAGCTCTATCAATTCGGCTCCGTCTGTATTTACAAATTCAGGTTCATACAGCGCAAAACCGGGAGCAGAGAGCATTCTTATCAATTCAAAAAATTCACAGCCTTCATTGGTCATTCTAAATACAAATGATAAGAACTCCGCTGCATTTTTATTTCATGGTTTTTATAAGTTAAGACTTAATAAACAGAATGACTTTTCTCCTGTATTTAATAAACTGCTTTCATCTACTATAATTTCTATTTCATCAAAAGATAAAAAGAAAACTATGGATTTTGAACTCTCGAAAAGTATTGTTGGCGTTAATGAAGAAGTAATTTTAAAAGCGCGTCTAAAAAACTTTGAAGAGATAATGGCACCTGTCATCAAGGTTAAAATAAACTCAAAGGATTTCAGCAAAGAAATAGAACTGAATAAAATATCTGCGGATTACTTCGAAGGTAAGTTTACTCCTTTAGTCAAAGGAGATTATAAATTCACTGCCGACCTTTTTTCAAACGGAAATCTTTTGGAAACCTCTATTGCAAGACTTCTCGTTGATGAAAACAATTTTGAATTCAAAAAGACAAACTCAAACAAAACTATTTTATCCGAAATAGCATCTGTCACAATCGGAAGAAACTTTACCTCTTACTCCAAAGGGCAAATAGAAAATTATCTCGATTCATTAACTTCATCAAAGATTGAAAAAAATGATTCAAGGAAAGATTTCAGTTTAAAATTTAATCCTTACTTTTTATCTCTTTTAATTTTTTCGCTGTGTTTAGAATGGTTCCTTAGAAAAAGAAATAACCTTTCTTAAAATTACAGTAACTTCAACTATTCTTTTGGACTTAAATACGACGGATTTTTGTTGTAATTTGTTATAGTTCATATGAAATCACTCTTAAGCCTACTCCCCTATATAAAAAAATATAAAAAGAAATTAATACTGGGATTTATTTTTATAGTCCTTTCAATTTCTTTCAGCTCACTTTTTCCGCTGATAGTCGGAAACGGAATTGATGCAATCAAATCAGGGGTAACTTCATCTCAAATTATTTTTTATTCCGGCATGGCAATAGTTGCCGCGCTTATCGGGGGATTCTTCCTATACATGGTAAGGCAGCACATTATAGTTGTTTCCCGTGAGATTGAAAATGATTTGCGTTACGATTTCTTCAGCCACATTGTAAATATGCCTCGTGACTTTTTTAATAAAAATTCTACAGGCAATATTATGGCACTGGCAACGAATGATATTAATTCTATACGTGAATTTGTCGGTCCCGGAATTATGTATACCGTGCAGACTTTCTTCCGCACTCTGCTTACCGTTTCTGTTATGCTTTATATAAATCCATTTCTTGCAATGGTAGCGCTTTCTCCTCTCCCGCTTATTAGTTTTATTGTTTACAAAGTCGGAAGGATGACACATGCGCGTTCATTAAAAGTAAAAGAATCTTTTGCTGACCTTACATCAAAAGCACAGGAAAATTTATCAGGTATCAGAGTTGTAAAATCTTACATTAGAGAAAAAAACGAAATAGCTGAATTTTACGATATCTCCCGTGACTACTTCAGAAAAAATTTATCGCTCGCTAAAGTACAATCGTTCTCTTTCCCGATGATGTATCTGCTCACCGGAGTTTCGCTTGTGCTCGTAATTTATTTTGGCGGTATTGAAATTATTAATAACAGACTTACACTGGGAAATCTTTCGACATTTTTAATTTATCTGGGGCTTCTTACCTGGCCGATGATTGCATTCGGTTGGATTATTAACCTGACGCAAAGAGCTGCTCCTTCTATGCAAAGAATAATGATGGTAATGAATATGAAACCGGAAATTGCAGATAACTCAGAAACCGACAACAGAATAACCTTAGAAACTATTGAAGGTGATATAGAATTTAAAAATGTATCATTCAAATATCCTTCCGGATATACTGATGTTTTGAAAAATATAAATCTTAAAATTAATAAAGGCACAACATTAGGAATTATCGGTCATACCGGAAGCGGAAAGACAACATTGATAAATCTGCTTTCCAGAATTTATGATATTTCAGAAGGCGATATATTAATTGACGGCAAGAGCATTAAACAAATTCCTTTGAGGACTCTCAGAGAAGCTATAGGAGTTGTTCCGCAGGAATCGTTTTTATTTTCCACTTCAATTGAAAAAAATATTGCATACTCGCATGATAGTTTAGATTACGATAAAGTTATTGAAGCAGCAAAATCCGCTTCATTGTATAAAGATGTTAAACAGTTTCCGGAGAAATTCCAGACTGTTGTCGGCGAGCGCGGAATAACATTATCCGGAGGACAAAAGCAGCGTACTTCCATTGCACGAGCAATTTATAAAAACCCCAAAGTATTAATTTTAGACGATTCGCTTTCCGCAGTTGATACCCATACTGAGGAAGAAATTCTGAATGAACTGAAAAAAGTTATGAAGTACAGAACGAGCATCATTATATCACACAGAATTTCATCTATAAAAAATGCAAACAATATAATAGTGCTTGATGGCTCTGTTATAAAAGAGCAGGGCACTCATAACGAATTAATTGCTTTGGGCGGAATATACTACGACTTATATCAGAAACAATTACTCGAAGAAGAAATACAGGAATCTTAAAATTTTGATCAACACTTGGCAGAGATAAAAACAAAAAACGACGAACAGCTACATAAAAAACTCGATTCATATTTACTGAAACGGCTCATTGCGTACTTCAAACCGTATACACGGTATATAGTGCTTGCCGTATTTCTCACAATAACTGTTTCAGCGCTTGCAGCTGTACGTCCGAGACTTACACCTATAGCTATCGATGATAAAATTGCAAACAAAGATATCCCCGGTTTGCAGACTATTATGCTCATTCTTTTCGGCACACTTATGCTGCAGGGAGTAATTCAGTATGCCATGACTTATCTCACAAGCTGGATCGGACAGAATATCATTATGGATTTGCGGATGAAAATATTTGAGCACCTGCAAAATCTTCATCTTAAATTTTATGATAAAAATCCCGTCGGCAGATTAATTACTCGCGTTACTTCCGACGTTGAGGTATTGTTCGATGTGTTTTCATCGGGGCTTGTTACTGCATTCGGTGATATTTTTACTCTGTTCTGGATTTTATATTTTATGTTTACGCTCGACTGGCATCTGGGTTTAGTAACTCTTTCAATACTTCCATTTTTAATTTACGCTACAATTATTTTCAGAAAGAAAATAAGAGTCTCGTATTCAAGAGTAAGGTTATTGATTTCAAGACTGAACTCATATTTACAGGAACATATCACAGGAGTTTCAATAGTTCACATCTTCGCAAAAGAAAAAAGAACAGTTAATGAATTTGAGGAGATTAATCAGGAACACACACGCGAAAATAAACGAAGCATTTTTTATTATGCTATCTTTTTCCCGATCGTTGAACTATTTCTTGCTGTATCATCGGGATTAATATTATGGTACGGCGGCGGAGAAGTTATTCAGGGCGCAGTTTCATTCGGTGTACTTATTACATTCATTCAGTACTCTGAAATGTTTTTCAGACCGATAAGGGATTTATCAGAAAAATATAACGTACTGCAGACTGCTATGGCATCGAGCGAAAGAATATTTACTTTGCTTGATGAAAAGCCGGCAATAGTTGATAAAAAAGATTCTATTGATTTCGAACAAATTAAGGGAAGCATTGAATTTAAAAATGTCTGGTTTGCATACAACAATGAAGATTATGTTTTGAAGGATATTTCTTTCAATATAAAGGAAGGCGAGAAAGTTGCTTTTGTAGGCGCAACGGGTTCAGGCAAAACAACAATCATAAACCTGATTTCAAAGTTTTATCAGATCAACAAAGGTGAGATTTGTATAGACGGAATCAATATAAATGAAATAAGACAAAAAGATTTAAGAAAAAATATTTCAGTAGTGCTGCAGGATGTATTTTTATTTTCAGGTGATATTGAAAAAAATATCACATTAGGAAATAACAAAATTACAAATGAAGCAATTAACCACGCAATAGACCAGACAGGTTTAAGATATTTTATTAATTCCCTGCCGGATGGAATTCATCATAAAGTAAATGAACGCGGCTCAACTTTTTCTACAGGTCAACGGCAGCTAATTTCATTTGCACGGGCATTAGCTCAAGACCCTAAGATTTTAATTTTAGATGAAGCAACTTCCAATATAGATACTACAACAGAAATGTTAATACAGGCTGCGATTAAAAAACTTATTGAAGGAAGAACATCTATTGTAATCGCTCACAGGCTTTCAACAATTCAGACATGCGATAAAATAATTGTAATGCATAAGGGAGAGATTAAAGAAATGGGATCACATCAGGAACTGCTGGATAAAAGAGGTTTATACTATAAGCTTTACCAGCTTCAATATAAAGAGGATGTCTCTGCTTAATTTTTTAATTTACAAATTTTACCAAAGAGGAAAGCCCTGTTCATTGCTGAATAGAGCTCAAGAGGTTTAATGTGGGAAATCTCGATATGTTGTTCTTGAATTTTATACTTACGTTTTTATAATTTGTTCCGTTATTTATATTCTGTTTCTTACTGCTTACTTATAAGACTTAATTATTACTAAAAGGTTTAATAAATTTACCAATGAAAATTGAAAGGCTTTTAATTGCTTCAAATAATCTGCATAAGATAAAAGAGATTTCTGATATCCTTGCTCCGCTTAAAATTAAGATTTTATCGTTGAAAGATTTCCCTGACTTTCCCGATGTTGAAGAAACAGGTTCAACTCTTGAAGAGAATTCATTACTAAAAGCAAAAGAGATTTCGGGAAAATTTAACGTTGCGACTTTGGCAGATGATACAGGATTATTTGTTGAGGCATTAAACGGTGAACCCGGCGTTTTCTCTGCACGTTACTCAGGTGAAAATGCTACCTACGCTTCCAACTGCGAAAAGCTATTGCTTAACTTAAAAGATGTTGACGGCAAGGATAGAACTGCAACGTTTACATCCGTACTTTGCTTGTACTTAAATGAAACTGAACACTACTTCTTCAAAGGAAATGTTGAAGGAAGAATTATTAAACAGGCGCGCGGCACTAATGGCTTTGGATATGACCCGCTTTTTATTCCTAAAGGATTTGCAAAAACTTATGCTGAGATGGATGACTCAAAGAAAAACGAAATATCTCACAGAGGGCTAGCGCTGAAAAAATTCAAAAAATTTTTAGAGAAAAGACAAACAGTCTGAATTATATCAAATGAAATGATTACCAATAAAGAGATAAAATATTATGCTGACTTAAAAAATAAACGCAGCCGTGACGAAGAAGGAAAATTTCTTGTGGAAGGAATTCACTTAATTAAGGAATGTCTTTCATCTGATTTATATTACAGAGATATGATTGAATGTATTATTGCAAGAGATGATTTTGATTTATCTTTAGTCCCAACAAAAGATATTGAAATACTGTACGCGTCTCTGAAAAATTTTGACAGGCTTTCCGATACGGTAAATCCGCAGGGAATATTAGCAGTTGTGAAAAAACCTGACCATGCGAACAGGCTGCATAATTCCGATAAGCATAAGCTCATCGTTGCGCTTGACAACATTAATGACCCTGGCAATCTTGGCACAATTATAAGAACTTGCTACTGGTTTAATGTAGATAAGGTACTGATTTCAAAAAACAGTGTTGACCTATATAACTCTAAAGTACTTCGCGCTTCGCAAGGCGCAATATTCCATACAGATATTGTTACTGAAGCAGATTTGCGGACAGAACTTTTACAATTAAAAGATGAGTCTCAGATATTGCTGACAGATTTAGATGCTAAAAAAAATCTTTTTGATTTCAATATAAAACAAAATGAAAAATACGTTATAGTATTTGGCAACGAAGCGAACGGTATTTCTGATGAAATAAAAAATCAGGGATTTGACCTGATTAAAATCGACAGCTTCTCTGATTGCGAATCATTAAACCTCTCAGTTTCAGCCGGAATAATCTTATATAATTTCAAAACCCGCCTAAAATAAAAACGGCTCACAACCTTACGATTATGAGCCGTTGAAATTAATATTGTGATTGTATTATTTTACAACCATCATTTTCTTTGTATCGGTAAATTCATTCGTAACTAATTTGTAGAAATACACACCTGAACCTAATTTTGAAGCATTGAAATCAACTGAATAACTTCCCTGAGGAACATCATTCTTTATCATTTCAGTAATTTGTTTACCTACTGCATCGTAAATTATAAGTCTTACATTAGTTTGTTTAGCTACAGAATAAGTAATCTTTGTTGTAGGATTGAATGGATTAGGGAAATTCTGCGAAAGTTCAAATTTAGCAGGAGTTTCAGTTCCTATAATTCCGGTTGGTCCGACATTAACAGTTAATGTTCTTTGATGTCTCGGTGTACCATTAGGACCCTGAGCAATAACATTAACTGAATAAGTACCCTGTGAAGTATTTGGAAGAACACCAATTCTTGTCAATATCGAATCAGGGAAAGAAGAGATTGAATCTCTGCCAATAGCACTTATTGTAAAACCACCTGTACCCGGAGTAGGAGAGACTGAGCCAAGAGTAACTCTGACAGAACCTGTATAAAGTTTTACTGCCGGAACTGTTGTATAAAACTGAGCAAAACCATTTCCGTTAATATTGAAATTGTTATTACTTACCCTCATTGCAAAATCAGGGAAATAAGCTGTATATGAACCGTAGTTACTGTTTCTGAAATCTGTCCAGCAAACCATAGCACTTACAGGATTTCCGTTGATTGCATCATAGTCACCCTGATATGCAGGCGCTGAACCGGATGATGCTAATTTAATTTTAAAGGTTTTATTGGTTACTCTTTGGTTCGGAGCAAATGTAGCACCGCCGTCAGTTGTGTATGTAGCGAAAACATCCATACTGTCTGATGTAGGGCATAATCTTGTATCGTACCATTTTATGTATAATTTTCCGGTGTTCTTCTCACACCATATGGCAGGGAAGAACTGGAAATTGTTTTGTGAATTTGCATCGTCATTAACTACAACAGGAGCAGAGAATGTTGCGCCGAAGTCAGTTGAATATCTGAGGAAGATATCAGATTTTCCGCCGTTACCAGCAGGATTATTTGAAGCATATACTAAATACAATCTTCCTCTATTAGGACCATAGCTATTATCAGCTGCGATCATTGGATAAGGTCTTGTTCTCATTCCTTGTACAGTAGAACGTCCGCTGATTTCAGTACCGATATAATTTGAGTACTGATTTTGCGACATCAATGTGAAACTTGCACCGCCGTTAGTAGAACGGTATATATTATAGATACCTGCAGAGTTTGTTCCTGTGTGCATTACTGTGTAAACACTACCACCCTGAACAGAACCGTTAGCGCCTACGCAAGTCATTGCGCCGGGAAGTGTGTTTGAAAAAGTTGCCATTGTCTGGAAAGAAGCGCCGTTATCGGTACTTCTTACAATGTTACCGGGTGTCATTGCACCATAAATATAGTTTGAGTATGGTCCGCCTGTTTGGTCTGCCGCTATCCAGTTTTTATCGTTACCGACATTCGCTGAAACTGCAGTTCCCCATGTAACACCGCCATTTGTTGATTTATTAACCCATGTACCAGTTATAGGACTTTTCATATTATCATAAAATAAATTTCCTAAGCTGTCATAAGCTGTTACAGGGTCACCTGATGTACCTGAAAAAGGAACTGCTGTTCCTGTCCAAGTCATACCGCCGTCAAGTGTTCTCCAGCATGTATTGATATTATATGCACAGAAGTTCCAAAGAGGATTTCTTGGATTTTGTGTGATATGCGGCTCAGCAGTGCTGGTTCCCATATCAAAATTGTCAAAATCATTAATGGTGATTAATGCGGGAGCAAAAAAATCATTTTGTTGCGCGACCTGGTCAAGATAGATTTGAGGAATTCTATCAAAACGAGGGTCATCATACATTGATGAAGCATTTCCTGATTGCGCTGCTACGATCAGAAAAAACATCGTCAATATAGAAATACTCTTGAATAAAGAGTAATTTTTTTTCATATTTCTTCTCCTTCTAGAAGTTTTAGTTGTGGTTTATTATTTATTGAATAAAATACAAAATTATTATTATTAATAAAGGGGAAAATTGCTTCTGAAACTATCCATATCATAGCAACTTATTTCGGGGGGATAATATACAAGATACAATAAATACTTTATTTGTTCAAAGCTTTAAAAGCGCTTTACGTAAGATCTCTAACGCCATTTGTGCAGCCCGTTTTTTATTCCTTTCTCTGAAATTTCCAAACAAAAATTTTGATGCAAAAGTAATATTTTTATCAGAGTATCCAATATATACCAATCCAACCGGTTTTTTATCCGTTCCGCCTCCGGGTCCGGCGATGCCGGTAGTAGATATTCCTATGTCAGTATTAAAATGCTTCCGCACACCTTCAGCCATTTGTTTTGCTGTTTCTTCACTTACTGCTCCGAATTCTCTAAGTGTCTCTTCCTTTACATCTAAGAATTTTATCTTAAATTCATTTGAATACGCTACTACTCCTCCGACAAAATATGAAGAGCTTCCGCTTACATCGGTAATTCTTGATGAAAGCATTCCGCCCGTACAGGATTCTGCAGTAGATATTGAAAGATTTTTTTCGAATAACATTTTTCCGGTAATCTCCTCCAGAATTTCATCACCCATACCGAAAATATGTTCTCCGATTTTTTCACGGATTTGGTTTTCTATCTCGGATATTCTTTCTTCAGCTTTTTCTTCGCTCTTTGCTTTAACATTTATTCTTAACCTTACACCTTCAATGCTCGGAAGAAAAGCAAGCTTGTCATTTTTTATAATTGAATGAACATCTCCCATCATTTCATTTAAAACCGACTCTCCTACTCCCGTCGTAAGCAATGTCTTTTGCTTAAGAACATAATCAAGATTTTTCATAAATTTCTCTTTAAGCATATGCACAACAAAATCATTTATCATTGCTTTCATTTCATACGGAACTCCGGGTAAAGCAATAAATACTCTGTTCTCTTTTTCCATCCATATACCGGGAGCAGTACCGTTTGCATTCCAGATTACCTTTGATTTTGCCGGAACCATTGCCTGACCAACATTTGTAGCCGGCATAGGTACACCTCTGGTAGAAAATATTTCAGTTACGTGCTTTAGAACTTTATCGTCAAGTATTAATTCATCATTAAAAAATTTTATAAGCACGGGCTTTGTAATGTCATCGTGAGTAGGTCCAAGACCGCCCGTGATAATTGTAACATCATAATTATTTATAGAGTCCTGAAATTCATTTAAAAGCATTGTTTCATCATCGCCGATTGTTACGGATTTTTCAACGGGTATGCCGATAGAAAACAAAACGTCTCCCAGAAAAGCAGCATTTGTATTTACAATCTGACCTATTAAAATCTCGTCACCGACAGTAAGTATTTTCGAATTCATTAATTGTTAAAATTGATTACAGATTAAAAAGTCTTTGTATTAAAATAATTGCAAAAATTGAAGCAACTCCGCCATAAACTGCAGCAACAATATCATCAAGCATTACACCAAGTGCAGTGTGTTTTCTGTCAAAATATTTTGCAGGCTGAAGCTTTAATATATCAAATCCTCTGAAGCCGATAAAAGTAACTGCGCAGCATATAAGGTTCAGCTTCCAATATCCGGCAGACATTACTATCATAATTGTAAACCATTGCCCCACTACTTCATCTACTACTACAACTGAAGGGTCGCCTCCGTATCTTTTCATCATTGGTATAGTGGCATAAGTTCCGAGTATAAACACTATAAGAAAAGCTATGCTTAATCTCATCGGGTCATTCATAGAAGGGAAAAGAAATATCACAAATGCCGCAAGGCTTCCGACAGTCCCTGAACCCTTTGGGAAATATCCCGTGAAGAACCAGCTTGCAAGAAGCTTGCTGAAAAAATCAGGATGGAAGTCCGGATTTACAATCTCTTTCGTTTTTACAAATCGCATAGAAAATTATTTAAGATTTCTTTTCAAAAAAGTATGTGATGCCTGTATAGACAGTAAGGAAAGTTACCAATGCCATTGCAAAAAAATTGTATGGGGAAAGAAGATATACACCTATCTCAACTCGCGTGCTTAAATCATTTGTAGAGATGCTCCAGAAGAACAGGAGAAGAATGGCAAATATATAAGTCATCTGAACAAATGTTTTCACCTTTGCTATATAAGAAGTAGGAAGAGTTCTACCGTTCATTTCAGAATATGAACGCATTACAGTAATTACTATATCACGGATAACAATAAGAATCACCATCCAGAGCGGCATCATACCAATGAGAAAAAATCCGATGAAAGCGCATGATGTAAGAATTTTATCGGCAAGCGGGTCCAGAAATATTCCTGTTTTTGTAATTACTCCGAATTTCCGCGCATGCCAGCCGTCGTACCAGTCAGTTATAGTTGCAATAAGATAAACACCAACGGAGATTTTTTTAAGCAATATATTATCAGCCAGAAAAAAATAAAGAAAGATGGGTGAAAGTAGAATCCGCAATATGGAGAGTTGGTTCGGTAAAGTCAAACTTTATGCGATAAAATATTTTATGATGTTTAATTCCTGCCAGCCGTCGTTGGTGTTTACACCAACGACCACTCGCTATAAAACAAAAATTAAATTCTCTCGATGATAGAAGCAATCCCCTGCCCTACACCAATACACATTGTTGCAAGTCCGTATCTTTTATTTCTTTTTTCCATTTCGTTAAGCAAAGTAAGAAGTATTCTTGAGCCGCTGCTGCCGAGCGGATGCCCTAATGCAATTGCTCCGCCGTTAACGTTTATTTTGCTTTCATCTAACATAAGTTCATCAATAACTGCAAGCGACTGCGCTGCAAATGCTTCATTCAATTCTATTAAATCTAAATCATCAGTTTTTAAATTTGCTCTTGAAAGTGCCTTCACAGTTGCAGGAACGGGACCGATACCCATGCAAGCAGGGTCAACACCGGCAACTGCGCCTGATACAAATCTTGCTCTCGGTTTCAAGTTATGCTTCTTCACAAAATCTTCCGATGCTATTAAAAGTAAGCTTGCTCCGTCGTTCACTCCGCTTGAATTACCAGCAGTAACTGTTCCGCCTTCTCTGAAAGCAGGCTTCAGCTTCGCAAGTTTTTCTACGGTTGTATCGAATCTCGGAAATTCATCCGTGTTAAATATCACAACATCTTTTTTTGATTTTATTTCCACAGGTAAAATTTCATTATTGAACTTTCCTGTTTCAATCGCTGCCTTTGCCTTCATCTGTGATTTATATGAAAACTCATCCTGTCTTTCTCTTGTGATTTTATATTTCTCTGCAACATTTTCAGCTGTTTCACCCATAGAGAACGGATGATGCATTTTTGCAAGAAGCGGGTTTGTAAATCTCCAGCCTATAGTTGTATCGAACACTTCAACTTTTCTTGAGAATGGTTCCGCAGCCTTTGCCATTACAAACGGTGCGCGTGTCATAGACTCAACTCCGCCTGCTAAATAACATTCGCCGTCACCGTTTCTTATTGCTCTTACGGCATCAAGATATGCCTGCATGCCTGAGCCGCAGAGTCTGTTTACCGTTACCCCGCCAATGCTCAGTGGAAGTCCGGCAAGCAGAACGCACATACGTGCAATATTTCTGTTCTCTTCACCTGCGCCGTTTGCATTACCGATTATAGCATCTTCAATTTCTTCTTTTTGTATTCCTTTGAATTCAAAATTCCTTTTCACAAGCTCCTTCATTAGAAGAGCAGCCATATCATCAGGTCTCGTATCTTTTAATGTTCCCCCGTATTTTCCGATTGGTGTTCGCAGTCCGTCAATAATATATACTTCTTTCATTTAGTTCTGATTAGTTAATTTTTGTAATAACTTGGAATTTACTCAATTTATTAAAGTTTATAAACAGATAAGTTTTTCACTGAAAATGCGGGTAGTATGCTGAGTATCTCGAGTCTCAGATTTACTTTTAATTAAGCAGGGAGAATTTAACAAAATACATTGCTAATCTCGAAGTATAATTTTTATGCCAAAAAATTTTATTTCTACCTACTAATAGGGAGGAATTTCTTTTCTATTAAAAAAAATATTATTAACTTTAAGCCGGATAAATTAGATTTAAAAATCCAATTTCCAGGATATTGGAATGTTACTTTTTTGCGACACTATATAAAATGTTACTTTTTTGCGACACTCTAAACCTGAAATTTGAGATTGATTTACAAAATCCGTCAATCCCGCTAAAGACGGGACTGAACTTCGTTCAGAAATCCGTCAAAAATCCGTCACAGATGAAAAAATTAAGCGGGATTTTGTAAATGTTACAATAATGTTACTTTGCACACAAGCTTCCCCTCCTTTATAAGGAGTGGGACTGAGGGGGCGGTATCAAAAGTTATTATTAAACTGACCTGACAGGATTGAAAACCTGTCAGGCCTCAAATAATATGTTACAATAATGTTACTTTTCTAACAAACTTAAATTTGAAAATTGATTCAGAATCAAAGAATCCGTCAAAAATTCGTCAAAACACAGAACCTGAAACTCGTAATTCGTAAATCGTAATTTATTTCTGTCACACTTTCATTTTTTAACCGTCTAATACAATATGGAACCTCAAAACATACTATCAGATAAATATATTGGAGACAGTTCAGATGCTGAGCTTGTTTCCCTTTCAGTCAAAGGTGATAAAAATGCATTAGAAAAACTGATTAAAAAACATCAGGACTATATCTATAATATAGCTTTAAGAATGGTGTTCAATCCTGATGAAGCGAAAGATGTAACACAGGAAGTTCTTATAAAAATCATAACAAAGCTTGCCGGCTTTGAAGGCAGGAGCAGTTTCAGAACGTGGGCTTATAGAATAGTTGTAAACCACGTTTTGAATATGAAAAAAAGTATGGGAGAATTGAATCATACGGATAACTTCAAAAGATACGGTGAACTAATAGATAAATGTCCGGATTCTGATTTTCCTGATAATACAAGCTACTCTGTCGATTCAAAAATACTTGTCGAGGAAGTAAAAATTTCCTGCATGTTCGGAATGCTGCTGTGCTTAGACAGAGAGCAAAGATTAGTTTATACTCTGGGTGGTCTGATGGGAATTTCAGATGCAGTCGGCAGTGAGATTATGGAAATATCAAAAGATAATTTCAGACAGAGACTTTCAAGAGCAAGAAAAGACTTGCACAGCTTTATGAATAATAAATGCGGACTTGTTAATAAAGCAAATCCTTGCCGATGCTCGAAGAAAACAAAAGCGCTTATTGAAGTGGGATATGTCAATCCAAATAATCTGAAATTTACACGCAGCTTTTATTTTAAAATGGATAAGATGGCAGAAATAAAGACAAATGAATTAACTGATGTACTGGATAACGATTGCAGCGAAGTATTCAGAACACATCCCTATGAAAAATCGCCTGACTTTGTAATCTCATTAAGAAAACTTTTAGAGAGCGATAAATTTTTAAATATATTTAATATTAATTAGAATACTTAATTCATTCCGAAAGTGAAAATGAAAAAATTATTTACCTTACTCTTGTTTATTGCATTATTGCCCTCATTGCATGCATCGATAAAAAATGTACCATCTCAGTACTCTACAATTCAGGCAGGTATAAATGCTGCAGTTGACGGAGATACAGTATTAGTTGCTCCGGGAACATACTTTGAAAATATTCACTTCAGAGGGAAAAACATTGTAGTAACCTCAACATTTTACCAAACAATGAATCTCTCCCTCATATCCGCTACAATAATCAATGGAAGTACACCTCTGAACTCTGACTCGGCAAGCTGTGTAAGAATTACTTCTCCGTTATCCTCTGCATACAATGATTCTCTTGCAGTACTGCAGGGATTCACTATCACAGGCGGAGCAGGAACTTTCTGGCAGGATGAACACGGCGCAGGGAGATATTGCGAAGGCGGTGGAATAATAATGCAATACACACGCGCAACCGTACAGTATAATATTATAAAAGATAATAAAGCCATTCGCAGACCTTCAGGTATTGCCAGCACAGGCGGAGGCGGAATAAGAATGGGAGACGGAAGAGCAAAGATTTACAATAATATTATTTTTAATAATGAAGCAATGTATGGCGGCGGAGTTGTACTGAACTATAGCCGTTCCGAATTAAAAAATAATGTAATATTCAAAAACAGAGTCTATCAGGCTGTGACAGGTGCTCCTACTTATGGCGGAGGCGGCGTCTGGACAAATGGTACAGGACTAAACATAGTTGAGAATAATACTATTATGTATAATTCTTCGGCGGGCGGCGGTACTTCGGTTGCAGGACAAGGCGGCGGTATTTTAGTATATTCCTCCCCCACTACAATAACAAATAATATTGTATGGGGAAACAGTGCTACAGTAGCAGCTGTAACTTTAAAGCAAATAGCCGATGGATTTACAGGTACTGCAACGGTAACTTATTCATGTGTTCAGGATGGTTACTCAGGAACGGGAAATATTACAGCGGCACCACAGTTCGATTCAACAAATTATTTACTATCAGTGACATCACCCTGCATAGATGCAGGAAATCCTGCAAGTAATTATAACGATCCCGAAAGTTCAACACCCGGTCAGGCAAAATTTCCTGCAAGAGGAACAGTAAGAAATGATATGGGCGCATACGGAGGACATAACAGTAATCATATTTCACCATCAGTTGTAGGAATATTTGATCCCATAAATACTGTAAATCATTTTGAACTTGAACAAAACTATCCTAATCCGTTTAACCCGTCAACAAAAATCAGTTATCAAATTCAGAAAAGCGGATTTGTTTCACTGAAAGTTTTAGATACAACAGGAAAAGAAATAATTGAACTGATTAATGGCATTCAAACTCAGGGAAGTTACTCTGTTAACTTTGATGCAGGAAAATACTCTTTATCAAGCGGAGTTTATTTTTACAAGCTGACGAGCGGTGGACAATCTATAACAAAATCTATGCTTCTTATAAAATAATTTTCATTTCTAAAACAGTAGTAATTAGAAATATCAAAACCTGGCTGTGCGGAGAAGCAGTCAGGTTTTTTATCTTAACTTTTTCAAAAATGTTTCGTATGATGTAGTGCGGCTAAAAACTAAACTAAAATAATATTATGAAACAGTTTTTAATCGCAGGAATTTTAATTCTCCTCTGCTTTACTTCAAATGTACTAACTGCTCAAAATTATCTCTACAGAGATGTAACTAATTCAAATTTACCTGTTTCAGCTGTAAGCGGCCCCGGTATGGACGTAGAATCCGCGGATATCGATAATGACGGAGATAAAGATATTATAATTGCCAGAGAATTCGCGCCCAATAAAATTCTTATCAATAACGGTAACGGAATTTTTACAGATGAATCGTTCAGAATACCGCAATTCTCCTATGACAGTGAAGATATTGGCATAGCAGATTTTGACCGGGACGGCGATCTGGATATAATATTCGCAAGCGAGGATAATGCCGTGCATGAATTTTACTTGAACAGAGGCAACGGGTATTTTGATAACGCCAATAACAGGCTGCCACATTTTACATCGAATGCACTGTTTGTAATGGATTTAAACAATGACGGTTATCCCGATTTAATTTTCGGTTCAAACGGAGCTGCAAATCCTGCACCTCCGGGATTTCCACAGGTATTTATGAATAACGGCAATGCTACTTTTACTTTTGATTCCACAAGGGTACCATTCGTAGATATCGTTCCTCAGGATATAAAAGCAGGTGATATGGATGGAGACGGAGACCTTGATTTAGTATTCGGATGTGAAGACTTTAATAAAATTTTTATTAATGACGGAGCCGGGCATTTTACAGATATGACGTATGTCAAATTCCCCGGTAATATGAATGATGAGACACGAAAAGTTGCCCTTGGTGATGTTGATAACGACGGAGATCTGGATATCTTTTTTAGTAATGTAAATTTTAGGGGAAACCGCAATTTACAGGACAGACTTTATATAAACGACGGTACAGGATATTTTTATGACAGCACTGCATCAAGATTACCCGTTGATGGAGAACAGACTCTTGACGGAGTCTTCTATGATTTAGATAATGACGGTGACCTTGACATAATTACATCTAATGCATTTGTGAACAGACCGGTTAAGGCATTTAATAATAACGGCAAAGGAGTTTTCACTGAGTTTACCGAAGAAGTATTTCCTCCTACTGCAGTTGCTGAAGGTCTGGGTATAAAGATAGATAATTTCAATAACGACAGTTTGCCGGATATTTACATAGTTCATAGAAGAACTACTGCATCCGGTGGTAACGATAAATTACTTTTTAGAATTAATCCTTCTATAGGGATTGCTCCTTTAAATAACTCTCTGCCGGGTGATTACAAATTATTTCAGAATTATCCGAACCCGTTTAATCCGGAGACACTAATAAAATTTAATATAAAAAAACCAGGATTTGTAAAGCTCTCTGTATATAATACAAACGGAAAATTAATTGAAAATCTAGTACAGGAAAATTTGAACTCAGGAGAGTATTCGGTAAAATGGGAAGCTTCAAACCGCAGTTCAGGAATTTACATTTATAAATTAAACGTGAATGATTTTGAAGCAGTAAACAAAATGATTCTTATTAAATAATTTTATTTGTAAATTAAAACGGCTCTGATAAATTTCAGAGCCGCTTTTAAATTTAAATTAGATAAGACTAGAATTAATGTCTTTTATAAGAGTTAAGCTGTACTACTCCGCAACCGATTCTGGCTCCTGAGTTTCCACTCGGGTCAGTTTTTAAATCATCTTCTTTTTCGTGAACAATAACGCTTCTTCCGATTACACTGTTATCGCCTTTAAAGCTTAATGTATAATCTATGAATGAAAATTTAGCTACACCGTAATCATCAGCGATGATATTGCCGAAGTCACCTGCATGTCTTGTTTCAGAGTGCATGCTTCCGTGCTTTGAAGCTGAAGGATTGAAATGCGGTCCTGCGCTTGTGAAATCAGGTCTATCGCATGCTCCTTTTTCATGAACGTGGAAGCCATGTTTTCCTGGAGTTAAACCGTAGATTTCACCTGAAACTCTTACACCTTTTTTTAATCTTGTGAATTTTACTTCGCCCGTAATACCTTCGGATGTATTCCCTGAAATAACTGCAATAGCGCTTACAGTTCTTCGTACAACGGGTTTTGTTTTATTCGTATCAGTTTTAGATTGCGCCAGTGAAACTGAACTGCCGGTAGCAGTGATAAAGAAAACTGAGAAGAGGATTAATAGTACTTTTTTCATTTCAATATTTTAGTTAGTATTAATATCTAAAAAAGTTAATACTGTTAAAAGGATAAAAGTTTCAACATACTATTACTCTATCAATATTATTTAACAAGCATCATAGATTTTGTCTCTCTGAAATTATCAGTTTCCAATGAGTAAAAATAAACTCCGCTGCTTAAATCAGTGCCATCGAAATTAACAGAATAATTCCCTGCCATTTTATTTTCATTAATCAATTCAGTTATCATTTTACCGGTAGTGCTATATATTCTCAATTTCACATTAGAATTTTTTGGCAGTGAAAAATTTATACTGGTTTGTGGATTAAACGGATTAGGATAATTTTGTTCCAATTTAAATTTTGAAGGAACCTGAGAATTTACAGGCTCAACTCCTACTACTCCCGATAAATAAATTATCTTACCTGCATCTCCGACTGCCCATACATTTGCAGTACCGCCTGTTGAAAGCCTGCCTAATGTAATATGAGCGTATGAACCGCTCGGGCAGCTTTGCGATGTCCACGTAGCTCCGTTATCTCCTGATGTATAAACAGAGGTGCTTGGAGTATTTCTTGTAAACCACCATCTGTTATTTTTTCCGGTTATTCCGCTAATATTTGCTGTTCCTCCCGGAGCATTAGTAATTGCATTCCAGTTAGTACCGCTGTTCGATGTATAAAACAATGAACCATTAGAACCTGCCATTCCGGCAAAAACATAATTAAACCAAATTGAACCAAATGCAGCTGAGGTTGAACCTGTTTGCTGAGCCGTAAAAGAAGTTCCGGAATTTGTTGAAGTATAAATTTTACCTGTAGGAGTATTTGTTACAAACCATACTCTTGTTCCCGTTATGTACATACCGTTGTTCCAGCTTGCTTCTCCTGTACCGGGAAGTCTTAGTCCGGTTGAATCCCATGCTAAACCAATAGAGTTTGTATTCCATAGTGACCAGTTTGTACCTACAGGGTCGCCCATCATATAACCGAATAAGCCGCCGGTGAGCTGCACTGAATTTATGAAGCCGCCTGTCTGCGTAAATACTTGTGTCCAGGTTGTGCCTCCGTTTGAAGTTCTGTAAACGAATGCATTGCCTGAAATCGTACCCGTTACCAATGCTGTCTGACCATCAACTCCCCAAATATTTGAGCCGCCGAAAGTAGAGGCAATAGTACCAGTTACGTTTTGCCAGGTTACACCTGCATCGGTAGTTCTAAGTACAACACCAACTCCACTGACCCAACAGATTTGATCGCTAACTGCTGAAACAGATTTAAGTTGAGCCGTAGTGCCGCTGGTTTGCTGCACCCATTGAGCATTGAGGGTATTAAAAATAAAAAAGGATAGTAAAAGAGGGAAAATAAGGAATTTTTTCATAGTGTTTTCTCGTTAAGTTATAAAATTAACTATTCAAATCACGAAATAAAATGCGGTTCAAATTGGAGGCAAATTATTGTTTTTTTCATTTGTGACATTCACAAATGAATCATTATTGATGTATAAACAGCTGATTAAACAAATATTATAGAGATTAATTGGGGCACAGAACCTAATTAATGTTATTACAATATATAATTACGTTTTCTCAAGTAAATTAATGTTTTTTCAATTAGACAATTTTTATTAATAGTGAGCAGCTTTTTGTTATTCGCTTCCACATAGTAACATTATTGTCACATTTTAGAACACAGATTTATATGATTTTTAATGATGACACATATTGTAACATTATTGTCACATTTTCCATTTCTCAACATTTAGATACTGTATTCAGAATTATTTTATAAATCCTGACGGATTTTTGAAGGGTTTTGGAGAAAAATTTGCCCCCATCAAATACAGCAATCTAAAAACAATTAAGCATTTTCAAATCCTGACGGATTTTTGACGGATTTTGGAGAAAATTCCGTACCCATAAATACCAACAGTTAAAGTTACATTATTGTAACATTTTTGAGAACTTCTAACATCTTGGTGAAAACTTTAAAGTAACATTTTTGTAACATTTTTTATTAAAATTACAAAATAAAATATTTTTAATCGTGATGAATTTTTGACGGGTTTTGAAATCAGCAAAGCCCATCCACGCTCGACTTCAAATTTACAATTTACAATAATAAGAGGAAAGTAAAAGATACCTATTAGCACATATAGGTAAATTTATTTTGATTTAACTTGACAGAATGTCTATTCAATAAAAAAAACCTGACAGGATTAAATCCGCCAAGGCGGACAGTCAGGTTTACCCTAATTAGTTGCAATGGTTCAGTGTCGCAACTGATTTAAACCGCCCCCTTAATCCCCCTCCTTCGTAAGGAGGGGAAAACTTGTGTACTTAATTTATTATAATAAAAAAACCTGACAGGATTAAAAACCAGTCAGGTACACTAATAATTTTGCGGTTCAAGCCCCCTCCTTAATAAGGAGGGGGCAGGGGGTGGTTAACAATCACCGCTTAATTTTTCCCCGCAATCCAATTACGAAAAGTGATGCGAGAATGGTAAGATTATTCTCCTGCAACTTGTTTAAATACGATTTCTTTTACACCATACAAAGTTGCAACTTTTAATCTAATTTCATAATTTTCTAAACTTATTTCTTCCTTAAAATTGCCACCCCACTTATCTTTTACATTCTTATCTTCAATAGGAATTTTGAAATAAATATAACCATTAACACTTTTATTTTTAAATAATGTATTTTTTCTTAAAAGTCCATTATTAATGCTTTCAGAATATATATCATACCAATCATTTATATTATTAATTCTATTGACATTCTCCTCAGTTATTTCTTGGATTTTTTGATCCTTATCTTTAATTTCAATCTTATCCTTTCCATTAATTTTGATTTTTGTATTGGAAGTAGAAAGATTTTTCAATGCTGAGCCGATTGACTCCATAATTAAATTTTGTTGTTTATCTTCTTCAATTTGAGTTAGAATATTTAATGGAGATTCTGGGCTCAATTCGTATCTTTTAATTCCATATTTCCAAAGTTCTATTTTTGTAATTTTTGTTGGTTCAATTAAGTATTCCTCTTCGTTAATATTCTCATATAGTAACCACAATCGCAAACAATTATCATCTAATATCGTAGCAGGTTTTAAATTAAACATAATACTATATTTATCATCTCCATAAGCACCCATTGGTAATCCACTAACATAATATGATATTACTCCTTCTTTTTTTTCTGGCTCATAAACTGTTTTATATTGCTTAATTAAAGCACTTTCTGAACTACATCCTGAAATAAGCAGAAATAAAGACAACGAAAATAGAGAAACAAGTACTTTCATAGGGGTTTTAACTTTTATACTTTTAGTTATAATTTATATGAAATGAATAATTTGAACAAGTGCAAATAATTATTCAATAAAAAAAAACTGACAGGATTAAATCCGCCAAGGCGGACTGTCAGGTTAATTCATAATTCTTAATTCTTAATTAAATACCTATTCCTCTTCGCCCTCTCTCAATTTCTCAAGCACTGCAAAGTCTTCAAGAGTAGTTACATCACCTGTTACACTTCCACCGGCAGCAAGCTCCCTTAAAAGTCTTCTCATAATTTTTCCGCTTCTTGTTTTCGGAAGAGCATCAGTGAATCTTATTTCATCAGGTCTTGCAAGCGCGCCGATTTCCTTTGCTACCCATGCCTTCAGTTCCGTTTTTAATTCTTCACTCGGAGTATGGCTGCCTTCCAAAGTAACGAATGCAAATACTGAGCTGCCCTTCATTTCATCGGGCTTGCCGACTACTGCTGCCTCTGCGACTTTTATATGCGCTACCAATGCAGATTCAATTTCCGCAGTTCCGAGTCTGTGACCGCTTACGTTAAGCACGTCATCAACTCTTCCCATTACCCAGAAGTATCCGTCTTTATCTCTTCGCGCGCCGTCACCTGTGAAGTACATTCCTTCAAACTCACTCCAGTATTGTTTTTGGTATCTCTCATCGTCTCTATATATAGTGCGGAGCATAGAAGGCCACGGCTTGCGGATAACAAGCAGCCCGCCCTGGTTTGCCTTAACTTTCTTTCCTTCTTTATCAAGCACTTCAATATCAATTCCGAAAAAAGGAAGAGTTCCGCTGCCCGGTTTCGTAGGTGTAACTCCCGGCAATGGCGAGACCATTATGGCCCCCGTTTCCGTCTGCCACCACGTATCGACAATCGGACATCTTTCTTTACCTATAATTTTATTGTACCACATCCACGCTTCAGGATTTATTGGCTCCCCTACTGTTCCCAGCAAACGAAGTGAATCTAGCTTATACTTATCAACCCAGTGTGTTCCCCACTTAATAAATGCGCGGATAGCCGTAGGCGCAGTATAAAAAATTGTTACTTTGTATTTATCAATGAGCTTCCAGAATCTGTCAGGCTCGGGATAGTTTGGCGCGCCTTCGTAAATTAAAACAGTAGAGCCGTTCTGCAGCGGACCGTAAACAACGTAGCTGTGACCTGTTACCCAGCCAATATCGGCAGTGCACCAGTAAATATCATCATCCTTTAAATCGAATACGTATTTTGCTGTGAGATATGTTTGCACCGAGTAGCCGCCTGTTGTATGAAGAATTCCCTTTGGCTTGCCTGTAGTACCGCTGGTGTATAATATATAAAGAGGATGTTCGGAATCAAGTTTTTCTGCGGGGCAATTATTATCAACTGCATCCATTTCAACGTGATACCATTTATCAAGTAAGTCATTCCATCCTATTTGATTGCCTGTTCTTTTTACAACGATACAATTTTTTATCGTCGGGCAATTAGGCATAGCTTCATCAACATTTTTTTTGAGCTCAACAAGCTGTCCTCGTCTGTTTGCGCCATCGGCAGTTATAACCATGCAGGCTTCAGCATCGTTAATTCTATCAACAAGAGCGTGAGCTGCAAATCCGCCGAAGATAACTGAATGCACTGCGCCAATGCGAGCGCATGCAAGCATTGCAATTACTGCTTCCGGTATCATCGGCATATAGATAACAACTCTGTCGCCTTTTTTTACATTATTATACTTTAGAACGTTTGCGAATTTTTTTACTTCGTTCAATAATTGTCCATAGGTATATGTTGCCGTATCGCCGGGTTCTCCTTCAAAAAACAATGCTACTTTATTTTTTCTTCCGTTCTCTACGTGCCTGTCCAGACAGTTATAAGACAGATTCAGTTTGCCGCCTGTGAACCATTCCGAGTGCGGAGCTTTCCATTTCAAAACCTTAGTCCATTTTTTAAACCAATGCAGCTCTTCAGCAGCCTTGCCCCAGAATTTTTCAGGATTTTTTATAGACTGCGCATACATTTTTTTATACTGGTCAAATGACTTTATGTGAGCCTGCTCGGAGAATGCTTTCTTCGGCTTGAATAATCTTTTTTCTGTTGATAAAGACGTAATGTTTTGTTCTTGTGAGCTCATAGTGTTTTTATTATAGAATAAAAAATTGAAAAATTTATTGAATTTCAGAAATTACGAATTTCAGCGGTTAAATAAAATTTAAATTTGAGAAAGTGACTTAAGCAAAAAAGCCCGATGATTTTGCAACCACCGGGCTTAGTATTTTTGCATTCCAAACGAGGACGTTGGGAATGAGAAATTTTACTTTATCAGCATCATTCGTTTTGTTTCAACGAAGTCGAGCGATTGTATTCTATAGAAGTAAACACCGCTGGCTAAAGCGCTTGCGTTGAAATCAACTGCATAATAACCTGCCTGTTTTACTTCACTTACTAATTCCGCTACTTCTTTACCAAGCATATCATAAATTTTCAGTGTTACAAAACCATGCTTTGGCAGTGAGAAATTTATTTTTGTAGACGGGTTGAAAGGATTCGGATAATTTTGTGATAATTCATATTTATCCGGAATCAATGAAATCGGTGTTTCAGTTCCTGTTGCAGTTCCTGCGGTAATATCGTCAATGAACAAATTATTGCCGAACACAGAATAAGCTGTGAACCTTACTTTATTTGTGCCTGTTGGCATTAATAAAATTTTCGTTGCCCATTCGTTATTTGCAGGGACCATATATTCTGTATTATTTCCAATCGCTCCTGTTGTTGTAAGATTTGAATGCGAATTATAACCAAGCTGCGGAGTATTGGTCGCTTTCAAAGTAATTATTTTTGTAAACGTTGCCCCGTTATCTGTAGAAGAGAAAATGCCCAATGAATCAGCGGATAATGTTGTAGTCGGCTGATAGAATTTTTGAGCATAATTAAATCTAAGATAAGTACCTGCTGAAGTCGCCGGGAATTGATTGCTTGTCAACGATTGTGTAACGCCGGCTGATGCAGAATAATAATCAAACATAGCAGAACCGGTGCTTGCGCCGTAACCGCCAGGAGTTTGCCTTGTCCAGTATTGTGTTCCTGTTCCTGTATAAGTCCAGAATGCCGGAGGCATTACTGTTTCTGAGAAGTTTTGGAACAATGGAAGCAAGCCTGCTCTTCTTAAAATTAAAGCTCTGTCAGGTCCCGTTGAGTTTACTGAATCTGATGAAGTTAAAGCTCTTACTCTCCATGTTACGGTGATAGAATCTCCTGCTGCAACTCCTAAGGAAGCAAGCAATGAATCACACTGTGAAGTTCTTATAGAAGATGATGTATCATATCCGCCATTGTTACCCATTATTACAAATGTAGCAGGGTCAGAATAAAAAGGTCCGGTTTTGAAGAGTGTTTTATAAATTGCACCGCCGCTTCCTGATTTTCTCCATGTAAAGTTTATAGGAGCAGGGTCAAGCTGATTTGTAATTATAGTTGAGCCGTTTGCAGGTGATAATAATGCAAAAGCTGAAATTGTTATTGCCTGTCTTCTGAATGTTATTGCTCTGGGACCGTTAGTAGATTTCAATGAATCTGCTCCGGGAGAACCGGGATTTTTATAAGCCCAGATATCCCACTGACCAGCCAGTGAATCGGAAGCCGTATTATTATTTGTGAATCCTGCATTAGCCAATAATATATCCAGTGCTCCTAGTGTAGTAGTAATGCTGTTTGTACCTGAAGAAATACTTACTCTTCTAGGTGATGCAACATTTCCGAAGAAAAATTTGTATGTAGCGCTTGATGTTGCCGTATCCCATGTAATTGTAACAGGTGTTGAAGAACCGGGCACTGTAACTATTCTTGCGCCTGCAACCGGAGTTTGTAAATTAAAAGGACTTAAAGGATTTGCAAACGGGTCATAACCGTCAAGTACTGTTACACCAGTGTTAGCAGAGTCGAGCCAGTCTTTTACTCTAGTTGAAGGAGTTGTTCCGTAATCCCATGACATAGAGAACTTACCATAAAAATCCCACTTCTGAGTTGCTGTGCATGAAGAAGGACCACCGTGAAGCTGACCGATGAATCTCTGGTTCTGGTCATACTGTGGTGAACCTGAAGAACCGCCTTCTGTTACTGCAGTGTTTCCGTTAATAGCTGACCAGTTTACTTTCCAGTGTGAGTTAGCGGGTGTTCCGCTCCAGGTATCACTTGTATAAGGAACTAAGCTGAAAGAGATTTTTTTAATATCACCGTCGGGGTGATGGATACCTGCGCCGGATGTTGCGCCGACATCTGCCCTGTTCCATCCTGTGTAATATACATTATATGATGGAGGCGGCTTACTTGAAAGTTTCATCAAAGCAAAATCAGATGCAGCATTGCTTGCAAGCAATGTTGCGCCTGTGATTGTAAAGTTAGTAGGTCCGTCAATATTTGTACAGTTAGGACTTTCATACTTAAACATAAAAATCCAAGTAGTTGTTGAGCCTGAAAGACAGTGATTAGCCGACATGAAGAACGGTGTTCCGTCGTTTCTTGTGTTATTCAATAAAGAACCCGAGCACCATCTTGTTCCGTTAGCTAATAAGACCATTGCAACTGAGCGTGATTGTTTTTTCCATGGATCTCCGAGTGGACAATTCACATTTACTTCGCATGGTCCTGATGTTCCGAAATCATCAGTCAGTGATGGCATAAATCCGAAAATATTTTTATACTCATGGATAACAGATGAAACATTAAGCTCTGCAGTTTCTTTTACATTAGCCGGTTCATTATATTCAAGAATAATTGTTTCGCCTTTAACCGGAGCAGTAGAGAACATTTTTTCCGGAATATTATTAGCTTCCGTAAAAGCTCCTAATACCATCGTCCTGTCTGTATTGTAAACATAAAATTTTGAACCCTTAGGCATATAGAACTTATTATAAATAAGGTTTATACCAAAAGCCCCGTTAGATGTAATGGATACTCTCCAGACTTTGCTTCCATCCGGTAAAGTGCTCCATGTACCTGCATTTGTAAATCCGATATTTGTAGTATATTCATAACCGAATCTGAACGGAATATCTTTCATTTGAGATTCGATCTTATCCTGCCTTTTGACTTCTTCTAAATCGAAGCCGGGCATTATTGACTGCTGAATGTCTGATTCAAGATTCCTTGTGAAGCTAAGAGGTGTTCCGGGCGAGCTGATTTGTGAAAATGTTAAGGAAGAGGACGCCATGAATACTAAAGCAAAAAGGACTATCCTGAAATGAGAAATGGTAGGTTTCATTTCATTTAGTTTTTTGATTCAAAAAATTCCGATTGGTGTTTAGCATAATAAATTACAACTATTTATTTTAAAAAGGAAGATTTATCCGCTTGCATAGGAAAGCATCTTAAATTGAATGTCTTTTGCATAATGACTAACTTTAATAATACATAAATATTTTTTAATTAATTTTAATACACATTGAGTAAAATAGCTTTTATTTTTCCGGGGCAGGGCTCGCAGGCAGTTGGAATGGGAAAAGATATCTTTGATAAATATGAAATAGCAAGAGAAATGTACCATAAAGCCGATGAGATAATGGGCTTTCATATCTCAGGCTTATGCTTCGAAGGTCCCGCAGATGTATTAAAAGAAACTCATATTACACAACCCGCACTTTATATACACTCATACATTCTTACAAGATTAATAGGTGATAAATTAAAAGCAGATGTTACTGCAGGACACTCACTCGGTGAGTATACTGCAAATGCTTATGCGGAATCTTTTTCATTCGAAGACGGATTGAGACTTGTGAAAAAAAGAGGCGAGCTTATGAAGAATTCAGGCTTGCAGCAGCCGGGAACAATGGCAGCTATAATCGGACTTGATGATACTAAAGTTACTGAAGTTTGCGATAAGGCCGGTGAAGGAAAAATTGTTCAGCCTGCAAATTATAATTCGCCCGGACAGATTGTAATCTCAGGTGATGTTGAAGCTGTTCACCGTGCTATGAAAATTGCAAAGGAAGAATACGGCGCAAGAATGGTAAAAGAACTTGAGGTAAGCGGAGCATTTCACTCTAACTTAATGCTTACATCTGCTGAAGAACTGAGATTTGCAATTAATGCAACAAATTTCAGTAATGCAAAAATTCCTGTCTACAGTAATGTTGAAGCAGAGCCGTTTGAAAACAAAGATAAAATAAAAAATGCCTTGTACAGACAGCTTATGTCTTCAGTGAAATGGGAAACATGTATTAGAAATATGATTCACGCCGGAGCATCAAAGTTTTATGAGATAGGTTCAGGCAAAGTTCTTACAGGATTAGTTAAAAAAATAAATCCGCAGGTGGAATGTTTTAACATTTCAACTGCAGAAGATATAGAACAACTTTAATTTTAATATGTCAGAAGAAACAGGAAAAATCGGTGAAATAACCGAGCCTCATCACCATGAAGAGCAGGAAGAAAATCCTTATCCTACAGGATTAAAAAATACCGAGGAAATAATAGAATTCAACGGACAGAAAGTTAACACTGCTATTTTTACACAGGGATTTGTTGCAGGATGCGATATGAAGATTTGCTTCGGCGAGTGCTGCAAGTCAGGTGTTTACATGGATAAAAATTTTCCTGAAGTTATCCTTGCTCATAAAGATATAATAAAAGGTGTAATGAGCGCAGACCAGATAAAAGATGAATCAAAATGGTTTGATGATGAGATAGTAGAAGATGAAGACTTCCCTTCCGGTTATGCTGCCGGCTCAAATGTTTATACTGATTCCAAAGGTGTTGAGAAATGTGTTTTTAATGATGAGAATCAATACTGCTCACTGCAGGTTGCTGCCGTCGCAAACGGAATGCATAAGTGGGCTATCAAGCCTACGTATTGTATAATGTATCCCGTCGCAGTTGTAAATCATATTTTAACTTATGATGACGAACATTCCCAGGACTTAGCATATTGCGGAATAGATAAAGAGCATAATTTTACTCAGACAACGTTTGACGGAACAAGAGAAGAAATAAAATATGTACTTGGAGAGGAATTATATAATTCGCTTGATGAACATTACAAACAAAATTACACTCCTAAATACAATATTAAATTACCTGAAACAAAATAATGGATTTCAATGGATTTTAAGGATAAAGTAGTAGTTGTAACAGGCGGTTCAAGAGGAATCGGTAAATCAATCGCAGAGTCATTCCTTAATGACGGCGCAACTGTAATAGTTACATATAAGAATGCTATTGATGAAGAGTACTTTAACTCAAAAAATATTAAACATCATAAATGCGATGTTGCAGATATTAAAGCTGTTGCAGAGTTAGTAGATGCAATAGTAAAAGAGTTCGGAAAGATTGATGTGCTTGTAAACAATGCCGGCATTACTAAGGACGGCTTATTGATGAGAATGTCGGAGGAAGACTGGGATGCAGTTATCGATACTAATTTAAAAGGAGTCTTCAATTTTACAAAAGCCGTTTCCCGCCCTATGATGGGAAAGAAGTCCGGTAAGATTGTAAACATAACATCAATATCAGGTGTAATGGGAAATGCAGGTCAGGCAAACTATTCTGCATCTAAAGCAGGAGTAATAGGCTTTACAAAAGCAGTGGCTAAAGAGTTGGCATCAAGGAATATAAATGTGAATGCAATCGCTCCGGGATTTATCGAAACTGAAATGACTGATAAGCTAAGCGAAGATGTAAAGAAAAATTATCTTGCAAGTATACCTATGAAAAGATTTGCAAGCACTAATGAAGTTGCAAACGTAGTAAAATTTTTAGCATCGGATGATGCTTCTTATATCACCGGCCAGACACTCTGCGTTGACGGTGGTATAATAATGTAAATTCTTCTGTAATTTTTTTAACCACAGATTACACAGAGATTTTACGCAGAAAAGCACAGATTTTAAACGGGGATTATTCTCAATATAATTTTAGAAACTTTAAAAATGATTTAACCGCTGAATTCACTAACTTAGATACCGGTGACAAATTAATTCTTATTTTTTTTAATCTGTGTCCTCTGTGGTTAAGTTACATCAAACATATAATAACAAAACATTTTTATGAAATATTTATTAATCTTATTCTTTACAACATCATTCGCGCTTATGTCTTGCAACGATAAAAAACTTAACTTAGTAGATAAAGTATTCGTATATACAAACGGACCTGAAAAACAAATGGCAGGCTTCGACGAAAAATATTTATATCTTAAATGGGATGATTCATTAGGAGTAGCAACTCATAAAACAGAATACTCAGTCAAAACAGTGAACGATTCGACATATACAATCGAGCTGAAAGAGAAACCAAGCTTCTGGGATAAGAATACATGGGAAATAGTTGCATTAAATCCAAATGAGTTTTATACAATACAATCAAAAAAACATTATAAGTTTTTAAAATCGGGCGTGGACTTAAAATAAAAGAAAAGTGATTTTCAAAAGTTAATCTGTAAAAGTAATTCGAAACTTTAACCCTGAGAAGATGGCTAATCGCAAAGAAGAATTCAAAACCGATTCGGGAATTGTTTTTCCCGAATATCTCACTACTGCAGAACAGCAGGCAAATCCCGGCACATTCGATTATACACGCGGCGTACACCAGTCAATGTACCGTTCAAAATTCTGGACAATGCGTCAGTACGCAGGCTTCGGAACAGCAGAAGAATCAAATCAAAGATATAAATATTTAATAGCAAACGGCTCATCGGGCTTATCCGTTGCATTCGATTTGCCTACACAGATCGGATATGACTCAGACGATAAAATGTCCGAAGGCGAAGTCGGCAAGGTCGGCGTAGCAATAGATTCCTTAAAAGATATGGAAACTCTTTTTGACGGAATAAAGCTCGCTGATGTAACAACTTCGATGACAATCAATGCAACAGCTTCATTGTTATTATTGATGTACGTTGCTATTGCGAAGAAACAAAATGCGGACTTAAAGAAAATATCAGGCACGATACAAAACGATGTATTAAAAGAGTACATTGCAAGAGGAACGTATATTTATCCGCCGAAAGAATCTATGAGGCTTATAACCGACATCTTTTCATGGTGCAGTGATAATTTGCCTTCATGGAATACAATTTCAATATCCGGCTATCATATAAGAGAGGCTGGTTCCAATGCAGTGCAGGAAGTTGCTTTTACTTTATCGGATGGTATTGAATACGTAAGACAGGCAATAAGTTCAGGACTTGATGTAGATAAATTTGCAAAGCGCCTTTCGTTTTTCTTTAATGCTCATAATAATTTTCTTGAAGAAGTTGCGAAATTCAGAGCAGCGAGAAAAATATGGGCAAAGATAATGAAGGAGAAATTTAACGCAAAAGATGAGAACAGCATGAAGCTTCGTTTCCATGCGCAGACAGGCGGTTCGACTTTATCGGATAAACAGATCGACAACAATATAATAAGAGTAACTATGCAGGCGCTTGCTGCAGTAATGGGCGGATGCCAGTCATTGCATACAAACGGAAAAGATGAAGCTCTTTCACTTCCGACTGAAGAAGCAGTTCAGACTGCTTTGAGAACGCAGCAGATAATTGCCTATGAAAGCGGAGTAGCGGATACGGTTGACCCTATGGGCGGCTCTTACATAGTAGAGCATCTTACAAATGAAATTGAAAAGAAGGCCTGGGAATATATTGACAAGATTGAAGAGATGGGCGGCGCAACTAAGGCAATTGAAGTAAGATATCAGAAAAGTGAAATAGAAAATAACTCGTATAATTTTCAGATCGGATTAGAGAAAGGTGAAAACATTATCGTCGGTGTGAATAAATTTACAACCGGGAACGAACCGATACATACTGTGAACAAAATCTCCGATGAAGTAAGAATTATTCAGACAGAAAAGATAAATAAGCTTAAAGCAGAAAGAGATAATGATAAAGTCAAAGCTCAGCTTGAAGTGATAAAACAAAAAGCGATGACGAATGAAAACTTACTCCCTTATTTTCTTGAAGCAATTGAGAGTTATGCTACCATAGGAGAAATTTCCAATGCACTGAGAAGTGTGTGGGGAGAGTACAAAGGATAAAAATGAATTCAATTTCCCAAGCTTTGCTTGGGAAATTTTTAATTCTAAATGAAATATAGATGATAAAAAATATATTTCTTGTTTTGGTTCTGATTACATCCCTGAATTCTCTTTACCCACAAGAAAATTCTGAAATACAAAAATTTATCTACGAAACTAAATCTCTTGTAGTAGAAGTAAAATCTTTCAAATATATAGCTCACAAATCGGATTCCGTTGACATTTCAATCAGTTTTACAAATCCCTCAATGGATACATCATTTATTAGCCCATTTTCAGAAGTAAAGGAGCATCAAGCAACTTTGCCTACTTATACTTTTATATTTTCAAGGTTTTATGAAAGTAATTTTGATTTTTGCTGTGATACACTGCTAGTTTTATATCCAGGAGCTGAATTCCACTTTAACTTTAAAATACCTATAGTAAATTTCCACCCAGGATTTTCTAGTTTTCTGAAAACTGTTTTAGACTTAGGTTACTTTCCGTCAATGGATAGCATTAAGCAGTACAAATGGAGTGAGGGCAATCTTCATTTTCAGAATAACATATTAATACTTCCTCACTCAATAATTGAAGTAGGCGCGCAAAGAAGACAGTTTATAATGTTTGGTTTTCATATGGAATAGGTTTATAATATTGAAACGCTAATCATAAACATTCCTAACATCTCCATCAATAAATTCCCTGTTCATGTGTAAACAAATTGCTAATTGATAAACGATAAACTATTTTTGTATTACAATTAAATTTTTGCAGTGCAAAAAGTTATCTGGGTTACAGGAGCATCAACCGGAATTGGAAGAGAAATTGCAAATGAATTTTCCAAAGCCGGGCATATAGTAGTTGTGACAGGAAGAAGAAAGTCCCGCCTCGTAGCAATAGCAAGCGAGATAAAATACGCCGGACGTGAAGCAACTGCATTCGTATGCAATATGCTCTCCGAGCGCAGTATAATTGGTACTGCAAAAAGAATAAGAGAAAAATACGGAAGGATTGACTGCCTGGTAAACAATGCAGGTGTTACATCGTTCAAATCTTTTCTTGAGACAAAATCATTCGACTTCGATTCAATCATCAATACAAATCTCCGCGGTTCATTTCTTGCGATGAAATACACACTTCCTCAGATGGTAAAAAACAAAAGAGGACACATTATAAATATTTTATCTATTGCAGCAACTCACGTGTTTGAAAACAGTTCAGCTTATGCAGCTTCAAAAGCAGGACTGCTTGCGATGTCGAATTCACTGCGCGAGGAAGTCCGCCATCTCAATATAAAAGTTACTAACGTTCTTCCCGGTCCTACAGAAACAGCAATGTGGGACAGCAAGACGAGACAAAAGCATGCAAGCAAAATGATGACTCCGAATGAAGTCGCTCAGATTGTTGTAAGCATTTTTGACCAGCCTAAAAAAGTTGTAATAGAAGAAATTACAATAAGACCTATCAAAGGAAATATATAACTTCTGAATTTACGGATTAGGTTTCTTCAGTGGAGACTCTCCCATTATTTCAGTGTGATTTATAAGTCCGCCAAGATGAGCAGTCCATGCCATCATACCGTTAAGGGCAAGCATCAGAGCAAAAAATAATGCTGCTACTCCCATAGGAAGATGCTTCGGTTTTCTGTACATGAATAAAGCAACGAGCGCAAGTGCACCGACAATATCTGAAGCGATGAAAGCTTTAAAAGCGAACTCTTCATGCGGCTCGATGAAATCTTCGTTCACACCTTCAATACTGACTACACTTCCTTCGGCATTTTCACCTGTAAGGTAAACAGGAATGGTAACTAAAGATGTTATAACCAATAAAACTAAACTGAGTTTTTTTATTTCATCGCTTCTTTTAAAGAAACCATAGAAAAGAACAAATGCTGCTAAGGCTGTACCGATTACGGGGAAATGGTTCAGCAAAATGTGTAAATGCGCAGAGCTCATATATGTGGTGAATTATTTTTACCACAATAAACAAAATATATTTTTTTTACAACGCAGTATTAAGTGTGGCATGTTGTCGGTTTGGTGCGCTACAACTTTGTCCTTAACCACAGAGTACACAGAGAGAATCACAGAGGACACAAAGAAAAAACAAAAAAGACGAACATAGATAAATAAAATTTTATAAATTTTCTGTGTTCTCCGTGGTTAAATCTCACAATGTATTTCTGAATTGAATTACCAAATATATAAAGTTATTTTGTATGCTTATCAAAATAATTCAATGCGATTAACACAGTTTTTTTTACCGACTATAAAAGAAGAGCCTGCAGATGCAGTTGTTGCTTCACATAAATTAATGATTCGCTCCGGAATGATTCGCCAGCTTACTTCAGGTGTGTATTCTTATCTGCCGTTCGGACTAAGAGTTTTCAAAAAAGTTGAAAAAGTCATCCGCGAGGAAATGAATGCCATTGGCGGACAGGAGTTTTATCTTCCCGCCCTCTCGCCTAACGAGCTTTGGAGCCAAACCGGAAGACTTGAAGATTACGGAGATACAATTTTCAGAATAAAGAACCGCGAGCTTGTACTTGCGCCAACACATGAAGAAGTATTTTCAACTATAGCAAAGAGTAACTTAATTTCTTATAAAGATCTGCCTCAAATCTGGTATCAGATACAGACTAAGTTCAGAAACGAAGCCCGTCCCCGTTCAGGTGTTTTACGCGGAAGGCAGTTTACAATGAAGGATGCGTATTCGTTTGATTCCACATGGGAGGCATTGGATGAATCATATAATAAACACGCGCAGGCATACAGAAATATTTTTACACGCTGCGGATTAAATTTTTATGTAGTAACTGCATTCAGCGGAGCAATGGGCGGAAGCGATTCAGAAGAATTTATGGTTGAATCGGATGCAGGAGAGGATAATATTGTCGTTACACAAAATAATTCTTATTGCTCTAACATAGAAGTTGCAGTTTCATACATTGATAAAGTTGAAAGAAGGAATTCTAATTTAGAACCTGAAGAATTTCATACTCCCGATATAAAAACAATTGAACAGCTTGCAAAATTTGTTGGCACTGAAAACGACTGGACGAGATTGGCAAAGTCACGTTTATTCGTTAACGGAGATTCTTATGTTCTTACTCTTGTATGCGGTGATGATGAAGTGAGCGAAACTAAACTTCAAAATATTTTCGGACAAAATATACGCCCCGGACATCCTGAAGAGCTTATGGCTATAAGCGGAGCTGATGCAGGTTCGATTGGTCCTTTAAATATTTCAAATCCTAAAATTTCAGTAATAGCAGATTTACGACTTGAAGATGCTGATGAGTTAATAAGCGGAGCAAATAAAAATGATTATCATTTTAAGAATATTGATTTAAAAAGAGATGTTCCTTCAATAAGATATTATGACATAAGAACTGTAAAAGGCGGAGAGCTTACAACAGATAAAAAAGATACAATAAGGATAACAAAAGCAATTGAAGTCGGGCATATATTTAAACTCGGTACAAAATACTCTGAAGCGCTCGGCTCAACATTTTTAGATGAACAGGGAAATTCACATCCAATTATTATGGGAAGCTACGGAATCGGAGTTGAAAGAATTGCAGCAGCGCACATTGAGCAGAACCATGATAAGTTCGGAATAATCTGGAACGGCGAAATTGCACCTTTTCAGGTTCAGCTTATCTGCGCAAATACAAATATAGATAGTGTAGTAAGTTTTTCAGAACAGGTTTATAATGAACTGAATGAAAAAGGCATTGAAGTATTATATGACGACAGAAAAGAAATTTCAGCGGGATTTAAATTTAAGGATGCTGATTTAATAGGAACACCTGTTCATGTTATTTTAGGTGAAAAGAATTTAAAGAACGGCAACGTTGAAATAAAAATCAGAAAAACAGGTGAGAGACATATTATCTCAAAAGATGATTTAATGAATAAACTTGAGGAACTCTTAAAAAATTAATGTCTCTTAATTAATGTCACTTAAGAAACTACTTTCTTCGGAATATATTCTTGCATCTAAATCTCCGAGACGTTCAGATTTATTAAAACAAATCGGATTAAAGCATAAAGCTGTCGACAGCAAATCAGAAGAGCTTGAAGCATCCAAGTACAATCCTATAAAGCTTGTAAGGATAAACGCTTTAAAGAAATCGAGAATTGTTGCTGCCAATTATAAAAATGAAATAATAATTGCGGCTGACACGATTGTACTTATCGGTAATACAATTCTTCATAAACCTGCTAATCTAAAAGAAGCAAAGCAGTATTTAAAAAAACTCAGCGGGAAAAAGCATACCGTTTATACCGGACTTAACGTAATTAACACAAAGAACGGCAAGGAAGAGTTTGCTTACGAAAAGACTGAAGTATACTTCAGAAAGCTTAATGATGAGGAAATAAATTATTATGTGAATAAATTTAAGCCGCTTGATAAAGCAGGAGCATACGGAATACAGGACGGATTCGGATGCTTGTTCATAGATAAAATCAAAGGCGACCACCACAATATCATAGGGCTTCCATTGGTAAAACTTTACACTACAATTAAAAAAGTAATTTAAAAGGTTCTTTAATTTGTTTTCAAAGTATAAAAAGAAAATTCTACTCTCTGCCGTTTTCGGTGCGCTTATATTTTTAGGAATAAGTCTTTACGCTGATTTTGATAAACTTCTCGGAGCATTAGGAAAATTCAATTGGTTATATTTTCCTTTAATTCTCGGCCTTTCTTTTCTTAACTATGTTGCAAGATTTTACAAATGGGAATATTATCTTAAAATTCTTAAAATAAAGGTTGCTCCCCTTCTTAGCTTTAAAATTTTTCTTTCAGCATTTGTAATGAGTGTTACGCCCGGAAAAATGGGCGAAGTCTTAAAATCATATTTATTGAAAGAAGAGACCGGCACACCCGTTGCAAAGTCAGCACCTATCATTATTGCAGAGAGAATTACCGATTTTATTTCCATTATAATAATATGCATAATGGGAGCATACGTATTTGATTACGGACGTGCAATTATTATAGGAGTTGGAATATTTTTTATTGCAGTAACATTAATTTTAAGCTTTCAAAAATTATCACTTGCAATAATAAACTCGCTTGAAAGAATAAAATTTATTTCCAAATATGTTCACAGAATACATATAGCCTACGAAAGCATCTATCAGCTTGTTAAAATAAAACCTCTTTTAATTGCCGTTGCAATGAGTATTGTGGCTTGGGGATTTGAATGTCTTGGATTTTATTATGTCCTTCAAATTTTTTCTTCAACTTCTAATATTGAAACAAGTCTTCTTACTGCATCATTCATTTATTGTTTCTCAACATTAGTCGGAGCAATTGCAATGCTTCCCGGCGGACTTGGAGCTACTGAAGCTACACTTACAGGATTACTTATAATTTTAAAAATACCCAAAGATGTTTCAGCAGCATCTACAATTATTATACGTGTTGCTACATTGTGGTTTGCCGTTGTTGTCGGGATAATCGCAGTTTACTTTTATAATAAGCACTCCAAACACAGACTTGATGAGCTTGATGAATCAGTTATAGACAGCTCACAAACCTGATTTTCTTTCCTGAATTATTCTATTTTCAAACCTCTTAATTAATTGATTTTATAAACGGATTCAATTAATTTCTTAATACAATTAAATTAAACCTTAAGGAGACCTCGTGAAGAAGTTATTTATACTTTTTTCACTTGTCATTATTGGCTTTGTATATTTTACAGGCCAAAAAACGGATGAAAGCCCAAGATGGTATTTCAATCCGCAAATGACATCAGTTCAAAAAAATGGCGCGCAGCTCCCTGCCGCTACAGATATCGGACAAATCGAAAACCCGGTAAAACAATCACGCGTTGTTAACATGCCAAACGGTACAATGATGGCAGTTAATCCAAACGTTCGTGTATATCCATCACTAAATCAGCAATGCGAAATTTACATGACGAGAGATCCAAACAATCCTCAGATCTTATATGTAGCATCGCAAAATATTACAGGCGGAGCATCTATAAATGCCGGTACTTACGTTTCAACAAACGGCGGTACAACCTGGTATGGTTCAGATTCTATGGCAGCCGGAAGCACTGCTGACCAGCGCGGAGACCCCGGTCCTACTATTGATAAGAACGGAAGATTTATTTATACACACTTAACATCTACAACAAATTTCGGCGGATTAAAAGGTATGGGTGCCAATTATTCCACAAATAAAGGTTTGACCTGGTCAAATACTTTTGATGTAGTTATAGATGCTAACTGTGATAAAAATTTAGCTAATACTGATGATGTTCCAGGAAGTCCTTTTTACGGTAATTCATACATGGCATGGACAAGCTTCGGAACAACACCGGGTAACGGAAGAATGTCAAGAACAACTGACGGCGGCGTTACATGGTCACCACAGTTAGTAATCAATGCGACTCCTACCGGACACAACGCTCAGGGGCATGACGTTGTAGTAGGCGTTAACGGTGAAGTTTATATTTTCTGGACAGCAGGCGTTTCATCTTCTCCATTTACAGAGGATTTTGTCGGAATGGCAAAATCAACAAACGGAGGCGCAAATTTTGTTGCAACTGAAAATGCATTTGATGTAAACGGTTCACGTTCATCTTCATTCAACGGATGGGGTATCAGAACAAACGGTTTCCCAAGATGCGATATTGATAAAAGCTCAGGACCAAGAAGAGGTACTATTTATGTTGTTACATCACAAATCAACTTAGCACCTGCAGGAACCGATGCAGACGTTATCTTAAGAAAATCTTCAGATGGCGGTGCAACATGGTCAGCAGGTATAAGAGTTAATCAGGATGCTCTTAACAATGCAAGAGTTCAGTATTTCCCTTGCGTTAAGGTTGATGAAGCAGGCGGAATCAATGTTGTATATTATGATAACAGAGACTTCGCAGCCTCAGGTGATTCATGTACTGTATATCTTTCACGTTCACTGGACGGCGGTACAACCTGGACTGATACAAAAATTGCAGATCATAACTTTAAACCAAAGAATCTTCCCGGCGTAAATACAATGGGTGATTACATTGGTATAACTGCAGGAAACGGAAAAGTTTATGCAGCATGGATGGATGATAAAACAGGAAGCGCATCAACATTATTCCAGACATGGGTAGGCTCTGTAACAATTCAGCTGAATGCATTGAATCCATTCAACATTCAGACACCTACAGCAGGCGGTAGAATAGTTACATTCCCGGGTTCAACAACACCTGTTACAATTACATGGGATACTTCTACAGTAACTGCAAACTATAAATTTATATTCGGAAATCCAACTCTTCCAACAAGAAGATTAACAATTCCTTCAGGAACAAATTCTATTACAACAACATTAGGGGCTCTTGATGATATATTAGCTGCTAACGGATTTACAAATAACGGAACAGCATCTGACTCAGCAGTCGGACAATGGGACGTTTGGGCTTTCAAAGCTACAGGCGCGCCGGGTGTTGACTCATTAAAATCAACAAACGGACCAAGAGCGATTACATTCAGAAGAGGTGTTCCTGCTCTTACACCATTTAGCCTTGTAACTCCGGCTAACGGAACAACGATTACAACATCGGTATTCAATTCAAGCAATGTAAATATAAACTGGACACGTTCCGGCTCTGGTACAAGATATAAATGGTTGTTTGATGCACCTACATTTTCAGGGGCACCGATATTTTATATTCAATCCGGCAATACAGGGTTTGACTCTTCTATCAGTATAGCGAATAATCAGCTTGATGCTATGCTGGCAGGTACAGGATTAGCTCCAGGCGATTCAGTTGTCGGTCAATGGAGAGTTTACGCATACAGAAGCGCAACTGACTCATTAGCATCAACACAAACTTTTGCTTTAACTCTTAAGAGACAGGCTAAAGGCGATGTATTGGTTGCATACGATTCAACAGTAGCCGGATGCAGAACTAGCCGTGACTCTGTAACAACAAATCTTTCCCAGCTTGGTGTGACATTTGACCTGTTTAACAGAGGAACAAATTCATCAACAAACATGATTTCTTTAAGAGGATATAAAAAAGTAATCTGGCTTGGTGAAGGTACAAGTACTATTTCTCCAATTCAAAGAGATTCTGTAAAATCATATTTGAATGCAGGCGGAACTTCAGTTTCAACAAAGTCAAAATTCATAATATGGTCTGAAGACGTTGGTTACAATCTGGATAGATCCGGTTCAACAAATCTTGATACAACTCTGGCAAGACAATATCTTGGATTTACGTTTATTGCAGATAGACCGGCCGTTGGTGCAGGTTTAGTTGGATTAAGAGGCATCAATGTATTACAAGGACAAAGAGACAGCTGCGCAGGAACATGGCCTGATGTTATGAGACGTTCAGCAACTAACTCAAATAAAATATTAACAGGTTTCAGATTACAAAGCGATAACGACTCCTTAAATTCGATTGGAAGACAAGCGACTAATTACAATACTGTCACCATAGGTTTAGACGTAGAGTCAATGAGAAATGCAGTTGGAGGACCAACTTCTTCACCTGTTGCAAGATATTTAAAAATGGCATTGGATTATGTTGATCAGTTATTGGTAAATACCGGCAATGAAGGTTCAATGATTCCATCAGTATTCTCATTATCACAAAATTATCCGAATCCGTTCAACCCGACAACAAAAATAAACTTTGCAGTACCGAAACAATCTTTTGTTTCTATCAAAGTATTTGATGTTACGGGTAGAGAAGTTGCAAACCTTGTAAATGATATGAAAGCTCCGGGATACCACACCGTAGATTTCAATGCTTCATCATTTGCTTCAGGTGTTTACTTCTACAGAATTGAAGCGGCTGATTTCAAAGATACAAAGAGAATGATGCTCATTAAGTAATAACACAGTTGTAATTTTAAAATAAGTTAAGCCCGTTTTGATTTCATCAGAACGGGCTTTTTTGTTAAAATAGTTTCACAGATAAACCTAAAAATATGCCAAAACTTACATAAATGAGGGGTTTTTTTGCGTTAAATTCTTTATATTACAAAGTTCTTCCATAGCAGGCAGAACACTAAAGTTTATAGGAAAACTTCCCCTATCGGGCTAAAATCATTTGATTTTATTACCATCGAAATTCAATTGTTAAAAATTTATGATGAACATTGAGCCGGTTACATTAAAAGGCGAAAGAGTTACCCTCATTCCTCTGAAAATTGAACATTTAGACGGTTTATTTGATGCAATCATTCATGAAGATGTTTGGGCATACAGATTAGAAAAAATTACTACTAAAGTAGGGCTGCAAAAATTTATGCAGACTGCTCTTGACGGAGAAAAGGAAAAAGAAATTTATGCATTCACAATTATTGATAATGATACAGGCAAAATAATCGGCACAACCAGGTTTGCAGATATTTCACCTGAAAATCATTTTCTGGAAATCGGATGGACATCAATTTCACCTGAGGTGATGCGTTCCAAAGTTAACACTGAATGTAAGTATTTACTACTGAAACACTGCTTTGATACGCTTGGTACAGTTCGTGTTTGTTTTAAAACTCTATCAATAAATAAACGCTCGCAAAATGCGATTTTGAGAATCGGCGCTAAACATGAAGGCACTCTGAGATGGATAGGTAAAACTGCCGGAGGTGAATATGTTGATGTAGTTTATTTCAGCATCATAAAGCCGGAATGGAATGATGTCAAACTTCACTTGGAAAATTTACTATCAAAAAAATATTAATATATTAACCCTAAAATTAAAACAATACAATTATGAAAACGGAACAATCAAAATGGACACCTGAAAGCGGATGGGAACATTTATCGGATTCGAAAATTAACGAAGGGGCACAGCTTGTATTATTATTCGGTAAAGGTCAGCATTTAAAAGAATCCGCACTTATTGGCGATATTAAAAAACGATATCCATTGGCAAAATTAATCGGCTGTTCTACATCCGGTGAAATTGTAGGAACTAATGTGATAGATAACTCAATTGTAGCTACTGCTGTAAAATTTGATTCATCGCATTTAGCAGAGCATAGCATGAAAATAAATTCTTCAGATGAAAGTTTTGATATAGGAAGAAAACTTGTGGAAGGGTTTAACCAGGGCGGCTTAAAACACATTTTTGTTTTATCAGACGGATTGAATATAAACGGCTCTGAGTTAGTTGCAGGAATGCGGTCAGTGCTTACAAACGGAGTTCAGGTTACAGGAGGGCTGGCAGGTGACGGCGCTGATTTTAAAGAAACCGTTGTAGTGAACAGCACAGGTATTGCTGAATCGAAAGTAATAAATGCAATTGGTTTATACGGAGAGGACCTTTCAATAGGCTATGGTTCATTCGGCGGATGGGACAGCTTTGGAATAGACAGACTTGTGACAAAATCAAAAGCTAATGTTTTATACGAATTAGATAACTCCCCTGCTTTAGAATTATATAAGTCATTCCTCGGCGACCAGGCACAAGCACTTCCTGCATCAGGATTGCTTTTCCCGCTAAGTATGAGAATGGAAACAGATTCGCAGCCTGTAGTAAGAACAATTCTTGCAGTAAATGAAGAAGAACAGAGTTTAACATTTGCAGGTGATATTCCGGAAGGATCTTATGTAAGATTAATGAAAGCAAATGTAGACAGATTAATTGACGGAGCAGTATCGGCAGCGCATACAAGTCTTGAACCTAGTAAAAAACACCCTCAACTTGCAATATTAATAAGTTGTGTCGGCAGAAAGCTGGTACTTAAACAGCTTGTAGAAGAAGAAGTTGAGGGAGTAAGAAATGTTGTCGGACATGACACGGCTATCACAGGATTTTATTCATATGGAGAAATATCACCGTTCTCTAAAGATGCAAAATGCGAGCTTCATAATCAGACAATGACAATTACAACAATAAGCGAAAAATAAACCGGACAACTGAATTAATTTATTAATGGAGAAAAAAAGACACAGACTTTTAGAAAGACAGATTAAAAAGGTATTTGTTCAGGAAGATTTAGAGCATAAAAAGCTCAATGACTTTATTGATGCAATCAATGATGCTTATCTGGGATTTGAAGATGACCACAAACAATCTGAAAGAACTTTAGAGCTTAGCCTTAACGAACTCTTTAAAGCTAATAAGCAGTTAAACGATTCAAAACTGCTTCTTGAAAACACGGTTCAAGATAGAACACAGGAATTAGTAAAAGCTCTTGAAAGAATTAAGGAAAGCGAGAACCGCTTTAGGAATTTAGTTCAGAACTCATCTGATATAATTACTATACTTGATGCAGATGGAATTATAAAATATGAAAGCCCTTCCTTTTACAGAATTTTCGGCTATTCGGAAAAAGAGATAATAGGAAAAAATGCGTTCGATTCAATTCACCCGGACGATATAGAAAAAGTTCAAAAGAAATTTGCAAAACTTCTTCAAAATCCGGCTGAAATTGTTTCAGTTGAGTTTCGTTATAAAACATTAGAGGGTAATTATAAAACACTTGAAGCAATCGGCAACAATCTTTTGGAAAATGAAAGTATACAAGGGATTGTTGTAAACTCAAGAGATATTGAAGACCGGAAAAAAGCCGAAGCGGAAATTATAGAGAAGAGCCAGATACTTAACGGAATTCTTTCTAACCTGCCAGTACTGATTTACAAAATAAATAAAGAAGGCAAATTTACCGAAGTAGCCGGAGCTGCAAAATCACTGGGAATAGAAGATGCAAGCCTGCTTGGTCTAGAAGTAAAAGAACAGTTTCCGGGAATTTACGAAAACATACCAAAAGCCCTTTCAGGGGAATATTTTTCTTTTGTACTCTCAAGCTCAATGAGAGGCAGCACCAAGTACTTCGAGAATTTTTTATTTGAAGACAAAAATTCCAAGGGGTGCATAGTAGGTTTTGCTTTAGATATCACCGAGAATAAAATCGCGGAAAAAAAGCTGAAAGAATACTCTAATGATTTAGAAAAAATAAATAAAGAGCTTGACCAGTTTGCATACGTTGTATCTCATGATTTAAAAGCACCGCTGAGAGCCATAAATAATTTATCTCAATGGATAGAAGAGGATTTAGAAGGGGCTCTTGAAGGAGAAACTGCACAGAATTTTGATTTGCTGCGCGGAAGAGTAAACAGAATGGAAGCTTTAATTAACGGAATATTGGAATACTCCAGGGCAGGAAGAATGAAGTTCAATTCTCAGACCGTTGCGTTAAATCCTTTCATAGATGAAATAGTACAAAACCTTGCTCCACCGGCAAATGTAAAAATCACCATTGAACCCGGGATGCCTTCAATCTCAACGGAGAAAGTTGCACTTGAGCAGGTCTTCTCGAATTTAATCAGCAATGCTATTAAATATAATAATTCAGAAGAACCTATTGTAAAAATTACCTTCAAGGAATTAGACAGGCATTACCAGTTTTGTGTTGAAGATAACGGCGGCGGCATTTCACCTGAGTTTCACGATAAGATATTTGTGATTTTCCAGACGCTGCAATCAAGAGATAAGATAGAAAGCACAGGAGTAGGACTTGCAATAGTTAAGAAAATCGTAGAAGATAAAAACGGAACTGTATGGGTGGATTCAGATAAAGGTAAAGGAACGAGGTTTTATTTCACCTGGCATAAATAGTTAGTATGACGGCAGATGAAAAAGAAATACCTGTAAACGTTATAGAACTGATTCCAATCCTTGATGATATGTTAATCAGCTTTCTTAAAAAGTTAAGCAAAGATGATTGGAACAGACAGACAATTGCAAAGAAATGGGAAGTAAAAGATGTTGCTGCGCATTTACTTGACGGGAATATAAGAGGAATATCTTTTGGCAGGGATAAGCATTTATTAGAACCGAACATTACTATTAATTCTGATGCTGACCTTGTGAATTATCTTAATAATTTAAATGCAGAGTGGGTACTCGCTGCAAAAAGATTTAGCCCGGAACTATTAATAGAATTTTTAGATAATACTAATAAATCACATTACGAATATGTAAAGACTCTTGATCCTTTTGGAAAAGCAATTTTCCCTGTAAGCTGGGCAGGCGAAACTGAATCACAAAATTGGTTTCATATTGCAAGAGAGTACACTGAAAAGTGGATTCATCAACAGCAGATAAGAGATACCTTCGATAACCGGGATTTGATGACCCGGAAATTGTTTTTCCCCATGATTGATATATTAATGTTTGGACTTCCGAACACATTTAAAAATGTGAAAGCGAATGATGAATACACTATAAAAATTAAAATACTCACTGAAATTGGCGGAGTATGGTATTTGAAATTGATTGCCGAGAAATGGACTTTATTAAAAAACCATTCCGGGCAAATAAACTCGGAGATACAAATTCCTCCTGATATCGCTTGGAAGTTGTTCACGAAAAGTTTGAGACCGGATGAAATTAAATCAGAAGTGAAATTTTCAGGTGATTTAAAGTACGGAAGATTAGTTTTGGAAATGATTTCAGTAATGGCATAAATAAAAATAAAATATATTCATTATGTTCATAGGACATTTTGGAGTCGGGTTCGCCGCTAAAAAAGCAGACACAAAGGTATCGCTCGGCACATATTTTTTGGCATCGCAGTTTATAGATCTGCTCTGGCCGACTTTACTTCTACTGGGATTAGAAAGAGTAGAAATTGAACAGGGCATTTCGAAGTTAACTCCGTTAAACTTTATCAGTTATCCCATATCACACAGTCTATTGATGGTGGTTATATGGGGAGTCTTGTTCGGAGTATTATATAAGCTATTCAGAAAAAATACAAAGGGTGCAATAATACTTGGCTTATGTGTTATAAGTCACTGGGTGCTGGACCTGATAGTTCATATACCTGACTTGCCTTTGTATCCGGGTGATTCACCTAAGATGGGATTCGGTCTATGGAACTCTGTTGCAGCATCTTTGATATTGGAGTTCTTGATTTTCTTTGCAGGTGTTTTTATTTATAACAAAACAACCGTTGCAAAAAATAAAAAAGGCTCAATAGGATTTGCAGGATTAGTATTATTCTTTTTACTGATACATCTGTCAAATGTTTTTGGACCACCGCCGCCAAGTGTAAATGCAATTGCATGGGCAGGTCAGCTTCAGTGGTTATTTATCATCTGGGCTTATTGGGTTGATAGAAACAGAACAAACAACAATTAATTTTAATGAAACAAAGAAAAGTAATTTTATACATAGCAATGAGTCTGGACGGGTACATTGCTAAAGAAGACGGTGATATAGGATGGTTATCGGAAGTTGAAATTCCCAATGAAGACTACGGTTACAATAATTTTGTATCCACTGTAGATACAGTGATAATGGGAAGAAAGACATACGATAAAGTATTAAGCTTTGGCATTGAGTTTCCCCATAAAGGAAGAAAGTGTTACGTAATTTCTAAATCAAGGACAGGCAGCGATGAAAATGTTGAATATCACAATGGAGATTTAAGAGATTTAATCGTAAGTTTAAAATCAGAGTTAGGCAAAGATATTTTTATAGACGGAGGAGCAGAGACGGTTTTTGAATTGATGAAAAATAAGTTAATCGATAAATATGTGATTTCAATTATACCGGTTATGTTGGGCTCAGGGATTTCATTGTTTAAAAATGGAAGGCCGGAAGAGAAATTAAAATTTATTGAAAGCAAAACTTATCAAAGCGGATTAGTACAGCTTTGGTACCAAAGAATGAACTAAAATTTAAATTAACTAAATAAAATAAAATGCCTGAATCAATTATTAATATCTTCTTGGTAGAAGATGATGAAGTTGATATCATGAATGTGAAAAGAGCATTCAAGAAAAATAATATTACTAATCCATTGTATGTTGCCGGTAACGGAATTGAAGCATTGAATATGCTTAAAGGAGAGCACGGTGTAGAAAAAATTCCGAAGCCAAGAATTATTCTTCTGGATTTAAACATGCCTAAAATGGGCGGGATAGAATTTTTAAAGGAAATGAGAAAAGATGACGATTTAAAAAACATAAGTGTTTTTGTAATGACAACTTCTAACGAAGATAACGATAAAGTAGAGGCATACAGTCTTAATGTAGCGGGCTATATTTTAAAACCTCTCTCGATGGAAAGCTTTGTTGCAGCAGTATCGACTCTAAAGAATTATTGGATGCTATGTGAGTATCCGACATAAATTTATAAAATCCTATGAACCAGTTTAAACCCTTAAATATATTATTAATAGAAGACGATAATGCCGATGCAACAGCGTTTCGCCGGGCAATGAAGAAAACCTATCTTGATTTCAAGATAGAAGTTTGTACTGAAGGTGATAAAGTTATACCGATGTTAAAATCTCAGGATTTCGATTTCATTTTCCTCGATTACCAGCTGCCGGGCTCAGATGGTCTTTCCATTCTACAGCAGATAAAGCTTGAGTTTATGCATACACCTGTTGTAGTAATTACATCACAGGGAGATGAAAAGATAGCGGTTGATATGATGAAGAACGGGGCATTCGATTATTTCCCCAAGTCATACATTACTTCCGAAAGATTGATGCAGGTACTTCATACAGGATTGAAACTGCAATCAATTGAAGAGGAAAAAAATCAAGCTACTATCTCTCTGAAAGAAAATGAACGTCTTCTTGATTTAGTCTATAACTCAACGAATGTTGGGATGTCGCTGGTTGATGAAAACGGAGTTATACTCAGGGTTAATACTGCATACTGTCACTTATTTGGTTATAGAAAAGATGATATAATTGGAAATCCTTTTACAGATTATATTCTTGAAGAACAAAGAGAATCTGCGATTAATAAGTTTAAGGATTTTATGGCTAAGGGAAACGAGAATACCTATGAACATTCCCTAATGAATGATGAAAATGAACCTATAAATTTATTCGTTACTGAAAAGATATTTTCCGATGAGCATGGCAATAAGTTTATGATTGCAACGTTCACTGATATAACCTTAAAGAAACAGGATGAAGAGCATAAGAGACTTATTGAATCTGTTATACTGAACTCCAACGAAGCAATTTCATTGATGAAAGTAACAAACAATGAAACGCAGGAGCTTCAGACAATTTTCATCAACGATGCATTTACAAAGCTGACAGGTTACGAATCATTTGAAATCCTAGGACAAAAGTATGCAGTACTCTTCGGAGAGAGAACAGATAAGATTGAACTCAATAAACTATACGATTCTATCTATCTAAAACAAAAAGCTGAAGTTGAAATAATCTGCTACACTAAAAACCATAGTGAGTACTGGGTAAATCTTAACATCTCCCCTATCCCCGATGATACGGGAAGAATAACACACTGGGTATTTATACAGCGTGATATAACTGAGAAGAAAAAGATTGAAGAGAGCTTAAAACGCTCCAAGCTTGAAGCCGAAACTGCTGCAAGACAAAGAGCAGATTTTCTTTCGAACATGAGCCATGAAATCCGCACTCCGATGAATGCTATCATTGGTCTGACAGAACTTATGCTTCAGGAAACAAAGGACGAGAAATTCCTGGAAAATCTTCAGTCAGTAAAATTTTCAGCAGATAACTTACTTGTAATCATCAATGAAATATTGGATTACTCCAAACTTGATGCCGGCAAAGTTAAAGTTGAAAATATCAGCTTTGATATCAAACAGATTTTCAGAGAGCTTGATAAATCAATCGGGCTTAAAGCGAGAGAGAAGAACATTGAATTCACTTCAGTCGTCGATGAAAACTGTCCTCAGTTTTTAATTGGCGACCCTGTAAGAATTAACCAAATTCTTATCAACCTCGCTGGTAATGCCATTAAGTTTACCCATAAAGGAAAGGTTGAAGTTAAGGCTGAAATAGTAAGCAAGAGCAGCGATGAAGTTAAACTTCTATTCGCAGTAACTGATACAGGAATTGGTATACCCGATGACAAGCTTCACCTTATCTTCGAAAGCTTTATGCAGGCATACACAGATACACAAAGATTATTCGGAGGCACAGGGCTTGGCTTAACCATTTCCAAAAAGCTTATTGAAATGCTCAATGGTGAAATAAGAGTAGAGAGCACAGTTAACAAAGGTTCTAAGTTTTACTTCGAGCTTACTCTGAAAATTGACAAGAAAGAACGTAAGGATGTACCAACGGAATCATCTAAAGAAGCACGTGACTTATCCGGAATCAAAATCCTTATCGCAGAAGATAACAGAATGAACCAGCTTGTTGCTAAGCAGATTTTCAAAAAATGGAACGTGGAACTACAGATTGCCAATACAGGGCTTGAAGCAGTTCAGCTCCTTAGCGAAAAACAATATGATGTTGTTCTAATGGACTTACAAATGCCCGAGATGAACGGATACGAAGCAACTGAATACATTCGCGATGAATCATCACCGGTACTTGATCACAATGTGCCTATCATTGCCTTGACTGCTGATGCATTCGGTGAAACTAAGGGTAAGGTATTGGATATCGGCATGAATGACTTCCTGATGAAGCCTTTTAAGCAGGAAGAATTGTATGAAAAGATTACAAAGTATCTAAAATAAATATTAATAAATCAGGGATTTATCTCAATAAATCCCTGATTTTTACTTCTTTAATTTTTATTCCTGCTAAGCTTCCTGAGTTTCTTTAACTGATTTCAATATATAAGCTACTTTATTCGCTACGGTATTGGCATCGTTATTTTCGATATCAAGTCTTTCAATCATGTGCACAATTTTTCCGTCTTTCAGCATTGCCATTTGCGGCGATGACGGCGGATAGTCTCCGAAGAATGAACGCGCTTCATTCACTGCATCTTTTTCCATTCCGGCAAAAACAGTTACAAGCCTATCGGGCATGTAATTATTTTGTTTTGCCCAGTCGATAGCTGCTGCAAGTCCGGGTCTTGCTTTTCCTGCTGCGCATCCGCAAACAGAATTTACAAATACGAACGTTGTGCCTTCTTTGCCAAGTTCGTTCTTTACTTCATCAGGAGTATAAAGCTCAGTAAATCCGATTTCCTTAGCTTCATCTCTCATAGGTTGAACCATTATTGGATCATACATAATTTGAATTCCTTTCTTTATACCTGTGTGGTGTTTTTTAAATATTTATCAAACCAGCGTCTTCTCATTACCGCTGTTTCTTTTTTTTGTTTTGTAAGATAGTGGTCTCCGCCCTGTATCAGTCTAAGCTCAGTATATACATTATTCTCTTTTAATAAATTAAACATATCAACCGAGTCCTGCGCTGCTACGTGAGTATCTGCTTTGCCGTGAATTAATAAAACCGAAACATTCTTTTTTATTTTATCTGCAAAGTGTACCGGCGAGCGTTCTATTTTTCTCTCTTCAAACAAATGAGGATTATCCGTTCCGAACTGAACCTTAAAAGCTTCAGAAAGATTATTCTGCATTTTTTCTGTGCGGATAAGATCTGCAAGTCCTGAAATTACCACTGCGCATTTTATCCTGTCAGTAAGGGTCAGCGCTTTGAAAGTCATCATTCCTCCCCTGCTCCATCCTTCCATTCCTATATTATCCGTATCGCAGTACTCAAGTGTTTCAGCTATCGGAATCAAATTCATCACGTCATTTATATCTTTGCCGCCGAACTCTTCACCTATTCTGTATTCGCTTGCAAGGACTACATATCCCCATGAAGCAATTTCACCGTACATTCCTTTTGCGAGGAATTCATCTATCAATCCGTTTTTTAAGTTGCCGCCTCTGTTCCAGATTATCAGCGGATATTTTTTTGTTGTATCGGCAGGGTGTGCAAGGTAGCCCATTACCTCTTCGCCGTCAGATTCGTATTTTATTCTGTAAACTTTGGTACCGTCTATTACTTCTTCGCCCCAGCCTTTTTTTATTAAGTTTAACTGGTCCGGCTGAAGTTCAATTTCTTTTTGGGAGATAAGCATTAACTATTTACACTCTCCTCAATTTTCTCAATTTCAAAAAATCTGTATTGAGCAACTTTTAAATCGAACGTCTGACCGTTTCTGTAAATTTTTTCATTTGGTGAGGGAAGAACATTTTCAACTTTAACAGTTGCCCAGCATCCGCCGTCGTAGTTCATTACACTGGCATCGTAAAGCTCAGTACCTTTGTACTCGACTCTGTACGTGTTACCCGTAACGAGATTTTCGTTAATAGGTTTTTTTAAATTGTGTTTCATTAATTAGTAATTGGTAATAAAAAAAGTATGATAATTCAAAATGATATTATACATCAGATTAGGTTTGTAAGATACATAATTTAATTGACGTAATTAAGGCTATTCGTATGAATTCAGTGCTTAATAAATTGTCACATTATTGTAACATTTTGCCTGACTTTATATTGAATGTTTATTTTTTCTATTTAATTCCCGTTTTTTAAGTTAAAGCGATTAATTTTTTTTAAGTTCCTTGTCACATTATTGTAACATTTTAAATCACAGATTAATATGATTTATATGATGCCACTGATTGTCACATTATAGTAACATTTCTTTCCTATTATTGTTTTTACAATACCATCAATTTTATTTTTCCGCCAGTGACGGATTTTTGACGGGTTTTGATTTACATAACCCACTACAACACCCACCGTCTCGACTTCGTCGAGCCACCTCCCTCAAGGGAGGAATTAATTCTCCCCTTGAGGGGAGTCCGACCGCAGGTCGGGAGGGGTGTTCGCAGGATTAAACTTTTCCCGGTATTGTTTTTACAATACAGACATTTTTATTTTCCGTCAGTGACGGATTTTTGACGGATTTTGTATTATAACCATTATAACACCTACCGTCTCGACTTCGTCGAGCCACCTCCCTCAAGGGAGGAATTAATTCTCCCCTTGAGGGGAGTCCGACCGCAGGTCGGGAGGGGTGTTCGAAAGATTCAAATTTTCCCTATATTGTTTTTACAATATCGCATTTCCATTTTTTCAACAGTGACGGATTTCTGCAAAATAAGAACACCCAATTCTGAATTCTGAATTCTAAATTCTTTCACAATTTACAATATACAGCAATGCAAAAAAATGGAATCTTCCCTATTAGTAGGTATAGGGTTAAATTTAGTTAAAAAACTGAATTGAATTAGACGCGCGAATTGAGTAATTTATATAACATGGCGGATATAGCTCAGTAGGTAGAGCGTCAGATTGTGGCTCTGAATGTCACGGGTTCGAGCCCCGTTATTCGCCCTTAACTATAGACCTGTCAGGTTTTTATTCCTGACAGGTCTTTTTTGTTTGTTAAAGCTGTCCTCCCTTTAACAAAGGGGAAGTTAGAGGGTATTTAATGTTTATTAGTTTTAAACACTGTTACTTGTTAAACCACCGATAACCCCTCCTTTGTAAGGAGAGGAACAATTTGAGAATAAAGAAAAAACCTGACTTCACTTTCGCAAAATCAGGTCAATACTCAATACTCAATACCCACTACTCAATACCAAGTAATTCATACCCTATCGGCTTGAAGGAGTAATTATTCGACATCTCTGCTGAGCATGCCGTCATACCGACTATCAAATCCATCTTTGCCTCTATAATAATAAAATCCCCTGCCTTGCTCTTGGGCGGAAGCACTGCAATTTTACCCGACTCGCCATCAACGGTTACATTCATAAAAATATTAAAGCAAATCGGAATATCATCGGGTTCGATGCCGTATTCTTTTAATGCTTCGGAAAGATTTCCGAAGCAGCCGCGGTGCGGATTTTTATCTCCGTAAATTATTCGGAATGTATCGGCGCTGCAGGGGGTCAGTAAAAAATCGTGCCGCCCGACTTTATCCTCGATTATCTCAAACATGATATTGCTTCTGTTAGAATAAAACGGATCTCCAACTGAGAGAAATATTTTCTCGGCATAATCAATTGTTCTGCCCGAAGAAAGATATTCTTTTTTATCGTTTAGATTGAAGCATATAAAATCGGAAACCTGCTCGCCTTGTATATCGGTAACTTTTAACCGTTCGCCTTTTTTAAGTATGAAGGCTGTTCCGCTTCTCGGAGGAATTGTGTTCATTAATTAATTATTACTTATATTATTTGCAGGAACTTTACTTATTTTGAAAGGACATTTCCAGTCAGAATCATATTTCATTCCGCTGTACTGGAACACTTCAGATGAAGCGCCGAAATCTTCTAGCATTGGATTTACTGAACCGGATAATTCAACATCACGCTTGCGGACTATGTTTCTCATTTTTTCGTATCTGTCCAATGCGCGCAGCTCTTCAAATTGAGAGTGAGGATTGAATACTAGCGCAGGATATTTAAACTTACGTGCCTCTCTGCTGCTTGCGGGATTTAAGCCAATCACAAAAAATGCTTCTTCTTTAATGCTGTAACTAAACTCAGGGGACGAGGGGTCCATGCTCACTCTTTTATCGTAATTGTATAACTTCGAATCAATATTTGAAAGCATCTGCAGCTTCATCCAAAGCAGCTTATCAAAAATTTCTTCTGTGAGATAAACCGGATCTTTAAAAATAACTACTGCGCTATGGAACTGTGTTTCCGCTTTCCGGTATTCATCAATAAAATCATATAAAAATTTTATTATATTATAGTTATCCTGCGGGCATGCCATGTGGCCCGATACATGATATTTTATCTGATCTTTATTAAGCGCAGCACGTGCAGCGACGCATGGGAAAGTTTCATTTGATAAAAAATTTTGAAATTCTTTGATGTAGGAAGTGCTGTTTGTTTTTGTGTTTTGTTCTGTAGTACTTAGCATCGTGTGGAATTCCTTATAAATTAAAACGAGGTATTTTTACCTTCACAGAACTATACTTTTCAATTTATATGCCGTCTCAGTGCTGATTAAAGCATTAAAATTAGTGCATTTAGGGAGATTTGGAGTATTCAATTTTGACAATGATGTCAATTTCACATGGAAATAGTCGTGAAATTAACGTTGAATAAATTTCAAAACTTCCGGAAAATCTCTCCGTACAAAAAGTAAATTCTCTCTCATCCCTCAAAAATGGAGAATAAATTTTAATTCATTTAATTTAATTCACCATGCATTACTTAAAATTTTTATCTGCCTTAATTTTTATTTTTACTTTTCAGATTTCCTTTTCTCAGACATTTACAAAAATTACGACCGGAGATATTGTAAATGACGCATCATACACTGAAGGTGTTTACTGGTTCGATTACAACAACGACGGATATCTTGACCTCTTTGCTGCCAATATTGTAAACCAGAACAATCTTTTATTTCTCAACAACAGAAACTCAACCTTTTCAAAAATTACAACCGGCGCAATTGTTACTGACGGCGGATTTTCATATGGCGGCTGCTACGGCGATTTTAACAACGACGGATATACCGATATGTATGTGATAAACGGCGGTGCAAGCGCGAATGCAGTAAAATTTCTTTATATGAATAACGGAAACGGAACGTTTACCAGAACTACAACAGGCGCAGTGGTTACTGACTTAAGCGGTGCATGGGGTACCTCAACAGCTGATTACGATAACGACGGCAAGCTGGATATATTTGTATCAAACTTTAACCAGAATAATTTTTTATACAAGGGAAACGGCGACGGCTCGTTTGCAAAAATTACAACGGGAAATATTGTAAGCGATGGTGGCGGCTCGCTGGGCTGCGCATGGTGCGATTATGATAACGACGGCTATAAAGATTTATTCGTTACGAACGGAAATTTCAGCTCGGGGCAGGCAAACTTTTTATATCACAATAACGGCAACGGTACGTTTACAAAAGTTACAACAGGAAGTGTTGTTACCGATGTGTTTAACTCAACAGGAGGAAGCTGGGGCGACTATGATAACGACGGTGACTTTGATTTATTCGTAACAAATTACTCCGGCGCAAATAATAATCTGTATAAAAATAACGGCGACGGCTCGTTTACAAAAATTACTACGGGAGCTATTGTAAATGACGGCGGCAATTCAGTCGGCTCTACATGGGGAGATTATGATAATGACGGAGACTTAGATCTCATCGTATCCAATGATAATAACGAGAATGAATTTCTTTATCAGAATAATAATGACGGAACGTTCACAAAAATTACAACGGGAGATATTGTAAACAGCGGAGGTAGAAGCAACGGATGTATATGGGGAGACTACGATAACGACGGAGATATTGACCTGTACATCGCAAACGGAGACCAGCCGATAACACAGAATAATTTTTTATTCAGGAATGAAGGTAACTCAAATAAGTGGATAAATATTCTTTTAAAAGGTACGATTTCAAACAAATCTGCCATAGGAACAAGATTAACAGTAAGAGCAAATATTAACGGAAACATAGTAAGACAGACAAGAGAAATTTTCGGTCAGACAGGATATAATGCGCAGAATAGTTTAAATGAAGAGTTCGGGCTTGGAAATGCTTCAACAATAGACAGCATAATTGTAAAATGGCCGAACGGAAATACTGAAACATTTACCAATGTAACGCCTAACAGATTTATTACTATTACAGAGAATCAGGGAATATCTAATATAAATAATTCTGAATCTGTTTTGCCAGGTGATTTTAAAATCTTGCAAAATTATCCGAATCCGTTTAATCCTGCAACAGTGATAAGATATGAGGTGGGAAAATCTGCAATCATAAATATTTCCGTCTTTGATGATAAAGGAAGTAAAATATCTGACCTGTATAGCGGTAAGGTGAATGCAGGTTTACAGAGTATAAAATGGGAGCCGGTAAATCAGCAGTCTGGAATTTACTTTTTAAGAATATCTTCTGAGAGTTATTCGCAGACTATAAAAATGGTATATGTGAAATAGTATAAAAGAAAGACCTGACTTCGCTTATGCAAAATCAGGTCTTTTACTCTTAAATGATAATTACTAATTGTTATTTATTATTTGATTAAGACCATGCTCTTCACATCTGAAAAATTCTCACCGGATAATTTATAATAATACACTCCTGAAGCGTATACAGCTGCATTCCAGTCTACTTCATAGTTACCTGCGTTTAAATTCTGATTTACAATTTGTGATATTAGTTTTCCTGTTAAATCATATATAGACAGATTCACTGCCTGGCTGCTTAAAGAAGCAGGAACATTAAATCTTATTTTTGTTGTTGGGTTGAACGGATTAGGATAATTCTGCATCAAAGCAAATTTATCCGGCACTTGTGTTCCCGGAATTTCTGTAATGCCGACAGTCTCAGATGAAATTGCGATACCGTTAATGCCTGTGTAATTTGTTGAGCCGATTATTGTTCCGCTGCCGTTAGCTGTATCAATAGAAATTAATTTTCCTGTCTGATTCGATACGCCTGAAATTCCTAACAATCTTCCAAGATGATTAAATGCTATCGAAGCAGTGAACGGCTGATTTACCGTTGTAATTGAAACTGCCGAGCCGTTAGTTTTATTTATTTTATATAGCTGCGATGAAATTGTTATACCCCATAGCTGGCCTGTTAAAGGATTAATTGCAATGGAATATAAATTTGATATTCCGCTGCTTCCTACAAATACAGTGTCGCCGTTAGTTGTATTAACTTTGTATATTTTTCCGTCAACAGTCGCTGCATATAAATCATCGTTGGTATCGAATGCTATTCCTCTCACATTAACTATTTTCATTGGAGTTCTCGGGTATCCGTCCCCTGCCGCTGCATTTAATCTTACGAGTGAAGAGGTAGATGCAACTGCATAAATTTGTTTATTGGAAGGCTTAATGGAAATCCCTTCAAGGCTTGAGTAAGATGTTGAGCCTATGCTGAATGAAGATGCAGAGTTTCTGTTTATGTTCAGCAATACTCCTGCTGACTGTGGACCTGTTACTCCGTAAATTACTCCGGCAACTGCAGGATTTATAATGTAGCCTCTTCCTTTAAGATAAAAATTTCTCAAAGAATTTGTAGGGTCATTAGAAGATATTTTTATCGTATCTAATGCGCTGCCGGCTGATGAAGGCTTATAAACATATTTTACGATTAAAGAATCATTGAACTTTATTTTTACCGGATAAGTAAATGCAGATGTTAATTGAAATTGCGAATTTCCATTAGTAAGATTTGTAATTCTCAAAGTATCTGAACCGAAATTATAGATGTTAAACTTCATAGTGTCACTTACTGTAGCAACTTCTTTTGTTCCGAAGTTTAGCGAATCCACATAGGTAAAAATTCTTGGTGTTGCATACGGAAGCAGCCTCACCTGCCCCATCATAACTGCCCATGTATGCGCAGGGGTTTCAGTGTATTCTGTTGCCATCCAAACACTGTTCTGGTCAACGGGGTCAAGCCACATTCCCATGTAATCACCCCAGCGGTTTCTTCCCGAGCCGAATGTCTTCACATAGTTTGCTTTACCTTCCTGCAATGTTCTGCTGCCGATAAGCGTATTCGGCGGATCCGTAGATAAACGGGAAGTATAATATGCGCCGACGTATTCTGTATTGCTTGAGCGTGAATACGTTATTGCAACGTTCATATCTTTATCAACTGCAATAGCAGGATAAATATACCAGTAGCCGTCTACACCCATAGCACCGTCTTCTGCTGCTGTGTTTGTAGCTGTATTAATTTTTATGTAACGCACTGCTGAGTACGCGTTCCCTGTACCGCTTCTTACAGAGTGCACCAGCCATAAAAATCCGTTGCGGAATTTCGGTTCATTGGATAAATTACTGCCGCCTGTTTCAAGCAAAGGAGAACTTCCTCCAAGCTGATTCGCTCCGCCCGGTGAAGAGTATGAAGTAACAGGAACATTTACTGCTGTAAGACTTGGTGATGTAACAGGGTTTGTAATTTTATATAATACGAAAAATGTACCCGGATTATAAGGCGACTGAGCCGTTAAATAATACTCCGATGAAGAACTGTACATAACTGCAGGGCGAACGCCGAAAGTTCTTTGACCCAGATTGTTAGGTTCTCTTATATCCCAGAAATCTGTCCACGTTACTGTACCCGGAGTTAAAGCATATAGTTCGGATTTTTTTATAATTCGGATTTTAGAGCCCTGAAAATTACCACCGAACTGAAACTGATTTGAAGTAAGATAAACTGCCTGTTCATCGAAGCCAACGCCCTGATAATCACCCCAGTTATTTACAGTTGTAGAGCCGTTTGTATTTGAAGGTAATGCATATTCAGTCCACTGCCCTATTGCAGATGAATCTTTTGATACGGATACTATATAGTAAGAGCGTGCCGGTGAATCCTGCTGATGCAGCCAAACCATTATCCATCTTTTTGCAAACTGGTCATAGGAAACTTTCGGGTCGAATGCGCTTGCGCCGGGCAAAGCTGCATTACACCAAACATCGCCGTCGATTGTTTTTAATAAGTTACCGTTCTTATCCCAGATTCTGAACCGTCCGTTATCTGCTGCAACAACATGCATTGGTCCTGCCGCTGCATAAGGGTCAGGCGGTATGTATCCTCCGGGATCAAGGAATGCCTGAAATTTTTTGAGCAGTACGGGTTCATCTGTTTCGCTGCCGCGGTTTGGCTGAGTGATGGTTTTATCCATAAAATAATTTGAACCTTCAGGAGCCAGCGGAGCTGTATTATTATATTCTGATGATGACGGTTTGAATGGAATTTTATTTCTGGGCATCTTAACGAAGGGAGAAATTTTATCTCCGCCTCTGTTCATAGTGAAATTGTTTGTGTTAATCGTAACTCCGGTTGTAACGGAGCCTGATGCAGGTCCCTGATACAACTGGGCAAAAGCTAAATAAGGCGTAAGAAATAAAAATAGTATTACGGTTTTCTTCATGTGATGATTAAGGTTTAGTCTGCAACAAAATAACTTTTTTAGAAGAATATTGATAGGGGCTTAGATTGTAGATTGTAGATTGTAGATTGTATTGGTTGGGTGGATAAAAACTGTTCTCCCCCTTAATAAGGTGGAGTCAGAGGGGGTTTAATGTATGCAAGTGAATTTCCTATTACTCATTAAACTACCACTAACCCCTCCTTGGTAAGGGGGTGGACTTTAACACACTCACCTCTTCAACAAATACATATATTGAACTGCACTCAGATATAACAAGATAATAAGATTAATTATAATGAAACTTCTATCTGGTTCGGCTACGCTGAATAATTTTTTATACATAAAAAAATAAGCAACGAGTATAAACGGAGCGAAGGCGCTGATAGGAAAAAATACAAGTACCCACTGTGATTTGTTCCATTCCGGTATAAATCCGTATTGCAGATTAATGTTAATCAGCAAAGCAATAATGTTTATTGCTAAGAATATTCTATTACTTATTAGCTTGCCTGTGAGTTTGTTATCCATGATTTATTTTATTACAATATTTGCCGTTGTTGGTCAGGCGACCAACAGCGGCGTTGTGTTGCTTTTTAAATTTTACTCAATACCCAATACACACTACTCAATACTAACTTTATTCAAAACCGTTTTCATATCCTCCGGCAGTTCTGCCTCAAAACGCATTTGCTCTTTTTTTATCGGATGAAAAAATCCGAGCACTCGCGCATGCAATGCCTGTCGCGGCATGATTTCCAATAAATTTTTTATACGTGATTTTAAGTTTGATGTTGACTGAATACCCACCGCTTCCCTGCCGCCGTATAATTCATCTCCGAACACGGGATGCTTCATATATGACATGTGCACTCTTATCTGATGCGTGCGTCCTGTTTTGAGATTTAATTTTATCAAGGAAAGAAAATCATATTCCTCAAGCACTTCGTAATTTGTGATTGCATGCTTGCCAAGCGTTTCATCTTTTACAACCATATATTTTTTTCTGTCGCGCCGGTCGTGGCCGATGCGTTCATCTATTGTGCCTTTCGGTTCTTTGAACTTTCCCCAGACGATTGCATTATACTCGCGCTCAATAGTATGATGGAAGAACTGCTCGCCGAGCTTTCTGTGCGTAACTTCATCCTTAGCCACTACAAGCAGTCCCGATGTATCTTTATCAAGGCGGTGAACAATTCCTGCGCGCTCAAATCCGTTCAGGCTTGAGAGCTTATCATTTTTCTGCTGAGCGTAATACATCACTGCGTTTACTAGTGTGCCGTTCCAGTTTTTATATGCGGGGTGTACTACCATTCCGGCGGGTTTATTTATTACTAATAAATACTCGTCTTCGTAAGCAATGTTCAGGGGAATATTTTCGGGTAAAATATCACCATGCTCTTCAACCTGAAGCTCAATATCTATTTCATCTTCGGGTTTTACTATATAGTTGGATTTCACCAGTTCGCCGTTTACTGTTACCTGCCCGAGGTTTATTGCCTTCTGAACTTTAGTGCGTGAGGCGTTTTCAACAAACGATGCTATATACTTATCAATTCTTTGCTTAGTTGTTACATTGGGAACTATGAAGTTATAAAATTTTTCCATTAAAATTAAAAATCTTTCAAAAAATATTACAGCAAATGGGAAGCTAACTAATTAATTATACGATGTCAGTCGTTTGATGAC
>JBGAGG010000002.1:0-77500 GCA_044226845.1 Ignavibacteria bacterium
TCGACTATAATGGCACTACGTAAATTAAAACCGACAACACCGGCGACGAGATACTACAGTATTTCATCATTTGACGAAATCACGAAATCAACTCCTGAGAAGTCACTTTTAGCTCCTTTGAAAAAATCGGGCGGAAGAAACAATTTAGGACGCGTTACTTCAAGATTCAGAGGCGGCGGTCACAAAAGAATGTACCGTATCATCGATTTCAAGAGAAACGTTGAAGGAACATCAGAAGTTATGTCTATCGAATACGATCCGAACAGAACAGCTAGAATAGCATTAATAAAGAACGAAGACGGCTCAAAATGTTATATAATTTCACCTGACGGCTTAAAAGTCGGTGATAAATTAGAGTGTTCAGCCGATGCTGACCCTAAAATGGGCAATACAATGCCTGTTGTTTCAATTCCATTAGGCTCATTCATCCACAACATCGAGTTAAAACCCGGAAAAGGCGCGCAAATCGCAAGAAGCGCAGGAACTTCCGGTCAAATCATAGCAAAAGACGAAGCATATACACAAGTAAAGATGCCATCAGGCGAAGTAAGATTAATAAAGAACGAATGTAAAGCCACTATCGGCACTGTAAGCAATCCCGAGCATTTCAATATCAGCTGGGGTAAAGCGGGCAGAAGCAGATGGAAAGGCAGAAGACCACACGTAAGAGGTGTTGCAATGAATCCGGTAGATCACCCGATGGGCGGCGGTGAAGGTAAAACTTCGGGCGGCGGACATCCGGTATCTCCGTGGGGATTACCTGCAAAGGGTTATAAAACAAGAAAGAAGAAGAATCCTTCTAATAAATTCATCATTAAGAAGAGAAAGTAATTTTATAATTTTTTAGATAATGTCAAGATCACTCAAAAAAGGACCGTTTATTGATTTTAATCTCGCTGATAAAGTTGAGAAATTGAATCAAGGCAATCAGAAGAAAGTATTAAAAACCTGGGCAAGGTCATGCACAATCTCGCCGGATTTCGTAGGTCATACTTTCGCAGTGCATAACGGAAATAAGTTCATTCCTGTATATGTAACAGAAAACATGGTAGGTCACAAGCTTGGAGAATTCTCTCATACGAGAACATTCAGAGCGCACTCAGGCCAGAAAAAAGACGAAAAGGGAGGCAGATAAAATAATGGAAGCAAGAGCAATTAAAAGATATATCGGCTCATCACCGAGAAAAATGAGGTTAGTTGTTGATTTAGTAAGAGGCAAAAATGTTGAAGAAGCTAACACAATCTTAAAATTTTCCACAAAGCACGCTGCAGTAGTAGTTAACGCTACATTGAACTCAGCTTACTCCAATTTAGTAAATAAAATGGATACGGGAAGATTAAGCAAGAATGAAGTTATAGTGAAGGAAGCGTTTGTGAACGAAGGACCGAGAATGAAAAGAGTTTTACCTGCTCCTCAGGGAAGAGCATACAGAATCCAAAAAAGATCTGCTCATCTCACATTAGTAGTTGAAGAAGTTACAAAATAACCATTAATGTTAATTGGACCGTCTCATCCGCGTTCACAGTGACATTAAAAATAATTACAGAGAAAGTTTTTAAATAAGTTGTAAAGAAGTAAAATTGCGCAGTCAGTATATGAGGATGCGTATATAATTTTAGTTATTTTAAAAAATTAATTTTTAGGAGTAAATTTGGGTCAGAAGACACACCCTGTTGGTTTTAGGCTTGGAGTTATCAATACCTGGGATTCAAACTGGTATGATGAAAAAGGCACATTTGCTGCCAAGTTGAAAGAAGATTCTGTTATCAGAAACTATCTTAAGAAGAGACTTGAAAAGGCCGGAATAGCCAATATAATGATTGAGAGAACCCTGAAAAAAATAACTCTTAACATCCACACATCACGTCCGGGATTCGTTATCGGCAAAAGCGGTAAAGAAATAACCCAGCTTGAGAGTGAAGTTAAGAAAGTTACCAACAAAGAGGTTAAGATTAACGTTGTTGAAATTAAGAAGCCTGAGCTTAGCGCAGTGCTTGTTGCAGAAAACATTGCACAGCAGTTAGCTAACAGAGTTTCTTTCAGAAGAGCTATGAAAGGCGCAATCACTTCTACTATGAGAATGGGCGCTGAAGGTATAAAAGTTATGTGCGGCGGACGTTTAGGCGGCGCTGAAATCGCAAGAAGCGAGCAGTACAAAGAGGGCAGAATTCCTCTTCAGACTCTCAGAGCTGATATTGATTACGCTTCGGTGACTTCACATACAATTTACGGTGCTATCGGTGTGAAAGTATGGATTTGCAAAGGCGAGAAGCTTACAAAGAACCAACAGATCTAATTTTTACTTTATACAACAACAATAGAATAATTACAATATAACACACAGGAGATTTTTTATATGTTAATGCCAAAAAGAGTTAAGTTTAGAAAAGCGCACAGAGGGAACAGACGCGGTATGGCAGGCAGAGGCAATCAGGTTGCATTTGGCGAATTCGGTTTGAAGAGCATGGAAGCGATCTGGATTACTGACAGACAGATAGAAGCAGCGAGAATTGCAATGACAAGACACATGAAAAGAGACGGAAAAGTATGGATAAGAATATTTCCGGATAAGCCTGTAACAAAGAAACCCGCAGAAACACGTATGGGTAAGGGTAAAGGCGCTCCTGAATTTTGGGTAGCAGTAGTTCAGCCCGGTAAGATAATGTTTGAAATCGGTGGCGTATCAAGAGCAATTGCAGAAGAGGCATTAAGACTTGCAGCTCATAAATTACCGAGCAAAACAAAGTTTGTAGCAAGAATAGACTAAAGATTACAAGAAAGTTTAATAAATAATCACAATGAAAACATTTCAGTTAAGAGAATTATCGGATAAGGATTTACAGATTACTTTGAAAGATAATGTAGATGCGCTTGAGAATTACAGATTCCAGCATGCAACAGGACAGCTTGAAAATTACAAGGCAGTAGCTAACGCAAAGAAAACTATCGCCAAAGTAAAAACTCTTTTAAGAGAGAAAGAATTAAACATTAACAACAAAAAGAAGAAATAATAGAATATGAGCGAAGAAGTCAAAAACTCAGCTGCGGAAGCATCAACGGAAAAAAGAGGTTCAAGAAAAACGAGAATAGGAAAAGTTACCAGCAATAAAGCTGATAAGACTATCACAGTTGCGTTTGAAATTAAAGTGAAGCATCCGATATACAAAAAGTTCTTTAAGAAGACAACAAAGTTTGCTGCTCATGATGAAAAGAACGAATGCTCAATCGGCGATACAGTGAAAATAATGGAAACCAGACCTTTGAGCAAATCGAAGAGATGGAGACTTGTAGAAATAGTTGAAAAAGTGAAATAAGCTTTTACACTGAAAAAATTTAACACGAAAATTTACTACTTAATACCTTAATACTTATACAATGATACAAGAAGAATCAAATTTAGTTGTTGCCGATAATTCCGGAGCGAAAAGTGTAAGATGCATCAGAGTGCTTGGCGGTTCCGACAGAAGATATGCCGGAGTAGGCGATATAGTCGTTGTATCCGTTAAATCAGCTATCCCGGGCGGTACGGTAAAGAAGGGCGAAGTTTCAAGAGCTGTAATAGTAAGAACAGCAAAAGAAACAAGAAGACAAGATGGTTCATTCATTAAGTTCGACGAAAACGCAGCAGTGCTTATCAATGCTAACAACGAGCCGAAAGGTACACGTATCTTCGGACCTGTTGCAAGAGAGCTGAGAGATAAAGCGTTCATGAAAATTATCTCATTAGCCCCTGAAGTGATTTAAGTAATTCTATTAAAGATTTTAAAACAAAAAATTATGGCTTTCAAGACAAAGTTAAAGAAAAACGATATGGTAAAGGTTGTTGCCGGCAATGGACGCGGAACTACCGGAAAGATTTTATTTATTAACAGGGAAAAAGGAAGAGTAATTGTTGAAGGTGTTAATATAATGCATCGTCACACAAAGCCTTCACAAAAGAGCCCTCAAGGCGGAATTGTAAGAAGAGAAGCAGCAATAAACATATCTAATGTAATGTTGTTAGATAAGTCAGGTGAAACAACAAGAATAGGAACTGAAGTTATTAAAGATGAAAAGACAGGCAAAATAAGAAGAATGAGAAAAAGCGTTAAATCAGGCGAAATTTTAATTAGTTAAAAAAATGGCAAAGACAAAACAAGATAGAAAAAAAGACGAAGCAGCTCCTAAAAAAGGAAAAGGCGGAGATTCAAGACAGGTTTCTACCGGTGTTGAAGAAAAAGTGCCTGTAAGATTAAAACAAGTTTATAATGAGAAGGTGATTCCTGAACTTGTAAAGAAATTCGGTTACAAGAATAAAATGCAGGCTCCGAGATTAGAAAAGATCTCTTTGAATATGGGTGTAGGCGAAGCAGTTAACGATTCAAAGTTAATTGATATTGCCGCAAAAGATATGGAAGCAATCATCGGTCAAAGACCTTCAATAGTTAAAGCAAGAAAATCTGTTTCGAATTTCAAGCTTAGAGAAGGTATGCCTATCGGTGTAAAAGCTACACTTAGAAATGCAAGAATGTATGAATTCTTAGACAGGTTCATTAACATCTCTGTTCCCAGAATAAGAGACTTCAAAGGACTAGGAGATAAAAGCTTTGACGGAAGAGGAAACTACACATTAGGTATTAAAGAACAGGTTATTTTCCCTGAGATAAATGTTGATAACGTTACAAAAGTATTAGGTATGGACCTTACATTTGTAACAACAGCAAAGACAGATGAAGAGGCATTGGAATTATTAAAACAACTTGGAATGCCGTTTGTAAAAAGAGACGCTCCGGCTAACCAATAAAATAAAAAATAAAGTTTAATAATATTTTTTTATGGCAAGAAAAGCATTAATTGCAAAACAAAACAGAAGACTAGAGATCGTTGCGAAATACGCAGCTAAGAGAAAAGAGCTTAAGGACAAAGGTGATTATGCAGCTTTAGCAAAACTGCCGAGAGACAGCAGCGCAACAAGACTTCATAGCAGATGCAACGTTACAGGAAGAAGCAGAGCTTACTACAGAAAGTTCGGCGTTTCCAGATTAGTATTAAGAGAGCTGGCTCTTCAAGGGAAGATTCCCGGAGTAACAAAAGCAAGCTGGTAGTTTATTATATTTTAAAAATTTTTCGTAAGGTATACAGGAGATATTAATATGTCAATGTCTGACCCAATCGCAGACTATCTAACAAGAGTAAGAAACGCGATAAAAGCAAGAAAAAGAACCGTGGATATCCCGGCTTCAAAATTCAAGAAAGCAATTTCTGATATTTTGAAAAATTCTTACTTGATAACAGATTACAATGAAGGCGCATCTGAAGCAAACCGCAGCGTGCTTACCATTCAGCTGAAATATGCTGACGGTGAAAGCGTTATACAAGGCTTGAAAAGAATTTCAAAGCCCGGCATCAGAAAATATGTTGACGCTGAAAATCTGCCTAGAGTGAGAAATGGCCTTGGTATTGCCATTATTTCAACTTCGAAAGGATTGATGACTGATAAGAAGGCAAGAGAATTGAAAGTCGGCGGCGAAGTTGTTTGCGAAGTCTGGTAATAATATTTAAAGTTTAAAAAGAAAATTTTTTATGAGCAGAATAGGTAAAAAACCGGTAACAATCTTAAATGGTGTTAAGATTAATCATACCGATAATAAATTGGAAGTTTCCGGACCAAAAGGAAACCTTTCAATGGAAATGGATAGCAATATTTCCGTTGCAATAGAAAACAACGAAGTAACATTCACAAGAAAAGACAACGTTGGAAGAAACAGAGCTCTTCATGGATTATACAGAGCTTTGATGCAGAATATGGTAACAGGCGTAACTGAAGGCTTCAACAGAAAGCTCGACTTAGTAGGTATCGGTTACAGAGCTGAATTAAAAGGAGAAACACTGGTAATGATGCTCGGATATTCACATCCGATAGTATTCAATGCGCCTCCCGGAGTAAAAATAGAGCTTCCTACACCTACATCAGTAGTAATATCAGGTGTTGATAAGCAAATGGTAGGACAAGTTGCAGCGAAGATAAGATCATTCAGAGAGCCGGAGCCTTATAAAGGAAAAGGAATAAAGTACAGCGACGAAGTTGTAAGAAGAAAAGCAGGAAAAACTGCATCTAAATAATTAAAATTTTAGAGTTAATAACTAATATATATGAACAGTTTAGTAGCAGCAAAAAAAAGAAGAGCAAGGGTAAAAGCCCAGATTAGAAAGAAGATTTCAGGCACTGCCGAGAAACCAAGACTTGTTGTTTACAGAAGCTTAAACGGTATCACCGGTCAGCTTATTGATGACTTAACAGGAAAAACACTTACTTCAGTATCATCTACCGCTAAATCATTGGCAGAAAAGTTGAAAGATGTTAAAGGAAAGACAGATAAGAGCAAGGAAGTTGGAAAAGCATTGGCTGAAGTAGCAAAAGAAAAGAACATTACAAACGTAGTTTTTGATAGAAACGGCTATTTGTATCACGGAAGAGTGAAAGCATTTGCCGATGGAGCCCGCGAAGGGGGTTTAATTTTTTAATTAATTTTTGTATTTTTAAAGGATTAATCAGAATTAGTCTTTACCCTCTCGGGTCGTCTAATGGCAGGACAGCGCCCTTTGGAGGCGTATGTGGAGGTTCGACTCCTCCCCTGAGAACAAACAATTTGTAACAGGAAAAAGAATTTTTAATATTTAATTTTTAATGGCAAAACCTAGAAAACAATACAAAGCAGGGGAATCCGAACTAAAAGAAAAATTAGTTAATATCGGAAGAGTTGCGAAAGTAGTAAAAGGCGGTAGAAGATTTAGCTTTTCTGCTGTAACAGTAGTTGGTGACGGTAAAGGCACAGTAGGTATCGGTCTTGGAAAAGCTAACGAAGTAACTGATTCAATAAAGAAGAGTGTAGAAGATGCAAGAAAGAACGTAGTTAACGTTCCTATCAGCAGAGGCACAATTCCTCATGATATAATCGGAAAATACGGAGCAGCAAAAGTATTGTTGAAACCTGCAGCACCCGGTACAGGAATTATCGCCGGCGGTGGTGTAAGAGCAGTATTGGAATCAGCAGGAATACAGGACGTTCTGACAAAGCTTCAAGGCTCATCAAATCCTCATAACGTAGTAAAAGCTACTATGAATGCGCTCATTTCATTGAAAGATGCAAAGGCAGTTGCAAACTTAAGAGGTATTACATTAAGCGAACTTTTTGCTAACTAAAACGTAAAAATACACAGAGATGTCGACATTAAAAATAACACAGATAAAAAGCACGATAGACAGAATAGAGAACCAGAAGAGAACTATGGAAGCATTAGGCTTGGGAAAAATAAACAGAACAGTAATTAAAAATGACACTCCGCAAATAAGAGGTATGCTTACAAAAGTAAACCATCTTGTTAAAGTGGAAGAAGTAAAATAATAAGAGTGTAGTCCACTGTTGACGGACTATGATGTAGAAACAATGTAATCCTCCCAGACATGGGAGTAAAAATCGAAAGGAGAAAAAATGTCAACGTTTAAAAAAATTTCTTTACTATTTGTAGCATTATTCTTTGTAGCTTCAACCACATTTGGTCAAGCAAACAAAGGATGGGACGGAACCAAACCAGAAGTTTGGAAAGGTTCAAGAGCTATGGTATTTATGTACACACCATTTCAATCAAACTTAGGTTCAGTTAATGCAGGTTCATCATCTTTATTTCAGGATTCATTGAATGCTGGTGAGCAAAATTTAGCTGGTATTGGTGTTCAGTTTTTCTTATCACCAAACTGGTCATTAACAGGTGGTGTTAACTTCGGAAGCAACACAACTGAAGCAACATACACAGGTGGTACAAGAAAATTAACCGGAACAACTTTAGGTATTGCTGTTGACTTTGATTATCACATGATGTCAATGTACAGCATTTCCCCTTATGTTGGTTTAAATGCAAGCTTCGCAATGGTTAACGCAAAGCAAACAGTTACCCCAACTTCAGGAACAGTTTCAACAATTGAAACTAAAGGAACCGGTTTTGGCGCAGGCTTAAACATGGGATTTGACTGGTATTTCACACCTGGTATGTCTTTAGGTGGAAAATACACATTAGGATTCAAGAGCAATTCAGCTCCTGAAGCTACTGTAACAACAACAACAACAACAACCGTAAAAGGTCCATCAGCTTCCTTCATCGGAACTGGTATTATGAGTGTAATGTTAAAAGTACACTTCTAATAAATTAAGACATTCGCTTTATAAAATTCCTCTGTGATGAAGAATCACGGAGGAATTTTTTTGATTTTATATAGTAAATAATTCTCGAAAAATTCAATCATAATAAATTCGCAAATTAATGGATATTCTAAGTAACTTAAAATACGCTGAAGGTTCAAGAAAGAACAAAAAAAGAGTCGGAAGAGGACAAGGTTCAGGTCACGGTGGCACCTCTACAAGAGGTCATAAAGGACAGATGTCAAGAGCCGGTGCAAAGCACAGAGACTGGTTCGAAGGCGGACAAATGCCGTTGTTAAGAAGAGTTCCTAAAAGAGGTTTTAAAAACCATAACAGAACTGAATACTTAACAATAAATTTAGGTGAATTACAAAAACATATCGATAAGGGAAATTTCTCTTACGATAAAATTGACCTTGCTTTATTGTTAGATAACAAAGTTATCAGCGGAAGAAATAAGCCGCTTAAGGTTTTAGGAAACGGAGAGTTGAAAGCAAAAATTGAGATTTCTGCTAACTCCTTCAGCAAATCAGCTATTGAAAAAATTGAAAAAAATGGCGGTAAAGCTATTGTGATTGCTACAGAAAAGAATACTGTAAAGACGGAGGCAAAGCAATAACAGTATGAGCGGATTTGTCGAGAACATAAGAAACATTTTTAAAATCGAAGAGTTAAGGACACGCATTCTTTTTACTATTGGTATTTTGATAGTAGTGAGAATCGGCGCACACATTACTCTTCCGGGTATCGATGTTGCTCTCTTAACTGAGGCTTCAAAGAACCAGGCAGATAATACATTATTTGCATTATACGATATGTTTGTAGGCGGCGCTTTCAATAAGGCTGCTATATTCGCTTTAGGTATTATGCCTTATATCAGCGCATCGATTATCATCCAGCTCCTTGGAGCAGTTTTCCCTTACTTCCAGAAACTTCAAAAAGAAGGTGAAGACGGAAGAAAAAAAATCAATCAGTTAACAAGAATCGGAACTATTCCTGTGGCTATGCTTCAGGCATGGGGTGTATCGGTTCAGCTTGCAAGCAGAAGAGTAGGCGAAGCATCTATAATAAGTCCGGATATTTCTCCGTTCATATTTACAATGTCTACTGTAATTTTACTGACAGCAGGTACAGTATTTATGATGTGGCTTGGCGAACAGATAACTGAGCGCGGTATCGGTAACGGTATTTCACTTATTATTTTTGTCGGTATTATCGACAGATTCCCTTACGCATTATTTAACGAGATAAGTTTAGTTGCCTCAGGCACAAAAAATATATTAGTTGAGTTATTATACATTGCAGGTTTTGTTCTGATTATCATGGGTGTAATTGCAGTAACGGTGGCGACGCGGAAGATTCCGGTTCAGTATGCTAAGAGAGTTGTCGGGCGAAAAGTTTTCGGCGGAGTTACACAGTATATTCCTATGAAAGTTAATCAGGCAGGTGTTATGCCGATTATCTTCGCGCAGTCAATTATGTTTGTTCCGAATACATTTTTATCGTTCTTCCCGAACAATGAAACAATGCAGAGCTTAGGAAAATATTTCGATCACACAGCATGGACTTATTCAGCTATATACGCTTTATTGATTATCTTCTTCACATATTTCTATACAGCTATTGCTTTCAATCCGAAAGACGTATCAGATAACATGAAGAAGCAGGGCGGATTTATTCCTGGTGTAAGACCGGGTAAACCAACCTCAGATTATATCGATAATATTTTAACAAAGATCACACTTCCGGGTTCGATTTTTTTAGCAATCATTGCTATTATCCCGACTATACTATACAAATTTGGTTTAGACCAGGGCTTAGCATCGTTTTACGGCGGTACAAGCTTATTGATTATCGTTGGTGTTGCTTTAGATACATTGCAGCAGATTGAATCTCATTTATTAATGAGACATTACGACGGATTTATGAAAACAGGCAAATTAAAAGCCAGAAGATACTAAGAGAATATGGCTCTGATTAAGACGGAGAAAGAAATAGATCTTATCCGTGAAGCTTGCGATGTTGTTTCAGACTCTTTCAAATTTATAAAGCCGTTCATAGTTGAAGGTGTTACAACAAGAGAGCTAGATATAAAAATAGAAGAATTTATACTTTCCCGGGCAGCGTATCCGGCTTTTAAAGGATACATGGTAAGCGGGAAAAGATTTCCGGGAAGCGCATGCATCTCGGTGAACGATGAAGTAGTACACGGAATACCGGGTGACAGAGTATTGAAGAACGGTGATATAGTTTCAGTAGATGTGGGAAGTAAAAAAAACGGTTACCACGGAGATTCGGCTTACACTTATGAAGTCGGTGAGGTAAGCGCAAAAACAAAGAAACTTCTTAAGGTAACAAAAGAATCGCTCTTTAAAGGTATCGAACAAGCTGTTGAAGGGAATTTTGTGAACGATATATCCGTTGCTATTCAAAACTACGTTGAAGGAAACGGCTATGGAGTTGTAAGAGAATTAGTCGGTCACGGAATAGGAAGACATCTTCACGAAGATCCTTCAGTCCCAAACTACTATAACCCCGATAACAAAGTAAGATTAGTTGAAGGGATGGTGCTTGCAATAGAACCGATGGTAAACTATGGCAGCTTTGAAGTTTATATAAAGAAGGATGCGTGGACGGTAGCGGCCAGAGATAATCAGCCTTCGGCTCACTTCGAGCATACGATTGTTGTAAGAAAGGGTAAAGCAGAAATTTTAACTTTCTGGGAATAAAAAATCAGGATTAATTAGAGTCCTTTTAAAAAAAAATGTCAAAACAAGACGCGATAAAAGTTGATGGAGTAATAACGGAAATTCTTCCGAATACCGCATTCAAGGTAAAGCTTGAGAACGGTCACGAGATACTTGCACACATTTCAGGTAAGATGAGAATGAACTACATTAGAATACTACAGGGAGACAAAGTTACTGTCGAGCTCTCTCCGTATGATTTAACCAAAGGCAGAATAACTTACAGATATAAATAAAAATATATGAAAGTACGCAGCTCAGTAAAAAAAATGTGCGACAAGTGCAAAATCATAAAACGAAAAGGCGTTGTACGCGTTATTTGCACAAACCCTAAACACAAACAAAGACAAGGGTAATAAATAAAATTTTTAAACCAAAGGAGTAATAAATTTGGCAAGATTAGCCGGTGTAGACTTACCTAAGAACAAAAGAATCCTTATCGGATTACAATCCATCTATGGAATAGGTAACTCTTTTTCCAAGAAAATTTTAGAAGAAGCAGGCATAGATGAAAACAAAAAAGTTTCTTCTCTTACGGATGATGAAGTAAATACAATCAGATCTATCATCTCCACTGTAAAGCTTGAGGGCGCATTGCGTTCTGAAATTCAGCAGAACATAAAGAGATTAATGGATATCGGAACCTTCAGAGGAAAAAGACACAGAAGAGGTCTTCCTGTAAGAGGTCAGAGAACCAAAACAAATGCAAGAACAAGAAAAGGTAAGAGAAAAACTGTCGCAGGTAAAAAGAAAGCTGCAGCTAAGAAATAATCTTATACTTTAACACTTTATAAACTTTATAAACAAAAAATAATTTTGGCTAAGAATTTTAAAAAAGCAAAGAAGAAAGTTCACGTTGATGCACAAGGTGTTGCGCACATTCAGGCAACATTCAATAATGTAATTGTAACGCTTACCGATATGGCAGGCCACACAATTTCATGGGCTTCATCAGGTAAAATGGGATTCAAAGGTTCTAAGAAGAATACACCATTCGCCGCTCAGGTTACAGCCGATTCAGCTGCTAAAACAGCTTATGATGCAGGCTTGAGAAAAGTTGAAGTATTGATAAAAGGCGTTGGCTCAGGAAGAGATGCAGCAGTTCGTTCGCTTAATACAGCAGGTCTTGAAGTTACATACATCAAGGATATCACTCCGCTTCCTCACAACGGATGCAGACCTCCGAAAAGAAGAAGAGTATAAGAACTTGTGTAATAGAACGACTATACTAGAAAGACTTTAAATTTTTTAATAATAATATATACAAATAATCATTTTATAAATGGCAAGATATACTGACGCAAGTTGTAAGCTTTGTCGCAGAGAAAGACAAAAATTGTTCTTAAAAGGAACAAAATGCTTTAGTGATAAATGTCCGGTAGAAATCAGAAATTATCCTCCCGGTCAGCACGGCGCAACCAAAAAGTTCAAGCTTTCTGATTACGCTGTTCAGCTTAGAGAAAAGCAAAAAGTCCGTAAAACATACGGAGTTCTTGAAAAACAATTCAGAACATACTTTGCTGAAGCTGCAAGATTAAAAGGTGTTAAGGGCGATAACCTTGTAAGGCTTCTTGAAAGAAGATTTGACAATACTCTTTACAGATTAGGTGTAGCTCCTTCGAGAAAATCTGCCAGACAGTTAATCACACATAAGCACTTCACTATCAATGGAAGAGTTGTAAATATCCCTTCATATTTATTGAAGGCAGGTGATGTTATTCAGGTAAGAGAGAAGAGCAGAAAAATGGAAATGATTCACGATGCAATGAAGAGAATGAAAGATACACTCATGCCGGAATGGTTGTCGTTAGATAAAGCAAATATGTCAGGTACATTCTTGAAAATGCCTGAAAGAAGTGAAGTACAGTTCATAGGCAATGAGCAGTTGATTGTCGAGTTGTATTCTAAATAAAAATTAAATACCTATAACATACATGAGCAATAGTTATATTCAAATGCCGGAGCATATCAATAAAGACGAAGCATCTTTCAGTGATACTTACGGCAGATTCTTTATCCAGCCGCTAGAAAGAGGTTACGGTGTTACTCTTGGAAATTCATTGAGAAGAGTACTTCTATCCTCACTGCACGGAACAGCCATTATTGCTATCAGAATTAATGACGCGCAGCACGAATTTACTACTATAAAAGGAGTAATTGAAGATCTTTCTGAGATTATCTTAAACCTTAAAGAAGTTCGTTTCAAAGATTTAACAGGTAAATCAAATAAGATTGAATTCAAGCTGAAAGGACCTTATACGTTCACGGCTAAAGATATTCAAAGCAACACTGCAGATTTCAAAATTCTAAATCCTGAGAAACACATTGCAACTTTAAACAAAGATGCAAATCTCGATATAGAATTAAGAATCGGTCAGGGAATCGGATACGTTCCTTCAGATGAAAATAAAAATGCTTCATTGCCTCTCGGTTTTATTCCGACTGACTCACTATTTTCACCTGTGAACAATGTTACCTTCCTTGTAGAAAATACAAGAGTAGGCAAGATAACAGATTTCGAAAAATTAGTTCTCGATATTAATACAGACGGTTCAATCAACCCTGAGGAAGCTTTAACTTCAGCAGCAAGAATATTACAGGATTTACTTACTATGGTTTCGAATTTAAATCCGAAACTTGAAGTAAAAGAGATTGTGAAGAAAGAAGAGAAAGATGAAGAATTTGAAGTTATCAAAAAAATATTATTAACACCTGTAGATGAGTTAGACTTATCAGTTCGTTCACAGAACTGTTTACGTTCAGCCAATATCAGATACATTCATGATTTAGTAAGAAAAGATGAATCCGAAATGCTTCATTACAGAAACTTCGGAAGAAAATCTTTAGCAGAGCTTGGTGAATTAGTTGAAGGATTCGGCTATGGAATTAAATTCGGAATGGATGTAGATAAATACATCAAAGAAGAAAAAAAATAATTTTTTTACAACACAAAATTTTAATTGATATTATGAGACACGGCGTAAAAGGAAGAAAATTAGGAAGAACAGCAAGCCACAGAAGAGCTACGCTCGCTAATTTATCCTGCTCACTAATAAAGCATAAAAGAATTCACACAACTCTTGCAAAAGCAAAAGAGCTCAGAACAGTTATTGAGCCGCTAGTAACAAAAGCAAAAAGAGCATTGGCTTTTGTAGATGCGAATCAGGAAAAAGGTGTTCACTTAAGAAGAGTTGCAAAAGCTTTTCTGAAAGATCAGGAAACTATAACAATTCTCTTTGGTGAAATAGCAGAAAAAGTTGCCGGAAGAAACGGCGGATATACAAGAGTATTGAAAACAGGGACAAGACCCGGCGATGGCGGTGAAACTGCTATTATTGAATTTGTTGACTTTGATGTAGTATCAGCTAAGAAAGCACATTTAGAAGCTAAAGAAGAGAAAAAAGGCGGCAAGTCATCAGCAAAAGATGAAGCAGCAAGCGAACCGGTGAAAGAAGAAAAGAAACCAAAGGCAAAGAAAACAGCAGCACCTAAAGCTCCTAAAACTGAAAAGAAAGCTCCTAAGGAAAAGAAAGTAGCATCTAAAGTTGTAAGCAAACAAAAAGTCTAAAGCTCTTTGTAATAATATTTACGTTGTTCGGATATTTTTAGTCACGGATGAAAATCTGAATTCTAAAATTTAAATCTGAAACCAATAAAAATTTTCCTTAACTTTTAATATTGAATTCTCAAAAAGATTTTTTAAAAGTTAGGGATTTTTTTTTACAAGCTAGAAAACAAAAATATGAAAATTACTTCCGCTGAATTTATAAACAGTATTTACGACTTACGGACTCTCCCGAAATCCGTACTCTCTGAATTTGTTTTTGTCGGAAGAAGTAACGTTGGTAAATCATCCTTAGTAAATAAAATTTGCAATAAAAAGAAACTTGCAAAGATCGGTTCAGTTCCCGGCAAAACACGCCAGCTGAATTATTTTTTGATTAATGAAAAATTTTATTTGGTAGATTTACCCGGTTACGGCTATGCTAAAGTTCCGGAACAGATAAGGGCAGGTTGGAGAAAGCTTGTTGAAGATTATATCAGCGAGAGACAGAATGTGAAAATGGTTTTTGTATTGATTGACTCCAGGCATGAGCCTACTTATCTAGACGAGCTTATGGTAAGCTGGTTGGAATATTACGAAATCCCTTTCGCAATAATTCTGACAAAGTCCGATAAAATTTCTGCTAACAAAATGCAGAAGCAGATTTACAGAGCTTCAAAAATCGTAAAGAACGAAGACCTCTGCAGAGATTACATTCCTTTCTCTATTATTAGCGGAGAAGGCAAGAATGAAATCACAACGCTTATAAGCGAAGCTCTGGAAAAACCCAGGGATTAATCGAAACAAAAAGCAGAGAATTAAATTTAATTTTTACAAATCAAAAGGCGGATAGAAGTATCCGCCTTTTTTTGTTTATGCTATGAGATAGTTTAAACGCAAAGAATCGCAAAGATTTGCGCTAAGTCTGCAAAGAAGTTTTAAGATTGTATAATAATTTCTTTGCGAGCTTTGCGAATTACTTAGCGACCTTTGCGATTAAATCAATATATCTGAGTTTGGTTTTTAGCTCTCAATAAAAAATTAATTTTTCTATTTTACATCATGCAAAAGAAACAAAAGATAAAAGTAGTTATCGTTGATAAGATAAATTTAGACTCAATTTATTTATTTAATAAAAATAAATTTGAAGTCGTGACTGACTTAGGTATTACCAATGAAGAAATATTAAAAAAGTATTTCAGTTATGATGTGCTTGTAATAAGAAGCGTAAGATTTATAGATAAAAAATTTATTTCTGAATGTAATTTCAAAGTGATAGCAACGTGCTCGAAGGGATTTGATAACATAGATGTAATTGCTGCTATGAAGAAAAAAATTACTGTGCTTAACTGTGAAAAGGGGAATTCGATATCAGCAGCAGAGCATACGATAGGATTAATTTTAACTGCGATGAAAAATATTATGTTGAGTGATAAACTTGTCCGCGAAGGAAAATTCCTAGAGTATAATTATAAACGAAATGAACTGCTAAATAAAAAAATCGGAATTATCGGGTATGGGAATGTAGGGAGTTACGTCGGTAAATTATGCAGGGCATTCGGTATGAAAGTATATGCTAACGATATTGATAAAAAAGTAATTGAGAAATATCCCAATGTGGAATTTAAAAATCTGAATTATATTTTAAAAAATTGTGATATAGTTACGCTGCATATTCCTTTAAGCCAAAAGAATTTTCATTTCTTTGACAGAGAAAAATTGGACAGGATGAGTGCAGATTCTATATTGGTAAATACATCCAGAGGCAGTGTTATAGAAGAAAAAGAATTATTAAAGAAACTTAAAAGAGAAGAGCTGCGTTATGTATGTTTAGATGTATTCGAAAACGAACCCTCGCTAAGAACTGAGTTCTTCAGTTGCAGAAACACTACCCTCACAAATCATATAGCCGGAAAGACAGAAGAAAGTTCAACAAAAATGGCAAAAGAAATATTTGCAAAAATTATAAATTTTTACAAATATTAATCGGCTTGAAAAATTAATATTTAGATATTAAAAATGGTGCTTTTTATGTAAGTTGACTTTTAATGAAATAATCAATAATATTTAGCTAAAATGTCATAGGTAGTTATTATAAAGCGATTTAAATATCTGAAAATTTACAGAAATTTAAAGATTCTTTAACAACAAAATTTACATTGACATAATAAGCCCCTCATAGTATATTCGTAACAATTGTTAGTAAATAAAAATCAAAAAGGAGATAAAATGTTAAGAAGATTATTCCTTCTTTCTTTATTCGTATTTTTGGTGGGAAATGTTTCATTCGGAAACTCAATCTACACCAAGGAACAAATTGACAGATTTTCAAGAGTTCAATACAAAATTGTTAAACACGGCGAGCATTTCACAGCTGTTAATAACGGTCTTGTACCGGACTACAAAGTCGCAAGTACAGTAAGCGCGCAAACCGATTGGTGGACCGGCTCAGCAACAGAAGTTTCCTTGAGCACATTAAGAAACTATTATGATTTAGAATCAAATGGTTCACCTGTTCAAATCTGGCAGGATCCATCAAATGCAAACAACATTCATGCTTGCTACACTTTCTCAGCAGAAGAATCAGGATGGAGCGACAGAACTATCCAGTATTTCTTCAGTTCAGATAAAGGTGTAACATGGAGCTTAATCGGAAACGTACCTGCAGCAGGCAGAGCCGGTTTCGGTACAATCACAGGTTTAAGCACAGGTGTTGCTTTAATTGGTGCACATACTAATGCAGGCGCTTCTACAAACGTAAGAACACAGTTCTTTGTTGATGCTTTCCCTGGCTTAGGTTCATTCAGCAATCTTGATCCGGGTGGTGATGCTAATGCTTACATCTGGCCAAGAGTTGTAGCTACAACAAATGTTGCACAAACAAATAAATTTGCATTCTTGGCATCTACAAGCGGTGCTGATGCATCTTTCAAAAATGCATCTACATCTATTACTACAAGTGCATTTATCGGATATACAAATTTAGACGCAAGTCCTGCTGAATGTTATGCTATCGCCAGAGGTGATAACGGTAACATTGGTGTTGCATATATTATTGATGATGCAAGATTTGCCGGTCAAACAGGTGACGTTTATTTCATGGAATCTACAAATGGTGGTACTTCTTATAATACACCAACCAAGATCTTTGATGCAAACTTTGCAACAGACTCATTAGGCGCTTTAAGAGGTATTTCTATGGTTTACAAAGGAAACAGCCCTTGCGTTGCTTTTGAAACAATAAAACAAACTGAATCAGGTTCTTTCTTCCCTGGCGCACCTAGCAAAATCAGATTCTGGAGCCCAGCAATAAACGGCGGAGTAAGTATAGTTATTGCAGATAGCAATAATGTACCTTTCGCTCCTTATCAAGGAACAAACGACGTATTAGCTCCACTTTGCAGACCATCTATTGGTAAATCTGCAGACGGCAATACATTATTCGTTTCAATGATGGTAGCAAGCACAGCAACAGGAAGCACAGATACAACCTCAATGGGCGATATCTATTTAACAGCTTCAGGTAACGGCGGTGCATCTTGGAAAAGACCTAAATTAGTAAACCCAACTTCACCAAGATTTGACTACAGATATGCAAACATTTCAATCTCAAATGATGTATCAGGCAGCACAGGTTATGTAAACTTGTTAGTACAAAAAGATATCATTCCTGGTTCAAACGTTAACTTAGCAAATCCTTTAACAGATGCAAAACCTGTATACTGGAGAGTTGCATATCCTGCACCTATCGGTATCAACAATATTTCAAATATTGCTGATAAATACAGCTTAGAGCAAAATTATCCAAATCCGTTCAACCCATCAACAACAATTAGATTCAGCTTACCACAAGCATCTAATGTAATGTTGAAAGTTTATAGCTTAAACGGACAGGAAGTTGCCACATTAATTAACAATCAATTAGTAGGCACAGGTGTTCAAGAAGTATCTTTCAATGGTATTAACTTAGCCAGCGGACTTTATTTCTATACACTTTCTGCAGGCAACTACAAAGAAACAAAGAAAATGATGTTAATAAAATAATCTTAAAATTCCTCAAACTGTGATTTTTAGGATTAAAACAACTTAATAAATATGGTTTCAACCCTCATAGTATAACATATATGTATATTGTGAGGGTTTTTTAACTTAAACATAATTCTTTTTTTTAAAAACTTTATTACGGAGGGAAAAATGAGGGTAAATACAATTTTGAAATTTGTTACCCTTTCTGTTTTTTTTACTTTGTTCTTATCCGTCACAGCTTACTCTCAAACCACAGGTTCTATCAGTGGTTCAGTTGTGGATGAGAATAACCAGCCATTAGTCGGAGCTACAGTAAAAGTACAAAATTCCGGACTCGGAGCAGAAACAGATGGAAACGGTGAGTTTCTAATCTTAAACGTTGATGTAGGAAGCTATAATCTTGAAATCCGTTATGTTGGTTATGCAACTCAGATAATCAATACAGTAAAGGTTTCAGTTGACCAAAAGACTAAGCTTGGCGTTATTAAAATGTCTCAGACAAGTGAATTTACTACAGGTGATATTGTTATCACTGCAGAAAGAAAAGGTATTGACGTTGAGCAAAGCGGCAGACAAATTAATCAGGAACAAATAGAAAATTCCGGTATAAGAGGTATTACAAACCTTGTATCAAAAACAGCCGGTGTTGTTCAGGATGAAAGAGGCGGCGCAATTAATATCCGTGGCGGTAGATCATCTGAAAACTCCATTATAGTTGATGGTGTTGCAACAACAAATCCTGTTGACGGATCCTCATCCGCATCAGTCCCTAACTCTTTACTACAAGAAATTTCAGTATTAACAGGTGGTTTTGGTGCAGAATATGGTAATGCTCTTTCCGGTGTTATTAACGTAACTACAAAGAGCGGAACAGAAGTTTATTCAGGTTCTATGGAAGCACAGTCAGATGTGCTTGCAGGAAAATGGATAAAAACAAAATCACAAGCTTACAATTTATATAATATTTCATTTGGAGGTCCTTTAATTCCTTCAAAAGATCTTTCAAGAATTATTAATTTTTATGGATCTGCTGAAAGGCAATATCTTGGAGTATCAAACCCAAGCTGGATTGCAGAAGATTTATTTGCAGACCAGGGCGGAGTTATTCCTAACTTCACTAAAAGCGTATGGTCATACTCAGGAAGATTAAGCATAAACTTAAGCGATTTAAAAAAATCAATTCCGATTAATTTCAGATTCGGTGCATCTGTTACAAACACAAATCAACAAAGAGTCCTGATGTCTTTCTCGAAAGAGAATTCATTCAGAAATCCATTGGAAAGAATTGAAGACAGATTATTCTACGGAAGAATCAGCCACAATGTTTCTTCAAAGTTTTTCTATGAACTTCAGACAAACTATTACAGTTCAAAAAATACATTGGCCGATCCGTTCTTCCAGGACGATTGGTTCAAATATGGTGATACAAACTTTGTTCCAGGCTTAGCTCCTTTATCAGGCGGCCCGGGTCAGGGTTCAAACCTGCTTGCAGATCCTACAACAGGAAATGTTTTCAGAACACCATACTCTGTTTATAATAATTACGATAAAAAAGAAATCAGCTATATCGGTGGAAAACTTGACGCTACATATGCTTTAACTACAAAGAAAAGCGGTGACCATGAATTTAAATTTGGCGGTGAATACAGATATCATACTCTTAGAAAAGCCAACTTTGGTCCTGTAGCAGTTGCCTACAATCCAATTGATACTTTAACAGGTTTACCACAGCTGGAACCACAGAATCTTTGGTTCGGAAGAGATGTGCTTTTAAATTCATACGGATATGATATAAGAGATCAGTATGGAAATCAAATTGTATCAAACGAAGATATAGAAGCAAAACACCCTGTAGTAGCAGCAGCATATTTAAGAGACAAAATTGACTTCGGTGATTTTACTGTTAATGCCGGTGTTAGAATGGATTACTTAGATGTTTCTACAGATGTTCTTAAAGATCCTAAAGATTTAATCGGTGCAGACGGTGAATTATTAACAGCAGATGATTATAAAAAATCTGAAGCAAATATTTCATTCAGCCCGAGATTAGGATTCTCATTCCCTGTAACAGACAAAACAATCTTTACGGCACAATTTGGTAAATTTGTTCAAATGCCGCCATTAGATTATTTATATATAAATAAATTAGCATTCAAATATTTCTTTACAAATTCTGTACAGAATGTTGCAGAAAACTCTGCCCTAAAACCTGAAAGACTTACCTCATACGAAGTAGGTATTAAACAGCAGGTAGGTGATTATGTTAACTTAGGTGTATCTGCATACTATAAAGAAACAGTTGACCAAATCGGTGCTTTCAGAGTTTCCGGTTCATCGACAGTTCCATCAGGTTATGCATTATACTTTAATTCGGATTTCAGCGTATCAAGAGGTCTTGATTTCTACCTCTCAATGAGAAGAATGAACAGACTTGCAGTTGATATCGCATATACTTTACTCTATGCTTCCGGTATCGGTTCGGATCCAAACAGTAAATTTACATTGGCTGCTAATCCTTCAGGAGAGCTTCCAAACGTAGTATTCCCATTAGACTATGACCAAAGACATACCGGTTCTATTAATTTAGATTACCGTTTTGGCGGAGAGTCAGATGTTCCAAAGGGATTTGGCGGAAAAATACTTCAAAATCTGGGAATGAATGTATTATTCAGCTTTAACAGCGGTAGACCTTACACAGTAAGACAACTTCCTTCAACTGCTTTTGGTGATGATGGTCTTGCACTATCAACCAAAAACGGAATCTACAGAGGTTGGAATTTAAAAATTGATGCCCGTATAGATAAAACAGTTCCAATTTGGAAAACAAACTGGAATTTTTATGTCTATTGCACAAATCTCTTAAACACAGAAATAATTAATAACGTATATGGTGCAACCGGTTTACCGGATGATAACGGATATTTGAATACAGCAACAGGTAATTCTCAGGATCCGAACTATAAAGAAAATTGGTATGACAGAGTGAGAAATATTTCAAACTGGGGTGCCCCGAGACAAGTGCAATTTGGTGTAAAGGTTAATTTCTAATTATTTATTAGATTTAATCCGTTTTGTATTTTATTAATTAGAAAATTTTAGAAATGAAAAATAAATTATTAATAATATTATTTTTTCTGGGTATATTAATCTCTGACGCAGGTGCAAGGCCTGACGTCAGGATTATTACCGGAAATCCATACGATTTCCGCCCTACGAATTTAGATGCAGTAATTAAAGCGCAGGTCCAAATAACCGCGAATAATATTGCAACCTGGGTTCAGAATACCGGAACATTTAATCAGGATATTCGGACAACAAATACTCCCGGATTTCAATGGCCTAAATCTGAGGCTAAATTTGCTATATTCACAACCGGTCTTTCTATTGGTACTTATATCAATGGAAATTTAAGGTTGGGAAATGCCTCATATAATGGTGAATATGCCCCGGGATATGTTGATCAGACAGTACCAACAGATCCAAAATTTAAAACAAATAGTTCTTTTAAATTATATAAAATTGTTGCCGGTGATAACGCGCAGACAAATCCTGATTACGCGAACTGGGGATTAATGGTTCCTTACGGAGCTCCCTATGTAGATGTTGACGGCAATCAGCAATTTAATCCGTTAATAGATAGACCCGGTATTAAAGATGCCGCGCAGACAATCTTCGTTTGTTTAACAGATGCAGATCCTTCAAATCATACTTCTTCGGAAGGTTTTTCCGGTGGTACATTGCCTATATTTGCTGAAACACATTTGACGCTATGGGCTTATACTTCACCGGGATTAGAAGATCTTCAGTTTGTTAACTGGGTTGTTATAAACAAATCAGGAAGAAACTGGGATTCAACACACTTTGGTGTAGTTGTTGACCCGGATTTAGGTTTAGCAACAGATGATTATATTGGTCACGATAAGTCAAGAAATATGGCATTTTGCTACAATGCAACCAATCAGGATCAAACATACGGAACTGCACCTCCTGCATCAGGTATGGATTTCTTCCGCAGTCCTATTATTCCTGACCCGACCTCAAATGATACAAGTTATTTCCCTCCGGGTTCAGAAAATAAAGTTATTAAAAGAGGATATAGACAGCTTGGTTTAACTTCCTTTGTATATTTTACAAATACAGGAAGCGGCGGTATAGCTTGCGAACAAGATCCTCAATCTGTACCTTTAGGTGCATTTAATTATTTGACAGGTATAAAAAGAGATGGTACTCCATGGTTAGATCCTACACAAAATCCTCCTGCTATTACAAAATACTGTTATCCTGGTGATCCTGAAACAGGTAATGGCTGGTGGGAAGGTAGCCCGGGCGCAATTATTAAAAATTGCGGCGGTTTAACTTCAGGAACACCTGAAAATAGTCCTCCCGGAGATAGAAGAATGATCTTCAACTCAGGTGCTAAGAACTTTACCGTAGCACCGGGAGACACACAAAATATAGTATTAGCTCAGTTTGTTGCTAAAGGTTCAAACAATAAAAACTCTGTAACAAAATTAAAAGGAAATAGCGATATTGCTCAAAAAGTATTTGATTTGAACTTTAAAGTTATTCCTCCTCCTCCTCCTCCAGTAGTAAGCGTCAGCTATAAACCAAATAGTACTATTGGTACAGTTGATGTTACATTCTCATGGGGAGATGTTTCAGAGCAGTATAATTTCAAGGATCAATTATTTAATCAGGGAACATATAAATTCCAAGGTTATGAAATTTATGAAATAAAAAAATCAGCATCACAATTGCCTGATTTTACCAGACCTGAAACAATCAACAGCGATGTAACTCTTATAGATGCTTTTGATCTGAGAGATACAATTGGAATAGTTGTTGATACTTTCAAAACAGGGGTTGTACTAAACGGAACTGAGCAAGTTGCTCCTTTCCCTATTATGCCTCCTTATAAAATGAATGTTCCTGCCGGTTTTCCGAATAAGGGTCTTCAAAGAAGCATTACTTTAAACGGAACTCAATATTCTGCAGAATACGGTGGAAGAGATAAATTTATTGTCGGTAATGAATATAAATTTGCAATTATAGCTTACGGTGTTTGTGCACCTCTTTCTTATGATTCAGTAACAAGAAAGTCATCAGTTTTAAGAGGCGGTAAGCTTATCAGAAATTCATTATCAACTCAATTAATAACGATCAGACCTGAAGCACCAACTGCCGGAACTGATTACTTCTATGCAAACGGTGACACAATCACCACAAATAGAAAAGACTTAGGTGTAATGCCTAAGGTTGTTGACCAAACAAAACTTCTGAATGCTAAATACAGAGTTTCTTTCAGAACAGGTGATACAACATATAATATCTTACGTTCATTGAACGGCGGTACCTCATTTGATACGCTGAAAAAAGTTAACGATAAGGATAGTAAATTTGGTTCAGGTTTTGATTCAACTGCCAAAGTACTTAATTTGAAGTTCACCAGAAACAGAACAGGCGGAACAGATTCCGCACGTGTTGTTGACGGTTTATTAATAAACGTTGTAAGAATAAGAACCAAGGAGGGTACCAGCCCGAATAATGAAGGTGTTCTTAAGGATGTCTCATCTACAAGATCTCCTGATAGTATTCAAACAAGATTACCAGGCTGGGAATATTCTCCGTCAAATAATAATTGGCTGACAGGTTCAAAATTTGTAATTTCTGATGATAAAAAATGGCAGTCATTATCTATGTCATTAACTTATCCTACAGCATTAACTTATACTGGCTTAGGCTCAAGTTATAGGTCTGACTCTCTGAAAAAAGTTAGGATAGTATTCCAGGCAGATGAAAATTCAGGACAGTCAGCATATAGATTTGTTGCAACAGGCGGAACAGATCCGAATTATGTAGCGGATCCTTCATATGCTCCATATATTATCAATAAACAAATTGGTTATATATATCAGGATAGAAAAAAAGTTCCTTTCAAGGTATTTGAAGTAGATCCTCTTACAAATGCCGAAATAAGACAGTTAAACTGCGCGTTTGTTGAAAACAACGATGTAAGACCTATAGGTCTTGTTGATGGAAAATGGATGCCTCAGTCTGATACATCTGGAAGCGGTGAAAGATTGTATATTTTCGGTTCAACTTATTCCGAATCAGACTTAACTCAATATACTTCATTGACTGCTTTCGCAAATAACCTTTACGTTCGCCAGGGAACTACTGATATAATGTACATCTGGGCTCCGAGAGCAATTAATGCAAGCGCAAAGTGGACAGCAGGAGATCAATTCACTATCTATCCTTATACAGTAACACGACCTGGAGTTGTGTATGAATTTGAATCAAGACAACCGTTAATTGGAAGTACTACAGTAGCTTCTGAAAAAGGTGCGTTAAATGATATCAGAGTTGTACCAAATCCATATTATGGTTATAATGTTAATGAAAAATCTTCTACTCAAAGATTCGTAACGTTTAGAAAACTACCGATAAATGTGACAATCAGAATTTATACATTGAATGGTGATCTAGTAAAGAAACTCGTCAAGAACGATCAAAATTCAACTATGAACTGGGATCTGAAAAACTTAGATGACATACCGGTTGCTTCGGGTTTGTATCTTGCATTAATAGATGCACCCGGCATTGGTCAGAAAACTATGAAACTGGCAATATTTACACCTGAAGAAAGAGTAGATTTCTAAGTTATATTAACTTCCTGCATCCTCTTCAACTCAGGGGATGCAGGTAAATCTTAAAAGGAGATTAATTAAAAATGAAATTTTATATAAAAATAATAATAATTCTAATAGCAGTCAGTTTAGCCTATCAAAACGGCTACTCAGGCCCAAAGAAGAAATTCGGTACTTTGGCTGCTCCTGAATTGCTAATCCCTATCGGTTCTTCAGGTACCTCTCTTGGAGGATCAAATTTAGCAACAGTGAACGGCATTGATGCCATGTACTGGAATCCGGCAGGTCTTTCTGAAATTAATTCAAATAGCGGGGAAGTTATGTTCTCTTCTATGAATTATCTTGCCGATATCAATATGAACTATTTCGCCGGTGCTGTAAAGCTTGGCGGTTTAGGAACCGTTGGCGGCTCTATAAGAGCTATGTCATTCGGTGAAGAAGAACTTGTAACAACTGAATATTCACCGGACGGTACAGGCGCAACTTTCGCTCCTACATATATAGTTGGTACACTTAGCTTTGCAAAAGCAATGACCGATAAAATTCGTTTCGGTACAACTTTCAAACTCATCAGTGAGCAAATTGCAGAAGTAAGTGCTACAGGTTTCGGATTCGATTTCGGTTTACAATATATTGCCGGTGCCAGCGGACTTAGATTTGGTATAGCTCTTAAGAATCTGGGAAGCTCAATGAAATTTAACGGCCCCGGTTTAGACAGAACCTTTATTGAAAACGGTGTTCAGGTTGTAAGAAGAGTTACATTACAGGAATCTGATCTACCGACTAATTTAGAAATAGGTCTTGGCTATTCTACAACATTTTCAAAAAACAATAATGTTACTCTATCGTCTACTTTCCAAAATTCAAGCTTTTCTTCTGATGAATACAAATTTGGTTTAGAATATAACTATAACCAAATGGTATTCTTAAGAGGTGCATTTACTGTTTATCCGGATCACTCCGAAATAGATGACGTAAATAAAAGCTTATTCGGACCTTCATTCGGTGCAGGTGTTAAATATCCTTTTGGAAGTTTGACTTTAGGATTTGATTATGCATACAGAGTCATTAATGAAACAGGATTCAATTCTACAAACCAGTACTTTACTCTGAATGTAGGATTCTAAATATTTGTTTCTTTTATTTACGTTAAGGTAATCCTGCTGAAAAGCAGGGTTACCTTTTTTTTTAAAATATTATATTATGCGACATATATTAATTGTATTTCTTGCCCTCTTTTTTGTACAAAATTCTTATTCCGGCACTGGTGAGAAAATATATTTCTTCGATTGTTCTGCCTCAGTATTCAGAGGTTCAGAGGGGAAAGATATTGTTGAAGTGTATTACGCTGTTTCCCAAAAATTTTTAAAATACTCTAGTTCCAGTACGGGTTTTTCAGCAGATGCAAAACTTGAAGTAACAGTATTTGCAAAAAATTCCCCTCAGCCTTTAGCTGTTAATACATATAAAGTTCCTTCAGTTGTCTCGGATACTTCAGGAGATAATTTAAAAAGTAAAATTGTCGGTCAGATTAATTATGAAATGAAGTACGGCGAATATAAAATGCTGGTCATCGCATCAGATTTCAACAATTCAGAAATGAGAGACAGTATCGAGTTTGATTTGCTTTTGGAAGATTTCAATGGTGCGGCTAAAATCAGCGATATAGAACTGGCATCTTCAATTGTAAAATCTTCTGACACAAAAAATATTTTTTATAAAAACACGCTGGAAGTTACTCCCAATCCGGGGAGCTTGTACGGGAAAAATTTTCCGGAGATGTATTACTATTCAGAGCTGTACAATCTTACCACGGCAAATGTATCTGATGAATACACTATCAAAAGAAGGATATTAAATTCAAATAATGAAGAATTGATATCTTCCGAAAAGAAAATAAAACGTAATGCTGAATCGCGAGTTGAGACAGGTATGTTTAAAATTGATTCATTAAAAACCGGTATTTATATTTTTGAGTTAAGTCTTGTTGATGCTCAAAAAAATCTTAATGTAATTAAAACGAAAAAGTTTTTTCTTTATACATCAACGGATGAGAGACAAAGCTCTGATAAAGGACAGGATGATTATCTTAAATCAGAATATGTTATCTTAAATGAAAAAGATCTTGACGATCTATTTGATAAAGCTATTTATACACGAACAGATGATGAGATAAAGAAGTATAGAAATCTAAGCACATTGGAAGAAAAACGGAAATTCACGTATGCATTCTGGAAAGCTAGAGATAATATGCCTATGACACCACAGAATGAATTTAAAATTGCTTACTTCAAAAGAATGAATGAAGCAAATAACCTGTTTAAAGAGGATTATAATCCCGGCTGGAAAACGGACAGAGGCAGAATATATGTTATCTACGGACCACCGAGTGATATTCAGCTCAATCCTTTTGAAAGCGATAAAAAAAGTTACCAGGTATGGAAGTATGATGTATTGCAGGGCGGTACTGAAGCTGATTTTATAGAGAAAGAAACAGGCACCGGAGTATACAGACTTGTAAATGCAACTATGCGGGGCGAATTCCGTGATGCGGATTGGCAATCCCAACTTAAACAGTTCAAATAATTTTGTTCAAAAATCCTAAAATATTATTTCTTTCAATTTTCTTTGCTGTCATTCTTTGGATTTATCTGAATCTAAGCTATACTTACAGCATCGAAGTTGAAGTACCGCTTGAATTAACTTATTCTAAATCGGAGGCAGTTTCAGATCAACTGCCTTCTAATTTAGATGTTACTGTTAACGGCAAAGGCTGGGATCTTCTGAACATACTTATGTTCAAAAAGCTGCATTACAAACTCGACTTATCAAAGTATAAAGCTGAATCTAAAATTATTACTAATCAATCCATTCAGGATAGATTAAATCTTCCATCCAATATAACACTTACTAAAATTGAACCGGAAGAAATTAGTATCAATCTGGATAAATATTCAGAAAAGTATGTACGCCTAAGAAGTAATTTAATTATAAAGACTAAAGATAATTATAAATTAGTAGGCACGGTAAAACTAAACCCCGACTCAGTTAAAATAATAGGAGCTAATTCAGTCATTAACAGAATAAAATTTGTGCCGACTGAAGTGAAAGTTATTGAAGACATCAATTCAAATATGTCCGGTCTTATAAATATAAAAGACACTCTCGGAAATCTTATCAGGATAGAACCAAAATCTGTCAGATACAGTTTTAATGTTGAGCTTGCTGCAGATAAAAACTTTGAGGGAATAGATATTGCAATAAATAATGTCCCCGAGAACAAAGAGGTTTTACTGATACCGCCTAAAGCAGAAATATCATTAAAAGGCGGAGTGGAACAGCTTTCTAAAATAAATCCCTCTGATATAAAACTGTTTATAGATTTCAAGAAACTTGAAGATGATACACTTGGATATTTTGTCCCCGAAGTTCAATTACCGGTTGAAGCAAATTTAATAAATATCAATCCTCCAAAGTTCCAGTATATAATCAAAATGAAATAGATGTCTATTTTAGGTAAAGAGTTCAAAGAAATACGTGACAATTTTAAGCAGTTAGATATTAAAGTATCCTATATATTTCTCTCCATTGCAGTAATTACTTTCATTTCAATTGCATTCGCATCTACCACATTTTATTATAATAATATAGGCGGCGACAGGTTCGATTCCCGTGTTTATTGGTTCTGCATGGATGGCGCGCTGATGTTTATTCTTCCCATACTTTCCATTAAACTTGTCTTCAAACAAAAATTATCTGACTACGGATTACAGCTCGGGGATTGGAAATACGGCTTAACAACAACTGCAATATTTTTCGTATTCATGATTGCTGCAGTCTGGATTGTTTCCGGCTCTGAATCATTCGCGAACACATATCCTCAGGGCGGTTCAAAAGTAAAGGATAATCTTGGCATATTTCTTTTTTATGAATTGTGTGTGGCATTTTATATGCTTGGCTGGGAATTTTTCTGGCGTGGCTATATGCTCTTCGGCTTATTCCCGAAGTTCGGATGGTACTCTATTTTTATTCAGATGATTCCGTTCTTTATTCTGCACAAAGGGAAACCTGAACTGGAATTATTCGGTTCTATATTAGCAGGACTTATACTTGGAGTGCAGGCAATTCGCGCGCGTTCGTTCATCTATGCTTGGATTATTCATGCTTTGGTTATGGTTTGCGTCGACGGTATATCTGTGTTAAGAGCAAAATCAGGAATTTACGGAATAAACATTACAGATTTTTTTAAAGTAATAACATCTATCTTCAGATAATATAATAACATGGCAGTAATAGAATTAGCAGGAAAAAATTTAACGAAGGAATATAAAAAAAGAGTTGTTGTAAACAACGTTTCTTTGAATATAAAGCAGGGTGAAATTGTAGGATTGCTCGGTCCTAACGGAGCCGGTAAAACAACTTCATTCTATATGATTTGCGGAATGGTAAAACCGGATGCAGGTGAAGTCGAACTTGAAAAAGAAACGATTACAAAATTCCCCATGTATAAGCGTGCAAGACTTGGCATAGGTTATCTTCCTCAGGAACCTTCTATATTCCGGAAGCTTTCTGTGAGAAATAATATTATGGCTGTGCTGGAATTTATGAAAATGGATAAGTTCGACAGGGAAGCAAAATGCGATCAGCTGCTGAAAGATTTTAATATAACTCACATCGAAAATTCATACGGATACCAGCTATCCGGAGGGGAGAGACGCAGAACTGAAATTGCCCGCGCGCTTGCAACTGATCCGAAGTTCATTTTGCTTGATGAACCTTTCGCAGGGATTGACCCGATTGCATCTGAAGAAATTATGAAAATAATTTCAAAGCTGAAAGCAAAGGGTATCGGAGTTTTAATAACTGACCATAACGTTCACGAAACACTTTCTATTGTTGACAGAGCATATATTTTGATTGAAGGTAAAATATTCAGGCAGGGAACTGCTAACGAGCTCGCCAATGACGAACTCGTTAGAAAATTATACTTAGGTGAAAGTTTTGATGTAAGCAGATATGCAGCCACTGCAGCCGCATTAAAATAATTACTTCGATGCTGTGTCTTTTGATGCAGCGGGTTTTGATTCTGTTTTAGTCTCAGTTTTTGACTCTGATTTTTTCGATGTCGATGCTTCTGATGTACTTGATTTCTTGTAATCCGTAAGATAAAATCCGCTTCCTTTAAATATTAATCCTGCACCCCCGCTTACCATTTTTTTCAAAGTATCTTTCCCGCACTTAGGACACTTCGTTAACGGCGCATCTTTCATTGACTGCATTACTTCAATTTCATTCCCGCAGTTCCCGCATCTGTATTCGTATGTTGGCATATTATATTTTTAGAAATTGATTTTTTACTTTATTATACTCTTCTTCGGAAATCAATCCTTCTTCAAGAGCTGATTTATATTTCTTTAATTCATCAAGTGAAAGCTTTTCAGAGGAATCAGTTTGTGTTCCGTTTGTTTTTACTTCAGTTTTGTTTTCTGTTTTATCAAAGTCTTTTATTAAAAGATTTGTCTTTAATTTTCTCTTCTTTCCATCGCCGATTAATTCTGTGAAGCTTGCAAATTCTCTTTTCTGTTTATGCACAGCATCTATAAATGAAGGGCGTTCTGATTCCTGTATTGAGTCCTCTATTTCCTTAGCAAGTTCTCTTGCAATTCTGTATTGATAAGATTCCAGTTTTCGTTTTTCTTCACCGGCAGATTCTATTTCCATCGGCTTATAAACTTCATCGTAATAATATTCGTATATCAAAAGCATTTCAGGAAGCTTTCCGGCCTTCATCAATTCTTCTTTTACTTTCTCAGCGTCCTTAAGAATTTTATATCTGAGCGAATCTTTCCCCTGTTCTTCGAACAACCTGTTCACAAGGCGAGATTCAATCCCCAACTGCTCAATTCTTTTTACTGTAATGCCTTCCTGTTTAGTATATTTATAAATCGCTTTAGAGTTTTCATTTTCAGGAATAACATCAAACACTCCGAAAATCATTCCCATTAAATATGCTCTGTACGCTTCATTAAGTCTCTTCTTCTCTTCTTCATTGAGCGGAATAATATCATTGTAGATAAATGCATTTTTGGAAATGTGCATATCTACGTTATGATTATTACTTAGATGTTTGTAATATCCCTTAAGTTCTTCAGCAATTGTGTATGAGTAGAACAACGGAAGTCCTGCCCACTCACTATAAAATGTAATGGATGAATTATCGCCTGAATCTTTGAACTCAACATTTGAGCCGATGATAGCCGTAATTAAGCTCTGAAATTTTTTGAACGAATCCGTATTCGTTTTTATTCCGACATAAAACTTCTTTGCCGATTCATCGAGCTTAAAGCTTCCCGGAATTTCTCTGGTTCTCAGCCACGGGAACGCTTGTAAGAACATTCCTTTTATCTTTGATTCGCTTCTCGTCGCATCCTTCTCGAATAACATTTCAGTTATGTTGTAATCTTCTCTTATCTTTTCAAACTGCTTCTTGCAAAACTCAACCATCTTATGCTCTATAGCAGATGCATCACTTTCTCTTAATATGTTTACGATGTCAGTTATATCAGATGCACCCATTTCTTTAAGCAATTGATATGATAATTCTTTCAGCTTATCAGTTGCATTTGAGCCTGTACCGATGTAACGGATATAATACTCGTTCTTCACATCGTCCGGTTCGTAAACCATCAGGTTAAAACTTGTTTCCTGCTTCTGTTTATAGAACTCGTATTTGCGTGTAAAGTTATCTTTTAAAAGTCCTAAGTTACCTGTAAGTTTCTTCAGGTCGGCAATAAGTCCGTAAGCAATTACTTTTCCTTTATCTGTCTTCTCAGTCTTTTCAATCAGTTCAAGTATCTTACTTGCAATTTCGCGGGCATAAACTCTTGCGCGTAATTTTATTAATGTGTTGTAATACTCTTCTAATAACTTAATCAGCTTTTCAAGGTTGCCCGTCATAGCTGATTTTCTCAGCGGATTTAATTTCGAGCGTGATTCATCCTCCCTTAACTCCTGGAACTTCCTCTTTATCTCTCCGTCGTATCGTGAGATAATTGTCTGTAAGTCTTTTATCTCTTTATCGTACTTCGGTATGTAATCAAAGTTGCCGTTTGTTAAAATAAACTGCAGCCTGTGAAGAAGATTTACCGAGTAAAACACTCCTCTGGTTGAATCATTCACAAGACTATTTATCTTTTTCTCTAGTGTTCCAATGTAATTATTCTCTCTATCGCCTATTACATCCCTTATTATTCTGTTTCTGTTTGTAAATATCTGTGAGTAATATATTCCCTGGCGTGTTACATCATAATCATCTTTGAAGTTTGTATCGAACTTCTGCTTTTCCGCTAATATAAATCCTGTCCAGCTGTCTCCTCGTTTACCGCTAATTAAATCGTTTTGTAAATTATTTAAAAATCTTTTTATTTCATTTTGTATCGAAGTCTTATCACCGCTCTTATAAAGTGAATCTAATAACTGATATTTGTTCGTTGTTTCAAGCAGTCCCAGCTCCGGTAAAAATTCCTGCATTAAATAATTATCAATCTCACTCTGAGAGCCTTCTGCATATGTCAGATAATAATTCACAATGTCTTCGCAGAGCTTATATGCACATGCGGCAATAATTCTATCCGCAGGATAAGAAATTGTTGCCTGGCCTAATGTAGAATATTTTCTTGAAAATGTATTATCTGCAACTGAATTGTCTTCAGGATAAAATCTCTGCTTGTACTGAACTAAATTTACTCTTACGCCTCTCTTATAATTCGCAAAATCCGAATTTGAAAAATCCTGGAATATCGTATCTGCCAGCATTTTATAAATATCTTTATTGCTGATATCGGAGAGCGATAAATTCTTTGCATTCTCACCGTCTATTAAATAAACATCGTCGTAAACTCCGGGCTGAAAAGTATGCTGTTCATTTTTCTTCCACGATACATTAAAAGTATTTTTCAGATTGTAATACTCAAGCTCTTTTAAAGCTGCATAACCGTTTGCAAAAACTCTTTCCTTACCGTATGATTTAAATATGTGCGGAAGCATTAAGTAGCATGAAGAGACTGCCTGATTCTTAAAAATATTTCTGATTAAAAATCCCATATCAAGAAACATTCCTGAACCCGTACCGCCGCTTACTGATGAGATAACATATATGTTTATCTTATCCGTGTTAACGTTTCGTATCTTATGTTTATCTTTTACTATATTGATTGAACGTGAGTCAGTAATTCTTGACTTAGCTGCGGAGAGCTTCGAAACTATTTCATCGTAGTTATGAAAAAATGCAAGACGCGCTGCGGGGCGAATCTGACCTGCGCCTGTATTCATTGTCCCAAGCTTTGCTATTTCACCTGTAGTACTTAGCCATTCTTTTATATGTGGAACGTCCTGAATTCTGTAAATGTAATCTGATGGATTTACCGACTGGAAAACTTTTTCCGACGGGAGGAAATCAATTTCATTGATTAAAAAATCTCTTTCACGTGCAAGTCCGCTTTCCTCTGAAGGAGCGTTATCCGTATCGATGTATAGATATGAGATAATAGGGAAGTCATTCAGCGAGCCGTACTTCTCAACAAACTGTCTGCGTAATCTTAATAATACTTCTTTACCTGTTCCGCCTAAGCCGATTAATATGGTGGGCATAAGCTCCTGAGTTTTTAGCTCAAGGGACTTATCTTCCTGATTGTTTGTTACTGTCTTTTTACCTGATAAATCTGCAAATGAAAACGGGTCTTTATTTTCGTTAGCTGCCATAAATTTTCATAAATTTAAATGAGGCCTGTTAATTTTAAGTATTAACGTTTTATCCTGACTAAATGTTCCGTTTGTGATGCCTGTAAAGAATCTAATTAAAGCTCTACTATACTCTCGCCGCCTGCTAATTGAATTGTATTACCTGTAAGCCAGGCTGAATCCGATTTATAATTATCAACAATAAACGTTGCAATATCTTCCGGCGTAGTTAATCTCTTTGAAGGATTTCTTTGTAGTGCATTTGCAATAATTGCATCAGCACCCGGAATTTTATTTAATGCAGGAGTAGATGTAACACCTGCACAGATTGCATTCACTGCAATTCCTTTCCCGCCTAATTCCATTGCAAGCTGGCGCGTATATGATTCAAGACATGCCTTTGCTGCGGAGACTACTCCATAGTAAGCAATTTGTCTTGTGCCGCCTGATGATGTCATGCTGTAGATTTTACCGCCGCGAGTCATAAGATCGCGTTTCATCATTCCCTGTGTCCAGTAAACAAAACTATTTGCCATTACATCTAAAGTCATTTCAAGTTGCTTTCTGTTCACTTCATTGTTCGGGTCGTCATCAATAAATTTTTTGAGCGAGCCGAATGCAAGCGAGTGAACCATCACTCTTATAGTTGAATCTGAACCATCAAATTTTTCTTTAATCTTATCAAGAGTTTCAGTTCTCTTCACATCATCTGCAGCATTTAAATTGTAAAAATCTGCTTCAACACCCATGCCCTTTATATCCTCAATTTGCTTCTTCACATCATCCATAGTGGAAGCTCTGTCTAAGTGAACGCCGATTATATTGACGCCGTCCTTAGCAAGTGCTAATGAAATTGCTTTTCCGAATCCGCTTGATGCGCCGAGTATTAATGCATAATATTTAGTCATTAGAAGGGTATTTATTTTGATTTAATAGCTATTATAGTCATAATGAGACTTATTATAAACAGAAAAATCATCACAACCATGAAGGCAGATGATGTCCAGAACCCTGCTACAAGTCCCCAGATTATAAAAATCCAAATGATAGAAACGACAAAAAACAAATTCCAGCTTAGCAGAAGTGACTGCCTGGTAGAACGTTTTTTGTGAAACGATTTGAAAAGTGTCAGCACAAATATGAAAAAGAAAAATCCAAGTCCGCCTGCTGAAAGTAATATGTAAATAAAAAGCTTTGTATTAGTAAGCGTGTTTTCAGATACCGGAGCAGTGAGAATAGAATCAACTTTTTTTACCGTATCTATTACAACGGGAGGTACAACCTGCTGCTGAATAGTTTTATTTGTATCAATCGAAAGAGTGTTTACTTTCGTTGTATCTGTTTGCTGTTGTTGCTTCTGACCTGCAGTTGTATTCTGCGTAGTCTGTTTTTTTGTAGTGTCAACTTTCGTCGGAAGATTTGGTTTTCCGAATGAAAGCTGAGTTAAGCATAATAAAAAAACTACTCCAAATATTTTAAACATGTTTTTCAAGTTTCTTGCAAATTTCTGTTATATACGTAAAATTTATATTCCAAGTTTTTCAATAAAGCTTGTATCGTAATTATTATTTATGAAGTCTTCGTTCTTCATGATTATCATGTGGAAAGGAATAGTTGTTTTAATTCCTTCTACAATGAATTCTTCAAGCGCGCGTGACATTTTTTTAATTGCTTCTTCTCTGTTTCTTCCTTTTACAATTAATTTTCCTATCATGGAATCATAATAAGGAGGAATTCTGTACCCGTTATAGCAGTGAGTATCAACGCGGACTCCAAAGCCGCCGGGTTGATTTAATGCTGTAATTAATCCCGGAGATGGTCTGAAGTTATGCTCATAATCTTCTGCGTTAATTCTGCATTCCATTGCATGGCCTTCAAATTTTATTTCACCTAAGTTAAGCTCTTCACCGTTTGCAACTCTTATTTGTTCTCTTATTAGATCTATCCCAGTAATTTCTTCAGTAACGCAGTGTTCAACCTGAATTCTTGTGTTCATTTCCATGAAATAAAAATCTTTGTTTTTATCTACAAGGAATTCAATTGTACCAGCGCCGATATAATTCACGGCTTTAGCTGCTTTAATTGCAGCTTCGCCCATCTTCTGACGTATCTCTGCATTTATAAAAGGAGAAGGGGACTCTTCAATTAGCTTCTGATGTCTTCTTTGTACGGAGCAGTCTCTTTCACCCAGATGAATTACGTTTCCGTGTTTATCACCTAAAACCTGTATCTCAACGTGCCTTGGATTTTCAACAAACTTCTCTATATAAACATCGTCATTACCGAAAGCGTTTTCAGCTTCAAGCCTTGCCTGCATATAATTTTTTTCAACGTCGGCAAGGTCGCGAACTATACGCATACCTTTTCCGCCTCCGCCTGCCGATGCTTTAATCATAAGAGGCACACCGGTTTTCTGAGCGACTTCAAGCGCTTCTTCAACAGTATTAACTACACCTGTACTTCCCGGTACAACAGGAACTCCTGCTGCTATCATAGTATCTTTTGCAAAGGATTTATTACCCATTGCGTTGATCATATCAGGAAGAGGTCCTATAAAATTTAATTTTGAATCTATACATATCTCTGCAAAGTCAGCGTTTTCAGCTAAGAAGCCATATCCCGGATGAATAGCATCTGCATTTGTTATAGATGCTGCAGAAATTATTCTCGGAATATTTAAATAGCTGTCCTTGCCCATTGCGCCGCCGATACAAACCGCTTCATCGGCAAACTTTACGTGTAATGAATCCTTATCTGCATCTGAGTAAACTGCAACGGTTTTAATTCCCATCTCTTTCGCAGTCCTAATTATGCGTAATGCTATCTCGCCGCGATTGGCAATGAGTATTTTTTTTATCATTATAAACTTTTCTGTTTGGTTGAAAGAATTAAAACTTAACTCTTAATCTGATTCTCTTAATCTAATTCTTTTTGGCTTAATTTTTTTCAATTAAGAATAACGGCTGATTGTATTCAACCGGCTGGCCATTTTCAACAAGTATTTTCACAATTTTTCCTGATACATCAGATTCAATTTCATTCATTAATTTCATAGCTTCGATGATACATAATACACTGCCTTCACCTACATTGCTTCCTACTTGTACATATGCATCTGCATCAGGTGACGGCGCTCTGTAGAATGTACCTACCATTGGTGAACGGACTTCATATGAATTTTCTGATTTCGGCGCTTCAGCTGGTTTTGCATCGGCTTTCTTTTCAACTGTTACTTGTGTATCACCTGAAGGTGCCTGCATCATTTGCATAGGAGCAGCTGACATCATTCCTGTAACTTTTGGTCTCGGCTTGGATAATCTTATTTTGCTTCCCTGTTCTTCAATTTCAAGTTCTGCAAGATTGCTTGAATCGAGCAGCTTTATTAATTTCTTTAAGTAGTTTAAATCAATTTCCATTTTGGTTGTCGTTTGTAATTCCGGTTAATCCGGAATTCATTAATAAAATTAAATTAGAGGTTTGTTTTTCTCTCATTCCCAAACCCCTGTTTGGGAATGTTGTTGTCTTAAACTAGTAAAAGTCTGTTACGTCCCAAACAGTTCGCCGCGGCGAATTGGGACGGAGATTTATTTTTAAAATTAAACTTTTGCTCTTTCTATATAGTCTCCGGTACGTGAATCAATCTTCAGGTAATCGCCTTCATTAATAAATAACGGAGCGTTAACTGTTGCGCCGGTTTCAACTTCTACCTGCTTTGTTGCGCCGGTTGCAGTATCACCTTTTATTCCCGGAGGCGCTGAGATAACTTTTAATATAACGTGCGGGGCAAGCTCAGCAGAGATTGGCTTCATACCATGGAACATAATCTGCACGGCTTCGCCTTCTTTCATAAAGTCGGCTTGCTTACCCATTATGGCAGTAGGGATGTGAACCTGGTCATAAGTTTCGTTATCCATAAAAATCAATTCATCGCCTTGTTTATATAAGAATTGAAAACTTTTCTGATCAAGACGTTCAATCTGAATTTCTTCGCCTGAACGGAAACGGTTTTCGAAAGTTTTACCGTTCTTTAAATTTCTTAATTTTACCTGATAAAATGCTCTTAAATTGCCGGGAGTTCTGTGTTCTACCGATAAAACGCTGCATAATTCGTTATTGAAGTTAATCACAATGCCGTTTTTTAAGTCAGAAGTATTTGCCATTAATATATTGTATTTATTTAATTTATTTAAACTTTGTAAATATAAATTTCTGCCAATTATAAAATAGGTTGGATTTCAAAAATAGGCATTTACGCACTTAAAATCAATTGAAGATTTTCAAAAACCGCTTATTTTCGATAAAAATACCCCGTTTTTCATTGATTTTTTAAGCAATTCATACTATTTTTATAAACATTTCAATAATCTAAAAAATTTATTTCCGGAGGAAAAAAAATAATGGCCTTAAAGATTGGTATTAATGGATTTGGAAGAATAGGACGTCTTGTCTTCAAAAGAATGTTTGAAAAAGGCGGTTATGATGTAGTTGCAATTAACGATTTAACGGATAACAAAACTTTAGCACATCTATTAAAATATGATTCAACTCAGGGTAGATTTCCTGCTGAGATAAGTCATACTGATACTTCAATTATTGTTAACGGCAAAGAAATAAGAGGACTTGCAGAAAAAGATCCTACAAAATTGCCATGGAAAGAACTTGGCGTTGATGTAGTGATTGAATCAACAGGTGTGTTCACAAGCAAAGAAAAGCTCGGCATGCACATCACTGCAGGTGCAAAGAAAGTTATTCTTACTGCTCCTCCGAAAGATGAACTTGATGGAATAATAGTGCTTGGTGTTAACGATGAAAAGCTTACACAGGAAATGAAAATTGTTTCCAATGCATCATGCACAACAAACTGCTTAGCTCCGATGGTAAAAGTTCTTGACGACGCATTCGGTGTTGAAAAAGGATATATGACAACAGTTCACTCATATACAAATGACCAGGGCTTACTTGACCAGCCTCATAAAGATTTACGCAGAGCAAGAGCCGGCGCAATAAGCATTATTCCTACTTCAACAGGCGCTGCTAAAGCTGTAGGACAAGTATTACCGCACTTAAAAGGAAAGCTTGACGGTTTCGCATTAAGAGTTCCTACACCTGACGGCTCAATAACTGACTTTGTAGCAGTTCTTAAAAAAGAAACTACAAAAGATGAAATTAATGCAGCAATGAAAAAGGCTTCTGAAACAAATTTAAAAGGAATTTTATATTATGAAGTTGACCCGATTGTTTCAGCAGATATAATTGGAAATCCGTACAGCTGTATATTTGATTCACTTTCAACAATGGCAAACGGAAATCTTGTTAAAGTTGTCGGTTGGTACGATAACGAATGGGGTTACTCATGCAGAGTTGTAGATTTGATGGATAAAATGGGATAAGATATTTGCTGTTGAAATTTGTCTTTCAGGATAATCTCCTGAACCTAAAACAAAAACGAAAAAAGGTTATTCTGAGTTTCAGAGTAACCTTTTCTTTTTAATATTCCTTATGTATCATAGAGTTGCTATATTCCCCTCCTTATCAAGGAGGGGGTAGGGGGTGGTTTAAAGGATTATATTATATATTTCCGTTCCGACGCTGGAGCTTCGGAACGAGGAGAAAAGTTACTCAATAATATACCACACATCCTTTTTCTTTCAGTTCATTAATCCATTCAGGTAATTCAAGCTCTGCATTCCAGCGCAAATCGAGCTTTTCCAGTCTTAAAGTCTTGATGCTTTCCGGAAGGTAAGTTAGTTTATTATTTCTTAAATCGAGATAACGAAGACCTATTAACTGAGACAGACTTTTCGGAATTGAAATCAGATGATTATTTCTTAAATTAAGCTCGTTAAGTTTCTTTAATTTGCCGATTGATTTAGGCAGGAACTGAATATTATTATCTTCAAGAATTAATTTTCTAAGGCTTGACATTTCTCCGATATCATTCGGTAGCTCCTTCAGTTTATTTTTATTCGCATGAAGCTCGCGTAGATTTTTCAGCTTACATATTTCATCAGGCAATGTTTCCAGATAATTATTGTATATACGCAGTTCTAATAAATTATCAAGCTCACCGATTTTTTTTGTAAAAGAATTTATCTTGCTGAATGAAGTATTCAGATATAATAAGTTTTTCAGATTGCCAATGGTATCAGGAATAGAAGTGAGATTCAGATGGCTGAGGTATAAAAACTTTAAATTCACAAGATTACCGATAGAATCAGGAATTATTGATACAGGATTATTTGTGATATCCAGAATCTGCAGCGATGTTAAGTTACCAATATTTTCCGGTATGGAAGTCAGTCCGTTGCCGTCGAAATAAAGTAAATGTAAATTTTCGGACGAAAATACTTCTTTGGGAAATTCTTTTAATTCTTTGTGGCGGAAAGAGAGTTTATTCTTTAACATAAATTCATAAGATGGTTTTTTCGCCACGAAAACTCAAAAGCACTAAGTTTCACAAAAATTTACAAATTCAAATTTTGTTACAATAGTCTTTTTTAGTGCAATTTTGTGTCTTGGTGTTTTAGTGGCAAGTAAAATAAAAAAAGGTTACTCTGAATTTCAGAATAACCTTGAGTGTTTGAGGTGTGGGTCAGATTCGAACTGACGAATGAGAGTTTTGCAGACTCTTCCCTTGAGCCACTTGGGTACCACACCGAAAATTTATATAAACGAAAAAGCCGTTCAGATGAACAGCTTTCTTGTATTCCTGCTGAGCGGGAAACGGGACTCGAACCCGCGACCCCAACCTTGGCAAGGTTGTGCTCTACCAACTGAGCTATTCCCGCATAATTAATAAATATATTTTATTTGAATTTTTTATTCAAGTCTATATTTTGCCATTTTGTAATTATTTAACACAAATTATAAATAATAGTATTTGAAATTTATATTGGAAAAATTAATTTTCCGAAGTTAAAACCTAATTTTAAGCAGCAAAGTAAATTTTTGTAAAATGCATGGGCAGCACTAATAAAAAACTATCAGTTAAGCAGCAGGAAGAACTTATAAATACACTCAAAACGCGTTTCGAGAAAAACATGAACCGTCATAAAGGAATTGAATGGAACAAAGTTCTGGCAAAGCTGGAACCTAATCCGGATAAACTTTGGTCGCTCAATGAAATGGAGTTAACAGGAGGAGAGCCTGATGTTATAGCTTACGATAAAAAATCCGGTGAATATATTTTTTATGATTGCTCGGAAGAAAGTCCTAAAGGGCGCAGAAGTTTATGTTATGACAGTGCAGCTTTGAATTCCAGAAAAGAACATAAGCCGAAGAACAGCGCTATGGATATGGTAGCGGAAATGGGAATAGAAATTTTGAATGAAGAGCAATATCGTGAGCTTCAGAAGCTTGGTAGGTTCGATATGAAAACATCTAGCTGGGTGAAAACACCCGATGAAATAAGAAAACTCGGCGGAGCAATTTTCTGTGATTACCGTTATGATACTGTGTTCGTATATCACAATGGCGCAGAATCATATTATGCTGCAAGAGGGTTTAGAGGTATGTTGAGAGTTTGATTCACCATCAGGAAATTTTAATTCATAAATCATAATTATACACATGTACAATCTTCCATACCACAAAGCAAAAGATGAACAGGATATAAAACAATTTATAGCTAAGTATCCGTTTGCATTTTTAACCGGAGTCGATTCAGAAAACAAACCAGTCGCAACTCAGATACCGGTTTTCATAGAAGAAAAAGAAGGCAGGAAAATATTAAGAGGTCATATAATGAAAAATACTGACCATCATAAAGCCTTTCTTAACAATGAGAATGTTCTTGTTGTTTTCACCGGGCATCATACCTATGTCAGCGGTACATGGTATATAAATCCGTACACTCCGTCTACGTGGAATTTTATGAGTGTGCACGCAAAGGGTATAATAAAATTTCTTGATGATGAAGCATTAATAGATGCGCTGAAAATGGTATCGCTGCATTTTGAAAATTACAATAAAGAGTCCACTACTATTTATGATAATCTTCCTTCAGAATTCACAGCAAAATTGATGAAAGCAATTGTTGCTTTTGAAATTGAAATAAAAGAGCTGGATACTGTTTTCAAATTAAGTCAGGATAGAGATAAAGAAAGTTATAAAAATATAATAGAAAAACTGAGAGAACAGAATGATGAAGCAGGCAGTGTTATTGCTTCTGAAATGGAAAAAAGATTTAATCTAGTATTCCCTGATAAATAAAAATAATCAAACAATAATTTTATATGGCAGAAAAAAAATCTAAACTTGTAAAAATAAAAACTGCGGAAAGCGAGGCAAGCGTTGAAGATTTTCTTAACAATGTTGAGAGCGAGCAAAAGCGCAAAGACAGTTTTGTGATTTTAGAAATGATGAAGAAAGCAACTAAGGAGGAACCGAAGATGTGGGGAAGTTCAATTATTGGTTTTATAAATGAACGGTATAAAAGTCCTGCTACGGGCAGGGAAGTTGACTGGTTCCGACTTGGCTTCTCTCCGCGTAAAGCAAATCTTACTTTGTACTTCATGGGTTTTGGCCAGCATGAAGATTCGCTTAAAAAACTGGGTAAGCATAAGACAGGTTCGGGCTGTCTTTACATAAACAAGCTTGAAGATATTGATATAAAAGTTCTGAAGAAGATGATAGATACTTCAGCTAAAACAAAGTTAAGCGAGTCAATGAAATCAATCAAAATTAAGGATGGAAAAGACAAATCCTAAAGTTGACAGGTACTTTAATAAAGCGGGGAAGTGGCAGGAAGAAGTAAAACAGCTGCGGACAATTGTTCTTGACTGCGGACTTACGGAAGAATTGAAATGGGGACATCCATGTTATACGTTAAATAAAAATAATGTAGTTCTTATACATGATTTTAAGGAGTACTGCGCGCTTCTTTTTCATAAAGGAGCTTTGATGAAAGATCCGAAAGATATATTAATTCAGCAGACAGAAAACGTGCAGTCAGCCAGGCAGATAAGATTTACAGCGCTTAACCAAATAATTAAGCTGAAGACAACTATCAAAGCTTATATCAAAGAAGCGATAGCAATTGAGAAGGCAGGATTGAAAGTCGAGCTGAAAAAGACATCTGAATATAAAATGCCTGAAGAATTTAAGAATGAACTGAAAGAAAACTCGGAACTGAAAACTGCCTTTGAAGCATTAACACCCGGAAGGCAGAGAGGGTATCTTCTGTATTTCTCAGCGCCAAAGCAATCAAAAACACGTGAGGCGAGAGTTAAAAAATATATAAAGCATATTATTGACGGTAAAGGATTGAATGATTAGGATAAGTAATTTTGATTTTCCGGACATATCATAAATCATTCCAAAAAATAATTTTTCTCCCTACTAATAGGGAGAAACCGTTTTGTAAAAAACTTTCTTATATGTATTTTTACATTGGGAAAAGTCCGTTCAAGTTTTAAAAAGTTGAAAAGTATATTGTTTTCACTCAGACTGTAATTTACAATTCAAAAGTTATTTTGCAGAAACCCGTCAAAAATCCGTCACTGACGGAAAATTTAAAAAGTCGATATTGTTTTTACAATACCGGTGGAAATAAAATTCGTCAATTTAAAAATTTAAAGCCCATATGGTACGAAATGTAAAAGGAATTAAAATGTGACAATAATGTTACAATCTATAACATCGAAATTCAATTGAATGAATTGAAACTTTTCTATAAGTTTTACTATATAATAAAATTATGAGATTCTTTTTTAAAGCAAGGGGCGATGCCTCTTTCGGTCTGTTATTAATACGTTTAACGCTCGGCGGTGTTTTTTTATTTGCCGGCGCTTCAAAAATTCTTCATATTGAGCAGTTCATAAAAAGCGTTCAGTCTATGGGAGTCCTGCCTGAAAACGTTGCCTTTGTTTTCGGTTTTATGCTTCCGTTTGTAGAAATACTTTTCGGCGCTCTTTACATAATAGGATTTTTCACACCGATAACTTCATTTGTACTTTCGATGCTACTCGTCAGTTTTTTAGTTACTTTGAAGAATGATGCAGAGATTCCTTTTACATATAACTGGGTATTTCTTGCTTGTACAATTTGTACAATGTTTTCAGGTGCAGGGTTAATTTCATTTGATGCATTGTTAGATAAGAAGAAGAAAACGGTTCCCGTTCCGCCACCGGTTATAGTTGAAGAAAAGAAAATTCAGGTTATCGAGCCTATTGAAATTAAGGAAGAGAAAATAGATATACACTAATGCCGAATCTTTTTGTAATAGGCGGATGCAATGGGGCAGGGAAGACAACGGCATCACTAAATATTCTTCCTGTTATTTTAGATTGTAAAGAATTTGTTAACGCTGATACAATTGCCTACGGTTTAAATCCATTGAATCCAGCTTCAGTTGCATTTGAAGCAGGTAAAATATTTTTGAACAGAATAAATGAATTAATCGGTGAAAGAAAAGATTTTGCTGTTGAATCTACTTTAGCATCAAAAAGCTTAGCTGAAATAATTCATAAAGCAAAAGAGCATGATTATAAAATTAACCTTATTCTTTTTTGGCTTCAAAATTATGATATAGCTATTCAAAGAGTTTCAGAACGGGTAAAATTAGGCGGACACAATATTCCTGAAGAAGTAATTATAAGGAGATACTACAGAGGCATTAATAACTTCTTTGAAATTTACAGTAAAATTTCAGATTATTGGATAGTGATTGATAATACGTTTGATGTTTCTGAAAACATTGCACAAGGCGAGAAGGAACAGGCAGTAAAAATCATTAATAAAAACAAATGGGAGCAATTTCAAAGGATATGGAAATAAGCAAAGAAAATATTGCATTAGGGAAAAAAATTATGCGTGGTATGAAAGAAAGCAATAAAAAGCTTTATGAAAGTTTAAGTAAGATTGATGAATCCGTGGTAATAATGCAAAACGGAAAAATTAAAAAAGTTAAAGCTAAAAGGCTTTTAAAAAAGTACTCGTAATTCTTAAAATAAAAAACCTGACAATCTTCACTTATCAGGTTTCAATTTTATACAGATAAAAATTTATTTATTACTTTATTATCAGGCTCTCTCTTTCAGGTCCCACTGAAATGTATTTAATAGAGTAGCCGATAAGCTCTTCTATTGTATTAATATACCTTTGTGCATTTACAGGCAAGTCGCTGAACTTTCTGCATTTTGTTATATCTTCATCCCAGCCTTCAAGCTCAATGTATTCGGGCACGGCTTTATCAAGCAGGGGATTTAACGGAAACGTCTTTGTACTCTTACCGTCAATATTATACGCTGTACATATTTTTAAAGACTTAGAGCCTGATAAGCTGTCGAGTTTTGTTATTGCAATTTCATCTGCGCCTTGTACATCTGCACCGTACTTGCTGGCAACTGCATCGAAGTGCCCGATTGTTCTTGGTCTGCCTGTTGCTGCGCCATACTCGAAGGCAATCTCGCGAAGGTTATGCGCATCTTCATCGTTCATTCTTGTTACAAAGGGTCCTGCCCCTACACAGGTAGAAAAGGACTTCATTACACCAATGACTTTATCAATCTTCTTTGTCAGCAGACCTCCCCCTATAGGAGCGAATGCAGCAAGCGTGCATGAGGAAGTTGTGAAAGGATAGATACCGTAGTTAATATCTCTTAGTGAACCAAGCTGTGCTTCGAACATGATTTTTTTTCCGTCTTTGGCAGCATTACCTAAGAGCTCAGTCACATTGCAAATGTACTTCTTTACTTTTTCGCCATATTTATTCAGCCAGGCCATAGTTTCATCGACTGTAATTTCTTTATCACTTTTATACAGACCTTTGATAAGCAGATTTTTCCACTCGACTAGTTCTTCCACCCGTTTTTTTAATTCGTCGGGGAAGAATAGTTCACCAAGCATAATGCTTTTTTTCTGATAGCGTTCGCCGTATGCGTATGCAATTCCTTTTTTAGTTGAGCCGTATGCTCCTGCGCCTAGGCGTGCTTCTTCAAGTTCGTCTTCGAGTCTGTGAAATGGAAATGTTATCGTTGCGCGTTCAGATATTCTTAAGTTAGAGCAGTCGATACCGGATTTTTCAAGCTCTTCAACTTCATTGCAGAATGCTTCTATCTCTATCACTGTACCTGTGCCTAAAACATTGATAACTTTAGGATTGAATATACCCGATGGAATTAGGTGAAGTTTGAATGTGCCGAACTCATTTACCACTGTATGCCCGGCATTATTCCCGCCCTGAAAGCGGACAACGTAATCTGTATCCTGCGCAAAATAGTCTACCATCCGGCCTTTGCCTTCATCGCCCCATTGGAGTCCGACTAAAACTGTAATTTGGTCTTTCATATTATTTGAAGTATTAACTGTTGGACAAAAAAAAATCTTCAACTTTTCAGCTGAAGATTTTTATAGTTATAGAAATTTGAACTAAAATTCAAATTAGTTTTATTTGAAATTTTTTTACAAACCGAAAACTGTATCGAGTTTTGTAATTTTAAATACATTTAAAATCTTATCATTGAGATTAACTAATCGTAAATCTTTATTAACCGATTTTACTTTTTTGTAGCATGCAATCAATATTCCCAAGCCTGAACTGTTTATTGAGTTCACGTTTACAAAATCAATTTCGATTTCCTTACAGTCTGTGTTCAGTTCTGAATTAACGATAGTGTTCAGATCGTTAAGGTTAGTCAGACCTATTGAATCATCCTTTATCAGAATGCTGAGGGAACCGTTATTATATTTTTTTTCGAATGTTTCCAAAAAGATATAAAGTTAAAATTATCTTGCCAGTTTTGGTTTACCTGCAAGCTTATCCATTACTCTGTGTTTATAGTCAACAACAATTGCACTCGCTACGAAAACCGATGAATATGTTCCTGTAATAATACCAACTCCAAACACAAAAGAAAATGCTCTATTTACTTCACCACCGAATACGAATAAAACAAGGATTGTTAGAAATACAGTACCCCCTGTAATAATCGTTCTGCTTAACGTAGCATTTACAGATTGATTCATAACTTTCTCAATATCTTCATTCTTATGTAGCTTAACATTCTCTCTGATTCTGTCAAAAATGATAACTGTATCATTAACCGAGAAACCGACAAGAGTAAGAAAAGCCGCCAACATCTGCTGGTTGAATTCAAGTCTTAATCCAGGAATCAAGAAGTCGCAGATCGCAACAACCGAAAGAGTTATCAATACGTCATGGGCCAAAGCAATAATAGCTCCGAGAGCGTAAATAAACTGGAATCTGAAAGCGAGATAAATGAATATACCGAGAAGTGAAAGTATTACTGCATAGAATGCATTTTTTCTTAACTCTGCACCGATTTTCGGACCGACTTTATCTATTCTTTGAACGCTGAAGCTGTTGCCGGCAAATTTAGCTTTAACAGCTGTCTGAATTTTATCGGAAACTGTTGTTCCTTCTTCCTGCATTGGAGTTCTTAAAAGAATATCTTTATCCGTACCCATGGTTTTGATTTCCATTCCCGGAAATCCTGATTCATCCATTGTGCTTCTTAAGTCACCTATGTTTACGTCATTAGCGAACTTTAATTGAATTTCCGTACCGCCCTGAAAGTCAATTCCGAGTGGAATTCCCTTTGTAAATAATATACCCATACCGATTACAATAATTGCAAGGGATAGAACATAAAATTTTCTTCGCTTTCCAAGGAAGTCTATGTTTGTGTGCTGAAATAATCTCATTTACTTGTGTTAAAAATTTTAAAATTATATTAAAGTATATTATCCGAAGCTCGGCTCTTTACCTTTTTCAATCATTATATCAAATATAAAGTGTGTTATCACGATAGCTGTGAACAAGTTTGCAACTAAACCGAATAACAATGTTAATGCGAAACCTTGAATAGGACCCGTACCGAATTGATACAGAATCAACCCCGTAATAATACTAGTTACGTGGGAGTCAAAGATAGCTGAGAATGCTTTTTTGTATCCGACTTCCAGAGCTGTTTTTAACGGCTTGCCTGTTGCAAGTTCTTCTCTTATTCTTTCAAAGATAAGAACGTTTGTATCAACGGCCATACCGAGCGTTAAGATCAAACCTGCAATACCCGGCACTGTTAAAGTCGCCTTTAACGAAGCCATAATTCCAAGAATGAAAAGAACGTTGATTAAAAGAGCTAAGTCAGCTACTGTACCGCCCATTCTATAATATACTATCATAAATAATGCTACAAGTATCAAAGCAGCAAGTGATGAGAATATACCTGCTTTAATAGAGTCTTCTCCGAGCGATGGCCCGATAGAGCGCTCTTCAATAATTTTTACTGGAGCAGGTAATGCACCGGCTTTAAGCACGATCTCAAGAAGCTTTGCTTCCTGAATATTTGCCATACCTTCAATTTGTGAGTTACCGCCTGAAATTTTTCCTCTTACCACAGGGGCAGAGAACACTGCATTATCAAGAACGATTGCAATTCTTTTTCCTATGTTTGAACCTGTAATTCTTGACCAGTCGGCTGAGCCTTCTGTATTCATTTCCATGCTTACTACAGGAGTGTTGTTAGTCGGGTCGATGTTTGCTCTTGCATTGGTAATAACTTTACCTGTTAACTCAGCATCTTTTTTAATAGCATATAATGTGTAAATTTTTCCGTCAGGTGAATCATAAGTTTTATTTCCCCATGCAAATACCATGTCTGAAGGAATAACTGCTTTAACATCTTCTCTTGCAAAAAGTCTGTCAACTTTATCTTTATCTGCTTCTCTTACATAGCCGTCTGCAACACCTGACTGCTGATTCAGATTTACCAATGTGAAGAAAGGATATTTTGCTTTTATCTCTTCTTCGGATAATTGCTGGTTTGTATCTGCAGGAGTTGTGTTTGTATCCGTCTTAGTGAGTGCGCTGTCTTTTTTAGTCTTTGAAGTATCTTTTTTTGTTTTAGTAGTATCTTTTTTATCGGCTACCTTTGTCGAATCTTTTTTATTCTTGCCTGCAGTTTCATTTTTAGATTTTGTAGTATCTGCAGTTGTTAATGAAGTCTTTTTAGTAGAATCAAGAGTGTTAAGAGTTGAAGTCTTTAAAGAATCTTTAACGTTAGATGTATCTTTATTTCCAATCATGACGTTATTGATTGCTTCCATCACCTTTACAGTGCTTTGAGCATCTTTTACGAGCTTGAACTCAAGCATAGCAGTACCCTGTAAAAGCTTTCTTACTTCATCCTGATTGCTTACGCCGGGAAGCTCAACGATGATTCTGCTTCCGCCGATTTTCTGAATTTGCGGTTCGGCAACACCGTATTGGTCAATTCTGTTTCTTACGATTTCAACAGCTCTGTCTAAAGCGCCGTCGATCTCATCTTTCAATTTTTTATCGACGTCTTTTTCTTCATCACGAATTTCTCCGTAATAAGATTTTAAACTAAGACCCTTTGCCTGAAGCTTTTGTTTGAAAGTTTCAAAAATTAAGTCGTCGTTGTTTTTTGTAGCTTCTTTAGTCTCGGCGAGAACAGCTGTTAAAGTTGCGTCCTTCTTTTTGGCAAGGTCTTCCAGCAATTTTACAATGTCTACATCAAGTACTACATACATCCCGCCCTTAAGGTCAAGACCAAGCTTAATTCTTTTGTCTCTGGCACTTTTCAGCTTTTCTCCGTTTTTATCGACGAAGTCAATGCTGTCCTGTCCGGTCTTTCCTTTAAGCTCTTGCGTCAGGTTATAATCCTGGTAAGTAGGGTAGAGGAAGTAAAGCGACAAAATAATAAGAAAAACGGTGAGAACGATTCTCGTAAGATTCTTCTTCAAGTTATATCTCCGGTATTAATGGTTAAATTTTATATGGGTTCAAAAACACACAAAAGATGAAATTACCTGTAATCCTCAAAAATGTCAATGTAAATAGAACTTCTGAAACACTATTAATATCTGTAAAAGTCTCATTTTAAAGTGATTTGAAATAAATATGTCTTTGAAATTCCGCAATTCCTTAAACCCTTAAAAAAGCACCAATTTTCAAATTGAAAAAGCCCTTCAAAATGGGTATCTTTATTATTACCTATTTAATTTTATGGATAGAATAGCAGCAGTAAAGAGTAATTTTAAAGCGCTTGGGATAGACGCTCTCCTCGTAAAAAATCTCTCAAATATCAGATACTTATCAGGCTTTTCAGGAAGCGCAGGAGCATTGCTTCTAACTAAAGATAAAGACTATTTTATATCCGATTTCAGATATAAGACTCAATCCAAAATGGAAGTTTATGATAACTTTGAGATAATTATATACAAGCAAAATTCATACGGCTATATCGGCGACCTTGCAAAAAAGAACGGATTGAAGAAAATCGGCTTTGAATCCAATTTTTTAACCGTTAACGATGCAGAAACTCTAAGAAAAGAATTCCCTGCTGTAAAATTCATAGGCGTTAATAGTTTAATAGAGAAATACACTTCGCAGAAGAACGAAAGAGAAATTGAGCTTACTAAAAAGGCAGTTGAAATTACCGACAGAGTATTCTCAAAAATCCTTACTATAATAAAGCCGGGAATGACGGAGAACGATATCTCCGCTGAAATTTCTTATTATCATAAAAAATACGGCGCTTCGGGAGATTCATTTGACCCGATAGTTGCATCAGGCGAGCGAAGCGCTTTTCCTCATGCAAGACCTACAAATAAAAAAATAGCGAATAACGAACTTGTTACATTAGATTTTGGATGTGTGGTTGAAGGAATGAAATCTGATATGACAAGAACTATTGCCTTCGGAAAAATTCCTGCCGAGTGCAAAAAGATATATAATATAGTGCTTGAAGCTCAGCTAAGAGCAATTGATGCAGTGAAAGCAGGCATTACAGTAAAAAAGCTTGATTCGTATGCAAGAGGCTATATAAAAGAAAAAGGCTATGGCGATAATTTCGGACATGGCTTAGGGCACGGACTCGGTTATGATATCCATGAAGGCCCTTCAATAAATCCCAGAACTGAATACAAACTTTTAGTTAATAATATAGTAACAATCGAGCCGGGAATTTATGTCGAAGGCTTGGGCGGCGTAAGAATAGAAGACGACGTTATTGTAAAAGAAAACGGCTGCGAAATTTTAAACATCAGCCCTAAAGAACTAATCACTCTATAATTTTTGAATAAAGTTTTAATAATAGCTTACTACTTCCCGCCAATGGGTATGGGAGGAGTTCAGAGAACGCTGAAATTTGCAAAGTATCTAAAGGATTTTAACTGGCAGCCTGTTGTGCTTACAGATTCTCCTAAAAAGTATTTTGCCGTGGATAACTCCCTTCTTCAGGAAGCGCTGGATAGCGGAATAATTATAGAGAGAACAGGCGCAAAAGATTTTGACCCTTCTAAAATAATTGTTAAAGCTCCCAATGAAAAGATGAGGAAATTGAGAAGCACAGTTTCTCAGTTCTTTTTTATCCCTGATTCAAAAATAGGATGGAAGAAAAAAGCTCTCAAAAAAATTGACGAGATTTGGTCTAAGTACGGCGGCTTTGATTTAGTGTTCGCAACTGCTCCGCCTTACACTGATTTTTTAATCGGGCAGGAAGTAAAGCGTAAGTATAAAATTCCTTTAGTAATAGATTACAGAGATGCATGGGTTGATAGTCCTGTGCTTAATTCATATCCTACTCCTTACCACAAGCTGAAAAATATGCGTCTTGAAAAAGGCGTGCTTCATAATGCGAATAAAGTTATCACAACAAACCGCAGAGTGAAGGAATATATCATTTCACGCTACGGAAATATAGAGTATAACGATATTAAAATTATAACTCATGGATTCGACAGCGAAGATTTTGAAAAGGCAGCGCACTCGGAATTGCCGGTTACAAATAAATTCAGAGTATCTTATTCGGGAAGCTTTTATACAAGAAATCCGAAATTTTATTTTGAAGCAATAAAAACTTTTGTTGAAAAATATCCGGAGCTGAAAGATAAAGTTGAGTTCTGTTTCATTGGTACTTTCTCGAAAGAGAACTTACAGATTGCAAAAAATCTTGGAATAGAACCTTACCTTAATATTACGGGATATCTTGAAGAACGAAGATGCTGCAATGCCCGGAAAAGTCGGTGAATACATTGGCAGCAAAAAGAATATTATTGCATGCATACCTGAAGGCGTTACTAAAAAAATGCTTGAGAAGTATAATGCGATAAAATTTATCAACGAAGAGAATCCTGCTGAAATTGCTACAGCTATAAAAGAATATTACGATGCGAAGCAATCGCACACATTGCCGGCTGCAAATGAAGATATGTTAACTGAATACGACAGAAGAAACCTTACTTACGAACTTGCAAAAGAATTTAATCTTTTAAAAGATATTGACTAACTGACTTTACGAATTTTCTACTATGAAAATCTTACTTATCGGTAACGGCGCACGCGAAAATGCCTTAGCTTGGAAGATTTTTAACTCACCTTCATTTGTAAATACCAATTCAATTCTGTACGCAGCCCCCGGGAATCCCGGGATAAATAAATTTGCAACTCCAATAAACATACATTCAACTGGTATCAAATCCTTAAAGGAATTTGTTGTTAAAGAGCAAATCGATTTCACCGTTGTAGGACCTGAGATTCCGTTATCGCTCGGTATAGTTGATGAATTTGAGAAGGAAGGATTAAAAATTTTCGGACCTAAAAAATCTGCTGCGGAAATTGAAACGAGTAAAGTTTTTTCAAAAGATTTAATGAAGAAGTACGGTATTCCCACTGCTCAATACAAAGTTTTTACCGGTGAAAATTTAAATAAATTAGATTCTTTTGTAGAGAAAATAAAATTTCCTGTTGTAATAAAAGCAGACGGCTTAGCTGCCGGTAAAGGTGTTATAATTTGTAATGATTCGGAAGAAGTAAATAAATGTGTAAAAGATTTAACGGAGAATAAAATATTCGGAGAGTCAGGCTTAAGCTTTGTAGTCGAGCAGTTCTTAACAGGTAATGAAGTATCTTTGTTTGTAATCACAGACGGAGAAAATTATACTATTCTTCCATCTGCGCAGGATTACAAAAGGATATTCGATGAAGACAAAGGAAAGAATACTGGCGGAATGGGAGCGTTTTCACCTGCTCATAAATACTGCGATGAAATAGTATTAAAAAAAGTTGAAGAGAAAATTATTGAGCCGACTCTTGCCGCATTAAAAAAAGAGGGAAGAGAATACAAAGGATGTTTATATGCAGGTCTGATGATTTCAGAGGACAAAGAACCTTATGTAATTGAATTTAACTGCCGCTTCGGCGACCCTGAAACGCAAGCAGTGCTTACATTAATAGAATCAGATTTTCTGCAATTACTTATCTCATCTGCCGAAGGAAATTTAAAAGATTATAATCTCGTTCTAAAAAATGCTTATGCAGGATGCGTTGTTCTTGCTTCGCTCGGCTATCCCGATGAATATAAAACAGGGATGTTGATAGAAGGATTGAACGAAGTCCCAAACGATGTTTTTGTTTTTCACGCAGGAACCGTTGAAAGAGGCGGAATAATTTACAGCAGCGGTGGAAGAGTGCTTTCAGTGGTTTCTCTCTCTGAAAAATCTTTTAATTCTGCTTTTGATAATATATATTCAGCAATAGAATATATTGATTTTGAGAATAAATATTTCAGAAGAGATATAGGTAAGAAGATTCTATAAAAAGTTTTATAAAGGGGATAATTAAATGAAAATTTTAGTAACAGGCGGCGCAGGGTATATAGGCTCGCATACAGTCGTTGAGTTAATGAATGCCGGATACGATGTTGTAATCATAGATAACTTCTCTAACTCCGATGCATCTGCGCTTGGAGGAATAGAACAGATAACGGGCAAGGCTCCGGTATTTTACAATATTGATTTATGTGATAAGGAAGACCTGAACTACTGTCTGGAAAAAGAAAAGGACGTTGATGCAATAATTCACTTCGCAGCTTTCAAAGCGGTAGGTGAATCGGAAAGATTGCCTATGAAATACTACAACAATAACGTTGTCGGAATGGTAAATCTTCTCGATTGCATTATAAAAAATAAGCTGAATAATTTTGTTTTCTCTTCTTCATGCACTGTTTATGCTGATGCAGAAGAACTTCCTGTCACTGAAAGTTTACCTATGAAAAGAGCGCTTTCAACATACGGATTTACAAAGCAGGTAGGAGAAAGAATGCTGGAAGATTTATCACGAGCTGATAATCTAAGAGTAATTTCTCTCAGATATTTTAATCCTATCGGAGCGCATGATACTGCACTCATCGGTGAGCTTCCAATCGGAGTGCCGAATAATCTTGTTCCGTTCATTACTCAAACTGCTATAGGATTAAGAGAGCAGCTTACCGTGTTCGGAAATGATTATGAAACACCGGACGGAACAAATGTCCGTGACTATATTCACGTAGTTGATTTAGCAAAAGCTCACGTAAAAGCTGTAGCAAGACTGATTGATAAAAAGAGTGAAGATAATTTAGAAATATTTAATCTGGGAACAGGAATAGGGAACTCAGTACTGGAAATTATTACAACATTTGAAAAGAGCACAGGAGTAAATGTAAATTACAAAATAGGACCAAGACGGGCAGGTGATGTACCGTCAATTTATGCAGATACTAAAAAAGCAGGTGAAGTATTAGGATGGAAGACGGAAAGAGATCTGGCAAATTCACTTTCCACTGCTTGGAAGTGGGAGCTTGCCTTGAAAGAAAGAAGAGAGATAAGCGGAGAAACAGAAAATTAAATTGTTTTAAACTGAAGAATGAAAATAGACGATAATTTTTTAGAAAGAGTTTACAGCGGCGATAAAAGGGCAATTGCCAGGGCAATATCTGTTGTTGAAGATGAATCAGAAGGACGGGAAGAAATTTTACGCAAGATTTATCCTAAGACAGGACGCGCATATAAAATCGGAATCACCGGTCCTCCCGGAGCAGGCAAGTCAACGCTTACAAATTCATTAGTAAAACTTTTAGTTTCCAAAGGATATAAAGTTGGTGTGATTGCAATTGACCCAACGAGTCCTTTTACAGGCGGTGCCTTGCTAGGAGACAGAATACGCATGACGGATGTAGGAATGCTGGACGGAGTTTATATCCGTTCAATGGCAACACGCGGTTCGCTCGGCGGACTGAGCATGAACGTCGTAGAAGCATGTGACGTGCTTGATGCCTGCGGCAAAGATTTTATTTTAATTGAAACAGTGGGCGTTGGGCAGTCAGAACTTGATATTGCCAAGACTGCAGACAGCACAATTGTTGTGCTTGTGCCTGAATCAGGTGATGCAATACAGGCAATGAAGGCAGGGCTTATGGAGATTGCCGATATATTTGTATTGAATAAATCCGATAGGGAAGGCGCTGATGGAGTTGCGGCAACACTGAAAAACATTATCCACTTAAAACCTCCTACAGAAGATAACTGGATAATAAATGTTTTAAAAACAGTCGGCAGTCTTAATAAAGGAATTGAAGAATTATTAGCAGAGATTGAAAAACATAAAAAGCATCTGGAAGAATCAGGCTGGCTGAAGAAGAAAAGAATAGCGAATCTTACAAAAAAGATATATGAGTTAGTGCATAATAAACTGGACTACACATTCTGGAACGATGAAAAAAGAAAAACACTTGCAGAAAATTTAGAAGAGCTTTATGAAAAGAAGCAGGACCCGTACAGCTACGTTGATACTTTAATGAAATAAATGAAATAACTTTACGGAAGTAAATGAAATTATTTCATATCAGTGAAGAGCCGGATATAAAAATATTTCATCCCAGACCTTCGCCGCAATTGTACGCTTCAATTAAAAGTGACGTAGTATTTGCAATATCAGATAATCTGCTTCATAATTATCTGCTGCCGAGAAATTGTCCGAGAGTTACTTATTATAAGGCAGCTAACACATCTGAAGAAGATTTAAATACTTTTTTTGGTGAGAGTACAAAAGACTACATAATAAATGTAGAAGAAGCCTGGAAAGAAAGAATTCAGAAAGCTACTCTTTATAAATATGAATTCGAACCTGATAATTTCACTCTACTGGATGAAACTGCGGGATATTATGTCTCTACTAAATCAGAAGCGCCGATAAATGTAACTGAAATAACAGATGTTATTGCAGAAATAGGAAAAAGGTACGCTGAATTGCGTTTTTTGCCCCAAATAAAATCGCTTGCAAAAGAAGTTGCAGTTTCCGGCCTTAAATTTTCAATAATCAGGATACCTAAATAATCAGTCAATTCTTAACTTTTACGAATTATTTGAATTGATTTTCCCTCCCGAAAGTTTTAACTTTAAGGTTTATTCCTCAAAATTTCAAATATTTATACATAATTAAGGAGTTCATTATATCTAATGGCAGATCATAAAAAAGAGCAAAAGCATTATAATACAGGTGTTATGAATAAATTACGGGACAAAATGCCTGTAATTATCATAGTTGTTATCGTTGCATTCTTAGCGACAATCGTTTTTGAATGGGGTATGAACCTAATGGGTTTAAGAGAAGACAGAATGCTTTTTGCAAAAGTTAACGGAGAAGAGATAACTTATCAGCAGTTTGAGCAGGCAGTTGAACAACAAGCGGCACAAATGCGCCAGCAGAATAATGGCAAAGACATCGATGAAGCGCAGATGCAGCAGATCCGTGACCAAGTCTGGAATGGCTTGATTACTCAGACCATCACAAAGGAAGCGATGAGAAAGTACAATATCACTGTAAGCGATAAAGAAATTTTAGACTGGATTTACAACAGACCCGAACAGCTTCCCGACCCGATAAAGAGAAACTTTATGGATTCAACCGGAGTGTTCAATGTTGGCTTCTATCAACAGGCTCTCGGAATGAAGACAAAAGAAGCAACTCAGTTCTGGACACAAGTAGAAGGTTACCTTCGTGAAGTATTACAATCAGAAAAATTACAGGCAGTTCTTACAGCCGGCGTACGTGTAACGGAAGCCGATGTATTGCAAAAATATAAAGACGATAAAATTTTCGCCAATATTTCTTATACAGGATTAGATTTCAGCATGATAACAGATACAAGCATGAACAATCCTTCGAATGAAGAGATGAAAAAATATTACGATGCGCATAAAGAAGATTTTAAAGTTGATGAAAGCGTAAAATTCAAGTACGTTGTATTTTCGGATGCAGCAACAGCAGAAGATACAGCAGCAGCGCAAAAATATCTTGAAGTATTAATTAAGGATTTGAAGACAGCAACGCTGGAAGATTCAAGCTTAATAAGACTTGTAAATGATAACTCTGTATCTCCGTTCAGCGATACTTATCAGAAGCCTAACGCTTTCGGAAGCGATGCAACTAAATTTTTATTCTCTGCAAAGCCGGGTGATGTTTCAGATATTATCATAGGAAATGACGGTTATAAAGTAATTCGACTAATTGACTCTAAAGAAGGTGAAGATACATACGTAAATGCATCACACATTTTAGTAAATTTTGGAACAGATACAGCCGCGGCAAAAAAGAAAGCCGAAGATATATTTAAAAGAGTAAAAGCAGGTGAAGATATTAATACACTTGCACAGCAATTATCTGATGAGCCTTCTGCTAAAACACAGAAAGGTGATTTAGGCTGGTTTACAAAAGGCGCGATGGTTAAGGAATTTGAAGAAGCTTCAATGAATGCTAAAGACGGCGAAATTGTCGGACCGGTAAAGACACAATTCGGTTTTCATATTATTCAGGTAAAAGGAAAATCCAAAAAAGAATTTAAAGTAGCTGAAATTAAAAAAACAGTTACAGCAGGTGCCAGAACAAAAGATATCGCTAAGAAAAAAGCTGAAAGCTTCTATCTTGATGTTGATAAAGGCGCTAACATTGACACACTTGCAAAACAGTTAAATATGGTTTGCACCACTACACCTGATGTATTGAAAGACGGATTTATTCCGGGAGCCGGGCAGAATAAGAAGCTTATGAAACTGGCTTTGGACAGCAGACCTAAAAAAGTTTTTGAACCTGTTAAAATTCAGGGCGGCTATGGTGTTTATGAGCTTATTGAAAAAACTCCTGCAGGCTACAGAAATTTTGATTCCATTAAAACTACAATGGTAAAACCAAAAGTAGTTGAGCAAAAGAAGTTTGCTGTACTAAAACAAATGGCAACTGACATACGTGCTAAAATTCAGAATAACGATATTAAATCTTTATCGACACTTACCCCTCCGTCGGTTATAGAAACAGCTGACAGCGTTTCAGTTTCAAAGCCTGCTCCGAAAATCGGTCAGGACTTTGCAGTATCTGATGCAATTTTCTCATTAAAGCAGGGAGAAATTTCCCAGCCTGTTAAAGGTTCTAAAGGATATTATCTGATTCAATTGAACAATGTAACACCTTTTAATAACGATGATTATCTGAAAGCTTATAATGAAATAAGAAACGGACTTCTTGCACAAAAGAAACAGTCTGTAGTTCAGGAATGGCTGCAGAAGATGCAGAACGAAGCGGATATAATTGATAACCGCGACAGGTTCTTCAACTAAAAAACAAAATATATTTTTATGTATAAGGCAGGATATTGAAAAGTATCCTGCCTTTTTTATTTGTACAATAAACGAAGTAAACTTTAAATTTTACCGCAAGGAAGCAAAGAATTTAAAAACAAAGCCCGCAAAATTTTTAAAAAAACATTTTTAAAAATATTTATAACTTTCCGTTCTTTGCAGATACTTAGCCTCTTTGCATTAAAGCACATTCAGTTTTATTTACTCATTCATTGATATTATCATATAATTTTAATAATATGGCTTATGTTAAGGCTTATTTTATTGTCAGTTGCCCTTTTAATTCCCTCGATTGGTTTTTCACAAAACTCAGTTTCAAATTCAGCCCTTAAAACAAATTCAGATTCACCTTTTTTCAGCGATGTAATTGTATCAGGTTCTTTAAATTACGTTTCATCGGCTACTATTCAGCTTGCACCTTACTCTGCAGATTTAGTTGAAAGAAATTCCACACTGGATATATCAGGAGGATACGGATACAGCTTTTCGTTACGTACAAAACTTTTTCGTAATGATTTATTCCTTGGTGTAACAGCAGAGTTTATTAAAATTCAGGATAATGATGCTGTACTTACACTTGAAGGGGATACATCTGTTGCAAGAATTAAACTCACTGAATCGATAACGGCATATCCTGTCGAGTTTACTGCGTATTTCAATGTGCCTTCTTTTCAGGAGAACCTGAATATATATCTTGGGGGAGGAATAGGTTTGTATTCCGGCGACAGGAAACGCAAATTTTTGAACTATGAGAGTGAAACTATTTCTAAATCTTTTGGTTTAAGTTTAGTAGTTCTTAGCGGAATTGAATATTATTTTGAAAAAAATTTTATGAGTTTTATGGAACTAAGATTCCGTGACGGCGAGTACGATGTAAAATCGAAATTTCCTTTAGATTTTGTAAACATTAACGGAGTTTCTTATCCGCTGGGTAAGGAAATTAATTCAAAAATTTTTCTTGATGGCTTAAAAGTCAGTTTTGGCTTAGGCTATAGATTTTAAATTATCCTGATGAAATTAATCTGCACTGCAATACTCATTATTTCTGTACAGCTTTTTTCAGCTATAGCTGTTAATTCCGAAGAGAATGAAAAGCTTAATTATAAAACTGAAAAAGTTATAGTTAAGACTAAAAAAGAATTGAAGATTTCCGAAGCTACTGGAAAAATTTCTACTCGCACGGGCATTCCCTCCCTTGATAAAAAAATTGAAGATTACAAAGTAAATAAGATTGAACCCGTTTTTAAACAAAATAACGGCGATGCTGATTTATTCGAAAAACTTGGAATGGGCAGGATTTATGTTTTTTATTTTGATACCTATAATTCCAAAACAGTAGATAACGCAGTAAAGGATTTTTCATCTGAAAGCGATGTAGAATTTTCAGAACCCGTTTTTATTGGAGAAGCTGCCGGTAAAAAAGAACTGAAGCTCTCCTTCATGCCCAATGATGAAATGTTCTCAAAGCAATGGTATCTTAACAATGAAGGCCAGATCGCTCCTACAGGAAGAGGCAATGCAAAGATAGGCGCAGATATTAATATGATAAATGCATGGGATATTGAAAAGGGAAGCGAAGATATTATAGTGGCTATACTGGATTCAGGCATAAAAGATGACCATCCTGATTTAAGAAGCAGAATGTGGATAAATAAAGAAGAAATTCCTGACAACGGAATTGACGATGACGATAACGGCTACATAGATGATTATAAAGGCTGGGACTTTGCCTATGATGATAATACTCCTACAGACGGCTTCGGGCATGGAACAAATATCGCATCAGTTATCGGCTGTTCTACAAATAATGTGATTGGCTTTGCAGGAATAAATCAGAAGAGCAGATTGATGAACTGTAAAAATCTTAGTTCAAATAATAACGGTGAATACATCTGGTGGGCTGCATCAGTAAAATATGCAGTAGATAACGGCGCTCAGATCATAAATATGAGCGAAGGAGGTTCTGATTTTTCAAAAACATTAAAGACTGCTATCGATTATGCAACATCAAAAAATGTTTTAGTGTGCGCAGCTATGATGAATAAAGGAGATGACCAGGATTATTATCCGGCCAGTTTCAAAGGTGTTTTTGCTATAGGCGCGACAGATACAGATGATAACAGATGCTTAAGATTTACGTGGGGCGGCGGTTCCTGCTGGGGAAAACATATCTCAGTTGTAGCCCCCGGAAATAAAATTTACGGATTAGATTACGAAAGCATTACAAGCTATGAATCAATGTGGAGCGGAACATCGCAGTCAACAGCTATAGTCAGCGGAATAGCTTCCTTATTGTTATCTCAAAAGCCTTCACGCACTGCCGCAGATATAAAAGAAATAATTATTTCTACCGCTAAAGATCAGGTTGGTGATTCAAGGGAAGACAAACCGGGTTGGGATAAATACTACGGATACGGAAGAGTTGATGCATATTCAGCCTTGACTTACGGATATATGCCTGTTGTAACTAAGAAAAAAGAGGAAGTGAAAGTAACGGAAGATGATGAACAGATTTTATCGAACGGAAGAAAAACCGAAGAAGAGCAAAGAGCTAAAAAAGTTCAGAAAAAAGATATAGATGAAGACCCCATAGAGAGCAATGCTACTACACCGGAGCCTTCAAAAAGAAAATAATAAAGTTATTATCTTACAAAGAAGTACTTTGCCTCAGGGTGATGAACAATGATTGCATTAGTAGTCTGCTCAGGCACCATCTGGAATTCTTCAGTAAGCTCAACACCTAGTCTTTCCGGGTGTAATAATTCAAACATCTGTTTGTTATCTTCAAGGTTAGGACATGCAGGATAACCGAATGAATATCTTGAACCCTGATATCCTTGTGAAAATAATTTTTTTATTTCAGGCGAATCCTTACCGGCAATTCCTAACTCCATTCTTACAATTTTATGCCAGTACTCAGCTAATGCCTCAGTTGTTTCAACTGCAAATCCGTGGAAGTATAAATAATCCTGATAGCGGTTTGCCCCGTATAATTTCTGAGCGTGTTCAGTTGCTTTTTCACCGACTGTAACAATCTGAAAAGCAGCTATATCAAGCTGGCCGGAATTTTTTGATTTGAAAAAATCGCTTATGCAAAGATGTCTGTCTTTATTTTGTCTGGGGAAATTAAAATGCTGCCACTCTTCTACATCATCCGGAGTTAAATTTTTAAAATCAAAGTTTTTCCATTCTGAGTGAAGCTCTTCATCGCTTATTCCTTTCGGCTTATAAACTATAAGCTCATCATCGTATGACTGACAGGGGAAGTATCCGTAAATAACTTTCGGCGTTAATAAATTTTCTCTTTTACATTGCAGCTTCAGCTCATTAAATACGGGAACGATCTGCTCATCGATTAACTTTTTATATTCTTCCTCTGTAGATTTTCCTTTATAAACATTCCAGCTGCCTCTGAACAATGCGACTTCATTAATGTAATCATAAAGCTTATCTAATCTTATATCTTCTACAATCTTGCTGCCAAGGAATGGTGGTGCCGGAACAGGCACATCAGTGCTGATATTGGATTTTCGTATAAACGTTTTTCTTTCCTTATCGTATTCAATCTCTTTTTTGAAATCTGCATCCTCTTCCTGCTTTTTTATCAGGTTCAGAGATGTATCCATCGAAGCGCCGATATCTGTCTTTTCTTTTTCTAAAAGCATATCGGGTGGAAGCTGAGTCCTGCCGCGCGGATCAATATAGATAGGAAGATCAGGTCTTACACCTTTTCGTTTATGTTCAACAATTGAAGCCATAAATTTCAGTCCGTCGAATGCATCGTTAGCATAATATACATCACCTTTGTACAGTGCGCGTAAATCTCCTTCAACAAACCTTTTTGTTAATGCGGCGCCGCCGAGGATGACAGGAATTTCCAGTCCTCTCTGATTCATCAGTTCAAGATTCTCTTTCATAATAGCGGTTGACTTCACAAGCAGTCCGCTCATGCCTATTGCATCTGCTTTATGCTCTTCGTAAGCGGCAAGCATAGTTTCAATAGAGCATTTTATACCAAGGTTAATTACTTTGTATCCGTTATTTGTTAGAATAATATCTACAAGATTTTTACCGATATCATGCACGTCACCCTTTACTGTTGCAAGAATAACAATACCCTTTGAATTATCACCTTCGACTTTATCCATGTAAGGCTCAAGATAAGCAACGGCTGTTTTCATACATTCAGCAGATTGCAGTACAAAAGGAAGCTGCATCTGTCCTGAACCGAAAAGCTCTCCCACAACTTTCATACCGTCAAGTAAAATATCGTTGATGATTTCAAGAGCTGAATATTTTTTTAATGCTTCTAACAGTTCGGAATCGATGCCGATTTTATCGCCGTCAATTATTCTGTTCTTAAGCTTTTCTTCTATAGGAAGATTAACGTCATTCGATGTATCTCTTTTTTCAGTTTTTTTATCGGCATAGTACTCCATTAGCTCCTGCAATGGGTCATATACGCATCTGATATTCTTTGTTTCTGACATAAAATTATTTAGCTCGTAATTTAACTAGTATATAGAGTTAAAAAAATGCAATAATTCATTTTTGCAGATAACTTCTATTTACTTTTTTCAAACAGGAACTCTTCTTTAACAGTATTATCTTCTCTGCGTATAATTCTTGCGCGGAGTTTATCTCCTTCAAATTTATAGCTCACTTTATTTTTATCACTTTCGCTTTCATACAAAAGTTCATCACCTGCAGCTTTTACGACTTCAAGTTTTATTTTTCTATCCTTTATTAATGCATTAAAATAAAATTTACCGTCAGCCTCTTTTCCAAGTTCCATAATTTCTTCGAATACAACTTTATCTTTAGCAATCATTTGGCTTTTTCCTTTGTACAGAGTGTCGTTAACTTTTTCCCAGGTTTCATACATTATTGCATTATCGTATTTTATTTCCCATTTGCCGGTAAGTTTATCCATCAAAGAGGTATTGATTGTCTGGCTCATAACTGTTGTGTTTAAAATTAGAAAAACAAAGAGGGGAGAGAATTTAGAAAATAATTTAATTAAGAACATTCTTAATTTCATATTAAAATTGTTTTATACTGTTTAAATTAGTCCAACAAATATTAAAATGAAAACCCTTTTTTTAAATTCAAAAGTCTGGCTTAAGAAAAATTACTTTGCTGAAGCAATCGGAGTAGACTCGGATACAGGCAAAATAATTTTTATTGGTAAAAACCACGATGCGCTGAAATTCGATTATAATGATATAATAGATTTGAACGGCAAAGTTATGCTTCCTGCGTTCAATGATAACCATGTTCATCTGGTAAAAGGCGCATTGGTTAGCTCTGAATTAAATCTAAGACGCGTATCAACTTCCGAAGAGTTCAGGAATGAAATATTAAAGTATAAAGCCGAATTAAAACCCGGTAAGTGGATTCAGGGAGGATATTTTTCAGATTCAAACTTCTCTGAAAAGTTTACAATAGATAAAAATTATTTAGACAGTATAAGTTCCGATGTGCCGATGTTTATATCAAGGTTTGATATTCATTCCTGCTTTGTAAATTCAAAAGCTCTTGAGTTTATAAATCACTTTAAAAATCATTCGTTCAATGACGATGAACTGATAAAAGATTCGAACGGAAATTTAACTGGTGAGTTAAAAGAGCGGGCGATGTATGAACTGCAATCTATGATTCCGCAGAAAACAATTGAAGAAAAAGCTGAAGATGTAAAAAAGCAAATAGCGGAGTTTTTTTCACTGGGAATCACCGCTATATCAGATATTACACTGCCGGAAGATCTGGATATTTATGAATATCTTTTTAACAAAGGTGAGCTGAATTTACACATAAATTCCATCCTTCCGTTTGAAGAGTTTTATAATATAGATAAGCATAAAGAAAGATTTGCAAAATTTAATGAAATAAGATTTAGATGCTTTAAAGCATTCTATGACGGCTCGCTTTCCAGCAGGACGGCATATTATTTAAAGAATTATAAAAATTCCGATATGCGCGGAATAAGGACTGAGTACATCAACACAGGCGAGTTCCATAAGACTGCTCTCGAAATAGATAAAGCAGGCTACCAGATGGCAGTGCATGCCATAGGCGATTTATCAGTAAGTGAGCTGCTTGATCTCAATGCCGAGCTTGATCTTATTCACGGAGCAAGGAACAGGAAATTCCGAATTGAACATGCGCAGCATATTCAGCCTGAAGATTTCCGTCTATTTGATGTGCTTAAAATTTTAGCTTCAGTCCAACCCTCGCATTTATTTTCCGATGCATCGACTTCGTATGAGTTAAGGAACGATTATCAGACAACACATAACTATTCAGAGCTTTTAAAATATAATGTAAAGCTTTGCTTCGGCACGGATTTCCCCATAGTATCGGCTTCGCCGTTTGAAACAATTTATTATGCCATAACACGCAAAGCAAAAGGATTTGAAAGTGGTTTCCTCCCTGAAAACAGTATAAATTTATATGACTGTCTTGATGCGTATACCGTTAATAATGCTTACGGCTCAAATGAAGACCATATTACAGGGGCTTTACGGACTGATATGCGCGCTGATTTGATTGTATTAAATGAAAATATATTTGAATCAAACCCTGATGATATACGTTTTATAAAAGTAGAAATGACTTATAAAAACGGTGCCAGAGTTTATTAATGAACATATCAGATGAATAAAATTAAGTTTTTAGTTGCGCTCTCTCTGCTGCCACTCCTGGTAATTTCTTGCACATATATTCCCTTCTTTAACAAAATAAAAGATCAGTTTATACAAAATGAACGCGTTGATGATTCGTTAATTATAAAAGAGCAGAATAAGTTTGACGTACTTGAAAACAAGTTAAAATTCAGATTCGACATTCCTCAAAAAGTATTGTTCGGAGATGTTACTACAGTCCTGAAAGTTCTATCCGATTCACTCGATAAGGTTTACCTGAATTTTTATGAGAACCTTGATATTCATTTTGTAAAATATAAAAACGAAAACTTAAAATACGATAGGGAGAATAATTATCTTATTGTTGAAAAAAAGTTTAACAGGAATGATACAGTTCAAATTCAAATTAGTTATTCCGGAACCCCGGAAGCAGAGGGCTTTTCTTCATTTGAGTTTACGACTATAGACGGAGCGACAAATGTATATTCATTAAGCGAGCCTAATTACGCTCCCACATGGTGGCCGTGCAAGGACAGAATTGAGGATAAATTTTTAGTAACTGTAGAAGCCGAATATCCCGATAGCTTAATGCTTGCCACACAAGGAAAACTGCTTGAAAGAACGGAAGAGAACGGATTAATAAAAGAAAAAAGAAAATCTCAATATCCGATTTCTACTTATCTTGTTTCAATAAACCTTGGAAAATTTTCTAACTGGTCTGACATTTATACAACACAGGATAGTCTGCTCTCAATGCCTGTCAGTTACTATGCTTTTCCTTCATATCTTCAGGATGCAAAGTTTGACTGGGAGCGAACGCCTGAAATGATAAACTTTTATTCGTCTTTATTTGGAGAGTATCCATTCTTAAACGAAGGCTATGGAATGGCAATGTTCGGATGGAGTAACGGCGCAATGGAGCATCAGACAATTTCCAGCATGGGCTATAACACTGTCACCGGAAATAAAGCGTACGAAAAAATTGTTGCGCACGAGCTTGCTCATCAGTGGTTTGGGGATGCAGTCACTCCGGCTTCATGGAAAGATATCTGGCTAAACGAAGGCTTTGCAACTTACTCGGAAGGGTTGTGGATAGAGTATGATAAAGGCAAGGATGCATTAAGCAGATTTATGGATAGAAGCGATAACGGATATTTTTATGGAACATTGTATAATCCTCCTGTGAATTTATTTGGCCCTGTATCATACAATAAAGGCGGCTGGTGTTTGCACATGCTGCGCGGAGTGGTGGGCGATTCTGTTTTTTTTAAGACACTGCGCGAGTATTATATCACTCATAAATTCGGCATAGCTTCAACGTTTGATTTCCAATTTGTCTGTGAAAAAAATTACGGGAAAAATCTTGACTGGTTCTTTGATGAATGGGTGTTCAAAGGAACGGGAAGGCCTGAATATGAATTTAAGTTAACACGAAATGGTTCAGAGTTTAAGATAATTCTTAAACAGGTGCAGGAAGATATGGTCTATACAATGCCTGTAACGTTTGAAATTGTGACCGATAACGAGACTAAAAAATTTACTTTCTTTAATGATAAAAGAGAACAGGATTTTACAGGAGAGATCCAGGGCAGAGTAAAAAATGTTATACTCGACCCTGATAACTTTATTCTGAAAAAAATTAAGAAGAGCAGCTTTTAAAAATTATTATTTAAAAGCCGGAATATATCTTTCTTTTAAAATTCCGATGTGATGTTTTGTATGTCCACTTATTATATATGCCAATGCGCGCACCGATACAGGCGAGCCGTTTGCAGTTCCTTTCAAAGCAAGCTTTTTCTCATCAAGGCTTTTAAACAATTCGATATTCGCTCTTCGCAAAGCAGTGAACTCATCAAGTAAAGAAGACATGCTTCTTTCATCAAAGTCGCCGTTTTTTACGTAGAGATTTTCTTCAAATCCTGAAAGAGGTGTTTTATCTTTTCTTGAAATTCTCAACGCTCTGTAACCGAAAATTCTTTCCGCATCCATAATATGACCGAGTAATTCTTTTACGCTCCATTTACCTTTCTCGTATCTGAAAGTCTGTTTATCACCTTTAACGGAACCGAATGATTTTTTTATTTGAAGTATCTGGTCTTCTAAATTTTTTAATATATCGGGTTCAGTATTTAAATCGATGTAATGCTTATAATATGATGCGCTTTCGCTGGCTGCAGGTTTTTTCATTTTTTATTAAAATTTAAAGCTTAATTTATGTAATATATTTTTCATTTGAAATTTATTTAATCTTTGATACATTGATATAAATATACATAAGCGCTTATGTAACTTTTAAAAACTTACAACGTAAACCCCTCATATAAAATGAAAACAAATGTAATTAGAAAAGCAGGCAGACTGGCTTTAGGAACACGGATAAAATTACTCGCGGAAAAAATGCTTCAGGACGGCTCTGAGATTTACAAATACCTTAATATAGATTTCGAGCCGCGATTTTTTGCCGTCTTTTATCTTTTAAAAGACTATCCGTCTTTATCAGTAACTGAAATCGCGAATCATATTGGTATATCACAGCCGGCCGTCACACAGATTTTGAATTCGATGATTAAAAAAAATCTTGTAAAGATGATAAAAGATAAAGTCGATACAAGAAAAAAAATAATTACAATCTCAAAAAAAGGGGAGGCAATGCTTCCGCAGCTTATTCCGTTATGGAAGGATTTTGAATTAGGAGTCGGAGAAATTTTTGAAAAAGCTAATATAAATATACTTGAGGTTCTGGATAAAATTGAAAACGGCATTGAAGAGAAAAGCATCTTTGACAGAGTAACTGAGAGAGTTAAAAAAAGACTTAGAGATAATGTAAAAATTATAAATTACCGACCTGAATATAAAGCGTATTTTAAGAATTTAAATTTAGAATGGCTGAATTTTTATTTTGAAGTAGAAGCAATTGATAAAAAAATATTAAATAACCCAGAGAGTGAAATTCTAGATAACGGCGGTATGATATTTTTCGCATTGATAGATGACAAAGTAATCGGTACATGCGCGTTAATAAAAACAGGTGATACTTTTGAGCTTAGCAAAATGGCGGTAACGGAATCTGCAAGAAGCAAGCAGGCAGGATATGTATTGTGCGATGCTGCAATTAAATATGCGAAAGAAAAAAATGCTAAAACTATTTTTCTCAGCACAAGCCAGAAGCTTGAAGCTGCACTAAATCTTTATAACAAATTCGGATTTCTTCCTATGGAAATTTCCGAAAAAGACAAAAAATATAAACGCGATACTTTCAAAATGATTCTTCCCTTGTAAATTAATCAGCGACTTTTTAAAACTTCATATGTCATACTTTAAAAAATTAATTCTATGAAAACACTAATAACAATCTTACTATTTATGATGGCATTCAAATTACAGGCGCAGCAGCAGCGCCCCGATGTAAAGCTTGATTCAAAAATGAAATCGGAAGCTATAGCAAATCTCTCAAAAACTCTCATCGAAAATTATATTTTTTTAGATGTTGCTCAAAAAGTTGAAACAATGCTTAACGACAATCTCAAAAATAAAGTTTACGATAAAATTGAAGACCCGAGAGAGTTTTCACAGGTAATTACTAACGATCTGCAATCCATTACCCATGATAAACATCTTCGTTTCGGATTTAATCCTGAAATGGCTGCAGATTTATTAAGCGCAGGCAATGACGAGGAAAACAATCCTATTCTTCGGAAAAAATACGAAGAAGAAATGAGACAAAATAATTACGGGTTTAAGAAATTAGAAATTTTGAACGGCAATATCGGCTATATAGACTTGCGTGGATTTACAGATGTAACCATTGCTAAAGAAACCGGAGCAGCTGCAATGAATTTTCTATCCAACACTAATGCTATTATTTTTGATCTCAGAGAGAATGGCGGCGGTGACCCCAATATGGTGCAGTTTCTTTGCAGTTATCTTTTTGACGGTAAAGTGCATCTGAATGATCTGTATTACAGGAAAAAAGATGAAACAACTGAGTACTGGACTTTGGAAACAGTCCCCGGGAAAAAAATGCCAAAGATGGATATTTATGTGCTCACTTCAAAGTTCACTTTTTCCGGAGCAGAAGAGTTTACGTACAACTTAAAAAATCTTAAGCGCGCAACTATCATAGGGGAAAATACAGGCGGCGGCGCTAATCCCGGAGGCGGAATGAGAATTTCTGAATTCTTCACAGCATTCATCCCTACAGGAAGAGCAATAAATCCTATAACAAAAACTAATTGGGAAGGAACAGGAATTGCGCCTGATATCGCTTGCAAAAAAGAAGATGCTCTTACAATTGCGCAGATAGAAATATTTAAAAAACTTGCAGCTAATACTAATTCAGAAGAAAAGAAGAATGAGTATAAATGGAATATCGAACCGCTCGAAGCAGAGATTAATCCAGTAATTGTCTCTCCTGATGTTTTACAGAAATACGCCGGAGACTACGGAATAAGAAAAGTTTATTTTGAGAGCGGCCAGTTAATTTACGAAAGACCGGGTGTATTAGGCAAAACAAAACTCGTTCCTATCAGAGCTGATTACTTTGCGCTTGATGGAAGAGATAACTTCAGAGTAAAATTTAATACTGATGCGTCCGGCAATGTAATATCATTAACGGGAATGTATTCAGACGGCATGCAGGAAGAAAATAAAAAAATAAATTAATCCGCAATTATTTCCGCCCGGGTTTTACGGGCGGAATCTTTTCTCCACTTAACTTGCAGTAAAAAATATAAGAGTTGAAAAACTCATTCATCATAATTATTTTCCCCTAAATAAATTTCTATGGAAACTATTTTAAGCAATTTAGTTTTAATAGGGCTGGCTGGCATTTGTATCATCTTCATTCTTTTCTATGTGAAAAGATTCAATTCTAAAACCTACGGTAAAAAAACCTCTGCAATGCTTGATACTATCGATGGAGTTGCTGAACTCGGATTTCAGAGAACTGAAACCGGATTTGCAGGACCATACAGAGATTTTCAGGTTCACATTTTTGCTACTACTGCACCCGGAGCGTTGAACAACAGGTTTCAGGTAGTTGTTGCTGTTGCGCCTGAACCGGGACAATTAAAGGGTATCGGCGGATTCTTCAGTAATTATCTTGTAATTGGAGAGCAGCCCGGTTTTGCTTATGCGGGATTTATATTAAACCCCAACCTTTATAATGATGCTGAACAAAATCTCAAGCGAAGACTGGACGTTCTCATCGACATGCTTGTTGACGCAAAAGTGAAGCCGTATAGAGCGTAGAGATATATATTTTCTCCCTTGAAATTGTTTATCAAAAAATCAAATTTAGATTAAAACTCTCGGAGAATACCTATAGCCGATTTATACCTCATTTAACCACACTTAATGTCTTTCAGGAAAAATTTTCGCAGAAAAAGTATATTCATATTTGTTTTATTTTTAGCATTATCATCCTCACTTACGGCACAAACAACTCAGGTAATAATAAAACTGAAGCAAAATGCTCCCGCTGAATTATTAACTTCGTTCAGGAATAATTCAATCCGCTCTGATAAATACTCTGTAACAAAAACCTTAAGCAAGTTTAATGTTACAAATTCTAAATTATTGTTCGATAAAATTCCTGCCGGAATTTTGGATAACTCAGCAGCAGGATTAGACAGAATATTTTTATTAAGCGTTGCTCAAAATTTATCGGGCGATCTTCTTTCCATTCTTTCAAAAAATGAATTTGTAGAATACATAGAAACAAACAGAGTTCTTAAAATTGAATTTGACCCGAACGATACTTATTATTCCAACCAGTATTCTCTTCCGTTAATCGGAATGCCTTCGGTATGGAATATCACTCAGGGCGATTCAAATCTTGTGCTTGGAGTTATTGATACCGGCCTCGACTTTCTCCATCCTGATCTGCAAAATTCTTACAAACTGAATTACGGCGAGATGGGAGTTGATGGATTAGGAAGAGATAAACGTTCTAATGGAGTTGACGATGATAACAACGGTTTCATAGATGACTGGCGCGGATGGGATTTTACTGACGAGCCTTTTACGGGAGATCCGCGAAGAGGTGATTATCTTACTCCCGATAACGACCCGACTGACGATAATAAAAATTCACACGGTACAGCTGTTACAGGAATTATAAATGCTTCGTTCAATAATGCGCTGGGTATTTCTTCAATTGCGCCAAAGTGTAAAGTACTTATTCTGCGGGCATTTGATGCAGAGGGTTTTGGTGAAGAAGATGATGTTGCAAATGCCGTGCTTTACGGTATTGCTCAGGGAGTGAAAATTTTTAATTTCAGCTTCGGTGATTATGTCTACAGCAATCTTTTAAAAGATGTTGTAAAATTTGCTTACTCAAAAAATGTAACAATAATTTGTTCGGCAGGAAATGACGGCAGCGACAGGCTGCATTACCCTTCAGCTTATGATGAAGTAATTTCAGTCGGCGCATCTGCTCCTGATGATGCAAGATTTTCTTCTTCTTCCTATGGAGCAACAGTTGATATCTACGCTCCGGGCTTTCAGATTTTTACAACTATGCGTAAAGGAAAGGGAAGCACAACCTATGGCGGCGACTATGATAATATCAACGGTACTTCATTCTCTGCACCTATAATTGTAGGTGTTGCAGCATTGATGAAGAGTATGAATCCGAATCTTACCAATGAAGAAATCAGGGGAGTACTTGTATCGAACACAGCCTTATTCCCGAATCAGTCAGGATGGAATAATTTATATTCATCGGGCAGAGTAGATGCATTGAAGTCAGTGCAGAATGTTGCCTTTCCTTCAGTAGCAAGAATTCATTTTCCGTTTCAGGATTACACAACATTCAGTGATATAATTCCGATTTGTATCTCGGCGGCATCACCACTATTGCAGTCATACTCAATCTATTATTCTGTCGGATACAGAAGCGAGAACTGGATTCCGCTTGTAACAAATCAGACTTCACAGGTATTGAACGATACGGTTTACCGGTGGAATATCTCTTCACTGCCTGATACATCTTATACTTTAAGACTTGCAATCAACAGTAACTCAGGCAGAACAGTTGAGCACAGGCAGGTAATTTTTAAAGATAAACTTCCTCCGCAGATAACAGGTATTACATCGGGAAGCATCATAGATAAAAACAATACATCGGAGCTGATTGCATTCAGCACTAATAAAAGAACGCTTGGTAAAATTTATTACAAAAGAAAAAATGTGCCCGAGCCTTTTAATTTTATTTTAGCAGATGTCGGCACTCCCAATATAGGATTTATTGCTGAGGTGCATTACGGAATTATAGGCAGCGAAAATTTATCTCCGGGCACTGAATACGAATATTACATTGAAGCGCAGTCGCTCAACGGGAAAACAGTTACCTTTACTGATTCGCTTTTTTCTTTCATTGCAGGAAATCAGATCAATCAGTACGGCTATAGCAAAAAACCTTACTCGCTGTTCAATGCGCAGTCATGTTATTCTATAGTTGATATAAACGGCAACGGACAGAAAGATATTTTGCTGAACGATATAAAAAATAATTTGCGCCTTAACGTATATCAGTTTTCATCGGGATTGTTTCAGAAAATTTCCAATAATAACTGGGGCGATTATAAAGTAGCGCGTGATATTGCCGATATAAACGGCGACGGCAAGCTTGATTTACTTACTTCCCAGCAGAGGAACGGATTCATTTTTACACAGTCATCGAACACATCTATGCCCGATGTATTAATATGGAGCGATTCATCTCAGAATAATTTCTGGTCGGCAGGATTTGCAGATATAAACGGTGATAATAAAAAAGAAGTTTTCGGATTTGCAGATAGAGATAAGGGCTTAAAAATTTTAGAGAATACTACCGGAAATAATTTTACTGAGATTGAAATTCTTCCGTATCATAAAACAGGAAATCTTACTGCAGAGGCAAGCTCGCAAAATGTTTTAGCCGGAGATTTTTTTAATAACGGATATACACAGATAATATTCACAAACTCATTTGAGTCTTACACAACTGACCTGCCTCAGACAGCTATACAGGTTTATTCAAGCGCTCCGCCATTGGATAATAGAAGTAATAATAAATCGGGTTCAGAATTTAACAGGATTTTTATTGACAGTACATATCGCTCAATCAGGGCGGATAATGTTATTAGCGGAGATTTTGACGGTGACGGAATAAAAGAATTTGCAGTAGGCTCAGTCAGTAATAATAATGACTTGCTCCAGTATTATGAGCTGCTGGTTTACAAATCTAACGGAGAGAATTTTGACTTATGGGATATTGTGGATATCAACGGTTATAAATCTTACGTCGAGACTTCAACAAGAGCAGGGAATATAGATGCAGATAACAAAGATGAAATTCTAGTTAACACCGGTACGAATTTTTATATCTTAAAATATAATTCATCTAAGGGTCACATCGAGCCGGTTTATTATATGAGTGATATTAATACGGTGAATCAAATTGTATATGACTTTGACGGCAACGGTGTTAATGAAATCGGGTTGAATACAGTGAACGATACTTTATTCTTCTATGAAAAGAACGTTAACTTTGCCGGACCGTCCACTCCCGGAAATATTACCGCATACAGTACTGATTCTAATTTAGTGAGAATAGAATTTGCGCCGGTGCAGAATGTAAGCTACTATAAAATTTACAGAGCAGATACTGATTCAAATCAGAACTTTGTTTTATATGATTCTGTGAATACTGCGTTGTATTCCGATGCAAATGTTACCAACAGAAAAAATTATTATTATAAAATTTCTTCTGTGTCTGTCACAGGCGGCTTCAAGGAAAGTTATTTATCGAATGCTGTAAAGGCATACGTCCATAATAAGGCAAGGATAGTTTCGGCAAAGTCGGAGAATAACGGATATATAAGCGTTAAGCTCTCAGAGAACATTCAGTCGGTAATCCCGAATATGAATTCGTTTCAGCTGGCAGGGGTCGGTAATCCTGATAACATTGCCATAAAAAACTCCACTGAATATTTATTGATTTACAATAACAGATTAGCGAACGGAAATTATAATCTGAAGGCAGTCGGTCTGCGTGATTTTTATAATTCACCCGTTGATACTACATCGGTAAAATTTGCAGTAGCGCAGTATGATTCAGTTAAGTTCTTTATAAAGTCAGTTGTGCTTATTGATAAGAATAAACTGAAAGTTGAGTTTAATCTTCCGGTGGATTCAGTTACGGGATTTAACAAAAGCAATTATAACGTAGCTCCATTTAATATTGGAGTGAATAGTATATCATTTGATGCAAACCACTCAGTGCTGTACTTAAATCTTGATGATAAAGCGCTTATAGGGGCTACTGGCAAGACGTATATACTCACAGCGAAGAATGTTTACTCCGTAAGCGGCGTAAAGGTTGTAGACGGCGCAGGAGGAAGCTTCGGGTTGATCTTTAATAAGGAAGATCTGAAAGATATGTATGTATATCCGAATCCATGGGCAGGAAATATGGGGCAGGATTATATAACATTTGCAAATCTTACAGTCTCTGCTAATATAAAAATATTTGATTTGAACGGTAAGTTCATAGGAGAAATAGACGAAAAGGACGGCAACGGCGGCGCAGAGTGGAATTTAACAGATATGGGTGGAACGAAAGTCGGCTCAGGGATATATATTTACAGAGCTACAGGAAAGAATTCGCAAGGTGTGGAAGTAGAAGAAAAGATAGGGAAGTTTGTTGTGGTGAGATAAAAATTTCTAAAATAGGTTTTCATAAATTTGTTTAATCTAAAACCAAATTTTATAGATTAATTTATTATTTTACTGCGTTATGTTAGAGTTTCTAATTTTTATAGTGGTTGTAATAGGAGGCGCTGTATTTGCTCGATATGCTTACAAGAAGGAAAAAGAAGCAATTCGGGAAAATAAAACAGATAGTTTTTTCTACCCTAAACCACATATAATTGAACAGGAAAGACAGCGCTTAGAATTCCTTGAAAAACATAAGAAAAAAAGTAGCAAGGAAAAATAAATAAACCGAATACTAAAAAGTAATTTTATTTATATATGCTTAGTAATTTTATCTTTTTGTCAAATCTTTAAATATTACCTAATCAATATTTCTATCTGAATCCCAAAATTTCATCTTTGCCATCATTACCTGTCAACTCCATTCATGTTTTATTTTGCAAATGCCCGTAATTTTGCAGAAAATTAACATACTGATAACACAAAGTTTACAATTCAATTTTGCCGTTCAGAAAATTTGAACTTTTATGATTTGAGCGTAGTTATACGTAGTACACTATCGTTTTTTATTCGTATTCAGAGCGTATTCTAACTTTTCGGAGAGTAGGTCTATCCCAAAATTTGTGCCTAAAAGAAAATACAGATTATTACTATATTTGTAATTCAATCGAAAACGCATCAAAAGTTACACAGAAAGTTCTTTTAAAAGTCCGGAAAAAAAGTTGTTAAAGTTACGATAAGTAACTTGACTTTTTAAAGGATTCTTATTAACTTTGTAATTCGTGCAAAAAACGATCAAAAGTTCTTTAAAATATACCAATAATTTTAACACAAGCTTTATATTTAGCAATATACAAGTTTAGTGCGTAATTGAGAAAAAGTTAAAACCTTGTAGCTTAGGAAATCAAACAAGACATTTAATTACAATGGAGAGTTTGATCCTGGCTCAGGACGAACGCTGGCGGCGTGCTTAATACATGCAAGTCAACTTGACTTTAGATAGCAATATCGAAAAGTAGGGTGGCGCACGGGTGCGTAACGCGTAGGTAATCTGCCCTGAGGTCTGACATAACCCGTCGAAAGGCGGGCTAACATCAGATGATATATAATCACGACATCGTGGAAATATCAAATCTTCGGAGCCTTGGGATGAGCCTGCGTCTGATTAGGTAGTTGGCGGAGTAATAGCCCACCAAGCCTACGATCAGTAGCTGGTCTGAGAGGATGATCAGCCACACTGGAACTGAGACACGGTCCAGACTCCTACGGGAGGCAGCAGTAAGGAATATTGCTCAATGGGGGAAACCCTGAAGCAGCAACGCCGCGTGAAGGATGAAATACTTTTGTATGTAAACTTCTGTAAGATGGGAAAAATATTCTCCTCGGGAGAATTGATTGTACCATCAGAGTAAGCCCCGGCTAACTACGTGCCAGCAGCCGCGGTAATACGTAGGGGGCAAGCGTTGTCCGGATTCACTGGGTGTAAAGGGTGCTCAGGCGGACTTGTAAGTCAGAGGTGAAACTCCGAAGCTTAACTTCGGAACTGCCTTTGATACTGCAAGTCTCGAGTACGGGAGAGGGTAATGGAATAACAGGTGTAGCAGTGAAATGCGTAGATATCTGTTAGAACACCAATGGCGAAGGCAGTTGCCTGGCCCGTTACTGACGCTAAAGCACGAAAGTGTGGGTAGCAAACAGGATTAGATACCCTGGTAGTCCACACCCTAAACGATGAGAACTAGTTGTTGGCCCTTTTAAGGGTCAGTGACTTAGCTAACGCATTAAGTTCTCCACCTGGGAAGTACGATCGCAAGGTTGAAACTCAAAGGAATTGACGGGGGCCCGCACAAGCAGTGGAGCATGTGGTTTAATTCGATGCAACGCGAAGAACCTTACCTAGGCTTGAAACGCAAGTTAAATTTGGTGAAAGCCATTGTCCCGCAAGGGGAACTTGTACAGGTGCTGCATGGCTGTCGTCAGCTCGTGCCGTGAGGTGTTGGGTTAAGTCCCGCAACGAGCGCAACCCTCGTCCTTAGTTGCCAGCAAGTAATGTTGGGCACTCTAAGGAGACTGCCTACGCAAGTAGTGAGGAAGGTGGGGATGATGTCAAGTCCGCATGGCCCTTACGCCTAGGGCCACACACGTGCTACAATGGTCACTACAAAGGGTTGCAATGCCGCAAGGTGGAGCCAATCCCTAAAAAGTGATCTCAGTTCGGATTGGAGTCTGCAACTCGACTCCATGAAGCTGGAATTGCTAGTAATCGCTGATCAGAACGCAGCGGTGAATACGTTCCCGGGCCTTGTACACACCGCCCGTCAAGCCATGGAAGCTGGGGGTACCCGAAGTCGCCTTTAACAAGCGCCGAAGGTAAAACCAGTGACTGGGGCTAAGTCGTAACAAGGTAGCCGTACCGGAAGGTGCGGCTGGATTACCTCCTTTCTAAAGAGAAAATTTTCAAGTACACTTGGTTTTGACTCTCAATTACACACTAAAATTTTTAATCAAAATCTTCCGGCTTATCTAAGCCGGGAGTTTTTTGATACTAAAGCAGTTCAATAGGATTTCTTGTGTTTTCTAAAATTTTAGATATTAAAATTTGATAATACTTGGGCCTATAGCTCAGTTGGTTAGAGCGCACGCCTGATAAGCGTGAGGTCAGTGGTTCAAATCCACTTAGGCCCACATTATTAAGGACTGTCTCTGAAGACTGTTTTCTCCTTATTAAAGTTTTGGTTGTTATAACAAAAAATTTTAAATAGGGGATATAGCTCAATTGGTAGAGCACCAGCTTTGCAAGCTGGGGGTTATCGGTTCGATTCCGATTATCTCCAC
>JBGAGG010000002.1:82500-443208 GCA_044226845.1 Ignavibacteria bacterium
CCCTCCTTCAAAAAGGAGGGGGAAGCATTAACAAACAATGTTACTCCATTACGGGCCAGCTGTGGAAGAGTAGGTTTCGCCAGATTTTATTTTAAAAAAGCCTCTATCGATTTATTTCGGTAGAGGCTTTTTGCGTTTATATAACTCCCTCGTTCCGATGCTCAGGCAAATGCATGTCATTTCTACCAGGGCAGGGTTCCAATAATACACGAAGCCGATGCTGGTCCCCTAACTAACTACCGTTTTTATATTCTTTCATTTTTACATATTTAAATATTAAAACCTTACTTAACTTTACTTTATGAAAAAAATATTTTTTATAGCATTATATATATCCGTTTCAAATATAACTTTTGCGCAAAATGGCTGGGTTACTCAATATGTAAACTTTCTTGAGATTCTAGATTTTTGTATGGTTGATGCAAATGTAGGTTATGCGTGCGGCTCCAACGGAATGATTATAAAAACTACCAACGGCGGAGATAATTGGTCATACCAATCATCACCCATATCCAACGGCTACTCGGAAATATTTTTTGCTGATGCAAATACGGGCTGGGCAGTCGGGAGCGGCACCATGTATGTAATTATTCATACAACTAATGGCGGTACAAACTGGAGTATAAAATCAAGCGGAAGTTTTGCGAATTCTGTACATTGTCTTGGATATGCAATTAACACAAATACATTCTTTATGGGATTTCGTTCTGCAGGCGCAGGTGCCTATGGCAGGCTAGCTAAATCTGATAACTCAGGTACAACTTTATATCTTTCGGCAAACATAAATAATAGTGATATAAAAAGTGTATCGTTTATAGATGATAATACAGGTTGGTTTGCTTCATATTATTTTACCGGTGCAATAGTTAAGAGAGGATACATAGCTAAAACAACAAACTGCGGAGCAGAATGGATTACTCAAAGAACAGATTCATCCTATTTAAAATGCATTAAGTTTGTTAATGCAATGACAGGTTTTGCGGTATCTTCAAATGATACAGGGGGAACACTTTTAAAAACAACCAATGGAGGAGTAAATTGGAATTTATCTCACTCAAAGGGCAGATTTTTCTCAGCCGTGGAGTTTGTTAATGAATCAACAGGATGGGCAGGCGGATACTCAGCATTAGATTCAACATATTTATGTAAAACAACAAATTCCGGTGGTAATTGGACAGGTATAAAACTTGGTATTCAAATAGACAACATAAAAAAAATAAAATTTTTAAATTCACTTACGGGTTGGGCATTGGGTTCAGATGCCGGGTATGATGGTGCAATATTCAAAACCACAAACGGAGGGAATACTTTCGTTAATACTTCCTCTACTTTAATTCCTGAGAGATTTTTATTAATGCAAAACTATCCCAATCCATTTAATCCTGTTACTAAAATTAAATTTGCTCTGCCTCAGAAATCATTTATAAAAATTAACTTAATTGATTTAACCGGAAAAATTATTGCAGAACTTGTTAATGAAAATTTAAATGCCGGAAGTTATGAGACGGAATTTAACGGCAGTAACTTATCAAGCGGAATTTATTATTACAGAATTGAAGCCGGAAATTTTGTAGAGACGAAGAAGATGATTTTGATAAAATAATTTTTATACCGCCCCCTTAATCCCCCTCCTTCAAAAAGGAGGGGGAAATATGTGCGGAACAAAACCCCTTCCTTCTCCGTTAAATTTCCAAACATAAACTCATCATTTATGAATAGAAAATTTACCGCTTTTGCAGTTCTTACTATATTTCTTCTTCCGTCATTTATCTTCTCTCAGGCAAAGACTAATAACGACTTCGACCCGCGGCAGATAGCTTCCATCTACGGCGGACTTTCAACCATGAACAACTCCGATTTAAAACGAATTTACAATCCGTCCTATGCAGTCGGGCTGCAATATGAATATCCCCTGAATAATTTTCTTCTTATTGGTGGAGATATGAACATGAGCGTATTTTCTCTTGATGAATCTAAATTGTATCCGGGTGAATCGGCTTCTTCACCTCTGCGCGTGTATGGATTTTCATCCTTCGTTAAATTTCAATCGCAGAGTCTTGCTGTAGAAAACTTCCAGCCGTTCGTAAAGCTCGGCGCGGGAGTGCATTACGGATTTAAAAAATATTATCCGCCGCGAAACTACTACAACAACTACTATTACGATGATTATTATTATGACGAGACTGAAACAAATATATTATTTACCGGGTCGGCGGGAGTGAACTATCTGCTCGGCAGTGAAGCAATGCTATACTTCGAAGCAGCGTACAGAATGAACAACAATTACGATGCATATAACAAAGATAATCACACAATGAATTTTCTGATAGGGCTGGGGTTCAGGATTTAAAATTGATTCCCTCCCCTGCGAAGGGGAGCATAGGGAGGGGTCTTATAAATGTAATTTATGATACATCCCCCTATCCCCCTCTTTGTAAAGGAGGGGGGAGACATAACTCATAACTCATAATTCATAATTCTTAATTCCCAATCAGTTCTATAGCCTTTTCAAGCAGTTCATCTTTTCCTTCTTTAAATCCTCTTATTGTTTGCTTCACCTCTATATCTGGAATAATTCCTACACGCTGTGTCTCTTTTCCCTCGGGTGTTAGAACGCCGATTCCCGATATCATAGTCTTTATTCCGCCGGGCAAATTTATTTCAGATACGTTTCCGTCTGCTCCTGCTGTTGTGCTGCCGATGACTTTTGCATTCGGAGCAGTTCTCCATGCCATAGTATGATACTCTGCACTGCTTTGCGTCGTCTCGTTAACTATTATTATAATTTTTCCTTTATAATAATTTGCATTTGTATCGCCTACATTCAATAAATCCGTAGTAGTAAACAAACCCGGATATTCAAGGCTTCCGGTTGTAAATTTTACAAATGGTGTTGGCAAAGGCATCAGATGTTTTCCCAGATCAAACAGCGGGAAATCGGAAGGATAGCTTCTGAAATCTATTACAATTCCCTTTGTATTTTTCAGCTTTTCCATGATGGAATTCACCGAGTCTCTTTTCAACGTGCCCGGATAAATATAGCCAATATTATTATCCAGCATCTTCCAGCTGCTTTTGTTCATTTCATCTTTATAGTATTTGTACAGGTCAAGATTTTCTTTTAGAAAACACTTTATATCCCTGCTTTCTTTTTTGCCGTCACGGATAAATTCTATTTCCATCGTCTCATTATCCGTTCTTAATAATCTGAATGCAAAGTCTCTTAACTGTGTTGGATAATTTGAGCCCGGCGTAAGAGGCAGCTGTTCCTTAATTATTTCGCTTACAGGTTTTCCGTCCACTGAAATAATTTCATCACCGGTTCTAAAAGCGGTTTCAGTAAACTCATCATTTTTATTTATCAGAGTTAAAAATCCCGATACAACAGGTTTTTCTTCAATAAATTTTATTTCCAGTGGAGCATGGTATTTTCCGCGCGACTCTTCTATAAATTTGTCACCCCATATATTCGCATGTGAGTCATGTATTTTCGCAATCAGCTTTAATGCATTCAGATGATATTGTACATCAGTTTTCCCTTTCACAAATTCGGGAATGGACTGCCTCAGCACTAAATTCCAGTCTTCATTTGCCAGATGTTTATTAGGGAAAAAATACTCAATCATGTTCCAGTATCTGAAAAGTGCAAGCAGCCTGTGCCCGTCATCTAATTTCACTCCACTGTAAGATGCTTCATTTTTGAACTTAGGGTTTCCTACAAATTCATATAAGCCTATATAATACGATGTATCAGGTCTCTTCGCATTATTTATTTCGATTAATTTTGAAATTAGTTCAGCGCTAAAATTATTTTCATCTTTTATCCAGTTTGTGTTCGGCATTATAGCAGCATTTTTTATATCGGTAATATTTTTACTGTTAGCTTCAGTTAAAGGTCCGAGCTTGTTTATCCATTCTATAAGGACGTTATCTCTTTCAGCATTTGATGATGAATTTATAATCTTAGGCATTACTCTGAACAGCTCATAGTCCCAGTTAAAATCTCCGTTTGCAATATTCGGGTGGTAATATTTCAGAAAGCCCCAGACTTTTCCCAGAGTGTATAAGTTATCTATGGATTTTTCGTTCAGCTCATTGATGACAATATTTGAAGCGCCGTAAAACTCCCTGTCAGTCTGAGCTTTGTAAAATTTTGGAGGAAAAGTTTTTACTTCAGATATGTTTACTCCGTCAATTTGCAGATTAATATCATCAGCCCATACATAGCCTTTGCCGTTGGCAATCGCGCCGAAATAAATTATTTTTGCATCTTCATCTAAAGGCAGGTTAATTGAGTATTCTTTCCAGTCAATAGTACCGTTAATATTTCGCTGCTGCATATTATCGAATCTGATTGAGGTCTCTTTATTGTCAATTCTTAATATCAGACCTGCGCTTCCTTCAGTTACATTCTCAAGCTTCAGCTTGCCTGAAAGATGAACTATTTTCCCAGGGAAGTTAACGGGTACTGACTGAGCAATGCATCCGAAATCTTCAGTCTTCCTTTTTGCGTTTGGTTCAATTCTTATAGAGTACTTTCCGCCGGATTTATTTACTGAATCTAATTTTAAAGTATATCCGTTCGTTGACCAGCTGAACCAGTTTTGCGGAAGCTTTACTTTATTATCATATTTTTCAAAACCTAAATTATAATCTGTAGGAGTTTCCTGCGCAAAAACGTTTAAGGAAAAAAATAAAACTATGATGATTAAAATTGATTTCATATGCTAGGGTTGATTTTCTTTAAGCTAATAAAATTAATTTTAATATAAAATATTGTTTTTATTAGTATAGTGAAGCATACCTTGTCTTTCATTCTCATTGCGAAGCTGCAAATCCCGATTTATCAGGGCTCTGTTTCATGCATTAGTTGTTAATCTCATAGGCAATAAATGAGACTCCCTTAAAAAAATATTCATTATTAATTACTAATTATTAATTTACAAAATCATGTCAATGCCATTCAGAAAAAATCTCCCTATTAGTACTAATAGGAACAACTGCCTGCAATTGATTTTTCTTTTTTTTTAATTTCCGCTGTTCCTTCATTGCTTATTAACATGGAGGAAATGCTTAAGTGATTTTAACTGCTGAAGCAATTCATAACTCATAACTCATAACTAAAAAAAAGGAGCATCATCATGTACAACATGAAGATAAAAATGAAATTTGTAAAACTTAAAGCCATGGGGCTGCCAATGTATAAAATATCAGAAGAGCTTGGAGTTCACCGCTCCACTTTAACAATGTGGCATCAGGAACTTGCCCCGTATATTTTAATTGCCAAGCAGGATGCTATGGATGAAATGCTTTTTGAGAATGGACACAGCAAGCTCGACAGAGTCCAGATGTTATGCAATCAGCTGAACGGCTTGTATGCAATTCTTGATAAGAGACTGGAAGACAGCGATGAAAATGAAATCAGCATTAACAGAACTCTTAACCAGATTTACAAAATCACGAAGATTATCCATCTGGAAGCGAATGAAAAACAAATTGAAAGATTTATGCAGGGAAGCCGTATAAAGGTAAATATAAAAACAATGCATCCTGTTGGTGAAAATCCTGAAGAAGAAAACGACCCGCTTTTTGAAGAAGCGCCGATATGGATCACTGACGCCGAAAAGTTTGAAACTCATCAGCCTGAAAATGACTATGAGCAGTACTACGGCACAAACTTAGATAATGCAAAAGAAATTACAAATGATGAATTCACATTAGATATTACATCAGAAATTTTTATGGAAGAGGACATTAACGAGAAAGATCCGGCAGTGCAGGAATTATTTAAGAATACAATAGGAAGAAAACTGAGAGCGCAAAAAGAGGCTGAATTAGAAGAATCCGACAAAAATCCGACGACAAAAGAAAATGTCGAAAAAGAAAATGTCGAAAAAGAAAACGCTGAAAAAGAATATGCTAGAAAAGAAAAAAGGATAAATAGAAATGCCCCGCTAATATAAATTAACAGGGCTTAAAAATTTGACTTAGAAAGTTTTAGAATAAATTATCTTACATTCAGGATAAAATTATATTCGCCTTTCCATGGTTTACCTTCAGTTATATTTTCAGCTATCGATACTTTCCAGATACCTGACTCAGATAACGGGTAAGGGCGTAATACTTTTACTCCGAATGGACCATCAATTTTTCCTGAGGGACTTATTAATTCAGGTACATATAGTCTGACATCCGGATTTTTTTCGGGATCGGCAACCTTAATGCGGAAGAATAGATATTGATCTTTCTTTGCTTCAAATTCATAGATGATTTTCTTTTCCGAGCCATCTATAATTCCTGTAAGTGTGGTATCTATTGCGCCCGTAGTAGAATTTAGTTTTATTAACGACGCTTTATTATTAGTCTCGTTTTTTACTGTTTCTTTTTTTTCTTCAACAGTTTTAGTTGGTTCTTCTTTTTTTTCAGTTTGTGTAGGAACAGGAGTTGTATTTGTCTGTGGATTTGTTGGCTTATTCGTCGTTTCTGTTTTTTCGTCTTTTTTTGTGCAGCCTGTAAAATAAACAAGGCAGGATAGAAATAAAATGAATGAGATTTTTTTCATAGGTACGTGTAAATTAAAATGTGTTTATGTTAGTAGATAATAATTATTTGATGCTTATTAAGAGTTGGAACTCACCTTTCCAGGGATCTCCGGCCATCTGGTTTTCGCTCAGCACAATTTTCCAGTCGCCGTTTTCAGTTAGTTCGTATTGTGTTTTTGGACCAAACGGACCGTCTCCTTCACCTGAAGGACTTATGATTTGTGAAATTCTGATATTAGCATTCATATCAACGGACATTACATTGGTAAAAAGCTTCTGTCCTTTTTTTGCTTCGACTACGTATGTAATGTGTTCACCAAAGCCGTTAATTTTACCGTTAAGTGTTACCTGCGTTGCACCGGCAGGGAATTTTACACGGATAGCGCCGGATTTATCTCTGAGCTCATCTTTTTTTTCCGGCTCTTTGTTGTCCTTTTTTTGCTGTACTTTTTCTTCAGTTGAACCGTTTGCAGTAGGAGCTTTTTCAGTAATAGTAGAAGGTGATTGGGTTGTTGTTTCTGTTTTCTTTTCTGTTGTAGTTTCCGGCTTCTCTTCTTTTTTAGAGCAGCCCATAAGAATAAATGAAATAATAATTACAAAAATTGGTACAATCTTTTTCATATATTTTGGAGTTATTTGTCGAAGACATCAGTAATATACAAAAAATAGAAAAAGGTTTTTATTGCATATTCTTTCTTATGCTATTCTCTTATGCTATTCTTTTTCTTTTATTTTATCCCAGTCTAAATTTTCATCGAGGAAAGGGAAGTAGCGGTAGTTCATTGGTCTGTCCCGGCGGTTACGCGGCCAGTTTTCACCCGTTAGTATAAATTTTCCGGGCTTGAAAACAATTTTATCAATGCCAAGCATTGAGTGTAAAGGAGCAGTTGGATAATCAAATTCAATCCACATTACATCCTGGGCTATATCGTCTTCCATGCGTTCTATAATTATTGTTATCTTGTATTCTTTTAATCGTGCGCCTCCGTTTACAAACAGGTAGTCATAACCAAAAGTTTGCGATGTATCTGAAGTTGGTTTTATCTGCTTGAATATTACTGTTTTTTCCTTATCCTTGCTGAATGCTTTATGAGTTACTTTATAAAAATTTGTATCTGCAATCCGTGTTTCGTTCTCGTAAAGATTGAAGCCAAATTCATAAAAGGGAAGCTGAGCTTTTGTGGTTTTGACTGTTATAAATAAAATAAAAAGCAGAATGATTTTTTTCATAAGAAATTTATTAAATTTATTGTCTTATTTTTTCCCAGTCAAAGTTTTCATCAAGGAAAGGAAAGTAACGGTTATTCATCGGTCTGTCTCTGCGGTTATGAGGCCATTCGTTTTCTGTGATTTTGAAAGTGCCTTTTTTGAATTCAAGTTTGTCTATTCCCAGCATAGCCCATGCGGAAGATTTAGGATTATCTATTATAATTTTCATCGTGTCAGTTGTTTTTACTATATTGATCTCGGTAATGAACTCAAACAGCAAACCCCCGGTTGCCAAATACCGGTAATCATAGCCAAAGTTTTTAGCCGTATCACCGGGGAAAATTTGTTTGCTTAGATAAATTGTGTCGGGATTTTCGCGCTCGAATATATTGACTGTTATTTCGAATTTTCGCGAGTCGGTAATCCGCTCGCCGTTATCATAAACGTTGAAGATAAATTCAAAAAATTCAAGCTGTGCATTTGCAGATTTAAAACAAACGAGAAGGATAAAAAGAAGAAGCAATTTTTTCATGAAGTTAATTTTGAAGTTTTAGTTTTTACTTAAAAAAATAACAATTGTTCCTTCTGATTAACCACAGAGAACACAGAGTTTTACTCAGAGCACACATAGACATTTTATTGTGGAATTACAGTAAATAATCTAGTTAAACATATAATAATACTCTGTGGTCTTTGTGATTAACCTCTGTGTTCTCTGTGGTTAGATATAAGTCTGCGGATAAGGAATTTTCTTTCATTAATGGAGATTTATATGTAATATTAAGAGTATTTTATAAAACAAACAAATAAATGAAAAAACTGATTTTTGTATTTGGACTTTTACTTTTATTCGTCTCCTCTCACGCCTTCGCACAGGAAGTAATTGCTTCAAAGGATGCTAAAGATAATGTAGGCAAAACAGCTCAGGTAAAAGGTAAAGTAGTAAGTATCTTCGCATCAAAAAACGGAAATACATATATAAACTTCGATGAGAAATCTCCTAACCAGACATTTACAGTTGTCTTGTTCAAAGATTCTGCCGTCGATATAAGCAAGATATCCGAAGGAAGTATTTTAACGGTATCAGGTGAAATAAAAGATTATAAAGGAAAGCCGGAAATTGTATTAACAAAGGCCGAGCAGATCATAAGTATTGAGTAGCTTTAAAGATTTTTATTGTAATAAAAAAGCCGTTCAAATTTTTTATCTGAACGGCTTTTAATTTTTAAAGCTTTATTGAATTTTTAAAATTATTTCACAAGCATCATTTTCTTTGTAGCAGTGAATTCACCTGCATCAAGCTTGTAGAAATAAATTCCGCTTGAAAGGCTTCTGCCGTTGAAATCGATACCGTAATCTCCTGCTGTTTTAATTTCATTTACCAGAGTCATAACTTCTTTACCAAGTATATCAAATATCTTCAGCTTTACTAATCCCGTTGTTGGAATAGAATACATAATCCTTGTACTCGGATTGAACGGATTAGGATAATTCTGAGACAGATTATACTTGCCCGGCAATATTGTATTCTGATTACCGTTACTTGTTATTACGCAGCCCATAGAATCTGTTAAGCAGAACAGCTTTGATGTTGTTACCGTTGTAGGAAAAAATCCACCGGGTATCCATACTTTTACTTTATTATTTACTATGCTGGAAGAAATTACTCCCCAATAGTTAGAAGTTGAGTTTGCGCCTCTGCCGGTTAGCGGAGATGGAGACCAGCTTGAATCTGCAATGTTGTAAATCTGTATCGAATCCTGTGCAGTAGGTGCCGGAGTTGTTTCGCCGAGCACAACATAGAATTTGCCGTTAACTGCATGACCACCCGGGCGTGAGTTAGTGCCTCGCATCGGCATATCAGCTTTTTGTGACCACGTGATAGAGTTTGCATTGGCTCCGATAGTTCCGACCCAGAAATCTTTTCTGAATGCGCCGGAATAACCCGAAGCTACAAATAACTTGTTGCCGCTTATACCTCCGGCAAAACTTCTTCTGCCGAATGTAGCAGGAAGTGAATCGGTTGCTCGATCCCATGTATTAAGTCCGGGTCTGTAAATTTGAATTCCTCTGTAATATGTGCTCCATCCGCCCATCATGCAGAAGATAACACTGTCGCCCCAGCTTTCCGCAACGTTGCCTGTAACGGGGGTTGGAAGGTTTGCGCATGAAGTCCAGCCTGCAGAAGGGTCATATTTATAAACTAAGTTATCTGCTGCTCCTGTAAGTGTTAAATTTCCGCCGCCGATGTAATAAAGTGCATTGCCGCATTTGACTAAGTCGCCGCCGACTTTTGCCGTAGGCAGGCTTCTGCCTGTACTCCAGCTGCCTGTGTTAATAGCGTATCTTGTAACAATTGTACCTGCAGCAGGATTTGTAACTGTGCCTGCATTAACGCTTCCGCCGGCAACATATAATGTATCTCCTAATGTTGCTGATGCATGTCCGCCTATAACGCCTGCGCTGTAAGGAGGAATTAAGCCGTAGTCACAAACTTTAGTAGGGTTAACAGCAGAACCACCGGTATTGAGTTCTACATTCCATGTTGCTGTAATTTCTGCAGGGCTTAAAGCTCTGCTGTAAAATCTGAATTCATCCAGCTTATCTCCTGCAGGAAATGAATTCGCTGTTCCGTATCCGCCGACCTTAAATGGAACTGCTGCATTTAGGTTTAATGCAGGCTGAGGGGTAGCGCTTTGGAATACACCATTAACATAAGTTCTGATTTCGGGTACAGTATTGTCATAGACAAAGTGTATTACGTTTGAGCCGGGAATAACTCCGGTAACGTTGACATTTGCAAAGGTAGCAGTACTTGCCCCTCTTAAAGTAATGTTGCCCGCACCTGCAGCTCCATTCGTAAAACAGCGGAAGCTTGTGGTAATGTCATTACCAAAAAGGTATGTAGTTCCTGTAAATGTACCCGACATCCAGAAAGAAATTGTCCAGCTTGATGTACCTAGGTTCATATTCCAGCCTGTATTTACATAAGAATTTGAACCTGTGCCTCCTGCTCCTATAAGAGCATTACCGAACTGACCGCCGGGTCCTAATGTCTGTGTAAGCAAAGTTGCCTCGGGAGTTCCCTGACCTGGAGCGGCTAAGTTTGGAGTTGTAGTAGTGCCTGTGTTGAATTTGTAATAAAGAATTTCCGGAACGGATTGAGAGAATGAATTAACGTTGAGGAAAAAACTTATTACAATAAATACAAAAAAGTATTTAATTGTTTTCATTTTTTTGTTACTCCGTTAAAATTTGGTAGAGGTTATTAAAAATAGTAATACTATTAAGTAAAAACAATAAATTGAATTTAGTGCAAATGTTGATTGTAAAATTCAAGTTAATTTCATTTTAAAATATATTTCCTTAATTTTCCGAAAACTCAAAAGAAACCCCATGAAAAAAATCTCAAGAAGAGATTTTGTAAAACTTGCCGGTTCCTCAGTTGCCTTCGGAGCAATCGGCTCTGCATTTCCATCCTTATTAAGCCGTGAACAAATTTTAGAAAGCGCTGATAAATATGACCATATAGTTGTTCTAATGTTGGAAAACCGTTCGTTTGATAATATGCTCGGCTATCTTTATCAGCAGAACGAACTGCCTCCGGGAGAATACTTTAACGGCGTTGCCGGGAAGAATTTTTCTAATCCGGTTACTGTCCCTGACACAACTTACTCTGTAGATAGTGTTCATGTCTATCCCGGAACTGTAATGACGGACCCCAGCCCTGACCCCGGCGAAGAATATCCGCATATTAATACTCAGCTTTTTAATACGATATTACCAGACTCTAATAAGTTCAGACACGTTGCTAATATGCAAGCGCCGTTTAACGAACCGTTTCCTCTTCCTAATCCTGCGCCGATGAACGGCTTCGTCAACGATTATATCTACTACTATAAATTGTATATGGGAAGGTATCCTACCGTTGATGAATTTAAAATAATAATGGCATGTTTTCCGCCTTCTGCAATCCCGGTAATGAGCACACTTGCAAAGAGTTTTGCAGTTTGTGATAACTGGCACTGCTCAGTTCCCAGCCAGACATTCTGCAACAGGACATTTTTTAATTCATCAACTTCATGGGGATATGTTAATAATTCACCTGCGGAGAAATGGGCTTTGAATTTTGCTCCGACTATCTACAATAGAATGCAGGATGCAAATCAGCCGTGGAAAATTTATTTTGACGTTCTAGATGTAATACCTTCAACACTGCTTCTGCACTTTTTAAAATTGAAAGATTATATAGGAAATTTTTGTACGATGGAAGGATTTTATAACGATGTAAAGAACGGCAATCTTCCGAAATATAGTTTCATCGAGCCAAGAATGCACTGGTTTCATAATGACGAGCATCCGCCTGATGAAGGCACTCATCAGAATACCAATTTCCCTACGCCATCAAATGTTTTAGCAGGGGAGCAGCTTATTCATAATATTTATACTGCGATAAGAAATTCGGACAGCAAAACAGGAAGTAATTATCAGAATACTTTGTTTATGATTACCTATGATGAGCACGGTGGATGCTTCGACCACGTACCACCTAAACCTGCTGCGCCGCCATATATAATTCCTCCTTTTCCCCATGAATATGAAAACGGATTCAGGTTTGAACGCTCAGGAATAAGAGTACCTACAATACTTATATCATCATATATAGCAGAGAAAACTATTGTGCATACTCCGTTTGAGCATACATCAGTTATAAAAACTCTGTGTGAAAAATACGGAATGCCGCATCTTACGGATAGAGACCTGTTAAATCCGAATACTCTCAATTCCGTTTTTAATCTCAGCACACCGAGAAGCAGAGATAACTGGCCAATTACTCATCCGCGGCAATTACCTGTAGATGCAGATAAGGAATATTACAGCAATGAATCTTTGACCGGATTCCAAAGAGATTTAATGCTATTGGCAAAAGCACTGGGAAAAGTCGGCGGTTCTAATCCTGTCACTATTGCTGACGGAATAGAAATTTTAAACAGCGCAAAAAAGAATCTGGGTTTAAACTTTTGTTTGTAAATTACAATATGAAAAAATCATTCAAAATAATTTTATTAATAGTAATCAGTTTATTAATTCTATCAGGAAATTCTCAGGCTCAAAGATTAAAATTTTACGAAGCATTTGATTCTCTGAACGTAGAAGAAAGAGGATGGAAACTAATAAACAATGATAACGGAGTACAGGAGTATCCTGCCTTCTTTACAACTTTCGACTACTATCAGTTAGGCACCCTTGCTCCTCATGCGGGAAATTATTTTATAAAATTTAATTCCCTTAATGCAAATGAAAAGGGAGTAATAGATGAATGGGTTATACTTCCGCAAATTACTGACATTGAAAAATATGATACGCTTTCATTCTGGTGCGGAGCAGTGGATAAAAAATATAAGGATTCAATCCGTGTTTATGTCTCAACCACAGATAACAATATTTCAAGCTTTCAGCTGCTTGATAATTTTAAAGTTGACGGCCCGGCAGGGAACTGGCACAAAAAAAGTTACGCTTTAAAAAATTACATCGGACAAAAAATATATTTTGCCGTTAACTATTATTTGAAAAACGGCGGACCGTATGGCTCAAGCTCCGATAATATATGGATGGGTCATTTTTCGGTTTCAAATCCTTTCGGAAAAGGAGTAGAGGCAAAGGAGTATAAACTTGCTCAAAATTTCCCAAATCCTTTTAATCCTTCGACGGATATTACTTTCAGTATTCCTGCACCGGTAAAAGTAACTTTAAAGGTTTATGATTTATCCGGAAAAGAAGTTGCCGAGCTGGCAAACAGTGATTTTGTTGCCGGGAATTACCTTATTACATTCAATGCCGGACAGCTTGCAAGCGGAGTATATTTTTATAAATTGAAAGCAGGCAGTTTTACAGATACAAAGAAAATGGTTCTTTTGAAGTAAAATGAGTAATAAGCTGATTATACGGCATTTGTTTAAAGGCAAATCAACGGAATTTTCCGTATACTTCATTATTTCCACTGAATTTAATCCCTGTAAATAGTATCTTCAAAGTTACCTTTAACAAATTTTTATTTGGTAAGGGGTGAATAATTCGCCCTTGTAGCTCAGGTGGATAGAGCAGCAGTTTCCTAAACTGCGTGCCGGATGTTCGAGTCATCCCAAGGGCACAGCTTTAATTTCAGATTATAGATTAAAGAATGAAGTATTGAGCAAAACGATTCTAATAACAGGGGGAGCAAAAAGATTAGGCAGGGAGATTGCACTTTCTCTCTCCACATTCGGGCATGATATAATTCTTCATTACAACCGTTCGACGAAAACTGAAATTGAAGAGCTATGCCACGAACTTGCAAAGAACGGCTCGATAATATTTCCTGTTAAAGCAGATATCTCGAATGTAACTGAAATAAAATTGATGTTTAAAGTTATCGATAAGGAATTCCCGAGGCTTGACGTTCTTATAAACAACGCTGCAATTTTTGAGAATTATGATTTTTTTGATATTACTGAAAAGATATTCGATAAGTTTATAAACACGAATTTAAAGAGCGGATTTTTTTGCGCGCAGGAAGCGGCAAAGATAATGATGAAGTCAGATATTGAGCAGGGGAAAATTATCAATATGGCCTCACTCGGCGGAATACTGAACTGGACGGGATATATGCCTTACGGAATTTCAAAAGCAGGTGTAATAAAAATGACTTATCTGCTTGCAAAAAAATTAGCTCCGAAGATTTTAGTAAATGCAATTGCTCCGGGTACAATCTGGATTGACGGCGATGAAAATGAAAATGTGAATCCGGCTGAAACAAAAAAATATCCTATGAAAAAAATAGGTGAAGCAAATGACATAACATCAATAATGAATTTTTTAGTAAACGAAAATAAATATATTACAGGACAGGTTATCGCAGTTGATGGCGGCAGGTCGATAATTTCTTAATCAATTTTTTAATGGCACGAATAGTAAAAGCACCAAAGGCATACCACAATGCTAAATTTTTAAACTCCCCTGCGGGAAGAAGCACAAGAATTCTTACTGAATATCTTGAACCTTTAGAGAGATTCAAAAAATATAAGATAAATCATACTATAGTTTTTTTCGGCTCTGCGAGAATAAAATCAAAAGAGCAGGCTGAAAAGAATTTGAGAAGATTAAAAAAGAATAGTCCAACACCGGAGCTGCTAAAGCGCGCTGAGATGGATTTGATGATGTCGAAGTACTATGAAGATACAGTTGAAATGGCTTATCTTCTCAGCAAGTGGTCTAAGTCATTACCTAAAGATAAAGAGTTTGTAATTTGTTCAGGCGGCGGTCCGGGAATTATGGAGGCAGCAAATAAAGGCGCTGCTAAAGCAGATGCGTATTCAATGGGTTTAAATATTTCATTGCCCTTTGAACAGTTCCCAAATCCATACATAAGCCCAGAGTTAAATTTTGAATTCCATTATTTCTTTATGAGGAAATTCTGGTTTGCTTATCCTGCAAAAGCTCTGGTAATTATGCCCGGAGGATTCGGTACACTGGATGAACTTATGGAAATTTTGACACTTGTACAGACACAAAAGCTTCATAAGAAAATGTTCATTGTGATTTACGGGAAAGAATTCTGGGATAAGATTATTAATCTTGAAGCATTAACGGATTACGGAATGATTTCAAAAGAGGATGTAAAACTCTGGAAATACGTAGATACGCCCCAGGAAGGATTTGAATATCTCAAATCAAAATTGACAGTAAAATATAAACTAAACAACAAGACAGTATGATTGTAAGCATGACGGGCTACGGAAAAGCCGAAGGTCAGTATGGGGATAGAAATTACACCATAGAAATCCGTTCAGTCAATAACAAATTTTGCGAGATAACTTTTAAGTATCCGAAATTTTTATACACGAAAGATTTTGAGCTTAAGGATGCAGTACGGAAAAAAGTTTCCCGCGGAAAGCTTAGCATATATATAAGCGTCGGCACCGATAAAAATGATGAGAATGATTTTAAAGTAGATAAGGAAAATGTAAAAACTTATTTCAATGTGCTTAAAGATATAAGAAAGACAATCGGCTCGAAAGAAAAAATAAAGCTTGAACATATTTTAACTTTCTCAGAATTTATTGCGAAAGATGTTACGAATGAACTTACCGATGAAGAGTTTAAATTTATTCTTGAATTATTGAATAAAGGAATAGATGATTTAATAAGTATGAAAATCAAAGAAGGTGAAAGTCTTCGTGATGATATAATGGGCAGAGTAAAATTAATTGAAAGTGAATCAGCGATAATAGAGAAAATATCACTTGAGAATATTAAAGATGAAAGAGATAAATTGTTTTCCAAAGTCGAGCTTTTACTCGGTGATAAAAAATTAGTTGATGAAAACAGAGTAGAGCAGGAAGTTGTATTGCTTGCAGAGAAGCTTGATATCAGTGAAGAGTGTGTACGTCTCAGAAGCCATACAAAATATTTTGAAGAGTATGCAGCATCAAAAGAACTGGCAGGAAGAAGACTGAATTTCCTTACGCAGGAAATTAATCGCGAGATAAATACGATGGCTTCAAAATCATTAAACGCAGAAATTTCCCAGAGAGTATCCGCATTAAAAGAGGAGCTCGAAAAAATAAGGGAACAGCTGCAAAATATAGAATAATGCTTTTTGTTATATCAGCTCCTTCGGGTGCAGGAAAGACTACAATAGTACGAGAGCTTTTAAAAATTCATAGTGATTTAATTTTTTCAATCTCAGCTACTACAAGAAAGAAAAGAGGGAATGAAGTCGACGGGCACGATTATTTTTTTCTGAGCAAGGATGAATTCAACAACAAAATTAAAAATAACGAGCTTGTTGAATATGAGAATGTGTACAAGGATGATTATTACGGAACACTGAAATCTTTTATAGACGAAAGTCTTGAAAAAGGAAAGAACGTTATATTTGATATCGATGTAAAGGGCGCGCTTTCAATAAAGAAACTATATGAAGATAAAGCTGTTCTAATATATATCATGCCGCCCGATGTTGAGACATTGAAAACACGACTGATAAACAGGGCAACTGAAAACCATGAAGATATACAAACCAGAATTAACAGGTTTGATATGGAATTAAACCAAAAAGATTTGTTCGACTACGTTGTGGTCAATAAGGAACTCCCAACGGCAGTAAACGAAGCAAACAATATAATTTTAAAATATAAAAATAACTTAAAGGAGAAATAATCATGTCAATTCAAACATTAGATATCGAGAGATTTGAATCTAAGGCTCAGAATATTTACGAAGCAGTTTCTATCGCTTCTATCAGAGCAAAACAAATCAACGATGAAGAAAAAATGGAACTCAATCAAAGACTTGAGCCAATCATCGCAAAAGAGGAAGAAGACGATACAATAATGAATCAGGATAAACTGAACATTTCATTGGAGTTCGAACAAAAGAACAAACCAACTATCCGTGCAATAAAGGAAATGTTGAATGATGAAATAAATTTCAGATTCAAAGAAAGAAGCGCTGACTAAAATCAGCTAATTTCATATCTGAATTTTTTTATATTTTTTGAATACTTACTTGATTACTTTCAGGTAAGTATTTCTTTTTTTATTCACATTCCAATCCGTTCCAATTGAATCTCAAATCTAAAAAAATACTGGTAGGTGTATCGGCAGGAATTGCAGCTTATAAAATAAGCCGCTTAGTCCGGCTTCTTGTAAAAGAAGGTGCTGAAGTGCGCGTTGTTATGACTCCCGATGCCGCTAAATTTGTTTCGCCAGTTACCCTTTCTGCTTTATCAAAGAATGATGTAATCATGAATATTTTTCCGGACGGAGAAATGAAAACTCTGAATAAAGTTGAAACACAAACATGGCATGTGAACTTTGGCATATGGGCGGATTATTTTATTATTGCACCCGCAACTGCAAACACACTTGCAAAGATTGCGGCAGGAATGAGTGATAATTTTTTATTGGTAACTATACTCGCAACACGATGCCCTATAGCTCTTGCCCCTACAATGGATGATGATATGTATAAGAATAAAATCACTCAAAGTAATATTAATAAGCTGAAGTCTTACGGATATAAAATAATTGAACCGACGAGCGGCGAGCTTGCCAGCGGTTTAGTCGGTATGGGAAGAATGGCAGAGCCTGAAGTGATGCTTGAGTTCTTGCGGAATGAATTTGCGAAGAAGGAAGATTTAAAAGGCAAGAAAATATTAGTAACAGCAGGACCGACAAGAGAATATATTGATGCAGTCAGGTTTATAACAAATCCTTCTACGGGTAAAATGGGATTTGCTATAGCTCAGGCAGCAAGTGAAAGGGGGGCAGAAGTTACGTTAATTAGTGGTCCGGTAAATTTATCGATCGATGATGTTACAAGAATTGACGTAGAAACATCTGACCAGATGTTTAATGCCGTTAAGAAGAATATGAAGAACAAAGATGCTATAATAATGACGGCTGCGATAGAGGATTTTAAGCCCCTGAAAATCAGCAAGCAAAAAATTAAGAAAGAAAATAAATCTAAGATTAATATTGAGTGCGGACTATCAGTTGATATATTAAAATATCTCGGTGAGCAAAAGAAGAATTATAAATTAGTCGGCTTTGCAGTTGAAACCAATAATGAAATTGCTAATGCAAAGAGCAAGCTTAAAAGAAAAAACTTGGATTTTATAGTTTTAAATAATCCCAATGTAAAAGGTGCAGGCTTTGGTACCGATACAAATGTAGCCTCGATATTAGATAGTAAGAAAGTTGATAAATATAAAAAGATGACTAAGCTTGAACTTGCAAATATTATTTTAGATAAACTGTTTTTATAATGTCAGAATCGATCAATGAAATATTACAGGACTTTGAAAGCTACTTAAAATTTTATAAGAAGAATTATAATTATTTAATTCAGAAAGATGAATTGAAAACTGATAGCGTTTATGAGCTTGATGTTGATAACGGAACTGATGCCGATAGTGTTAAAGAAGAATTTACAGAAAATTATACATCTCCAAAAACTGAAACTGTAGAAATACCTATGGCAAAAAAGAAAGTCGTTGAAAACGAAGAATGGAAGAATGCAAAAAATCTATTAGAGCTGAAAGAGCTTATTAAAGATTGCAAAAAATGTCCGCTATGGAAAACAAGAACAAGTTTTGTTTTCGGAGAAGGAAATCCCAAGGCAAAACTGGTTGTAATCGGTGAAGCCCCGGGAGCAGACGAAGATGAGCAGGGTAAGCCGTTTGTAGGAAGAGCAGGAAAGCTGCTTACGGAAATATTAAAGGCAGTTGATTTCACAAGAGAAGAAGTTTTTATATGTAACATATTAAAGTCGAGACCTCCTAATAACAGAAATCCATTACCGGAAGAAATAGAAGCATGCGAGCCGTATTTGTTCAAGCAGCTTGAACTTATAAAACCAAAATTGATTTTATGCGTGGGTACATTTGCAGCGCAGACATTGCTCCGTTCGAAAGAGCCGCTCGGAAAAATGAGAGGAAAATTTCATGAGTATCAGGGAATTCCTACGATGGTTACTTTTCACCCTGCTGCGTTATTAAGAAACCCTAACTGGAAAAGACCAACATGGGAAGATGTACAGCTGCTCAGAAAAGAGTATGACAAACTTGTAAAAAAGTAATTATAACTTTATAGATTTTAAAAATGGCTAAGAAGAAATACGAGAAAATAAGAAACGAAGTAATTTTAAATGAAGACCATAAATTTGGTGCAGAGGTAGATGTTAAAACTCCGCCCAATGCAAAGGATTTGGAATCGATGCTGCTCGGTGCATTGATGCTTGATAATGCTGCAATGAATGAAGTGCTGATGATAATAGATCACCGCCATTTTTATTCGCCTCGCAACGGAATTATTTTCCAGGCAATGATAAATCTTGACGGAAGACGCGAGCCGATTGACGTTGTAACGGTTAAAGAAGAATTAAAAAAAGTGAAGAAGCTTGAACAGGTCGGTGATGTGGATTACCTTCTTGAGTTAATGGATTCCGTTTCAACTTCTGCTAATGCAGAATATTATGCCCGTATTATATTTGAAAAATTTATACTAAGAAATTTAATTGATATATCTTCTAACATCGTTGAGAGATGTCTGGATTCATCCAACAATACTTTCTCAATTTTAGATGATGCCGAGCAGAAAATACTTGATATATCAGAATCTCTTTCAAAGAAAAAGATCATTTCCGTTCGTGATGAAATGGATAAGATATTTGAAGAGCTGTATGAGAGAAAGATGAATAAGAATATCGAAGGCATTCCGACAGGATATGATGAACTTGATAATCTTACAGGCGGATTTCATAAATCGGAGCTTATTGTTGTTGCAGGAAGACCTTCACATGGTAAGACTGCATTTGCTATGAACATTGCCAGCAACGCTGCGCTAAAGTATGGGAAGAAAGTTGCGATTTTCTCTCTGGAAATGTCATACAAAGAATTGATATACAGATTGCTTGCAAGTGTGCTTCGTGTTGACGGTAAAAAACTTAAGCTTGGAAGACTTCAGGGACATGAGTGGGACAGAGTTGCACAGGACTTCGGCAAATTGAAAACAGATTTATACATCGATGACTCGAGTGAACTTTCCATTCTTGAAATCAGAGCTAAGGCAAGAAGAATGAAGCAGGAGTATAATATCGATATGATTGTAGTTGACTACTTGCAGCTTGTAAGAGGACAGGAGAATGCAGAAAGAAGAGACCTTGAAGTTGCACAGGTATCAAGAGGTTTGAAAGCTCTTGCGAAGGAATTAGAAATACCGGTTATTGCATGCGCGCAGTTGAATCGAGGTGTTGAACAAAGAGGCAAAGAAAAGAAACCGCAGCTATCTGATTTGAGAGAGTCAGGAGCAATAGAGCAGGATGCTGATATGATTATTTTCGTTAACAGGCCAATTATCGGAATGAAGATCGAACACACTGACCCTAACTTCGATGAGATAAAACGTAAAGCTGAAATTGTAATCGGTAAACAGAGAAACGGTCCTATCGGTGACTTTGACTTAATTTTCCTAGGTGAGTATGCAACGTTTGAAAACAAGCTGCATCATCCTGCATTAGGAATGTCGGAGTCTTCATTCAATGGCGCAGGCGGTTCAGACCAGCCGTTTTAATTTGTATCGTTTGTAAATATTAAAAAGATTTTCTAAAAAATTTCCAGCCGTCTAATTCTTTAATCCCAAGTTTATTATAGAATGAGATAGCGTTTGTATTCCAGTCAAGAACTATAAATTCAATCCTTCCGCATTTTTTTGCTTTAGCAATTTTATCAAGCTCTTTAAAAAATAATTTACCCGCTCCGACACGGCGATATTCTTCGAGGATAAAAATATCTTCGAGATATAAAGTCGGCTTTGCAAGAAAAGATGAATAAGAAAAGAAGTAAAAAGCGTAGCCGATATATTTATCATCGGCTTTAGCAAGCAGTACATTGATTAAAGGCTTCTTAGAAAAAATATCATTGAGTAATCTTTGCTTTGCGGATTTCGTCGGCAGCTTCAGCTTTTCATATTTTGCAAGTTCATCAACAAGATATAAAATATCATCAGATTGTTTTTTAGACGGCTTTATTATTTCAACTTTTGTTTTAACTTTCATAGGATTTTACAGAACTTATTCGGGGAAATTATGTTTAAATAAAATATTTAATGAATTTATATTAATAAACAGAATAAATAAATTACAATAAATTTTTATATTCAACTATGGATAGAAGAACATTTTTAAAAGCATCGGCAGCACTCGGAGTAACAAGCATTGCACTACCGTCATTGCTGAAGGCATATGATAGAGGTCATGCTATAAGCGATGATTATGAGGATATGAAGTGCAAAAAGATATTAAAATCCTTCGATGCTTCGCTTAAAGATAAGCAGATCAGTGATGTAATTATTGAAGTCGGTAAGTCATTTCTTGCTGTTCCATATGTGGCGGGAACGCTCGATACGAATCCTAATAAGGAGAGATTAATAGTTTATGTATCAGGTTTGGATTGTGTTACGTTCTGTGAAAATGCTCTTACGATATCCCGCATAATAAAGCAGGGTGATACAAGTTTCGAAAACTATAAAAAGGAACTACAAAGAATTAGATACAGAGACGGAGCGATAAACGGCTATCCGTCAAGACTGCATTACTTCTCTGACTGGATTTATGACAATGATAAAAAAGGAATTGTAAGAGATATAACGAAGGAAATCGGCGGCGTGGAATATAATAAGACGATTGATTTTATGACAACGCATACGGATTCATATCCTGCGCTGAAGAATAATCCGGATAACGTTGCGCAGATGCAGGCTGTTGAAAACAGTATAAATTCAAGACAGAATTATTATATACCTGTAAAGGATCTGCCGAATGTATATGATTCACTTCAATCAGGAGATATAATAGGAATTACTTCAGATGTCGGCGGACTTGATATAGCTCACACAGGAATTATCTATAAAGAAAATAACACACCTTATTTTTTAAATGCTTCTTTAAAAAAGAAAGAAGTAATTATTTCCGATGGAACAATTCAGGATTATATAATGGGCAATAAAAAACAATCAGGCGTAATGGTTTGCAGACCGCTTTAGAAAATTAATAATAGAATGACTTTTACGTTAACATCTTTTGAGTATTGGGCACTTTGTTTAGTTTATTATTTGATAGGTTCAATTCCTACAGCTTATTTAGTCTTAAAATTTCGTCATCAGCTTGATATAAGAAATGAGGGTACGGGTAATGTAGGCGCGATGAATTCGTATGATGTAACAGGTTCGAAGTCAACAGGAATAATTGTTATGCTTGTTGATTTATTCAAAGGATTAATACCGGCTTTAATTCTTTTATACGTTTTAAAACTCAATCTGTATTTTACAATTATCCCTTTAGTTCTTTTAGTGCTTGGACATAATTTTTCGGTCTTCATAAAATTCAAAGGAGGCAGGGGACTTGCAACCGGCGCGGGAGTTTTGCTTGTAATGAACTTCTGGATAGTGATACTCTGGCTTGTATTTTATTTCATCATAAGAAAGATCAAAGATAACGTTCACATAGCGACGGTAATTGCATTGGTTCTTATACCACTGGCTTTGATTTTTGGTCAGGATTTGATTGTACCTTTTTCTTACGGCTACGGAGTCTTCGGCAAGGAAATTACATTCACCCTATTATTTGCATTAAGTTCCTCAATTGTAATTGTTATATTGTTAAAACACATTACACCGATTTTCGAATTAATAACCAATCATAAAAAATGAGTACGAATCCACAGTTAACTTCAATTGAAGATTTGAATGAAATGGCGCGCCAGATAAGACGTGACATTATAAATATGCTTTTGATTTCCAAGTCAGGTCACTCGGGCGGTCCATTGGGAATGGCTGATTTTTTCACAGCATTGTATTTTAATAAGATGGCATTGGATCCTCAAAAACCCGATGCTGAGGACAGGGATTATTTCTTTTTATCAATCGGACACATTGCTCCGGTCTGGTATTCAACGCTTGCAAGAAGAGGATATTTTCCGATAGACGAATTAAAAACTTTAAGAAAAGTTAACGGAAGACTGCAAGGGCATCCGTCACATATGAAAACTCACGGAGTACCCGGAGTTGAAATAGCATCGGGCTCGCTCGGACAGGGACCATCGATTGCAGTCGGTACTGCTTTGGGACTTAAGCTTTCGGGAAAGTCGAACCACGTTTATTGTGTTGTAGGTGACGGTGAACTTCAGGAAGGACAGATCTGGGAAGCTATAATGACGGGCGCGCATCATAAATGCGATAACCTAACAATTATAATTGATAAGAACGATTGCCAGATCGATAACAGAGTACAGAACGTTTTGAATATGGATTCTATTCCTGATAAGTTCAAAGCTTTTAACTGGGAAGTTATTGAAATTAACGGAAACGATATTCAGTCAATTCTTGACGGCATTGATAAAGCAAAAGCAGTTAAAGGAAAACCGACTTGTATAGTAGCGCAGACTTTTATGGGCAGAGGCGTTTCTTTTATGGAAGATAAATTCCAATGGCATGGAGTTCCGCCAAATGACGAACAGGGTAAAATTGCTCTTACAGAATTAACAAAGACAAAGTTCGGTGATTTTGTAGAACTTGAACTTTGATAGAATAAAGTATTAAGTAATAAGTACAAAGTATTGAATAAAAGACAAAACGGTTATTTGCTCAGGTGAATAACCTTTTTGTTATAAACTAATTTTACAAAGAATAATACAATGAACAATAGCAACAATCGGGTTTATAAAATGAGCTTTGCCGGTGTGTACCCGCACTACATCACAAAGGCTGAGAAGAAAGGCCGGACGAAAGCTGAAGTGGACGAAGTAATCCTCTGGCTTACGGGATACACTCAGAAAAAATTTGAAAGCCAGCTTGCGAAGAAAGCCGACATGGAAACATTTTTTGCACAAGCTCCGAAACTAAACCCGGCTCGTACTTTGATAACAGGTACAATTTGCGGAGTGAGGATTGAAAATATCGAAGACCCGTTGATGCGTGAAATCCGATATCTTGATAAGCTAATAGATGAACTTGCAAAAGGTAGACCAATGGAAAAAATCTTACGCAAGCAATAATTAATTGTTGATTTAACATATGGTTAAATTACCAAACAAGTACTAAAAAAAGCTACCAAACTGATAGCTTTTTTTTTATAAACTGGATTCCCGCTTTCGCGGGAATGACTTTTTAATATTATTTTCTCTGGAATTTCTCTTCTTCAAGAGTAAATACCAATGAAATTCTATGTGTATTTCCTAACTGTTCTGTTCCGTCAAACTTTGCAAATGAATAATCTATTGCAAGCTTTGGCAGCTTCACGCCTGCGCCTAAAGTAAGATTTCCTAAATCGTTATAGCCTGTTCTTACACTGATAAGATTTTTGAATGAGTATTCAATTCCTGAATGCATATCAAAACTGACAGGTCCTAAATAAGCATTTGCAGATTCTTTTCTTCCTTCAAAGCGTACGTCGAAATCAACGGCCGGAGTTATCAATCCGCCGAGAGCTTCGATTGAATAAGCCGTCCCGATTTTTGCTGTAGGAGAAATTGTTTCTTTCTTTCCTGTTGACCATGAAAGATAGGTTGTAGTTAAATCCTGTAAGTTAGCGCCTAAGAAAAATCTTCCGAATGGATTATACTGCATACCGACATCGAAGCCTAAACCCCATGCAGATTCCTCAGCGATATTTCTTCTGATAATTTTTAAGTTAGCGCCGTATGAAAATTTATCGGACTGCTTCTTTGAATAAGTAAGAAAGAAAGCGTAGTCAGTTGAATTGAAATAAGAAATTTTATCGGGGTCTAATCTTTCACCCGGATCAAGAATACCATTTCCGTTTAAGTCTATCAAAGCGTTGCGTGTATCTGCAATGTCATCAATTCCCATTCTGATAATACTGAAGCCTAATGAAGCGCTTTTGCCGAATGGAACACCAACTGAACCGTAATCATAATTTATAAGATTGCCGAATCTTTCATCATGCATCAACGAGAACTGAGGGTAGTTGATTCTGGAAAGAGATGCAGGATTCCAGTAGCCTGCTGTTACATCGTTTACGAGCGCAACATAAGCGCCGCCCATTCCGAGAGGTCTTCCGCCGACACCAATTGCCAGAAATTCACCTGCGTATTTATTACCGCTGCCCTGAGCGAATGTGAAACTAGCGCATAGGCAAAATATAAAAACTATAAAGATTTTTTTGATTGACTTCATAAATCCCACGGTTAATTTACAAAAAAGCGTAAATTAAATTATAGTGACCTCCTAAAATTTTAAAATGATTTATATTGAAACGGCACCTGCTATGGTTCTCATTTCGTACTCAATAATGTATAAATTATTCGGATAAATCAATACTAAATATACTCTAAAACTATATTATTTCCGAAAGTTGTACGGCAAATTTATCTTCGGTTTCCTAAAATTCTTAACAGAAATAAGAACATATTAATGAAGTCGAGATATAAGGTTAAAGCTCCGATAATTGCGCCTTTTTTTCCTGTTTCACTTCCGGCTTCCATATTGTAAGCCATTTGTTTGATCTTCTGAGTATCGTAAGCTGTTAAGCCGACAAAAATTAAAACGCCTGCATAACTTATAATCCAGTAAAGAGTTGAATTGGCTAAGAACATATTTACAACTGAAGCGATTATTAATCCTATTAAAGCCATAAATAAAAACGAACCCATCTTTGATAAATCCATTTTTGTAATATATCCGAGCACACTTACGGATGCAAACATCATAGCGCAGATAAGAAATGTAGAATATATCGAAGCGCTTGTGTAAACTAAAAATAAAACAGAAAGCGTTAGTCCGTTAAGAAATGCATACAGGAAAAAAGCTCCAACGGCTACGATAGACGGAATACGATTTATTGCGCCTGAGATTCCGAATACAAGCAGGACCTGAACGATTAATAAACCGTAGAACATCATCTTGTTCATTAAAAATAATTCTATCATGCTTTCTGAAGAAGAAACTGCAAAAGCTGTTAAGCCTGTAATTGCCAGACCCATTGCCATCCAGTTATAAACTCTCAGCAAAAAGCTTTTTACATCTGTTTGTACTACTGCTCCGGGCATGACTTGGCTTCCGGGGCTATTATAAAATTGATTCATATTTTGTGTTTGAAATTTTATATATTAAACAAAAAATTACTTTTGAGGTTCCATTCCCATTGCAGCCCATTCTTCTTCAGCCGGACCGTAAATTCCTGTAACTTTTAAACCGGCCTGACGCATAAGAACTTCCATTTGCCCTCTATGATGCGCCTGGTGCAGAATAAGGCATTGAAGCACAAATCCTTTTGCCCATTCTTCGCCGTACATAGGAACAATCTCCAATAATTTTTCATCGGTCCATTGATCTTTTACTGCAGCAAGAGCCTGCTTGGATAAGCGCTCGTAATCAGATTTTATTTTATGCACATTTCTGACGCTCTTATCTAAATCGTGCAGTTCGTCTATATCTGTCAGGCCTGCAGCCTTTAGCATTTCAGAAACTGTTTCAACCATATGCCATGCAAGAAAACCGATATCACGGCCGCCGGGTTTTATTTCCTGACTTAGAGATTCATTGGTTAAATTGCCGAATAACTTGAGGGTGGCTTCGTATTCGTAAGTCCATTCATTGGAAAAATCTTCTATTGTTCTGAACATTTTCGTGGGGTTTAGATTTGTAAAATGGATTGTGAGTACATAATAATAAGCAAAATAGAAGGAGGTTTCAAGATACGATTTTTTGAAAAATAATCCCCTTCCTTACCAAGGGGGTAAGGGGGTGGTTTAATGTGTTGTGCATTCTGTACTAAGCATCTTAACTTTACTATAGACAATGCTGATTACCGGATTCCCGCCTTCGCGGGAATGACAAGCATTGTGGTTGTTGGTCAGGAGACCAATAACGGCGGAAACCTTCCTTTATAGGGCGTTATCAATAAACTGCAACAATATTTTTTTTACTTTTCACATAATGATGAATTTTTGACGGGTTTTATTCTATCTGCTCTGCAGGAATATTTGTTTTATTCTTTGCCTGATTCTTTATCTGATTTTTAATCTGATTCTTAATGGCTTTTTCAGATTTAGCTTTTTTTCGCGGCTGTCTGCGGATTGCTTTTTCAAAGACCGGCTTTATTTCAGGATGCTCATTTGAAAGGTCGCGCAGGTGCTCTCCAATAAATAAATCCTCTGCCTCTGTATCTTCAGTAATAATTGCATCGCTTATATCGGTTTCCCTGTCTCCTTCAGGCTGAAATTTACTGAATGACTCCATATCAGTTACCCATAACGGAGCCTCTTCTTCCGGAGAAATATCTTCGCCGGGTTTTGGTATGCTGAGTGACCATAAATTTTTCTCCGTATGTTTTTCACTCATCTCAAGTTGAAGCAGTTTTGTAAATTTAAGAATGAGATCTACAACGTAATCATAATCGATATTTTTCTTTTCCGCCGATCTTGGATCGTTAAGTGTATCGTACAAACCTGAAAGATGATGGGAAATATTTTCAACTCTTGCTAGCTTTGAAAGATTATTGCCGTGTAAAATTTCGTCCATAAAATCCTGTCTTGCAACCAGGATGTAAGTCGCAAGCTGTTTATTCCACATAGTAAGAGTTGTGCGGTGCACGCCGAGCTCCTTTGCAATCATATACATCGGAAGCCCTTCCGCTTTCAATTGAACAAATTTCATTTTGATTTTCATGTTACGCATGATGTTTTCCTTTTTGGTTAAGTTATGAATTATGAATTTTTGTGTTCTCTATTCCAAATAGTCCGCCTAGGAGGATTGGGAATGAGAAAAGACTGAGTTAAATTATAGATACTGAAATTTGTTTTTAAGGTGATTGTACTTATTACTACTAATAGGGAGATATTATTTGAATGGACTTGACAGATAATTGAAGTTCTGACAAATTTTTTAATGCAATATTTAATTAAGAATACATATGTTTATAAAAACAAAACCCTGAAAATGAAAAAATTAATTTTTATTTGTATAATCCTTGTCAATACTCATATTATTTATGCTCAGGATAAAGGTGATTATTTTATTAAACAGGAAATGGTATTGCCTGAAAAACTTAACCCTGTTACTACAAACGATGCCGCAGCCACAGAGATAGATGAAATTATTTTCGAATCACTTCTTTCTATAGATAAAAAAACATTTGAACTTAGGCCTCAGCTGGCAGTAAAGTTTCCGCAGATAAGCGAAGACCATTTAACATATACTTTTGAGCTGAATAAAAATATAAAGTTTTCTGACGGGACACCTTTAACAGGTGAGGATATAATCTTTACTTTAAAAGTTATTAAAAATCCTTTTGTCGATGCTCAGGCATTAAGAAATTATTTTGCTTATACACAAAAAGCCGAACTTGTAGACGGGGATAAATTTAAAATAAAATTCACTCAGTCAAAGCCGTATTTCAGAGCAATATATTCTATAGGTGATATGAGAATTATTGCTAAACATATTTTCGATGCGAAAAATATATCCGACAAATTTTCATGGGAAGATATAGATGGAGCAAGTGAATCTTTGGATGGAAGAAAATATCCTGAGATGCAAAAGTTTGCTGATTTTTTTAATTCAAGAGATGCTTCAACTTCGCCTGAATATTTGATAGGAAGCGGACCTTACTTTTTAGTAAAATGGGATGAGCAGAATGAAACAATTACTCTGAAACGAAATGATAATTACTGGAAAAAAGATTCACCCCATTACCTTGATAAAATTATAATTAAAGCTGTTGGAGATTATAACTTGGCTATTCAGGAGATTAAAAATAATAAACTCGATTTTATGTTTGTGATACAGCCCTATGATTTTTTTGAAGGCATGAAAAATCCTGAACAGTATAACTTAAAAAAAGTTTTAGTTCCTGAACCCGTTTATGCATATATAGCATGGAATAATGAAAACCCGTTATTTAAAGATAAAAAGGTACGCCGGGCATTAAGTTACGCAGTTGACCGGCAAACTATCATTGATAAAATTTTGTATGGTGCAGCGGTTCCGATACAATCGCATATATATTATAAAAGTAAATTTATAAATGACAATCTCCCGCTAATAACCTATGATTTAGAAAAAGCAAAACAGCTTTTAGCTGAAGCAGGGTGGAAAGACACTGACGGCGACGGAGTGCTTGATAAAATAGTTGACGGAAGGAAGACTGATTTCAAATTTACGTTCATGAACAATAATAATCCGAAGAGAAAAAAGATTATGCTTCCCGTTATTGAGTCGTTAAAACAAATAGGTATTTCAGCTGACCTTAAGGAATATGAATGGTCAGTATTTTTGGATAAGTGCAGGAAGCGCGATTTTGATGCATGCTACGCCGCATGGCAGCTGAACGTTACTGCCGATGATCCGTTTATGATATGGCATTCATCACAGGCACAGGACGAAGGAAGTAATTTTATTTCATACAATAATTCAGAAAGTGATAAATTATTGGAAGAAAACAGAATTACATTTGATGATGGAAAGAGAAAAGAAATACTTGATAAATGGCAGCAGATAATTTATGATGACCAGCCAGTGACTTTTTTATGGACGGAACAATCAAGATACTTTTACAGCGACAGATTCAGAAATATAGAATTTTACGGATATCCCGGTTCAGCTTACTATTCTGAGTGGTGGGTGCCGAAGGAATTGCAAAAGTATAAGTGATAAAAAATGTAGAGACGCAAAACCCCGTATCAAGTACGGGGCAAGCTTTGCGTCTCTACGAATAATATTTAATAAGAATATTTAATTACTTCACCAGCACCATCTTCACTGACTTTGCAAACTCATTTGTCTGAAGCTTGAAATAATAAATCCCCGATGATAAATTTTCTCCGTTGAATTCATACTCATAGCTTCCCGCAGTCATATTATTTTGTGTGATATTTTTCACTTCTCTCCCCATTGCATCGAATATGATTAATTTCACATCGGATGATTTGGGAATATCAAATTTTATTTTTGTAGTAGGATTGAAAGGATTGGGGTAGTTCTGATAAAGTTTGAAATCATCAGCAATGTAATTTCCGGTTCTAGTAATGTTCCCTGTAACAAAAATTTTTGTTTTATAATAAAGAGATGTAAATCCGGCAGAATCTTTACTAAAGACCACATAGAATAAATAATCAAGACCTGCTCTTACTCCGTTGTTTAATGCTATGGAAGTATTCTTTGAGGAATCTCCGATTGTAATACTATCTTTATGGTATGGATTCACTGCATCAAGCAGTATTTTTGTGGAATCATTTGACTTCCTTACAACGGCATTTATATGAGCAAAAAATGAATCGAATATAAAAGGATACAACCATGCCTTGAACCCGTAGTAATTAAAGTAAGGTGATGAATAAACTATATCAGTTGTATTTGCTCCTGAAAGAAAAGAATATATACCATTTTTACCTTCACGATCCGATTCAAATACCTGCTGAACATCATTATAATTTTTTACAATGGTAAGCGGGCTATTATTTCCGTTTGAGGAAATTGAGTCCTTTAAAGTCCAGGTATTTCCATTGTTAGTAGAGCGGGCTGAATATACTAAAGATGTGGTATCAGTTCTTTGAGAGCGAAAGCACAGAACAATCTCACCATTATAATTACTTACTCCCATAACAGGTTTATCTGATCTTCCCGCTAATGCAGCAGTAAGATTTGTTTCTGAAATAGTTGTTTTAGTTGCAGCGTTGTATCTTTTGTAAATAATTTCTCCGTCTTTGGAATAGGTTATCCCAAATTCAGAAGCAGTTATTTGTATAGCCTTTGGATTTGATTTATCGCCGGAAGATGAATCTACAGGAAAATACGGACTCCATATTCCTGAATTATAATAAGAGCCGTAAATATCCCATCTGCCGTTTTGATTTGTTTCCCATAGTACTAAAGCATTTTTAATTGAATCAGAACTATACGCGATGCACGGATTTCTGTTTGTAAAATTATTTGAAGTAATATATTTTATTGTGTCATGAACTCCGTACCGGTCTAATCCTATAACACAGATAGATGAGCTTGAATTTATTCTTCTTTCAAAAACCATAAATTCCCATCTGTACCCTCCATAATATTGTAAAGAATTGAAAGTAGGATTTGTATCTTTGTATCCCGATGTAAGTCTTTTTAAAGGTGACCACTGAGCGTTTAGGTTACACGTTGCTGCAATAAACAACATGACTAAGAAAATTATTTTTTTCATTTAATTATGGTTTTAGAGTTTATTTCACCAGCACCATCTTCACTGACTTAGAAAATTCATTTGTCTGAAGCTTGAAGTAATAAATTCCCGAAGATAAATTTTCTCCGTTGAATTCGTACTCATAGCTTCCGGCTGTTAAATTATTTTGTGTAATGTTTTTTACTTCTCTTCCTGCAGCATCAAAGATAATTATTTTTACATCGGATAGTTTAGGAATATCAAATTTTATTTTTGTTGTTGGGTTGAAGGGGTTGGGGTAGTTCTGGTAAAGGTTATATTCCTTAGCCGCTAAAGTGTTTGTATTTATAATTTCATTAACAATATAAAGCCTGTTCTTATAATACAGTGAAGTATATCCGGCAGAATCCATATTGAAAACAACAAAGAGTGAAAATTTATTATCGAATTTTATTCCGCTGTTTAATGCTAATGTAATATTTTTTGAAGTATCTCCTGCTGTCAGACTATCCCGTCCAAATATTGAAGAAGAAGCCATGTTAAACATAATTTTAGTTGAGTCAGATGATTTCCGTACAACAGCAGAAATATCGGATTGAATGCTTTCAGTGATTATAGGATAATACCAGGTCTTTAATCCGTAATAATTGAAATAAGGAGAAATAACAGCAGTTTCAAGCTGTGTAGAAAATGATGAGTTATAAGAATAGATGGCGCTTTTTCCGCTTCTGTTAGATTCAAAGATCTGCTGCGTGGAATAGGTCTGAACCATCTGTATATTTATATTATTCCCTGTATACGCTAAGGTATCAGGTGCGCTCCACGTATCGCCGTTATTAGCCGAAGTTGCTTTATATATACAAAAATTATTGTCAGGTTTTTTTGAGCGAAAATTTACCCTTAATGAAGTTGAACCTGTTGCGCTCATAAGACAATTACTGCATGGCATTGTGATTGATGATGTAAGATTTGATTCGCCCAGAATTGTTTTTGTCTGCGCATTATATCTTCTGTAAATTATATCATCATCCTTTGTATATACTATTGCGAAGTCTGTTTCATTGATTTGTATAGCCTTGGGATTAAATTTATTTCCTGCTCCGGAATCCACCGGGAAAGGAGTTGACCAGCCGGAAGGCGTGTAATAAGAGCCGTATATATCCCACTTGCCGTTTTGATTCGACTCCCATAATGCAAGTGAATATCTGATTGTATCATTCCAGGCAATTTGTTTGTAAGCTATGCAGGGATTTCTTTTCTGATAATTATTTGTGGTAAGATATTTGACGGAATCCATAGGTCCGTCTTTGCTAAAACGTATTACACATATCTGAGATGCCGTATCAATCTTCCTTTGGAAAACCATAAACTCCCAGAACTGATAATTGTAAAAGCTATAATAAGGCGGAGAGGTAAAATCAGGATTAGAGTCTTTGTATCCGTATGTAAGTCTTTTAAGAGGAGACCAGTTTGGAATCTGGGAAAAGGTATCCTTGGCTTCAAACAGAAGGCAAATTATCACTAACAGCAAAATAGTAAGTTTTCTCATAGCTGTATATTAGGTTAGTAAAGAATCGGGAGCGGTATTTTATATAATTTACTTATTTTACAGTTTTTAATGCTATGATGGCTGCAGCAAAATTTATATCGGAACCCATAGAGGTAATAGCTCACATGCATCACATGAAAATGATTGTGCTGAGATTTAAATGGAAGGAAACTGTGTATTATGTTTCAAAGATGGTGAATAAATGGCAGGTGCCGGCAGGGGAATCAAAAATAACGCATTATATTGTCGAGTGCCCGCGGCAGAACGTCTCTGCAGAAATAGCTTTCGACCATCTGAATTTAAAATGGGAAATTGTAACGTATAGCGGAATGCGCTGATGGAATAAGGTTTATAAAGTATAAGGTTTATAAAGTTTATAAAGTAAAAAGTTCGTAAAGTTTATAAAGTAAAAAGTTTGTAAAGTTTATAAAGTAAAAAGTTTGTAAAGTTTATAAAGTAAAAAGTTTGTAAAGTTTATAAAGTAAAGTACCTTACAAACCTTACAAACCTTATAAACTTTTAACCTTATTCTATTTGATGCTATAGTTAGGCGCTTCCTTCGTTATCTTCACATCATGTGGATGAGATTCTTTCAATCCTGCATTTGTAATCTGAACAAACTTTGTTTTCGTTTTCATCTCGTGAATATTCTTCGCTCCGCAATAACCCATGGCAGAACGCAAGCCTCCAATCAATTGATAAATTGTATCACCCAGCGGTCCCTTATGAGGAACAATACCTTCTATTCCTTCCGGAACTAATTTTTTAATATCATCTTCTGCATCCTGAAAATATCTGTCTTTCGAGCCTTCCTTCATTGCTTCGATAGACCCCATTCCTCTGTAGACTTTATAGCTTCTTCCTTCATATAAAACTTTTTCGCCCGGAGTTTCATCCGTGCCTGCAAGCATTCCGCCTGCTTAATGCCGCCGTCTGCTATCAATGGAATTTTATACTGCTGGGCAATTTTCGCGCAATCAATAACTGCAGATATTTGAGGAACGCCAACGCCTGCAATAATTCTTGTTGTGCAGATAGAGCCTGCGCCGATACCTACTTTAATGCCGTCAGCTCCGGCTTGTATTAAATCATAAGTCGCTTCTCCCGTAGCAACGTTTCCTGCAATTAAATCTACATCAAAAGATTTTTTTATAAGCTTTACCATATCTATAACTCCGCGTGAGTGTCCGTGAGCCGTATCTACAACTATCACGTCAACGCCTTTTGCCACCAGAGCTTTAACTCTTTCGATTGTATCGCCTGCAATGCCTACGGCAGCGCCTGCTCTTAATCTTCCGAATTTATCTTTGCACGATAGCGGATATCTTTTTCTTTTCTGAATGTCTTTGAAAGTTATAAGCCCTTTTAAATTTCCTGCTTTATCTACAACAAGCAGCTTTTCAATTTTATGCTTCTGAAGAATAAGCTCTGCCTCAGTAAGATTTGTTCCGGCCGGAGCAGTGATCAGATTTTCCTTCGTCATAATTTCCGAGATGAGAGTCTCTTCATTCGGTTCGAATCGCAGATCTCTATTGGTAAGTATTCCCTGCAGTTTATTTTTTGCATCGACAATTGGAATTCCGGATATGCTGAAGCGCGACATAATTTCCAGCGCATCTTTTATTTTTTTATCAGAGGTTAAAGTTATCGGATCCATTATCATTCCGCTCTCGCTTCGTTTCACTTTATCCACTTCATCTGCCTGCCTTGCTATACTCATATTCTTATGAATTATGCCAATCCCTCCTTCGCGCGCAATTGCAATTGCCATATTGCTTTCAGTAACAGTATCCATTGCTGAAGAAAGAATAGGAATGTTCAGCTCAATATTTTTTGTAAGCTTTGTTTTAAGCTCAACATCTCGGGGAAGTACTTTAGATTTTGCCGGGACGAGAAGGACGTCATCAAACGTAATTGCAAGTTCAAGAATTTTATCCGATTTCATAATATAGTATAATAAATATAAAAAATTATTTTATAGTTTTGTCTTTAATTAAATCGTTGTAAATATTTTCAGGTCTTAAATCGCCATCGAAAGAGCGAACATACATTAAATGTAAATGAGTGGGGGAGCGTGAGGGATAAGCATTTTTCCCCGTGCGTCCCATTGTGCCTAAAGATGTACCTGGCTTTACAAGGTCACCAACTTTCACATAAACATCTTTCAAGTGAGCGTAATAAAAAAGTCCGTTTGTAAAATTATCATAAACATAAACAATGTTGCCGCCGCGAATATCCATCATTTCGGTAGTCCAGTTAGTTCTGGTTTCTACTACCATACCTCCGCTCATAGATAGTATTTCAACAGGCTTGCCTGTATTATCATCGATTGCATCCTGATTTGCATCGCTGATAAAAATATCATGCGCAGGATGTCCGCCTGAATTTATTTCAAAAAAATCAAAACCGCTTGTTACATATCCGCTGCCGTTATAGCCGCCGATAGCTGAAGCAGTATAACCTTTTACAGGGAAAACCCAATCTTTATCGGAATACTTTTTTATCTTCTTTTTCTTTGTAAGGTCTTCAAGATAATCCCACATCTGATTTGTCCATCTGTACATAGAATCAATAGCTTCTTTTTTCAGAAGTACTCCGTCACGGTTTAATCTCATTATTGAGCCCCATCTTGAAACAGGGTTAACAATCTTCGGTTTAACGCTTTCATCTTCCTCTATATCATTTACCTTTTGAGATAAGCTCTCAATGGATATGTAAATATTTTTCTTCTTAGGCTTATCATCCTTCTTTTTCTTTGTAGTAGTTTGCGCTGAAGATATATTAACCGATAAGATACAAAACACAAGTAAAGTAATTGTAAAGAAAAATTTTCTTTTTTGATTTAGAAGTGGAATATGATTTTTCAGAAAAGCCCCCTTTGTATTTTTTTATAACTATAAATCTAAACTTAAGCCGGCAGAGAAATAATAACTTGCCGAATTTAAAATATTAAAACTTGAACCAAGGCTTAATAGTGCCGAGGGTGATAAATTTAAACCAAGTCCTAAGTAAAATGTGGAAGAGTTATAATTCAACTGCATATCACGTGTGAAATCAGCTCCTGTTGTAAGACTGAACTCATCGTTAAAGTAATATGTAGGATATAAAGCAGCAGTATAATTGTATTGATTGGTAAATGTGTAATTTCCTTTAGCGCTATCAATGGATAATTCAATAGAAGTAGCGGGGGTTTTCGAAAAATCAGGAGTGCCGAGTACATCTAATGATAAAGAAAAATCAAAGGATAAATTTTCATTGGAATAATTTTCAACAAAACCCAGATGATAATCCAATTTGCCTGTACCGAGCTGATTGCCTGATTTTGCTATAGGAATTTTTACCGCTCCCTGTACTAAATGAGAAAAATACTCACCGCTGCCGATGAGAAAACGTGAGGCGATGAGAAAATCACCGATACCGTTAACCTTTGCGCCAGATGTATTATAATTTGAAGTAAGCAAAACCATTGTACCCGTCAAATTAAATTGGTCGTTTAATCCATAAGTGCCTGAAACAGAAAATTCCTTGTAATCCTCATTTAACGATGCGGAAACATCGGCAGAAAATTTCCCTTTAGAAACCATATCCGAACCTAAGTCCGGATATGGTCTGTTTGCATCTAAAAGAAAATTATATGCAGCATCGTGTGTTGAATCAGTCAGTTGTACACGTATATTTGGCTGCGAAAAACAATTGACAGCAATAAAGGAAAACAAAAAAAATAAATTGAGAAAGATTAATTTTATTTTCATTATTTATTCACTATTTCAACTTCACCTGAAACTACAACAGTTCCGTCTTTTTTAAGACAGCTTACTTTATATTTTCCGGCTTTATTGAATGCAACATCATTAAAATAAATGTAATCCATATTTGGCTGAACTGTAAACGGCAAAGTTTCTATTGCTTCGCCTGTAGCTTTATCAGTTATATTTATATTTACATCAGAAACACCGATTTTTGTTTTTGAAGGTCTGAGGTCAACCATAACTGTAAGAGTGCCTGTTGTAAACTTGGAAGATTCACCGATTTCACCTTTTACGGCATCATATTTTTCACAGAAGTAAAGCTTATTTTCTTTGCTTCCGAACATCGAACAACCTAAAGCCAGAGAGATTAAAACAACTACTGCCAGATGAAATTTGTAATTTCTCATGAGGGTATTTTTTTAAGTTTTGGAAAAAATCTACTTCATTTGTTTCAATCCGTTCATCTCTCCCCATAAGCCGCGTTTATTTTCTCTTGCTTCGCGTTCGTATTTTCTGAATTCTTCAAGTTTAGATATAGGTGTCGGATATACGTTGGCATATCCGTCTTTAATGATTTTAGCATTAATCAGTGTGCCGTCTTCAAGATAAACATATCTTAAACTTCTGCCGTATTTATCTTTATCTGTTCCAGGTTCTTTTTCCAGCCTTACCTTTTTTCCTTCGGCTAAATTTTTAACATAGTCTGATGCAGCCTGTCCCAGTGTCTGTAATGTTTTTTTATCCTGCCCTGATTTTTTTGAATCTTTATCAAGCTTGCTCGATTGAAATTTCTCGGGAGTATCGATGCCCAGAAGTCTTATTCTTTCACCGCCTGCCATTTTAAAAGTATCTCCGTCAACTACTCTTTCTACTACTATAAAATCCGATTGCTCTTCCTGCTTAATAGATTCCAGCTTAGGCGTAACATATTTATACGCTACATAGCCGATTATTGCGAGGGTGATAACTGTTGATACGAGCTTTACAAAAAATTTAATCATGTATTAGCTAATGTTATTCGAATTTAATCGAGTATATCTATAATTAATTTTTTCTCTTCGGGTTTTGTATCTGTGAACTTTATTGCCTTATGAATTCTTTCTTCAGCATGGAATAATTTTGATTCTTCCTCTGCAAAAATTTCGCAGATAGGCTCACCTGTTTTTATTTCACTGCCGACTTTCTTTTTTAAGATAATTCCCGCTAAATAATCTATTTTATCATCTGTCTTTTTTCTGCCGCAGCCCAAATCAATTGCAGCAAAGCCAAAATCAACTGCTTTCATTTCGGAAATAAATCCGTTCGACTGCGCGCGGATTATTTTTGAATGTGCAGGACGTTTTAAATTTTTCCAGTCCTTTATATAATCCAAATCACCGTTCTGAATTGAAACCATTTCATAAAATTTATCCAGCGCCGTTCCGTCCGATAATTTTTCCTGTGATATTTTTTCACCTTCTTCCAGTGAGTTTGCTTTTCCTCCGAGATAAATCATAGCTCCGCAGAGAACGTTGTTTACTTTGTTTGAGTCGGGGATATCAACACCTGTTAGCATTTCAAGCGACTCCTCCACTTCAAGCCAGTTGCCGATTTTATTGCCGAGTGGTTCATCCATTGCAGTAAGGACTGCAATAGCTTTTTTGCCGAACTTCTTTGAAACTTCTAAAAGATTTTTTGAAAGCTTTAATGATAAATCATAGTCAGGAAGATTTGAGCCGTTGCCGATTTTCACATCGAATACTAATCCATCTGCACCTTCGGCAATTTTTTTGCTCATAATGCTTGCAGTGATAAGCGAAACGTTTTCAACGGTAGCCGTTACATCGCGCAGCGCATAAATTCTTTTATCGGCAGGGGCAAGGTCCTTTGTCTGCCCGCTCATTACAACTCCGATCTGAGAAAGAATTTTTTTGAAGTCTTCGATAGGGTAATCGATACGAAAGCCCGGAATTGATTCAAGCTTATCGAGTGTTCCGCCTGTATGTCCGAGACCGCGGCCTGAAATCATAGGAACGTAAATTCCGCATGATGCGACAACAGGTGCGAGTACGAGAGAAATTTTATCTCCCACTCCGCCTGTGGAGTGTTTATCAACCTTTGCCCCGTTTATAAAATCAAGGTCGATTACTTTTCCGCTATATAAAATTGCTTCGGTTAGATAGAAAGTTTCTTCATCGTTCATTCCGTTAAAATATATTGCCATCAGCAGCGCCGACATCTGGTATTCCGGAATTTTTCCTTCGAGGTAGCCCGTTATGAAGAAATCAATGTGTTGTCTTGTGAGTGCGTGTTTGTTTCTTTTGAGTTTAATTATTTCGACTGGGTTCATATACCATAAAAATATCGAATATTAACGGTTTAATAAAGGTTGAATTATAGTTGAAAGGAAATACAGGAAGAAGAATTCAAGATTACAAAGAGAATTTTATATCAGTCATTACTGCATAGTATTTGAAACGAGTTGTAAGAACTCTGAGAGAAATAAAATCTTTAAAATTGTATTTTACACCTCCGTTAAAATATTGGGAATCATACTCTCCCATAACAGATAAATAAGGGGTAAAGTTGGTTTCAAATGCGCCGAAAAATCCTTTAATTTTTTGATAAGCATAACCTGTTATTTTTGACCAGAGGTCTGTGCCTACTCCAATAGTTGCATAGGTTTTAATTTCTTTTCCAGTTTTGAAAGTCTTAGAAGCTGTAAAATAAAATGAGTTGAAGTCGCGGCAGCAGCTTCCTCCCAAGATATCCTGAATACCGACTGCAAATGCAGGCATCTTTTCAGATTCCTGAAAAGGATTCCATTTAACACTCATAGTGCGACCGCTGTAAATTTCGATTCCTTCCCTGTCAAGCTGTCTTCCGTGACGCAGACTTACTTCAAAGCCCGGTAAAATTCCTGCAGCAGCATAAACACCGAGTGCGTAGACGTATTGATCACCCGGTGAAAAACTTCTATCATTCTCTCCTACATATTTAGAGTCATGAACTATAGACACTCCAAAATTCGCGCTTTTAAAAGCAACGGTTTTTGAATCAGGTGTTCGTATGTATCCTGAAACTCCGTAAAAATTTTGAGAGAAAGCGGGAGTGGCGAAAAAAAAAGCAAATAAAATAGATAAAACTTTTTTCAAAGATAGAATAATTTAATTTGCCAAAGAATTAAAAATCCCTGCTTTTACAAGAGGGTGATTTATTATAGTCCATCCGTAATAATTAGTGAGAGCAGATTTTAAATAGTAATTTCCGTTAATAAAAACGACCGGAATTGTCTGGTACACTGAAGTTTTATCATCTATTACTGCTTTAAAAAATAACACACTCTCATCATTTGCCTGAATAAATCCTAATGGAATTAACTCCTTTACTTTTTCATAAAAATCTTTTTGAAGATTAAAATTACCTTCGAAATTCTCATTTCCGGCCAGCATTTTTCTTTCATCGGAGTTCCAGAGATTCAGATAATTTTCTTTACTTCCTAAAAGCAGCGCATTTTTCATATCGTTAAGAACGCTGAAACGTGAGGAGTTGTCAGGTCTGTTTGCCTTAAAATAAATTTCAATATTTTTTTCTTTTATATCTGAGTAGCCCTGGCTATCCGAAAATCCCTCAGACGTAAAATTAAGCTTTTCTAATCCTGAAGTTTCAAGCGGAATATATGGCGCAGTAGAAGTATTATTAGGATGACATGATGAAGTGAGAATAAATAAACCATTAAGCGGAACTGTTTCGGTTAAATAAAATCTACCGTTTAATTTTCTTATCATAGCAACCCACGGAGCATATCCTCCGTCATTTTTTATAAGATTATATCGGATACGCTGAAAATCTCCCACGGAATTTTTACTTACAAGTTCGAAATCTTTAAAATCTTTGTACGAATCTGCAGCTTTGTCTATATCAATTTTAGAATCTGCCACAAGCCTGCTTTCGTCGTCGTAAAGAGAAAGCAATGCACCTTTCTCGCGGGCTTTTTTGAATTTAAAATCGTTAAGAATTAAAAATTCAGGCTTTGTGAAAGAGTTATCATTTCCCGGAGCATTTTCAAGATTAAGACCGATGCCTGCTGGATAAACACCTGAATTCACGGATGCGCCAAGTACTGGTGCGCCTGCATCTGATAAAATAGTAAATGGAATGTTGTTAAGATAAATATCGATATTTTGTGAGTAAAGATTATATCCGGTTAAGATGAAGAATATTAATAAGATTTTTTTCATATACGGTTAAAATTAAAATGGAATATTTCCACCTTCCAGTAAAGTTACTTCTCTTGTGAAACTGACTTCCGTTCCCCAGATAGTAACTGAAGCTTTTCCGTAACCTGTTAAAGCTCCGTAGGAAAATTTACCTGAAAATCCGGGCTGTGGACAGCCGTCCCAGTTATAATTTCCGGTCACTCCAATTGAGGATTTCAGGCCTAGCTGTGCCAGCAATTGAAATGCTGCATTTATCTCAAACCAACTTCCTTCAAATGCCATAACTCTGCATTCTAAATTTCCTTCAAAGTTTACATCAAGTCCGACTGAAACGCCTACACCTACACTAACACAGGTTGGACATTTATTGCCATCATACGTTTTTCCTGTAATTCCGATAGTTGCAGAGGGTGAAACTGTAACAGTAGGTCCGAGAGAAATTTCTGCTTTAACTTTATAAATTCCCTGCCACTCATTTTGCAGGCTCCAAGACCAGCCGGGGATTGCAAGCTTTACATCTAATTGCCCTGTAACGGAACCTGAATACTCTGTGTAATTGACAGGAGGCTGATTTTGATCAGCAAGGCAGCATTCCTCTCCTGTTTTCCTTGCGATAGCACCCGCTACATAAAGTTCAAATTTTTTAATAAATCCTGTTGTTTGCGCAACTGCTGCAAGCTTTTCCTTAATAAATTCTATTTTGGGAAATTGGATCTGTATAGTATTTGTTGCTGAGCTTGCAGTGCATTGAGGAGGAGGAGCGCAATCCTGAACACATTCTGTTTTAGTAGATGTGCATGTACTGATTGTCTCATCTCCGACTCCTAATGAGCTGCCCGGAAAAAACTGTGTCTGGCAGTTAGCAGGCTGTTCGCCTGTAACAACCGGATCGCAAGTAGTTTGCGTGCTTATTTCAAGCCAGCCCGTATCACTTATCTGACCTGAGATACTGCTTGTGATAACAACTTTTTGGAATGTTTTGTATTTTGGGCAAGGAGCATCTGTTGCGTCCCTGCCAATATTTTCCTGGGGAGTGTAGGAATAATATTTTCCGCTTTTCTCTACTTCTACAAAGTTTTTGTGTGTATCTGAAGCAAGAACATTGCTGAAAATAAATAATACAAAAATTAAATTTACTAATTTTTTCATTTATTAATTTTTGTTTAAGATCAAATCTACTTCTTTAGATGTGTTTGGTGAAGTTAAGTCAATATCACTCACCATTGTAAGACCGTATCCGACCTGCATTGAAACTACTTTGTATATCCCGGGCTCAAGATTTACAATTTCAAAATTTCCCTTAGCGTCGGATTTAAGATTATTGTAAGTAATTTCCTTTCCCCCTTCAACTTTGCCGAATGAAATCAATGCGAAAGCAACATCTAAATTAGAGGAGTTTGTAACTTTACCGGAAATATTGCCGCCGCCTGTAAACTTACCGACATACTTTCCTACTGGAGTTAAATCAAGATTATTGAATTGTCCTGTTACGTCAATTTTTTTCTTTGCAGATTTTCCGAATTCTTTCTTGTAAACATCAAGTACATTTAAGTCAACGGAGCTGCAGCCCGATATTAAAAGCAATAAAGAGAATAGAATAAAATAAATTTTCACCATTGTTAAAATTTTTTATTTTATCGTTACTGTTAAAAAAGGAATGTTGAATCTTAAGACATCGGAATTTGTGTCATAGATAATCTGATATGAATTAAGGAAGCTGACAAGCTCGGGAGGATTTATTATTCGCCAGTAAAATCCTATATATTTATTTTCATTATCTTGGTTTAGCCTTCTTTCATAATATGCGCCTAAGGCAAAATATTTGAAATATCCTTCACCGCCTATTCTCACTCCGTAAGGAGTTTCATCTAATCCCGGTAATTTACCGGCCCGAAGATCTAACCTGACTGTTTTTTGTATGAACGGTGCATAATAAGCGTAGGCTTCATTTACACCATACTTGGTACCCTGAATTCTTCCGGCGGAAACACGAGCCCCCAATTTAAATTTGAATTCAGGATTTATGCTTAAATATGCATCATTAATACTGCCTTTATAACTCTTATCGCTCACATCAAGTGAATTGGCATTAAAGTGGCCTTCTAAATTAATCGGTTTCCAGAACATTACATTGGCATCGAACATCGCTCCGTAAAAAGAAGGCGGATTGAGAAACTGGTCTATGTTATCTAAAATGAGCTGCGGCTCAGTGTAGGTGGGAAAATACTCAAGCTTTCCCATTCTTACATTGAATGTGAGATCAAATTTAAAAATTTTAAAAGTATTGCTGTACTGAAGATAAAGCTGACTGAGTTTTGTAGTCCTCTGATCAAATTCATACCAATAAGCATTGTTACCTTTATTGGATTTCACTTCAGCTCCGATAACTACATTATTTTTTAACGTCAGATAGGAATTCCATCTTATCTGATTTATTCCAAAAGCAGGATCAGTTTTTCCAAGCCCTATTTTTCCGTCGGCAGATAATGATGTTCTTAGATTTAGCGGAGCAAAATCAAGATATTCATTATCTATTTGTTGGGCGTTAAGATCCCCTGAACCCGAAAAAATAAAAAATAATAAAAAAAGGAATAGTGAGAGCCTCAAGTAATTGCAATTCTGGGTCATTGCGTCTTAAGATTAGGGTTAATCGAATGAAACAAATAATTTGTTACGAATAAATACTAGAAAGATATAGAAGTTTTTATGAAAAAAATTTGGTGAATATATAAATAGGAGTAATATTATAGAACGGAATAGTTGATACAAACATAAGAATATTATATTAAAGATGCAACTATTTTTATGTTTATTTGAGAATGAAAATTTTATATTAGTTATCTGATTTTCCGGTAAATCTTATTTTATGAATTGGTTAAAAAATATTCCCGCGGTAAAATTTTTTATTGTATTTGCTCTCGGAGTAATTGCGGGTAATTTTTTATTTTTCTCTGCTCAATATCTTTTCTTATTTCTCATCATTCTGTTTGTTTTCAATCTCATTCTTTTATATAAATCACCTGAAAATAATTTCAGCAGGCTATTGGTGATTTTATTAATTTTTATTGCAGGACTTTTTAAATCGAATGTTGATTTTAATTTGTTAGAGGCAAACTCAATTAAAAAATTTCCGGACTCAGGAAAGGATAATTACGTACAGCTCACAGGTGTAATTAAAAATATTCCTGATTATGATTCGGGCAGAGTGAGGTTTGTTCTTACGTCTGAAAATATTGTAACGATGAATGATAGCTTTAATGTTGCCGGAGATGTGATTGTCAGAATTTTTAAAAGCGGACAGAAGGTTGAAGATAATGCAAAGGAGCTGGAAGAAGGGGACAGAGTAAGCCTGATAGGAAGAATAAGCACTCCGCAGCCGATGAGAAATCCGGATGAGTTTGACTACAAAAGATATTTGCAGCTGCAGGGCATTGATAAGATATTTACAGTTAACGGTTATAACTTCTACGAAGTAATGTCAAAGGAGAATTTAAATTTCTTCGAGAAATATATTGTTTACCCCGCAAAGAAATTTTCACTGAATAATATAAATAAGTTTGTGCCGGGAGATGAAGGCGCATTTTTAAAAGCAATTGTAACAGGCGAGCGGACTGATATTACGCGCGAGATGAAAGTTGATTTTGTAAATGCCGGGGTTATGCATTTGATTGCAGTCTCAGGACTTAACATCGCCTACGTAATAATTTTTCTTACAATATTATTTTCGGTTTTAAGAATCCCTCAGCCCTACAGGTTAATTCTTATAGTTATTCTGCTTCTGTTTTATTGTGTATTCACGGGCAGCTCTCCTTCCATTGTAAGGGCATCTTTCATGGGAATATTTGTATTGGTAGGATTTCAGATACAGAGAAAAATTGTAATTTATAATCTGCTGGGTTTTGCGGGATTGATAATGCTTGTGTATGATTCGAAGCAGCTTTTTGACCCGAGCTTTATTTTATCTTTCGGTGCAGTGCTTTCAATTATTTTTCTGTATAAAAGATTTGAGGATTATATAGTTGTAAGAATGAAAGCAAATAATTGGTTGAAGAAACTATGGCTTTGGACTTTAGTTACATTTTTTATAACTCTTGCCGCTCAGATAGGAACGCTGCCGCTGACATCATTATATTTTAATAAGCTCTCCATTGTTGCGTTGTTTGTTAATATCTTTGCAGTATGGTCTTCCAATCTTTCTTTAGCGTTAGGGTTTTTACAGATACTGATCGGAACATTCTCCGATTTTCTATCTTCTATCATTGGGGAGTTTAATTACTGGTTCCTTAAAGGCCAGCTATGGCTGATAAAATATTCTGCTCAGCTGCCGTTCAGCTTTGTAAATATTTATAAGTTCACTTTTGTAAATCTTATTCTGTATCTGCTATTTGTTATAAATTTATTTACACTTAAAAAGTATAATTTAAAATTCAGGGCAGCGCTTGCAGTATTAATTATTGGTGCGTTTTATCTTTCAAATTTAGATTTCAATACAAACTTAAAAATCGCTTTTCTGGATGTGGGACAGGGAGACTGTGCTGTTATAAAAACTCCTGAAGGAAAAACAATTGTAATTGATGCCGGCGGGCAGAATTTTAATTATAATGCCGGCGAGAACACTCTTGTCCCTTATCTGAAACGCAACGATATCGATAAAATTGATCTGCTTGTTTACACTCATTTGCATATGGACCATATAGGCGGATTAAAATATATTCTGGAAAATTTTCATGTGGATAATATTATTGAAAGCGGGCAGAGGTATAACAGTTCGTATGTAAATTCAATCGACAGCATTATCCTTGCGAAGAAAATTAACAGAAGCGTAATGAGATTTGGAGACGTTATAAAGTCAGATGAATTCAGATTGTACTGCCTTTTCCCCAGCGAAGAATTTGCGAGATACTCATACGATTATTCGAACTCAAATTTAAACAACGGCTCAGTTGTTCTAAAATTTAAATATAAAGATACGGAAATATTATTTACGGGAGATGCAGAAAGGGAAGCTGAAAGATTTATTGTAAACAGCTACGGAGAATTTTTAAGCAGCGATATATTAAAAGCAGGGCATCACGGCAGCATTACATCGACAACTATCCCAATGGTATTAAAGGTGAATCCTAAAATTGCTCTAATATCATGCGGGCTGTATAATATGTATAATCATCCGTCAGATATTGTATTGAGAAGACTGAAGAGGCTGGGAGCGGAAATTCACAGAACGGATCTGGACGGAGCATTGATAATGGAGAGCGACGGAAACAAAGTAAATATTACTGAGTGGAAATAAAAAATCCCTTCTCCTTGTAATAAAGAGAAGGGATAGTTTTAAAAATTAAATTAAAAAATTTAGAATCTTAATGTAACATCGTAGATGCTGCCGCCGCGTGATGCTCTGAAAGACATTGAACCGTCCTTGTTATATTTTACATTGTTCAATGAAGTATAAGGCTTACCGACTAATTTGCCATCTACAACTAAGTAACTTTCAGTTGTCATATCATTAGGATAAAGATATCCGATATAGAATAATTTCCCGTTCTTTAAGAATTTCAGATTATCAATGTAAGCAAATCTCTCTTTATTGTACGGCAGTGACGGCATATCAAAATCTCTGTTCGAAACTATTTCAGAGGTGTAGTCATAAACCATTTCACCGTTAACTTTCTTTTCATTTGAGTTTTGAACAACGAAAGCATAATCGCCTGAATTATTAAATATCATGCTGTTATAATTTCCGTCTTCCGAACCTTGCCCTAAAAGATTTTCGTATGTGCCGATCAATTCACCGTCAACATATACATCGCTTTTATCTTTTGTTCCTTTTTCATAGTCACCGTAGGTTACACCAATATAATAAAATTTGTTTCCGTCGTTTATGAAGTTATAGTCATTCAATCCGTCATATTTTTTTTCAGATACTACTTTCCCTTCATTACCTTTTATCATAAAGAGGGAAACTTTTTTATCAGTCTGATTTGCAGAACCTGCTACAAGTACTGAACCTGATTTATTATATTTTTTTGCGCCCTGATTGTAATATGATTTGCCTTCAACACCATTGTTTACATTCACTGTTCTATATGTATAGTCATCATATCCGCCGGGATTCTTTGTTATTATCTGGCTTTGACCGGTAAAAGATATACTTCCGTCAGCAGATAAGTTAATATCATAAATTCCGCCTGAGTAACCTGAAATTTCACTGCTCTTGGAAGAATTCATTACTTTATAATAATCGTTGCCGACTACTAATCTTGACATATATGTAGTTTCATTGATAGAGTCCATTGTTACATAAACCGGAACATTATCTTTATTAAATTTTATAGGAGCATTGATAGAATTAAATTCATTCCATTTTTTATCGCCCTGCACAACGAACTCACTTCCGAATGCGCTGTAAAATAATCCGTTTCCTTTTGCAATGTAGCTAAGCGCGCCTGACTTATCATAGGTAAAGCTTATTTCACTAATATCGGTGTAGTCTGTATTTGTAACATTATTGCCCCACATAATAGATGCCTTACCGTTTTGAATAACAATATATCCGAAGTCCCCATTTTTATTTTTGAAAAGATTTTGATACATCTTTCCGTCGCCGTCACCTTCGCTCATATAAGGTACATCGGTCATTTCAGCATAGATACTTTTTACAGCATCATAAGGTCCGGTTTTCTTGATTCCTTTCTCTATAGAATATTTTAAGATATACTGTTTATCACCTTCTGTAACAACGCATTGATATTCTCCGTCGCTGTTTACGAAAGCATTATAAGAATCGATTGAATTCATCTCTCCGACTCTTGCTCCGTTCAGTAATAATACATTATTTTCAGCAAGGTAAGTTGTATCTTTTCGGAAGTTGTAAGCAGTAGTGTAATTGTTTCCGTTCTTATCGAATTTTGCATCGGCATTAACTACATCATAAAAATCGGAATTTCCTTTATTGCTAACTAATCTTGACTGGTTTGAATTTGGGTCGAACTCTACATAAGCATAATTTCCATTTCCGTCTGTATAAAAACTGTAAGCATCAACGGTATTCTGCCCCGTGCCCGAGAAAAGGAGCTTTTCTTCGATCTTTTGCCCGTAAGATAAATTGGCAATTGCTGTAATTAATAAAAGTAAAAAAAGGTAACTGAGGTTTTTCATAAAGTTTGTAATTGTTAGATAGATTATTTAAAAATAAGATTTTTGGATTTAAGAATTAAGATATAATGCTTTCCTTATAGCTCAAGTCTTAATCTAAGTATTAATCTTTAAAAAGAATATTTTTATTTTAAAATTAACCTTCTATATTTACATAAATTATAAAACCCCAAAATTTAATTTTATGACTCCTGATAGCAGAAAAGCTTTCAACCTGCTGCTTTACATTGCAGGCGCCGTCATTATAACTCTTGTTATAGTGATTCTGTTCCGCAACAAACCAAAAAATATTTCGACCAATCCGGATGTCTGGCCGAGCTTTGATGTCAACGCCCTTCCCGTTGACTCGACAAGTAAAATGGTGAGATACGGATATTACTTATTGATGGAAACTTCTAATATAGTAGGACCCGATGTAAAGGACAGTTCGATGAGATTCGCAGGAAATAACCTTGAGTGCCGCAACTGCCATTTTGAGGCAGGGCAGGTAAAGAGTACATATAATCTGGTAGGAGTTGCAAACCGCTATCCGTCGGTTGATAAAGCTACGGGGCAGTCAACTTCACTTGTTCAGCGGGTTAACGGCTGCTTTATAAGAAGCATGAACGGAAAGCCAATGCCTGAAGAGAGTTTTCATATGAGAAGCATTATTGCTTATCTTAACTGGATAAGCAGCGGAGTCCCGAAAGACCTTCAGGGAATAAATATTAAAGATGTGGGAAAGATTGACCGCAAGCCTGACCCCGTAAGAGGGAAGTCAGTCTTTGCAAATAACTGTATGAGCTGCCATGCCGATGTCGGCCTTGGAGTTTTGAAAAATGCCGAGATACACGGAGGAGTGAAGTACATTATTCCGCCGATAGCAGGAGATGATTCTTTTAACGATGCTGCCGGAATGGCAAGCATGGAGTTCCTGGTGAAATTTCTGAAAACACAGATGCCTAAAAATAAACCGGGTTCGCTCTCGCTTGAAGATGCTTACGATTGCGCTGCATATGTGCTGAGCTTACCGAGACCGAAGATGAAATAAAAGTTATGATCCGGGCTTTATTTATTTATCATGCTGCAGGATTTGTTGTCAGTCTGAAGAGGCAGTACTTTAAGAGTGAAATGAATTAATTATCTAAATATGAAAAATATTGGTAAAATTAAATGGTTTGGTGGGCGTAGCTCTAAGAACAATAGGGAAATTGATTATGGCTTCATAATAAAAGATGATGATAAACAAGAAATTTATTTTCACGAAAATGATATATTTTTAAAAAAAGATTCAATATTTCAAGGTTTACCTGTTAGTTTTCAAATTTCAAAGGGAATTAAGGGTAAAAACGTAGCCAAAAAAATTCAAAATTTAAAAGATGAAACAGATACAGAAATTATAGAACTTTCTTTAAACTCTAATGAATTTGATATATGGAGTATATTTTTGAAGTCACATATTGAAAAATTAAATAAAGATGAACAAGATATATTTATTAGGTCAAAAATAAATTTAATAGCGGAATATGAAATAAGGAAACTTTCAGAAATAATAACTGACAATGCTATTTTAATAAGATATGATGACCTGTTCAATTGTCTAACTTTTGATAAAAAAATAATTGTAATTTTAGATCATCTTGAAAGAAATGAATTGTTTGATAATATAGAGTTCTCTCGATTAATCGAATTAATTGAAGAATATGAATACAGTTTTCAATTTACAGATATATGCAATAAAATCCCGTCAAAGTTTCTGATAAAAGGAATTGAACATTTAGAGAAAATAAAACCAATCAATAGAATTATATTTTATGCAAAGATTGTAAACGATTATTATAGTCAAATTTTATCTCACATAGGAGATTTTTCTACTCTGACTTTGAAAGTTAAAGAATGTATTTTGGAAATTTCAAATTTTAATGAGTGGAGTTTATTTCCGGAAGTTTTTTTAAAACAAAAACTTTTTTTTGAGATTCTACCTATGGATTTGAAATTAACTGTAAATTTTGAAGAAATTTCATCAGGTAAAATATGGAATGATCTAAATTTTAATGAAAAAGTAAAAAGTATTTTCAAAGCATCTAAAGAGTTTAATGATTTATCTATTAAATCAGATTCCGACAAAATTATTAACTCCATGTTAAATATTTTTAATAAAAAAGATGCTTCTGAACAAGAAAGATATAATTTATTTTTAGATTTTCATAATAACTTTCAAGATTTTGTTTTAGAAACAGCTTTTAATTCAGATGAACCTTTAAATTTTTTTGGATTACTTCCAAAATGCCCAAACCATATCGTAGACTATTGTGAGGGTAGATTTTGGCCTACCCAGGAAGATGTATCAAAAAACATTAAAACAATGCGAGCATTTTGTCCTAGAGCTAACTGTTCTTGTGGAGTAAAAACGTCATTGCATTGGGGAGGATTCTCAGGAGCTAAACTATATCCGAATATGAATTCCAATTGGCAAGATTGGTCCATAATTGAATTCTTTGAGTTTTTTAATATAATACCTAATATACAAGAAATAAACAGGATGGAAGATTACTATTTAAAACTTTCAGGCTGGATAAATAGGCTTAATGAAATTAGAAGTAGATTAAAGTGTTCTATATGTAAATCAATTATGATTCCAAATGCAGCCTATGCTAAGAACCTTGCCAGATATAATGTTACAATAGTTTCTTGCGAAAAAGGTAGACCTCATGATTTTAATATTTACCTAAATCATTGTTGGGCTTGTCATAAAATTATAGATAGTAGGGAGGATAAAATCCAAGTTGAAGGTTATTATATTTGTTTAAACTGTGCAAGTGGACCACAAAATAGTCAAACTTATACGCAAGGTTCAATCTGTGCTAAATGCGGTTCTACAAATGTATCTATTAACGGTAGAACTGCTAATTGTAATGTTTGCACTCATATTATGAACCTACCTCGTGAAAATTTAATTACGGGATTAAGGAATACATTTCCCACTTTTTAATTTAATAATTACTATTTCAAATGCCCACAACAATTAAACAACTTTTAGTAGAGCAATATGCTGCCTGCTACAATGATGAACAATGGTTTAAACCTCTTAAGGATGTGATTGCTGATTTATCCGATGAGGAATTTAAATGGAAGGAGAACGAAGAGCTGCATTCAATCCGTCAGCTTATGATTCATCTTTTATTTTATAACGAAAGGTATTACTATCGTTTTATTGGTAATCCTTTGCCGGCTGTACATATCTCTCCTGATAAAGACACAACTTTTGATGATAATGATTTGACTAAAGAAGAACTGCTCGATAAATTTTACATAGTGATGGATGGTTTATACGAAGCTATGAAAAATTCTCCCGAAGAAAAATTTGATGAAAGACCTTTCAGTGATCCCGATAAAACGTGGCTGTGGTGGGAAACTCTGCATAATATAAATATACATAATGCTTATCACCTGGGCCAAATGATGTTGATAAAAAAGAAGATGAGATTGAAAAAATGAGATTAAAAAATGAATGAATTCTTTTTAGATTAAAATTAAAAATTAATCTGAGTAATTTTAGTTATACTAAAAAATAATAATGTCAAAACTAAATATAAACTATACCTGCTCCGATAGGTTTTTGAAATACGTTACTATCGATACGCAATCGGATATGAACTCCACTTCATCGCCTTCCACTGAAAAACAAAAAAATCTTGGTAAAATTTTAGTTGAAGAGCTTCTTGCAATGGGAATTACTGATGCTCATTTAGATCAATACGGCTACGTTTACGGAACGCTGCCTTCTAACACTGATAAGAATGTTCCTGTAATCTGCTTCTGCTCGCACATGGATACCTCTCCTGAATCAAGCGGGGCGAATGTGAAGCCTATCATTCATAAAAATTATGCAGGGGGAGATATTGTACTTCCTGCCGATAATACACAGGTATTGAGGCCGGAAGAAAATCCCGAGCTGAATAATAATATCGGCTGCAATATTATTACATCTGACGGCACTACGCTTCTCGGTGCAGATAATAAAGCAGGGCTTGCAGAAATAATGGATGCAATAAATCATTTAATCGCTCACCCTGAAATAAAGCATGGCACAATAAAAATTTTATTTACACCCGATGAAGAGATAGGCAGGGGAGTTGATAACGTTGACCTAAAAAAACTCGGAGCAGACTTCTGTTATACAATGGACGGTGAAGCTTACGGACATATAGAAGATGAAACATTCTCAGCTGATGCAGTTGTGATAAAGGTTCACGGATTTAATACTCACCCCGGATTTGCAAAAGGAATGATGGAGAATGCGGCAAAGATTGCTTCGGAAATTATTGATGCTCTTCCAAAAGGAAGATGCTCCCCTGAAACAACTTCAGGCAGAGAAGGTTTTGTTCATCCTATTGTAATGGAAGGCGGAGTTGAATCAATGACTTTGAAATTTATTATACGCGATTTTACAGTAGAAGGCCTGAAAGAAAAAGAAGCGATGCTGAAAACCATAACTGAAAACACTCTGGCAAAATATAAGCGTTCGTCCTATGAGTTTGAAGTTACTGAGCAGTACAGAAATATGAAAGAAATACTTGATAAGCATCCGCAGATAGTTGAGTATGCAAAGGAAGCAGTTACACGCGCTGGTATGACTCCGAGAGTTAATATTATCAGAGGCGGGACTGACGGCTCGCGTTTATCATTTATGGGATTACCAAGTCCGAATATTTTTGCGGCTGAGCATGCATTCCACTCTAAGCTTGAATGGACTTCTATTCAGGAAATGCAGAAGGCAGTGGATACTATAGTGCATCTTGTGCAGGTATGGGAAGAGAAATCCTGATAAGAAATCGTAAACTGTTTTGATTAAGTCTTATACAATAGTTATTTTGCAATTAGCCTGCGTGATTTTTTTAATGGTCAGCGGGCAAGTTCTCCCCGAAAGTATATTTTTATTCATAGCTGAAATCCTTTTATGTTTGATTGGATTGTGGTCGGCATTTTTATTGAATAAAAATTTTTCCGTATTACCTGTTCCCGTTAAAAATGCAGTATTAATAAAATCCGGACCGTATAAATATGTGCGGCACCCGATTTATACAGTTGTAATTCTGCTTGCTCTGATATGGATAACGGGAAAATTTTCATATATAAATTTAACTGCCTGGATTGCTTTAATAGTTGTTTTCATCGTGAAGATGGATTATGAAGAAAAGAAGCTGGCGGAAAAATTCCCTGAATATAAAAATTATATTATTAATTCTAAAAACCGGGAAACTCGGCAGATACTTCAACAAATTTTAAATATCCTTATACAATAAACAGCAACTGGTTTTTTACTACTATTCCAAATTATGCATTCTATCCCGATTCGATAAGAAGATATATCTCGGGAATAGATTCAAGTATAGAAGTCGGATATGCTGTATGGAAAAATGATACAGTGATAAATGGAATAAACGCAAGAGTGCTTCGTACAAATCACACTTCATCGAATCATGCATATAATACTACGGAGTGTTATGTGCAGACAGATACAGGACTTGTAAACATAAGTTTTACTGAGAGCCCGAGCTTCGGCCCATTCCGCCCAAATCTGAATTGTAAATTTATTTATAATGAAAAAAATTATTATTCGGTCGATGAATTCAGGAGTAGAGAATTTGGCGGATTATTGGTTAACATTGATTCCGCATCTGCACCGATAAACTGCATTAAGTATCCGATTGTTACTAATTCAGAATGGTACTTTAGAAAAACAAGCGCACTCCAGATTCAAAAGAAAAAGTATCTGAATTATGTGCAGGTTCAGACTGCGGCGGGAATTTATAATTGTATACCGGTTCAGCTTAGTAATTATCAGGGAAATGTCCGCGATACAAATTTTATACAAGTAGATTATTTTTCAAAAATTGGTATGGTAAAGCGCTCCAGAAAATTTAAAAACATAGCCTTCTATTATATGGGAAATATCATAGGGTATTTTGATGTAGGTGAAGAGGTAGTGCTTAATTCAGTAAGTATAGTGCCTTGAATATTAGACCTTAAAAATTGGATTTTTTATGTTTTAAATTCTGCATAATTTTAAAGCAAATGATAAAGCATCCTTCATATAATAAAATTCTTACTCTGCTTGTGATGATTGTATTTACTCTGGTAAATCTTTCTGTTGTAAGCAATGTTTTTTGTTCTATGAAAGATATGGCCGATTGCTGCTGCAAAGTAAAGACTGAGAAGAAAAGCTGCTGTGCAAATAAAAAGGAAGTTAAGTTTACCAAGCATTGTGTCTGCGAAATAGCCGAATCTAAGACTGATCCTGCTGAATTACCGCAAAACATAATTGTTAATAATATATCAAAGACTTTGAAAATTTTCACACCTTCTGAAATTTTATTTTCGGGAAATGAAAATGTTAAAGTTTATTCAAACTCTCTAATAAATACATTTCACTCGCCTCCGAACGAAGACATAAATACACTCAAATGCGTTCTTAGAATTTAGAAATTAAAATTTATCAAATAAATTTTAATGAATTTTCTAAATTTTAAATTAATAATCATGAAAACGAAACTCTTTTTAAGCATCCTTGCTTTGGCAATGGTAACTGTTGCATTTATGTATGGCAGTTCCTACGGTGAACAAAAATCATGCTGCTGTACCAATTGTGTATGTGTAAGCTGTACATGTGATGAAGGTAATTGTTTAAGCTGCGGTGATAACGGATGCTGTACTGCAGGTAACTGCGCAATGACAAATATGGATTCAAAGTCATGTTGTGAGTCAATGACAAATTGTGATTCTAAACCAGGATGCGATGTAAAAAATATGTCAGGGGGAACAAATGTGGAAACAGCAGCTTGCTGCTGTACTGATTGTAAATGTGAAAATTGTACATGTGCTGAAGGTAATTGTTCAAGTTGTGGAGATAACGGATGCTGTACATCGGGAAATTGTACAATGCAAAGCTGTGATAAAAAAAATACATCAGGCGGTGTTAGTGTTTTAGTTGCTGCTGCTTGCTGCTGTACTGATTGTAAATGTGAAAATTGTACATGCGCCGAAAACTGCTGCAAAGACGGCGGCTGCAAAGGATGCAAAGATAATAACTGCTGTGATAAAGGAAATTGTGCCGGTGGAAATTGCTGCAAAGATATGAAGACATCAGGCGGAGTATCAAGCGATAGCGCATTTTGCGTTGTCTCCGGTGAACCGCTTGTAAAAGGAAAAGAAGTAGTTTTGAATTATCTTGGAAAAGATTATAGTTTCTGCTGCGAAAACTGCGTGACCTCTTTTAAGAATGAACCTATAAAATATATAAAAGACGGTTTGATGTGTCCTGTAATGAACGAACCTGCTAAAAAAAATGTTTCTACAGTATATGAAGGAACTAAATATTACTTCTGCTGTAAAATGTGTATAAAGGATTTTGAAGCAGATGCTAACAAATATTTAAAGAAAGAACCAAAGACAGAAAATAAATAAATGAAAAAAATAGCAATTTTTATATTGTTTTTGCTTGCACCGTTATCCCTCGTTCGTTCGCAGGTTATTCAGGCAACTGTAGGTGTGGACGGATTTACATGCTCTTTATGCGCTAAAGGTGTTGAAGAAGAATTTATGTCTATGGATTTTGTCAAATCAGTAAAGGCAGATTTAAAAAAAGCTACATTTACAATAGTTTTTAAAAAAGATGCCAGGATAGATATTAATATGCTTAAGGACGGTGTTACAGACGGCGGATTTAGTGTGCGGGATATTCTTATAAAAGCTGAAGGTACTTATGAGAATAATCATTTAATCACGGGTAATACTCCTGATTTAATATTGAAGAATCTCAGCAGCGAATATAATAATGGAGATAAGATTGCTATATCCGGAACTGTAAGTCTTTCAGATAATATAATAAAAGTAAAACAGGCAAAAAAGATTTAAGAACTGTTTTAATATTTAAAGATACTAACAGCCTCTTTCTGAGATAATCGGGAAGAGGTTTTTTTTAAGCCGAATTTAATTCTGAAACGAATTAAGTTGCAAATACGTTTAATAAATTAATGGGATCACGAATTTGGTTTTTTGTAATATTTTTTACGGTAATAGGAATAATTCATTTTTTTGCTTTTTGGTCATTCAGGAAATTCGGTAATTCAAATCCTTACTTTCCATTTATACCCAAGAACAAAACAAGAGAAAAGTTATGGAAGGTTGTAACTATTCTTCCTTTCATTATATTAAATATACCTTATATATATTTAGTGACAAACAGGATGGACTTCAGCACCGTCCCAAGATGGATATATAATTTATACATCATTCCTTTTTTTATTTTTCAGGCAGGAGTAATTTTTTTAGGCCTGCTTATGCTGGCTTTAAAACTGATAAAGCTTCCTGTTTTTCTTTTTTACTACCTGACAAATAAATTCCGGTACTTCAAACAGAAGTATTCAAAAGTAAAAGAAAACAGAGATTTTAAAAAGTTTGATGAATCCCGCAGAAAATTCATAAGAGCCGGGGGAGTACTATTAACAGGTTATACTTTTACCAGTGCCACAATCGGAGTAATAAAGAAAGATGAATATGCTGTCACTGAAAAAGATATTTTCATTTCTAATCTGCCTGCTGAATTACAAGGGCTTAAAATTCTATTAATAAGCGATATACACTCAGGTCCTTATATGGGTGAGGAACAGATGAAGGAATATGTGGATGTTTTGAACAGCTATAATGCGGACTTAATTTTAATACCCGGAGACTTAACAAATTCACAAAGAGACGAAGTGTATCCTTTCACAAAAGCTTTCAGAAATCTTAAAGCCAAATATGGTGTGTATGCAACTTTAGGAAATCATGATTACTTTCACGATGCAGAGTATGTAGCTAAAGCTGTTCTGGGTGAAACACCTATAAAGCTTATGAGAAACGAAAACAAGATTCTGGAAATAAATAATCAGAAATTGCTGCTGATGGGTATGGAAGATACCAGAACAAGCGGCGCAAATTTCGACCCTGTTGTTTTTAAGTATTTTGATAAAACGGTCGCAGATGCTAAAGAAAACTTAAGAGTAAATAATCTGGCATTTGAATCGGTTCCAAAGATTTTAATGTATCATAAGCCGTACTTCTTTAATGATTTTTCCAAAGAAAAAATTGATTTAACTGTCAGCGGTCATACGCATGGAGGGCAGATAGTATTTGCAAAGCTCGGAAGCCTTAATCTTTCGATTGCATCATTTGTAAGTAATTTTCTGGAAGGACTATATAAGAACGGAAACTCAAATATGTATATCACAAGAGGCATCGGTACTGTTGGTTTACCATTGAGATTAAACTGCCGGCCTGAAATTACAATTTTAACTCTAAAACAAAAAAGCCCTGCTGAAAGTTAATTCAGCAAGGCTTTCTTTATAAATAAAATTTAATTCGTATTATTTTAACAGGATCATTTTTTTGATCTGGTTGAACTCACCTGATACTAATTTAAAATAATAAATACCGCTTGAAAGTGCTGCAGCATTGAATGAATATTCATATCTTCCTGCCTGCATATTCTGATTAACTAATTCCGCAACTTCTCTTCCGTTAATATCATAAACTTTTAACGAAGTGAAAGATGCTGCAGGAACATCAAATTTAATATTTGTAGTCGGGTTGAACGGATTCGGATAATTCTGGTATAAATTATATTTTTCCGGAATTTCAGTTCCTAAGCTGGAAATACCAACATCAACCGTATCAAATATAGCTATTTGATTTATAGCATTGGTCATATTCAATACTGTAGAAGAACTGGTACCTGTATATGAATTTGTTCCGCCGCCAAGCCATCTCTGGAAGTAATATGTTTTTCCGTTGTATTGAACCTGTAAAGGTGAAATGTTCAGCGTTACATTTGAATTTTCATCCCAGAATTGATTTCCGTTAGCTACAGTTACTGCTAATCCGGCCGGGTTTGTATTTGTTGTAAGCTTGTATTGTGTTTTAAAAATTGCCGTATAGTTTGAAATGTTAGCATTTATGTTTACGGTTTGAGCTGTATCTGTGCTGCCATTGCTCCAGTTTTGAAATACGTATCTTGTAGTAGCAAATACCTGTGGAGTAGTTGCACTTAAGCTGTGATTTGAGCTCAGGTCCCAGGTAAATAATTGAGAGGCTCCGTATGAATTTCCATCTACTCTGAATGATAAATTAGACTTGTTAGTGCCGACAGCAATAAAACTTTTACCCACATTATAGTTTACTGCAATCTTATGTGATTTACCTAAACTATTTGTAGCAGTTACAACAACCTGATATATTCCTGCAGGAACACTTCCTGTGGAAGCAACATTCATTGCAAGTGAATCAGGAAAGCTGCTTAATGTGTTTCCGCTTGGGAAAGTTACTGAAACACCGGCCGGGTTACCAACAACTGAAGCAGTAAAAGTGATTGCTGAATTATAGCCGTTGGCAATATATGGCACTGCTATTTTATAATTTGCATTTTGTGAACTTCCCGCATTAACTACTCTGAAAGCTGTATTTGGAAGCAAACAAAAATCGGAAAGCTTCCAGGCTGAATTCAAAACTTCTTTATTTTGCTGCTGAATAAAAGCAACTGCAGTTACCTGTGCGGGATTCCATATAGCATCTTTTTTAACTCTGAATTCATAGTCTTTTCTTGTTCCCGGTGTTAATTCAAGCGCAGTTCCTGTGCCGCTCGGTAACATTTTTCTCATTACAGTATGAAAATTTCTTTCTCCATTGGTTCCGGGTGCAGAAGCATACGTAATTAACTTTTCCATAATTGCAACGTGAAGTACTGCAGATGGTGAAGTAATTGCTGTTTCACAATAAACTGTTACTAATACCTGCAAGCTGTCTGAACCAATATCATTTTGTCTTACAATAATTGTAACCGGACTTAATAAAGCGGTTCTGGTATTGAATGCTGCCACAAGCTGTCCGTTAGTGTAATTCGGCTCCAAAGTTGTGGTACCATCCATCTGAAGCTGTGGGATTGCATTTACGCTGTAATAGTTTCTTCTGGTATTATTATCTGTAATATTGTATGCATACATCGGGTCATTTCCCGGTGCAGGCCAGTTCATGTGATAACTTAGCCCCATAATTTGTGCTTCTGTAAGCGAGCTCATAAAGGCATCGACTGTAGGATTATTTGATGCGCAAGGACCGCACGTAGAGCTTGTATATCTTTCTACTAATACTGTTCTATCTCCTGCAACTGTGACGTTGAAACTACAAATTACAGAGACGAGCAGTAATAAATTCAGTAAAGATTTGAATTTCATTTTCCCGCTTTTATTTTATTAAGAATTTTAAATTATTTTATTAAAACCATTTTTTTTGATTGAGTAAATCCGGGGGTTATCAGTTTATAAAAATACACTCCTGAAGATAAAAATTCACCATTAAAATTAACTTCGTGAATCCCTGCCGAAAGCGATTCATCAACAAGTCTTTTTACTTCTCTTCCTGTCAAATCGTATATTATGAGTAATGTCTTAGATTCTACCGGAAGGCTGAATGAAATTTTAGTAACAGGATTAAAAGGGTTAGGATAATTCTGATTCAGCCTGTAGTCTTTTACAATTGGCGCAGTATAATTATCAGGTACAATTCCCTGAAGCGGAATTGCAAACGTTCTCCATTGTGAATTTAAAGTAGGAACGAATGAAGTTGTTGAGCTTGACGAAGTAGCTAATCCTATTCCGCCTTTATAAAAAATATTTCGTGAAAATGTAAGCCCGCCATCAGTCGATATATTTACATATAAGCTATCGCCTTCATTGTATAAATATCCTGCATATGCATAGTCGAAACGAAGTGTATCTAATGAACTTACACCGGTAATAATCGGTGAGTACAGAGTATCCATTTGGCCAATATCGGTATTCGCATAAAAATTCATCCTCATACATCCGTTTCCGGGATATGAAACTCCGTTTACACCGCTGTTATATACATTTTCAAAAGTAATTAATTCCGAGAGATGTGCAAGAGTCCAGTTTTGCGGGAGGCCCGGAGTTTCAAACTGTTCAAGGTAAAATCCGGTAGAATTAGTATCGTATATATTTCTTCCTAAAGACCTTGCAGAAAGTTTAGTTAAATTTATTTTGCCTGCATTGCGTCTGTATTTTTCAGAGATAAAATCAGGTGAATCCTGCTGAATAGTAAAGTTCTTTAATTTTTCAGTAACACCTGTACTGGATTTAGCTGAGTTTAATACATCAAAGGTATAATCATTCTGAATAAACGCTGCAGTATAAACCATAGAATCTACCCATGAGGATTTTCTTAAATATTTAAAATTGTAATTGTATGTCCCGATTGCTGTTGGTATAGGAGTGCCCTGAATATTTGGAACGGCATCTCTGAACACATCATAAAAAACCCGTTCGCCGTTGCTTGCAAGCGGAGAAGCATATGTGATCTTTCTTTCAACTGCATTTACTCTGAGGAAATAATTTCCTGCGGATATGGGAGCTATTATATTAACAGAAATATTCGTGCTAATAGTATCGCCCTGAAGTCTTGTATCGGTTACATTCATTATCACAGGTGAACCAAGTTTTTTCAAAGTATCAAATGAATGCTGAAGATTTGAAGTGCTGAAAGGAAAGCCCGAAAAAAACGAACCGTTAAAAATTAAATTCGGAACTGCTGCTATATTGTAATAGTCTGCTCTTTCTTTATTCTTAATTGTATCGGCAAGGTAAAGTGAATCATTACCCGGTGCGGGAAAACCCAAATGATAATTAATCGCAATTACGCTGTCAAACTTTGAATTCACAAAATTACTAAGTGACGGATTATTTACTGCTGCTGCTGTGCTGGTTGCACTTGTAAATCCTTCAAACAGTATTTTTTTAGGAACGCCCTGGTAATAACCAAAACTCTGTTTTAAGGTATCGTTCTCTCTGTTGCCATCTATGGAATCTGCTACATAAATTTTCGGATTATATGTCTTATTCGCTGTAAATATAGCTTGCGGAAACATTACCTCTCTGATTTCCTTTGGCTGAAGGCTAAATATAGTAACTGACCATCGATAACCGGGAATTTCAGGAATATCTAAATTAAATGTTACGGAATCCAAAGATGCTTTTCCAACATTTGTAACAAGAACTAAAATAGAATCTAACACTAAACTAGTTGGCCGGATAGCATTTAAAGAATCAGAAGAGTAAATAGTATCTGATGGAAGATTAATAAATGATGTAACTTTTACATCTTTATTAAATTGTGTTCCTACTGTGACATTATCTATATATAAATTGTTTCCGTAACCGTTATGGGTAATGAACTGAAGTACAATGCTGTTCTGCCCTGAGTTTTCAGTTTTATAAATGAATGCATAGGAGAGGGAAATGCATAATACCAATATTATTAGGAGTCTTCTTTTCATTATGCCTCTTGTGAAGCAGCTTTGGTTTCGCGGAAATAAAATTTGTAGAAGTAATATTCCATTACAGAAAGTACTATTAATGAAATCGAATCTTTTGGGTTTAGAGTTCCCTTGCCCTGGCCCGGTGTGAAAAATCCTGAAATCTTCAGAAGTGAAACAGCTATTTTATTAACGGGCATATCAATTAAATATCCGTTAGGAGAAATAACAAAGCCCACAAATAAATCTGAAATTGTCCAGCCGACTGAAAATAAAATGATGATGAAGCCTGTATTCAGAAATGCCTGCAGCAAGCCTTCTGCCTGAAATGACTTGCAGAATGCATAGACAGCAAAAATTGTATGCAGATAAAAAATTATAACAGGAATCATTTTTTAAAAAGCAGTTTTTGAGAAAAACATTTCTTTGATTGTCTTGATAATTATCTTAATATCAAATACTAAAGACCAATTTTCAATGTAATAAATATCGTATTCAATTCTGGTCTGAAGCGGAGTATCTGTGCCTCTTAAGCCGTTCACCTGCGCCCATCCGGTTATGCCTGATTTCACTCTATGTCTTTCAAGATATTTATTAATAGTATCTTTCATTGTGTTTATAAAGTGCTCACGTTCAGGACGGGGACCGACTATACTCATTTCGCCTTTTAGAACATTAAGAAATTGAGGAAGCTCATCCAATGAATATTTTCTAAGGAATTTTCCAATTGGTGTATATCTGTCATCATTCACAGTTGTCATCTGAGGTCCGCTTTTTTCAGCATCGATTTTCATCGAGCGGAATTTCAGCATTTCAAATTTTTTGCCGTCTATGCTTACACGTTCCTGTTTATAAAACAGTGGTCCCTTGGAAGTAAGTTTAACAATTAATGAAAGTACAATCATTACCGGGGAGATAATGATTAAAAAGAATATGGAAGCAAATAAATCAAATGTTCTTTTAACAAATCTGCTCCAGACATTCATCGGAAGAGATTTCAGCTTCATAAAAGGTATACCGTTTACTTCTTCTATTTTTATGTGGCTCGTAATCATTTCAATGAAGTCAGGCGCAAGCATAAATTCAATATTAATCCCTTCACAAAGCTTGATTAATTCCTCAAGCAATATGTGTTTTTCGGAAGGTAAAACTATTAGTATTTTTTCAATATTTTTATTTCTGATTACTGAAGGAATTTCAGAATAATTGCCAAGGTGAGTGCGGTTTCCCATTAAATTCTCTGCGGTTTCATAGGTGAAATATCCTACCACATTGTAACCCACATATTTATCTTTAACGAACTGGTCATAAATTTTCATCGCCATTTCATTCATTCCAAAAATTGCAACGTTCACTACCCCTGTGCCTTTATTATATAGGTTTTTTTCGTACTTAATTAATAAGTATCTTCCTATAGTCATAAATACAATTGAACTTACCCATATCAATCCGAATACCATACGGGAGTATGGAAAATCACGATAAAAGAAGATAAGGCTCATACAAAACACAATGTATATAGATAAATACTTTATCACAGTAAAGAACTCATCGAAGATAAATACATTACGTTTTATTCGGTACATTTTTCTTTGCTGAAAAATGAAAATGGCTATAGGTATAGTTATTAACGCAAAACCCAGATAGCCGATAATTGGAGGCGGTTCAACCTCTCCTCCAAGATATTTAACGAATGGAGATAAGAATCTTAGCCAATACGAGAGCAGGAATGCCCCGAAAATTGAAATTGAATCGGAAAAAATCGTAAGAAGGGGTATTAGTACTTCTACTTTTGTGGATTTATTGCTCATCTAAGCTTAAAAATTATTGCAAAATGTGTAAAATTATCTAATTATTCGTGACTTTTTAGTTCAGAAAATAGGTGATTTATAAGAAAGTATAAATGTAATTCTTAGGTAAGAGCAGGGTTATTTTTTCATTAAAAGCGACATTGCAGTACCCTTGCCGTTTGACTCTATATAAAATTCATCAACCAGTGAACGTATAATAAAAATTCCTCTGCCGGATTCTTTATATAAATTGGATTCATCAGTAGGGTCGGGAAGCTTTGATACATCGAATCCGTCGCCTTCATCTTTAATTTTTAATTCCAATTTGTGTTCATCTGTTGTAATTTCTACATAAACTTTTTTCTCAGGGTTCTGTTTATTACCGTGAACTATTGCATTAACTATTGCCTCTGATGAGGCTATCTGAAAGTTAATGAACTTCTCCATAGCCATCCCAAATTCATTGTTTATCTCAACAAGCAGGTTTTCAAATTTGCTTATCTCTTTTCTATCGCTGGGCAGTACAATGCTGTATGTTTTCACTATCGGTTTAGTTTTTAAAAATTATAAAATACATTCAAAGTAACATTATTAGTATTATAATTTTGTTCTTCTGCATCGTATCTGAGGTAGTCAACAGAGTATGTAAAGTTAATCAAAGAATTTTTGCCAAGATAGAAAAATATTTTTCCCATAAGGCTTGATGTTCTGAACGTACTTTTCAGCTGCTGCGCGCCGTCAGTATAATTATAAATCTGCTGCTCGAAGTAAGAAGTCTTCCCGCTTATCTTTACGAGATTATTGATACGATAGTTTACCTGAAAGAATGCCGACTTATCTACATTGTAAAAAATCGGATTGATAGTAAACGCATTATTATTAAATTCACCCTGTTCATATATCTTAGCCTCTCCGTAAACTTCAAATGAAAGATGTTTATTCATTTCATAAAGAGTCGAGTCTTTCAGATTCAGCTGTCTGTATGAAAAGCTTTTTATCTGAGATATTATATCTTCAAAATCATACACTGTATAGTTTGCAAGTACCTGAAATGAATTTCTTGTAATAAGATTCGGGAGGATTTTATATTCGCTTTCACTCGTTAGCTTATAAATTCTGTTCGTATAATTGTTCGCGCTTCGTTCGGCAAAAATATACTGAAGCTTGGAAACGTTAAGATCGAAAGTAGTCCTTATGCTGAAATCGTTTCTGTTATTATAAATATGCGCGAGAGAATAAATCTGTATCTGCTCGTCCCTGTCATCGAAATTAAGTTTGCTGTCAGTATCATAATGCAGTATTGAAGCGTATCCTTTGAACTCTAATGAATGAACTTTTGAAGCATCATAAAAAAATTCGTAGTTCAGATAAGTTTTTTTGCTGTTATTATTTTTATTTTTCTCCACTTTTTCAAGCTCTGTAAGCTGGCTTTGTGTATATAGTGAAGGATTAGTCACCTCATGATTTTCGGAACGCTCTGCATAGCTCAGCTCCGTATTCAAGCCGAAGTTGAAAATTCTGAAATGCAGCCCTGAGTAAAATTCTAATTTATTCTCGGCAATTTTTGTATCATATACATTTTCAATAAGCACGTTTTGCGGGTTGGCATCGTACTTAAACTCCCTGTTAATTGTTTTAGTAAGATAAAGTCCTCCTATTTTTACTCTTCCGTTTTGCGATAGCCGGTAATTAAAATTATCTTCCAGCTGTACTGCATTTTCTATTCGTGATTCAACGTTGTTTGCTATTCCGTTCTGCTGTGAAATACTTGGTGTCGCCGTTACAAAAAAATCTCTTCTGAGTGAATAGTATTTTATTGCTCCGGTATTGCTGCTTCCGTCGGCAAAGTTTTTATACAGCTCGGCAAATAATTCATTCTGATAATTTTTCTTTTTATCTAAAGCATCATAGGATAAATATACATTCGAGCGGGCGATATAATTTTCAATATTTAAGTAGGGAATATCTGATTTGAATTCCCCGCTGAATCCCGATGCAGTTTCTCCTATCTGATTTTCTCTTTTCACTCCTGCATTTAATTTGAATCCGATATCGGGCGTAACATTGTAATTTGCTGTTGAGTAAACAAATATATTATTGTTTACATTACTCTGAGTAATTCTTTCATCGGAAAGAATACTGCTTCTCACGCCGCCGCCGAAGTTCAGCTTATCGGATTTTAAATACAGTGCTTCCATTTTCAAATTATCGAAGTCGCGGAAGAAATTCTGGCTTAATTTAGATACATCGGAGTTGTAAAAATTTTTGAAAGTGATATAAAATTTTGACTGCAGCAGGCTGTAGTTTATTCTTGAGTTTAATCTCGCCGTATTGGCATTATTCTCGAACTCAGTATAAATAAAATTATTTATATAAGATGAATCTATAAATGTAGTTGACTGAGCGAATAACTGAGCTGATAAAAACATTAAACAAAATATGATTATTATTCGCAGCAATACTTTAAATGGTTTTATTCATTTATTCAGAAGAGGTCAGTTACTTTAAATTTATTTACTTCATCGGCAATGCTTATTTCTCTGAACATATTTTCAAGGTCAGTATAATTTGCAGAGTTTCTTAATTCTTCAGTCGGCTTATCTATTTTTATAATGCCCTTGTCCAGATAAATTATCCTATCGGAAATTTTTTCAATCGTATTTAATAAGTGGGAACAGTAGAGTATTATTTTATTCTCTGATTTTAAGTATGCGACTAAATCCTGAAATGCGAAAATGCTGTTTGCATCAAGTCCGTTAAGCGGTTCATCAAAATAAACTATATCGGGATTATGAAGCAGCGCGGATGTTATCAGAACTTTTTGTTTATTTCCTTTAGATAAAATCCCTATAGATTCATTTAAGTATTGGTCAAAAGCAAAAAAGTTTGCAAAGTTATCTATTCTTTTTTTCAGAATGGTTTTATCAATTGCACGAATTTCTCCTATGAAATCCAGATATTCAAGAACGGTCAGGGAATTAAAAATGTTGGGAGATTCCGGCACATAACCGATTATCTTTTTCACTTCTATCGGATCTTTTAGAACGTCAATATCCATTATGGAGACATTACCGGAGTTATAATCCAGCAGCCCTGAAAGAATTTTTACCGTTGTGGATTTTCCCGCGCCGTTAGTGCCTATTAATCCGGATATTTCACCTCTGTGAAGCTCGAAGGAAATATTATCAAGGGCAGTTATGCCACCGTCATATTTTTTGGTGAGGTTCTTTACTTTTATCATGTAAAATTAATTTACGGTATTTCTGAATTTTATAAAGTAACAAAATTGTAACATTTTGTAACACAGATTATTATGATTTTTATGATGTCACAGATAGTGGCATTATTGTCACATTTCTTTTTCGACCTGACAGGTTTTCAATCGTGCTTGTCCCGACTTGGCGGGATCAGGTCTGCTTTAACATTTGTTAACCACCTCCTCCTGAGAGAAAGGAGGGGACTTACTCAGCTAATTGTCAGAGTAGCATTATTGTAACATTTTGGTTCCTGTTTTGTCATTCCTGCTAAGGCGGGAATCCAATCATAAGGTGTTGAATGTAACATTTTCCTTTTCTTAAAATAAAATTCATCTCGAATGACGGATTTTCTTCAGCTCGTATTGTAAAAACAATTCGCTCAGGCGAACCTTAGTAACTGAGAAATTTAAAAATCCTGCATTGACGGATTTTTGACGGATTTCTGCAAAATAAGAATTGTTTTCTAAGAATCATTTATTGTGCCTTTTTATAATAATAATACCAATCAGTAGCTATAAGATTTTCTTTTTGTTTTTCATCGGTGAAACCATTTTTTTTATAGATTAAGTTTGAAACAAACAAAGTTCCAGGAGTGTCATATTTAAGATATTTAACATTTAAATCCAATAATTTTTGGCACAAAAAACTAATATCATTTTCGTCAATTGCAAAAATATTTTTCATTGCGATAACATTAGAATCCTGGAATACAAAGTCTTTTTTCAAATAAAAATAACTGTTTTTACTCTCACCTTTCTTTTTTAAAACGATCTCAAAATATTTATCATTTACATCCTTCATTTTTTTTTCCCGATTAAACTCTAAATTTTCAATATGGATGACTATCGGATATTTTTCAAAAATATTAACAATTTCCTTCAAAGATTTTTCATTTTGTGTATAGAAATCTCTAGTTTCTTTAAAAGTTAAATTATCTGAACACCCTGAAAATAAAATTAAGCATAAAAGAATAACTGAAATAAATTTCTTCATTTTATTATTAATTATTTACAAAATTTAGTTGCGTTGATATTGAACGACCACTGATTACGAATCAGTGAGTCACTCTTCAAAATACTAAGCATAAATTTAATATTCCATAAATCTCTGCCCATTCCTACTAATAGGTAACTTTTTTGAAAAAATGCTTGACATATAGAATTCAGAATACATTGAATATGCAAAGCCTTATTTTTATTTTCTTTGACGAAACAGCTTAAATGGCGGAATTGGTAGACGCGCTGCATTCAGGGTGCAGTCCCGGTCTCGGGGTAAGGGTTCGAGTCCCTTTTTGAGCACTATTAATATTTTATGAAAATTGAATAAAAATTGGAAATTTAAAAACCTAAATAATGACGGATCTAGCATTGAAGACTTTAATAATTTAACTAATGAAATCAGAGGACTTAAAACAAAGGTACAGTTACCTGACCTTGTTATTAAGCTTCTCTGTTTACGTGGAATTACGAATTATGCGAAGACTGTTAAATTTTTTCGTCCCACTATAGAAAAACTTTACGACCCGTTCTTACTTAAAGACTGCAAAATTGCTGCCGAACGCCTTATACAGGTTATCGATAACAAAGAAAAAATTATGCTCCTGGGTGACTATGATGTCGACGGCACCTGCGGAGTTTCTATGTTCTATCTCTTCCTCAAAAATTTCGGATTAGATGCTTCAGTCTATATCCCTGATAGAATTACAGAGGGCTACGGAATTTCAAAAAAATCAATCGATACTGCCGTAGAGGAAGGCATTAAGCTTATCGTCTCTATCGACTGCGGAATAACTGCTGCCGAAAAAATTGAATATGCAAAATCAAAAGGCGTTGAGTTCATTATCTGCGACCATCACCAGTCACCGGATAATATTCCTCAGGCATTAGCCGTTATCGACCCTGTAAGAAGAGACTGCACTTACCCGTTCAAAGCATTATGCGGAACAGGTGTTGCATTCAAGCTTATGCAGGCAATTGCGATTTTAAAGGGCACTCCTGAACTGCCGAACTCACTTCTTGACTTCGTTGCTATAGCTACAGCTTCAGATATTGTTTCGCTCAGAGATGAGAACAGAATACTCGTGGCAGAAGGATTTAAAATTTTGAATTCTACTCCAAGACCGGCGTTCAGAACTCTTGTTGAATCATCGGGACTTGAAATCGGAAAGCTAAATACAAATAATATAATTTATACTGTCGCTCCGCGGATAAATGCCGTAGGAAGATTAGGCGATGCAAAGCGCGCTGTTAAGCTGCTGACTTCGGATAATCAGCAGGACGTGCAGGAGTTTTCTGATATTCTTAACTCGGAAAATATAACCAGACGTGAGATAGATAAAAATATTACCGATACAGCTTTTAAGATGTATGAAGATTCTACCAATGAAGAATATAAAAATGCTATTGTGCTTCATAATGAAGCATGGCATCCCGGTGTGATAGGAATTGTAGCTGCAAGGCTGGTTGAAAAATATAATATTCCTTCTATCGTGCTGACAACTGTTAACGGAGTTGCAAAGGGAAGTGCAAGAAGCATTAACGGATTTAATATTTACGAAGCTCTGAAAAAATGCGATAATCTCCTTGTTCAGTACGGCGGACATTTTCACGCAGCAGGACTTGAGATTGAAGTTGCTAATATTACTGAGTTCAAAAAAGTTTTTAATGAAGTTGCAGTAAGAGAGCTTACCGATGAACAGCTTATTCCTGAAATAGAAGTTGATGATGAAATTACTTTTGAAGAGATTGACGAAAGATTTGTAAAGATATTGAGCTTTTTTGAGCCGTTCGGTCCGGGAAACACTTTGCCTGTTTTTACTACAAAAAAAGTTCAGATAGTCGGCGAGATAAAGCATGCAAAATATTTTACTACTCTCTTTAAATTAAGAGACGAGAACGGAAATAATTTTGATGCCGTATTTTTTAATTCGAATGACTACAAGCCATTTATAATAGAAGGAAATTTTTGCGATGTATGTTTTAATATTGAGAAGTCCTCATGGAAGGGATACGAAAAAATAAAGCTGAAGATTAAGGATATGAAGTTTTATAATCAGTAATAAATGTAAAATAAATGTAGAGACGCAATACCTTGCGTCTTATAATCTTTAGAGACACAAAGTATTGTGTCTCTACGAAATTCAAATAGATTTTTAATAAGTATAACATCAAGGAGTAAAAAATGTCAGGACATTCCAAGTGGGCAACGATTAAAAGAAAAAAAGGCTCAATCGATGCAGCGAGAGGAAAAATGTTTACAAAGATCATCAAGGAAATTACCATTGCTGCCAGAGACGGCGGCGGAAATCCTGATGATAATCCAAGACTAAGGCTTGCCATCAAAACAGCCAAAGCCAACAATATGCCTGCGGAAAATATTACACGCGGCATTAAAAAAGGAACAGGCGAGCTGGAAGGCGTGAACTACGAAGAGCTTACCTATGAAGGCTACGCTCCTAACGGAATAGCAATAATTGTCGAGTGCATCAGCGATAACCGCAACAGAACTGTTGCCGAGCTTCGTCATATTATGTCGAAGAATAACGGTAACTTTGGTGATACAGGCTCAGTAAGCTGGATGTTCGAGAGAAAAGGTGTTATCAATGTAGAAAAAGAAGGTGTAACGGAAGATGAGCTTATGGAAGTAATTCTTGAAGCCGGTGCAGATGATTTAAAAAATGAAGGAGAATACTTTGAAGTAATTTCCTCTATGGAAAACTTTGATAAAGTAAGAAAAGCAATCGAAGATAAAGGATATAAATTCGAAAGCGCATCGCTTCAGTACATTGCAAAAGACTTGATAGCTCTTGAAGGAGCAGCGCAGGAAACAGTTTTGAAATTCCTTGATGCTGTCGAAGAGAATGACGACGTGCAGAACGTTTATACTAATGCAGATTTTCAATCTGAGTAATAGCAGCTTAGTTAAAAATAATTTTTCATCGTGAGAATAATCGGGATTGACCCCGGAACGATAATTACGGGGGTAGGCATAATTGAAATTGACAGGGATAAGATAACTGCGCTCGATATCGATACTATAAATCTTGATAAAAAATTATCGATTCCCGAAAGATTAAAAGTTATTTATGAAGTATGTTTGGAAAAGATGGAGAAGTTTAAGCCGGATGAGTTTGCAATAGAGACCGCTTTTTATCACAAGAATATTCAATCTACTTTAAAGCTGGGGCAGGCAAGGGGAGTAGCTCTTATTGCCGCAGTGCATTCGCAGTTAAAAATTTCTGAGTACTCTCCCAGAGAAATAAAAAAATCGGTAACAGGAAACGGTGCCTCTTCAAAAGAGCAGGTGCAGTTTATGATAAAGAGCATTCTCTCTTTAAAAGAAAACCCTAAGTTTATTGATTCATCTGATGCGCTGGCAGTTGCTTTATGCCACCATTTTTGTAATTCGTCAATAAAGCAAAACGGATTTAAGAAAGTCCCTAAAGCTAAAAACTCATGGGGAAAATTTGTAGAACAAAATCCTGACAAGTTATACGTAAAAAAGTAAAATGATATGATAGGTTTACTAAGAGGAAAAATATTATCAAGAAAGAACAGCGAAGTCATTCTGGATGTGAACGGAGTCGGTTATCATTTATTCGTTTCAAAGAAAGCTTTTGATATGTGCTCTGCAATTGAAGCAGAGTATATTTTTCAAACATACCTAGATGTAAAAGAAAATTCACTGCAGCTGTTTGGTTTTGCCGATGAAAAGGAGAAGGAAATTTTTAAGCTGTTGATAACTGTTAACGGAATCGGCACAAAACTTGCTCATACTATATTAGCAAACGCAAGCTTTGAAGATATTGTAACGCTGATAATGGGCAATAACAGATTCGCTATGAAAATTCCCGGGCTCGGGGCTAAAAAACTTGAGCTTGTAACTATGACTTTGAAAGATAAAATCTTCAAGCTTGAACATATGGAAGAAACAGAACCTATGACAACGGGAGGAGTAACTGCTGAAAAAGAAAACTCCCGATACGAAGCTTTATCGGCGTTACTGAATCTTGGCTATAACAGGAACGATGCGGAAAAAATTATAAGGGAAGTTTTAAAAGATTCATCAAATATAAATTTAACTACGGAAGAACTTATCCGTAAATCTTTAGAATACATAACAACAAAATAATGAGCAGAGAAGCACTAGAACCAATCTGGAGATCCATCAGAACAATTATTAAATCGCATCCATGGCATGGAGTGCCGATAGGGAAACACTCACCGGCAATTGTAACTGCATACATTGAAATCGTTCCGACTGATACAGTAAAGTACGAAATAGATAAGGCAAGCGGCTACTTAAAAGTTGACCGCCCGCAGAAATACTCAAACATTTGTCCTACACCGTACGGTCTTGTCCCGCAGACATACTGTGCTGAGCGAGTTGCTGAGATTTGCAGAAGAGAAACAGGCAGACCAAACATCGTAGGAGACGGCGACCCGCTGGATATATGCGTGTTAACTGAAAAGACAATTACTCACAGCGATATTTTATTGCAGGCATCACCTATAGGAGGATTCAGATTTATCGACGGCGGTGAAGCTGATGATAAAATCATTGCAGTAATGCACGGTGATAATATTTTCGGAGTATGGGATGATATTACTGACTGTCCTGCATCTTTGATTGACAGATTAAAACATTACTTCCTTACATATAAAGATGCTCCGGGAGCAGAGACTTCGCATTGCGAAATTACTCATACATATGGCAGAGAAGAAGCTTATGAAGTTATTGAAGCAAGCTATCAGGATTATCTGGAAAAATATTCCAATCTTGATAAGCTTTTAAGAAATGACTTTGAAGATTTTAAATTAGAGTAATAAAAATTTTAATTACAGGGGGCTTTATCAATAGCTTCAATTTGCTTTTTGAAAGCCTCCTCTTCTAATTTTTTGGGTTTATCTTTTTGCAGCTCAAGTAGTTTATTTTGTAATCTTTTTATCTCGCCTTTGTATTTCCCGCGTCTCTCTTCAGTTTTTTCTTTCAGAAATTTTTCTTTGGACTTAATCTCTTCTTTTATGGATTTCACAGCAGGTTTTCTGTTCATTTCATTTTTAGCAACAAAAATTTTCTGCCCGATATCTTTCCCTGCTTCTGATTTCTGGAACTGAAGTGTTTCTATTTTTTTGTTCGCAACTTTTTCTTCTTCTTTACCTTTTGCTTTTTTTAATTCAGCTTTAGCATCTTCAATTTTTTTATCGAAGTCAGCATCGGATTTTTTTAAAGCATCGTTAAATCCCGCAATCTTTTTCTCTTCGGCAGCAGTAAGCATCTTCAGATCTTTTTCAAGAGTTTCTTTAGCTGTAAGAGTATCTTTCAGGTCCTTTTTAATTTCTTCCTCAACTTTTTCACTAAGCTTGACTGAGTCGCACTTAACCTGCTTGTAATCCGCTATCCATTTTTCTTCAGGAGATGAGCAGGAAAAAAGTACAGTCGCTATAAATAATACTAATATGAAATAAATATTTTTCAATCTTCTAAAATTTTAACCAATTTACAAATTATATAGTTCATCTTTAAGTCTAAAGTTAATGAAAGCAATTGCATAGATTTTTTTAATGCCTAAGCTTATAATTGTAAACTTAAAAAAACTAAAACCCTTGTATGAAAAGTACTAATTACATTACGCTCTTTGTTTATCTGACAATATTACTAGTTACACCGATTCTTATCCGGAGCGGCAGCAGCACAAATGCATCAGAGCTTGATAACAAAACAGTTTTAATGCCTTCCGACAGCATTGCTATTAACTGGGAAAAGATGAGCTTTGATGAAAGAAAACAATATATGAAAAAAGTTGTTATGCCTGCTATGTATGAAGAATTTAATAAGTTTGATTCCACACGCTTCACTGCAATGAACTGCAGAACCTGCCATGGCAGCGGAGTAAAAGCAGGGGACTTTAAAATGCCGAACTCACGCATAGCTAAACTGACTATGAACTTTGAAGAAATGGCTCATGATAATCCTCATTATATGAACTTTATGGCAACTGTTGTAAAGCCTAAGATGGCAGCTTTACTCGGCAAGCCTGAATACACACATGAATCACAATCAGGCTTTGGGTGTCAGTCATGCCATATGTTCGAGGAAGCGCCGACAAAATAATTTTTAAAAGTCTATTTACAGAATAAAAAAAAACGGACTGAATTTCTTCAGTCCGTTTTTTTTGCTTTAATTTTGAATTACAAACTTTTTGAATAAAAAAAAACAGTGAGTGCGTATTAAATATCTAGCTGTAACCCCAATTCCAGATAGATATCGATACCGGATACAGAATCGGAACCACTCCGATTTGATTGTATCCTTACACTCACTGTAATTTAACCCTTCTCGGTTATATTATATTCCAATTCTCGTGCCAAAACGGGTTCGGAAAATTCTTCTGTTTTTGAGGTTTTTGAAGAAATTTCATTTTCACAATGACAATAGTGTCGTAAGTATTGAAAATTTTGTCAGCAGTATTTTGCTAAAAAAAAAGCCTGCAGAATACTACGGGCTTTTGTTTGAAAATTATTTTGTAAGACTTAGTAGTCCACTCTTAATCCAAATGTGAAATAATTATCTGTCATCTTTCTGCTTTCAAAAATATTGTCAAAAATTTTATTCATGTAGTCAAAAGTTAAATAATATTGTTTTATTGGTTCAAGCTCTGCATGGAAATTAAGAATTGTCCGGTTCTTTCTATTCCCTTGCAGAAAGACAGGTGTTATGTAAGACTTTCCGGTTCCATCGCTTCTATTTAAGTCCCCGCCGTATGTTGCAATAATTTTACCTGTTGAATCCAGAATATTTCCGTCACCTGATCTTTGAAATTTAAAATCTACACTGAACCTGACTCTGCTTGAAACAGGATAGTTCATTTGTACAGCAATTTCATCGGAGTTTGGTGGCAACGCATGCCCTATTGAATATCCCCAGTTAGCATATGTGCTTTTATTTGTTGAGTGCGAATAAACGAACGGGTCAATTTTTGTATATTCTAATTTCATTTCCAGATTTGGAATTGTAAATGCGTCTGACCAGAAGCCTCCGAGCTGATATGCAAATTTATTAATTGCTTTTGAGTTTTCTTTAAACAATGTTGAAAACTCTAAGTCATCAACTAAAAATGAACCTTGGAAAGATAAATTATTTACAGGTTTAACTAAGGCATCTATGCCAAGCATTGTGTTATTTATGTCTTCATTATATCCCTGTGACGGTTTATTAAATTCGGCTGATGCAAGAAAACTTATAGGGTTTAAAAAGGTAAAACTGAACGGTGAATTAGGAATTACAACAGCTTCATAAAGACCGAGCTTAAATCCTTTAGAGAAATTTATATCTAATCTGTGAGATGCAATATTCTTTGAATCAAGTTTTTTCCCGAGCGAATCTCCGCGAATGCTTCCGTAAGAAAATGTGTATCTAAAAACTTTGCTGTTTAAATCCAGCTTAACAAAATCATACGGTATGCTGTTTCGTGACATAAATAAATTATCTATAAAGCCGAGTCCCTGTACCATCTGATATCTTCCTAATGAAACTGCTATCCAGTTTGTTTTAGCCTGATACCGAAGGTAGCCTTCGTAATTATTGTAATATTTTTTTCCCCCATAGGAAACGGTTCCGGTGGCATCTATTTTAGGATTTGTCCTTCTTACAAAATCAAAATCTTCATATGTTCCTGATACCTGAGAATTGTTTGAAGCTCGCAGGTAAGCAGCAAGAATTCCGTTAAAGTTTGCTTTAAATCTGAAACCAAGCTCTCCTATAAGTGATTTATGGCTTCCCATTGAGTCACCGCTGGAAATTCTTTCAATAAAACTCCCTATACCATCCAGATAAAAATTAAAAGTGGAGTCTTTATAAGTGTATAGATACTTTTGTTTATCATTGTTGAAAATATCATTCAAGCGCGGCTTATTAAAAAATGCGAGTTCGTTTTCATCTTTATTTTCTATGTTTAAAACTACGAAGTATTTTTTTAAAATACTCTTATCAACTGATGTAAGTTTGTTCTGCTGATTATTTATTTCCACAAGTAGTTTACTTACAGCTTCTTTTGATAACGGAATAGAGGCAGAATTATATTCTATAATTCCTTTATTATACATTCTTTCTAAAAAAGAATAAACGTTATCACTTACATCAATTAGCTCTACCTGAGAAAATGAAACACTCTTCGCAGAAAAAAATATAAGCATTGCAAAAAGTGATATCTTTAAAAGAAACTTAGTTGAGATTTTCAAAATGAGTCGGGTTTAAATTGGGAGAGTTATTTATTTTCTAAAAAGAGTATTTAACACATCAAAAATTCTTTCAAAGTCTGAATCAGTTAAGTTTGAGCCCGATGGCAGACAAAGTCCTTTTTCAAATATCTCTTCTGAAACACTTCCGCCGAAATATTTACATTCATTAAAAATCGGCTGAAGGTGCATAGGTTTCCAAAGCGGTCTTGCTTCAATGTTAAATTTTTCAAATTCCAATCGTATTGTTTCTCTTGTAATACCGCCGGTTATTTCAGGCTCAACAAGTATAGTTGTAAGCCACCTGTTTGAGTAATAATCTTCATTCGGTTCCTCTAAAAAACAAACACCGTTAATTGAACTGAAAAAGTTTTTATACGTTTCAAAATTTTTTCTTCTTGATTTAATTCTTTCGGGGAGAACTTCCATCTGCCCGCGCCCGATACCTGCAACAATATTAGACATTCGATAATTGTAGCCAATATGTGAATGCTGGTAATGTGGCGCTGCATCTCTTGCCTGTGTAGATAAAAATCTGGCTTTCTGAATATCTTCCCCGCTATTTGAAATTAACGCGCCGCCTCCGCTTGTAGTAATTATTTTATTTCCGTTAAAGCTAAGTACGCCAAACTTTCCGAATGAACCGGCAGGTCGGCCTTTATATATAGACCCCAATGCTTCTGCTGCATCTTCAAGTAATCCTATTTCATATTTATCTGCGATAGCCATTATCTCATCCATTTTTGCCGGCATTCCGTAAAGGTGGACGGGTATAATTGCTTTGGGTTTTTTATTTTCTGATATTAATTTTTTTATCGCTTCTTCTAAAGCATCAGGAGACATATTCCATGTTTCAGGTTCTGAATCTACAAATACAGGAATAGCGCCAATGTATGCAATAGGATTTGCCGATGCAGAGAAAGTCATGCTCTGGCAGATAACATAGTCACCGGCTTTCACACCCATTAAAACTAATCCTAAGTGAATTGCAGCCGTCCCTGAAGATAAAGCCGCAGCATGTTTTACATTGGTAAAACTTTGAAGATCTTTTTCAAAGTTATCGACGTTTGGTCCTAAAGGAGCAACCCAGTTTGATTCAAATGCTTCGTGAATAAACTTTAGCTCATTTCCTCCCATATGAGGAGATGAGAGCCAAATCTTTGACAGTACTCCTTCTTTTTCAGAATTTGCTTTACTTTCTTTTGTTTGTGATGAAGTCATAATTTTCTCATTCAGTTGAAAAATATATTAATACATAGGGGAGATTTATTATCAGATATTACTTTAAAGCAGAAACCACTTAGCATACAAAACACCGACGTATTCAATTGTTGCAGTTTTCATTTTATTCATATTCTCCAATGAAGGGAACCATGAAGGTGAATCATCGGCATTAAATTTTGACTGAAAGTCGGTTGGCGCCGGTATCGGTCTAATTCCAAAACTTTGAAACATCATCATTGCACGAGGCATATGCGCTGCGCTGGTAACTAAAATTGCCGGAGTATTTTTATCAAAATTTTCTGAATATGCCTTTGCTTCTTCGTGAGTAATTCGGGCAGTTTTTATAGTAGAAATAAGATTAGTATCTACCCCTAATGAGCCCGCCGTTTTGGAAAAAACTTCTGCTTGTGTTATCTCGCCGGCGGCTCCGGGTCCTGATACTACCATTTTGCTCTTAGGAAGAAGATTGTGAATTCTTACTCCTTCGATTAATCTTGATAGCGCCGTTGGTGATAACTGGTCATTGAACGGCAATTTTTTATTGTTCGAAAATCCTGCTCCTAAGACAATAATATTGTATGGCAGGGAATCATTTTGAATTTTATCTTTTGTAAAGGGCGAATACTGATTTTCTAATTGAGTAATTAAAAAATTCGGGAGTAAAAAATTTGAAGTTATTAAAAACCAGATTCCTGCAATAACAAATAATACAATGTAGACTTTTTCCTTCTTTAAAAAATAAGCAAGTAAACCTGCAAGAAATAACAGCCAGAAGATATTAAAAGGATGAAGCCAGAATTTAACTAATGAATTCAATTATAAATCCTTTTCGCACATTAATATCGGTTCGATATCTACATCTCTCAGAAAAATATAATCTTTATCAAACGAGTAGAGACCTCTGTTTTTTATTTCATCTGTTTTCCCGGTGAGATATAATATAGTATCGTTTATAAGATCAAATCCTGCTGAAGCCATAATCCCTGTGTAAGCCATATGGCGGATATTTATTTCAGTGACTTTTAAATTTCCGTTTGCATCTTCCTTTAAATCAAAACTTAATACTCCATGCGGCACAATACCTGTGCGTCTGGAAATTTCAGAAATACATTCTTCGCAAAATTTCAAAAGCTTCTCTTCGTTTATTAATCTTCCGAATGATGTATTACCTGTAACTTTAGAAGGCGCTATATCAGCCATTACGTATTCTGCGCAGTGAAGTCCGGCATTTTTAATACACTCGCCGTCAATGTAGAGCATCTGATTTGCCAGATGTCTTCCCGTTAAAAATTCACTTACTGTAAATTCTTTTATATCTTTGTGAATAAGCAGCCATGCCTCTAAATCATTTTTACTGTTTAGTTTTAACGAGCCAAGACCCCCTGAGCCGACTGTTGCTCTTATCCAGCAGGGATAACCGACCTTTGTGTCTATCTCATCATACTTCGGTTCCTGCGGTGAAATTTTTACTGTTTTAGGAATGTACTCCGTACCTTCAAGTACATCGGACATTAAAGCTTTATTCATCAGCATCTGTGCAAGCTCTAACGGAGGCAGAAGCACGGGACAAGGGAATTCGCCTTTTTCTTTATAAAGCTCACCCCATTTGATTACTTCAAATTCAGGCTGTATAAATGCTAAGTCAATTTTGTTATCAGAGATTATTTTATTAATTGTATCCCAGTATGAACTATCGGAAGCGCGGGGAACTATGTAATGCTTATCGACTAAACCTTTCATATAAAATCCCAGAGCTTTTTTGTTTGCATCTATTCCGATAATGTTGCAATCGGGAAGAACTTCGCGTACTCTTCTTGCAACTGAGCGGGGAGTAGGACCGCCGATGCCGGAAATAAGTATATTCATAAATTATTTTTGTAATAGTGATAAATGTTTTTCTAAAACCGGCTTCATACCTTTGTTCACAGGCAGCTGCCATACTAATTTGCACCAATCGTGATTGCCTTCTATTAATCCCGGACCTTGCTCAGTAATAACTACATCCCATCCGATTGACCTGTTCTCAGGATGCTCTCTAGATGCATTTTTTACAAGTGATATAGTTTCTTTCCAGAAAGGAATTTGAAATCCGGTGATTTTTACTCCTGTAACAGGATGATTGCTTTCAGGTGCTTTAGTTATGTCGCTATAAACTCCGGGACCGGTAATAATTCCTGTTTCATCATCAATCGGCGCAGCAATATTTCCGGCTGCAAGATTATCCACATGTGAGTTAATAGAAATTCTTAACCGGCAGCCGAGAAGTTCAACTTCGTTTTTTTCATTAAGCTGCGTGAAAATTCTCACAGTGTTCACTGCAGAAGGGGAGAGCTTCATTATATCTGGGTGCTGTATAATATATTCCTCTGCCAAATCGTATCCTTCTTTTTCCATTAATGTTATTAGGGAGTTCGGAGTGTGCTTAGAAGAATTTATAATAATAACCTGTGCGCCGCACTTGCCGTCGGAAACTTTAAGTACAACCTTTCCTGAATTTTTTGCAAGGAGTTTTTCAGCCAACAGGGAATTCTTTTTTAAATCTTCTAAACTTGCAGTTGTATGAAGAACATGATTGCTGTATTTTTTATAGAATAATCTTTTGTCATCAAGTATCTCGCGTTTATCTTTCGGATTCATTCGCAGCTGATACTCATACATATACCCCGTACCAGCATATTTTTGTCTTTCCGCGTCATTAAGCTTGTAAAATCTAAACTGAAAATATTCAAGAATGGAAATATTATATTTTAATGATGAACTTATTATATCGGAGATAATAGAAAGCTTAGATTTTTTTTCTGTCTCAGAAACGTAATTCAAAAACTGTTTGAACTTCGGCTTGTCTAAATTCTTAACGTAATATCCTAAATAAAGTAATCTTTTCATAATTTAATTATTTCCTAATTATTACCGGTAAATGGCATCATTGGTCTCTCATCGCTTTGGTTCACTCCCTCGCGCGATACAACTTTTTTAAATGTCATAAATAAAATTTTCACATCGAACATAAAAGTTAAGTTATCAACATAGTAAACATCGTATTTGAATTTTGCATTCCACTCAATGCTGTTTCTTCCGTTTACCTGTGCCCAGCCGGTTATCCCAGGCGTAACATCATGCCTTCTTCTCTGCTCTTCACTATATAAAGGAATATATTTAAATAGCAAAGGTCGGGGACCAACTAAGCTCATGTCTCCTGTAAGTACATTTATAAGCTGCGGCAGTTCATCTAAAGAAAATTTTCTAATAAATACACCCGTCTTAGTCATTCGCTGCACATCAGGTAAAAGATTTCCTTTATCGTCTCTTTTATCTAACATCGATTTGAACTTAATAATTTTTATTCTCTTCTCGTACTTGCCCGGTCTATCCTGAGTGAAAAATGGATTTCCCTTATTTACAAAAAATAAAATAATTGTAAGAATAAGAATAATCGGCGAGAGTATTATCAATGCAATCAGCGATAAAACAAAATCCAGCACTCTTTTAAAAAAATGCTTATACATAGTACTCGAAATATTTATTAGCGTTTTCCATTGAAAAATCTTTTGACGCAGTGATAGAATTATCAGAAATTCTTGTCAGATATTCCTTATCAGACTTACATTTTAAAATGTAATTCTTAACTCCTTCTAAATCGTTCTGCGCAAATGTTTTTCCATTCTTATATTTTTCGATATGCTCATTAATTTCAGAATCCAGTGAAGCAATTGCTAATATAGGGACGCCGACTGCCTGAAGATTATATATTTTGCTCGGTACGCTGGCATGAGCTGTTTTCTCATCTAGAATTACAACTCCTAAATCAGCTGCAGCTAATGAAAAATTAAGCGTTGAATCAGGCTGAAAAGGCATCTGCATGCAGTTATCAAGTTTGTATTCCTGAATAAGATTTTTTATGTGATTTACTCTGTCTCCTCTGCCGATAATTAAAAAAATAATATCATTAAAATCTTTCATCATCTTTGCGACTTCTACAAGTAATTCTACATTATGAGTATAACCAATATTACCGGAGTACTGAACAATAAATTTATCCTGAAGTTTATTCTCTATCACGAATTGATTCTCGCTTTTTGCAACGGGTTTTATTTTAGTAAGTCCCGACCAATTTGGGATAATCAGAATTTTTTTAGCATCCGTGTACTGAGATAACAATTTTTTCATTCCTTCACCTATAGTGTACAATCTATGAGCACTTGCAAAAAGTTTTTTATTCCATCTTGTCCATGTTTTGTAAAACCATTTGTTCTCATTTATATTGTAAATTTTTAAAACATCAGGGTAAACATCAAAAACTAGAAGTGAAAATTTATTTGGAAGAATTAATGATAATAAGTAAGCCGATGGAGGAATTGTGATATAAAAAACTTCGTAGTTTCTGTATTTGAATAATAAATGAAAAAAAATCTGAATCGTGCCGATCAGCCATGAAGTCATCTTCTTTCTTGTATTACCTCGGTTGTACTTTGCAGTTTTTGAAATCTTAACTTTCGGATCTAATGGTATATCCTGCACTCTTACGCTTCCTGTTATTAATGCAACTTCTTCATAGTGTTTTGCAAAAGCACTAATTATATCAATCGTTAAATATCCTGTTGCCTGATTTATAAAAACAATTTTCTTACTCATCTAATCTTTGTAGCTTCCGCTATTTGCTAAGCTATCGCAAATTTTCAAATAAGCTTCTGCTCTTTCTCCGGCTGAGTTAAAATCCTTTACTCGTTTCAAACCTTTAACTATTAATTCCTGCTGAAGCCCTTTCGAACTTATTAGTAATTTTATTTTACCTACAATATCTTTGGGATTCATTGGGTCAAAATATATAGCCGCATCACGGCAGACTGTTCTTGCAAAACTCATATCGGTTGTAAGTATAGGCTTCTCCATAAGCATTGCTTCCGGATATGAGGCTGAAAAACATTCAAGAAGTGTTGGCAAAAAAAGCACATCACATTCCTTATATAAAGAAGGACACTCTTCGACTTTTACCGGACCAACATTGTAAATTATTTTCTTTGCTTCATCAGTAAACTCTTTTTGAAAAATATCTTCAGGTAAAGTTAAAATAAATCTAATATTGTCTAATCCTTCTCGTTTCAATACGGGAACAAGCTTATTTATTATTGTAAGATTTTTATGGTAATAAAATGAGCTGATGCAGATAAGTCTTATCTCCCCGTCAAATCTTTCAGGAAGTTTAGCAGGAAATTCTTTAGAATCATAATAATGAGCGCTGCAGGTATTTGAAACCGTAAAAACGTTTTCTATATTAAATAACTTTTTAGCTCTATCCTTAACATCATCAGTTTGTACAACCAGTGCATCGGTCTGCTTAATAAATAACTGCTTCCATGAAAGTGTTTTAAATTTCCAGCGAAGTTTTCTATATAATGAAATATTTTTTAAATAAGGGGATTCAGGATAAACAAAATGAGGAAGATTAAACCCCATTACATGCGGCGCTTTAGGGCGCCAGTATGACGGTCCTGAAGTTGTAAAGACGGCATCCGGTTTTATTAAATTTTCCAATTGCTGGAATAATTTATTCATTTTTGTGTAAGCTCCAAAACCGGAACCCGGTCTGAGCGGAATATCATAAAAATGAAAATTATAAGGAAAGGATGAGCGGTCAATTTGTTTAGCAATAGTTTTGCTTAAAAAAACGTGATACTCATGCTCTTTAAAATTTTTTAATTCCTGAATAAATGAATTTGCAACCTGAAGCCCCCCACCTTTTAAAACAGTGCCTGTATTAATTAGTAATCGCATTAACTTTTGTTCTTATCTCCGGATTTGTGTTGCTCTAAATTTATTTCAGCAGCTTGCATTTGAAGTATGTGTATAAATTTCATTATATATTTTCTTGCTCCGTAACCCATAGGTTTAAATCCTAGTTTAGTGCACAATTTTATAGATGAGTGATTATCTTCGCTTGTAACATACCATATGTTTTCAACATCGGTATTCTTTAAATTTTTTATTGAGTTAAGAATTGCTTCAGCTGCAAGACCTTTTCCGCGGTATTCTTTATCAGTGATAACGTATGCAATCTGAACATCTTTTTTATTCATGAATGGCCACTTGAAATATGCAGGTATAACAAGGATGCAGGAAACAACTTTTGAATTGTGATAGATTAAAACGGCGGAGTAATTCCGGTTTTTAAAGAAACCAAAATAATGGAAAAACCAGTATAGAAAGTATTTTTTAGGATAACTTTCAGGTACAAAGTTTGTAATTCCGGGTTTCCAGATAACAATTTTGTATTCTGAGTTTAAACCGGAGGTATTTAATTCAATTGCAGCTTCACTATCAATTTCTTTAACATCACGTTTAAATATTATATTTCGCAATTTTTTCTAAAATAAAAATTTAACTGGTCATTACTTTGTAAAAACTATTCATAATAACATCGTATTCGAAATTTTTCATTTTCTCTTTTGAATTAGTTGTGAATTTTTTACGGAGCTCTGCGTCTTCTATTAGCATTGTAAGCTTATTCTGATATTCTTTTATGTTTGCCTGAGGAACAAGAAACCCATTGTATCCGTCTTCAATTAAATCACTGGGACCTGCAATACAATCAATTGCAATAGTGGCAAGAGGAGTATTCAATGCTTCTGCAAGAGCATTTGGGAAACCTTCGGATACTGAAGTGAAAGCAAATATTTCGCTCTGTTGATAAAGTTTATCTATATCAGTTCTGTTTCCGGCAAACTCAATGTTGTTTTCTAAGTTCAAAACTTTGGCTAATTTCTTTGCATTTTTCATCAAGGGACCTTCACCGGCAAATATAATTTTCCAATCCTTATAGTCAATCTTTGAAAATATTTCAATTAATAATTCCTGCTGCTTAGTTGCAACAAATCTGCCAACGTTTAAAATAATTTTTTCTTTGGGTTCTCCTTCATAAGAAATCTTTCTTACAGGATTTGGTATACAAATTATGTTGGGATGCCTTAATCTTTCAGTTTCAATTTTTTTTGCAGTCTCGGTTTGCACAATAATACCTGTAGCCCCAGGGTATAAAATGTGTTTAAGGATATACTGAAAACCGCTTCCTGTTTTATAGACTGAGTTATTTTTAAAACTAAGCCTGCTGTTTATCTGGGGGCTGTTTCTATCTGAAAGATATTTTTTAATTTTTAGTCCAATAGAAGAAAGCATTACAAATGAATTATATTTTCCTCCGAAGCTCAGAAAAGAATGAGGATTAATTTCCCTCAGTTTTCTTCTGAGAAAAAACAGTACCCTTATTGTTGTAAAAAGTTTGTTTACACCTTTTGTTGTAAACTGCGGTTCGTGTACAAAAACTTTTTCTTTTAAGTTATAAAATATAGGTTGCTTTGTAAGTATTATCAAATGGACAACTATATCGTCTCTTGTGGAAAAATCATTTGCAATTTCACTCATGACACGTTCCATACCCCCCGAAACTAATGAAGGCACTACTAAACATATAACTTTTTTGTTTGGAATATTTTTCAACTACTTTATATCCTCTGAGGTTTGAAAGATTAGATTTTTAATTTTTAGATTAAAAATGTGAATTATTTTTGAAGTGAAGTTATGTTTAACCATTTTTGTAATACTTGGTAAACCATTTTACATATTCTTCTATACCTTTATCTATATCTGTACTGGGTTGATAACCAACAGCTGAAGAAAGTGCCTCTATATCTGCATAGGTTTTATATACATCTCCTTTCTGCATCGGTAAAAGCTCTTTCTTTGCTGTCTTGCCGGTATATTTTTCTATTGTAGAAATAAATTCTAAAAGATGCGCAGGATTATTATTCCCAATATTATATAGTGCATAACCGGTTTTATCCGGTTTATCCATTACACGAATTATGCCGTCAATAATATCATCTATATATGTAAAATCTCTGTGAAGCTCACCGTGATTAAATACTTTTATGGGGGTGCCCTCTATAATTGATTTTGTAAATAAATAGGCTGCCATATCAGGTCTGCCCCATGGTCCGTAAACTGTAAAAAATCTTAAACCTGTTGTACGTAATTTATGAATATGGCTGTATGTATGCGCCATCAGTTCGTTGCTTTTTTTCGTAGCAGCGTACATACTGATGGGGAAGTCAACGGAATCTGTTTCCGAGAATGGTACTTTATCATTGTTTCCGTACACTGATGAGCTTGATGCGTATATTAAATGCTCAACTTTATTATTTTTTGAGCACTCAAGTATATTAAAAAATCCTATTATATTTGATTGTATATAAACTTCAGGTGATTCAATAGAAAATCTTACTCCTGCCTGCGCTGCAAGATGGATTACTATATCAAATTTTTCTTCTTCGAATAAATTTGTCAGACGCTCCATTTCAATTAAATCCATTTTTATGAATTTAAAATTCGGAAGCGTTTTACTCTGAACAGAAGATTCATTTTTTGTGTTGATATCAATTGAAACACCAAGCTGCTCTAACCTGTCATGTTTTAAGCGAGGGTCGTAATATTCATTCAGATTATCTATTCCTATAACATCTAAATTATTTTGACCTAATTTTTTTACTAAATGAAAGCCTATGAAGCCTGCTGCTCCCGTAACTAATATTTTTTTATTCTTGTCCTGCATTTATAATTTGTTTCCGATTTGTTTTGTAATAATATCAACCATCCAGTGCTGAGGGTTAAATGCTCCTTCATGCCAGTTTAAATCTTTGTCCCAGTAGCCCGGGCAATTATAATACGGCTCTTTAGTATATCCGTAACTTATTTCTACAATAAGCGGCTTGCTTTCTTTAAACACATAATCAATAACTAAGCACTGGCTGTTTAATTTTTTATTTAAATCTAAAGATAGCCTTATAGTTTCGTCATTAAAAAATTTTTTCTCAAACAAAATATTTCCGCTGCCTGATGCGCGGAAATCATTTTCTCTTACCATTCGTTTTATAGCAAGAGCTTTTTCATCTATAACAACAACTCTTATATCATGGTCGTTATTAGCAATAAAATCCTGAAAATAAATATATCCTTTTTCGCGTCCTGCTGTTTTATCAAAATCAGTTGTGTATCCTAATCTCACAACTCCTTTTGCGACATCTTTTAAATTTGTTTTACCAAGTCTGTACTTACGTACCCTTTCTTTCAAATTTGAAAAAGCTTCATACTGTCTGAAACCCGATCCGAAAGCCTGATTTACAAGGTTGATTGCTTCAGATTTATTTTTTATTAGCCTTACGTTCTGTGAACCGGCTCCTTTGCGGAGCTTAAAAACTTTAGGAAACGAAGTCTCTTCAACCCATTTTAAGGCATCGGTTTTATTGTAGAAAACATATGAGGGCACCATCTGCGCTCCGATTGCTTCCAATAAATATTTCTGCCCGACTTTATCATCGAAGTGCCACATTGTTTTGTAATCCGGGAAAACTTTTTTACCTGATGTTTCAAGGGAATACATCAGCTGTTTTGCAAATAAATAATCCTTAGGGTTATTGTGACTGAAGTGCCAAAACAATGCGTCACAATCTGAAACACTTTGAATTATATTATCATCATAACAATTGACAAGCTTAAAAGGAATTTTACTGCTCTCGCAATATTTTACCCAGTCATCACTGAAAGTCCCTTTAGTATGATGTATAGCAAGCTTCAAATTAATCTCCGGCATTTAAATAATTTACCCATCCCGGAGGAGGAATTGCTTTCACAGAATATTTTTTCAAATCGTTAAGATTCACTTCCTTGTCATTATATCTTATTGTAATTTTTCTCTCAGGCATAAATGATTTTGCTGCCTGAAGAAGCGGAATTTTATTAACATCCATTCCCATTAACGTTGCCATACTTATATCTGTTCTTGCCGAGTCATCGGAGAAACATACAACTCCTAAGTTTAAAGGGTCAGGTTTTAATGGGCCGTCTCCTTGTCCGCCTATAATGCCGTCGCATAAACTATAAAGAAGCCTCTGTGGTTTATCACTTAAAGTCCCGTCGTGCTTACCTAAGTTAACAATTTTGTTTAAGTCCATAACCATACGCCATGTTGTATCATTTCCGTACCAGCCGGCTGCTAGGTGGTCTGTTTTTTTCGGACGGGATAATCGCCATATCATTGCAGAGAGTCTCACCCAGAATTTATAAGCAGGTTTTCCAAGATGTCTGTTAGCAGTATCCTGCAATAACTCAGCGCTGTATCGTAAATAATTTTTTCCGGGGTAGCAGTCTCCGCCCATATCTGAACCGCCTAATCTATGATGCGGCAGAAAATCTTTATCGCCGTTTACTCCGACAAGATTTTTTAAGGCTGCGGTAATTCCTGCCTTCTGATGAGTTTTAACTTTAGGTATTGAGATTATTATATCTGCTTCAAACAATTCTTTTGTTATGCAATACTTATGCATTCCTTTTGTGTGCGACTGTGTAAATCTGTCAGGGTTGTATTGAGTAACTCTGAACAAATTTTTATCAGGAGAGGTAATAGGTTCAAGATAACTTTCTTTGCCCACATCAAAAATTATATAATCTTCTAGAGGTCTTCTGTTATCTATATTTTTATTATCTTTTGCATAAAAAACTACACGCCGGAAATCTTTTATTTCTACTGGAATAGAATATTTTTTTGAAATCTCATTAACGCTGTCTGTAAACTCCTTAGTTATCATTCTTTCCCATCTGCAGCCTTGAACCGGCGCATCACCAATCACAACACTTGCTGGAGACTTAGAGATAACTACCTCAAGGGCTGCCAAAATAAAATTATCATTCGTGCGCAAACATAATTCATCCGTATCTTTTACAGAATGTCTTACCCAGTTAGGTTTTAAAAGAACTTTCTTTCCTTTGAGATTAGTTTCATTGATGTATTCTAAAGAAATGCCGGAAATTATTTCCATCATTTTTTTATGGTCATCATATATCTTACCAAGAAATTCAATTGTTCTTTCTTTATTATCCGAAAAAACTGATTGTATGTTTACGAATCCCTGCATTAATGATAATCGAAGACGGGATTAATTTTTTTGTAAAAAATCCAGAACAATAGCGTTATAAATGCCGCAGTTGCCAGTTGAATAAGCAGATTAGTTGTTATCAATGCACCTTCAATTAAGGCAAACTGTATAAATAAAAACTTAAGCGAATAATAAATAATCTTGCTCGCAATAATGCTGACCAGAAGCAGCAATGGAGCACTCCAATTTATTTTTTTAAGGAGATACACGAAAATAGCTATATTAGAAACAAGTTCTATTGAAATTAATATCGCTTTATAAAATGGCGGATGACCTGTTGCTATAGTTGAAATTAATGGAATGGTTGCAGCTAATATAAATGCATTTGTGTTGTTCCGTGATAGGAGAAGTCCCGTCAGCAATAATATCCTCATCGGGTCAAGTAAATATACCGGTATTGGCATCACATGTGATAGCGCAGGTATAAAATACACTAACGTTAGAATCAGTACGTCAGTTAATAATATTTTAGGCAGCGAAAAACTTGTAGTTTGTGTTCCCATAAAAAGTTTAATTAATATTATTCATAGTGTCACCAAGTTTATCTGAGGACATAAATTCAACATCAGGCCATTTTTTTATAATCTTTATCAAGAGCTCAGATAATAATTTAAGATTTTTACTTCTGTTCTCCGGATTAATATATCCGATAAAGTTTAATCTGTGTGAGCCTATTATAGCCGGCTTACTTCTTTTGAAAGCAATTTCAATTCTGTTCATGCAGTCATTTACTGAGTCAAATCCCGGCAGCAGTGTCGGTTCAAAAAAAGAATTTCTTACTAAGTATCTTTGTCCAAATTTATTTTTCTGCCCCTGATAGTGATACTTCTTCTTAATCGGTGTTCCGTAATATTCACTGTGTGTTTTCTGAATCATTATTCCCTGAAGATATTTCACACCTTCATTATTTAATGTTTCTTCTAACTCTGGATTCCATGTATAGCTTGGAGCTATAAAAGATTTTGATTTAAATCCCCATATTTGTTCAAACAAACTCAAACCGTCCTTTAAAATATTTTTCTGTTCATCTATATTTTCATTAGAGCCATAGGCATCCATGAACTCATCTTTGTATTTCGGGTTAGTCGATGGATGAACAGAGAACATATTCTGTTCAAATGCTAAGTGAGATAACTCATCATTCTCTTGTAATGTCTTCATCCAAAGCTCGACATTGACATGCTCGCGGCTGTGAGACTGCGGCTGTATTACTTTTCTGGCAATGCCTTCTTTGTAAAGCTGAAGTACCCTGTCATGCCGGGGATATTTTTTCAAAGTATCAGTAAATAATTCGTAATGATAGTTCTTAAAATTATCTTCCCTTATTTTTTCAAAGTCAGGATTTGCAACTATGTTATTGGCTGTAAGTACTGCCGGATTCCCGTTTGCATCTTTAACCGAATTTAATACATCAAAAAGTAACTCTAAATCTTCGTTCGACTCTAAGGCATCGTTGCTGTTATAAGGGCATTTATCGGCTTCCAATCCTTTGCTAAGGAAATAATTGAAGGATTTTTTTGATGACATTCGTATACTTCCCCAATCATCGGACTCAATAACAACAATTTTTCTTTTAGTACGCCAGCCGGGAATATTTTGTAAATTTCGAGTAAGCTGCTGCTTAAAACTAATCTGCATTTTGACTATTTGTGATTATTTCACCCAGCTCAATCGAAGTCATAAATTCAACATCAGGCCATTTTTTAACTACATTTTTTAAAAGCATATCTAATTGCTCCAATCCCTGCTTTCTGTTCTTCTCATTTATACAGCCTATGTAATTTACTCTGTGAGTGGAAACTACTGCCGGCTTATTCCATTTAAATGCAATCTGTATATCATTTAAACATTTGTCATACCCGTATCGCTGCAAGGACTGTCCGTGCTCAAACTGAGAATTCCTTACTAAAAATGTCTGTCCGTGTTCATTCTTTTTTCCAATGTATCTGAAATTATTTTTATACTTACCGTGACCAAGTGATTCAGGTTGATTGCGGGAACCTATTAAATATTTTATGCCCATTTCATTTAAGTCCTTCTCTAATCCTGTATTCATTAAACTGTTGGGAGCAACAAAATATTGAGCTTTGTAACCAAGTAGTTTTTTGAATAAATCAAATCCATCTTTCAAAATTTTTGCAAGGCCTGCATTTTCACTTACGTCATCAATATCAACTGCAGCCAAAAATTCTCCTCTTATTTCATTCGATTCAGCATCGCTTAATCCAAAAAAATTATAATCAAAACAAGTTTTCGTAACAGGAAAGTCTCCGTTAAGAGCTTCCATCCATCTCTTTACATTAAGGTGTTCTCTGCCGTGTGATTGCGGAACAAATAGTTTTTTATCAATTCCTTCTTTCCATAAATTATAAACTTTATCATGAGAAGGTCCGTAGCTTTTTAGAGTTTCGGTAAGCGGTTCGTAATAGTATTCTTTAAAATTATTTTCTTTTATTTTTTTAAAGTCAGGATTTGCAACAAGACTTAGCGGAGTAAATACTGCATATCTTCCGTTTTTATCTTTATATCGTGATAACACTTCGAAGAGACCTGTCATATCATCATTACTTTCTAAACTGTCATTATTATTGTAATAATTTTTATCAGCATTAATTCCAAGCTTAACTAGTTTCTCCTGAACTTCCTTGGAAGGCATTCTGATTGTTCCCCAGTCATCTGATTCAAAAACAAGAATTTTCCGTTTTGTTTTCCAGCCCGGAATATTTCTTAAATTTGCTAATACGTTAGATTTAATTTTATTGAGCATCTTTTCTCAGCTAATCTTTTTATTCGGAAATTTCGAAAATAATTTTATCTTTATAGAATTCAATCCATGTAATTAATACTAACGCTTTCCATAGAATAATTCCATGATCTTTCACACTGTTTCTATGTTCTTCCAGAAGTTTTAAGAGGTATGCTGTATCGATTATATGACTATTATTTTTAAAAGATGAAAACTTTTCTTTCGCATATTCATAAAGACTCGTTTTCAGCCATTCTTTTATAGGAACATTAAACCCTTTTTTCTTTGCTGCAAGAATTTCATCAGGAACAATACCCGCTAAGCTTTTTCTTAATAAATATTTTTTCTCGCCTTGTAGAATTTTATAATTAGAAGGCAAATACAATATATAATCAGTTAATTCATTATCTAAGAAGGGTACTCGTGCTTCTATACTGGTGAGCATTGTAGCTTTATCAACTTTTTCTAAATATGTATGCGGCAGGAGGATTTCGAAATCTGTGTACAACATCCGCTGAACTAAATCTTCTTTTTTAAATTTTTCATTTTTTTCCTCATATGTTTTGAACGGATTTTTATTATTTAAAATATCTTTCCATTCAGTATTAAAAATATCTTCAGGTCTTGATAGGGGAGTTGTTTCAGTCAGCAACAGTGCCATTCGCAATGCATCTGATTTCTGACTCAGCGCAAGATACATTCTATCTGCACGGTGCCTTAGGAATTTATTTAACAAAACTTTGCTAAGTATTAATGAGCTGTATTTCCAGAAGGTGAGATTATGCAAAAGATTGTATCTTCTGTATCCAGCAAATAACTCGTCTCCGCCATCACCTTGTAAGACCACCTTTATATCTGATTTACATTGCTTGGCTAATAAATAAAGCGGGAAATTTGCAGAGTCGGCAAAGGGCTCATCATATTGAAATACAAGGTCTTCAAAATCTTCTACAATGTTTTTAGATTCGACCTTCATTTCATGATGGTCAGTATTAAATTTTTTTGCAGTTATTGCCGCTAATGCAAGCTCGCTTTCTCCGCCGATATTAAAATCATACTCAACTGAATATGTATTAAGCTTTCCCTTGATATGTTTTGATGCAAAAGCAGTTATTGCAGCCGAGTCAATTCCTCCGCTAAGAAATACTCCTACCGGAACATCGCTCATTAACTGACGCTTAACAGCGCTTTCAAGTAAATTTCTTGTTTTATTTACTGCTTCATCAAATGTATCGTGATTTATACCTGATTTCTCTGACGTAATAGTCCAGAATGTTTTTTCCTTTTTCTCAAAGTTTCCAAGGTCTATTTCAAGAGAAGTACCGGGGGTAATTTTGTATAAATTATTTATTAACGTTTGGTTAGACAGAGTATTGCCATACCACAGATACTCTGATAAACCCTGTATATTTATCTTGAACGAGTCCAGCCATTTTAAAATTATTTTTGCTTCGGATGCAAATGCAATGAATGAATCGTCTTCGTACATATAGAGGGGCTTTACTCCAAATCTATCCCGGAATAAAGTTAAACTGTTTTTAACCTTATCATGTACACTCAAAGCAAAAATTCCGTTCCATTCAAGAACCGCTTTTTCGCCGAGGGTATCTAAAGTTTTTAATAATACTTCGGTATCGGAGCTTGTTTTCAAATCAAGATGATACTTTGAGGTGAGTTCTTTAAAGTTGTAGATTTCTCCGTTATAAACTATAACTTTAGTTTTGTCTTCGTTGAAGAAAGGTTGGTTTGAACGTTCCTCAATATCAATGATGCTTAATCTATAGTGGAAAAGGGCTAGATTATCTGAATAGTATTCGCCAAAATTATCCGGTCCGCGGTGCGCCATTAATTTTGTAGCTTCCTTGAATTTAGAGAAATCGTAGTTTGCGCCAGTCTTAACTATGAGTCCTGCTAAGCCACACATAATATTTTATTTATGTGTAATGAAAAAAGATAAAGCATTTAGGGGAAAATGAATTTATAATTGTTGAATTTATTTAATTAAGTTTATTAAGGCAGTATCTCCCCGAAAGAACATTATAACAATCGGATTGCCTAATACGGTTGATACGCCAAAAGTATCTAAACTCATCCGGAATCTTACTATAATAAATAGCCATAGCAAAGGCACTGCAAGCGGAATTAATTTTGTTATTACAGTTTCCTTAGGTCCGTTTTGAACATACAATATGATAAATGCTAAAGCAAATAAATTTGAGAGTGCTATAAATCGTCCACCAGAAGGTACTAATGCAGCTATATTAGCGCATCCATACAGTAAGAGAGTGAAACACATTAATCTTAACAAACTTTTACGATTCTGTACGAAATCTTTTCCCCGGAAAAAAATAACTGACATAAATACAATAATCAACCATTTAAGAACATTTTCATGTCCTTTAACGTACCAGTTTAAATTACTGTTAGCAGCATCTTCCCTCAGTTCCTGCGCTCTGTCTATACTTGTATATCCTGAAGTACGCACCTGGAAAACTTCGGGAATGTTAGATGATATAAGTTCATTTAATTTATCAATGTTTACTTCCCTTACGAACATCGATGATATAAAGAACATATAAAAGATAAAGAACCTGTTCCCGATTAACATATAGGCCAGCATTATTAAAACCGGCAGAATAAATGAAAAGTGTACGGTAATCGACAGGATCATTAATATAAGCCCTTTCTTTTTCCCTTCAAATAAAAACGGAAGTGCGCCCATTAAGAATATATGTGTAGCGGCACAAAATCTGAATCCGTTTAAATCCCATATTGGTGCTATCAATGCAAATGCAAAAACTAATGGAACTAATAAAGGCTTTGCTTTAAAATCTACACGCTCAAGTATGTACCATAAATTTCTTGAATAAAAATATCCCACAATTAAACCGTAAACTGCAAATAAAAACCTATAGTCACTTGTGAAAAGAGATATGAGATAACTTAGAATCGGCTCAACAATATCTATATTAATACCTGAGCTAAAGCTATCAACATTGTAAAGTGTTCCAAGAAATTGTGAAAATGTAAGATCAGCAGATGCATTTTTTATAAACCACTCCCTGTATCTATGGGAATCCATCTCCTCGTTGAAGATAATAAAAGTGTATCCGTAAAATACAGTAAACGCCCATATAATATTTTTTGCAAATGTATGGCGATAATTTTTTAGAGAATATATTACAGTTAGAAACGGAGAGAATATAAAAAAAATCCAGATTCCAAGATTGCCTTTTCGAGTAGTCACTTTATCAGGTTATTTTAAAATTATTCTTAAGGTTTTGTAAGATCTAAAAATTGTTTAGCTACTCTTTCAATTCTGAATTTTTCCATATCTTCGAAATCAAAAGTTCGCGTGTAATCCCCGGCTAAAAACTCATCGATAAGCTTTTCATCAATATTATTATCCGGAAATGAAAGCACAGGTCTACCTGTGAAATAATAATCAATCAATTTGCTGGGGGATTGTAGTACAGGATTGTATCCGATATTAACAAGAAAATCCATCTTGCTTAACTCTTTTAAAAGCTGAGTGCGGGGAATAAACTCTCTGAATTCAAGTTTATCGCCTAATGCTTCTTTAAAAGGCTGAGCGAGGTTCGGTCCCATTTTGTAAATTACAAATTTAAAATCTGTTTTTAGAGTAGAAAGATATTTTAAAAAATTTGTTGGATTTCTAACCGATTTGTAAAATGTTCCTGCAAAAGCAAAAGTCGGAACCTTATTTTTTACAAAAGGCTCTGTGTTCATATAATCTTCAAACTTAAAACCTTGTGGAATTTCAACAATTTTATCATGAAATTCACTGTAATAGTTTTGTTTCATGTTAATATTTGTTATTGCCATATATGTTGATTGTTTTCCCCAAGATTTTTCAAGGTACTTGAACCAGAATGGTTTTCCGTACTTATCATAGAATACGCCCATGTAAGGGTCTCCGCTATCGGGTACATATACAGAGGCAATAGGCTTTTTAGCTTTCCGCACAGCCCATGCAGCTCCCCAATGTACGGGATGCGGTACAGCAACAGAGATAAACAAATCATATCCTGATTCATTCTTTAAAGCATCTTTTACCTGAAACATTAATCCTATATCAGGATACTCAAATAACCAAAGCAGAGACCTCCTTACAAGTCTCTTGGATAAAGAAACAATTTTGTTTGAGCTTTTAAAATTAATTTCTTTAAATTTCGGTTGCCCTAAATCTTTAATTTTTACACTGTATTCTTTTTCAAACGGTTCGTGCAGAGCTTTATCCTTATGGGTTATAAGTGTAACATCATGTCCCTGTCTTGAAAATTCCTTTACTAATTCGGTTGTACGAAATGCCCGGGGACTATTCTGCGGATAAAAGGAAGTACTTACAATGAGAATTTTCTTTTTTGCCATTTTATGTTAGTTATCGAAACCGATAGTAATCGAAATTAATTATATTTTATGGATTAATTGATGGTAATGAAAAAGGTGATTTATACTCGTAATCTTTAGAGGTTAATACTACATTTTTTTTAACCAGACTTTTATCGTAAACATCATAATCTGTAATCAATATGCAATCAGAGCCTGTCTTCACAATAAAGTCACCATTATGAAATACATTCAGAATTGTTCCTGCCATTATATCAGGATTAAATAATCTTGTGTCGAATGGTTGAGCTTTCCATATCCTGATTTTTTCTTCACCTGCAAATGTAAATGCTCCGGGAAATGGATATGTAACTCCGCGGATTAAATTGTAAATCTCAGTAGTATCTTTATCCCAGAATATTACACCATCTTTTTCGGTTCTCTTGGGGAAAAACGTAGCAGGCATATCAAGCTGCGGCTTCAGATTAAACTTATTCTCCAAAATTCTTTCCATATTCACTTTTAAAATCTTAATCATAGATAAAGTATTTTTATAGTGGCATGTCTGCGCAGTATCGAAAATATTTATATCGAAAATTTCCGTTGCAAGAATGTCCCCGTCATCTACTCCCGGGTTATATTTAAAAAGATTTGTAATAAACTTATCTTTACCCTGTATCAAGCTCCAGTTCATAGGGCTTCTTCCTCTTCCGTAAGGTAAAGGTCTTGGTGAACCGTGCATACCAAAAGAGCCAATGCTTAATCTTTGCAGCAGCCATTCAGGAATTAATCTTTGCCAGCCAATAACAAGAAGCAGGTCTATTGTTTTTTCTTTAAGAACCTTTTTATCTTCTTCAGAAGTTAATGAATAGGAGTCACAAATATAAACTTCAATATTGTTTTCGGCAGCAAAGGATTGCAGATTCATATATCCGGCAACTTTATTCTTCTCGGCAGTTTTTTCGTCAATAGTAATGAGCAAATCAATCTTATAACCTTCTTCTATAAGCGCCGTCATGCACTCTAAAGAAGTATCTTTGCATCCGGCAAAAGCTATTTTTTTATTTCTGTTTTCCATTAGGTTTTAAATTTTTCCCATCCCAGAAGCTTTTTAGTTCAGAGTATAAGTTTTCTTCAAATCGCTCACTTTGTAAAGTACGGAAATTATCAAGGCATTGGATGTCAGGTACAGCATCTTCATTCCACCAGATAGGATGAATTAAAATATGTAAGTTTTCTTTTCTTTTATATTCTTCGCTATCGAGGGGATGGCCGTATCTCCATAGCGCTCTTGAATCTGCCAAGTACTTAAAATTATTTACAAACACCGGCTCATAAGCATGGGGATAAATTGATAATTCAAGCCTGCTGAAAAATTCAAGACTCAAGGGTCTGTGAAAACTAACTGAGTCAAGTTTTATACTATAAAAATCCTGCATAAAATCTATTTCCCTTTTAATCTGATATGACATCTGAGAGATAGTTAAGCCGTCATATTTTGCAAAATCAAAATGCAGTCCTATGTAATGCTGAAGTTCTATAATTCTTCTAATAATTTTTTCTTCTCTGCCCGAAAATATATTATAGAAGGGTGAGCGGAGGAAGAGAAAATATGTCGCCGGAACTCCAAGCTCTGCCTCTATCTCTGCCATCTCAAGAGCTTTCTCCAATGATAAATCTATATCATGACGCAGCAGTACTTTTTTTTCAATCGGTTCATTGGAAAATTTAATTTTCGAGAAGCAGGTAAAATTATAATCTTCCTTTAGTTTATTTATTAATGTCTTATAATTGTTGTAAGTCAATTCTTCCATCAGGTTATAATAATTTGTACTATAATAATTTTGTTAATTCTTTGTTTATATTCCCTGCGGAGTTGCCGACACCGAAAAATGCAGGTTTGTTATCCGATTTATAATTAAGATACTTTCCAAGTGACTGCTCAATCAATTCTCCGTTATCTGCAACTTCCATTGACCATCCTGCTCTTACAACATTTTTCCACCAGCTGTTTACAAGCGGTACTATAGTAAATTTTTCTGCAAAGTACGCTTCTCGTATCACACCGCCTGAATCAGTAATTACCAATGAAGATAAAGAAAGCACGGATGAGAAATCAATGTATGGAAGGGGCTCTAACAGAATTACGGAAGCTTTATTAAGTAATTTTTTTATAGCTTCAGAAGAGTCAACTAATTTTTTTGTCCTTGGATGAATGGGCCACACAATATTAACATTGCTGTTAATAATTCCTTTAAGGATTTTCAATAATCTGTTTTCATCCTGTGTGTTTTCTACCCTGTGTATAGTGAGTAATACGAAGTCATCCGGTAGATTATATTTTTTCTTGGCATCTGCTGCGTTCTCTTTTATTTTCGGCTCATTAAGTTTGTATAAGTCATACATGGGGTCGCCGACAAATATTCCGTTCTTTAATCCTTCGAGCTCAAGTTTTTCTACGGCATCTTCTGTAGAGCATAAATTATAATTGCTGATGTGATCAACAATTACTCTGTTTATCTCTTCCGGAACATGCATCTTCTGATAAATTCTTTCTCCCGCTTCTATATGAAATAGCGGCAGGTATAATTTTGAAGCAACAAGACCTGCAGCTAAAGTTGAATCCGTATCTCCGTAAGTTAATACGGCATCCGGATTTTCTTTTTCAATAACTTCTTCAAGCTTCATCATTATTTGCGCTGTCATCTTGGCATGAGATAACCCTCCGATGCTTAAATTATAGTCGGGAGTAGGAATGTTTAACTCAGAGAAAAAAGAATCGGACATTTTGTAATCATAATGCTGGCCTGTATGAACAAGAATTTCGTTAAAGGATTTTCTTATCTCATGTGAAACAATAGCGCACTTCACAAATTGAGGACGGGCACCAACTACTGTAAGTATTTTTTTCATTAATTATAAATAAAATATAAAGGGATTTGAAACTGTTTCTCTTTTAAAAATTACCACTCGCCCTTTTGCAGGGCAATTGCATGTTTCTTAGCTAATTTTTTTTGTTTATCTGCTCTTCCGTTTTTCATTGCATATAAATCATCTTTGATAGTTTGTCTCGGACTTATTCCTCTCATCTTCATTCTGAAAATATTAAGTATCAGATAAATTCCTTTAAATATAAATTTAGGAATCATTCTGACTATATCGGATATGTAGGCATAAAGTTTATGTTTACCTCTCAATCCTTTTTTAGATTCTTTAAGAATTGATTTGTAGTCTTCCTGCTCTTTCGGCAAATCAACAAAGTTGTATGCAAAAGTGTTATCAAGACAGAAGAAAATAAAACTGTAAGGTCTCATATTTTTCGTATTAAAAACAGCATGCTTAATTAATTCTCTGTCGTTTGTTTCATCTGAAACCATATATGCTAATCGCATCAAACTATAAAACCCTGCCTCATAAAAATAAAATGAACCTTTTACATTGTTATCGTCGGGTTCCTGAAAATCATAAACTTCGAGTGTATTAAGCATTACAGGCTTAGGCATATTTGTTGCGGCTGCTTCTAAAAGAAGCACATGTGTCTGCGGCCAGCAAGTTGTTGCAATCTTGTCATAATACTTTTTCAGATTTTCTTTTAAAAAATCTGTTTTAGTTGCCGTGCACATATTTCCCATGTAATAGAAATAATTCGAGACAGCCTCGTGGATAGAAATCTTTCTGTTTTCTTTGATTCCCTTATAGCCTCTTTGAGCAAAAATTGTTAACGGCACATCTGGATTATCATTCAAAACATTTATTACTTTTATCAGAGCGCCTTCAGGAAGTATGTCATCATCACCGTAAAACATCCAGTACTTTCCATTGGTTAACTCAAACAGCTTTATGATGTTTTTTACAACTCCTATATTCTTTTCGTTTCTGCTGTATTTTATGTAATGTTTTTCACGGCATAAACCGGTCATATATTCCTGCGTACCATCATCGGAACAGTTATCAGAAACAATTATTTCTACCGTAGAACTTAAGTTGTTTTGCTCAACTTGTGAGATAACTGAGTTAAGCATTACTTTTAAATACTTTACTCTGTTAAATGTAGGTATTAATATGGAAAGCAGGGGCGTAGACAATTATCTCGGTGTGAATTTATTTATACTTTCTGTTTGCTTCCATAAATCATTCGACTGCTTATAAAGCCAATACATATCCTTGTTTTCTTCTTCATTGTTTAAAGAAGTCAATAGATTTTTTAAGATACTGACTCTGTTATCTTCCTTATCAATTGAATCATTTGCCTTTTCAAAAGGAGAAACTGAGTCTATTAGCTCAATTGAAGTATGATTATCGTAGCATTCAATTGAAAAAATTTCCTTATCTGAGTTTGAGTTTACATTTACTGAACAATGAAATTTATCTTTGTTTTCAAAGACAGCCTCCCATCTTTCTAAATCATTATTGTCGCTTCCTGTAATATTTGAAGATATTACTTTTGTAAATCCAAAACTTACAAGTACAGGAAATAAATGTATTCCAAAAAAACGTATAACGCCGCCACCTTCATCGTTAAATCTTTTCCAGTTAATAGCATCATGCTTGTAATGATAAGCTTTAAACTTCCATGAAAATTTTATGTTTGTATTCTGAATCGATTCATTTGTAATATTTCTAAACCAGTCAGTATATAAAAATGTATAGCCTATCCGAAAATTTTTATTGCTTTGTATAAGTCTTGAAATTATTTCTTCTGATAACTCAGGTGTAGAGGCAATCGGTTTTTCAAATATGATATGCGATAAATTATTTTGTCGAATTACATTTTCAAAATATCCTTCCTGAATTTTCGGCGGAACACAGATTACAAGCTTGTTTACAATAGTTGTAAGTTTTTCAATATCATCTACCCATTCAATCTTATCCTTGTATAGTTGTAACTCAGGTCTTGTAAGGAATATTTCTCTAGCTTCTTCTAATAATACAGCTTTACCTTCTGTTTGCATAACTGCAGGCAGATAGCCATATAAACCAAAACCAGTGCCGATAATTCCTGTCATGAATTACTTATTATCCAGAACGTTAATAATTTCTCCTTTAAAACCTTTGCCTGTAAGATAACTTGCAATTTCATTTTTTATATGCCAGGCAAGATTTAAAATTATTTTTTCATCAGCAAGAGTTTTGTATAAGTCTTCATCTGATAGAATCGGAATGCGTGTGCCGGGCAGATAGTGATTAATTTTCATTGAGCCGGGTTTTTCATAAGCTGCTGAAATTTTGTCCGCATCAAGTCCTAAAAGCTTTACAAGTATAGCTGCTCTTCCTGGAAAAGCTTTAGCTTTTATTTTCCCGTTTTTGTTTACTGTTTCATCAATCAATTCTTTCATTTCTTTTTCCCACACTGCAATACTGTCTCTCATTTTTGCAAAGTCATCAAAATATTTTTTTTCTCTTTCAATAACTTCTTCAACATTGTTGTTCGGAATATTGTGCTTTGTACTATCTCCCATAACAACGCGGATATTTCCGCCATATCTTGAGGGGAATTCAACCGTTAATATACTTAAGCCAAGTGATTTAGCAATAAACTCAAATGAAGTGTAGCTGTACGTTCTAGGATGCTCATGATAAAATGTATCGAACTGATTTGATTTTAATACTGAACCGAGATAATGGTTTTCAACAACAATAATTGTTTCCGGTTTTAATAAAACTTTTAATGCATCAAGTACACCTTTGAGATTTTCTATGTGAGCAAATACATTTGTAAAAGTAATTACATCAGGCTTCCCTGCTTCCGCCAATATTTTTTCTGAAGCTTCTGTATCCAAAAATACATTATAAACTCTGTGTCCTTTTTCTTGTGCATCTGAGTATGCGCCTGTAGGCTCAATGCCTATAGTTTCAACGCCTTTCTCTTTAAAGAAGTCCAATAAACTTCCGTCATTACAGCCTATATCAAGAACTTTTTTCCCTTCTAATGTTCCAAGATATGTTTCACAATCTGCGACAAGTCCCTTCATTCCGTTTAAAACATCGGCAGTGAATCTTGAGCGGTAGTGGTAAGTTTTTGGAAATAATTCCGTTTTCGGTATCTGATATTTTTGATGGGCTGTGTTGCAAGTTTTGCAGTATAAAATTTCTATAGGGTATTCTTTACAGATTCTATCACTGCCGACTTCAACTAAGTCATCGCACATTGGGTGCAAGCCAAGATTCAATACCGGATGCAATTCTTCCCCACCGCATACTTCACATGAAGATATTTTTATCAAATTGTCGTTTTCTTTCATTTATTTTTTGTTAAGTATTATTATTTTTAATTATAAATTGTTGAACTTATGAATCTGTGACTTCATTAAATTTACTGCGTCATTTTTTTCAAAAAATTCTTTATACCAGTCTATAGTGAACTTAATCGATTCACCTGCATTCATTATCGGTTCCCACTGTAATTCATTCTTAGCCTTTGTAATATCCAGCTTTAATAATCCTGCTTCGTGCGGTTGGTTTGATAACGAAGGTTTTTTGTACTCTCCGGCACCCCAATATTTGATGGCAAGATTTACAAGCTCTTCCACAGTTAAATCATCTTCAATATTCGGTCCGAAGTTCCATGCATCAGAATATTTTACAGGATCATCAACCATCCTGGTTCCAAGGTGAAGATAGCCTCCCAATGGTTCAAGAACATGCTGCCAAGGTCTAATAGCATTAGGGTTTCTTACTGTAATAGTTTTATTTTCCTGTAATGCTCTTATTATATCAGGAATGATTCTGTCTTTCGCCCAGTCTCCGCCGCCGATTACATTTCCTGCTCTGGTGCTTGCAATAGATTTTTTATGGGTTGAATAATCTTTTGTATTAAAAAAAGAATTTCTATACGAGCTTATAATAATTTCAGAGCATGCTTTGCTTGCACTGTAGGGGTCATATCCTCCAAGCCTGTCGGTTTCAATATATCTGTGATGAGATTCATTATTTTCATAAACTTTATCTGTTGTAATTAAAATCACTGCGCATTGGTTATCTAAAAATCGTGCAGCGTTCAAAACTTTTGCAGTACCAATAGCATTTACATCAAAAGTTTCAACAGGAGTTTCGTAAGATAATCTTACAAGCGGCTGCGCGGCTAAATGAAAAATAAAATCCGGTTTGTAATCAAGAATTTCTTTTTCTAATTTTTCTTTATTCCTAATATCTGCAATTACCGAGTGCGAAAGCTCGCTGCCTTTAATTGAATCAAATAAATTCACTTCACCTTCAGGAGCAAGAGCATATCCTTTTACATCTGCGCCTAACATATTTAACCAGAACAAAAGCCACGAGCCTTTAAAGCCAGTGTGACCGGTTAAAAAAATTTTTTTACCTCTGTAATATTGTTCTAAGTGTTTGTAATTCATTTCAATTTTGCATTTAAGCTTTCCATAGTTTCCACGGAGCATTCCCTGAACTCCATAGCGCTTCCAGTTCAATTCTATCTCTCATTGCATCCATCGATTTCCAGAATCCTGTATGTTTGTACGCTGAGAGCTGTCCGTCTTTCGCAATTTCACCGAGTGGACCTTTTTCCCATTGAACATTATCTACATCACCTTGCAGGTAATCAAAAATTTGCGGCTCAAGAACAAAAAAGCCTCCGTTAATCCACATGCCGTCACCATCAGGCTTCTCATTAAACTCACTGACTATACCGTCTGTGTTTATATCAAGATTACCGAATCTTCCGGGAATCTGCACGCTTGTAAGAGTAGCATACTTTCCATGTTCTTTATGGAATTTAATCAGCTCATTCATATTTACGTCTGATACACCGTCGCCATAAGTGAGCATAAAAGTTTCATTACCTACATGTTTCTGAATTTTTTTTATTCTTCCGGCTGTATTGGTATTTAACCCTGTATCTATTAAAGTAACTTTGAAAGACTCTGTGTTTGAATAGTGAACATCAATCTTATTTCTTTCCAATTCAATCGTAACATCAGAGTTGTGCAGATAATAATTATAGAAATATTCTTTAATCAAGCTTGCTTTGTAACCGAGGCATAGTACAAATTCAGTGAATCCATAATGTTCATAAATTTTCATAATGTGCCAAAGTATCGGTTTGCCCCCAATCTCTACCATGGGCTTAGGTCTGGCCTCTGTTTCTTCCATCAGCCTTGTGCCAAGTCCGCCTGCTAATATAACAACTTTCATTTCGTAATTATTAAATTATCTGAATTTTTTTACTAAGCCTGTTATCTGTGCTCTCAAAGATTTGGGGAACAGATTCGGCAAGTTAAATACTAAATCATAAAATTTCTTCTCGGAAGGATATGCATCGTGCTGTTTTTCAGAGCGCTTTAAATAATCATCTAACTGTTCCTTTGTCCAACCCATTTTTTTGAGGAAATATATTTTATCATCTTCTAATGCCTGCTCGGAAGGGTAAGGAATCCCTTCCAATCCTTTTAATGCTTCTTCCCGGCTCATTTGTCCAGCAGCTATTAATGTAGCAAGATGAACCATTCGTTTATCTACATTAAACTTCTTAGGCAATATATATCCCTGATAAAAACGTGTGAATATAGATTCATAATGTTTATACGGATAAGGCTTATATGCATAGTCTCTCTGTAAAACTTCAAGCGCATGAAATTTATTGTAAGGGAAATAATCTAAGAACGGAGTAAGCTGAATAAGTCTTACATAATAATACCATAATCTTTCCAATGTGCCGATCGAAGGGAAAGTTTTTATTTTTACATTCCCGAATTTTTTTGCAAGTCCGTAAATATTTTTTTTATCAAATTTATTCCATGCCCATCCCTGCGGAAGCGGTATTCCTTCAGTGGCTTTATTAATTCCGGTAAGAATGAATTTTACTTTATTCTTTGCAGCCAGCTGATAAATAACTGCAAGCATTGCATTATCATAAAGCAATTCTACATCAATTACATCGGCATCAAAAAATGATTGCATCAGGCTTCTGTATTCATCCCAGTCAATAACATGAGTATATAAATCTACTCCTAATCCTCTTACTAAATTTTCAATATTATTCTGCGCAAGTTCTGAATTCCAACCATTATCCATATGAACAGCCAAAGGACGAAGTCCTAATTGTTTTGCAAGTACAATTGCCCATGAACTATCTACACCGCCTGATACACCAACGATACAGTCATAACGTTTTCCTTTGCCATTCTTTTTTACTTTATCAATAAATATATCAAGTTCTTTCTTTTGCTCTGCCGGATCTTTTTGAAGTATGTGTTTAGTATTTTTTAAAAAATCGGTGCAGTAATTGCAAACACCGTTTGCATCAAACTTTACATCTTTCACTCGTGAATCCATTATGCATCTTGTACAAATTTGATAATCTTTTTTCATTAAACCTTATTATGTATTGTAGTAAATATTCTAATTAAATAATTGTTCGAGTTCTTTGTATCTGGGGTAGGTGATTAACACTGCTCTATGCGGTCCCTGGAAAACAAAAAATGCTCCGGCAGAAACTGCGCTTGCTCCTGCATCTACAGCAGCTTTAATATCCTGCAAGCTTCCGGCTCCGCCGACAGCAATTAAAGGGACGGAAATGGATTTGCTAGCCTGCTGTATTAAATCTAAATCCATTCCTTTTAATGTCCCGTCTCTATCAACTGCATTTAATACTATTTCTCCTGCGCCTGCCTTTACGGCTTCCTGTAAAAATTCTGTCCAGGATTTACTGATAGTTTTTCCGGTAGCAGCAGAATATAATTTTATTTTTCCCAACCAGTCTTTTTTAACATCTATAGATACTAATATACTCTGATTACCGAATTGCCCCGCAAGGGAGGTTACCAATGACAAATCTTCTAAAGCAGATGTTTGAAGACAAATTTTTTCTACACCTAACGCAAATATTTTGCGCGCCTGCTCAACTGTTTTAACTCCTCCGCCGTAACAAAGCGGCATAAAACATTCGCTTGCAAATTGTTCTATCAAATCATAATTCGGTTCCTTCTTTTCTTTGCTTGCCGTTATATCTAGCACCATTAACTCATCAACTTCTTTATCGTTAAAAATTCGGATAGCGTTAATCGGGTCACCCACATATTTCGGATCATTAAACTTTAGTGTTTTTACAAGTCCTCCGTTACGTAGCAATAAGCAGGGAATCACTCTGTTCTTCAGCATGGGATATCAATAAAATTCTTTAAAAAACTCATTCCGAACCTGTGGCTTTTTTCAGGATGAAACTGTGCGCCAAGTATATTATGACGACTCAAGGATGAAGTAAACTCAACTCCGTAATTTGTAGTCGCAAGAGTATCTTCCGGATTATTACATACAACACGGTAGGAATGCACAAAATAAAATCTTTGCTCTTCGCCCGTTTCTTTTATTAATGGATTTTCTTTTTTTACTTTAACTGTATTCCATCCCATGTGAGGAATTTTTAAATCTGAACCTTCAGGAAAACTGAATTTTTTTACCTCTGCATCAATCCATCCTAAGCCGGGCAGCACACCTTCTTCACTTGATTTACATAGCAGCTGCATACCGAGGCAAATCCCCAGTACAGGAATTTTACGGTTAAGAACTGCATCATTTAGTTCATCAATCCATCCATGCTCTTCAAGTTTTTTCATGCCGTGGTCAAATGCTCCAACACCGGGCAGAATTATCTTTTTAGCCTTTTTTAGGAGAGAGACATCGTTAATAATTTCTGATTCGCCCCCTACTTTTTTTATAATGTTAGCAATGGAGCTTAAATTTCCTACACCGTAATTTATTATATAAATCATTTATTCGCTCTTAAACTCCTCTTAAAAATTCATGTTTGTAACCTTTGTACATCGGATGTTTCATAACTTTGTTCCACCATTCGTCTATATTAACTGTGTTTAAATGCTCAACCATTGATTCTATTGAATCGTGAAAAACTTTCTGCTCAAGAAAAAAATCATAATAAGGTTTAAAGACCGTTGAGCAATCTAAATCTATAACCATTGCAATTGCAGGATGGTCAACATATAAGGATTCGGTGAAAACGGTCTGCGGCCATACCCATTTAAATGTAATTAATATTTTTGAGTGAGCAATTATATAGGCCATGTCAGTTTTGCCCGAATCAATAGTAACATTTGGATGATTTATGAAATCTAATTGTGATTTGTGGGTACCCAGCTTTCTTACCGGTCGTGGTCTTCCGAGTATTCTCGGATATTTATTTAAATCAATGTTAGCAAAAAAATAATCAGTAATAGGTTTAAAAAATACTTTATCACTTTCCCCTATAAGATTAAATGCAAGTGTGCAGTCAAACAAAATTTTGTCATCATAACTGTCAAACCTTTTTTTAAACCCATGGCATCTGTATGCCTTGCCGGGGATTTGTGTTTCGTCTATCTTCCACCCCCATGTAACGTAGTTATCCGATACACTTGAATCGTGAAATATTGAGCGGTCCTTTATTTCGCCGCCGCCGCCGCCATGCTGATAGAAATAAAGCTTTGCTCCATTCTCAATATATTTAGCGATCATAATTTTTACATATTCAGATACGATGAACGAAATATGAAATGTTTTTTGCTTAGGATTTACAAGAGGATAAAGATTGTATATATAGTCAAACTGTTCAACAAAAGCTTTTGGAAGCTGAAGAATTAAATTTTTATAGAAGAAATCTTCATACTGTTCTGCAAGATTTATCACTCTCTCACGTTTTTTAATATCTCCTTTTTTAAGAATGATAGGGAAGTATGATGGGATTACTTTTCCTACTTCCTTTTCAATTAACTCTACATCATGAAAACCATGCGCAATATTATCTTCTTTTTCTAAAACCTCATTAATTATTTGTAAGCTTTTAGAATTCTGCAGTGATTTTATTGCATAAATTAGATTCTGAGTTACTGCTGTTTTTAATCTCGGCGAACCTGAAACAATTTTTTCTGAAAGAATTTTTTTCTTTTGTAATTTGTAGTTAACATAATCGATAACTATAATTTTCCAGAATCTGTACGAATAGTTTGTCTCATGAATATGGTTCATTATTTTTACCATTTCATAAATGACCTCTTCAAACTCTTTTATATTGTTTATAAAAGCAGGAGTCAATGTCTCTCTTTTATAAAACTCATCAATTGTTAAAATTTTTTCTGTCACTTAATTTTCGTAATATCCTTTGCCGATTAAAATATATTTGTCATCTTTATAATTTGGTCTTTTGCTTGGAGTGATTTGAAACTCGCACTTATCTTCAACTCGTGGTAATCTTGCTTTCTCTATTTCATCTTTAGATTCGTTCCCAGGTAAATTTTCATTTATCAATTTCCATTTCCAGTTTTCATCTCTTTCCCATATATTTTTGTTCCTGTGCTGGTCAATAAGGAAATGAAAACCATTTTCAGTAATGCCTATCCAGTCTAAAAATAATTTTAGATTCTTTGGCTCTAAGCTTCGGTATTTTTTTACAAGTTCTATACCTTCTTCACGGCTCATTCTTCTTAATCTAATTTCACGTGAGGCATGGTCAGTAACTTTTCCGTAACCGTGTTTGCAGTATTTAATATAATCGTGAACATCTGAATAATTAAAACAGTCAACATCGTTATAGGTATCGAATGTTCTTGTCTGATAATTGCTTTCATAGCCGAATTCCTTTATCATCTTTTCATGCTGCGCCTTACTATCCCATCTGATATAATTGTTTAGGTAAATTCCTCTCACACCTACGCGTTCAAGTACTTTATCATCAGGATATTTAAATGCCATTATATCTTCTTCAGTAATTTCATCGAAGTCATCAATCAAATCTTCAGCTTCATAACCCATTAGGTCGTGTTCCTTTCGGTATTTTCTAGTCATTTCAACTTCATTAAGGTGAGAGAACATTCCTACCTGGTCAACTCCCTGATGTGCTCCCCAAATTATAAGCGGAATTTTAAACTTTGTTGCAATCTGCACGGGATAAACTGTCTGCCCTGCAAGGCAATGCCAGTACATACTGCCCATTCTTCTTATAGATGCTAAAGTGATTTTTTTAACAGTCTCAGGATTTATTGTCTGAGTCATTATATCACAGTCAAATACTATTCTTAGATTTGCAAGATTACGTATCCCTACATCCGTATTATAATGTTTGTTGTACGTTACAAGCAGGGGATTCATGCTATAAACATTTTTAATAGTATGAACAATAAAGTACGAATCACGTGCTCCACTTACAGGTATAATACAGTCATAGTTGTTACCCGAAGTATTCCTGTATTCGTCTAAAATTTTCTTTAGCTTCTCACCACGGAGTTTCCAATCGAGCGAATCCTTTTCTTCATGCACTCTGCAACCGCTGCAGATGCCTTCTTCATCGAAGGTAATATTCAAAGGATGATTTTCCGGATATAAGCAGCGTTTACAAAATTTCATATAATTTCTTTTTCAATTTTTATAAATAGCATTTCTTCCAGTACTTCATCTTCTTTCTTTTTTAATCTTAACTCTGAATCAAAACTATTCTCTTTATAATCAGCATGGGTCTCTAGACGCACATCGGTATTTTTTAAAATATTTGTCTTCGTTGTATTCACGCTGTGCTCAGTGAAATGGAAGAAGTTTGCAGCGCATACGGCGCTGGCATTTGTTTTAGTTAGTGCTTCGATAAAATCATTTGCATTTTTTGCTCCGCCGCAACAGATAACAGGTACGGAAATTTTTTTACAAACACTGTTGATAAGCTCTAAATCAAATCCTTCGTAAGAGCCGTCTCTATCGACTGAGTTGATTAATATTTCACCTGCTCCAAGCTCCTGTGCTTTTAAACAAAAATCATCAGGCGATACATCAATCGTTTTTCGAGCTACATAATCATAAACCCTGTAGCAGTTCCCGGTTTTTACTGCGTCAACGGAAACTACAATGCACTGGTCACCAAAAACATGCGCTGCTTCAGTTATAAGCTTAGGATTTTTTATTGCGGATTGATTCAATGAAATTTTATCTGCCCCGCAATGCATCAGCTCTTTTATATCTTCGATTGTTTTTATTCCTCCCCCGACTGTTAAAGGTACATGACATCTTTCCGTCGCCTTGCGTATCTGAGCAAAACCAGGTTTTTCATTTTTTCTCGAAGCGGAAATATCTGTAAGTATAATTTCATCAATTCCCCAGTTATTCAGAAACTCCAATGCTATCGGAGGTTTCCCAACAGGTAAGTATTTTTTGAAATTTATACTTTGCACTACAATTCCGTCTTTTACAACAACATTTGCTATGATTCTTTTTTTAAGCACTTTATTAGATTGAGTTAAAAAATCCTCTGAAAAACTTCAGACCGTTTGTCTGGCTTTTTTCAGGATGAAACTGTACTCCGAATATATTATCATTTTGTACTGCTGCAGTTACCTTTATTCCGTAATCACACCATGCAGCCATTATATCATCTTCGCAGTCAAAATAATAGCTGTGGTCAAAATAAAAATTTGAATCGTTTTCAATTCTGTTGAACATCGGTTCTTTATTATTAATTGTAATGTTATTCCATCCTACATGAGGAATTGCAAATTTTTCAGGTAAGTTTAGTTTTTTAACTTTGCCCTTCATCCAATTCAATCCTTCATGCCATCCGTTTTCTTCTGAGCCTTCCGCAAGCATCTGCATACCAACGCAAATTCCCAGAATAGGCTTTTTCTTTACGAGCACTTCTTCATTTAAAAGCTCCTCTAAATTTCTGTCTCTTAAATTTTTCACCGCTTCTTCGTATGCGCCAACTCCCGGCAATATTAATGCGTCAGCTTTTTTTATTAAATCTTCGCTGTCTGAAATTCTCAGCTTTTTATATCCAAGATAGGAAATAGCATTTGAAACAGAATGAGTGTTGCCTACACCGTAATCTATTATAACAATGTTCTGCTTATACATTAAAATCTTCTCCAACTTTAAATTTAGGTTTCCATCTTTCGTTGCCGTCTCTTTCAAATAAATTTTTGTTTACTGATTTATCCACCTGTTGCCAGTATTCATTAACTGTAATCCCAATGTAGTCGGAAAAACTTTTAATATATTTATCCGAGCATGTACCGTCATACTTCTGAATTATTTTTTTCCCTTCTTCTCTTGTAATTATTCCGTTGCGTATATCTTCGTTCACGTAATCGGTAACTTTTCCGAAACCGAATTTATAATATTTTATCATTTGATTCATTGTTACCCAGTCTTCGTCAAGCGAAGAAACGCCGACAGTGTCGCCGATATCCTGCGGCGGTTCATTTCTAATTTCCAATCCTCTTAATGCCGAGAATACTCCGTTATCAACTAGCGACCAGTTGTTCCAGAAATATCCGAGATAAGTAATTCTGAGATTTGCCTGCTCCATTTCTTTATCAGAAGGATAAATATATTGAAGGACATGATTTTTTCGTATCTCTTCATCGAGCAGCCATTTCATTTCACCGCCCGCAATAGTATTTGCCTTCTTCATTTTATTACCGTCCGCACCGCTTTCACCTAACACGTTTAAGTCACCTAACTGAAGCGCAACATTCTCTCCCCACCAAATCAAAGGAATCTGATAAGCTATAGCTAAACGAGGAACACTGCTAAATAATGAAAGCTCTGTTGACTTACACCAGTTAGTGAATTCAAAGAAAGCTTTTCGCATCAACTTTCTCCACACCTGTGGAGCAGGATTTATTGTTATACAATCAAATCCATGCTTAATCATATTTGAAACATTATCAACACCTCTTTCAGTAACCTGTTCAGGCGGATAACTAAGGCAAACTAAAAGCGGTTTCATTTTCAAAACATCTTTTACATAAAATGCCTGTCTTGTACTGTCCTTTCCTCCGCTTACACCTATGATGCAATCATATCCTGACTGATTATGAGCTTTACCGAAAGCAACAATTTCATCCATCTCTTTGCGGCGTTCTTCCCAGTCAACTTCTTTTAAACTCTCGTGATAGTTACAAGCGGGACAGATGCCTTTTTCATCAAACCTTATTCCGGGTCTGGTATCAGTTTGTAAACATTTTTTACAGTATTTCATTTGTTATTAAGTTTTCCAAATTCTATTATGTCAATATACTTGCCGTTTTTAAAGAGGGCTTCTTTTCTTACTCCTTCTTGAGTAAATCCGAGCTTGTTCGCAAGCTTCTGCATTCCGAGATTCTCGGCAGATGTGCCACAGTATATTCTGTGAAGATTTAATACATTGAACCCGTGTTCAATCATAATCTTTCCTGCTTCTTGCATAACTCCTTTACCCCAGAAATCTTTTTCACCCAATATAAAAGCTATCTCTGCGCTTCTGTCTATCCAATTTATTGACTGGAGACTTATGTTTCCGATATGGGTATCTGTTTCATTATCAACTACAGCCATTACAAGAGAAGTATTTGATTTAGCCGCGCCTCTAACGAACTCAATTAATTTTTCCGTTGTCACAGGAAATCTTCCGTGTGAATTATACAAAGTTATTTCAGAATCATTCAGCCAGCGTGAGTAATTGCCGTTAATATCATCTTCGTTCAGAGCGCGTAAATAAATGCTCTTACCTTTTAGGAATATATCTTTTTTTAATTCCAATTTTTTACTTTTAAAAGATTAGTTAGTAATGATTCTTTATTTACAATCGTTCCTACATTAAGTGCTGCGATAGGGTCTTCTTTCATGGGAACAGGAATAAATCTTAAAATTTCTTTACCCAAAATTTTCGCTTCTAAGAGGAAGGAAGAGAAAAATCCAATTGTAATATTTCCGTAGTAAGTCACAGTGTTTGCATCAATATCATTAGGTAATAAAATACAGTTTTTAGTTTTCTGAATAATTTTTTCTATCTTTTTTCTGTTCTGATTCGGATGCGCTTTGATTAAAATTTTGAAGTGAGATAATTCAGATTCATGCTCTTCAAATAATTCAATTAAGTCTTTTAATGCACTTAATTCATCGAAGCCGTATTTCTCGATACCATTTATGTTTGATAAAGGATCGGGAGCAAAAATTAATAAAGTATCCGTAATATTTTTTAAGCCGATTGTTTCAAGAAAAACTTCTTTGATTACACGTGGTTTCCAATTTTTTAACCATTTGTGATAAGGATTCCCGGAAATAACAATTTTATCCTTAGGTATTCCGGCTTTCATAGCAATTTCCTTTGCGCGTTCATCAATTACCCAAACCTGCGAAGGTTCTAAAAAATTATTTTCATAAGTAAATCTCAAATCCATATTTGTCCAGTGGTCAACAAATGTGTAACAATCTATATTTTTTTCTAAAGCTATTTTCAAAAACTGTTTGTCAAAATCTGAAGGGTAGGAAGTCCCCGTAAAAATTAAATCAGGCTGGTATGAGTTAACAATTTTTTCAAAATCATTTTCTATCATCTGTACCTGAGTTTTGAAGTCATCATAAAAAGAATAACTTCTGTTGGATACTGCCAAATATTCATCAGGTTGAATTTCCTCAATCAAAGATAAAATTGGTTTTGCGCCTCCGGGGTCACTGAAAGCAAAAAGAATTTTACCTTTAAGCTTCTGCTGCAACTTCTTTTAACTCATTAACATTTTCCGCAACCTTTTTAAAGCCTGCAATCACGTCGTCTAAGTCCTCTTTGCTAAGTCCGGGTTTTATATATTCATGTGTGAATAATTCTTCATAGTGAAGTTTTTCAACAGTCGGACATGAGCCTTTGCTGTAATCAACTTCTCCTTTATATTTCTCACAATTGAATGCACAATGCGTTGCTCTTTGCTGATAAAGCGGAGCTAAATATAACGGTTTTACATAACCGCCTGCTATCAAAGGAGTATCTTCTCTGCCGACTGCAGAAGGAAGCTCAGCTTTTATTGCATTAAGAAACGTTGCTCTGTCTATTCCGAAATAATCTTTATTAAACTTTATTGCATGAAGATAATAAACATGTTTGCTATTACCTTCAATCTTCGGTAAAGTTAATCCCTCAATTTTTGAAAGCTCATTAGATAAGTAATTTACATTCTTTATCCTTTCTTCAACAAGAGCAGGAAGTTTTTTAAGCTGTTCTATTCCGACAGCTGCTTCCATTTCAGTCATTCTGTAATTGTACCCGTAAGTATTAAAAGCATTCTCAATTCCCTTCGGCTCAACAATATTTTCACCGTGATTTCTGATAAGATGAATTCTTTCTGCAATGTTATCATTATTTGTTGTAATTACTCCGCCTTCACCCGTGTGAATGTGTTTGTGATAGTTTAAGCTGAAGATTCCTATATCGCCAATAGTTCCGACTAATTTATCTTTATAAATAGCCAAGGGTGACTGAGCACAATCTTCAATTACATATAAATTATGTTTTTTTGCAATTGCCATTATCTCATCCATCTTCGAGGGATTTCCGAAAATATGTACAAGCAATATAGCTTTTGTTCTTGGAGTTATTTTTGCTTCAATGTTTTCCGGACTTATTCCGAAATTATCGTAATCTACATCTGCAAAGACCGGCACTGCACCGTAAATTATCGGAGCAAGAGCGCTTGCGCTCATTGAGTAAGGAGAGACAATTACTTCATCTCCGGCTTTTATTCCAAGAGCTCCTATTGCCGCAAATAGCCCCGATGTATTTGAATTAACGCTTATTGCATGTTTACATCCATAAAGCGCTGCCCAATCTTTTTCGAATTGTTGTACTGTCGGACCGCCGTAAAAATCTTTATGCCATGCGCCGAGAAATTGTGAGAGGTTTCCGCTGTCTAAAACTTTTATAACTGCTCTTTTCTCTTCTTCACCTATTGTATTGTATCCCGGAAATAATTTTGTTCTTACCGGAGTACCTCCGTTGATTGCAAGTTTTGCCATATTAATTATTTAAATAGTTTAACATTCTTTGGTTTAATTCTACTGAACCGATAAAATTATCCTGTGTATTTTTATCATTCAGCAATTCTTCAGCTTTTGAAATTACATTTACCATATTGTCCTTCATGCAATCCCTGAAAATCTTTTTCGAGCCTAACACAGTAAAGCGTTCTTCAGCTTTCAAAATTTCAATTGTTCTTCCTAATTCTTTTATTTCAATTTTCGTTGAATTAAAATAAAGGTCTATATCGAAATAGGGGAATAAGACATTGCTTAAGCCAAGCACATTAACATTTACATTTTCCAGATTTGCCATCAGAGACAAAGTAGGGTCGTTTTCAAAATGGTCAGTTACTAAATTATTTTTACTAACATTTGTAAGCTCAAACTTTTTACCGGTTAAAAATTCTATCAAATCCGCTGCATGGCTGCAATTATTTATAAATCCTCTTTGATATCTGATTGAAATGTTCGTTAGCTGTTCCTCTTTTAATAAATCCGTAATAATGTTTTTCAGTTCAGAATAAGCAGGCTGAAAGCGTCTTGTATAATTAACCATAATTTTGCTTGAGCCTGAGTTGTACATCTTCACTAATTCCGGCAGCTCTTCAGGATTAGAAGATACAGGTTTTTCACAAATAATAACTTTTACTTTTGCATCAATTGCTTCAGATAAATATTTATAGTGTGTACTTGTTGGAGAGCATATACTTACGCAATCAAATTTTGAAAGATAATCAACATTAATCTCTTCTATAGCTTCACTGGAGTATCTTTTTTTAATTTTTGCAGCCAGCTCACTGTCTGTATCATATACAGTCAGTGAAAATTTTTTATTGAGAGATAATGCCTTAGCATGAGTAAGGATCTGTTCGTTATCAAAGTCATATCCGGCTCCGATTTTCCCGCAGCCAATTACTAGCGCTTTATACATTAACTAATCAATTCCCATTTTAAAGCAGTACCTTTTTGAAAATCATTTGTAAATTTTTTTCCAATGACTTCTTTATAGTGCTTCGGATGCATTCCGTAACCCGGTCTTATGGATTTCACATTATCTTCCGTTAATACATCGCCTGCTTTTACATCACGAACAATATATAGTGACCTTGAAAATTCTCTCCCTTTTTTCTGCTTATCGGTAAGATTGTAATTGATTTCACCGATAGCTTTCTCTGCTTCTCTTACTGACTTTACCATAGCTGAGAATTCTTCTTCATTCAATGAGAATGAAGCATCAGGTCCGCCGATTGCTCTATCCAGTATAAAATGTTTTTCAATTATTTTAGCTCCCAAAGATGTAGCAACTATAGGAGCAGAAATTCCCATAGTATGGTCAGAGAGTCCGCTTATCACATTAAATCTTTCTGATAAATCTTTCACCATCAACATATTTGCTTCTTCTATCGGCGCAGGATAGCTTGAAGTGCATTTAAGCAAAGCAATATTATTGTTTCCCTGATTTCTGCAGGCATCGACAGCTAATTGTATATCTTCAATTTCTGCTATGCCTGTTGAAATAATTACCGGTTTACCTTTCGAAGCAACATATTCAATTAAAGGTATATCCGTAATTTCAAACGAGGCTATTTTGTAAGCGGGAGCATCTAAGCTCTCTAATAAATCCACTGCTGTTTTATCGAATGGAGAAGAAAAGCAAATCAACCCTTCATCTTTAGCTGCTTTGAATAATTTCTCGTGCCACTCCCACGGAGTATATGCCTCTTTATACAAGTCATGCAAATACTTCCCGTCCCATATTGTCCCTTGCTTTAATCTGAAATCATCAGTCTTTGCATCAATTGTAATCGTATCAGCAGTATATGTCTGTAATTTTATTGCATCAGCCCCGACGCGTTTAGCAGCTATAATAGTTTCAAGCGCATTATCTAAGCTGCCATTATGGTTTGCAGATAACTCAGCAATAATAAATACGGGACTATCTTTGCCTATTTTAAAATTTCCAATTGAAAATTCCTGTACCATTAAACTAATACCTCTTTCTCATATTTAATTCTGTCAGCTTCATTGATTTTAGTGAAGCCCAATCGTTCAAATGCCTTTACGGAAGGAACGTTCTCTTCCATTACATAACCGATAATTTTTTTGATATTATAATTATTATTTTTAATTTCGCTATTAATTTTTTTCGCGATAAATTCTAATCCGTTCGTTAAAATTATCTGCCCTAATCCTTTACCGTGATGTTTAGGAGCAATCAAATAACTTATAACTGCCTCGATATTTTTTATATCGAACCTTATTGAACCTATTTTCTCTCCATCTTCTTCTGCAATAAGATACAAGCAACTCTCATCTTTTATTTTTTTGCTAAACCAGTTAGTATGCTCTTTTCTGGAAATCTTATTCTGATTAAATGAAAAAACTCTGACTGCAGGGTCGGAAGCCCACTCATATGTTGACTCCAAGTCCGATTCATTTGCTCTATTTAATTTTACAGAGTTCTTTAACACAAGCTGTTGAAAAAGTTTTAAAAGCCTCTCATTAGACTTTCCATCAATTTTCTTGTCAGCAGTTTGATTATTCTTCAGACTTGATTCAATAGCCCTGCTTAAATCTATATCATTAAAATCTTTTGCATCTATAAAATAATTCTCATTCAGGTAATTTGAATAAACATACTTCTGATTATCAGCTGTCATTCCGGAAATAATTTTGCATCCGCAAGCTAATGCTTCCAATAATATTCCGCTTGAAGGAACTATTGCCAAATCGGAGTGTGACATAAGCTCACACATTTTTCCGGCTGTAACTGTCTTATAATATTCTATTCTTGAATCCGTCTGTACTAGCTTCTTTAAACTCTCTTCATGCAGATATCCCGAACCCGTTACAACTATTATTTTTTTGAACGAGTCAAAATTCAAAACAGATTTTAAAGCGTTTTCTGTAAAATTTTTTGCATCGCCTCCACCGAAACAAATAAAAACTGTTTCTATATTTTTAATTTTTCTTTCCTTCTTTGCCTGCTCAATAAATTCAGGTCTTAATAATGCATACTCTGTTCCTAAAACAAACTGAGTGTATAATTTAGTTCTGTATAATTCAGGAGTAATTCCCGGGGCATGATTAATAATTAAATCAGCAGCAAACTCTTTATCATGCAAGTCATCTATACAAACCAATTTAGCATTTTTTTCTTTTATATTGTTTTGGTACTGAGTATCAAATTCATAACTGTCTAATACAACTATATTGTCTGACTCAACCATATTTAAAAAACTTTTTTCATCTTCGATTATTGTAACAGTCATATTATCATTTTCTATCGAGAGTTTCGTATCATCCGGAATATCTCTGGAAACAAAAACAATTTCAAAATTTTCTTTCAACATATTAGCCAATGCGATACATCTTACCAAGTGACCTGAGCCGATTAACGAATTGCCGTCAGCCCTTACAAAAACTTTCGGCTTCATTATATCTTTGTCAGTGCATTTGCTAAATCCAGATCTTCGTAGTTATCCACATCTACTGCTCTCTTCCAATCCATTTCCCACCAGATATGTCCTTTACCGTAGAATGTTCCTTCTTTTTTAAGCTCTTCAATTTTTGCAATCCAGATTGCTCCTGTAGGGGAGACCAGTTCAGGTAAGTCCTGCGACCGTGTGGTTTTTGCTTCTTCAAATATCCATTTTGATTCGAACTTATCGTTCAGCTTCATTGCCCACCATGGGTTCATCCATGCATATTTATAACAAGATAAAACAAACGGAGCGTTTTGTTCAACAAAAAATTTATAGCTTTCGGTTATATCTTGTGAATTTCTTAATGGACATACAGCAAACAGCTGCATAACATCATCGAATTTTTCACCTGCTTCTTCTAATTGTATCACAGTACGTAATGTTGCCTCACTTACAGGACTTATATCATCTGCTTTATCATCTCTTAAAAAAGGAACTTCAGCTCCCCATTGTTTGCTTACATCTGCTATTTCCTGCGAATCAGTGCTTACTATAATTTTATCAAACAGTCCGCTTTCTTTTGCTGCATCTATTGTCCATGCAATCAAAGGTTTGCCGTTAAAATCAATTATGTTCTTACCGGGGATTCTTTTTGAGCCGCCTCTTGCAGGAATTATCGCAACAACTTTTCTTTTATTATTTTGCATCTATTTTTTCGATTATTTCTAAAACTTGTATTGCTGAATTGTAACTAGCGTTAATACTTGGCTTGCCCTTTATAAATCCAACGAAATCTTTTATCTGATTGAGATACATAATATCAAAAATATTTTCATCATAAATCATTATTTCTTTTGGCTCCGATTCATTGTAGCCTATAAACTGAATGCCTTTTACATCCCAAAAATATTTTCCTTTTTCAGTGAATGCTTCACCTACGTTTATATTTACCGGTGCAAAAAAATCTAATTCAAAATTTATCCTTGCACCGCTTTTTGTTTTTGCCGTAATGAAAGCAAAATCATCAGTATCCATTTCAAGATGTGAAATTTTATCCGTTACGCCTGTAACGCTTAAAGGCTCTCCAAACCAATGAAGCATCATATCCAATTCATGGGAGAAAGTTCTTATCACTCCTCCACCTAGCTCCTTTTTAGCTGCATACTCAGTTCTGTAATCTGCATATGGATGCATTTTGGGAAGATAAAACGAACGTTGAAAACTTATCTTGAAAATATTTTCTTTACTGCTTAGTTCTTTTATAAACGAGCTTAAAGGAAAAAACCTCATGCAGTAGGCGACTAAAATATTATCTTTGTACGCTTCTAGTTTTTTGCTCTCGGAAATAGAATCATCGATGGGCTTTTCAATCAGAACTTTTATTCCTTTTTCAAGAAAGGGGAGAGCAGTCTCAACATGCTTTGAAGTGGGATTTGCAATCAGCACTCCGTCCGGTTTATAATCAAGGGCTTCTTCAATTGAATAAAATTCCTGTATATCTGATTTATCTTTTAATGTTCCTTTGCCGGTTCTTAAGGCTGTAGTTTCTATCCCGCCAATCTTTTGTATTGCGCTTAAATGTTTTTTCCCTATTGAACCTAATCCTGCTATTAATATCTTCACGCTAATCCCTTTTCAATAATGTTAACTATTTCCAGAGCCTCGTTTCTATTAAAGTTATCTGTTTCGTTGTTTATTACTTTTACAAAGTGTTCAAGTGAAGACTTGAAAGCATTGAACGAATCAAAAAATGTTTTTGTAACCGAGCCTTTATCTCCGAAAAACTTTATTTCAAGAGGAACGGGAGTATTGCCCGTTACCTTTAAATAAGCAGAAACATTTTCCCAGTTTATTAATACCTGATGAATCCTGGAATTGTTTATCGATTTAACTTCGAGAAGCTCCCCTCTATGGGGTAATTGCGAAACCAACGGCTCTAAGATATGAATCGCATAAGTGCTCCATTTTTTCATTACGGAACCTTCAACAAATTTTATATTGCCGATTATTTCCTTATCCTCTTCTGTAAGAATTAATTCTTTTGCAAACCTTAAAGAGCTGCAAGTAAAAATCTGATTTTCATTCTGCTGTGCATTAAGCATCATATTTGCATCACTAAGTGATAATGCAAAAGGCTTATCTATAAAAACCGGAAGCCCGGCTTTTAAAAAAGGCAGAGCCATATTCTTATGGTTTTCACCATCATCGCGGGCTAATAAAAGAGCATCGATATTCCCAATCATGTCTTCCATTTTATCACACACATTATCTATCTTTGAGGCTTTTGCAATATGCTCTGAAACCGTTCTGTCCTGAGTCCATACATGAGTAACATTTCCTAAGTGACCGAGACTATCTTCAGGAAAATTTTGTTTTGAAAGGTAATCATATATGACGGGGAAAGGACAGTCTTTCATGTATTCAGGATTGTAACCATTGAAGATTGCGCTCCACGAATACGGATGTCCGTTTCCTTCGCTCATTCCTATTACACCAAGTCTTAATTTTTCGGCCAACCTGAAGGTATTAAAATATTATCTGAAATTTTCTGCACAAGCGCGGGTAATTCTTCGGCGGTTTCAAGAGTATCTAAATTTGTTTTCAGCTGGGTAGAATTTTCAACTCCCAGAATAACCTTATCAATGAACGGCTGATGTGCAGCAAAACGAAGAAGGCTGCCTGAAAGATTTTTAACCGTACTTTGTAAATTATTTATAATTGGTTTTACTTCATCAAAGAAGCTGTTCATCCTGTCGGGATTTACTAAAAATAAACCCTGCAAAAAAGTTGAACGTGTATGGATTTCGCATCCATGTTCTTTCAATGAAATAATTTGCTCCTTAAATCTTTGGTCAAAATAATTAAATGGAATTTGTATTAGGTCGGGAATAAAGCCTGCTTGAAGTATTTGTGAAAGCTCAATTGGCTCATTAAAAGAGAAGCCGATTTTATTTATCAAGCCCTCTTTTTTAAGATTTTGAAGTTCTTCCCATGATGATGGATTTTCAAAAACGTTCAAAGGTCTGTGAGCTAAATATCCGTAGAGATTTTCCTGCTTTAATCTCTTCAAACTTTGGTGAAGCTGAGAACTTATAGTCTCATCTTTTTGCGGAGGCATGAATTTAGAAATGATTCTAAATCCGCTTAAATCATTTCCCCCTAAAACTATTTCAGCATCGCCGTAAGCAGATGCAGTATCTAGTGTATTTAAACCTTGCGCCTTAGCGTAAGTTAAAATTTTTCTTACTTCTTCAGATGATGTCTTTCCATTCTTGTTCGAAATTCCGTACTCTATACCGAACTGAACTGTACCTAATCCTATTTTGGATTTAAGATTCATAAAATGAATTCACACAATCAATTACATACTGCTGCTCTTCTTCGCTTAAAGTCGGATACATAGGTAAACTAAGACATCCGGTGTAATACTTCTCAGAAATAGGCATATCACCTTCTTTCCATCCGAACTGTTTATAATAGGGCATAAGATGCGTAGGAATATAATGAATCTGCGCAAATATATTTTTCTCTCTTAAAAAATTATATAGTCCTAATCTGTTTTCAACTTCAATTATGTAAAGATGATAACCATGTCCTTCTATAGAACCCGACTGACTTCTTATAAATGGTTTACCCGTAAATGCTTTTTCATAGGCAGCAGCAATCTCTCTTCTTTTCTTTAAACCTTCGTCAGCTCTTTTCAACTGGCTTGTTCCCAATGCTGCCTGAAAATCTGTGAGGCGGTAGTTAAAGCCGAGCGTTTGCATTTCCATATACCAGTTAGGGTAAATTGCCACATTTTTATCATCGGTGCTTGCTGCAAACTCAATGCTGTTTTTATATTCATTAGAATTTTTGGTAATTCCATGTGTTCTTAAAACAAACAGCTTTTCGTAAAGTGTTTTATCATTCGTTGTTATCATTCCGCCTTCTCCTGCTGCAATGTGTTTAACAGGGTGGAAAGAAAATATTGCAAGCTCTGCAAATTTCCCGTTGCCGCAATTTTGTTTAACACCTTTGCTGTCTATAAAATATCCGCCTGGGGCATGACATGCATCTTCAATTATCCATAAGTTGTATTCATCTGCAAGTTTTCTGAAAGATTCCAAGTCAACAGCTCGTCCGGCAAAATCTACAGGTACAATTCCTTTGTAAGTTCCCTTGGGAGATTTTTCCAGAAGCTCTTTAACTTTATTAATATCTAATAGGTATGTTTCAGGGCTTATATCTGCAAAAACTACTTCGCCTCCGCAATAACGAACGCAATTAGAAGAAGCAGCGAATGTAATAGGAGGTGTAATAACTTTATCGCCTTCTTTTACATCTAATGCTAAAGCGCATAAATGTAAAGCAGCTGTTCCGTTTGCAACGGCAACTGCGTAATCACAGCCAATGTATTTTGCAAATGCCTGTTCGAACTCTGCTATCTTAGGACCTTGTGTAAGGTAATCCGATTTTAAAGTCTCAACGACTGCATCTATATCTTCCTGTGTAATGTTTTGTCTTCCGTATGGTATGGCTTTTCTCATATTGCCTGAAAGTCTGGGTCTAAATTTTCTTTTATTAATGAACGCAGGGAATCGATTGTTTCCCATTCATCATTATCTTTAGAGTTGTAATTAAAACCGTAAGCAACTTTTTTCGCATTAAAGGTTTTTGTGAACTTTTTTAAATCCCATGCCGGTACTGACGGAAGGATTGTAAAATATTTTCCTAAGTCGTAAGTATAAAACGAATCTGAAACGGTTATCATTTCTTCGTGAATCTTTTCACCGGGGCGAAGACCGACAACCGGTTTCTCACAATTTGGTCCTATAGCATCTGCAACATCTAAAATTTTGTATGATGGAATTTTCGGAACAAAAATTTCTCCGCCCCAGGCATGTTCAAGAGCATGCATTACCATTTCAACTCCGCCTAAGAGTGAAATGTTAAAACGCGTCATTGTAGGGTCAGTTATCGGAAGCACACCTGTTTTTCTTTTCTCAAGAAAGTAGGGGATAACAGAGCCGTTCGAGCCCATTACGTTACCGTAACGCACAACTGAAAACTTTATTGGATTCCAACCTCTGATATTATTCGCTGCAACGAATAATTTGTCTGATGCCAGTTTCGTCGCTCCGTAAAGATTTACCGGGGCAGCCGCTTTATCAGTGGATAAAGCAACAACTCTTTCAACTTCAGTTTCAAGGCAGGCATTAATAACATTTTCTGCTCCCAGAATATTTGTCTTAACACACTCCATAGGATTATATTCAGCAATGTGTACATGTTTCATTGCGGCAGTATGAATCACATAGTTAATTCCCTTCAAGCCTCTTTTTAATCTTTCATAATCTCTTACATCACCGACAAAATATCTTATCTGGCTGTATTTGCTTTCAGGAAATTCCTGAGCCATCTGAAATTGTTTCTGCTCATCACGGGAAAAAATCACAAGACGATTTATTTCCGGATATTTATCAAGTATATATTTCGTAAGGGCTTTTCCTAACGAACCGGTTCCGCCTGTTATAAGAATAGATTTTTCTTGTAGATTCATTTCAAGTATCCTGTTATAATTTTTGTTTTATTGTTTTTGTAAGTCCTGAAGATCAACCATTCTTTTGAAGTTAGGAACTTTGGAAATTAAATCATTGAACTCGCCAATTTGTGAAATTTTTCCTTCGTTCATAAATACAATTCTGCTCGCATTTTTTATAGTAGAGAGCCTGTGAGCTACTATAAGTATCGTATAATAACCTTTTAAGCTGTCAATGTTATTCTGAATTGCTTTTTCAGTCTCGGAGTCTAATGCTGATGTTGCCTCATCCAGTATCAGTATATCAATATCTTTGTACAGCTCGCGCGCTATAGAAATACGTTGTTTCTGTCCTCCGCTTAAGTTAACACCGTAATGTCCAAGCATACTGTTTTCTTTCTCGGGCTGTTTATTAACAAAATCTTCTATCGAAGCTTTTCTAACAGCATTTTCAAAGCGCTGTTGGTTTTCCGGGGTAGGTTCTGCCCAGAAAGTAACATTGTTGAAAATTGTATCGTTGAAAATTACAGGGTCTTGAGTTATGTATCCTATTCTGTTCTGAAAGCTTGCTACGTTTAGATTTTCTCTCTCAATTCCATCTATAAACATCTTCCCATTATCCAATGGAAACAATCCTGAAAATAAATTTACCAATGTTGTTTTTCCGCTGCCGCTCTCACCTACAAAAGCTACTACTTCATTTTTTGAAATTGTAAGATTTATATCTTCAAGAATTAGTTTTTCTTTGTAAGAGAAGTTCGCGTTTTTCAGTTCAAGTTTGTTTTTAAACTCCTTCAGTTCCTGTTTTCCCGGAATTTCATGATTAGCTTTTAGTCTTTCGCCGAATTCTTTCATATGAACTAATGAACCTGATACTGCAAGAAATTGATTCCACGTTCCCTGCATGAGCATGAGATTTGAAAGCGCTCTGTAGAAAAATAATAAACTGATTAAAATTGGTCCTAGAGGAGAGCCGAGTACATTTGTCTGTAAAAAAATTACAAGAGTGACCACTATTATTATAAGAGGCTCTCTTGTCGCTGCTAAGAATGCCGAAAGTACTCCTATTTTCTTATTTGTCTTTTCAATTTTTAAGATAGCTTCGAGGAGCTTCTTGCTGTATTTGAAGAGGTATGAGGTGGCTTTTAAATATTTAAAATTTGTTACGTACTGTATTATTAAACCCTGAAAAAAATTATTATCAATCGTAAGTTTGTATGAAGCGCCGTGTGTATTTTTGTAAATTTTCTGGTAAACTAAATTTGATAATCCCCCGCCTATGCTTACTAAGATTGCAAATTGGGCATCTATTAGAAATGCAAAACTCATATAAACTATAACCATTAGGGCAAGCTGAATACCTATGAAATAGTTATCAAAAGCTTTTACTACTCTATCTACTTCTCCTGTTAATGAATTCTGAATCTGTCCTACATCAGAAAGTACGAACGATTTATAGCTCATGCTGTTTAAACCATCGATATTCTGAAGTCTTATTTTTCTTATAAAATATTGCTGTACTGAAATATGATAAAAACCCTGATAAAAAAAGGCAACACCTTTAAGAATAAAAAATACACACATCAGCAAAAGCACGGAAACCAGGTTAAGATTTATTCCTAAAGCAGAAATAAACTTTAATAAAAATCCAAGATTTCCCATTGCTTCCGGTGAAACGGCAGAACTGTTGTTTACCATTTGAAGTAATGGCAAAAACATTGCAAGACCAAACCCGTCTAAAAGACCGACGGCAAGACTTAAGGATAATACAATAAAAACTCTGTAACGTAGATAGCGAAAGAAATAAGTAAAATTTGTAAAGTGTCTGCTTATAAAGTGCTTAATCTTTTTCAAATCCTTGAAATTTTTTCCGTTCTTGATATAGGTATAATAAAAAATAATTCCGATAGTTTGTTAAAAGCTGTGTAGGACAATAAATAAAAAGTTAAAGGTGAGTTTACTCGAACTTTTTATATGTCCCCGGACATGTGTTTTATTTCGGGGATTAATGTTTAATGTAAAGGTATGTGAATTATTTTTATATAAAAAAAGAACGCTAAATTATGATTTAGGTGCTTTTTTCTTTACCTGCTGGTCATTATGATAATAATAATAGTAATAATTATAATAATACCCGTAGGAAGATTTATATTTGAAGTTATTCAACACTACACCAAGCAAGTTATGTTTTTTTACATTTGTCAGTCTTGTATATGTTGTGAATAATGCCTGCTTAATTGTTTTATTTGATTGAGCTACTAAAATAGCTCCATCAGTTATGTTGTAAAGTATTTCAGAATCTGTTACACTTAGAAATGGAGGTGAGTCAACTATAATTACATCATAGATATCCTCAAGTTTTTGCATAAACTTTTTCATTTGTGCTGAACCAAGTATTTCAGATGGATTCGGAGGAATTGTTCCTGCGGAAATTACAAACAGGTTTTCCAATTCTGTTTTTCTTGTTATTTCTTCCAATGTGCAGTTTGAAAAAAGATAATCGCTAAGACCAGGATATCTTTCTAAGTTAAAAAGAGAGTGTACTCTTGGTTTACGTAAGTCACAGTCTAGTATTAAAGTTTTCTTGCCTGTTAAAGCAAAACTTCCCGCTAAATTAACAGATACAGTAGTTTTACCTTCAGATGGTATTGAAGATGTTACCAATATAGATTTCAGGGGTTTATCTTCAAGCTTTGAAAATTGTAATCGAGTTCTTAGCGCTTTAAATGCCTCCGATATATTCGATTTATTTTTCATTTGCATCAGAAATTCATGTGAAGTTGAGTTCTCAATATCGGTTTCTTCAATATTGGGTATCCAGCAAAGTATACTGATTCCCTTGTTTTCAAGGTCTTCAGGAGTTTTAATAGTTCTGTCGAATTTATCTAATCCGAATACGAACAAGAATCCTAATGCAAGACCAACTGAAGTCCCTATTAAAATTATCCGGACTCTATTAGGAGCTATTGGTCCATAATTATCTGTACCAGGGTCAATGATAGATGCATTTCCTAATCGGGACCTTTCGTTTATAAGAGCTTCCTGGTATTTACCTTCAAGAGTTGTATATAATTTTTCTGCAGCTGATTTATTTCTTTCAAGTTTTGCATACTCTATTACTGTTGAAGGCAGTTCACTGAATTTACTGTCATATCCTGAAATAATTTTAGCTATTGCTCTTTGTTTATTCTTTAATGATTTAGTCTCTATCTGCGCCTGAAGAAGTTTTGTTGATATTTCTTCTTTTACACTAGGAGATGTAGAGGAGATGCCGTTCTTAAAAATATTCAATTGTGAATCGTAATCCTTTCTTAAAGCGGCAATTTTATTATCTGCATCCTTTTCAACCTCTGCTTTAACTTTTGAATTGCTAACTTCTGAAAGAGCTAATTGTTTCTGAACTTCTATATTTGCAATTTCACTTAAAAGTTTATCGAAATATGGCTGGTTTATCTTAGAAGTGATATATGTATTAAGCTGTGGATCAAGCTTTTTATATTCGGTTTCAAGCTGGTTTGAATTCGATTCAGCCACTCTTATTTCAATATCGTTTTCATTTTTTAGTGCTTCAAGTTCAGAAGAGCGCGCAACAAGATTTTTCACATTTTCTTCCATGCTTATTATGCCTGTCTTCTTCTCATAATCTTCCAATGAAGCTTCTGCGAGTGATAATTCTTCAAACTTTTTCTTTTTCTCATCTTCCAGCAGTCTTCTTACTGATGTAAGCTGCGCCCGGCTCATATCTAGATTATATTTGATATAGGCATTTGCAATTGTATATGCTATTAGTTGGTTTTCTTTAAACTGAGTTCCTTTAACTGCAATCTCTAAGTTATCAATACCTTTCGGGTTTGTAATTTCTACAATTTTATATAGTAATTCTCTTAATGCTAACTCACTTAAAATACTTGTATCTTTTTCGTTTTTTACTCTTATGAGGTATTTATAATTGGAAAAAACTTTTTCAGTTTGTAAAGTATCAAGCAAACTTTTAGTAGCAATATCGCGCACTATATAACTTTTTATCAAAGCAATCTGATTTGAGATATAATTACCCTGACCTCCGAATTCCGGTCCACGAATTTCTTCAAGTACATTTCCCTGTGGTTTATCAATTTTAATTGTAACCTTAGATTCGTAAATATCTTTTAATGTTTTGGAATAAAAGAATGTTGTTAAGAAACTAACAACAATAAAAGCTATTACCAAGTACTTGTTTTGACCTAATGAAAATAAAAACCTTCTTACTTCTTCGGAGTATTCATTTTCTAAGGCATTTGTTTTCTCGTTTTCCGGGTTAATATTATTCATTTATTATATAAAATTTTATTTGCTGTTATTAATTGTTATTATTATAGATAAGATGGATGCTATAGGACCTACTATAAATAATCCTTCTTTGAAATAATCCCAGAAGTTTTTCTCTAATTCCAGTGGAATTATTACTATATCTCCCGGCTTTACTAAAGGATTGTCAATATTATAACTGGTAGTTTCTTTGTCAAAAAATTTTTTAAAATTGTATTTGGTGACAGCTGAAGATTCATATTTTGCAGTAATATCTCTTGCTCTTAGAAGCTTTACTTCTTCCAGCAAACTGCTATTCGGAGGAAATCCTGCAAATGTAAGTAAATCGATTAATGTTGTTCCTTCCGGCACAAGATATTTGCCGGGGTTTTTAAAACCACCCCATGCAATTACTTCCATATTAACTTTTAACGGGTCAGAGAAATCATAGTAGTTTATTTTTTGCTTCAATACTTTATTTCCAATTACAAGATTTGTATCCTGAGAAAATACATCAGTTTGGTGAAAAAAACAAACACTTAACAACGCTAAAAAACAAAATTGCTTTAAATTCATTGAATTTACTTTAAATTGCTGAATATACTTATTTTCTCTCTAAAAATTGGTTTTGCAAAAATCTTTTCATAGCTCCGCCTATCTTGTCACACAAGTTTTTAAATATTCAATCATGTAATATACTCATAAATTGCCCCAGTTTCAATGTCGTTTTATATAGTATTTTACCAAAAACCTTGCATTTGAGACTAAAATTACATTTTTTCACGTTCAGCATTTGAGGTGAAATCATCCATAACTTAAATTTAACATATCTCCGCCATGCTGGATTAACATAACAGTTTTAGCGCTTACAAAAGATAAAAATTTCAGCTCTCATTGAAAAAATTTATTCTGCTTTCAATGTTTAAACCGATAGAAATAATTACCTTAGGCTTGAAATGAGACTTGAATAATCTTTTGACTTTTTAAAATTTTCTTTTACTGAGTTTATAATCACTAAGGAAATGCAGAAAATTTTAGAATAGCCGGTAATTGAGCCACACGCTTTATATGCCGGAATGTAAAAAGAAAGGATTTAAGATGATAAATTTTATAACATCTTATTTTTAAAACGGCAGATATTTCTAATAAAAAGCCTGATAAATAATTGATTATCAGGCTTTTAAATTGGTGGAGAATAGCGGGGTCGAACCGCTGACCTCTTGCATGCCATGCAAGCGCTCTACCAGCTGAGCTAATTCCCCTCAATGCAAAATAAAAATTCACGTGCGGAAATACAATTCATTAAATAAAAAATTACAATTATTTATTGTAATTCTATTTTGCGCACTGAAATGATTCGGGATACAAAGATAAAGATTTTATTGTCTCTTCAGAAGCACCTCTAAGAAAATCTACATTAGTAAAAGAAAATTTTATTAAATCAAAATTCGCTGACTGAGAATAATCTGTAAGAAATAAATCAATACTGCCTTCCATATCAGAATTAATATCAAATATTCTTACTCCTGTATTACAGTTGAAATCTGTCTTCGATAAACTTATTTCTTTTATCTTTGATGATTCTCTTGTTCTGAAATAAATTTTTGAATTATATAAATCATATACTATGCTCCATTGAGTGGAACCGGGCTGGGAAATTTTATCTAATACATCGAATGAATAATTAACCGGCTTTACGCTCCCATTGAAATCATATTCTTTGATAAATTTACATGTGCGTGCAAATCTGTTCAATGAGGCAGGGGACTCGCTTAACGCTTTTTCTCCACCGAAATCTTTATACTGTGAAAGATAATCCACTGATGCTGAATAAAAATCATTCGCTAATACTTTGAACGGCATGTCGGATTCACTGTGATAAACCATCTTTCCTCCTATGAACTCAATCACAGCAGAACTTCCGTTTTTATCTGCAACTAAATAATGTATAGGCACACTGCTTTTGCTTATTCTTAATTTTGAATCTGATGCAATGACATCTTTTACTGAAGATGAGTTATCGAGCTGATACTGAATCCAAAGTAACGTATTCACTGCAGGACGTGAATCCGCTTCCGGATATTCAGTTCCTTCCATCCACATAAGCTCTACTACAAGCCCCGCATCATTCATTCCTCCCATAGGATATTCTCTTCCGAATTGATTGAATGTAACACTTCCAAATTGCGAAGTCCACTGAATAGAGTTATTATTTTTATCTTTTGGTGATTCTTTTATAATATTTTTTTTATTCACCATTAATAACCCTTTGCCTATCTGAAAATCATAATTCCTGCCGAATATTTTTGTGCTGTCATTACTGATAAAAAATGTTGTGCAAGGATAAATGCTCGAGGGAAGTATAACAGCTAAGATGAGAATGAGAATTCTTTTCATTTACAAAGATAACGTTTGTTTTAATATTTTACTTTAATAAAATCATTTTAACTGACTGCTTAAAATTATCTGTTTCCATCAGGCAAAAATAAATTCCGCTGGAAAGATGTGATGCATTCCATGTAAATTCATATTCGCCTCGTGTTAAAGGTTTATTATTTATTACGTCAATTTCTTTTCCGTTCAAATCTACGATATAAATCTTCGTTCTGGTATCTGAAGCTATATTAAATTTTATTACGGTAATGGGATTAAATGGATTCGGATAATTCTGCTGCAATGCAAATTTCTCAGGTACAACAAATGAAATTTGATTCACTCCTACTCCGCCTCTGTCTGTTTTAAATATGGCACCGAGTTGACCGACTGCTATACCAATATTTTCACTTGCAAAACAAACACTATATAAATCATTTGCAAAATTAATCGGCTGGCTTTGCCATGATAGCCCGCCGTCAGTTGTTCTCATAACCTTTCCGGTACCTGCTATTGTTCCTGTATTAACATTCGTAAAATATACGGAGTAAAAATCATTTGTAACTCCGGAAGTAATTAGGCTCCAGTTACTTCCTGCATTAGTTGTTCTTAAAATTTTTCCGCCAAGTCCCGTTACAATGCCTGTGTTTTCATTGGTGAAAAACACTGCCCTTAGATCTGTAGTAAGAGTTGATGCCAGACTGATCCAGTTTATGCCGTTATTAGTAGTTTTTAATATAGTGCCGCCAAATCCTGATGCAAAAGCAACAGCTGCATTAGTATAACATACTCCCGTTAGTTCGACTGTTACTCCGCTTGTTTGCAAACTCCAGTTAGCTCCTCCGTTTGTTGTGCCTGCAATAATTCCATTCTGGCCTGTTGCAGTTCCCGTCGATTCATTAAAAAAATTAGTATTTACAAAAGCGCTGGTTGTAGTTATCGATTGATTTATCCAGTTAGCGCCCCCGTTTGTTGTTTTTAAAATCAAACCCGATTCTCCGGCAGCGTATCCGATGTTTGCGTTCACAAATTTTATTGTGCGGATAAACTTAGTAGTGCCGCTGGATTGTGAAACCCAGTTCGTTCCACCGTTAGTTGTTCTTAAAATAATTCCGCTAACTCCGCAGATGAAAGCAGTGTTTGCATCAGCCATAGATACTCCCAGTAGAGTTTGTGTGCCTACTCCGCTTGTCTGTTGAACCCATCCGGATTGAGAATAGGAAATATTAAAAATAGAGAGGGTATAGATTAAAACAAGAACTGATAACTTGATAATTTTTTGCATAAAAATATTTTGGTTTTATTCTTATACAAATGTAATGTATGACCTGAAATACTTCTTACTTAATATTGACTTTTTTGAATTATGATCTGACGGTAAGATTTCGGAGATATTTTATACCTTTGTGTGAAAAGCTGACTGAATGAGCTTTGATGTTCAAATCCGATTGCTGCTGAAATCTCAGATATACTTTTATTGTTTTGCTTCAATAAATTTTTTGATACCTGAAGTCTTACATTGATTAAATACTGATGCGGTGTAAGATTAAAATGCTTTTTAAACTCCCTTAGCATATGATGCTCGCACAGGCAGGCAGTCTTTGCTAAATCAGATAGCTTTATATTTTCATTGTAACATGATTCTAAATAATCTTTAACTAAGCTTAGCCTTTTAAATAATTCCAGCTTTGTAGATTTTTTTAAAGGATGAATATTCTTTATTTCCTTCTCAAGTTTTTCCTGAGTCGAAATAAGATAGTCAAATAGAGTGTACATCTGCTCATTTATGTAATTCTGATTTTCTGAAATTTTTTCTGAGGCTTTTTTTATTCTATTCAAAACCAGAGATAGCTTATGATCTTTCAGATAAAGCTTTTCCATAAAGCTAACATTCTGGATTTTTCTGCCGGCGCAATCGGGCGAATCAAGCAGCGTAATTTCCGGAAGTTTGTTCGAATTTATGAATTCATCTATGAATGCAGGATAAAAAAATATAGCAAATGAGTGTGCAGTATTATCGGAATCTATCCGGCTTTCGTATTCACTGAAAGGATTCAATAAAAGAAAATTATTTTCTGTCACTCTGTATCTGCATTTATTCGTAGTGTAATGTTCATCCCCTTTGAACATTGTTTTAATGGTAAAGGTCGAACGGTGTGAAGGATAATGTACTTTTGATGCAGAAGCATCGACTATTACATTCGACGTAAGATAGGTTTGAACATACTGCTCCATATTGAAATTTTTTTCACTGTAGTCGGGGAAAGATGAATAGTATGCAAGATTCATAAATTTGTTTACGGGCTTAATGTATTTATGTTTTCAGAAATAAGAAAGCCCCCCAAAATTAATTACAGGGCTTGTATGTTTTTTTGAAACATACTGACAAATGAGAATAAACAACAGGTTTTTCATTTTACAAAGAGTTTTTAAACAACACTATAAATAATTAAGACACCAATTCCAATAGCGAAAGGCGAAATAAGTTGAAAGTACAAAGGTGTTAAAATGTCGGCGGACTTCATAGAAAATTTATGGTGAAGTGATCTAGGAACAAAATAGAGTACAAAAGAAGTAACAAGCATAAACCACCCAAAAATTTTAAAAAAATTCGGGAATTTAGAAATATCAGCAGTCAAAATTAAACTTATTGCGGGAATCATACGCAAGGTAATTTCGGTATAATTTATTAAGTTTGTACTTCCTGCTTTTCTTAATATTTGCCTTACTTTTTTGGGTTGAAAAAACATAGATAGACCGACACAGATAAAGAATATTCCGAATAGTATTATCGTCCATTTAGCGGCTAAAATCATTTCTCCTTAAGAACTGTTGAAATTTGAGTGTCTTAATATTAAAAAAGCCCGATAAAAATTTAACGGGCTTAAAAAAAATATTCCAAATTAGAAAAAAAATTACGCTCTGTTTTCTATGCTTTCCTCTATTATTGAACCGTATGAAACATAAGGGCATGCTGCGTAATGGCCGGGCTTTTTTAACTCCAAAGGTGGAACTGCAAGCGCACAGTCAGGCTGTGCAATAGGGCAGCGTGTTCTGAACGAACATCCGCTTGGCTTATTAATCGGGTTAGGCACATCGCCTTTTAAAATTATTCTTTCTTTCTTTACTCTGTTCGGATTAGGCAGCGGTACTGCTGAAAGCAATGCCTTGCTGTAAGGATGCACTGGGTTATGATAAATATCTTTTCCGTTTCCTATTTCAACAATGCTTCCCAGATACATAACTGCAATTCGAGAGCTGATATGCTCTACAACAGATAAATCATGAGCTACAAATAATAAGCTTAAGTCAAACTCAGACTGAAGCTCCTGCATAAGATTAATTACCTGTGCCTGAATGGAAACGTCAAGAGCAGATACAGGTTCATCGGCAACAATGATTTTAGGATTAGTCGCCAGTGAGCGTGCAATGCCTATTCTTTGTCTTTGTCCTCCGGAAAACTCATGCGGATATCTTTTTGACTGCTCGGGCTGCAAGCCTACTTTTTCCATCAGCCATGCAACTTTTTCCATGCGTTCATTCTTATTCATCTTTGTATGATAAAGCATAGGTTCTTCAATTATCTGCCCAACTGACATTCTGGAATTTAAAGATGAATAGGGGTCCTGAAAAATCATCTGTATCAGTCCGCGATAGCCTCTCATTTCACTTCTTGAAAGTTTCAGCAAATCAATTTCACCGTTATCAGTCTTTATCCATACTTCGCCTTCTATTTCCACATCGGGAGAGGAAAACTTAAGGATGTTAATTACGGCTTTGCCGATTGTAGATTTTCCGCAGCCGGATTCTCCTACAAGTCCTAACGTCTCTCCGCGTTTTAATTCAAGCGAAACTCCGTCAACAGCTTTTACCTCGGCAACTTTTTTAAGAAACAGTCCGCCGTGTATAGGGAATTTAACTTTTAAATTTTTTATCTCTAGAATATTTTCAGCTTTCATTAAATGAAATTTAAATGAAAAATTTTATTTGAATTTTAATACAAATGACATCTTACTTTTTGTCCGGGTCTTATTTCTTTCAGCTCGGGTTCTGTCTGCCAGCAAATATCCATTACTTCAGTGCATCTTGTGCAGAACTTGCATCCTTTTGGTAACTCGAGAATATGCGGAATGATTCCCGGTATTGCTACAAGATGCTCCTGCGGATTTTCCGGGTCGGGCAATGATGAAAGCAATCCTTTTGTATAAGGGTGAGCAGGCTCTCCGAATAACTGGTGAACTTCTGCCTGTTCCTGAATTTTACCGCCGTACATAACGATAACACGATTACATGTTTCTGCAACAACTCCAAGATTGTGTGTGATAAGTAAAATAGCAGCTTCTTTTCTTTCGTTCTTTAGTCTCAACATTAGGTCAAGTATCTGTGCCTGAATAGTAACATCAAGCGCAGTAGTAGGTTCATCGGCAATGAGCAGGGAAGGATTGCAGGCAAGCGCCATTGCAATCATAACTCTTTGTCTCATACCTCCGCTGAATTGATGCGGATAATCTTTCATTCTTTTTTCAGGGGCAGCGATGCCGACAAGCTCAAGCATCTGAGCGCCTTTATTGAATGCCTGCTCTTTTGTAACTTCTTCATGCTGAAGAATTATTTCCATCAGCTGGTCGCCGATTTTCATAACGGGATTAAGTGATGTCATCGGTTCCTGAAAAATCATGGCAATATCTTTTCCGCGGTACTTTTTCATTTCGTCGAATGAAAGCTTCAGAAGGTCAGTTCCCTTGAATTTAATTTCTCCGCCTACAATCTTTCCGGGAGGGTCAGGAATTAATCTTGATATTGAGTATGCTGTAACGGATTTACCTGAGCCTGACTCACCAACTATGCCGAGCACTTCGCCTTCCATTATATCGAAAGAAACTCCGTCGACTGCCTTAGCAGGAACTTTGCCTTTCAGCTTTTTATCTTTTTTGTAAAGCTCATTTAAGTTTTCATCGTGAGCATAGTTTCCGGCGTCGATTGCCTTATCCGTTGCTTCAACGAAGAAATAAGTTCTGAGATTTTTTATTTCTACAAGTTTGTTTGCCATTTATTAAACTAATTAAGCTAAACTTTTTTTGTTAAATTTATTTCAGTCTTGAATATACTTTCGGATCAAATGCTTCTCTAATAGCCTCACCGATAAAGGTAATTGCAAGAAGAGTTAAAAACATAGCACCGAGCGGTGTGGCAATGAGCCACCATTTTTCAATGTTCGCCATACCCTGTGACATCAGCTGTCCCCAGCTTGGTGTGGGTGGCGGAAGACCGAAGCCTAAATAATCCAGTGCAACAAGGGAGAAAATATTTGCCACGACTGTGAACGGTAGATATGTAACTACCGGAGTCAAAGCATTCGGCAATATATGAGAGAAAATTATCTTTGTGTTGCTTGCTCCCATCGATACGGCTGCTGATACGTAATCACGTGCTTTTTCCCTGTAGAACTCACCGCGAATATAATAAGTCATGCTTATCCATCCGAACAACGTAAGAACGAGAGTCAGCAGGAAGAAGTTAGGATTTAATATCGAGCTTAATATAATCATCACGTACAAGAATGGCAGAGTTGACCATATTTCAATAAACCTCTGACCTATAATATCTACCGTGCCGCCGAAATATCCCAGCATAGCGCCGATAGAGATACCGATTATAAAACTGAAAATCGTTACAACAAGAGAGAAGCTAAGACCTATATTAAAGCCATAGACTGCCCGCGCAAAAACGTCACGCCCTCTGTCATCTGTTCCGAACCAGTGCAGTTTATCCGGCGAAGTAGGAGGTATTGCAGTTATTTCATCGAGCAGATTTTCATTGGGTCCGAAAGGATGTATCGGCATTAAAACCCAGTTGCCGTTATCAGCTTCTTTGAACTGCTCTTTAAGCTTTCTGTAATGCGCTTCACCCTGAACACCCTGCTGCTTGAACTGCTCAGCAAGATAGAATTTAAATACGGGGAAATAATAGCTGCCGTCGTATTTAACGATTAAAGCATTTCTGCCCACTAAAAGAGGCAGGAAGAAAGATAAAATGTAAAGCGATAAAATAATTAAGAAAGAATAATATCCGCGTTTAAGCGTTTTAAATTTCTTCCATCTCTTTCTGAAGAGAGAGGTAGAAATTTGTTTTTTCTTCTCAGCTTTTTTTTCTGCTTTTGTTTTCGGTGTTTCTAAATTTTCTGTATTATCCATATTGGGAAAAACAATATAAAATTATTTGAATCTGATTCTCGGATCTACGAGCGCGTAAAGAATATCGGAAATTATGTTCCCGATTAAAAGCAATAAGGTTGATATAACCAATATACCCATCACTACGGGATAATCTCTCTGCACTACTGACTTGTAGCCCAGAAGTCCCATTCCGTCGATATTAAATACCGTTTCAATTAAAAAGCTTCCTGCTAATATAAGTGATAAGAAATGTCCGATACCTGTTGAAACAGGGATAAGAGAATTTCTCAAAGCATGTTTGAATATAACTTTATTCTCAGAGATACCTTTAGAAAACGCTGTGCGGATATAATCCTGACTTAAATTCTCTATTACAGAATTTTTTGTAAGTATTGTAAGCGTAGCAAAACTTCCTATGAGATAACAAACAAGAGGGAGAACTGTATGATGCAGCTGGTCAGTTACTTTTCCCATGAAGGACATTGTATCCCAGTCTTCCGAACGGAATCCTCCCAGCGGGAACCAGTCTAAAAAGCTTCCTCCGCCGAACATCACAAGTAAAAATGCTCCAAGTGCAAAGCCCGGTATTGAGTATCCTATGAATACAAAAACCGAGCTCAATACATCGAACATTGAGCCGTTCTTTACCGCCTTAAACACCCCGAGGGGTATCGATATCATATACGTCAGCACAAAGCTTATAAGCCCGAAGTAAATCGATATCGGAAACCTGCTTGTAATTACATCCCATACAGGCTCTGCATATACATATGATTTTCCGAGATTGAGCTTCATAAGGTTTCCAACCCACTGAAAATATCTTTCATGTATAGGTTTATCGAAGCCGTAGAATTTTTTTATTTCCTGCATCGCAGATTCAGGAATATTAATGCCTGAGCTTCCCGAGTTACCGCCTGTACCATCACCGTTTGCACCGCCCATCTTCAGCCTCATTATTTCCATTTCGAGGGGACCGCCGGGTACAATCTGTAAGATCAAAAACGTGATGAGTGTAATACCTATAAAGGTAGGAATGATCAATAAAAATCGTCTTAAAAAATAACTAAACATATAGTGGTATTTTTAATGGAATATAGAAAAGTCAGAGCGGCATCTTACGATACCGCTCCGAAGTTATATTATTGTAATTTAGCTTCTAATTGTTTCTTGATATCAAGCCAGTATTTGTTTTCTTTCGGTCCGATTTCCATTTTAAGATTCTTATCTTTTAATGCAGCATCGTATTCAGCATATTTTTCAGGATCGAAATACCAGATTCCGGGGATTGTAAGGTAATCACCGGTCTTTGTTAACATACCCGGATTGTATCCGAATTTATTGTGGTAGGCAATTCTTTCTGCAGGATAGTACCATGTGAACGCATAACCGATATAATCGCATGCAATTTTATCGATTTGTCTCATCAGTTTAATTCTTTCTGTTCTGTTATATTCTGTATCGTATTTTTTAATTAACTCGTCAATTCTTGGGTCAGCAATTCCGGGCCAGTTAGTTGTGTTATCGCCTGTAGCTGATGATGAGCTTAATGATGTCTGAGGATTCGGATATCTTAAACCGCCCCAGGCTGCTACAAGCATTGTGAAGTTTCTTTCGTTTCCAAGTTTGAAGTTTGTTGTACCGTCAACTTGTTTCAGATTTAATTTCACGCCTGCTTTTTTAAGATCTTCCTGGTAAACTGTTAAGAATTTTTCCAAAGAAGGATTACCGAAAGGCAGTTCAATCTCTAAAACTCTTCCGTCTTTTACCAAGTATCCGTCGCCGTTCTTCTGTGTATAACCGCATTCACCTAATAATTTTACTGCTTCATCGAAGTTGTAATCAATTTTTATGTTATCAGGATTTTCATACGGTGAGTTTGCATAGTATGAATAAAGCAGTGTTGCAGAATTTCTGAAAAGCTTTTCAAGTATCTTTTTTCTATCAAGCAAGTGAGCAAATGCTTTTCTCATCTTGATATTATCGAACGGGGGTTTGCGCATATTGAATGCAAAGCCTCTTACGCCCGAAGGATTTTCATTGAATACTTCTGTCTTCTGAATAAGACCGCGTGTTACGTCATCGATTTGTAAGCCTTCTTCCCAGTTATTTGTGCGTGTAACACCTGTGAAAGAAAGAACGTCGATATCACCTTTTTTGAATTTTTCAAATTCAAGCTTCTGGTCAGAGATAACATCAAATCTTATTACGTCAAAATTATAAAGACCTACGTTTGCAGGATCTTTTTCTGCCCAATAGTCGCTTCTTCTTTTAATAGCAATCGATTGTCCTTTTTTAATATCGGCTTTATCGATTGTGTATGGTCCTGTTCCCGGAACAACTTCAAACTGGAATTTTTCAAGATACTCAGAGCCTTTTAATCCTCCGATATAGTGAGCAGGCAGGATTGCCATAGATGCGCCGAAGTATAGGAATAATTTCCATTCAGGGTCTTTCTGCAATACAGTAGTTTTTACTATGTACTTGCTGACTGCAACAGGTTCGGAATATCTTTTATATAGTTCGTTTGTTTCAGGTGAAAGAATACCTTCATCAACTTTCAGCTTCCATGTAGCAATAACGTCTTCAGATGTAACAGGCTTTCCGTCTGCCCATCTTGCATCAGGATTTATTCTGAAAGTAAATTCTTTTTTATCTTCAGAGATTTTCCAGTGAGTTGCAAGCAATGGAATAAACTCTTCCGTTACTGCATCTAGGCTGACAAGAGGCTCATACATATAGTCAGCAGCCATTCTGCTGAAGTAAGAGTTTTCATCTTTACCTACGTTTCTTAGAGTAGCAGGGAAATCAGGCATAGACATTACAATCATACCGCCTTTAACAGCTTTTGGGTTTCCGAGTACGCTTATATTAGTATTGGTAGTCCACCCTTCTCCGGTGAAGCCTTTACCGCCCATTTCAGCTGAAACGGAAGGGTCTGCTCCGGGTGGAGTATCGAATTGTTTGATAGACATGGGCTTAGTGTCCATAGTCTTTTTACTTTTAGGTTTATCATTTCCGCATGAGGATAAAATCATCGTACTTATTATCAATAATACTACCGAGGATAAGATAAGAGAGAAGTTCGTTTTGTGACGCTTTTCTGCCATATTAAATTATATTTTAATTTAAGGGTAAGAGTTAATTTTAATATATTAAACCTTTTTTAAAATATATAGGAAATATGAAGGGAGAAAGAAAATTTGTGGAAAAGAGTGTAGGTATTGCAAAACTTTATTTTATTAACATCATTTTTTTAGTTTCTTTATAATTTTCAGTCTGAATTGTGTAGAAATAAATTCCGCTTGAAAAGTTTGCTCCATTAAATTCTGCAGAATACGAGCCTGCTGATTGTTTTTTATTTACAAGAGTCTGAACTTCTTTTCCCTGTAAATCAAAAACCTTTAGAGTAACAAAGCTGATAATTGATAACTGATAATTGATAATTGTAGATGGGTTGAAAGGGTTTGGATAATTCTGTTCGAGCTTAAATTGTTTTGGGATCTCTGATGATATCGGATTTACAGATGTTAGCGGGTCTCCGCCTACTTTTGTATGAATGCCTCGATTTTGAGAATATGCCCAACCGATATCTTTATTTATAAACTGTATCTGCGAATAGGCAGTTATTGTTACTAAGGAAGTATCCGGAACTTGATAAAACCAGTTACTTCCTCCGTTAGTAGTAGTATAAATTGCTCCCTTGAATCTTCCATTAGGATATTGTGCATTTCCTCCAACTCCCCAAACAGTATCTTTATTTAAAACAGAAAAATTATTAATAAGCGAAGTTCCAAACATTGTTGAAGGTAACGGTTGGTTTATCCAGTTAAGACCTCCGTCAGTTGTTTTATGCATTGTGCCGTATGCTCTCCATCCTGTTAAACTGTCAACAAAACACATATCAATAAAACTATCTGTCGATACTGTAGTCCAGTTTATTCCGCTATTAGTAGTTTTTCTTATAAATTCACCTGATTTAGAGACAAATCCTATTCTTGCATTATACATATAAATTCTATCCGGCGCGCCGCCTCCTGTTTGCCGTATCCAGTTCACCCCGCCATTTGTAGTGCGATATACACCGCCACATAATCCATTATGGTCAACAAGCCATATTGTATCTGCATTTAGTACAAACATATCATCCCAGATTGCGCAACCTGATGAGTTCAATACAAACCAATTTATTCCTTCATTGGTAGTTTTATAAAGATATGGAGTACCTGAACCTGTTCCTCCACAAACAAATCCTGTATTATTATTTATAAATTTTATTTTGTTGAATCTTCTACTTCCCTGTGAAAAAACTGTAGTCCAGTTATCCCCTCCATCTGTTGTTTTTAAAATAGAAGCAGTATCGGGATTTACATTCTTGGAAGTTATCATATAACCGTTAAGACTATCTATAAATTTCATATCATTAACAATTTGACTCCCAATTGTATTCGGCAAAAACTGCTGATACCAACCGCTGAGATTGCCTTGAAAATTAAATGCAAGGAAGAGTAGAATGGAAGATAGGAAAAGAATGTGTTTTAGCTTTCTCATTTTACTAACATCATTTTTTTAGTTTCAACGGGTTTGCCGTCTATGGATAGTGAATAAAAATATATTCCGCTTGTGAGGTTCTGAGCATTGAAGTTTAATTCATAGCTTCCTGCGCTCTTTCTTTCATTCACAAGCATAGCAGCTTCCTTTCCATGTATATTATATACTTTGATATTAACAAGACCTGCTTTGGATATATGATATACTATTGCTGTATTCGGATTGAATGGATTAGGATAGTTTTGATATAAATTATATTGCTGTGGCATTTGCGAAGTTACAGGACTTATTGCTGTAAGCGGGTCTCCACCGATTTTGGTATGTATACCACTGTAAGCACCATAAGCCCATCCCGTAAGCTTATTTAAGAAATTTAAAAAGTTATATCTATAAACAACAATTGGAGTATCAGGAACCTGATAAAGCCAGTTAGTTCCTCCGTTGGTGGTGGTGTAAATCATTGCTCTTCGTGTGAAGTTAGGGTATTGAACATATCCCCCGCCGCCCCACAGAGTATCTTTATTTAAAGCTGCAAAACTTATTATAGCAGATTGAAGTATGTAATTTCCTGAAGGCAACGTTTGCTGCACCCAGTTAAGTCCGCCGTCAGTTGTTTTTTGCATAGGACCGTAGCATTTCCAGCCTGTAGTTTCATTTATAAAATGCATCTGACCAAACCCTGTCTGGTTTGTATTGAACCAGTTCACTCCGCCGTTTGTGGTTTTGTACAATACTCCTCCTGCAGTAAAGCCGATATCTTTATTATAAAAATAAATGTGTGTAGGATTGTTAAGCCCTAAGCTGAGCTGCTGAGTCCAGTTTATTCCGCCGTTAGTAGTGCGGAATACACCGCCTGTGAGGGATTCGCTCATTGCCAGCCAAATTGTGTCTTGATTTAAAACAAACATATCATCTCCAAAAATACTTGGAAGATTTATTATGTTCCAATTTTCACCTGCATCTGTAGTTTTAAAAATTTTCGTGTAAGCATTCGTGAATCCTGTTGTGCTATTGATAAACTTTACTTTTACAAATGGGAATGTATGTGTATATTTAGTAGTCCAATTGTCCCCTGCATTAGTAGTTTTTAGAATATAACTATTATTACTTCCGTCAATACCAGTAACAAGATAACCATTAAGACTGTCCGTAAAAACCATGTCTGTTATTGAAGCTCCATTTATATTCGGCAGAAACTGCTGATACCAGCCGCTTGGCGGATTATCCTGAAAATTAAATGCGACTGTGATTATAAAAATGGAGGAAAGAAGAAGTATGTTTTTTAGCTTTCTCATAGCTGTGAGTTGTTAGTTTGAACTTATTGCTAGTTCTTGTAAAAATAAAGGCAGATATTTTTTTAGTACATGATAATAAGAAGAGTGATATTATTGCAAACAATATTTTTAATCTTGCAGGTTTAACACTCAGGTAAAGTCAGAAAAAAATATTTCTCCCTATATATGCTAATAGGGAAAGCATCATTTTTTATAATCCAATAGCAGTTTATATTTATTAGTGAAATGAGGAACTCCTCCCCTTCGTCATTCCTGCTTTAGCGGGAGAGGGGAGTCTGACCTGAAAGGACGTGAGGGGTGTTTAAACGGATGAAACAAAATCCGTCAAAAATTCATCAAAAAATTGTTTTGAAGAATTGCTGAATTGTTTTTACAATATCGGTGGAAGGAAAACCCGACCAAAATTCGACTTTGGATAGAAATGAAAATTGTCTGTATTGTTTTTACAATATTGATGGTAATAAAACCCGACTATTTCCCGACCAAATGTTAATTTGTTTTGCCCCCTCCTTACGAAGGAGGGGGATTAAGGGGGCGGTATATTTTTATTCCCCTCCCCTGCGAAGGGGAGGGATAGGGAGGGGTTTTATTGCTAAACTATTTAAAAAAAATTTGAAAAAAACCTCCCCCTGCCCCCTCCTTCGCAGGAGGGGGAAAACACTAAAGGGAAACATAAAACCCGACCAATATCCGACTATTTTACAATTAACAATTAACAATTAACAATGAACAAAAAACCCGACTATTTTCCGACCAAATCAAAAAATAAAAATTGCCTGTATTGTTTTTACAATATCGATGAAAGGAAAACCCGACCAAAATCCGACTTTTTTGAAAATTGATATAAACATTCAAGTATTTTTGGACCGATTTCGATTTGCTTAACGAGCCCCCTCCTTACTAAGGAGGGGGAGGGGGTGGTTAACAAAATAAGACCTGACAGGATTAAAAACCTGTCAGGTAAACATAAAACCCGACCAAAACCCGACTATTTAACAATTAGCAATTAACAAATAACAAATAACAATGAACATAAAACCCGACTATTTCCCGACTTTTACAAAAAAAGAAAATCGGAAATCTGAAATCTTAATTCTTAAATTAGATTCAGCTTCTCCAGCATCCATGATTTATAAGGAATATAAGTTTCTTTCTCTATCATAAACTGCAAGTCGTCTTTTTTGGATTTATCCGGTGAAGTCTTCAGCTTCAAAAGTTTTGCATATAGCTTTATAAATGTAGAGAAAATAGTCCGGTCAGAAGTCTTTAGCAAAGGAGATTTTACAGTATGCCTGTATGTATTTACAAGGGCAAAGGCATTTTCGAAATATGAGAGCTCATAATAAATTGTAAGAAGCATGCCCTTTATAGTAAGCTCATAAAAAATATCGGCGGGCTTAGTCTTTATTATTATCTGCATAGCTTTAGGAAAGTCGCCGCGCAGATAGTAGTTCCTGGCAAGGGCGTATTCATAAAAGCTCTCTCTGTTAACGGGTGAAAGCAGCGGTTTGTATTTATGGATGAGTTCTTCAGCAAGCTCAAAGTCATCAAGCCGTGATGCCATGGAAATAAGATTTGTATAAATAGTATACAGCAGGTATTTGCCGCCGAAGACCTTGTTATCAATCTGATGCAGGTGAACGTTAAGGCACTCACGAAGGTAGTCGTAGTTCTTGAACTCAATATACTTCTTGAATGTAAAATTGGTGAGGTAAACATATACGTTAAATTTCTCGCCTGAATCCATATCCATTCCTTCCTCCATAAATATTCTTTTTGCTTCATAGTAGGCATCGAAGTCGGAATCGAGGAACATCTTCAGCAGGTTCATGTACAGCATTATCGCAGGATATTTGGAGAAGTCATACATCTTTGCAAACTCCATTACGATTTTTATGGAGCTCATATCGTACTCGACTTCAACAGCAGATTGCTCATTGAGTATCAGCACGTAATTTCTGAGCAGCTTAGAGTAATAGAAGTAAGTAAGGTTTTCATTGGCTACCTGAATTGAACCGATATACTGATACTGGTCTTCAGATTTCCTCTGCTGGGTTTTAGTATTCTCCAGTGAAAATCTCTCATAGAAGTAGTTTTCATCGAGGAATGTCCTTTTAGATAAAATCCCTTCGCAGTTTTTCAGATAGCGTTCTTCAAATTTCGGAAGGCTTCTTTTGTATGAATCCTGCGCCAGAATAAGCGAGCTTTCAAAATCGTTCTGCCGGAAGTTCTTGAGCGCAAGATAAGATTCTGCCAGCTTCAGAATTGCAGAGAGGTTTACTCTTACATTTGTATCGTTGTATTTTTTGCCCGGATAGATTTTCTCGTAGAGATTTTCTTTGTTGAATTCATCTTTATCAAAATCGGGGTAGTGTTTTTTGAGAAATTCGAAACAGAGTATTACGGGTTTATGGGTATTGAAGAATTCGGATTTAACGAAGCTTTCGAACTCAGAGAATTCTTCTTTAGTAAATGTCTTTATTAGATCAATAGTAGAAGAGTTAATCATAATATTGGGGATTGGTCTAACAATTTTCAGAATAAAATATTGAAATACAACGCAAATTTAAAGTTTTATTGAAAACTATTAAAAAGTGATATAACAAATGCCCTTATTTTTATTTGTTTGGAAAGCGTAATAGGGGTAATTTTGAATAATTAAATCAATGAGCAATAATCAATGACACAATTAACTGTGGTAACACAAAATGAAGTATCGATAATAGGTGAAAATCCCTTTTTCATAAACGATGCATCAGAAAAAGACACTGCCAAAAAAGATGTAATATTAAAAGAATTTCAAAGCAAGCCTTTGAATACAAAGAACCGCTCGGTGAATATAATATCTTCATCGCAGATTTAATATTCCTGCTGCCCCTCCGCAGCAGGATATTTTAAAACTAAACAAAATACCTCAATGGTAAACTTTAACTATTCAATCTCCCTGGACGAACAAGGCAATGTAAAAAAGAAAGTCCGTCTGATAAAATATAACACAAAGATTTTAGCATTTAGCATAGTAAAACCTGAGACACAGTACTTTTTCAATAATACAGAAGAGTTTTTAGAAAGTGTAAAAGATTGTGAACCGGAGATATTTGAAGATCTTACCGGAGAAAATATATTCAACAAACCCTGTTTGGAAAACAATTTTCAAAAGAGTGCCAATACATTAACATTACGAGTCATTCCGGAAAAACGGAGCCAAATCCGGATAGACTGATGTAGTCGTGTGTTTTCCGCCCGCACCCCCGGGGCGGAAGCACGCGATAATAAAAGATTATTTTAAAAGTGTTATTCCTTGTTCCCGCTTAAAAATAAGGAATAATTTCCTCTGCCAATCTTCTGTAAACTACACATCTATAACTGTCCGCGATATTGCAAATTCGCCAAATTGCAGCGGACAGTTTCTTTTTTTAGCAGGCAATTTACTTCTGCGAATTAATTATCACTATGGATTTCCAACTGTCCGGTAAAAAAATCTTAAATTTTATCTATGAAAAAATTATTATTAATTCTGGCATTAATTCCGGTTCTGTTTTCGGATTTTGCATACTCACAATGGGTAACGCAGCCGTCAGGTGTTGGAGGCGTATCTTTAAGCAGTGTAAGTTTTATATCTGCTACTACAGGTTTAGCTGTAGGAACCGGCGGCACAATAATTAAAACAACAAATGGTGGTACGTCATGGGCTGCCAAAACAAGTCTCACAGCAAATGCATTAACTTCAGTTAAATTTATATCCGCTACAAATGCAATTGCCGTCGGACAGTTTGGTATAATACTATTTTCTACCAATGCAGGCGAAACATGGACTAATCAAACAACAGGAACAAATTTAACTTCTGTTTATTTTCCAAGTTCAGGTATTGGTTATGCAGCCGGTGCCAACGGTACAATTTTAAAATCTACCAATGGCGGAGTTAACTGGACTGCCTTAACCAGCGGAGCAACAACTAATTTCACATCAGTATTTTTTGTATCTGATAGTATTGGTTATGTATCGGGTGCAGCAGGTGTTGTAAGAAAAACAACTAACGGAGGAACAAACTGGACTGCTTTGACAACCGGTACAACTTCAAACCTGACTTCTTCCAGCTTTGCATCTTCAGCAGTTGGCTGGATTTCCGGTGCAGCAGGAACAATGCGTGCAACAACTAACGGAGGAACGACCTGGACAGCACAAACGTTGACAGGACCAGCTGTGAATATGACTTCCGTAAATTTTGTAAATAACAGTTCAGGCTGGGTAACCGGTCAAAACGGAAGAATCAATTTTACTTCTAACGGAGGAACAAACTGGTCAACACAAACATCTCCATCAGGGAATGCGCTCAATTGCATAACTATGATTAACACAACTACTGGATGGATAGTCGGAGATAACGGTACTATTTTAAAAACTACTACCGGCGGCTTAACTACTCCGGCAGTGCCGACATTAACTTCTCCTACTAATGGTGCTTCTAACGTTTCAGTAACACCAACATTTCAGTGGAATACAAGCGCTGGTGCAACTTCTTATAAAATTCAAATTTCCACAATATCAAATTTTGGTGTTATTACTGACTCAGCTACAGTAACAACAAATTCCTATGCAATCGCTCCCGGAATTTTACAAAATGCATCTGCATATTTCTGGAGAGTAAATGCTAGTAATGCATTGGGAACAAGCGCATTTTCAACTACATTCAATTTTTCAACAACTGTTAGTCCGCCGCCTGTTCCAGTATTAGTTTCACCGGCTAATAATTCAAACGGACAATCTACTACACCAACTTTAGTATGGCAGGCAATTACGGGAGCAACTTCATTCCATGTACAGATATCTACACTATCAAACTTTGCAATTATAACTGATTCAGGAACAGTTGCCGGTAATTTAAATCAAAGAACAGTGCCGGCAGGAAGGCTTGGAAACGGATTAACATATTTCTGGAGAGTAAGAGCAACTAATGCAAGCGGAACAGGTTCATTCAGTTCACCATGGAATTTTTCAACTTTGCCGACGGGTATAAATTTAATCAGCAGCGAAATTCCTAAAGAATTTAAACTGTTCAATAACTATCCAAATCCTTTTAATCCTACAACAAAGATCAGATTCAGTGTACCGAGATCTGAATTTGTTACTTTAAAGGTTTATAACAGTACAGGTAAAATTGTGAGTGAACTGATTAGCAGTAATTTTACTGCAGGAAGTTATGAAGTTGAATGGAAGGCATCTGATTTAGCCAGTGGAATATACTTTTATAAATTAGAGTCGGCTTCATTTACAGATACAAGAAGAATGATGTTAGTAAAATAACATATATCTGCATATTATATTCAGTCCCGGAAATATCCGGGGCTGAACTTTAACATTACAATTCTAAATACTCCTGCGTATTTCATTTAATTTAGGCTGTAAATAAGATATATTCCATTTGATTCACTAAACCACAATCATCGTTTATTCGATTGAATGCCCTTAATTCATTCTACCGAACGAATGAAAAAACTAATATGAAAAACCCCAAGAACTACTTAGTTGTACCCGTTCTTTTGTTATGTGCTTACTTTATCTTCAAATTTTCTACCCCAGATAATGAAGTTGTTACCAAGAATGGCTTATCAATTGCCTCTGATTCCCTCGTTTATTCCAATATTGAATATCTAAAAGATGTAAGAATATCTACTGACGGAAATATGGCATTTGAAGTTCCACTCTCAGAAATAATGGGAAGAGAACAAAAATATGGTCCATTAAAAACTCTTAGAATCCCAAGACAAGATGAAGAAAAAGAAGGCCCGGACAGAACTAATTTACCTCAAAATCCTAAATCGCCTAAGACTTCACAATATCCTCCTACTACAGGTAAAATAAAAAACAACGAAGCAAATCAGACAGATGCTCCGCAAACTGTAGGCGTTAATTTCAATGGAGCAAATTTTAGCGGAACAAATGCAACAGGTTCATTTCCACCCGATGTTATGGGAGAAGTAGGACCTACGCAGTATATAGTTCACGTTAACGGACGCATTGTATCTTATCTTAAATCAACCGGAGCAGCCGACGGAGTTATTAATACAACTCCTGATAATTTTTTTGCAAGTGTAATGTCATCAAACTCAGGAACATTCACTTCTGACCCAAGAATCCGTTACGATAGAATGACTAAGAAATGGTATTTCCTGATTATTGACGTTCCCGCAGGAACAGGAGCTATTGCGAACAGAGTGTTAATAGGAGTAAGTCCTGACAGCACAATAAAAGTCTCTACAGTGTTCAAATTCTTTTTCTATCAGCATACAACAACATTTTTAGATTATCCTACATTAGGTATAGATGCAAACGCCTTATACATTGGCGGCAATTTATTTACTTTTGCCGGTTCATTTTCTAATACATTAGCTATTGTAATAAGGAAATCATCTATTCAAGCCAATGGTCCTATGATTTCCACTAATCTTGGTAATTTATTGCCTAGTTCATCAGGTGCGGGACCATATACTCCTCAAGGCGTAGATAATCCTGACCCTGCAGCAACTGAGGGTTATTTTGTTGGAGTAGATAATGCTACATTCGGTACTTTAATGGTTCGCAGAGTTTCGACTCCGGGAGGCACACCAACGATTTCATCAAATCTTTCTGTAACAGTTCCTACAACTACTTCCCCGGTATTAGTTCCTCACTCAGGAAATACGGGAGGAAATAATGGAAGACTTGACGCTCTTGACGACAGGCTATTCATGGCTCAGATGAGAAACGGTTCATTATGGACAACACATAATGTTGGGGTAAATAGTTCAGGAGTTTCAACTTCTGCAACAAGAAACGGAAGCAGATGGTATCAATTAAGTAACCTTACAACTACACCGACTTTAACACAATCAGGAACAGTCTTTGATAACAGCGCAAGTGTAAATAGTTACTGGATTCCAACTATAGCAGCATCAGGACAAAACCACGCTGCATTGGTATATTGTATTGCAGGAGCAAGTACGAGAATTAATATGGGAAGTGTTGGAAGACTTTCATCTGATGCCGGTGGAACAATGCAAACTCCTTTAACAATTTCAACAAATGCAAGCTTTGCATATAATCCGGCAGGTGACCCGGGCGGTTCCGGCGGAAGAAGATGGGGTGATTATTCATGTATAAGGGTTGACCCAAATGATGACATGACTTTCTGGGGAATAAACCAGTGGTGCAGTGGTGCTAATAATTATGGTGTGTACGTATCACAGCTTAAAGCTCCTCCGCCTGCAACTCCGTCTTCAATCAGCCCTTCATCTGTTCCGATTGGCTCAAGTGTTGCTGTAACGTTAACAGGAACATCAGCAAGCGGTTCAGGTTTTTTTGATCCGGGTTCAGGCTTTGCAAACAGATTATCGGTTGCAATTGATGGCGGTGTAGTGGTTAACTCTGTTACGTATGTTAATCCTATAACTATTACTCTTAATGTAAATACAACAGGGGCAGTTTTTAATTCTACAAGATTAATAACCGTTACAAACCCTGACGGGCAAACTTCTTCAGCAACAATTTTTGCAGTATTGCCTGTTGAGCTTACATCGTTTACGTCTTCAGTTAATAAAAATGATGTCAGTTTAAAATGGAGCACAGTTTCAGAGGAGAATAATTCAGGATTTGATGTTGAAAGAAAAATGCTCTCAGAAAACAGCTGGAAAAAAATCAGCTTTATACAGGGAAATGGAAATTCTAATACACAAAAAAATTATGAATACACTGATGTAAAATTGGAATCAGGTAAATATAATTACAGATTAAAGCAGATCGATTACAACGGGAATTTTAAATACTACGACTTGGCTTCTGAAGTGCAGGTTGGTATTCCTTCTAAATTTGTGTTGGCACAGAATTATCCTAATCCTTTTAATCCGTCAACTAAGATAGATTTTGATTTACCTGAAAACGCCAAAGTATCGATTAAAGTTTTTGATATATCAGGTAAAGAAGTTGCTAATATTTTGAATGAATACAGAACGGCAGGATATTATTCAAATTCATTCAATGCAGGCAGACTTTCAAGCGGAATATATTTTTACTCAATATCTGCAGTAACCGATAATGGAAAAACATATAGCGCGGTAAAGAAAATGATGCTGGTAAAATAAATTATTAATAGATTTTTTGTTTAAGCAGTTCTGAGAATTCGCGGAGCTGCTTTTTTATTTTTTGCCGGTTTATTTCCCTTCTATTACATTTAGAATAATTCAATAATTAAGTATCTTAATCCGGATTTACCAAATCTCAATCATCGTTCATCTGAATGAAACCCCATCCATTCTTTTGACCTGTTAAAAATCTATATATGAGATACTTAAAGTTTCTTCTGAAGATATCGCTCTTTTTACTGTCAACTTATCTTATCTATAAGATATTTGTTCCAGATAATGAATCTCATAAACATAGATTATCAATTGCCTCTGATTCGCTTATATATTCCGATACTGAATATCTTAAGGATGTAAGAGTTTCCACTAATGGAAGTATGGCTTTTGAAGTTTCTCTTACGGAAATTATGGGCCGCGAACAAAAATATGGGCCATTAAAATCACTAAGAATTCCAAGTCAGGAAGAAAATGAAGAAGAGCCGGATAGAGAAAATCTTCCACAGAATCCGGAGTCAAAAGAAATTTCCCAATATCCTGATAAGAATAAACATTCAAAAAATGATAATTTTTCGGATACACATTCACCGCAAACACTTGGGATTAACTTTAACGGAGTAAGCCTGACGGGAACAAATCCTTCAGGCTACTATCCGCCCGATGTTATGGGTGAAGTCGGACCTGCCCAATATATCATACATGTTAATGGAAGAATAGTATCTTTTTCCAAATCAACAGGTCTTGTTGATGGTGCAATCAATACAACTACGGATAATTTTTTCGCAAGTATAATGACAAATTCACCGGGCACGTATACAACTGATCCTAGAATAAGATATGACAGGCTGACAAAAAAATGGTATTTAATTATGATAGATGTGCCGGAACCCTTGGCTAACAGAGTGTTGATGGCAGTTAGCCCGGATAGCATTATTACTTCTGGTACAGTATTCAAATTTTTTTATTATCAGCAGTCAGGTACTTTTTTGGATTATCCAACACTAGGGCTTGATGCCAATGCTCTTTATATCGGCGGAAATCTTTATGATTTAGCTACTGACGAGTTTGTAAATTCTAATGCTTTGGTGATTAGGAAGTCATCTATTCAAGGAGCTGGTCCAATGATAATAACAGACCTTGGTGGATTGATAATAAATAACTCAGGACCATTTACTCCGCAAGGAGTTGATAATCCTGACCCCGCTGCAACGGAAGGATATTTTATCGGAGTTGATTACGCAACATTAGGAAAACTGATGATAAGAAAAATTTTCAATCCCGGAGGCACGCCTTCACTTTCTCCCAATATGCCGGTCACAGTTCCTACAACTTCAAAGCCTCTTAAAGTTCCGCACTTAGGAAATACGGGTGGGGATAACGGCAGATTAGATGCATTAGACGATAAGTTATTTATGGCTCAGATGAGGAACGGAACAATCTGGTCTGTGCATAATATTGGTGTAAACAGTTCAGGCACAACAACAAATCCAACGAGAAACGGAAGCCGATGGTATGAAATTGGAAATATTAATACAACACCGACTTTAACTCAATCCGGAACAGTATTTGATAATTCAGCGAATGCAGATAATTATTGGTTACCGACTATAGCTACTTCAGGTCAGGGGCATTCCGCAATAGTTTATTGTATAGCCGGCACCAACACAAGAATAAATATGGGAAGCGTTGGAAGATTATCTTCTGATGTTTTAGGCTTAATGCAGTCACCATTAACAATAACAAATAATACAAGCTTTTCATATAATCCTCCGAGTGATCCGGGTGTTGCAGGCAGCAGAAGATGGGGGGATTATTCGTGTATAAGAGTTGACCCGGACGACGATATGACTTTCTGGGGAGTTCATCAATGGTGCAATGGCGAGAATAATTACGGAGTGTACGTGGCACAGCTAAAAGCTCCTCCTCCTGCAACTCCTGTATCAATAAATCCACCTAGTGTTCCGATTGGTTCCAATGTTTCAGTTACACTTACAGGCGCATCTGAAAATGGTTCGGGATTTTTTGACCCGGGTTCGGGATTTGTAAGTCGTTTAAATATTAATATCGATGGAGGAGTTGTAGTAAACTCTGTTACGTATGTTAACCCGACGACAATAAATCTGAATGTAAATACAACAGGTGCAACACAAAATTCTACAAGACTTATAACAGTTACAAACCCGGACGGACAAACTTCATCAGCCTCCATTTTTGCAATATCGCAGGCAAGAATTCCTGAAAAATTTGTGTTAGCGCAGAATTATCCTAATCCTTTTAATCCATCAACAAAAATAGATTTTGAATTGCCCGAATATGCTAATATCACTCTTAAAGTATTTGATATAGCAGGGAAGGAAGTTGCTGTTATATTGAATGAACATAAAGCAGCAGGATATTATTCAAACACCTTTAACTCCAATGGATTATCAAGCGGAATTTATTTTTATTCAATAAATGTTATAACCGGTAACGGTAATGAATATTCGGAAGTAAAGAAAATGATGCTGGTAAAGTAATATTGCCGTAATACTATTTTGTTAATTTGAATATAACTTTTTTCATTTCCGGACATTTATCTGCTTTGGCAGATATGAATCTCGGAATGAGAGGAAGCTTTTGGAAAAAAGCAGCAATGCCGAAATGGCGTTTGAGCCCCGGAACGAGGCAATATTCCGGAAGGGAAGAAAGTTTACATTAGCTTTACAATTCCATGAATTGACAGAGTGAATTTTTCTGTGTAATTTTACCCATACCAAAAAGTTCATCAACAATAACCAACATCAATCCCCAGATTATGTTATAGGAAAATCCCGGTGCAGTATTATCTGCATCTATCGCTGACATTTTATATGATGAAAAGGAAGAGCTGCTGCTCGTATCATATACAAATGGAAAAATAGAAGAGTTTTACGGAGTAATAAAAGAAATGTATGATGAATTCAGAACTTCATTCTTCCGTGAAAAATACTTTAATGATTATATAAAGAACGTTTACGACTATTACTATGTTAGAGCGTAAGAGGTATTATTCGCACTCTTTAGTGCATTTTTCCCTCCGAAAAAAATTTGTATCTTAAATTAACACATTTTAACATCATATCTTTTTTATTTATGGTTTCTAATATAGTTTTTACTGTTTAGAGATTTTGAATTTAACAGATAGTAAAAACATACTTAATGATATTTTATTTCATTCCGGAATCTTTTTGGGTTCCACTGGCATTTATACTGATAACAGGGCACTTTACCAGTATATCGTCATCACTTTATTTACACCGTTCTATTACACATAAGGGAGTTGTTTTTGCCGCTCCGGTAAGTTTCTTAATGAGAACCTGGCTTTGGCTTGCCACGGGCATGAGCACTAAAGAATGGGTTGCTTGCCATAGAAAACACCATGCTTTTCCTGATGAACCTGAAGATCCGCATTCACCTGTACAAAAAGGTTTTTGGTCAGTGCTTTTCGGTGGAGTATTCCACTATAGAAAAGCTGTTGCCGATAAAGAAATGGTTGAGAAATTCGGTAAAGGATGTCCGGATGACTGGCTCGAAAACAACGTTTATATGAAATACCGCTCATGGGGAATTTACCTTTTGATGGGTATAAATATTTTATTGTTCGGCTTTATCTGGGGACCTGTAGTATGGGTCGGACAGGTATTGTGGATGATTTTCATTGGTCACGTTGTTAACGGAATGGGACATGCCATCGGATACAGAAACACCGATGTTGAAGACCACTCAACAAATATAATTCCGGTCGGGATTTTAATTGCCGGTGAAGAGCTACATAATAATCACCATGCAAATCCTGCATCACCGAAGTTTTCAAGAAAATGGTATGAATTCGATATGGGATGGGTTTATATTAAGACTCTTTCTATGGTCGGTCTTGCAAAAGTAAGATACTCAACCACTAAATAGATTTTTCTGAAATTCAAATTTTAAAAGCCCTGAAGGTGAAAACTTTCAGGGCTTTTTTGTTTTATGATTGGTTTGTTATTTCAACTAATTATCATTATTGATTTTTGATTTTATAATAATTAGGTTTTCATTGTCTTACTAAGTATTTAAAATTAGATTTGCTTTCCACCATGTTTCAAAAATTAAATTTGCATACAATGAAAAACCTATTATTAACGCTAACATTTTTTTTATCTCTTCTTTCAAATTTTACATTTGCGCAGGGATGGGTTACTCAATCATCGGGAGTAGGAACGGTTAGTTTAAACAGTGTAAGTTTTATAAATTCTTCTACAGGTCTTGCAGTTGGTGCCAACGGAACAATTATAAAAACAACTAACGGCGGTGCAAACTGGAATATAAAAACCAGCATGACGACAAACGAGTTAACGGATGTTCAGTTTATATCTGCAACCAATGCAATAGCCGTAGGTCAGTTTGGATTCATTCTTATGTCAACTAATATTGGAGAAACCTGGACTACACAGGCTTTCGGTCCGAATTTAGATGCAGTATCTTTTCCAAACTCAAACGTTGGCTATGCGGTTGGGGCTTCAGGAACGGTTTTGAAAACAACTAACGGCGGGACTAATTGGACAGTTCTTTCAAGCGGAGTTACTTCCAGACATTTCTCTACTTCATTTGTATCAGATAATGATGGTTACATTACACAATCAAGTAGCGAGGCAATTTTAAAAACAACAAACGGCGGTAGTAGCTGGATAACTCGCCCGACAGGACTTATACAATCATCACCGACTTTTGTGCATTTTATTTCCGTCAATACAGGCTGGGTGACCGACGCATTAGGACAAATACGAAAAACTACAAATGGCGGAACTAACTGGATAAGTCAAAATGCAAGTAGTTCAGGAATATATTATATACAATTTAAAGATGCCAACACGGGATGGACTGTCGGCTCATCAGGAAGAATCACTTATACAATGAACGGAGGAACTAACTGGACAACCCAGACATCCGGCACAACAAATACTCTTTACTCTGTCTCAATGGTGAATACAACAACAGGATGGATTGTAGGAAGCAATGGTACGATTTTAAAAACAACTACAGGCGGGCATACTGTTCCTGCAGCTCCTCTGTTGACATCACCCACAAATGGTTCTTCAAATATTTCTCTTACGCCAACATTATCCTGGGGTACAGTCACAGGAGCAACTTCATATAAAATTCAGATATCTACAGTTTCAAATTTTTCTGTCATAACTGATTCTGCTACCACAGGAGCAATTTCATATGTCGTACCCTCCGGGAAACTGCAAGCATCATCTTCATATTTTTGGAGAGTAAATGCAAATAATCCGGCCGGTACCAGTGCTTATTCATTTGTGTTTAATTTTTCAACTGTTTTAAATCCACCCGCTGCTCCTCAATTGATTTCTCCGCCTAACGGACAAGCAGGAGTTTCAGCAACACCAACATTAGTTTGGCAAGGCATTGCTGATGTCACTTCATATCATATCCAGATTTCAACGGATATAAATTTTGGTTCCATTGCAGATTCTGCAACAGTCGCAGGAAATGTGACTCAATATACCGTCCCTCAGTTAAGATTGATGCCATCTACAAATTATAACTGGAGAGTAAGAGCAAGAAATTCCAGTGTTAATGGACCCTATTCTACTTCGTGGAGTTTCTTTACAGTTCTTACGGGCGTGAATTTAATCAGTTCAGAGGTTCCCAAAGAGTTCAAGCTGTTTGCAAATTATCCTAATCCTTTTAATCCTACAACAAAAATTAAATTCAATGTTCCTAAATCTGAATTTGTTTCGTTGAAAATTTATGATAACACAGGAAAAATGATAAATGCATTATTAAGTGCAAACCTGACTGCCGGAACATATGAAACCAACTGGGATGCAAAATCTTTTGCTAGCGGTGTGTATTTCTATAAGCTTGAAAGCGCAACATTTGTTGATACAAGAAGAATGATTTTAGTAAAATAAATGAAATAGTACATGATTTTTAGAAAGCCTAGAAGAATTTATTCAGGGCTTTTTGTTTTAAGTATGAAAACTTTTAAACCTATTGAATTTTAATCTTAGATTAATTAGGTTTTGCTATCCCGTTCCCGAAATTATAAACCGTAATTTTAAAAGTTAAAAACCGCTAAATGAAAAAACTTTTAACTGTATTATTATTGATTTTAGGATTGTGTTCGGAAGCAGTCTTCGGGCAAATTCCCAATGTTCCAACTTTAGCTACACCGTCCAACGGAAGTGTAAATATGGGAGTTTTCCCTGTGTTTAACTGGAATCCTTCGCCTGGCGCGACGCACAGATTTCAGATTTCATTATCTCCTAACTTTAATACACTCCTGCTTGATTCCGGAAATCAACCGACCGGCCAATTTTATATTCCCGCCGGAATATTACAAGCAGCAAACACATATTACTGGAGAGTAAACGCCACAAATTCATTCGGCTCAAGTGCATTTTCTGCGCCTTTTTATTTTTCAACAACAGGTGCGCTGCCAATTGCATCATCTCTATATCTTCCTGCAAACGGAGCAATAGGGCAATCTTTAACTCCGACTCTAACATGGCAATCGCAGCTAAATATCGTTAGATATCATGTTCAGATTTCATCAGCATCGGATTTTTCAGTGATTACAGATTCAGCTTCTGTAACTACTGCTCAAAGGACTATTCCTGCAGGGCGTCTTATAATTGGCGCAACATATTATTGGAGAGTAAAAGCAACTAACTTTGTTGGGACGGGTGCATTCTCCTCTGTTTATAATTTTTCCACATCTATTACAGGAGTAAATACGCTGAACTCAGAACTGCCTAGGGAATATAAGCTGTTTGGAAATTATCCTAATCCTTTTAATCCGTCAACCCGAATAAAATTCAGTATTCCTAAATCAGAACAAGTGACGATTAAAATTTATAACACTGCAGGAAAGTTAATGAGTGAATTATTGAACAATTATATTAATCCCGGCACTTATGAGATACATTGGAATGCAGAAAACTTTTCAAGCGGAGTATATTATTATTCGATAGAATCCGCTTCTTTTAGAGATACCAAAAAAATGATTTTAGTGAAATAAGGTTTCCAATTGTACGATTTAAGAGAACCTTGGAGAATTTCTTCAGGGCTTTTTGGTTTAGACTTTAATCTCAAATCTAATTTATTTTTATTAGTAAAATTCACTTCAAGTAATAAATCAACAGATGGAAATAGTTATAATAATACTGATAGCAATTGTAATAGTATTACAGATTGTAAGCATAATGAAATTTCCAAAGGGAGATTCGGGCAGCGATGCAGAAATGAAAAACACTCTGAGTTACATGAATGAAAATGTAAGCAGAATAGAAGGCTCTGTAAAAGAAGAAATCAGTAGGAACAGGGAAGAGTTTAATAAATCATCAAAAGAAACACGCGACGAGCTAAACACATCTTTCAAAAATTTCTCCGATACGACTATTTCAAGTATGAGAGAAATTACTAATTCTCAGTCTAATTCGTTCGATGTATTCAGTAAAAATCTGAGAGAAAAATTTGAAGAGCTAACGTCACAGCAAAGAGCTGTAAGAGATGAGTTAAATAAATCGTTCAAGAATTTCTCCGATACGACAATATCAAGTATGAGAGAAATTACAAATTTACAGTCAAATTCATTCGATGTATTCAGCAAAAATATAAGAGAGAAATTTGAAGAACTGACATTACAGCAAAAGCAGTTATCAGACACGACTGAAAAACGATTGGAAAAAATGCGCGAAACTGTTGAAGGAAAACTTAAATCCATACAGGAAGATAACGCATCACAGCTTGAAAGAATGAGAGTAACAGTTGATGAAAAACTTCAATCTACATTAGAGAAACGTCTGGGTGAATCATTTAAAATTGTAAGTGAAAGACTTGAGCTGGTACATTCGGGACTTGGTGAAATGCGAAACCTCGCAACAGGAGTAGGGGATTTAAAGAAAGTACTATCCAATGTAAAAACACGCGGAGTATTTGGCGAATACCAGCTTGAGAATTTATTGGAACAGTTATTAACTCCCGACCAGTACGGAAAAAATATAAAGACAAAAATAGGAAGCAACGACAGTGTAGAGTTTGCAATTAAAATGCCGGGCAAAGATAACAACTCGGGTGTGCTATGGCTGCCGATAGATGCAAAGTTCCCGACAGAAGTATATCAGGCTTTAAGTGCAGCTTATGATACCGGAGACTTGGTAATTATAGAAGCAGCCAAAAAAGATTTAGCAGCAAATATTAAAAAGAATGCAAAATATATAAATGATAAATATATTGACCCCCCGAATACAACTGATTTCGGAATCATGTTCTTGCCGTTTGAAAGTCTGTATGCAGAAGTTCTAAGAATTCCCGGACTCTTCGAACAAATCCAGCGGGAATGTAAAATTACTATTACAGGACCCACAACCATTTCTGCATTACTGAACAGTCTGCAAATGGGATTCAAGACGCTTGCAATTGGTAAACGTTCAAGTGAAGTCTGGGATTTGCTCAGCTCCGTAAAAACTGAATTCGGTACCTATGCAACATTAATTGAAAAGACAAAGAAGAAACTAACTGAAGCAACAAATGAACTGGACAGAGTCGGCACGCGTTCGCGTTCAATCGAGAGAAAGTTAAGAGATGTGCACGAGCTTCCATCTGAAGATCCGTTAAAACTAATAAGCGGTGGAATTGACTTCGATGATGAACCAAAAGATGACGAAGATGTTGCTTAGTTTTACAAAAATCTTATGAGCTAAATCATATTTCACCTGCGGTAATTTCATTATTTTTGAATATAAATAATTCGAAATAATGAAAACCATAATTGAACCATTCAAAATAAAATCTGTAGAAAAAATCCAGTTTACTACAAAAGAAGAGCGCGAAGTTATTTTAAAAGATGCGTACTTCAATCCATTTCTCATAAAAGCCGATGATGTAATTATAGATTTGCTGACCGATAGCGGAACCTCTGCAATGAGTTCGCTGCAATGGGCAGGAATAATGGACGGCGATGAATCATATGCAGGCTCAAAAAGCTATTATAGATTTAAAGATACTGTTAAGAAAATTTTCGGATTCGACTACGTAATTCCTGTTCATCAGGGAAGAGCAGCGGAAAGAATTTTGTTTTCAATTTTGCTTGATGACCATTCAAAGAAAAAATATATCTTAAATAATAATCACTTCGATACAACCCGCGCAAACATTGAATTTAATCTGGGTGAGGCAGTTGATTTAAACATTGAAGAAGGAAAACATCCTTCTTTAATTCATCCCTTCAAAGGCAATATTGATTTAAAGAAATTAGAATCGAAGATAATTGAAGTAGGCGCAGAAAATATTCCGCTGGTAATGATTACAATCACGGATAATACCAATGGGGGACAACCTGTATCGATGGAAAATATCAGAGAGGCAAAGAAGATTTGTTTACAGCATAATATACCATTTTTTCTTGATGCATGCAGATTTGCAGAGAACGCATATTTTATTCAACAAAGAGAAGAAGGCTATAAAGATAAATCAATTGAAGAAATTGTTGAAGAAACTTTCTCTTATGCTGACGGATGTACTATGAGCGCGAAGAAAGATGCCTTCGCAAACATTGGAGGATTTCTTGCTATGAATGACAAATCCCTCTATGAAAAATGTAAAAATCTTTTAATCATAACTGAAGGATTTGAAACATACGGGGGACTTGCCGGACGCGACCTTGAAGCAATTGCGCAGGGACTTAAAGAAATTATGGATGAAGATTACCTCCATTATCGCATTCGCTCAGTTGAATACATTGGGGAAAAACTTGAAAAGAATGGTATTCCATTTATAAAGCCAACCGGCGGTCACGCAATTTACCTCGATGCAAAAGATTTCCTGCCTCATATTCCTTCTGATAAATATCCTGGACAGGCACTTGTTTGCGCTTTATACAGAGAAGGGGGGATTCGTGCAGTGGAAATCGGCAGCGTTATGTTCGGCAAATATGACGATAAAGGAAAACTAATTCCTGCCGATATGGAGCTTGTAAGGCTTGCATTCCCACGCAGAGTTTATACACAAAGTCATTTTGATTACGTTGCAGAAGTCCTTATAGAAATAAGCAAAACAAAAGATAAACTGAAAGGACTGAACATAATTGAAGAGCCTGAATTTCTGCGGCACTTCACTGCAAAATTTGAAGAATGTTAGTTTATGAAGGTCAAATTCCCAATGGAGTTTGACCTTTTTCATTACTTTATTTTGTATTATAAAATATCAGTTAATTTTATATATTGAAACCAATTTTCAACCCCACATTAATTCATAAAATATTTAAATAATTCTTACAATATGAGAAGAGAAATTCACAAATGGTTCAGTCCGAACCTTAACAAAGAAATGGATTTAGTTGTTTACGGTGACTTCGGCGACGCACTTTTAATGTTTCCTACTGCAGCAGCAGATTATTTAGAGTACGAAAGATTTCATCTGATTGAAGCTATTACTCCTCATATTGAAAGCGGAAAGATAAAAGTTTTCTCTATAAACAGCATTAACAATGAAAGCTGGCTGAATGATGAAATGGCTCCGCAGCATAAAGCTACGAGACATCAGCAGTTCAATGAATATGTTTATAATGAAGTCGTTCCTTTTATCATCAACGATAGCAACGGTGAAGTTCCGATCTATACAACAGGCGCATCACTCGGTGCATTGCATTGCGCAAATATATTTTTCAAGAGACCTGATTTAATTGCAGGTACTATTGCAATGAGCGGCGCTTACTCGCTTCGTTCGTATAGCAAGGGATACTTCGATGATAACTGTTACTTCAATTCTCCGGTAGATTATTTAGCCAATCTTACCGATGAAAGTATTCTGGAACAGATGAGAGATAACAAGAAAATTATTATTGCAACAGGCCAGGGAAATTATGAAGACCCGGATGCTTCCAAAAAACTTTCTTCTATACTTGATACAAAACAAATCCCGCATACACTTGACTTATGGGGATACGATATGCCGCATGACTGGCCGACATGGAGAAAGATGCTTCCGTATTTTATAGAGACTAAGCTTTAAACAAAATTTGTATTCAGAAATAAATAGTTAATTCTCTCAATTACCCTATTAAATTTCCTCTGAATGAATGTAGCTTTTTTAACTACTGAGTGTTTCCCCTATGTAAAAACAGGGGGACTCGCTGACGTTTCAGGTTCACTTCCAAAAGCTTTGCAAAAGCTTGGCTGCGATATGAAAGTATTTCTGCCTCTTTATGATACCATAAAGACCATCGATAACGGGCTTTATCAGAATGAAGAGTTCATTGATACTCCCGTAAAAATCGGTGACGCTACATACACATTCAATTTCTGGGAAGGCAAGCTTCCTGATTCCGAAGTCAAAGTTTATTTCATAGACTGTCCGCATTTTTTTCATAGAGGAAAACCTTATACTGAAGATAAAGATGAAGATGAACGTTTTATCTTTTTTCAGATTGCATGCCTTGAACTTATGCAGAGGTTAAAATGGTCTCCTGCAATTATTAACTGCAACGACTGGCAAACAGGACTTATTCCTTCCTACATTAGATTTAACTACAACTGGGACGAACTTTTTAAAAATACAAAAACAGTTCTATCTATACATAATATAGGTTACCAGGGAAGATTTATACCGGCAACAATTGAAAAAGCCGGACTTTCAATGGAGCATTTTTATGTAGAAGGTCCTTACGAGCTTGATAAAGCTTTCAGCTTTTTAAAAGCCGGGCTTTGGTTTGCCGATGTACTTACAACTGTAAGCCCTAACTATGCAAAAGAAATCCAGACTAAAGAATACGGTGCAGGACTTGAAGGCGTTCTTCAGTTCAGAAGCAAAGACCTATATGGAATTCTTAACGGCATTGATACAGATATCTGGAATCCCGAAAAAGATATTTACATACCGCATAATTACTCATTCAATTCGCTCGATGAAAAGCATGAAATAAAAAAGCATCTGATTAAGGAAGCGGGTTTTAAGTACAAAGAGGACGTTCCTCTCATAGGGTTAATTACAAGACTTACGGGACAAAAAGGTTTAGACTTAATTATGCCTGTGTTTCACGAGCTCATGCAGCTGCCGATTTACATGATGGTGCTGGGAAGCGGTGAGAAAAAATATGAAGACTTTATTGAGCGCGCTGCCGATGCCTATGCGGATAATTTTATAGAGTATGTCGGGTACAATAATGAACTGTCTCATTTAATCACTGCAGCTTCTGATATGTTTTTGATGCCGTCGCTTTATGAGCCTTGCGGTCTGAATCAAATGTACAGTCTGCGTTACGGCGCAGTTCCGATTGTAAGAAAAACAGGCGGACTTGCAGATACAGTTTTTGATTATCATGAGTTCAATCAGTCCGGTAACGGATTTTCATTTGAAGATGCAACACCCGAAGCTTTATACTTAACTGTTAAACGCGCTATAGACGTTTACCAGGATAAAGAAGTATGGGAACAAATTGTTATCCGCGGAATGAAATCCGATTTCTCATGGGATAAATCAGCTGAAGAATATTATAATTTGTATGAGCAATTAACGATTAGCAGTTAGCAATTAGAATAAAGCTCTTTTATTAACTCATAACTCATAACTCATAACTCATAACTATATCTCAATCTCCGTTCCCTTCACAGGTATTTCAACATTTTTAATATTCAATTCACCAAGTCCCTGTTTCAATGCCTGCTGCTGGTCAAGCTCTCCGTGAACTAAATACACCTGCTGTAATTCACTCTTATCAAACTTACTGAAGTAGTCTAAAAGTTCTTTTCTATCTGCATGCGCAGAGAAAGAATTTAGCACAACTATCTTTGCATTAGCTTTATACGTATCGCCTAAAATATTTACTTCAGTGCCGGGAATATCTTTTGCTTCGATAAGTCTTCTTCCCAGAGTATGCTCTGCCATAAAGCCGACAATGAGCACTGTAGCATTTTTATCTTCGATATTATTTGCAAGGTGATGAAGCACTCTGCCTGACTCTGCCATTCCTGATGCGGAAATTATCAGAGCGCACTCTTTCATTGAGTTTATCTTTTTAGAATCCTCAACTTTTGTAATGTACTTCATAGTGGGTAATTCAAAAACATTCGTGCCGTTTAAGATCAGATCGGCAATCTCTTTATCATAACATTCAGGATGAATTTTAAAAACTCCCGTTGCTGAAGATGAAAGGGGACTATCAATATAGATCGGGAATGAAGGAATTTCTTTTCTGCTTAGTAAACCTGAAAGCGCGTAAACAATTTCCTGAGTTCTGCCCACGCTGAATGCAGGGATAATTATTTTCCCTCCTCGGCTGACAGCTTCATTTATTACTGCAGCAAGCTGCGATTCCATCTGTGTCGGGTTATCATGAAATTTTCCACCGTAGGTAGATTCGGAAATTAAAAAATTTACATTACCCATAAAATCCGGGTCACGTAGAATTGGTAATCCCGGTCTTCCTAAATCACCTGTGAATGCAAATTTATATTCTCTACCTTTTTCTTTTATTGTAAGCACTACCTCTGCCGAGCCGAGAATATGTCCGGCATCTATAAACTGAACTTTCATTGCATCGCCAAGTCCGTCAATATAAAAATCCTGATAGTAAGAAGTTGTTTTGAACTTTGAAAGTGTGTTAACAACGTCACCTGCAACATATAACGGTTTAAACGGATGAAGGTTTTTCTTCTTTCTTTTTTTGTTTACGAACTCAGTATCTTTTACCTGTATGTGCGCGCTATCCTGAAGCATAATTGCGCAGAGGTCGCGGGTAGCCGAAGTGGAATATATACAACCGCTGAAACCCTGTCTTACAAGTGTAGGTAAATTACCCGAGTGGTCGATATGCGCATGGGATAAAACTACTGCGTGTATATCCTGCGGGTCGAACAGAAAATTTTTATTTACCTCATAAGCTTCTTCTCTTCTTCCCTGATAAAGTCCGCAGTCAAGAAGAATTTTTTTGCCGTTTATTTCCAGCAAATGCTGTGAACCTGTAACGGTACGCGCCGCTCCGCAAAATTTTATTTTCATTTAATACCACCCCTAATCCCTTCTTGTAAAGAAGGGGGACTTTAATTGTTAACCACCCCCTAACCCCTCCTTATTAAGGAGGGGGATTAGGGTATTAGTTGTTAAATTTATGCTTCGTTACAAATTTGTTTCCTTTGATAAAAAACCTGTGTTCGATTTCTTCACTCACAGATAGACCGATTCGTTTTGAAATGCTTGTTTCAAATTCATCTGATTTATTATCATAAGCTATGAATAAATCTTCGCCATTAACAGGCATTCCGTAAAAATCTTTATTGATCTTTAGTGCCATGCAGAGTTTTCCCGGACCGTTAGTAATATCATGTTCGTTGGTTATATTTTTTCTGTTCTTGAGCATTTCTTCTATACCTGCTACAGGTTCGACAGCGCGGATTAAAACTCCTTCGCCGTGTCCTTTAACATTTGTTACAACATTAACGCAGAAATAATTCCCATAGATAAAGTAAACGTAAAAATGTCCTCCTGCTTCATACATTGCTTTGTTGCGCTCGGTAATTCTTCCGAATGAATGTGATGCGGGATCGTCATTTAAGTAAGCTTCAACTTCTACTATACGCGTTACTAAAAATTTATTGTTGAGCTTGCGGACGAGAAGTTTCCCAAGAAGGAAGGGAGCGACTTCAAGTGCGCTTCGTTGAAAATTTTTTATTGGAATTTTTTTGAGCCTCTCCTTATCCCCATCCTTATCAAGGAGGGGGGAATTGGGATTTGTATCTGAAAGTTTATTATTCAATATAAGAAATCAAATTTATTAAACACCCAGCAATTCTACTTCAAAATGTATTGTTGCATTTGGGGGAATAACTCCGCCTGCTCCGCGTGAACCGTAAGCTAAGTCAGGAGGGATAACAAGTTTTCTTTTGCCTCCGACTTTCATACTCATTACGCCTTCATCCCAGCCTGCGATAACCTGACCTGCTCCGATAACAAACTGGAACGGCTCATTTCTATCGACTGAGCTGTCGAATTTTTTTCCGTCTTCGAATGTGCCTGTGTAGTGAACTGTAACTAGCTTGCCCTTTGTAGGTGAAGCACCTGTGCCTTCAGTGATGTCGGTGTATTTAAGTCCAGATGGTGTTGTAATTTCTTCTGCCATATTATAATTTAAGATTTAAGATTGTTTGCAATATTATTTGCCACTAGAACACTAAATCTCAAAACAACACAAAAATAATTTTAATAAAAAATTTAGTGCAATTTTGTGTTCTCGAGATTTTGTGGCTTTTAAAAAATTTATTTCACATCTAATAGTTCTATATCGAAAATGACTGTTGCATTTGGAGGTATTACTCCTTGAGCGCCTTCAGTTCCCCAGGCAAGATTTGGGGGAATGACTAATTTTCTTCTGCCGCCGACTTTCATATTCAATATGCCTTCATCGAATCCTGGAATCATTTCGCCGGAACCGAGTGTAAATGAAAGCGGCTGGTTTTTATCCATTGAGCTGTCGAATACCTTGCCATTTTCCAGAGTCCCTACGTAATGAACCATTACTTTTTTGCCGTTGGAAGCTATCGCACCGCTTCCTTCTTTTATCTCCGTATATTTTAAGCCTGAGCTAGTGATGATTTCTTTGCCGCCTTTGCCGCACCCTGAAAGTGCTATAAGTGTAAAAATAATAATGATTAATATATACTTTTTGTTATACATTTTGGTATGTTTTTAAGAATTCGTCAGAAATTTTGCTAATGATGAATTTTTGACGGATTTTTGAATTCTGAACTAAAAATGAAGAAATTATTCATCGATTAATAGTCGTAAAAAAGTCACATTATTGTTACATTTTATTTAGGTCAATTGGGGCGCCTCCGTTCCGATGAAATCGGAACGGGTACAGATTAATTAATTCGCTTTTGCGAATTAATTAATCTGTAAGTCCCGCCGGAGGCGGGACAGGCGCCCCCGAATCCCTTGAATATTTCTTTCAATGACGAATTTTTGACGGATTTTCTGATTCTGCTATAAAAATGCAGTTTACTATCACTATATTATTAAGTAATATTATTGTCACATTTGGTGTTATATAGATTACGAAGTAACACAATTATTAATATAAGAAATTATTAAAATCATTTCATCAAGATTCAGCCTATTACTACTAATAGGTAAGAATTTGCAATTTTGACTTGCCCTGAAATCCAAGGAGTGATTAATTTTTCAATCTGTAATTAGCAGTCTTCAGGCAATTTCCGGATATTGAAATTAACTTTTAATTTTACTATATTTATTACTTACAAAGTTTAGATGATTATTTAGTGAGTGGGTCCAAGAGCCCACTTTTTTTTTATACAACTTTATTAAAATGATAAATTCGATTATTGAAAATTTCTTTAAAGACTCAGATTTCAAGGTTATTGAGCTGCTGAAAAAAGGCGATAAGGACAACAAAATTCTTGAAATATACGTCGATAGAACGGAAAATTTTTCCATAGATGAAATTACCTCGCTAACAAGAGGAATAAACGAGCAGTTTGACGAGAATTACAAAGAAAATGATATAGCAAAAATATCTGTATCCTCACCCGGAGCAGATAAGCCGTACAAGTACTTCTGGCAGATGATAAAGCACAAAGGCCGTCCGATGGAAGTTACGATGCCGGATGGAACTCAGGTAACCGGGAAACTTGTTGAGCTGAATCCTGATAACGAAACATTCGAGCTTGAAGTAAGAGATGAAAAGAAAAAAAGTGTTCTTCACATTAAACAATTTTCATTTAAAGATATTTCAGAAATTAAAGCAAAATTACTTTTTAAATAATTAATAAAAATGAGAAGTCTGATAGTTGATGCCTTTACACAAATGGCAAAAGAAAAAAATATCGATAGAGATATTCTTGCTTCGGTAATAAAAGATTCCTTCGTGAAAATGATGGAAAAAAAATACGGTCTCGAAGCAAACTTTGAAGTGATAGTAAACATGGAAAAGGGTGATATCGAAATTTTTCTTTATAAGACAGTAGTTGAAGAGGTTATGGATCCCGCAAAGGAAATAGATGTAGAATCTGCAAAAGCAAAATCAGGTGAAGATTTTGAAATCGATGATGACTTTGTTGAAGAAATTCCGATTGAAGATTTCGGAAGAAGAAATGTTATCAACTTAAAACAAAATCTTAATCAGAAGATTAGAGAAATCGAAAAAGAAATTACATTTAATTATTATAAAGATTTAGTTGGTGAAATAGTTGTCGGTGAAATTTACCAGTTAAAGCCAAAGTCAATTTTATTGATTCATAACGGCAATGAAGTGATTTTCCCTAAGAATGAGCAGATTGCAAAAGAGCGATACAAAAAAGGTGATACAATAAGAGCTATTATTAAGAGTGTTGAAAAAAGACAATCAGGACCTCCTGTTGTTATTGCATCAAGAGCGGACGAGCAGTTCCTTTACAAATTGTTTGAACTTGAAATTCCTGAAATTTACGACGGTATAATCGAAGTAAAAGGTATTGCAAGATTTGCAGGTGAAAGAGCAAAGATTGCAGTTACATCTAACGATGACAGAATTGATGCAGTTGGCGCATGTGTTGGTATGAAGGGTATCAGAATTCACTCAATAGTAAGAGAGCTGAACAATGAAAACATTGATGTTATAAATTACTCGGAAGACCCTTCGACATTTATTTCAAGAGCTCTTGCTCCGGCAAAGCTTCTTGATATCGATATCGATAACGAAAATAAAGTTGCAAAGATATATTCAGAAGAAGATCAGATAAGATTGATCATAGGTAAAGAAGGACAGAATATTAAACTGGCTTCAAAGTTAACAGGCTTCCAGATAGATGTTGACAGATTACAAAATGAAGAAAAAGATGAAGATGAAGATAATAATGAGGATGAGGATATTGATTCAGAAGAAATGACAGATGAAGAAACACCGGAAACAGAAGAAGTAAAATCTGAAGAAACTGTTTCAGATGAAGCTCATGCTGAAGAAGAGACATCTGAAGAAGAAACACCTGCGGAAGAAACCGATAAAAAGGAAGAAGCCGTGAACGAATCTGAAGACAAGTAACAGAATAAAGTTGTACCAGAAAGAAATACTTAACAGAATTTATTAATTATTTTATTTAATGCCCGAACCAAAAGCAAAAAAAGAAAAAGTAATTTCCTTAGTAAAGAAGATCAATATATCTAAAGAAGATCTCATTGGATTCCTCGGTACTATTGGAGTTGAAGCATCGATTAATACATCGCTTGAAGCTGATACAGTGGCAAAGGTGTATGCAAAATTCAGAAAAGAAGTTGAGAAAGAAGAGCAGCGTGTAAACAAGACAGTATCGTTCGAGGAAAAATTCCATGTAGGTATTTCCGAAGCAAAGGAAAAAATGGAAAAAGATGAAGAGGATAAACGACTTAAAGAAGAAGAAGAGAGAATAAGAAAAAACATCGAAGAAGAGGCGCGTCAAAAAGAATCTGAAAGACAAAGACAGGAACTTAAAGCCCATCTTGAAAGAGAAAAAGCTATAGAGGAAGCTAAGGAAAGAAAGAAACGCGAGAAGGAAGAGAAGAGAGCTAAAGCAGATGCAGGCGAGCCTGTTGAAAAAGAACCCGTACAAGCCGAGCAGCCTGTAAAAGAAAAAAATCTATTCAAAGAAAAAGAAGAGAAACCGGCCGAAGAAACAGCAGTGCCTGTCTCATCTATATTAAAAGATAAGTTCAAGCTTGATAAGCCATTCTCTGAAATTATTAAAACAGATAAGAAACCCGAAGAAAAAGCGAAGCCCCCGTTTGAGAAAAAACCGTTCGATAAGAACAAGCCTCCGTTTGAAAGAAAGCCGTACGATAAGAACAAGCCTCCGTTTGAAAGAAAACCGTTCGATAAGAACAAGCCTCCGTTTGAAAGAAAACCGTTTGATAAGAACAGACCGCCGTTTGACAGGAACAGACCTGCAGGCGCTCCCGGCAGCGGACCAAATAAAGATAATAAATTCCAAAAAGTTTCCATCAGTGATTTAAAGGATAAGAGAAAAAACTTCTCAAAACCTGCTGACGGCGCTCCTGCAAAACCGGGAGATCCTTCATTAACACGCAAAGTATTTACACCGAGAACCGATGCAGGCGCAGGCAAGCCGAAGTTCGAAGATGAAAAACGTAAGAGAGATAAAGAACGCGATAAGAAAAAATTTGAAGCTGAACAGGAAAGAAAAAGAAAGCTGCGTCTTGAAAAAGGCCATCGTTCAAAAGATATAAGCCAGAAAGAAATTGATGAGGCAATAAGAGATACATTTGCAAAAATCGGTGAAGACGCAGGTCCGTCTTCGAGAAGTGATAAAAATGTAATCAAGGTTACGGAGTTTATTTCTACTGCAGAGCTTGCAAATCTGATGAACCTTGAAGTTAATGAATTAATCAAAGCTTCTTTCAAGCTTGGTATGATGGTTTCCATCAATCAGCGTCTTGAAAAAGATCTGATACTTTTGCTTGCAGAAGATTTCGGATTTAAAATTGAATTCCAGTCTGAGTACGAAGAAGAAATTCTCGAAGAAATTCAGGATTCACCTGAATCACTCAAACCGCGCTCACCTGTTGTAACAATCATGGGTCACGTTGACCACGGTAAAACATCATTGCTTGATTACATCAGAAAAGCAAATGTTGTTGCCGGTGAAGCAGGCGGAATTACCCAGCATATCGGTGCGTATAAAGTTACACTTGAATCAGGAAAAGAAATTGCATTCCTTGATACTCCGGGTCACGAAGCGTTCACAGCGATGAGAGCGCGGGGCGGACAGGCAGCTGATATTGTTGTGCTTGTAGTTGCAGCAGATGACAGCGTAATGCCGCAGACAGTTGAAGCTATCAATCACGCATTGGCAGCAAGTGTTCCGATTGTAATCGCAATAAATAAAGTTGATAAACCGGAATCTAATCCGGATAGAATAAAGCAGCAGCTAGCTGATAAGAATATCCTCGTTGAAGAATGGGGCGGTAAATATCAGGCAGTTGAAATTTCTGCTAAGCACGGACAAAATGTAGATACACTTCTTGAAAAAATTCTTCTTGAAGCAGAACTACTTGACTTAAAAGCTAACCCGGACAGAAATGCGAGAGCAGTAGTGCTTGAAGCAAAACTTGATAAAGGTAAGGGACCTGTTGCAACAGTACTTGTACAGAAAGGTACATTGAAAGTCGGTGATATTTTTGTTGCAGGTGTATTCAGCGGCAAAGTAAAAGCGATGTATGATGAAAGAGAAAGAAAATTAGAAGAAGTAGGGCCATCTACACCTGCACAGGTACTCGGTTTTGACGGTGTTCCGCAGGCAGGCGATGTATTTGCAGTTCTTGATTCAGAAAGAGAAGCAAAAGAAATTTCCACTAAGCGTCAGCAGTTGAAACGTGAACAGGATTTCAGACAGGTTAAGTTTATTACGCTCGATGATATTTCCAAACAGATTTCAGAAGGTAAGCAGGTTGAGCTTAAGATCATTCTTAAAGCAGACTTTGACGGTTCTGCAGAAGCTATTGCAGACTCCTTACAAAAGCTTACAACTTCAGAAGCAAAAGTTACGGTTATACATAAAGCAATCGGTCAGATCTCAGAATCAGACGTATTGCTTGCAGAGGCATCAAGCGCAATTATAATCGGATTTAATGTTAGACCAAATCTGAATGCAAGAAAACTAGCTGAGAAGAGCAGTGTTGATATAAGATTGTACAATATTATTTACCAGGCTATCGAAGAAGTTAAGATGGCTCTTGAAGGACTTCTTGAACCTGAGAAATCAGAAGAAGTTACATGTACTGTCGAAGTGCGTGATGTATTCAAAGTGCCGAAAGTCGGAAACATTGCAGGATGTTTTGTACAGGATGGTAAGATAACAAGAAATACAAAGATACGTTTACTAAGAGAAGGACTTGTAATATTCGATGGCAACATTGCTTCACTTAAGAGAATTAAAGATGATGTTCGTGAAGTTGATGCCGGATATGAGTGCGGTATCGGACTTGAAAACTTCAACGATATTAAAGTCGGTGACATTATTGAAGGATATAAAATTGTAGAAACAAAACGTAAGCTTACAACGGCTTAAACAAAAAGGTTATATAAAAGATTAAAAAAGTTTATTTGAATTATGTCTATACGAACAGAAAAAGTTGCTGAAGAAATAAAGCATAAATTGAACGTTGCAATGGCTCCTGATTTGCAGGAATTAAATCTTGGGCTTGTAACAATATCAAAAGTAATAGTCTCTCCGGATTTGAAAATTGCCAAGGCTTACTTAAGTTTCCTTGGCAATAAACTTTCTATAAAGGAATGTCTGAAATTAATTACAGAGAGGAAACCCCATATAAGGTTTCTTCTCGGTAAACAGCTGACATTCAGGTATACTCCCGATTTATTATTCTTTCATGATGATACAATCGAGTATGCAGACCATATAGAAAAAATTCTAAAGAGCATAAAGAAACCTGAAACTGAAACTACTTCAGATGAAAATTCTGAAAAAGAATAACTCCTCTTTATTTTAATCCCATTTAAATTTTAATGTCAGAACTTTTAGAGCAAGATAATATTTACCTGGCTGATAAGCCATTGGATAGGACTAGTTTTGATATTGTTGCGACATTTAAGAGGGCGTTTAATCTGAAGAAGATAGGACATTCAGGAACTTTAGATCCGCGAGCAACAGGATTATTGATACTTTGTTCAGGAAAAAAAACAAAGATGATAAATGAATTTATTGATTACGATAAAGAGTATAACGGAATTATAAGGATTGGCGCAACGACTCCGACATTTGATACGGAATCAGAAGAAGAAAATATTGTAAGCACGGAAAATGTTACTGATGTAATGATTGAGAATGTACGCGAGAAATTTTCAGGAGATATCGAGCAGATTCCCCCGATGCACTCAGCAGTAAAACATAAAGGAAAACCTCTGTACAAGCTTGCCCGTAAAGGAGAAGTAATTGAGAGAAAGATAAGATACGTTAATGTAAGTGAGCTTCATTTGAAACGCCTATCAGAGACGGAATTATTTTTTAATATAAGCTGCAGTAAAGGGACTTATATAAGAACACTTGCCGATGATATTGGACGGGAGCTTGGTGTCGGCGGTTACCTAAAAACTTTGCAGAGAACACGAATAGGGCAATATAAGCTTGAAGATTTTAAAGATGAAGTGAAGGGTGTGAAATATAAAAAACTTTAATCACTGATTGCACTGATTTAATATGATAAGAATAGAAAAATCAGTAAGAATCATTTGAAATCATAAAAATCTGTGATTGAAATTAAAAAGTGATTAAAATTTCCCCTGAATTTATATTCAGAATTTGTTAATTTACAAATCGTTTAGAGAGAGATGGCTGAGTGGTTGAAAGCGGCGGTCTTGAAAACCGTTGATGCTTCGGTATCCGGGGGTTCGAATCCCTCTCTCTCTGCTGATAAAATCCCGTTGAGGTTCTCTTCGGGATTTTTTTATGCCCGAATCTAATGATTTCCAAAGCCGTATCCATGTCCGTCCTTCGATTTTCCCTGCGCTTCAAATGACCATAGCAGATAACCGCTGACTCCTTCATTAAAATATCTTATCCTGTCGTGCTTTATTAGGTTTTTTCGGAAGTTACCGTTATAGCTTTTGTAACCGATTTCGCCTATGTAAATTTGTTTATTCAGTGAATAGGCGATCTCAATATTTTTCTTTATATATTGTCGCCAAAGCCATCTGAGACTTACAGGATTTGAAATTATTCTGTTAAAATTTTGCAGACAAAAGTAATCCCAAAGTCCTTTTATCCATACGATAGGTTTATTAAGCGAGTTAAAAAATTTAGCAGCGCCTGGTTTCCCTTTAAAGTGAAAATGTATTTCAATTCTATCAAGCAGAGTTGCATCGTAACTGTAATCGTGAATGGAAACTACATCCAGTCCTTTTATAGAATATAGTCTTTCAAATAAAGAGGAATTAAATCTTGAGAAGTGGCTTCCGAATTTATCTCCGATACCGCCGATTGAACCAATGGAAATAAGATGATTTTTATTTACTTCTTTTATCTTTTTAGTTACATCTGATACAAAATTATAAAGGTATTCAAATTTTTTCGTTTCAGGCTCGTTTATTAATTCCCAGATTAAAATCTCATCACAGTTCTTAAAACGTTCTGTTAAGTTTACCACATAAGGCAGGTACTCATGCTTATATCCGTCATTATACCATGCTGAATTGATTTCAAACTTCTGGTTGTAATTCCATCTGTCCGCAAGTACAGGTATAAGCTTAAGCGAATATTTTTTAGCGCACGAAATCAAGAACTGAAGCTTTTCTTCCGAAGTAGGATAAAAACACCAGAACCTTACGGTATCAAATCCGTATGCCTTAGCATCGCGCAGCATAAGCTCTGAAGCAGAATCATCTACACTTGCGAGTTCGTACATATTGCATCCGAAAAATGGGGGAAGTTTCTTTCTCATTACTTTAATAGATTTTAAAATACATATAATATTTTTTATTTATGATTTAATTTAATTCAGCTCAAAACATCCAGGAAAATCCATGACAAGAGTAAAAATCTGCTGCATAAAAAATATTGAAGAAGCAAAAAATGCTATTGCATACGGAGCATCGGCAATAGGACTTGTAGGCAGAATGCCCAGCGGTCCCGGACCGATAACCGATGAAGAAATAAAAATCATTGCTGAAAACACTCCGCCGCCAATAGCAACTTTTCTTTTAACATGCGAAACAAATGTAGATGAGATAGTCGCCCATCATAGAAGAGTTAACACAAATACGATTCAGATCGTTGATGCATTAAGCGGAGAAAATTATAAAGAGCTGAAGGAGAGACTTCCTGCAGTAAAAATTGTGCAGGTAATACATGTGATAGATGAAAGCTTTGTTGATGAGGCTGTGAGAATTTCAGAGCAGGTCGACGGGCTGTTACTCGATAGCGGCAATCCTAACAAGGCAGTGAAAGAGCTGGGCGGAACGGGAAGAAAGCATGACTGGCAGCTGAGCAGAAAGATTGTTGAGCAATCCAGAGTGCCATTATTTTTAGCAGGGGGATTGAATCCTTCAAATGTTCGTCAGGCAATTGAAGAAGTGCAGCCGTTCGGAGTTGACTTATGCAGCGGACTGAGACCTAACGGAGATCTGGATTTAAAATTATTGGAAGAATTTTTTACTGAAGTTAATAAAGTATAAAGTATGAAGATAAAAATATTTTTGGTTGATGCATTTACGGATGAAGCTTTCAAGGGAAATCCGGCTGGGGTTTGTTTATTGGATGAAAAAATTTCAGAAGAGCTGATGCAAAATATTGCAATGGAAGTAAATGCAGCAGAAACAGCTTTTATTGTGAAGGAAAACTCCGGAGGGAATAAATTTTATATCAGGTATTTTTCTCCACTGGTTGAAATCGCTTTCTGCGGACATGCAACTGTTGCCTCAGCGAAAGTATTGTTTGAAAAAAATAATTATGAGACCGTTGAGTTCACAACTCATCATGGTTTAAATCTTTCAGCATCGAAGCACGGAGACAAATTGCGGATGATATTTCCTATATTTGAAAATATCCCCTTCTCATCGGATAAAATTTTAGATGGGCTGCAAATTTCTTCGTATGAAGATGTAAAGTACTGTAATGATAATCAGGATTTAATTGTAAGAGTAAGAGATAAGGAAACATTGCAAAGCATCAGTCCGGATTTTAACACATTAAAAGCTGCATCTGCAGAGTTCAGAGGAGTCTGCGTTACAGCCCCTTCAAAAGATAAAGGCTATGATTTTTATTCGCGTTTCTTTGCGCCTGTAGTGGGAATAAATGAAGACCCAGTGACCGGTTCGGCGCATTCTGTATTAGCAAAATATTGGAGCGATATACTTGGTAAAAAAGAGTTATCTGCTTATCAACTATCAAGGCGCGGCGGTTATTTAAAATTAAAAATTTTAGATGATAATTCGCTGGAAGTTATAAGCAATGCTAAGATAACAATAGAGGGTCAACTGAACTGTTAATTATTATCTATTATAGTTACCTGCCAGAATCCCGGGGCTTTCACGTCTAAAAAATATTTACCTGAATTTTTTATCTCGGTGATCTTTTCACCGGGATAAGTTATAAACAAATCATTCACTGCAAGCTCACATCTTTTGCCTGAGTTATCTTTCAGATCCAGATCCATTTCATTCCCTTCGTAAGTGATGCAGAATCTTTTGTCACCTTTTTCAAGATCGACTTCAACGGTCTTATCTCTTACTCCGTAAAGATTTTTCTTTTTAGGCTCCGGTTTTTTATGTGAGGGCTGATATTGGCAGAATGTAAAAAGCAGGAGGGTGCTGCAAAGAATAAAACTTAAAAAAATAATATTATTTTTTCTTGTTAGCATATTTAAATTTAGTGAATTTCTTTTGAAAGTAAACAGAGAATTTTTTTCTATTAAACCAAATCATAAAAACTCTGTCTTACTTTTAAATTGCTAAATATGAACCCCACACAACAGAGAAAAATACAGCATTTATATCACAGGGCAGGATTTGGAATAACTATATCTGAATTAAATAAAATTGAGAACAAATCTCTTAAAGAAATTGTAAATAATATTTTTACTTCCTCAAAAAATCACACTGACCTCTCTATAGAATACGGTGAATATGCAGGAAGTTACAAAATGAAGAAGGAAGCAAGAGAGAAACTTTCGCAGGAAGAAAAGAAAAAAATACAGAAGGAGTTCCGTCAGGATATTATAAAGCTGAATGTGAAATGGATAAATAAACTTGCCACAGATAATGCGCAGCTTAGAGAGAAGATGACATTATTCTGGCACGGACACTTTGCGTGTAAGAGTCCTGTTCCAATGTTCAACCAGAACCAAAATAATACATTAAGAAAATACGCGCTGGGAAAGTTTGGCGATTTATTAATGGCAGTATCTAAAGACCCGGCAATGCTTCAGTATCTGAATAACCAGCAGAACAGAAAAAAAAGTCCGAATGAAAATTTTGCCCGCGAACTTATGGAGCTGTTTACACTGGGAAGAGGAAATTATACTGAAGATGATATAAAAAATTCTGCAAGGGCATTTACCGGCTGGGGATTTAATGAAGAAGGGGAGTTTGTATTCAGAGAAAGGCAGCATGATGACGGTGAGAAAAATTTCATGGGTAAGACAGGAAATTTTTCCGGCGAAGATATAGTAAAAATGATACTTGAAAATAAAAAAACGGCAGAGTTCATAACAAATAAGATTTACAGATTTTTTGTAAACGAGAACGAAACAGATAAGGAAGTTGTGAATAAGTTAGCAGGTGAATTTTATGATTCAGGCTATGACATAGAAAAACTTATGAAAAACATTTTCACATCTGACTGGTTTTACGACGAGAAAAATATAGGAGCGAAGATAAAATCCCCCACGGAATTGATTTCGGGAATGATGAGAGTTTTTAATGTAAAATTCGAAAACGATTTACCGATTGTGTTTATGGAAAAGTCTATGGGCCAGGTGCTGTTGAACCCGCCTAATGTGGCGGGCTGGCCCGGGGGAAAAAACTGGATAGATACGTCATCGCTGATGTTCCGGATGAAGCTGCCTGAAGTGCTGTTTAAATCTTCAGAGCTTGAATTCTCATATAAAGATGTGCCCGATGAAAAGAATATGGATGAAGTTAGTATGAAGGATGAAGGTGCAAACATGCAGAAGCAAAAGAAGAGTAAGAATGATAACAATGAGAGGAAGTATTTCAAGCAGGTAAGGACGAATATAAATCTGAATGATTACTTTACTACCTACGGTAAATATGATAAGGAAGAGCTTGTCAATAATTTATCTGAATTCGTTTTGCAAAAAGATATTAACACAAATACCAAAAAACTTGCTTTAACTTATTCCGATATTTCATCAAAAGAAAATTTTATTGAGAGTCTGATAATGAGGCTGATGTCATTGCCTGAATATCAGCTCTGTTAAAAATAATTAACCCCACGCATATGGCTAAAGTAACAAGAAGAGATTTTTTTAAGTTTTCCGCGCTGGCATCGGCATCTATGATGATTCCAAGTTTCATCAAGCCGCTGCAGGCAAAGGAAATAATGGATAAGTTCACTGCAAGCGGAGCGAAGAAGCTAGTGATAGTGCAGCTTTCCGGCGGCAACGACGGACTGAATACGGTTATTCCATTCAAGAATGATATATATTACTCCTCTAGAAATTCCATAGCAATAAAAGAGAAAGATGTTTTGAAAATTACCGATGAGCTGGGATTTAATCCTGCAATGCCGAAGTTTAAATCATTGTATGAGAGTGGTCACTTATCGATAATAAATAATGTCGGTTATCCTAATCCTGACCGCTCTCACTTCCGCAGCATGGATATATGGCAGAGCGCATCTGATTCAGATAAGTATACTACTTCAGGATGGATAGGTAGATATTTGGATTCTGAATGTCCGGACTGTAAAAATCCCTACAATGCAATTGAAGTGAGTGATACACTAAGCTTAGCTTTAAAAGGGGAGAAGTATAATGGAATAGCCGTTGAAAATCCTGAACGTTTTTTTATTAATACATCTGAAAAATATTTCGGAGACGTTGCAGGTGCAAATAAAAATAAACATGACGATGAAAACGTAGCTTATCTGTATAAAACAATTGTGGAAGCAACAAGCAGCGCTGAATATGTTTACAAGACTTCAAAAATTTATAAATCAAAATTAGAATATCCTAAAGGCCAATTCGCCTCTAACCTAAAAACTATTGCCGAGCTGATTGTATCAGGAATAGATACGCAGGTATTTTATGTTTCGCTGGGAGGATTCGATACGCATATAAATCAAACGGGCAAACAGGAAAATCTTCTTGAGCAGTTATCGGAAGGATTGTACTCTTTCACTGAAGATCTTAAAGGCAACGATAAGCTGAACGACGTGTTAATAATGACATTCTCTGAGTTTGGCAGGAGAGTTAAACAGAATGCAAGCGGAGGGACAGACCATGGAACAGCGAACAATATTTTTGTTATAAACGGAAATCTGAAGAAACCGGGATTTTATAATGCTGCTCCCGACTTAACAAACTTAGATAACGGCGACCTTAAATATGAAATCGACTTCAGGAATATTTATGCAGAGATCCTGAAAAAGTGGCTGAATGTTAATGATAAGAAAATATTGGGAGGAAGTTTTAGTAAACTGGATTTAATATAATTGTGCATCAAACAAACAATCTTTTTTTCCTCTTCCCAATAATACGCGTAAAGGGAAGAGGAAGATTACCAAACTTACAGTTATGAGTTATGAGTTATGAGGTGTTGAAGTACTTGTAACACTTATTTGTTTCTAAAATTTGTATGTAAAGCTTTACCATCTCTGAAAATCTTTTCTTCTCAACTTCTTTTATAAATTCTTCATTATCTTTTGTAAAATTCTTTTCAATAATATTTTCGATTACATGCCGGTTTGAATTACTTAGAACTCTGGAGCTTTGGACTCCTTGTATTAATTCGGTTAAATTCATTGAAACAGTTTTCATTGAATATCAAAGCCTCAATAGGTAACTTGAAATCTGTAAAATAAAATACATATTTTTTGATTCTAAGCTTACTTGCCGGATTAATTACGGGTTTCATAATATCGATACCGCCTTTAGGTCCTACCTACTTTGCAATTCTTGAACGCGGACTTAAAAAAGACGTCAGAGGCGCTGTTGCAATCGGTGCCGGAGCCGGATTTATGGATATGATATATATCTTAATTGCCTACGGCGGAGTTACCATTCTTACCAATTTTCTTCCTGATGCAGTTGATAATTTCTTTATTGATAACCAGCGGATTTTCAGTGTTGCCTTAACTCTGTTAGGATGCGCTGTTGTGCTTATCTACGGCATAAAGATAATGCGCACTAAGAATGTGGATATTGCAGGAGCAATGGAAGTCGGTTCCTCGGAAGAAATATCCAAACGCTCTAAACAAGCAGAAGAAAGACTGCACAGAACTGAACACGGACTAAATAAAATTCTCCACACTAAAAAACTTGAAGAACAAAGAACAGGTCTGTTTGCTGATTTCATAGCCGGAGTTTTACTTTGTCTTTCATCTGTTACGCTTCCTGCTTCATGGTTTGCAATTGTCGGTTATTTAAAAGGATTCGGAGTTATTGACGATTCATTTGTTTCGGGATTGTTGTTTGCAATCGGAGTTCTTGCCGGAACTACCGGTTGGTTCTATCTGTTAGGAAGATTTGTTTCTACAAACTCTCATAAAATAAAACCCGCTACACTAAATAAATTAAATCTGTTTACAGGGATTTTTTTAATATTTCTTGGTGTTCTACTTCTGTACAAGGCATTTGATTTTATGTTCTTTCATAAAATTAATATCTAAAACAAAAAATCTTTCAATATATAATTGGTAAAAGAAGTTTGCTCATATTGCCAGACACCTGTCAAGAATGCAGATGAATTATTTTTCTGCCCTTCGTGTAATTCGCCCTATCATAAAGATTGCTGGTTTGAAAACAACGGATGCGCCGTTTACGGATGCAATCATAAAGCAGCACACTCCTATGAGATTAATATCAGGGATACTTTAATAAATGTAGAGTTTTTAATTAATCAGAATAAATATGCTGAAGCGTTAACAATTGCAAGAAAGTATCTAAGAACGGATGATTCAAGCACTGAGCTTAAAGTTTTATATAATAAAGCAGTATCGCTCATAAACAATAAGCATAAGCTGCTTGAAGGCGGTGATAATGCAATGTTTGATAAAGATTATGGGAGTGCTGAAGTTTTTTATAAGAATTCACTACAATATTGTGATGAAGATGAAAAAAACGTTGTAAATACTAAGCTTGAAATTTTGAGCCAGAAAATCCCAGAGCAGAGAAGAAGCGCTGCTATTCGTAAGTCAATAATAACATTTTTACTCCTCTTGATTTTTAGCGCCTGCGGCTTTGCTTTTTATTATTTTTATTATCTTGAAGATGACAGGGAGTTTGCTGAAATACAAAAGAACGAATCATTCAACGATATTCGATCAATGGAAGTGGCAATAGAGCGTTATGAAAAATTTGCTCAGAAAAACAGGGAAGGACATTTATATGATAAGGCAGTCGAAAAAGTTAATTTACTCTCATATGCATTAGCTACAAAAATTTTAGACACTGACTGGAGAAATGCGCTAAGATATTACGGTAAAATTTCTCAGGTGAAGGATTCTAAATCGGTCGAAGACCTTTATAAAAATATTTATGATAATGCTGAAAGCGAACTTGGGAGCAAAATTGCTATGTCGAAGAAACTGAATTCTCAGGGAAAATTCACTGAAGCAAAAGATGAGCTTGATAATGCTCTTAAGCTGATAGATTATTTTCCTGGGGAGACATTTATGAAGGAATTTAATGTAGTGAAGGATAATATCGGAATATTAAATAAAAAAATTTCATTCCTTGGAAAACTGAAAAGTATTGATAAAGAAATAGATGAGACCATGGATAAGTTGAAATACTCAGGAGGAAATGCAAATAAAAGCCAGACAGATATTTTTGGAATAGTGAATGAGATGATAAAACCTGATTTGTATTCAATAAAAACAGTTAATCCCGAGAAGATGCTGGTTGTAAAAGTAAATGACGGTAAAAAATACAAGACGGGCGAGCTGGTTAATTTTATCTGCACAGATAAAGGATATTTGAATGTCGGTGATGAAGGTGAGGATTATTCAATGCAGTATTTTGAGCAGGTGAGCAGGGAAGCAGGCAGTGATTCAGGGTTTCCAACTGATAAGGAAACTATGATGCAAAGACTTAGATATTTAAAAACGCAGAAAGAAAAAGCAGATAGTGTTCTGAATTTGAAGCTTAAACTATAAAGATAGACTTGCATTTAAAGATTAAGTATTGTAAAATTATAGTAATGAGTTACCTTTCCTGAACTTAATGAAATCATCAATAAATACAAAGAATTGTATTGATTAATTTTCAGATTCTTCCTATTTTAAAGTTTTGCCAAAAATACGTCCAAAAAGTTTGGGTAGGTAGCGAAGCGGTCAAACGCAACAGACTGTAAATCTGTCGACTTAGGTCTTCGGAGGTTCGAATCCTTCCCTACCCACAATTTTCATTGGTAAAAAAGGAAAAAAGTTCTTTAATAAAAAGTTTTAAAACGCGGGAGTAACTCAGTTGGTAGAGTCACAGCCTTCCAAGCTGTTGGTCGCGAGTTCGAGTCTCGTCTCCCGCTCCAAATACTCAGAGCGAGAAAAATCCTGATTGAATTTAATTATTCATTCTGTTCTACGAGTTTAACTTGAGCAAAACCCTCTCAAGAAAAGTTTTAAGTTAACACGCTGATGTAGCTCAGTTGGTAGAGCACTTCCTTGGTAAGGAAGAGGTCACCGGTTCAATCCCGGTCATCAGCTCAAAAAAGTTTTTAATACACTACTCCCTCCAATTACACTCAAGAGAGGTTTAGAAAAAAGATAACAATTAATTCATCATGGCAAAAGAAGGTGCAAGAATAAAAATTAAGTTGGTAAGCGCTGAAGGTCCTAATAAAGGAAAATCAGTTTACGTTACAACTAAAAACAGAAACAACACGAAAGAAAGACTTGAAATGAAGAAGTATTGCAAGTGGACTAAGCAGCACATCCTTCACAAAGAAACCAAGTAATTTTATACGGGTGTAGCTCAATTGGTAGAGTAGCGGTCTCCAAAACCGTTGGTTGGGGGTTCGAGTCCCTCCTCCCGTGCCCGGTCTAACAAACTAGCAATAAAAACTAGATAACGAAAATGAAAGAAAAAATTGTAGGTTTTTTCGAAGACATGGTAAAGGAAATGAAAAAAGTTTCCTGGCCAAAAAAATCAGAGCTGAGAGGTTCAACAATAATTGTGTTGGTAACGATGGTTATTTCTGCTGTATTCGTATGGGGAATTGACCAGGCTATCAGCAAAGGTTTATCATTAATTTTTAGTACTCCTGCACAATAATGACAGAAGAAAACGTAAATATCGAAGAACAAAAAGACGAGACTGCTGAAACTCCTGCGCTTATCGAAGACGATGCTAACAGCCCATATAAATGGTATGCTGTAAGAATTGTTTCGGGTCATGAGAATAAAGTAAAACTTTATCTTGAGAACGAAATTAGAGCAGAAGGATTAGAAGAAAGAATAAAGCACGTAGTAATTCCTTACGAAAAAGTATATGAAGTAAAGAACGGAAAGAAAAAAATTAAGCTTAAAAATTTTCTTCCCGGTTATATCCTTATAAATGCAGATTTGAATGATAACATCAGAGATTTTATTGCTAAGACTCCGTCAATTATTAACATGGTAGGCGTTAAAAAAGGTAAGAAGCTTGAAGCAATTCCATTAAGCGGCGCTGAAGTAAAAAGAATTCAGGCATTGCTTTCTGAAGAAAGCACAACGGAGAAAATCGACATTAACTTTAATGTTGGTGATGCTGTTAAAGTAACAAGCGGACCGTTCAATAATTTCAACGGAAATATCCTGGAGATAAATCCTGAGAAAATGAAGGTCAAAGTTATGGTAAGTATATTCGGAAGAAAAACTCCGATTGAGCTTGAACTTACTCAAATTGAAAGAGAATAAAAGAGATTAATAATATAATAACATGGCAAAAAAAATAACAGGTTTCGTTAAATTACAAATTCCGGCAGGCGGCGCAACAATGGCTCCTCCCGTTGGTCCTGCACTTGGTCAAAGAGGTGTGAACGGTATGGAATTTTGCAAACAGTTTAATGCAAGAACCCAGGATAAAAAAGGATTAATAATTCCGGTAGTAATAACAGTATTCTCGGATAAATCGTTTACATTTATAACAAAGACTCCTCCGGCAGCAACCTTGCTACTTAAAGCAGCAGGAATTGAAAAAGGTTCAGGAGTTCCGAATAAAAATAAAGTTGCGAAAGTTACGTTAGCACAAGTAACCGAAATAGCAGAAACAAAAATGCCTGATTTCAATGCTACCACAATTGAGTCGGCTATAAACCTTGTAAAAGGTACTGCCCGTAGTATGGGTATAACTGTGGAAGGTTAATTTTAAAAAACCGAAAAACAAATGAAACTTACAAAAAGACAAAAAGAAAATTCAAAGATAGACGTATCCAAAGAATATGGTATCGCCGAAGCTGTTGAATTATTAAAAAAAGCAAAATCTGCAAAGTTCGACGAATCAGTTGATATTGCAGTAAGATTAGGTGTTGACCCAAAACATGCTGATCAGGTTGTAAGAGGCACGGTTTCTCTTCCAAATGGAACGGGAAAAAGTGTAAGAGTGTTAGTAATTGCAAAGAGCCCGGATAAACAGGAAGATGCAAAGAATGCAGGAGCTGATTTTTACGGTTTTGATGACTATTTAAAGAAAATCGCTGAAGGATGGACAGATGTGGACGTAATTATTTCTACACCTGACTCAATGATGGAACTCGGAAAGATTGCTAAGATTTTAGGGCCAAGAGGCTTAATGCCGAATCCTAAGAGCGGAACTGTTACAATGGATGTTGCTACCGCTGTAAAAGAAGTAAAAGCTGGTAAGATTGATTTTAGAGTAGATAAAACAGGAATCGTACACTCAATTATCGGAAAATTATCATTCGATAATAACAAATTAAAGGAAAACATCGTAACTTTCTTAAATACAATTATCAAATTAAAGCCGTCAGCTGCAAAAGGCACCTATATTAAGAGCATTACTGTCTCTTCAACAATGGGTCCCGGCGTAAAAGTTGACAGAGCTTTGAATGAAATGAAAGTTGCAGCTTAATTTTATAGTTTAACATTTCTAATAAAGTTAACAATACCGAAAAATTTATGCACCCGATAAAAATCGTTTTTTTATCGGGCTGCTTTATTTGTACAAATAATACAAAATAAAAGTTTACGCACTCAGTTAATCTCTTTGTGAGGAGATTAGCTTATTTTACCTTTTTAAATGCTTCTACATTTAAAAAAATCTTAAAACACCAAAAGAGAGAATGAATAGAGATCAAAAAGCCGAGTTACAAGGTGAGATTCTTGAGATGTTGGATAACTCTTCTGCGATATATTTAACTGACTTTGCCGGAATAACGGTTGAGCAGGTTAACTTGCTTCGCAAAGATTTCAAAAAATCCGGTATCATCTACAAAGTTGTAAAGAATACACTTGTAAACAGAGCTCTAACCGACTCGCAGAAGTATTCCTCTCATAAAGAAAAAATTTCACCGTCTTTAAAAGGAACTACCGGTATTATATTTGCCGGAGCTGATCCTGTTGAACCGGCGAAAATTCTTAAAAAGCATTTTGATAAAATTGAAAAGCCAAGACTTAAACTCGCAGTAATTGAGAATGAGATCTATGGTGATAATTCATTGAATCAAATTGCAGCATTGCAAAGCAAACCTGAACTTATTTCCGCGATACTTAGCAGCTTAGATGCTCCTGTATCAGGTATAGTCGGTTCTATCAATGCAGTAATGAGAGATCTTGCAAGCGTTATTGAAGAAGCAGCGAAGAAAAAAGCAGCTTAAGTTTTATCCAGCGAATTATTGAAAAATAAAACGCACAACCAATTTTAAAATTTAAAGAATAAAAATAAAATGTCTAAAGTAGCAGAATTAGTAGAAAAAATTGAAGCTTTAACACTTTTAGAAGCTTCAGAACTTAAAAAAGCATTAGAAGAAAAATTCGGCGTGACCGCAGCAGCTCCTATGATGATGGCAGGTCCTGCAGCAGGTGCTCCTGCAGCAGCAGCTGAAGAACAAACCGAATTCACAGTAATGTTAGTTGAAGCAGGTGCACAAAAAATCAACGTAATTAAAGCAGTTAAAAATGCTTCAGGCTTAGGCTTAACAGAAGCAAAAGCTTTAGTTGAAAGTGCTCCAAAACCTGTTAAAGAAAACATCTCTAAAGCAGATGCTGAAAAATTAAAAGCTGAATTAGAAGCAGCCGGTGCTAAAGTAGAAATTAAATAATTTAGTTCCACTTAATTTTTTAGTTCATTCACAATAAAAATTTAAACACAAGTAATCCCGGTAAATACCATGCCGGGATTATTTGCTAATTATATCCGGAGGAAAAAACCAGATGGATTATAAAGATCTCAACGTCAGACCTTTAAATCATAAGAACAACAGATTAACATTTTCAAAAATGGACCTTCAAAGCGATCCGCCGGATCTTTTGAATGTTCAGGTGCAGTCATACAAAGATTTTCTTCAGGAAGATGTACCTGTCAGCCGAAGAAAATCAGTCGGGCTTCAGAAAGTATTCGAGGATAATTTTCCGGTTTCTGATTCACGTGAGACAGCATTATTGGAGTTTATCGAGTACAATATCGAGAAACCGCCATATAATATGATAGAGTGTCAGGAGCAGGGGTTAACCTATGCAGTTCCTGTTAAAGCAAAACTGCGTCTCTCGACCAAGCCGACAGCTTCTGCAAAAGATTATACTTATTTTATCGAGCAGGAAGTTTACCTCGGTAATTTGCCGTATATGACTCACAGAGGTTCGTTTATTATTAACGGAGCTGAGCGTGTTATCGTCAGCCAGCTTCACAGATCACCGGGTGTAGTATTCAGTGAATCTGTCCATGCGAACGGAACAAAATTATATTCTGCAAGGGTAATTCCTTACAAAGGTTCATGGGTTGAATTTACAACTGATATCAATGACTTATTGTTTGCATACATCGATAGGAAAAAGAAATTCTATTTCTCGACTTTATTAAAAGCCCTCGGATTAAACGAGCATTCAAAAATGCTTGAACTTTTCAACTTAGTTGAATATGCAAATATAACCGATGCAAACTATGCAGACTACATGGATAGAATTGTATTGGAGAATGTGATCGATAAAAATACAGGTGACGATTTAGGAATCCCGGCGAACACTAAATTAAATGAAGACCATTTAAATTTAATTGTTCATTCAAAATTAAAAAATATTCCTCTCTTAAAGGCAGAGCCTACAGAGGGTGAAAAAATTATATATAATACCATTATCAGCGATGATGAGGAAAGCGACAGCTTAGTAGAAAAAGTTGTTGATGAAGATAAACCTGAAGGAAGAAGAAGAAAATCAGACGTATCTATGTCTGAAAGCGAAGCTGAAAGTGCAAAATCTTACATTGAAAAATTATTCTTCAATCCGAAGAAATATGATTTAGGAAATGTAGGACGATACAAAATAAATTACAAACTCGGTTTAAATATTGATGACCATATTACGATCCTTACAAAAGAAGACATAGTTTCAATTATTGAATACATAAGAGACTTAGTTGATAACAGAAAAGAAGTGGATGATATCGACCATCTTGGAAACAGAAGAGTAAGAACAGTTGCTGAGCAGTTAGCATCACAGTTCGCACTCGGTCTTTCAAGAATGGGAAGAACTATCAGAGACAAAATGAGCATTCACGACGAAGAGAATTTAACTCCTTCGAAACTGATAAGCTCACGTCCTATTACAAGCGCGCTTGCATCGTTCTTCGGAACATCGCAGCTTTCTCAGTTTATGGATCAGACAAATCCGTTATCGGAAATGACCCATAAGAGAAGAATCAGTGCTCTTGGACCGGGCGGTCTTTCGAGAGAAAGAGCAGGCTTTGAAGTTCGTGACGTTCACTATACACATTACGGCAGACTTTGCCCGATTGAAACACCGGAAGGTCCGAACATCGGTCTTATCTCCTCATTGTGTATTCACTCAAGAGTAAATGAGCTTGGCTTCATCGAAACACCATACAGAAAAGTTACAAATTCAAAAGTAACAACTGAGATCGAATATCTATCTGCTGAAAAAGAAGATATGTATAAAATTGCTCAGGCTAATGAAGGAGTAAAAAGCAATGGTGACTTCGTAAACGCTAAAGTGAAATCAAGAAATAAAGGCGACTTCCCGGTATTAAAACCTGAAGAAGTTGACTATATGGATGTTGCTACAAATCAGATCGTTTCTGCTGCAGCAGCATTGATTCCATTCTTAGAGCATGATGATGCTAACAGAGCGCTGATGGGCAGTAATATGCAGCGTCAAGCTGTGCCTTTGCTCAGACCTGAAGCACCGTTAGTAGGAACAGGATTCGAAGAGATAGTCGCAAGAGATTCAAGAACAATGATAACTGCAGAAGCAGACGGCGTTGTTGAATCAGTAACAGGCGACAGAATAATAGTAAGGTATAACATTAGAGAAGACAGTGAAGAAAATTTATTAAGCTTTGATGATAAAAGAGTTGTTGAGCACCAATTGGTTAAATTCTTAAGAACAAACCAGGATACATCTATTAACCAGAGACCAAGAGTATTTGAAGGTCAGAAGGTTAAAAAAGGCGATATCTTAGCTGACGGTTCATCAACACAGCACGGTGAGCTTGCGCTTGGAAGAAACGTTCTTGTAGCATTTATGCCATGGAACGGTTACAACTTCGAAGATGCTATTGTTATCAGTGAAAAAGTGGTATCTGAAGATATTTACACTTCTATTCACATCGAAGAATTCTCATTAGAAGTAAGAGATACAAAAAGAGGTGAAGAAGAACTTACAAAGGAAATTCCGAACGTAAGTGAAGAAGCAACAAAAGACCTTGATGAAAACGGTATTGTAAGAATCGGCGCAGAAGTAAAAGAAGGCGACATCCTTATCGGTAAAGTAACACCAAAAGGTGAAACCGAACCGACACCTGAAGAAAAACTTTTAAGAGCTATCTTCGGTGATAAAGCAGGTGACGTAAAAGATGCATCATTGAAAGCTACTCCGGGATTAAAAGGAATAGTTATCAATAAAAAATTATTCTCAAGAAAGACAAGAGATACAGAAAGCAAACGCGAAGAGAAAAAGAAAATTGATAAATATGAAGCGGACAGAAAGAAAGAAATAAAAGACCTGAATGTAAAGTATGCTGAAAAACTCGGAATCTTACTTGAAGATAAAGAAGCATCAACTGTAAGAGATAAAAAAGGCAATGTAATTTTCAAAGCCGGTTACAGCTTCAAGAGAGATACATTTGTTGACTTAGTTGATAATAAAGGATTCGATGTAAATAATTTTGATTATGATAACGAATGGACATCTAATAAAAAAGCAGCGGCTCTTATTCCTGATATCTACAAGAACTACACATACAAGTTCAACGAGATAGAAGAAAGATATAAGAGATTAAAAGTGAAAGTTACACTGGGCGATGAATTGCCAACAGGTGTAGTTAAACTTGCTAAAGTATATGTTGCCAAGAAAAGAAAATTATCAGTAGGTGATAAGATGGCAGGACGACACGGTAATAAAGGTGTTGTATCTAAAATCGTACCGCCGGAAGATATGCCATTCTTACCTGACGGCACACCTGTAGATATCGTATTGAATCCGCTTGGTGTTCCATCGAGAATGAATCTTGGCCAGCTTTATGAAACAGCTTTAGGCTGGGCAGCAAAATTAATGGGTGTGAAATTCGCTACTCCTATTTTTGACGGTGCATCAGTAGAACAGATTCAGGAAATATTGGTGAAGGCAGGACTTTCAGCCAACTCAAGAACATATTTATACGACGGAAGAACAGGCGAAAGATTTGACCAGGAAGTTACATGCGGACAAATTTATATGCTGAAGCTTTCTCACTTAGTAGATGATAAGATTCACGCAAGGTCTATCGGGCCATACTCACTTATTACTCAGCAGCCACTTGGCGGTAAAGCACAGTTCGGCGGTCAGAGATTCGGAGAGATGGAGTGCTGGGCATTACAAGGATACGGCGCATCACACGTATTACAGGAAATGCTCACATATAAATCCGATGATGTTAACGGAAGAAGCAGAGTATATGAAGCAATCATTAAAGGGGATAACTTACCAGAAGCAGGTGTTCCGGAATCCTTCAATGTATTGATGAAAGAGTTACAGGGATTATGCTTAGATATCGTACCGGAATAGTAGTTAAATTCAGCAGATAATGTGTCTGCTTCGTCAAACAAAATTTAAAAAGAGGTAACTATAAAATGGCTTTTAAACCGGAATTCAAAAGAAAAAGATTTACCAAAATCTCAATCAATTTATCCTCTACCGATGCTATAATTTCTAAATCATTTGGTGAAGTATTAAAACCGGAAACAATTAACTACAGAACTTTCAAACCGGACAAAGACGGTTTGTTCTGTGAGAAAATCTTCGGTCCTGTAAGGGACTGGGAATGTCACTGCGGAAAATACAAAGGCATCAGATACAAAGGTATAGTCTGCGATAGATGCGGTGTTGAAGTAAATCTTAAGAGCGTAAGAAGAGAAAGAATGGGACACATTACATTGTGCGTTCCTGTAGTTCATATCTGGTTCTTCCGTTCACTTCCGTCAAAGATCGGTCACGTTCTCGGGCTTTCATCGAAAGACCTTGAAAGAATCATTTACTATGAAAGCTACGTTGTTATTAACGTCGGAAACACCGGCTTTAAAAAGCAGCAGCTGATAAGTGAAGAAGAGTTGAACGATGCTTTGGATAAACTGACAGATGAAGAAAGAAATTTAGATGATGATAATCCTAAGAAATTTGTTTACGGTCAGGGCGGTGATGCAATTAAAGAATTGTTGAGAAGAGTAAATATCATTGAAGATATTTCACGTTTAAGACAAGAATTAAAAGAAGACCCTTCAGCTTTGAAGAAAGCTGAAAATATAAAAAGATTAAGAGTGCTTGAAGCTTTCAGACCGAAAGAAAATGCAAAGCCTAACAGACCTGAATGGATGGTTCTTGACGTTATCCCTGTGATTCCACCGGAACTTCGTCCATTGGTTCCGTTAGAAGGCGGTAGATTTGCTACTTCAGACCTTAACGATTTATACAGAAGAGTTATAATCAGAAACAACAGATTAAAAAGACTTCTGGATATTAAAGCTCCGGAAGTAATTTTAAGAAATGAAAAGAGAATGCTTCAGGAAGCTGTTGACGCCTTACTTGATAACTCAAGAAGAGTGACTGCAGTAAAATCTGAGAATAGAGCATTAAAATCTTTATCGGATATATTAAAAGGAAAGCAAGGAAGATTCAGACAAAACTTACTAGGTAAACGTGTTGACTATTCAGGTCGTTCGGTTATCGTTGTTGGTCCTGAATTGAAACTTCATCAGTGCGGTCTTCCAAAAGATATGGCATTGGAGTTATTCAAGCCGTTCGTTATCAGAAGACTTATTGACAGAGACTATGTAAAGACAGTAAAAAGCGCAAAGAAGTTAATCGATAAAAGAACACCGGAAGTATGGGACATCCTTGAAAATGTTATCGACGGACATCCTGTATTATTGAACAGAGCTCCAACCCTTCACAGACTTTCTATACAGGCTTTCCAGCCCGTACTTGTTGAAGGTAAAGCTATCAGACTTCATCCGTTTGTTTGTATTGCATTCAATGCTGACTTTGACGGTGATCAGATGGCAGTTCACGTACCTCTTTCATCAGAAGCACAATTGGAAGCATCTATCTTAATGCTTTCATCACACAATATTCTTTCACCTCAGCACGGTAACCCTACATGTATTCCTAACCAGGAATTAATTTTAGGCGCTTACTATCTGACAAAAGAATTAGCTGATGATGTTGGTCATGGAAAAATGTTCTCTTCACCGATGGAAGTAAAGATGGCATATGAATCGAAAAAATTAGGACTTCACGCACAGATAAAAGTAAGAATTAAAGGAAAAATTATTGACACTACCACAGGTAGAGTTATATTCAATGAAATCGTTCCTGAAGGAATGCCGTACATCAATGATTTGCTCAAGAAGAAAAAAATTATTGAAATCATCGGCAATATTTATAAGACTGTTGGTAATCTTGAAACAGCTATCTTCTTAGATAAATTAAAAGAAGTAGGATTCAAGTTTGCAACAATGGGCGGCTTATCAGTAAATATCGATGACATCGAAGTACCGGAAACAAAGACAAAGATTATTGAAGATGCATATAAGAGAGTAGAGACAATTGAAAAATCGAAACAAAGAGGTATCATTTCTGAAAACGAAAGATACAACAAAGTTATCGATATCTGGACGCACGTTCGAGACCACATCAGAAACGAACTCATGTTCAACCTGAAACGCTCCAAGAACGGTTTCAACTCATTACACATGATGATTGACTCCGGTGCTAGAGGTTCGGTAGAACAGGTTTCACAGTTAGCAGGTATGAGAGGTCTTATGCAGAAACCGCAGAAATCCTTAACAGGACAAGCAGGTGAAATCATCGAGAACCCGATTATTGCGAACTTCAAAGAAGGTCTTTCAATCCTTGAGTACTTTATTTCAACTCACGGAGCTAGAAAAGGTCTTGCTGATACAGCTTTAAAAACTGCTGACGCAGGATACTTAACAAGAAGACTTGTTGACGTAGCACAGGATGTAATTATAAATGAAATTGATTGCGGAACTCAAAGAGGTGTATATACAGAAGCATTAAAAGACGGTGAAGAAATTAAAGAGCCGTTGAAGGAAAGAATATTAGGAAGAGTAGTTGCGCACGATGTTATCAATCCGATAAACAATGAAGTATTGGTAAAAGCAGGACAGGAAATCACAGAAGAAATCGCTGACTTAATTGAAGAGTCTCCGATAACAGGCGTTGAAATCCGTTCAGTGTTAACATGCGAAACCAAGAGAGGTGTTTGCGTAAAATGTTACGGCAGAAATCTTGCAACCGGTAAAATGGTTGAAGTAGGTGAAGCAGTAGGTATTATCGCAGCGCAGTCAATCGGTGAGCCTGGTACACAGCTTACACTCAGAACATTCCACATTGGTGGTACTGCATCTAAGATTATCACACAATCACAAACACCGACTAAGTTCGATGGTAAAGTTAAGTTTGAAAACTTAAAACTTGTTGAATACAAAGGTGTTGCAGGAACTTCATTAGTATCATTAAGCAGAAACGGATTTATAGTAATTCTTGACAGTCACAATAATCAGCTATCCAGATACTCTGTACCTTACGGCGCAGTGCTTATGGTACGCAATAAAGATGAAGTGAAGAAAAACACTATCCTTTATGAAAGTGACCCATACAATACTGTTATCGTTGCAGAAGATGATGGTATAATTTCATATGCTGATTTACAGGAAGGAAAACAATACGAACAGGTAAGAGACGATCAGACAGGTCACTATCAGAAAATTGTTATTGAATCAAGAGATAAAACAAAATCTCCGACACTTCAAATCAAGAGTCTGAAGAGTGAAAAACTTCTTTCAACATACTTGATTCCTGTAAAAGCTAACTTGCTTGTAAATGACGGCGAAGAAGTAAAAGCAGGTACAATTATTGTTAAGATTCCGAAAGATTCCGGTAAGACTCGTGATATTACAGGCGGTCTGCCAAGAGTAACTGAGTTATTCGAAGCAAGAAGCCCGAACGATCCTGCGAAGATTGCTGAAATCGACGGTAAAGTTGAAATCGGAAAAATCACAAGAGGTAGCAGAGAGCTGAAGATTGTTTCACTCGATGGTGCTGAATCACGTGATTATAAAATTCCAATTGGAAAGCATATTCTTGTAAGACACGGTGACGTTGTAAAAGCCGGTGAACAGCTTACAGGTGGCGCTTACGATCCGGTTGATATTCTTAAGATCAAAGGTGTTGCTGAAGTTCAGGAATATCTTGTGAACGAAATTCAGGAAGTTTATAGAATTCAGGGTGTAAAAATTAACGATAAGCACATCGAAGTAATTGTTCGTCAGATGCTGCAAAAAGTTAAAGTTACAGACCCGGGTGATACAAGAATTCTTGAAGGTGATGTGATTCATAAGAATGTATTCTCCGATGAAAACGAAGGCTTAAAAGGAATGGTTGTTGTAACTGAAAACGGCGACAGCAAGGAAGTATACTTAGGACAGCTAATGGGTAAAAAAGAACTAAAAGAAATAAATGCTGCCCTTAAGAAAAAAGAAAAAGCTGTAGTAAAAACAAGAGAGGCAATGCCTGCAACTGCAGAACCTGTATTGCTTGGTATTACACAAACCTCGCTTACAACAGACAGCTTTATCTCAGCTGCATCGTTCCAGGAAACAACTAAAGTTCTTACGGATGCTTCCATCAAAGGAAAAGTCGATAACTTATTAGGATTAAAAGAAAACGTAATTATCGGTCAGTTAATTCCTGCCGGTACAGGACTAAGAAAATATAAAGACTTAGTTGTATCTAATAAACATTCTTTCTCTGAGAAAATTTCTGCTCCTGCAGAGGTTGAGGAAACAATCGAAGAAAAAGTAAAAGCATAAGATATAAATAGTAGTTTAAAATTAAAGGCGGGACGATTGTTCCGCCTTTTTTTTTGTCCAAAAATTTAGATACATTTATTAAATTAAAGAACTGATTGTGGAAGGTAATAAAATAACATTCACAGGTGAATTTTTTTTAAGAGATGAACATATTCAGACTCAATTATACACTCAGACTTTTTACGAAAGGGTAGTATCAATCTATATGAAAACATATTTTAAGCGGGTTGAGGAAAAGGATTTCATTCAAGAGTGCAGCTTTACAATTTCTCCCGCAGGTTATGTAAGAGCAGAGTTCAACTCAACTATTAATGGAGAATCTGCTGCAATGAGAATAAGAAAAATTAATAATAACAAACTTGAGATTTATCTTAACTCAGTTGTCAAAGAAATTATACAGGTAAATGAGAATGAAATAGTTCTGCTGGATGGTCCAAGTCCTATATTCGATTATTATAATTATATGTATTTTATAAATTCACAGAATCGGGAAAATGACGGAGATACAATTAACATACAGAAAGATGAGGCTACTGTTTCAATCGAATTTTGGGAAGAAAGTTACAATCTGAAAAAAATTATGTCGAAAGATTCAGTTTGCTTTTTTAACCGCTGATTATAGTCACTAACTCAGTTAAAAATAAATTATGCCCTTTCTATTTATGGGCATTTAATATAAGTTATAAAACGCTATAAATCCATACCTCTCTCATCATAAAAAATCTGCGAATTAGAAATTGCAGAAATATCAAGCACTTAAAAAATAAAATTTTTTCTGCATAATAATTTTATTTGACTTTTCATTTATTTTGCCTATTTTTGTATACAGGTGGAGCAAAGTGGAGGAAAGTGGTGTATCTAATCCTCCTATGAAAACGCCAAAAATCAAGCAAAATTAACAGTGTTTCAAGGGTATTCAAAAACCAGTCTCGATGTAAAATCAAGGTTTATTCTTCCTGCGAAGTTCAGGAAAAATATTCCTATTGAGTGTAACAATCAGTTAATCTTAACAAGAGGAATTGATGATTGTGTAAAACTATATCCAAAAAATATCTGGGATGAAAAGGTTATGAACGGCTTGCTGCAGCTTAATACAATGCAGAGCAATGCAAGAAAATTTGTGCGTGAGATTTTATTTTATGTTAATGAAGTCGAGATAGATTCACAGGGTAGAATTTTAATTCCGCCGCAGTTGATGCAGTTCGCAAATTTTGAAAAAGAGATTGAAATTATTGGTACGATAGAAAGTCTTGAAATCTGGAATCCGAAGACAAAAGAAAAACTTGAAAGTGCAGAGCCTGTACAATATAATGAACTGGCAGAAAAAATTTCGGAGTTCAATATAGATATACGATTGTAATGCAAGAGGAATCTAAAAACGAAACTGAAAATAAATTTTTTCACACACCTGTTCTTTTAAATGAAGTTTTAGAGTATCTCTTTAATGATAAGTTTGAAAAACAAATAATTGTTGACGGAACATTAGGCGGCGGGGGATACTCGGAAGCCATACTTAATAAACTTAATGAGGACGATTTACTTGTAAGTTTTGATAAGGATCTTGAAGCGCTTGAGTACTCAAAGAAAAGATTAGAGAAGTTCGGCAATAAATTAAAATTTGTTAACAACAATTTTGCTGATTTAAAAACAGTTCTTTTACAAAACGGAATAAAAAAAATCACAGGACTTGTTCTTGATCTAGGTCTCTCTTCGCATCAGCTAGAAAATGAAGAAGGCTTCAGCTACATGAAAGATACTAAGCTGGATATGAGAGCATTCAAAAAAGATAACATGACTGCAGCAGATATTCTGAATTCGTCTTCAAAGGAAGAATTAATAAGAATATTTGAAGAGTACGGTGAAGTAGGTAACGAGAGAAGACTTGCAGATGCCATTATAGAAAGAAGAAAAGCGAACAAATTCAGAACAACTTTTGATTTAGTGACCCTGATAGAAGAAGAATACAAGATTGATAAAAAGAATACAATAAAGTTTTTATCAAAAATATTTCAGGCATTACGAATAGAAGTAAATAATGAAATGGATAATCTTAAAAAAGTTCTGAAAGATTCTTTAGATATGTTGGATGAAGGCGGAAGATTAATTGTTGTTTCATATCATTCGTTGGAAGATAGAATAACAAAAAATTATTTCAGAGAGATGTCAGCAAATTCCAGAAAAACAGATAATCCGTTTTATGAAGAAGATGTAACCCCCAAGTTAAAAATTTTAACAAAAAAATCAGTAATGCCCGGCTTTCAGGAAATAAAATCAAACTCGCGGGCAAGAAGCGCAAAGTTAAGATGCGCCGAAAGAATTAATCTGAATATAAATTGAGAAATAAAGCGGCAAAAGAGAGAAAGAAATTTTCATTATTTAATACACTGATAGCGTTTTCGGTTATCTGTGTATTGCTTGTACTTTATATCAATAATATAATATATGTTAATACCCTCGCATCAAAGAATAATGCAATTAAGGAAGAGATAAAAAAAACTTCACAATCGAATGATATATTAAGAACGGAAATAGAAAGATTGAGCAGCTTTGAAAGAATAAAATCTATTTCAAATGAAAAGCTGAATATAGATGTACGTGAAGGCGCTTACAGTGATAAAAACAAAATTATAGTAAATAAATCGGAATTGTATTAAAAAATAATCTACCTTATTGGAGTCATTTAAAAAATTCCTGAGTTATTGTTCAAGCTTCCGTGCGAAAGTAGGTTTTATTTCGTTCGTATTCCTTCTTATTTTCACAATCATACTTTATAAATTAATTAATGTTCAGATAATTAATTCTGCAAAGTATAAGATTGCGGCAAGGAAGCAGTACGAGGAGAAAATTAAAATCTCCCCTTCGCGCGGTCTTGTATATGACAGGAATATGAATGTGCTTATATCAAATTCGCTTCAGTATTCTTTCGCTGTTGATCCTACTATGGTTACCAAGCCCGATTCTATTGCTAATATGTTTGCAAGAATTTTTAAGAAAGACAGGAATGAATATCTTGCGAAGCTTACAAATAAGAGTACGTCATTTGTTTACTTAGAAAGAAAAGCAGATGTTGCAAATATACAGGGACTTGATAGCGCAGACTTCGAAGGTCTTATTGTGCTTAAAGAACCCAAGCGTGTTTATAATTACGGCAGATTGGCTGCACAGGTATTGGGATATACGAATGTAGAAGGCACAGGGCTTAGCGGAGTAGAGCAGTCAATGGAAAGCGAACTTGCAGGCAAGGACGGCTTCGTGATAATGCAGAGAGACGGTAAGGGGCAGTATAAGCCTAATATGGATACACCCAAGAAGGAACCCGTTAACGGAAATAACATTGTTCTTACTTTAGATATTAATATTCAAAAGTTCGCAGAAGAAGAGCTTGAAAGAGGTGTTAAGGAAACAAACTCGCATGGCGGCAAAGTAATTGTTACCAATGTAAAGACAGGTGAGATACTGGGAATGTCATCTTATCCTTCTTTTGATCCTAATAGTATTCAGATAGCCGATACGGCAGGATTCACAAATAAAGTTGTATGTGATGTATATGAACCCGGCTCTACATTTAAAATTGTCACTGCTGCAGCTTCTTTGGAAGAGAAATTAGTTGATAAGATGAGTCTGATAAATACTGAAGGCGGTTCTTATACATTATCCAGCGGCGGTACAATTACTGATGAACATGGCTCATCCAGTATGACTTTCCAAAAAGCACTGGAGCAATCAAGCAATATAGGATTTGCAAAAATAGCCGGTCAGTTAGGACCTGAAAAATTTTATAAATATGCCAGAGATTTTGGTTTTGGAATATCGACAGGAATTGAACTGCCGGGAGAGAACAGAGGTCTTTTAAAAAGGCCGATAGATTTTTCTGCAGTATCTTTATCGTATATGGCTATGGGATATGAAGTTTTAATTAATGCTTTGCAGCTCTCAAGCGCATATTCTGCCGTGGCAAATAACGGTGTATTGCTAAAGCCATACATAATAAAAAAAGAAACAGCTTTGGACGGAAAAACAATTTTTGAAAATAATCCTGTTGAAATACGCCAGATAATTTCTCAAAATACAGCAAAGACTTTATCAACATTAATGGTCGGTGTAGTTGAAACAGGTACTGCTACAGATGCAAAAATAGATGGAGTTAAAATTGCTGGAAAAACGGGAACAGCGCAGCGAATTGTAAACGGAGAGTATTCATCAGGTTCGCACACAGGTTCGTTTGTAGGATTTTTTCCTGCTGATAATCCTCAGTTTTTAATTACAGTAATTCTTGATGACCCCAAAGGCGGACAGTTTTACGGAGGTAAAGTTGCCGCGCCGGTATTTAAAAGAATTGCAGAAAAGATAATCGGTTTCTCCGGAAATCTGAATTTGAGCGAGCCTAAGTTTGATAATAAAGCAACGGATATAAATGTTACAAACGTATCTAATAATTTTATTTTAATTCCTAATCTTGTAAATCTAAAGCTTGAAGATGCTAAAGATATTCTGAGGGATCTGAAATTAAATTGTGAAGTTGTTTATCCGGAAAACTCTAAATCAAATAATTTTTTAGTTGTTGAAACTCAGCTTCCCGATGCAAATTCAAAAGTAGATATAAATGCTAAAACAACAGTAAAGCTTGTTGTAAAAAACAAAGAAGTAGAATTAAAAAGCGTTTTACAGGTTCCCGATGTGAAAGGATACAGTTTACGGAAGGCAATAAATGTTCTATCGGCAAGCGGATTTGATATTGATATAAACGGCAGCGGAGAAGTTATTGACCAGATGCCGAAATCAGGAAGTACGCAGCTTCCTAATTCAAAAATAACTTTATTCTGTAAGCAGATTAATTAACGATAAGTGAATTATTCGGAATTATTAAATATTACAAATGTTCGCGGAAATCCTCAGTTTGATTTTTTTATTGAGGGTCTTGCTTATGATTCCAGAAAAGTAAAAGAAAATTATATTTTCTTTGCATTGAAAGGATTGAAAGATGACGGTTCGAAATATATAAAATCTGCAATTGATGCAGGGGCAAAAGCTATAGTAACAGATATTGATTTAGATGTAAATGAAATACCTGCAAATGTACTATCAGTTAAAGATGCGAGAAAAACCATGGCACTTTTTGCGAATGTATATAATCAGTTACCCTCTGAAAAGATAAAGTTAATAGGAGTAACAGGTACAAACGGAAAAACAACCACTACTTATCTGATAAAAACATTTTTAGAAAACTCAGGATATAAAACAGGTCTGCTGGGTACAATAGATTATCAGATAGGTGATGTTAAGGTTGAATCAAAACTTACAACTCCTGAGTCTGTTGAAATTTGTTCAATGCTTGGAGAGATGGTGAAGCAGGGATATCAGTATTGTGTTATGGAAGTCTCTTCTATTGCATTGGTAATGAAGAGAGTTTACAGCCTTAATTTTAATACGGCAATTTTTACAAATCTTACAAGCGAGCATCTGGATTTTCATCATAACATGGAAAATTATTTTGAAGCTAAGAAAATTTTATTTGACGGTCTATCGCATAATTCATTTGCAATAACAAATCTTGATGATATATACGGTGAAAAAATTGTTGCAGATACGAAAGCAAAAAAAGTTACCTATGCTTTAGATAACGATGCTGACTTCAGAGCGGAAAATCCGAACTTTGATTTAAAGGGTCTAAGTTTTGAGATTAAAGGAGATGGTGCAAAGATTAATTCTAACATTACCGGAAAGTTTAACATCTATAATATGCTGGCATCGATTGCCTGCGTAAGAAATTATAATATAAGTTTTGACTCTATAAATAATTCTTTAAAGAATTTCGAAGGAGTAAACGGAAGATTTAATAAAATAGAGTTACCAAACGGAGCATATGCTGTTGTAGATTATTCTCATACATCAGATTCACTTAAAAATGCAATTGAATCTGCAAGAGAAATTGTTAACAATGAAAATAAAAACGGCAGAGTTATTACAATATTTGGATGCGGAGGCAATAAAGATGTAACAAAGCGTCCTGTAATGGGAAAGTTTGCTACTGAGCTTTCTGATTATTCAATAATGACTTCTGATAATCCTCGTTTTGAAAAGCCATTAGATATTATCAGAGAAATCCGCAAAGGAGCTGTAAATAAAAATTATGAGATTGATGAAAACAGAGAAACTGCGATTGAAAAAGGAATAAGAATGAGTAGAGCAGGTGATATAATTTTGATCTGCGGTAAAGGACATGAAACTTATCAGGAGATAAATGGAGTCAGGTCACACTTTGATGATAAAGAAATGGTTCAAAAATATTCTCATTTAGCAAAGTGATTAGAGCGGAAGACTTTTTAAGGGTTGACACGGAAGGATTTTATAATATTGATAAAGTGGGCAGGTTTAATTTTGAATCAGCCGAAATAGATTCAAGAAGAATTAAAGACACTCAGATTTTTTTTGCGATAAAAGGAGATAACACAGACGGACATAAATATCTGAAGGATGTTTTTAAAAAAGGTGTGAAGCTTGCAGTTGTTGAAAAGAAGTGGTTTTTAAAAAATAAAAAAGATTTTAAAAAAAGTTCTTTTATAGTTGTTGAAGATACAGTATTATTTCTCGGAGCTTTTGCAAAAAAGCACCTGGAAAAATTTAAAATTCCGGTTCTATGCATAGGCGGAAGTAACGGTAAAACAACGACAAAAGATTTAGTATCATGTGTTCTTTCACAGAAATATAATGTATTAAAGACTGAAGGAAATTTTAATAATCACATTGGGCTGCCTCTGACTTTGTTAAGATTGAATGACAAACATGATTTTGCAGTGCTTGAAGTAGGCTGTAATCATTTTGGAGAAATAAAATATTTATGTGAGATAGCTAAACCGCAGTATGGAATGATTACAAATATAGGAAGAGAGCATCTGGAATTTTTTAAAACTGTAAAAGGAGTTGCTAAAGCTGAGTTTGAATTATACGATTACCTGAAAAAAAATAATGGAATATGTTTCTGTAATATTGACGATGAATTTATAAAAAATTATTCAACTAAGTTAAAAAAAGAAAATAAATTTACTTATTCCAATAAGAATAACGCGGATGTAAAAGGTAAGTTTATAAAGTTTAATAAAAATTTTGAGCCTGAGTTAAGCATTAGCTGTAAAAATAATTCTTTTAATGTAACAGTGGCAACTTTCGGAAAACATTCAGTGGTCAACGGATTAGCAGCAACGAGTACCGGGCTTTATTTCGGTGTTTCTCCTGTGAAAATTAGAAAAGCATTAAAAGAATTTAAACCCGCAAGCTCAAAGAGAATGGAAGTGATAAAAAAGAATGGGCTGACGATTATTAATGATGCTTATAACAGCAACCCCGATTCAGTTAAGATGGGATTAGAAACAGTTAAAGAATTTAATACTAAAGGAAATAAATATGCCGTGCTTTCAGATATGCTTGAGCTTGGTAAAGTAAGTAAAAGAGAGCATGGATACATTGGAACACTTGCAGCGAAACTTAAACTTGAAAATTTATTTACAACAGGTCCGGAATCATTGAACACACACAAAGCTGCAAAGGGTGTAAAAAACAATTTATTCTTTGAAAAGAAAACTGATCTGATCAGTCACTTAAAAAATATTATCAGGAAGAATGACGTTATTTACGTCAAAGGTTCACGCGGAATGAAAATGGAAGAAGTTGTGGAAAACTTAATACAAAATTCTAATGCTCTATAAACTTGCTGAATGGATAAACGCAAAATTCAGTCCTCCGGGATTTGATGTATTTCGTTTTCTAACATTTCGTTCTGCAATGGCTGCCATAACAGCTTTGTTATTTTGTTTTATTATTGGACCCAAAATAATTAACATACTTAAAAAGAAACAAATAGGTGAAGCTAAAAAAGAAGATGGTCCGAAATTTCACTGGTCAAAAGCAGGTACACCGACAATGGGAGGATTTATTCTTCTGCTTTCAGTTTTAATCCCTGTTTTACTCTGGGGAGATTTAAGTAATACCTATGTTTTGATAATGTTGTTTGTAACGATTTCTCTTGGCGCTGTAGGATTTCTTGATGATTATCTTAAGGTTATAAAAAAATATAAAAAAGGACTGGTAGAAAAATATAAATTACTATTTCAGTTATTGGTAGGTTTAACAGTCGCAGCATTGGTTTATTTTTTACCGGAGTTTCATAATATAAATTCAGTTACAACAATTCCTTTTTTAAAGAATTATGAATTTGATTTTTCTTATTTCTATATACCAATAGTTGTATTTATAATTGTCGCAACTTCAAATGCAGTAAACCTTACTGATGGCTTAGACGGTTTGGCTACGGGCACGGTGGGAATTGTTGCTTTAACATTAGGTGTGATTGCATACGTATCAGGAAACGTTGAAGCAGCAAAATATCTGAATATAATTTATTTAAAAGGTAACGGTGAGCTTGCAATTTATTGCACTGCGCTCGCAGGCGCTTCGCTGGGATTTCTATGGTACAATTCGTATCCGGCCCAGGTTTTTATGGGAGATACCGGTTCACTTGCATTAGGTGGAGCAGTCGGGACACTCTGTATACTAGTTAAAAAAGAATTTTTATTGCCGCTTCTTGGCGGAATATTTTTCGTGGAAACAGTTTCAGTGATATTGCAAAGATATTATTTCAAGTATACAAAAAAGAAATATGGTGAAGGAAGAAGAATTTTTAAAATGGCTCCATTACATCATCATTTTGAAATGAAGGGAATTCCTGAACCAAAGATAGTAGTAAGGTTTTACATAGTCGCAGTTATACTGGCAATTATGGCATTAGCAACATTTAAAATCAGATAAGATTTTTGAAAGCAGAAGATATAAAAAATACTAAGTTTGCAGTGCTTGGGGCAGGAAGAAGCGGAATTGCTATTACGAAATTGTTATTAAACAATGAAGCAAAAGAAATACTTTTAACTGACGAAAAAGAATTGACGGAAGAAATTTTAAATCTTAAAGCTGATAACCTAAAGATAGAATCTAAAGGATTTACGGATTCTATTTTAGCTTGTGATGTGATTGTAAAAAGCCCGGGCATTCCGCCTTCAAAAGAAATTTTAGTGAAGGCTATAAGTTTAAAAAAGAAAATTTATTCTGAAGTTGAGGCAGCAAGCTGGTTCTGTCCTGCTCCGATGATCTGTATTACAGGAACAAATGGTAAAACAACAACTACTGTTCTCATAGGAGAAATTTTTAAAAATGCAGGTTACAAAACTTTTGTGTGTGGTAATGTAGGTAAAGCTTTTTCTGAAATTGTGAATGATGTTACAGAAGATTCAATAGTTGTTCTTGAGCTCAGCAGTTTTCAATTGGAAGATATAGAGACATTGAGCCCTGAAGTAGCAATAATTTTGAATATTACACCTGATCATTTGGACTGGCACGGTTCATTTGAAAATTATCTCACTTCAAAGCTCAAGATTTCAAATAACCAAACCGAAAATGATTTACTTGTGTATAATTATGATGATGAAATTTTAAAAAATAAGTTAAAGAATTACCCGAAAAAAATTGCTGCAATTAGTGTGACAGAAAATATATATGAGAATAATTTTTCAACAGGCGCATATATGAAGGACGGCATGCTTTATTATTTCGATAAAAAGAAAAATCAGCTTGATGATGTTGTACTGCGAAAAGATGTATACCTGAAAGGGAATCATAATGTTTATAATGCCCTTGCAGCGATAGTGGCAGCCAAAAAATTCGGAATCTCATGTGATGAAATAGAAAAAACTTTAATTGAATTTAAAGGTGTTGAACACAGAATAGAATTTGTAAGAGAATTAAACGGAGTGTCATACTACAATGACTCAAAAGCAACAAACATAGATGCACTTATAGTTGCTTTGCAATCATTCGATAAAAATATTGTGCTTATTCTTGGAGGTAAAGATGTTGATAACGATTACAATGTAGTAAAAGATTTGATAAGAGAAAGAGTGAAAGAAATTATTGCAGTTGGTTCAAGCAAAGAAAAGATTAATAATTTTTTCAGTCCGTTTAAAAAAGTTTACGTTGCAGATTCTTACGAAGACGCAGTGAATTATTCATATAAAATTGGTGTAACGGGGGATACCGTTCTTCTTTCTCCTGCATGCAAGAGCTTCGATATGTTCAATAATTTCGAAGAGCGCGGTACAAAATTTAAAGAATTGGTAAATTATCTATAAAAGATTGAGCGATACATCAAAACATAAAATTGATATCTGGATTCTGATTCCTGTGCTGCTGATGCTGTTCTTTAGTATCGGCGCAGTATACAGTGCAAGCTCATCTTTTGCCATGGATAAATTTTCCGATCCGAATATGTTATTCCGTCAGCATACTTTAAGAGTTTTATTCGGTATAGTTTTAATTTTTGCATTCGCAAAGCTTGACTACAGAATGATACAGAAGTATTCCAAATATCTGATATGGATTTCTATATTAATGCTGATTTACATTTTCTTTGGTGGTGTTGGAATGAAAGGTGCAAGCAGATGGATAAGTCTTGGCCCTTTAAGCTTTCAGCCGTCGGATTTTGCAAAGTACACATTGATTATTTACGTTGCTGCATTGCTTGCAAGAAAAAAAGATTATTTGCACATGCTCTACAAGGGTTATATGGTTATTTTATTCTATATACTTTTTGTATGCACTCTTGTAGCGTTTCAGCCGAATTTTTCTGTTGCGTTGATTATACTTTCAACTTCATTCTTAATGCTCTTTCTTTCAGAAGTGAAGCTAAAGCATTTAGTTTTTACGGGACTGATTATTTTACCATTCGCAGTTTTATTCGTTCTTTCTAAAAATTATATCCTGAATCGCCTCTCCTCTCACTCTGAGTATACATCAGGAGGAAATTCGAACTACCAGCTTATGCAGGCTATAATCGGCTTCGGTAACGGCGGCATTACGGGAATCGGCCCCGGTAATTCAATTCAAAGAGATTTTTATTTGCCTGAAGCATACGGTGATTTTATTTTTTCAATTGTAGGTGAAGAGTATGGTTTCATAGGTACGGCACTTATAATTACTTTGTTTGCTTTGTTTATGTTCAGAGGTTACAGAATTGTAAAAAATATTCAGGATGATTTTGGAAGATACCTTGCGTTTGGAATTACGACGGTACTTTCATTCTATGCAGTGATAAATATGTGTGTAGCAACGGGAGTAATACCTACAACAGGTGTGCCTCTTCCTTTTATAAGTTACGGTGGAACAGCTTTGTTTTTTAATTCGATTGCTATAGGGATTTTATTGAATATATCTTCTTTTGCATCGCAGAAGAAAGAAGTTGAAGAATTTAAATTTGCCAGTGCTTAAAGTAATATTTGCTGCAGGCGGAACGGGAGGACATATTTTCCCCGCTATCGCTATCGCAGATGAAATAAAAAAGAAATTTCCCGATGCAGAAATTCTGTTTATCGGAGCTAAAGGAAGAATAGAAGAAAAAATAGTGCCGCAAAATAATTACAATATTAAGTTAATTGAGATTGCAGGATTCAACAGAGAGAAGTATCTGATGAACATTTCTCTTCCTATGAAAGTAGTCGGCTCCGTTTTGAAAAGCAGAAGGATTTTAAAAGACTTTAAGCCAAACGTAGTAGTTGGCACAGGCGGATTTGTATGCGGACCCGTAATTTATGCAGCGAACAGATTGAAAGTCCCCGTGTTATTACAGGAAGGGAATTCATATCCTGGAAAGACGATACAGTATTTATCTAAGAAAGCAGATAAAGTTGTGCTGACTTTTGAAGACAGCAATAAATTTGTAAAAAGAAAAGATAATATTATAAATATAGCGCATCCGATAAGAACGTCGTTAAAACTGATTGACAAAAAAGAAGCATTGAAGTCATTCAATCTTCCGACAGAAAATAAAACAATTTTTATATTCGGTGCCAGCCAGGGCGCAAGAGGAATTAATCTTGCGCTGGATAAAATTGCTCCGAAGCTTTATGACAAAAATATAAATCTGATATGGCAGACAGGTGTTCCGGATTTTAAGCACTACAAAGAAAAGTATAAACCATATTCAGACAAAATAAAAATTTTAGATTTTATAGAAAAGATTGCTTACGCTTTTTCTGCTGCTGATTTAGTTATTTGCCGTTCGGGAATTACAAGTATTATGGAAATCGCTTACTTAGAACTCCCTGCAATACTAATCCCGCTGCCAACCTCAGCGGAGAATCATCAGGAGATGAATGCAAGAAGTATGATGAACAGAAAAGCCGCAGTTATGCTTTTACAAAAAGATCTGGATAAAGAAATGTATAATACTATTGAAAAATATTTATACGATGAAAATTTATTGAATGAATTAAAAACAAATGTTTCTAAATTCTCTGATATTAATGCAGCTTCTAAAATTGCAGATGAAGTTATAAAGCTAGCAAAGCTATGAATGAAAGAACATATAAATACAGATTAGATTTTTATTATACATCATTGCTGATTTATGTATTTGTGTTTATTGCTTACGTAATTTTAAAAGGAAGTTTTTCCGATGAAAAATTTCAGGTAGTAATTCAGGATCCGATTATATACATCTTCACAGCTTTCATTGTGTTCTTCTTAATTGTATTAGTTTCAAATTATATAAGAGCTAGATATTTAATCTTTGATGACAGAAAGATTACTTTGAAAAACAGATTTGGTGAGAGAGAACTTCCTTACAATGAAATAGTGGGAATAAAATTTTCTCGCGAGAAGAAAAGCGGAAGACTTGAAAAAAGTAATATAAGATTAGTTAAATTGAAATTAGCTAACAGAAAAAGATTATTAAGAATAAGACTCAGTGATTTTCAAAATGAAACAAAACTGATATCGGAATTTCAACAAATAAGAAAAGGACTTCAAAATAAAATTTAATGAGCGAAGTTTTCGGAAATATTAAGAAGGTACACTTCATAGGTATAGGGGGAATAGGAATGAGCGGGATTGCAGAATATCTCGCAAAAAATAACTTCATCGTCTCGGGAAGTGATTCATATACTACGGATATTTCCGAGCGTTTGAAAAATTTTGGAATAACTATATATGAAGGACATAATGCAGACTTTCTTTCGGATGATACTGAACTGGTAATTTACTCTGCAGCAGTTAAAGAAGATAATCAGGAATATATGAAAGCGGTCTCGTTAAATATACCGACAATAAAAAGAGCGAAAGCTTTAGGCGAAATTGTCAACGATAAATTCTTAATTGCAGTAAGCGGAACGCATGGCAAGACAACAACTACTTCTATGGTTGCAAAAATTCTGATTGATAATAATCTGGACCCGACTGTTTTTGTCGGAGGGAATCTTTCATTCTTAGACGGCAGCTCATCAAGAATAGGGAACAGCAATATTGCAGTTGTTGAAGCAGATGAATACGATAGAAGTTTCTTAACTCTGAAAGCAGATGTAATAATTGTTAATAATATAGAAGCTGACCATTTAGATATTTACGAGAATCTTGAAGATATTCAAAATAATTTTGTGAAGTTCTGTAACCTTGGAAAAGAAAACTGCAAAGTAATATTGAACGGCGATGATGAAAATGTGAGGGCAATTGCAGACAGAATTGGAAAGCAAAGAGTGTTTTTCGGTTTTGATGATGAAAATGATTTTGTCATTGATAACATTACTTACTCGGAAAAAACATGTTCATTTAAATTAAATGAATCACAGATAAATCTTTCGGTGATCGGAAGACATAACATGCTCAACTCTTCGGCAGCATTTTTAGCAGCGAAGGAAACAGGACTAAGCGATGAAGAAATTTCAAATTCACTGCAGACCTTTGGCGGCGTTAAAAGAAGATTTGAATTAAAATTTCAAAATGGTATAAAGGTTTATGACGATTATGCGCATCATCCGACAGAAGTCAAAGCAACTTTAGAAGCAGCACGCTCGATAAATCTTGGAAGAATAATTACGGTGTTTCAACCTCATTTATATTCGCGGACACAGGATTTTTACAAGGCTTTCAGTGATGCTTTTTCAGAGACAGATATTCTTATTCTTGATAAAATTTATCCTGCGCGGGAGCTGCCGATTGAAGGTGTAACAAGTGATTTAATATTTAAAGAGTTTAATAAAAATTATCCAAAGGAATCGTATTCCTTCAATGATAAATCGGAAATATTCAGCAAGCTTAAAGAGATTGTAAAAGATAAAGACATTGTAATTTTTCAGGGAGCAGGCACGATTACAAATTACTGCGATGAATACGTATCAATCGTAAAAAACAAATATTGAAGTAAAAATATAAATGGCAATATTCCGCAAATATAGATTTCTTAGCTTATTCTTTCTCATAATACTGATTGTAGTCTCATCCGTTGTATTGGCAAATAAATGGAAGGCAGACAGCAAGTATGATAAGATTACTATAAAGGGTAATGTATCTGTAACCAGGGATGAAATATTGGATATTGCAAGATTAAGAGATACAGTCGCATTCGATGATGAATTGAATTTAAAAATTATTCAGGACAGGGTTTTAAGGCATCCGGAAATTAAAAAGGCTTTTGTAAGCAAACAGCCGCCGGATGAACTAGTAATTGATATTATAGAAAAAAGACCACTTGCTATCGTAAGCCTTGATAATGAAGTGAAGCTGATAGATGAAGAGCTTGAGTTATTCACTTACAAAAACATAAAAAAGATTTTTGATCTCCCTGTTATAAGCGGGTTAAAACTGACTCCGGCAGAAGTTCAGTCATCAAAATTAAAGAGTGAAGAGATAAGAATTGCAATGTTTATGATAATGAATACATATAAAAAAAATAAAGTTTTGTATAATAATATTTCTGAAATAAACTTTGCAAATCCCGGTGCTATAGTTGTGTACACAAATGATATTCCGTTCCCGTGCTATTTACCAAGAGAAAATGAAAGCATTGCAAATAAAGATTATCAGAAAACAATTTTGAACAGGTTAACATATTTGAATAACTATCTGACACAAATTTACCCCGATAACAGAAACAAAAAAATAAATTATCTGGATTTACGTTACTCGAATCAGATTGTCGTAAACTATCAATAAAATATTATGTCGAAAAATACAAAATCATACATGGATGAAGATATAGTTGTGGGGCTTGATGTCGGCACAACGAAAGTATGCGTTATCGTTGCAAGGATAATGGGTGATAAGAAAATTGATATAATCGGAATCGGCAAAGCTCCATCTGATGGTTTGCACAGAGGTATTGTTGTTAATCCACATAAGACAATTGAATCTATAAGAGCAGCCCTTGATGAAGCCAAGTTAAATTCAGGTGTAGATATTTCATCGGTATCTGTAGGTATTGCAGGGCATCACATAAGATGCATTCAATCAAGCAGTATCATTGGCATAAATAATCCTGACAGAGTTATTTCAGAGGAAGATGTTAGAAGATTACTGGACCAGTCGAGAATTTTAAAATTACCGAGCGATACAAAAATTATTGAAGTTGTTCCTCAGGAATATATTATTGACGGTAAGGATGGAATCTATGAAACACCAGTCGGTATGTTCGGAACTAAGCTTGAAGCTAAAGTAAATATTATCACAGGACTGGTATCGTCTATCGACGATTTATCTAAATGTGTTACAAGCTGCGGAGTGGATATAGATGATATTGTTCTTGAGCCTATTGCATCTTCTTACTCAGTATTGGATGAAACAGAAAAGAAAGTAGGTGTTGCAATGATTGATATCGGCGGCGGAACAACTGATGTTGCAGTTTTCAAAAAAGGTGTTTTAAAATATACTGCAGGCATAGGCATTGCAGGAAATTTAGTAACAAATGATATAGTGGAAGCATTAGGAATTTCAGATGCTGAAGCAGAGAGAATTAAACGTGAGTATGGCTATGCTACACTTAGCGAAATTCTGAACGATGATGAAATTACATTTGAATCTATACATCGCAATCAGCCGAAACGTACGAAGAAAAGCATTCTTTCAAGAATCATCATGGCGCGCATGCAGGATATATTTGAGCTGAGCGCTGTTGAATTAAAAAACTCAGGAATACAAAAAGAATTACACGCTGGTGTAGTTGTTACCGGAGGCGGTTCACTGGTAAGAGGCTCACGCGAGCTTGCAGAAGAAGTGCTCGGTATGGAAGTTAACCTTGGTTTTCCAACAGGTCTTTCAGGCGGATTAACTAAAGAAGTTGAGAGTCCGATATTTGCAACAGGTGTGGGACTTGTTCTTCACAGAGTAAAAACACTCAACGATGCTTATAAACTTTCACCAACAGATAAAAAGAAGAAGTCGAAGAAGCTTAATGCAAAAGGTATACTTGCGAAGATTAAAGAATGGTTCGATGAGCTTTAAATTTTAAAATTTTTCATCTTCAAATAAAAATTATTATTTAACTAACCCAAATAAATTCCTTAACACGAAAGGAAAAATTAACATGATTAAACTCGTTCCAACCCAAATGAGCGGCGCAAAAATAAAAGTAATAGGTGTCGGCGGCGCAGGCGGAAACATTATTAACTCGATGGTGGATAAAGGCATCGACGGAGTACAGTTTATCGCCATCAATACAGATGCACAGGCTCTTGATATGAGCAAGGCAGATGTAAAAATTCAAATCGGCAAAAACGTCACAAAAGGACTTGGCGCCGGAATGAAAGAAGAAGTTGGTTTTAAAGCGGTTGAAGAAAGCCGTGATGAAATCGAAAAAATGCTCGAAGGCAGCGATATGGTTTTTATTACTGCCGGAATGGGGGGAGGAACAGGTACCGGAGCAGCACCTGCAATTGCCCATATTGCAAAAGCTATGAACTCGCTCGTTGTTGCTATCGTTACGAAACCGTTTGCATTCGAAGGTAAACCAAGAATGAAACTTGCGGAGTCAGGTGTTAAGAAACTGAGTGATGAAATCGATAGTCTTATCGTTATTCCGAACGAAAGAATTCTTGACCTTGTAGGAAAAGACACTTCTGAAGAAGATGCCTTTGACCTTGCAAACAGAGTTCTTTATAATGCGACAAACGGTATTTCACAGATCATTACGAAGCCCGGAAAAATCAACGTTGACTTTGCCGATGTAAGAACTATCATGAAAGAAAAAGGCGAAGCAATGATGGGTACAGGTATTGCAACAGGTGAAGGCAGAGCTGCAAAAGCTGCCGCTGCTGCTTTATCAAATCCGCTTCTCGATTTAATTGATATCGCAGGTTCTGAATGTGTTCTTACGAATGTAAGTTATTCTAAGATTAGCATTCATGAATTAAACGAAATCAACTCTATCATACAGGAAGCTGCAGGGGAAGATGCTGCGTTTATTACCGGTATGGTGAAAGATGATACAATGAAAGACGAAATTATGGTTACCGTTATTGCAACAGGCTTTAACAGACAGAAGAAAACATTGAACGGTAACGGAGAAGCAAAGGTAGTAGAAATAAAACCTAACTATGCTCCGAAAATCACAACGATGATAACAGACAACGAACTTTCTAATTTAGATAAACCGGCTTGGCAGAGAAGAGAAATAAAACTGAACGATGACCTGAGCGAAGAAAAACATGTTGAAGAAAAATATACTGATGAGAATATTGAAGAATTCAAAATCAGCGATGACTTCCAGAAGCCTGCGTTCCTGAGAAGACAAATGGATTAGTATTTTTTGGATTAAAAGATTAATTCTTTTAAAATCATTACCCCCTAATGAACTACAAAGAAAATCTGACCGCTCTGTGATTCCAACCACAGAGCGGGAATCCATACTATTTATTTTCCGGTTTCATACATCTGCCTTAATAACTTAGCAAAGTCTATAAGACTTTCCCTGCTTACCTGTATCAATCCCTGATGAAGCATATCAAGTTCTCTTATCGTTATCATTATAATCAGATTTAGCGAGACAAATATAAATATATTCACAGAGAAGTGACTGTCTCTGTTTTCATTGGCATACCCTACAAAAAAAGTAATTAACAATGAAGCAATAAACAGTAGAACTATTGACGGCAACGGAATTCTATCTTTAAGAACATAGTATTTATCCCAATACAAATGAATTGCAGTATCAAGTGAAGTTAACATCTTAACTGCGGTGAGATTTTGCCTGGGGTCATTTTCCATTTTCATTAAGTAATTCCATAAACCATCTTGTAATTGAGACGTTTTTTCTTTGTTTCTAACGTTATTAAAATCAGCACGGAATTCAACGTATTCCATCAGTAGTTTTTGAAAATCTTTGCGCTCTTGAACATCAAAATGATTTGACCATCGGTGTACGGAAGCAAGCTCATCGGTTTCCTGTCTGGTCAGAAGTTGTGCATCTCTGTAATGTGTAGCAGCCCCTGAAAATACAAAAGCATATAACAGGGAAAGTAGTGTTACAAAAGATACGAGTAATCCTTCCACTTTATAATCTCTGAAACCTTCATACATTTTTCTTTCCTTTTTAGCGAGCAGGTTTCCAAGATATGCCATAAGAAGAAGAAGAATTCCGTATACAGGAATAAAGAGAACTGAATCAAAATTTGTATAGTTGAACATTGATTGGGGTTATATATTTACCAAGAAATAAAGACAAAAGTGTAGTGAAGAAAGTTTCGCTAGTTTATACAAGAGGAAGAAGGAACATTTGTTCTTAATTTCTTTTTAACTTTAATTTCAATATAATAATAATAAAATTAAGTAAACATTTAAAGAAAAATGGGATTTACTGATCCGACTTCATGGTCATGCTGGGTTGTCATGACTTTTGGTTTTGTCGTTCTGTATGTTGCAAAGGTAAATAAAGAGGCAGCTTTCAGGGCTTTGGAAAATTTTTGCAGAAAAAATAATTTTTTCTTTCAGCCTAAACCTGACCGTTCGATAAATTATAAAATCACCGGTAAGTCAAACGGACGCTCATGGAATATTGAAAACTTCGTTGACTTACATCGCAACCATATCACCAGAAAAGATGAATCTCTATTGAGATATACTTGTAACGGCGTTTATGTTGATGACGGATTTGGAGTGATGCATATGCATTATAAAGATGCAGCTCCGCAGAGTAATCCCGAAAGATATATAAAAGATAATATTGAAGTATTATTTCATGGTGATTTAGAAAAAGATTTTGATTCAATGGAAATGACTTCTCACGGCGAAAAAGACTTTGCGGATCATTATATAGCGTTCATTAAAGCTCAGAATTCAATTATGAGATTAATTGATTCGGAAATTCAAAGATATCTTCTTGCAGTTTATGCAAAAAAATGCGCAAGCGGTTATTTTGGAATTCTTTTTTCTCAGAAAGGAATGCTTATAAAAGCGCCTGGCTCTAATAATGAAAAAGAAGTAATGAATCTGATTTTGCTCTCTGAAAAAATTCTGAAGAAAGCAGATTAATTTTTATTTAGATTTTCCAATACACCACGGAAAAATCCTACCAGGTCTTTTATATTTTCAGGATTGATGCTAATCAATCCATGATACAGCATATCAATTTCACGTATTACTAACATCATAAGCAGGTTAAGCGATACAAACGTTAATACGTTAACTGCAAAATGTGCCCGCCTGTTTTCATTGGTATAGCCCAGAAAAAAAGTTACAATCATAGAAAATACAAATATCAGCATTATTGCTGGAAGCGGCACTCTGTCTTTATCAAAATAAGATTTATCCCAGTAAAGATGAGTTGTAGTATTTAATCCTTCAAGAATTTTATGAGCATACCATGCATACCTTTCATCTTTTTCCTTCAATACGATAAAATCCCACATATTACCTTGCAGCTGAATTGCCCTATCCCTGTTGTAGCTCTGTGAATAATCTGCACGGAACTCTGAATACTCCAGGAGCATTTGTACAAACTTACGCTGGTCTTCCTTATCAAGTTGTTTTGCCCAGCGATAAACTTCTGAGATACCATCCGCTTCCTGTGCAACAAGTGCTTTCGCATCTCTGAAGTGATTCGTTGAACTTGCAAATGTAAATGTATATAGCAGTGAAAGAAAAATCACAAATGCCTGAAGCAGTCCTTGTGAAGCATAATTTCTTTCTCCGCCAAAAATTTTTTCCTCTTTTTTTGCAAGCTTATACCCCAGATATGCAGAGATAATTAATAACGTTCCATAAACTGGAACAAAAAAAATGGAATCAAAAAATCCGTATGAGATCATTAATGTTTAAAAATTTTAAATAAATGATAATAAAAAGTCCTATGGTATTATAACACCTTTTCCGTAGTTATTCGAGAATATTGTAAAGTCGTTTCCATTAACCACACCGTCACCGTTTAAATCTGAGTTAAAATATCCTGTGCTGCCATACTGAGTAGAGTAAAAAGTAAAATCATTTCCGTTTATAAACCCATCCTGATTTATATCTCCGCTGTAAATGCACCACTTACCGTTTTTTGAAATCATATTGCTTCCGTATGCCTGCGTAACTGCAGATGTAAAATTATAATTTGTATTTACTGCGACTGTGTAATTTATCTGATTACTCCAGGTCTCCAGTGAATTCCTGTGTTTTATTTCCATATAATAGTTTCCTGTGAGAGCTTTGTTAAAAATAACGGGAGCAGTGAATGTAAGTGAATCTAAAATACCTATAGTTGAATCAACAATTGCATAAGGCGCAGAATTATTTCTAAGGTAAACTCTTACGCTATCTTTCATATTTAATCTGTTATTTACTTCATCATATAATCCATCAGGTATAGCTGTGATATTTACATTAGTTGATAAAGTGCTTTTATTGAATCTGAAAATTTTTCCGTTCTGAGCCATACAGTATAATTCATTATTCTGATCTGTGCCGAAGGAAAGAATTAAATTGGGAGTATCAACGAGCATAGAATCCTGTGATACAACTCCGTTATTATATCTCATCATAAAAATTTTGCCTGAGCAGTAATCGCCGTAAATATATGCACCCGTCAGTTCAGGTCTTCTTTGTCCTCTGTAAACAAACCCTCCCGTTATTGAGCAGTTTCCTCCTGTATGGTTATAAACTTTTACTGGCATAGTAATGCCCGTAGTATCACATCCGCTTGGCGGATTATAGCAGCTGAAACCTTCCGTTATACGCCATCCGTAATTTTTTCCGTTTTGAAGAATATTTACCTCTTCATAATTACCTTGTCCTACATCACCAACATAAATTAAACCTGTTTCAGCATCCTGAGAAAATCTCCAGGGATTGCGAAAGCCCAATGCATAGACTTCTTTTGCTCCGCCGCTTACTGCATAAGGATTATCAGGAGGAATAGAATAATTTAATAAACCGCTTGTACTGTTTACATCTATTCGTAAAATTTTTCCAAGTAGTGTATCTTTGTTTTGCGCGCGGTTGCCGGGATCTCCCTGGTTTCCGCCGTCTCCCATTCCTATATATAAATATCCGTCTGCACCGAACATAATTTGCCCGCCTTTGTGATTATCGTATGGCTGATATATCTGTATTATTTTAAATTCGGAAAGCGAGTCTGCTTTATCAGGGTCTCCTGCACTACGTGAAAATCTCGAGATAGTAGTTTTACCGGTATTAACATCATTATAATTTACGTAGAAGTATCCGTTAGATGCATAGTTGGGATGAAAGGCAATTCCAAGCAGTCCCATCTCTCCATCGTATCTTGCAAGATTTACGATATCAAGAAAAATTTTCTTTTGCGATGCAGTTACGTTTGAATCATTGGGGAAAACATAAATTTTCCCGTAGAGATCAGCCACAAAAATTCTGTTTGTATTATCTCCCGCGTGAGTAAGATAAACGGGAAAATCAAAGGTAAGAGCGGGGAATGCATTTACCATTTGAATGTCAGGATTCTGCGCGAAACAATTTGCCGAAATTAGGAGTATTAAAAACAGAATCTTTTTCATTGGTAATTTTATAAGAGAAAATAGAAAAATAAAAATTAATTATGCAGTGAGAAAAATTTTAAACTTAAATGGTAAGTATTTGTCAAACTTAATATTTATATGCTTGAAATTATATATATTTAATTTTAAATTTTAGAATTAGAAAAAGTTTAATGAAAATATTTCTTTCCTGTTTATTATTTGTTATAAGTACACAAGCCTTCTCTCAAAACTTAGATTCCTTAAATTACTGTGTTGTAGTACTCAATGATTCAGGAGTTTATGTCCCTTCAATGAAGCTGCGCATCGTATCATTCAAAAAAGAAGATGATTTTTTAAAAAATTCCACCACTGATTTCAGCGGAACGGCATGTCTCACTTTAGCGCATGGAAGAGTATATAATCTTATCATAGATGACAGTCTTTATACAAGAGTTAAAAAGAAAATTACTTTTGATAATACCACCAAGTTTTTAAGCGATACAGTTTTTCTGTCAGGGAAAATAACTTCAACGGATGTAATAAATGTGGAGGCGCAGAAAGATTTTATGCACATGGAAGACGATAAAATGGTCTATGATATTTCAAAGATGAAAATAGATCCCGGGCCAAATGCGCTTGAGCTTATGAAAAAAATCCCTATGCTTTCAGTGGACGGCGAAAATGTCCTGTTGCGGGGCAATAATGCTAAAATATTATTTAACGGAAGAGAGCAAAATATGTACGGTGACCTGCGTTCAATACCAACGGAGATGATTGAAAAAATAGAAGTGATGACAGTTGTTCCTGCTAAATATGAAGCAGAGGGAATAGATGGAGTCATAAACGTTGTTTTGAAAAAAATGGAAGAGGCAAAGTATAAAGTTTCAATTGGCGGCTGGGGCAATAGTAATAGCTTCGCAAATTTAAACCAGTCAGTTAACTTTAAAAAAGATAAGTTCAGTTTTTTTCTGAATACTTCAGAAAGGTTATTTAATCCTAAAAATTATAACTATAGTACAAGAAAAAATATTTCAACGGGCGAAGTGACATTAATTTCAAACGATACAAGCACTTATACAACAAATGCATTCAGAATAAATCCCGGAATGATATATGACATTAACAAGAATTTATACTTCGGTATCGAAGGCGTATTGAATGTTTCAAAAATTACCGCTGATAGTAAAAGTTACCGTCAGTATTCTTATCAGCCCGACTTCATCCAGCAGCTTTTAAGAAACAATAATAACGACAATAAGGATTATTCATTAATTGGTTATATTAATCAGACAGAAATTACAGGCAAAGATGAATTGAATCTTGAATATAATCTTAGCAACACTAAGTACAATTCGGATTTTGATCAGGTTCAGGTTCTTGGTAATGTTTCAACTCCTTTCACAAGCGGAACTTCCGATATAAAAAACAATAACTATAATATTAAGCTGGATTACTCTAAAAAAATTAACGATAAACTGAAATTTGAAACGGGATTTAAAGACTCATATAAAAAAGAAGATAACAGTTATTTTAGTTTAGATACGTCAGGATCATTTTCATCTGATTATGAATTTAAGGAGAGCATTTATTCTTACTATGGAACAATGACTTATAACACTAAGAGTCTGCACTTTAAACCGGGATTAAGAATTGAATATTCTGATATGACTGGGATTGTGAACTCAAGCTCACAATTCACAAATTATCAGTTTGATATTTTCCCATCAATGCTGATAACAAAATATTTCGATGATAATGCTCAAATTCAATTATCGTATGGAAAAAGAATTGAACGCCCGCGTTTTAATGCATTGAATCCATTTCCAATTAAAAGAGATATATATAATCTCTCATGGGGAAATCCTGAACTGCAGCCTGCATATACACATAGTTTTGAACTTAAATTTAATAAACCATTAGGCAGAAATAATGTAAGTACAAATTTGTTTTTTAAGCATAATACAAATCTGATTCAGAATTTAAGATATATTGACTCTATTTATACTATCGCTCAGTATAGAAATAATGGTTACTCGAATGAATACGGAACAGACGCTAGTTTAAGCTTACAAATGGGTGAATTCTGGAACACAAACTTGTATGGGAAAATCGGAAAAAAAATATACGGAGACGATTCTCTTAATGCATCAACTGACGGAATTTCATATAATATAAGTTTATGGGGCAGCTATTCAAATCCTGCAGTGTTAGATGCTAGTTTAAGTCTGTACTATGCGAAGTATAATTTTTCTGCGCTCACCGATGCTAAACCTTTTTCTTCATTAAGTTTTAGTTTGGGAAAGAATTTTTTTGATAGAAAACTGTCAGTTTATTTGAGTTTAGATGATATATTTAATTCGACCAGTTCCGAAAATACATACATACGAAGCGGGTTTGAAGAATTCTCAAGATTCACTGGTTCTATGGGTAGAAGTGTAAGTATGAACTTCAGATTTACATTCGGAAACTATGATGAGAAAAGACAAAAAGGAAAAGATCTGCGCGGAGAAGATTATGGAGATTAATCTGCGAATATCAAGACTTTGTTATTGGCTTGAAAACCTAAATGCATAAGGTTAATTTTATCGAATATGAAAAATTTTTTAGATTTAGTAAAAGAAAAGATAGTCGTATTTGACGGTGCGACCGGTTCCAATTTCCAGACTTACGGATTAACTGCCGACGACTTCGGCGGCAAAGACCTTGAAGGATGCAATGAATACCTATGCATATCAAAACCTGAAGCAGTAAAAAGATTACATACATCTTTTTTAACAGCAGGTGCAGACGTTATCGAAACAAATACCTTCGGTTCAGCTTCTATAGTACTTGCAGAATATGATATTGCAAATCTTGATTACGAACTTTCAAAGAAAGCAGCAGAGCTTGCAAAAGCCTGTGCAAACGAATTCACAACAAATGCAAAGCCAAGATACGTTGCCGGCTCAATAGGACCTACAACAAAACTTCCTTCGCTCGGACATATTTCATTCGATGCCATGGAAGAATCTTTCTATAGACAGATGTCAGGCTTATATGACGGTGGAGTTGATTTATTTTGTATAGAAACATGTCAGGATTTATTACAGATGAAATGCGCTCTTGCAGCGGCAAGAAGATTATTCAGAGAGAAGAAAAGAAAGCTTCCTGTCATTGCATCCGTAACGGTGGAATCAATGGGAACAATGTTAATGGGCTCTGAAATTTCATCAGCGCTTACAACACTCGAGCCATACGATATAATTGATATAATAGGAATGAACTGCGCTACAGGTCCTAAGGAGATGGAAGAGAATATTAGATATCTTTGCCAGAATTCTCCTGTACCTGTTTTCTGTATGCCGAATGCCGGTATTCCGGAAAACGTCGGCGGGCATGCGCACTATCATTTATCACCTGATGAAATGAAAAAATGGATGTCTCACTTTGTCGGTGATTTAGGTGTCGGTATAGTCGGCGGATGCTGCGGTACGCACGGCGAGCATATATCGAAGCTTGCGGAAATTTCAGAACAGTATTCACCTAAGAGAACTGACTGGGAATACACACCCGCAGTATCATCGATATATACTTCGGTTCCTATGATAATGACTCCTGCACCGCTAATGGTAGGAGAAAGATGTAATGCAAACGGCTCCAAGAAATTCAAGCAGTTACTTGAAAAGAATGATTATGATTCAATGGTAAATATGGCTAAGGAGCAGATAAAAGAGGGCGCTCACGTACTTGATGTCTGCGTTGCATTTGTTGGACGCGATGAAGCGAAAGATATGGAAGAAGTGATGAAGAGATTTAATACAGCAGTTTCAATTCCATTGGTAATTGACTCTACAGAAGTAAATGTTATAGAAGTCGCATTAAAAAATTACGCAGGAAAAGCTATAATTAATTCTATAAATTTTGAAGATGGAACAGAAAAGGCTGATAAAATTCTTGACCTTGCAAAAAAATACGGCGCTGCTGTAATTGTTCTTTCCATAGATGAAGAGGGACAGGCATATACATTGGAGAAAAAAGTTTCTATTGCAAAGAGAATAAGAGATCATGCAGTTGAAGTCCATAATTTCAGAGAGGAAGATCTGATTTTTGACGCTCTGACTTTTCCGCTTGGCTCGGGTCAGGAAGATTTAAGAGACAGCGGAATGAATACAATCGGCGCAATACGTGAGATAAAAAGAATTATGCCGAAGGCAAAAACAATTCTTGGATTGAGCAACTGTTCATTCGGTTTAAGTCCGCACATAAGACACGTATTGAATTCCGTATTCCTTCACTATGCAGTAGAGGCAGGTCTTGATATGGCAATTGTTCACGCAAGTAAAATTATGCCTTTGTATAAAATAGATGAAAAAGGAAAGCAGCTTTGTAAGGAACTTATTTTTGATGAAAGAAAATATGAAGAAGTAATGGCATAATTGCAATAAGGTTTATAAAGTTTGTAAGGTTTATAAAATTTATAATTTTTATAAATTTTATAAGTTAAAAATATAATTGGGGCGGAGTTTTTACTTCGCCTTTTTTATTAGGAGAAAAAATGCTGTACTTAAAATTAACACCTGAGGAAGTTAAGGCAAAATTTGAAAGGAAAGAAAAATTCCGTTTAATTGATGTCCGCGAAAAAAATGAGCTGGAGATATGCTCAATTGAGTTTGCCGAACATTATCCTATGGAAGATATTATTAACCGCCTGCATGAGTTCGATGAAGATGAAGAAATAGTATTTATGTGCCATCACGGAATAAGAAGCGGGAATATTGCTTTTCTGTTTGCAAGCAGGGGATTTACCAAAATCTCAAACATGTCAGGCGGAATTCACCGCTGGAGCGATAGCATTGACCCGGATATGAAAAAATATTAATTCATATTTAATACTTAAATTGGAACTTTTAGTACTACTTTTGCTATTTAGAATAGTAATTAAATAAAAAGACCCATAAGGACCCCAATGATAAAAAAAGTACTTCTTCTTCTATTCTTATCCATAAGCACTTCATTGTTTTCTCAAAATTACTCGTCAATTACAGGTAAAATTTTTGATGTATCAAATAAGCAACCTATAGAAGGCGCAGTTATTGAAATATCTGAGCTGAAAATTAAAGCAGGCTCTGACGCAGCAGGCTCATTCAGATTTGATTCCGTACCTGTAGGAAGATACACCGTAAAAGCTTCTGCTCTCGGTTACACGGCAAGATTAACAGATAATGTAATTGTAAACTCAGGTTCGTTTACTGATTTAGTATTTGAGCTTGAATCAGTTTCCACGGAAGAAATTCTTGTAGAAGATGAACGGTTTGCAAAGCCGAATGATATTTCCACTTCAATAAAAAATTTGCAGTACGAAGAAATCAGAAGAACACCCGGAGGCTTTGAAGATATCGGCAGAGTTATTCAGTCGCTGCCCGGAGTATCGTTTGTTAATGACGGCAGGAATGATTTAATTGTACGCGGCGGCTCACCGTCTGAAAATCTTTTTCTTGTTGATAATTCTCCTATACCAAATATAAATCACTTCGGCTCGCAAGGCGCAACAGGCGGACCAATTAGTCTTATCAATCTTGATTTCATCCGCGAAGTGAATTTTTTAACGGGGGGATTTTCACCTAAGTACGGAGATAAACTCTCATCAGTGCTCGATATAAAATTGAGAGAAGGAAGCAGGGAGAAATTTTTCGGTGATATAAATTTATCCGCAACGGGCTTTGCTGCCGTGTTCGAATCTCCCTTTGCAAATAAAAAAGGCTCATGGCTGCTCTCTGCAAACAGAAGCTACCTTGATTTAATTTTCAGCGCAGCAGGGTTTGGCTTTATCCCGGAGTATTCTACAGTTCAGGGAAAAGTTACCTATGACTTAAGCAAAACGAATTTTCTTACTATGAATGTTATCGCTAATTTTGACAAGGTGAGATTCAACAATGATAAGCTTGAAGACAGGCAGGATAATGAAGATATATTAAAAACAAATCAGTGGGGATATACAAACGGATTCGAACTGAAATCATTGCTTGATAAAAATTCATACTCGCTTTTAAATCTTACGAGAAACTATACTAACTTTGATAACTCAGCAAGAGACTCAAACTTTGCAGAAAGATTTTCAAATACTGCAAAGGAATCTTCAACTAATCTGAAGTACGAATATTTCCGTACCCTTTCGAATAATACAAGTCTGGAAGCAGGAGTAAACGGCAGCTATATTCAGTTTAATAACAAGGTCTATTTAAGGCAGGATACTACGCTTGTAATTGACCCTTCAACAGGTGAGCGTTATGTAATACCGGGATTGGATTTTACCAATGATGATAACACTTACAAGATTTATTCTTTTGTGAATTTTACACAAAAGATTTTCGGTGGTATAAAAATTAATGCAGGATTGAGATACGATTACTTTGCATTCATCAATGATAAAAATTATTTCTCGCCGAGATTCTCAGTGAACGTTCCTGTTACCGGCAAGCTAAGTTTAACTGCAGCCTATGGGATCTTTTATCAGTCACCTTCATACATCTGGCTGGTTTCAAATGAGCAGAATAAAAATCTTAAAAATATAAAAGCCGAGCATTACGTGGGAGGAATAGAATATATTTTAACCAACGATATGAAATTTTCTATAGAAGGTTATTATAAAAAATATTCCGATTATCCTGCAAGTTCAGTCAGAAATTATCTGATACTTGCAAATCAGGGAGGAGATTTTCAGAACGTCGGTGACTTCGGCCTTGAGCCTCTTGTATCTGCGGGCAGCGGGTACTCTAAAGGTGTTGAGTTCTTTTTTCAGAAATCACTGACAGATAAGTTTTACGGTACAATAAATTTTTCATACTTCGATGCAAAGTTTGTTGCTCTAGACGGCGTTGAAAGGGAAAGCGATTTTAATAACAGATTTTTATTCTCGGTAAATGCCGGAGCGATACTCGGCAAAGGATGGGAAGCAGGCGCTAAGTTTAGGTATAACGGCGGCAGACCATACACTCCTATAAATCCTACTGACGGAACGATTGACGTAGCAAATTACAATTCAGCGCGGCTGCCTGATTATAACAGGCTAGATGTAAGAATAGATAAGAGATGGAATTTCAAACACTGGTCGCTGGTAACTTATATAGATGTTCAGAATATTCTGAATAAGAAAAATATATCAGGATATAAGTGGAATAAATTTAAAAGAGAGATTGAGGCAAATAACAGCATCGGCACGCTGCCTACAATAGGCATCAATGCGCAGTTTTAAAAATTTTAAGTTGTGTCAAGAAAAAATTTCACCCTATTACTACTAATAGGGAAGAATGATTTTTAAAAAATGTTTAAATGTGTTATTTTATTTGGCGATATTTTTTGTGAGGATTGATTTCAACTTTATATAATAATCCGACGTATTAAGTTACAAGTTACAAGAAATCCAACTTTTTGAAATGATTGGATTCCCGCCTTCGCGGGAATGACAGAGAGAAAAATCCGACAATTTTCCGACTAAATTTGAAATTGAAAATAATTAGGATTGTAAAAACAACAACAGGATTTTTAAAATCCGACCAAAACCCGACTATTTTCCGACTATTTGAAATGATTGGATTCCCGCTTTCGCGGGAATGACAGACAGGAAAACCCGACTATTTTCCGACTTAAATTTTATTTGAAATCTGAAATTTTACATTTCAAATAAAAAGACATTCCGAAATTTTAACTTTTATCCCTTTTACATTTTATCGATATTGTAATATGAAAAAAATACTCTTAACATTACTTCTGATTATTTCAGCAAATGCATTTGCACAGCTTCCGGGCGGAGCGTTTTCCATCGGCGGCGGACCGACAGTCGGTTATCAGGGCATAAAATTCGATGACGTTAATACAATGCTTGTAAGCTCAGGCCTGCCGGCTTTAAGTAACGGCGTAGTTTATTTTGGCGGCGGCGGATTTATAGATATTCCTTTCAAGAGTTTTAAATGGCTTCGAATCGGAGGCTTCGGAAGAGGCTTCTCAACAACTACTTCAGGCAAAGTTACTTCCAATAATGTATCATATTCAAAAACAGCTACGGTTGAATACGGCGAAGGCGGACTTACATTAGATTATGTAATGAGGTTCGGCTCAGTGCTGGATATTACTCTTGGTTCATCATTCGGAACAGGTGAATACAAGCTTAAGCTTTATCAAAGCAGCCCTGCTGCACCGACATGGTCAAATATATGGGCCGGCTATAACACAACTACTACTGATTATTCACGCGAGCTGAAAACACGGGTATTCACTGCTCAGCCAACATTAGGTTTCGGCGCAAAGCTAACAGGATTTATGTATGCAAAGCTGAATGCAGGTTATTTATTATCATCGCACGGCGACTGGAAAGTTGAAGACCAGGTTGTAACTACCGGTGTTCCTGACGGAGTAAAACCTGACGGCTTTAATATAAATCTTACAATCAATGTAGGATTGTTCTTCAGATAATTTTAATTTAATACAACTAAAGATGCAAAATATTTTAGTAACAGGCGGGGCAGGATTTATAGGTTCGAACTTTGTTCGATACATGTTAGAGAATTACAGTTATAAAATTTTTAATTTTGATAAGCTTACTTATGCGGGCAATCTTGAAAATCTTACCGATATAGAAAGTCATTCCAACTATAAATTTATAAAAGGTGATATTTGCGATAAAGATGTTGTAGAGAGTACGATTAAAGATAACAACATAGATACGATAATAAATTTTGCAGCAGAGTCACATGTAGATAGAAGTATTTTAGGCTCACGTGAATTTGTAGTAACGAACGTATTAGGCACGCAGGTTTTATTGGATGCTGCTAAGAATTTAAAGCTTGAAAAATATCTACAGGTTTCAACCGATGAAGTTTATGGTTCACTGCCTGAGGATAAGAAAGAGATTAAGTTCACAGAGCTGACTCCGCTTACAACAAACAGTCCTTACTCGGCAAGCAAGGCATCTGCTGACTTACTATGTAATGCTTATTATCATACCCATAAGTTACCTATATTAATAACACGCTGCTCAAATAATTACGGACCGTATCAGTTTCCTGAAAAGCTTATTCCGCTTATGATTGCAAAAGCATTGGATGGTGAAAAACTCCCTGTATATGGTGACGGAAAAAATGTTCGTGACTGGCTTTATGTAGAAGACCACTGCTCGGGTATTGCAACTGTTCTTGAAAAAGGAAAAATAGGTGAAGTCTATAACATTGGCGGAAATAATGAATGGTACAATATAGATATTGTTAAACTTATACTGGAAAAGCTTGGCAAAGGGGAAGAGCAAATCTCCTATGTAAAAGACAGACCCGGACATGACAGACGCTATGCAATAGACTCCAGTAAAATTATGACCGAGCTTGGATGGGCGCCGAAGTATCAGTTCCCTGAAGGAATTGAGAAGACAATAAAGTGGTATATAGATAATGAACCGTGGTGGCGTAAAGTTATGAGCGGCGAGTATCTGAAGTACTTCGATAAAAACTACTCTTCAAAAGTAAAATAATTTTAAGAATTAAGGTTATATAAAGACAAGGGGCTTGTATAAATTAAAAGATTTAATTTTTAACCGGTAATTTACCTGTAATAAATTTAAACTTACTAATATGAATCAAGCGCTTTCCTCACTTCTTCGTGTAAAACTCAATAGAAGAATCATAATAGCTTCAGGAATTTTATTTGTAATCCTCAGTGTATTCACATTAAGCGATCCGACTGCAAGCTTTTTCGGAGGCACTGCATGGTTTGGATTGTTATTTTTCGGAGGCGGAGTTTTTGAAATTCTCTTTGCCCTTGCCAACATCCACACTTTATGGGAGTGGAAATTTTATGTCGGTTTTGGAATAGTTAACATAATTATTGTAATAATTCTGTTCTCTGCACCGATTGTGGCAGCAACACTCGTGCCGATGTTTACTGGGTGCTGGCTCTTGTTCAGATGTATTGCTATCATTGGAAGAGTAGTTGAGTTCAAATCATTCGGATGGATAAGCCGCGGAACGCTTATTACATTATGCTCGCTGGGTATCGTTTTTTCATTCGTGATTTTATTGAATCCTCCCATAGGAGAAAAGCTTCTTACATTGTGGACTGCTCTGTTGTTATTAATGTTAGGAATGTTTTATCTTACAATCAGTATCAGAACAAAAGGCGCGCATGTGCAGACAAGTGATGCTAAAATGGCTTAGCTAATTTATAATTTAAAACATATAGAATAATGGACAATAATGTTTCAGTAATCACCAATTCAATTCGTAACTGGTGGATATTTCTGATCTCGGGTATTCTATTCATTGTTCTTGCAACCGTTGTATTGTTGAATCCTTCCGTGACTTATCTGAGCCTGACCATTTATTTTGCCATAATTTTTTTGATTCACGGACTTTTTGAAATTTACTTTTCTGTTACAAACCGTAAAACCCTTACTTCATGGGGTTGGTATCTTGCAATCGGAATTCTTGATCTCGTTGTAGGTTTTATTCTTATCCATAATCCTCTGTTTGCCGCATCAGTTGTTGCTATTTTTATTGGATTCTGGCTTATGTTTAAAAGTGTTTCTATTATTGCCAGAGCTATCGACCTCCAAAGTCATAATATTAAAGGCTGGGGATTACTTTTTTCGGCAGGAATACTCGGGGTAATATTCTCATTCTTCATATTATTTAATCCGGAAATTGGCGCGGGTACATTAGTGCTTCTCACGTCCTTTGCTTTTGTTGTTATTGGTTTGTTTTATATTATGATGGGATTAAAGCTGAAGAATGCTCATGAATGGAGAAGAGTATAGTTTGCTGTTAAACGTATTTACACTGATAAGCGCATAACGTTTGAGTATATTAGAATTGGGGCTTTAGATTTATATAATTAACTTTGTAAAACGATGGATAAAACAGGATACAAAATTCTTCAGGACCCGCTGCGTAATAAAGGTACAGCTTTCACTTTAGAAGAACGCGAGAAATATAAACTCAACGGATTACTCCCTGCTGCAGTTGAAACTCTTGACACACAATTACTCCGCATTAACGAACAAATAGAATTCATTACAAAACCAATCAACAGGTACGTTTTTCTTTTACAGCTTCTGGATAATAACGAAACATTATTCTTCAGAACAATAATGGATAATCCGGTGAAGTTCATGCCGATAATTTATACTCCGACAGTAGGCGAAGCATGTATGAAGTTCGGACATATCCTGAGACGTCCCAGAGGTATGTACATATCTATAGAAAATTACGATAAGAAGAAAATTAAGAACCTCTTAAAAAACTGGCCTCAGCAGGATGTACGCTTTACTGTCGTAACCGATGGAGAGCGTATACTAGGTTTAGGAGATTTAGGTATATCCGGAATGGGTATTCCCATTGGTAAATTATGTCTATATACAGCATGTGCAGGCGTTCCGCCTCAATATACTTTGCCTATAGTGCTTGATGCAGGAACAAATAATGAAGAGCTGTTGCATGACCCTCTTTACCCCGGATTAAAAAAGCATAGAGTAAGAGGTAAAGAATACGATGACTTTATTGAAACTTTTGTTAGCGCTGTTAATGAAGTATTCCCCGGAATATGCATTCAGTGGGAAGACTTTGCCGGTGTAAATGCTATCAGTATTCTTGAAAAATATAAAGATAAAGTCTGCACTTTTAACGATGATATTCAGGGTACTGCAAGTGTAATCGTAGCAGGCTTGCTTGCTGCAAGTAAAGCAACAAAGAAAAATATAACCGAACAGAAATTCTTGTTCCTCGGCGCAGGTGCAGCTTCTATTGGTATAGCAAGTTTATTGGTAGAAATTATGATGCTTCACGGATTATCAAAAGAGGATGCTCATAGGAGAATCTGGCTGTTTGACAGTAAAGGTCTTGTCACAAAATCACGCACTGACCTTGCAGGGCATAAAGTTTTATTTGCAGCTGAGAATGAGTTTACAGATAATTTTGCCGACGCAATCCTGAAAATTAAGCCGACAGCTATAATAGGTTTAAGCACTATGAAAGGTGCTTTTACAAAAGAAGTCATTGAGTTAATGTCCGCTATAAATGAAAAGCCCGTCATATTTCCATGCTCGAATCCTACATCACGTTCTGAGTGTACAGCTGAAGAAGCATATACATGGAGCGGCGGCAGAGCAGTTTTTGCGGCAGGCAGTCCTTTTGAACCGGTTGTGATTAACGGAAAAACTTATACACCCGGACAGGGAAATAATGTTTATATCTTTCCTGCAATGGGTCTTGCTATTTATGCTACCAAAGCTAAAAGAGTAACGAACGGAATGTTTATAACTGCTGCTACTGCATTAGCATCACAGTTAAGCGGTGAGGATCTTGAGAACGGATTGGTGTTTCCTCCTATAAAAAAAATACTACAGGTAGAAGCCGATATGGCAGTAAAGATTGCAGAATATATTTTTGATAATAAGCTTGCTCAGGTACCCAGACCGAAACATATTGAAGTATTCATTAAAGAAAAAATGTACAGACCTGAGTATTAATTGAATCGCTCACAAAAGCGGAAAAGTTTCTTTGAAAGAATATATTATATAACTTAATTTTATTGAAATAATTAATAAGGTTTTGAACGGTGACACTGAGGCAATAAAATCGAAACTAAATGAATACTACGAAGCATTCAATAACAAGAAATGGGAGAAATTTTCCGAATTGCTTGCCGAAGACTTTATTTGTTTTTCCGATAATGCTGTTGTAATGAATAGGCAGCAGTTTGTAGATTTTCTTATAAAAGATTTATGGCAGGGAAGAAGTTTTAATATTGAGGATTTGATGGTAAACATTTCAAACGATAATACTTTAGGTATTGCCGCCTATAAAATTTGTTTTATTGGATATATGAATAATAAAGAGGTTGAAGTTAATGCAATTGAATCAACTACATTCAAAAGAGTAGATGACGAATGGAAAGTAATTCACTCACATATATCAAATAAGTATTAGATCATTCGAATTGTTATACATTTAGTCATCATCTTCGTCATCATGTTTGCTTTTTTTATCATTTGACTTTTCTCTGCTATCGCTTTCAACTTTTTCGTTGCCATCTTTGTTTTTGATATCATGTTTGTTTCCGCTTTTGTGACATGAAACACAATCATTTAAATCACCACTTACTTCGTCGTGTTCTTTTAAAATATTGCTTTGTGTATGTTCGTGACAGCCGTAACAGGTATAATCTTTATAATTTTTCGTTGTATGGCAGGTAATACACTTTGAGTTATGATCTTTATCCAGTAAAAAATAAGATGAGTGATTGAAATTTGCAGGAGTCCATTTATCTGAGCTGTGGCATTTACTGCAGTTATCAGCAAGTCCCTGATGAAATTCGTCACCGGGTTTTTGATGGCATGATGCGCAATTATTTTTATCAGCGCCTTGTATCATTTCATGGTTAAATTTTACATTTTGTTTCCAGCTATTTGTTATATGGCAATTATTACAAGATGGCGATATAGAAGAGTGAAGTTTATCTTCAGGCTTTTTGTGACAGCTGTTACAGTTAGAAAGATTCTTATCAGGCAATAAGTCATGTTTGAAGCCGGTAAATTTAATATCAGGATTTTTTCCAATATGGTCAGTATGACATTCCCCGCAGCTTTGATTAGAAAGGGTTTCATGGAATAGTATTTTATCCTTTTTTGATACTGTATCTTTTCCAATCTCTGATAATGTATGACACTTGATACAATTTTCATTGGAGATTCCCCAAAATGGTTTATGGCATGAGTAACAATTATCGGATAAATTCTGATGGCCGGTTGTCAAATCACCGGGATTAACCATTGTTTTAGGGAACTGAATTGTAATCCAAACAATTAATCCTGTTATTAATATAAATATTATCTTTTTCATTTTGCAAAGATGATAATTGATACAATATGCAGTAAAGATAGTAAACCCAGCAAATATGTTATCGGCAGGTGTACCACTCTCCATTTTTTCATCATTTCAATTGTTATTGAATCGAAGAATAAATTTTTCTCAGCCTCTTCATTACTTAAACCTTGTTTAACAAGTTCGGCTTTTTTTCCTTTAAATGATTCATTAGCATCTTTTAAGATAAACTTTCCAACTAATCCGCTTCCCAGAGTAATAAGTAGCATAAGTATAGCCAGCCAGGGGAGTATTGCATTGAAGTGAATACCGGCATGAACAAGGATGAGAATAGAACCTGCCCATGCAAGATATTCATGCATTTTCAAAAGTGTTTTTGGAGAGCCGCTCTGGATTATCTTCCTCTTTCTTAATGAGTAGACAAAGGAAATAATTACTAATGCTGTTCCAACATATCCCAGATAATAGCTCAATGAAACTAATTGCAGACGGTGAAAGAAATAATCCAGCGCAATCGCTATAAGTATCATTGCTCCGTACCATTGTAAAAATGGTACTACATGTTTTATAAAAAGAGATTTTTTCATAATCTAATAATATAAAATTAACAATTAGACAGTTCTAAAAATATGATTTACATCATAACTGCAAAAAATACATATATTTATATCGAGACTTAATATTAAGAAGTATTTTAAAATCTTTACCTTGTTTTTTACTTTGGATAAAATATATATAATTTATCTATTGAATAATTATGAAATAATTTTGATTTTCCAAATGGGTGGCTTTAAATAATCTTCAATGGATAAAATTGATTACAAAACTCTTTTTGAGTCATTGCCGGGGCAATATCTTATTCTCTCCACTCATTTCACTATTCTTACAGCAAGCATATCATATTGCAAAGCTACATTAACAAAGCGTGATGAAATTATAGGCAGAAATCTGTTTGAGGTATTTCCCGATAATCCCGATGATCCTGAGGCAGACGGAGTTTCAAATCTGAGGGCTTCGCTTAACTTTGTATTGAAAAATAAGGTCCCTCATACTATGGCAGTGCAAAAGTATGATGTAAGGAATTCTGATGGAACATTTAAACAAAAATATTGGAGCCCGATGAATACACCTGTTCTTAACTCTGATAACGAAATAGAATATATAATTCATAAAGCAGAAGAAGTTACGGAATTTATTGAGATCAAGAAAAAACAGATAGAGAAGGATAAACTGACTGAAAATCTTCGCTCAAAAGTTGAGATTATGGAAGCGGATATTTTTGCAAGAGCTAAGGAGATACAGAATTTAAATGCCGAGCTGGAAAATAAAGTTGCGCAACGAACTGATGAGCTTTCAAAAAGTGAAAAAAAATATAAGTACCTTTTCAGAAATAATCCCATGCCTATGTGGATTATTGACCTTGAGAATTTTAAATTTCTGGATGTGAATGAAGCTGCTATAATGCACTACGGATACAGCTATGAAGAATTTCTTTCGATGACAGCTTATGATATAAGACCGCAGGAGGATAAAGAACTATTCAAAAACTTTGACAGGCCGGAAAAGATAACTGCTGGAAATTATAACAGGGGAGTATGGCGGCATGTAAAAAAAGACGGGACGATAATACATGTTGAAATAATGGCGCATGAAATAATGATAGGAGGAAAAGCAGCACGTTTTATTCTTTCAAATGATGTTACAGAGAGAATTAATGCTGAAAGGAAACTTCATGAAAGCATAAAGGAGATTTCTGATTATAAATTCGCATTAGATGAATCTGCTATTATTGCGATTACCGATCAGCGCGGACTACTGACACATGTGAATGAAAACTTCTGTAAAATAACACAATACAGTAAAGAAGAGATTATTGGAAAAGACTATGGCATAGTGAATTCACATTATCACAGCCCTCAATTTATGAGGGACTTATGGTTTACAATTGCCTGCGGGAAGATATGGAGAGGAGAGTTAAAAAATCGAACGAAGAACGGTAGTACTTACTGGGTGGATTGCACAATAGTTCCATTCGTTGATGATTACGGCGAACCATATCAATATGTCTCAATAAACACGGATATAACTGCAAGGAAGGATACAGAAGACTTATTAAAAGAAACCGGGAGTATAGCAAAAGTCGGAGGTTGGGAAATCAACTTAGCAGATATGACGGTAAAGTGGACTGAAGAGGTGTACAAAATACACGAAGTAGAGCCCGGCTTTATTCCGCCGTTGGAAGATGCAATTAATTTTTATGCTCCTGAAGCCAGACCGGTAATACAGAAAGCAGTTGAAAATTGTATAGCTACAGGTGAGGGATATGATATTGAACTCGAATTTATAACAGCTAAAGGAAAACACCTTTGGGTAAGATCAATAGGAAAGGCAGATTTTGAAAATGGAAAGGCAACAAGAGTGTATGGAGTGTTTCAGGATATTACTGAACAGTATAAAGCAAAAGAAGAAATACAAAGACTTAATGAAGGTCTTGAACAAAAAGTGATGGAACGAACTGCACAGCTTGAAAGTGCAAACAAAGAGCTTGAGGCTTTTTCGTATACTGTATCGCATGACTTGCGGGCACCTCTGAGAGCTGTAAGCGGATACGCTAAAATTCTTGAAGAAGACTTCGGAGAAAAGCTGGGCGCAGACGGTAAAAAGAGAATTGATGTTATACAATCCAATGCTAAGAATATGGGAATGCTGATTGACGACCTTCTGGCATTTTCCCGTCTGGGAAGAAAAGAGCTTACTAAAACTAACGTCAATATGAACAATATTGTTGAAACAGCTTTGAATGATATTCAAAATATAATAAAGCATAACTCAACAGTTAAAACAACAAAGCTTCATGATGTAAAAGCGGACGGGTCTCTAATACGTCAGGTATTTATAAATCTGCTTTCAAATGCCATTAAGTATTCGTCTAAAAATGAAAAGCCCCTCATTGAAATTGATTCGAAAGATACGGGTGATAATATAGTTTACTCTGTAAAAGATAACGGAGCAGGATTCGATATGAAATATGTACATAAAATTTTCGGAATATTCGAGCGGCTTCACTCCATGGATGATTTTGAAGGAACCGGTGTAGGTCTCGCTATAGTGCATAGAATAATAACAAAGCACGGCGGTGAAATTTGGGCTGAAGGCGAAATTGATAAAGGCGCTCAGTTTTATTTCTCACTCCCTAAGTAAAGTTGAATATTACTTTGTAACATTTGATTCTGAAGACTAATAATTTTTCGTTATCTCATAATTTGATTTTTTATTTCTGCATTTGGTCGGGTTTTTCAAATGTCATTCCCGCGCGGGCGGGAATCCAATCATTTCCAAAAGTCGGAAAAAAGTCGGATTTTATTCTACCACAAAACCTCAAAATTCCACAAAATTGCATTATTCATTATTTTCGATTAATTATTAAATAATTGAATTGGTCGGAAAATAGTCGGATTATTAAAATCCTGATATTGTTTTTTCAACACCGATTATTTTCATTTGTGATTTTGGTCGGGTTTTGGTCGGGTTTTTCAAATGTCATTCCCGCGCAGGCGGGAATCCAATCATTATCAAAATTTTTCAATCAGCCGGGAAATGATCATGTGTGCTTCAAAATAAGGATTGATTTTTCCTGCACAAAATTTTGAGAATATACACATTAGTTATCTGAAAATAAAACACCTTCAATCTATTACTACTAATAGGTAAAAATATTTTTAAATATCTTGACACAAAAAACAAAAGGCAGATAGAAAATCTCTACCTGCCTTTAACTTTATCACAATATAATTAAGAACTTACTACGGAATATTTGTAACTACCAGCTTCTTTTTTATTGAATTTATTTTAAACAGTACATAGATAATCAGCAATACGGTAAGAATTACCAATATAATTATCCACATTCCCATTGAGTTTCCGGGTGAACTTATAACAGTAACTACGCCTTTCATGTATGGATGAGGCGCGCACATATATTTATAGTCGCCTTTTTTATCGAGAGTTATTTTGTAAACCTCTGCATGTCCTAGTAATGGCGAGTTAAACGGTACCGGCGCTTCATAGGTAGATGAAGTATGTATTCCACCAAACTCTCCATCCATATAAGTAAATATATCTTCATTTTGCCAGATGATGGTTGTGCCTTCACAGACTTTTATTGATTTCGGATAATAACTGTTCCCTATGATCTTTACCGTTACTTCTTTTACTTCAGGACCGTACTCAACAACGGGGTCAACATCGGGAGAACCCGGCTCAAACGGCGCGATTGTCCTTATAATTTTTGATTTGATTTCGCTCAATTGCTGCCCTGTGTATTTAGGTCCTTCGGAAGAGAATGTTGCCGGAGTTACTGCATTCTTATCGCATATCAGTAATCCAATAGCTCCTCTATCTGCTGCGCTTACGGCATGGTCAAGCATTGTATAAGTGCCTTCATCGGGAGGCATTCTGAATTCAATGACCCATGAATCAGATGGTCCGGAAGTTACAGTCTGTCCGCCTGCCTGCGGCATATCAGGGTTTCCCTGCCAGTAAACATAGTCCCACATAATTCCTACAATATGAAAAGTCGAAACGTGGTTTGGTCCTACATTAATATAATTTATTCTAACGTAATCACCCGGCTTTGCTCTTATAGGCTGTTCAACGTATCTGAAAAGTTTTCCATTCCACATTGAATATATTGCTTTGCCGTCAATTGCATCCTTACCGCTTGAGTACATTTCATGCTGCAATAAATAAATTTCTACATCGGGTTTTCTGCCGAGTATCTGTTCAAGCTTGTATTGTTTCTTTGGCTTTACAGTCATCATGCCGTACTGCCCGAATAAAATATGCAGTGGAATACCGTGTCCGCCCGGTGCGCAATGATACATATATACTCCCGGGCGCGATGCTTTGAAAAACATGGATTTTGTTTCACCGGGATTTAAGTGTCCGAGGTATTTTGATGTTTGTGTAGATGCAGAGTGAATGGAAGCGCCGTGAGGAACCATTCCTTTGTTTACCACTGTGAATTTAACGATGTCTCCTTCGTTAACAATTATATTCGGTCCGGGAATACCTCCGTTAATAACAAAACCTTTGAAGAGAACTCCTGCCCCAATATATGCATCACCTTCCGAGAGCTCAATTGTAACTTCTGCATCCGCTTTTGTATCAGGGGACTGCGGAACGTAGCTCGAGGTAGGAATAGGAAGACCGTTATCTCTGTTAATGATTTCAATGAACTGAGTTGTATCAGTTTTATTCTGAGCAAACAGTAGAAGATTGGTTTGTGCAAAATATATAAAAGCAGTTATGAAAAATATTCTCAGTACTTGATTCAGATTCATTTTCTTTGTGTTGTTTTTTTTAAAATTTTATTTTGTTTTCTTTTTTGCCTAACTGCGAAAAACCCATGTTGTTAAAAATATTTTTATTATTTCAAAAGTGCTTAAAGTACTTACTGAGTTATCTTCACTCTTATTTTCTGCTAATATTTGTTTCATTCCTTCACTTATTGGTTCTTCCTCTTTAAGATTTTTTTTCGGAAGCACTACAGAGTTTCCTCCGTCCTGATTTTTTATAGCTTCAAGCAGTTCCTGACCGCCAAGAGTATTTGCTCTTTTTTCAAGCAGTTCCTGCCTGAAATCAGCATTGCACTTAGGACATGCTATTATTTGTTCAGATGACATTATCGGGATTGCAGCTATTGCAAGACATATTATTAATAGTTTTTTCATGTGGGTTTATTTTTGAATCATTAATAAAAACAGTATAAGGGAAAATGTTATTAATGCAGATACAAGTATTACTTTTATTCTGTTAAACTCTAAGCTCAGGCTTGGCAATAAATAAAGTGAGCTTCCTGAAGTAAAGTTTATCTGCTGGTTAACGACTGCAGAAGGATATTGCACCACTATGCTTTCAGTATCAGCTGGCTCTTTAGCTGCGCTGAACAGAAAAATGCCAATCATTACAAAAAGCAAAATTATAAACGACGAACCCATCCAGGTTGCATAAAGAGACATATCCATTCCTTCGGCATTAGTTGTGCTCTGTGCAAAAAGATCTTGTGCTATAAAAATCAGAGGGGTTACAAGGTATATGAAGTATTTTTTCATTTCAGTCAGTTATTTTTGTTAGTTAAAAATACTAACTTTGTTTCACATCTCCTTTGACCTATGTCAAATGAAGGAAATATTTTGGGGTGGCTAAAAGGTAAGGTATTTAAGGCTGTTTAGATAGGGTATACCATTAATTTGGTATGAAGCTTTTAAATTTGGTCTGTATACAGTGGTATTCTTCAAATAAAAACAAAAGGCAGATAGATTTTATTCTACCTGCCTTTTTACAATTTTTGCGTTCCGAAACCGGAGCATCGGAACGAGAACAATGTTGTGTGCGTCCTAGCGGGCTCGAACCGCTGACCTAATGATTAAGAGTCATTTGCTCTACCAGCTGAGCTAAGGACGCGGTTCAATATCGTAAAATTAAGATTTGTATTCAATTCTTAAATTTACCTTTTCGCGTCCTCAGGACATTTATAATAAATTATTCTTTCCTCTCAAACACAATCTGTTCGCCTTCGTTCAGGATTTTTACTCTGTTAAAATATTCCGGCTCAGCAGCAATAATTTCTTCCAATGCATATAACGGCTGGCGCGGGTCATCTCGGTATTGAATCGCTCCGTAGTGAACGGGTATCATATAATCAGCTTTTAAATCATCAAACATCATCAGCGCGCCGCGCGTAGCAACGTGATTTTTATTTCCGAGCGAATCGCAGTTACCGAAGCACGGACCTATCGGAATCAATGCAAGATTTATCTTAAACTTTTCTCCAAGAGATTTATAAGCTAAATCATCGAATGCAGTATCTCCGGAATACAGAACAGTATATCCTTTGTACTCAACTATATATCCTGTACATCCGGGCACATTCCATGTATAGCTGTCCATTCCGTATCTGCCGCCGGTATGTTTTGCGTAGATAGTAGTTACTTTTACACCGTCAAAGTCACGTGTTTCTCCTATGTAATGCAGGTAATCTGCATTGCCCGTTTTCATTCTTATCATATCCATATCATAGTTGGGGAGATATTCTTCAGCTCCTGAAGGAAAAACCAGTTTCGCCTTCGGGAATTTTTTATCAAGGTCATCTATTGTGCCAAGGCTCATGTGGTCCATGTGTGCATGGGATACTAAAACTAAATCAAGCTTTGAAATATCTTTTACTTCAAGTCCTGCTTCAATTTTTCTAAGCGCAACGCCTGCAATTACGTCGTTAAGGACGGGATCAAAAATAATTACTTTATCTTCTATCTGAATTAACGTTGTTGAGTGGCCTGCCCATAGCGCTGAAAATTTCACGCTGTCTCTGACAGGATTTCTGATTTTATTGGGAATTCTCTCCGGCTCTGATGTAAGCACACGCCCGAGATTTTCAAAACCAACTCTTAATGGCCAGCATCCTGAAAATACAATGCTGCAAAGAAAGCAGGGGATTAGAACTTTTTTAGAAAAATTTAAAATATATTCCGATGTCATATCTTGTTCTGTTATCAAAATTATAGTTGAACTGCAAGCCCATCATATTAAAGATGGCATATATTCCTGTTTCAATTCCCCAGTAGCCGTTGTTATCTCCAATCCTGTCTTTGCGGAAAGTATATTTTCCGCCGACTGACATAGAAAGATGTTCGCCTCTTTGTTTAAGCGGAATTGTGATACGTGAGCCCGTTGCCAGTCCGAATCTATCCATCTCACCATACTTAAATGAAGCAAGTGAAATTTCAGGCTGAACGAAAAGTTCTATCGAGCCGCTGAATTTTCTGACAGGGTTAATAAAAAAGAATTGAGCAGGGGAGACATATTTATTCGCGCTGAAAGAAAAATTAAATGGGATAATATTCCATCGTAATCCGCTGATAAGCCGGCCTTCATTTGCGTTCGCATCGTGCATTAAATATGGGGAAGGGGCAAGCTGCGCTAAAAGCCATGTTTTGTTTCGTACTGAAATGCGTGTGCTATCTTGCGCTGAAGCAGATATTGTGAAGAGGAGCAGGAGTGTCAGAATCAGTTTTTTTAGCACTATAAAATTTTGCTTTATTGCTTATAGGTAATACAAATTTATTGATGAAATAGTTCTATTCAAAACTAGGACAAATCGCATTTTTGCAAAAAAGAAATTATTACATATGTTGTCATGATTCATTACTGTTTAATAAGGATAATTTTTATGATAAAAAATTCAGATGAAGTTCAAAAAAGAGGAAAAAATTTATTCATGATTTTTAGTGAACATCGGGAACTTTTTAAAAAAAAGTTGTTCAAAAATCAGCTTTAAATTTTTGAAAATATGACACCTAACTGGTTTGAATATCTAAACTTTTACTTTTATTTTCATTGCTTGTATAATTCCAAAAACTATGTCGATAAAAGTAGAAAACCTAACTAAGTATTACGGTGAACAAGCTGCCGTAAACAACATTTCATTTGAAATTCAATCAGGTCAGGTAGTAGGATTTCTCGGTCCCAATGGCGCCGGTAAATCTACTACAATGAAAATGATCACAACTTACCTTACTCCCTCAGACGGAAAAATCTGGGTAGAAGGAATTGATAATCAGGATGATTCGCTGGGAGTAAGAAAAAAAATCGGATATCTTCCCGAATCCAATCCCCTCTATCTCGATATGAACGTAATTGACTATCTCCGCTATGCAGCAGAGCTGGAAAACGTTCCTAAAGGAGAAATAAAAGAAGCAATAAAAAGAGTTGTTGATAAATGCGGGCTGAAAGAAGTTCAGCATAAGGATATCGGCGAGCTTTCAAAAGGATACAAACAAAGAGTCGGCCTTGCGCAGGCAATGATTCACGACCCTCAGGTTTTGATTCTCGACGAGCCTACATCAGGTCTTGACCCGAACCAAATTCTCGAAATAAGAAAATTAATAAAGAGCTTAGGAAAGCAGAAAACTCTTATCCTTTCAACTCACATCATGCAAGAAGTGCAGGCAGTATGTGACAGAGTTCTTATTATTAACAGGGGAGAAATAGTTGCCGACGGAACACCGGAAGACTTACAGTCTAAATTCAAAGCAGAAACTATTGTTAATGTTAAGTTCAAGCTTAATCCTTCCGTATCCAAGAATGCAATCGTTGAGGAATTGAAAAATATCAAAGGTGTAGATAAAGTAAGTATTACCAATGAAGATGATAAGAGCTATTCGTTCGATGTATTCAGCAAGAGCAAAGATGATATTATGGAAGATGTTTCCAGAGTATCGGGAAAACTTGGATTAGTAACTTTAGGATTAAATCAGGAAGTAATGTCTCTTGAAGATATCTTCAGAGAGTTAACTCACAAGTAATTGTAATTTTTTTAAAAATTACATCTGTGAAAATTATTTGAAAGAAAACCATTATTTAACATGCAAAATATATTAACAATATTTAAAAAAGAATTAGCAGGGTATTTCAACTCTGCAATTGCTTATATAGTAATTGTAGTTTTTCTGGGAATTACCGGCTGGTTTTTTACCAGCACATTATTTCTCACCGGAGTCGTTTCAATGCGTTCGGTATTTGAGATAATTCCATTTATATTCCTCTTCTTTGTGCCTGCAATAACTATGCGCACAATATCAGAAGAAAAGAAAACAGGAACAATAGAGCTTTTGCTTACACGGCCGATTACCGACATGGAAATCGTTCTCGGAAAATTCCTGAGCGCATTAGCTTTAACGGCAATGGCTTTGCTCCCGACATTTATTTATGTAATCAGCCTTACCTTCATCGGTAAAGTAGATTTCGGAGCTATTATCGGTTCGTATATCGGGCTGGTATTCATGTGCGGAATTTACATCGGCATCGGAATTTTCTGCTCATCACTTACTGAAAATCAGATAGTAGCATTTATATTAAGTTTCTTAATTGTGTTTGCTTTATTCATGCTGAATAAAGTTTTAGTATTTTTACCTGTTCCGCTTGCATCCATTCTGGAGTATATCAGCATTGATTATCACTTCAGTAGCATTGCAAGAGGCGTTCTCGATTCAAGGGATTTGATTTATTATATCAGCGGAATTTCAATAATGCTGCTTTTAACAAAAACCTCTCTTGAAAGCAGAAAGTGGTAATGAATCTTTAAAAGAAACCAATAAAAAATTCGAGTTTAAAATTTTATGAATAAAAATAACACTAAAAAAGATACTCTTATAAAAATAGCAATTATAATAGGCATTATTATAGTTGTGAATGTTATTGCAAAAAGAGTTTTTACAAGAGTGGATTTATCAAAAAATAAGTCTTACACTCTTTCAACCATCAGCAAAGATATGGTCAAAAACCTTGACGATAAAATGGTGGTAAAAGCATATTTCAGCGAAGGACTTCCAGCTCCGTATAATAATTTAAGAAGAAGTGTACAGGATTTACTTGATGATTACCGTTCTTATTCAAAAGGAAATCTGAATTATGAGTTCTACAATCCTACGGGAAGCAAAGAAGGCGAAGGTGAAAATTTAGAGCTTCAGAAAGAAGCAGAAAAATATGGCATTCAGCCTGTGCAGATTCAGGCAATGGATAACGATAAAATGGAAGTAAAGAAAATTTATGTCGGGTTAGTTTTCCTTTATGCAGGCAAGCAGGAAATTATTCCCGTAGTGCAGTCAGTTGATAATCTTGAATACGAAATAACCTCTACAATTAAAAGAATTATTACAGAGAAGAAAAAGAAAATAGGATTTCTGACAGGTGTTGATGAAACAGATTACAAAAAGATGCAGAGAATTAACCAGACTCTTTCTGCTCAATATGACTTAGCAGCTGTTGATGTTACTTTAAATAAAGCTGTGCCTGACGATATAGCGGCATTGATAGTATTCTGTCCGAAGTCGGAGTTGAAGGAAACACAGTTATTCATGCTTGACCAGTACATTATGCGCGGCGGAAGAATTGCATGGCTGCTTAACAAAGTAGTTCCAAACTTCCAGCAGCAGATTGTTATCGGTGACGTGGTAAAATTAAATCTTGATGACTTCCTTGCAAATTATGGAATAAGAGTCAGCACTGACTTAGTAAGAGATTTGCAATGTTCATCAGTACAGGTGCAGTCACAAATAGGGATTCCGATTTCCGTGAAATATCCTTTCTTCCCGATGATTACTAACATCAACAGAACAAACCCAGCTTTTAATAATATTCAAAGCCTTACTTTAACTTTTGCCAGCACACTTGACACATCAGTTGCAGCAGGTAAAAATGTTAAAATAAAGCCTTTGCTTTTCTCTTCAGATAAAGCCGGACTTGCAAAAGATTTCTTTGTACTGAATCTTGAGCAATTCCAGAACATGGATAAAAAAGCAGTAGATACTTTGTTTAATATGAAGAATTTATTGATGGGCGCGATTTATGAAGGCACTTTCAAAAGTTTCTATGCAGGCAAGACTCCGCCAAAAGATACAGTGCAAGGTTCAACACCTTTCACAGTAGTACCGTTCAATGAGTCACAAAAAGAATCCCGTATGATAGTTATCGGTGACGGAGATTTTGCAAATGAAGATAACAGACCTCCTGCAGATAACATAACATTTTTTGTAAACATGGTAGATTATTTAGTAGATGATATAGGTTTAGCAGAAATAAGAAGCAAGGAATCTTCAGAAGCTCCGATAGAAGAAGTATCAGATTCTACAAAGAAATTTATAAAATATTTCAATTTAATATTTCCTCCTGCAGCAGTACTGTTATTCGGCTTATTCAAATTAAGCCAAAGAAGAATGCGTAAAAAAGCTATGCAGTCAAATTAAAAACTAAAGTAAAAATTAAAATCAGAAGAAAATAATGAACAAAAACAAAACATATCTTCTCGGTGCGGTTTTAGTAGTTTTAGTTATAGCTGCTTATTTTTTAACGACCGACAGAGGCGTAAAAACCGAAACCGAAAAGACTCCCGAAAAAGAAAAAGAATTTTTCGCATTAGATTCGGCCAATGTAGATAAAATTGAAATTGTCAGGAAAAATCAGAAACTTGTTCTTCAGAAAATTGCAGGCTCATGGAGACAAACCGAACCTGTTGACTATCCTGTAACAGCCAGCTTTGTTCCTCCGGCAGTAGGAGATTTGAAGAACTTCACTCTTTCAACAACAGTTTCCACTAATCCTTCAAAAGCAGATGTATATGGCTTCAACGACAGCAGCAAAACTACAGTTACTGTTTATGAAAAAGGTGTGCAAAAAGGCGTTATAGTCATTGGTAATGCAGGGCAAGGCGCTTCTCAAACATTCATTAAAAGACCTGATAAAAATGCAATATACCTTGCCGAAAATTTTCTGAGAATGAATTTCGTAAAAGATAATATTGATGACTGGAGAGATAAGCTTATTGTATCGATTCCGTCTGGTTCTGTTAAGTCTATTGATTTTTCTTATCCGGGTGATTCATTTAAAATTACCCGTGATTCACTAAACAGATTCATGCTGGGGAAAGATTCTATTCAGTTTTCAAACATGGAAGGGTATTTAAATCTTCTGATGAATATGAATACTCAGGGCTTCAGCAGTGCAAATTTAGATACAGTAAAAAAATTCACTAGCGTAATAAAAATTGACGCGGATAAATCTTACGAACTTGATTTCTTAAAAGTAAATGAAGAGCCTCCGTATTATTTGATGAGAGTAGCAGGGAATAAACAGACATTCAAATTTGATGAGGCACTTGCTAAAATGATGCTTAAACCAAGAAACGAATTTGTAGGTAAATAAAATATTTCGGTAATTTACATTGAACGGCGCTTGATGCGCCGTTTTTGTTTATACAAATAATATAATAAGAACTTTTTAAATTCACAGTTGTTTTATATCTTGTTAATGTTGTTTAACCATTTTGCTTTGAATTGATTTTAAACAAGGATAAAGATAATTTTATTGAAATATGCTAAATTTAATCTCTCTTATAATTGTAAGTTATCTGATCGGTTCATTTCCGACCGCTCTTATTGTAGGGAAACTCTTTAAAAAAATAGATATAAGAAAGTTCGGCTCGGGTAATCTGGGCTCAACAAATGCTTTCAGAACTTTAGGCATTCCCCTCGGAATTTTAGTTCAGATAGTAGATATTGCAAAAGGTCTTATTGTAGTTCTTTTAGTATCAAAGTTTTTTTATACACAGCTTCCGTTTGAGAACTGGACTCCGTTTGAAGATATAACGGTTCTGAAGATCATAGCAGGTATTGCCGCTGTATTGGGGCATACATTCTCTGTATTTGTAAAGTTCAAAGGCGGCAAGGGTATCAATACCGCATTAGGAATGCTAATATCACTCGCCCCTATTGATGTCTCTATCAGTGTAGGATTTTTTATCTTAATATTGCTCTCATCAGGTTACGTTTCATTAGGCTCAGTCATAGCTTCATTTGTTCTCCCGACTTCAATGTTCATCAGGCATAATATTTTTGACGTAAACATTTACGGATATAAAACATTAATATTTTTCTGCATAGGCAATTCAATCCTTTTGATTTATAATCACAGGGATAATATCAAACGCCTTCTCTACGGCAACGAAAACAGATTCGAAAAGCTCTGGCTTATCCGGATATTTAAGATAAAAGCGCCGTTCGGCAATAGCTGATTTTGATGCCCTTCGATTTATTTCGGAGGGCATTTTTTTTGCCCATTTTCTCCTTCCTTACTAAGTAGGGGGCAAGGGTAACAAAACTTAACCTTCTGCTGAGGTTTGATACGTTCGGTTGCCGGTGCATCGGAAGAGAATGGCTGACTAAGGATAGTACTAACCACTGCAACATTCCATTCTTCATTTATATTTATCACAATTAATTTTATTTTCTTAAAAAATTTCCTTTGAAAAAAATTTCTGTTCTTGGCGCTGGAGGATGGGGAACCACTCTTGCAATTTTACTGAGCCATAATAAATATGATGTAACACTGTGGGAATATAATCCCGTATACTTCGATACATTAGTTAATCTTCGTGAAAATTTTTATTATCTGCCAGGTGTAAAAATTCCTAAGTCTATTCATATAACAAATAATTTATCTGAAGCAATTGCGAAATCTGATGTGCTTGTTGTATCTACTCCTACGCAGTTTATACGTCCCGTATTTGAACCGGTAAAAGATATTGATATAAGTAAAAAAATTGTTGTAAGCGTTTCAAAAGGAATTGAGAATGAATCGCTCCTTCTTGTCTCCGATATTTTACTCGATATATTTAAAACACTTAAAAGAAATAATCTCGTAGCGCTTTCAGGTCCTTCACATGCAGAAGAGGTGTCGAGAAAAATTCCGACGGCAGTAGTTGCTGCCTGCGAGAGTGAAAAAATTGCTCACGCTGTTCAGAAAATTTTTTCAAATGAGTATTTCAGATGCTACACAACTTTGGATTTGATCGGCACGGAAGTCGGGGGAGCATTAAAAAATGTTATAGCCATTGCTGCTGGTATCTCTGATGGAGCAGGTTTCGGTGACAATACTAAAGCTGCTATAATTACACGGGGTTTAAACGAAATTATGAAGCTGGGAATGAAATTAGGCGCTAAGAGGGAAACGTTCTATGGATTATCAGGCTTAGGTGATTTAGTGGTCACATGCGGCTCGCTGCACTCAAGAAACAGGTCTGTAGGCTTTCAGTTAGGACAAGGAAAGAAACTTAAAACAATACTGAATGAAATGAAAATGGTAGCTGAAGGAGTTGCCACGTCTAAATCATCTTATCAGCTTGCAAAGAAGCTGGGCATCGAATCTCCTATAGTAGATGAAGTGTACGGAATACTTTTTAAAAATATAAACCCAAGTACTGCAACTAAAAAATTAATGCTTCGCTCCCTGAAGCAGGAATAACATCAGGAGTAACTGCTACAAAACAAAAAAGCTCCGTTATAAAAATAACAGAGCTTCTTGGATTAAATATTTTGTAAAGTTACTATAGAAATATTATGACAAATGAGCGTTAACTAATTTTGTCATTTGGAACATATCTACAGCTTTCTTTCCGCCGAATACAGCCTTCAAATTTGCATCAGCAACTATTTCAGTTCTCTTAGCAGGATTTTGAAGATTGTTTTTCTTTATGTAAGCCCAAAGTTTTTTTGTAACTTCAGTTCTTGGAAGCGGCTTTGAACCAACGATCGGCTGTAATGCAGCACCGATGTTCATTGGTTTCATGAACTGAGCATTAGGTTTTCTTTTGGTTTTTGCTTTTTTAGGAGCAGCTTTCTTCACAGCTTTTTTAGGAGCAGCTTTCTTTACTACTTTTTTAACTGCAGCTTTTTTAGGAGCAGCTTTCTTTACTACTTTTTTTGCTGCAGCTTTTTTAGGAGCAGCTTTTTTTACTACTTTTTTTGCTGCAGGTTTCTTTGCAGATTTTTTAGCGGTAGCTTTTGCCATTAATGTTTACGTTAATTTAATAAAAGGTATATACAAAAATAACGATTGTATACTATATAAACAAATTTTTCATAGGAGAAAATGAGATTTTTTTTATTTCAACTCGTAAATTTTCTCTCTTTTGTTTTATGATTTAAGATTTATCATAGGAGAAATCATAAATTAAAAGCAATTTTCATAGGAGAAATATTTGTTCAATAATATTTCCTCTTTTATTTTTGATATTAAAGTTTTAATTTAAAACCATAACTCTTTTCAATAACAAAAATAAAAATTTATGAGGGGGAAACTCGTACTTTTTTTAGCAGGTATTTCTATATCCTTTATCTTTTATTCCTGCAGTAATGACACACCTGTTAATTCTTTAGATGGTGCTTACAATATCAGAAAAAATGTAAAGCATTTAACAAGTCAGGAAAGAACTGATTATGTGAATGCAATACTTCTTCTTAAGAACACTGTCTCGCCTTATCAGCCTGCTTTAAGCTATTACGACCAGTTTGTAAGCTGGCATAACGATGCTTTTTACTGTGATACTATGGCAGCGCATATGGGACCAGCATTTGGCCCGTGGCACAGGCAGTTCCTACTGATGTTTGAAAAAGCATTGAGGGCTGTGAGCGGAAAAAATATTACAATCCCTTATTGGGATTGGCCCGATGCTGAATGCACTAACTCAGTTTTTCAGGAAGATTTCATGGGAGGAAACGGAGATGTTAATGACAGATATACGCTGAAGTCCGGACCGTTTAAAAAAGGGAACTGGACTTTAAAGGTGTTCGATCCTGTACAAAATTATCCGTTTAAAATTCCTTATCTCATTCGAGCAATAGGAACATTTCCAGGTTCTCCTACATTGCCCACACGCGAAGAAGTTAACAGGGCTTTTGAAATCCCTTATTACGATTTTGTCCCATACGATCCTTCTGCCGATGTGAATTTTAGTTTCAGGAATTATCTTGAGGGCTGGAGGCAATGTACGGGACAGGCTTGTGAAGATACTTTAATGAACCCCATTTGCCCCGGAAATATATCAGCTATGCATAACAGAGTTCATCTATGGGCAGGCGGTATGGTGGGAGATACAGTCGGCAATATGGTTTTGAATGCATCACCGAACGATCCGCTTTTCTGGAATCACCATTCAAATGTAGACAGGCTTTGGGCAATCTGGGAGGAGAGAAACGGAAAAAACTATGCGCCCGTAAGCGGAGGACCGATGGGTCATAACCTGAACGATATGATGTGGCCTTATATGAATTACGGTATGCACGTTACTCCAAAAGATATGCTTGATACAAGAGTATTGGGTTATATCTATGAAGAGTATAACTAAGAGTTAAAGGAATTTATTTTTTAACACAAGCCTGTTCAAGATTTGAACAGGCTTGTATTATATAATTTCTAATTACGACTTTTTTAATAAAATGAGTGTACAAGAGCAAATAAAAGAATACATATCAAGCCAGCCCGAACCAAAACAAAGTGAGATGCAGGAGCTTCATCGGTTCATTTTGCGAATAATGCCTGAGTGTAAGCTATGGTTCTTAGACGGGAAGAATAGTGAAAATAAAGTTGTGTCGAATCCTAATATAGGGTACGGGTCTTACACAATAAAATATGCCGATGGAAAGATCAGAGAGTTTTATCAGATTGGTTTGAGCGCAAACACAACAGGAATCTCTATCTATATAATGGGAATAAAAGATAAGACGTACTTATCCAAAACGTACGGGGAAAAAATAGGCAAGGCAAGCGTCAGCGGCTATTGCATTAAGTTCAAATCTATGAAAGATATAAACATTGATATTCTTCAAGAGGCAATACAATTTGGTGCTTTGGCTCAGAATTAAAAGGGTAATGTAAAACAACAGTATTTATGTTTATATTTTAAATATAATTATCTCTTAGTATTAATGGATAATTTTAGGGTTGTCCTCTATCCAGGAAAACTTATTCTTTAAAATTAAATTTTTATTTTTTTGAATATATTTTATATATGCCTCAGCAACCGGAGATAACTTTTTTCTTTTTAGCCAGATTAACTGCCATTTTGACTTTATTGGAAAACCTGCAGTTGGAATAATTTTCAAATCACCGGTCGAAAGTTCATTTCGCATACCGATCAAAGGCAGTACGGAATTACCTAATCCGGCAATAACAGCCTGCTTTACTGCTTCGTTCGAGGTCAACTCCATTTTTTTCCTGACTCGTATTTTATGCTTATGAAAATAGTTCTCCATTACTAATCGGGTACCTGAGCCTTCCTCCCGGAAAATAAGGGGCAATTCCTTTAGTTCTTCCTTAGTAACTATATGCTTCCTGTTGTCTTCTGTACTATTACCAACTACAAACAATTCATTAATTAAAAGTGTTTCCTTGTTCACCTTTAATGCCGAAGGTAAAACAGATACTAGTGCAAAATCAATTTCATTATTGAGAAGACTGTTCAACACTTTAGATTTATTTGTTACATCCATTACCAGATCTATTCCGGGATGCTCTTTTAAAAAATCTGCCAGAAAGTATGGCATTACATATTTGCCAGTAGAAACTATAGAGATTAAAATTCTGCCGGTAAGCATACCCTTGTGCGACATTGTTTTGTAATTTATGGAATTCACTTCGTTCAAAATTCTTTCTGCCATAGAATAAATTTCTTTGCCAAAATCTGTGATGTATAATTGCCTTCCAATTACTTCAGTCAGGGGTATATCAAACTGGTCTTGTAAATTTTTTAATTGTATTGATACTGCGGGCTGACTAAGAAAAAGTTCCTCCGATGCTCTTGTTATGCTTTTTGTCTGTACAACTTTAACAAATACTTGTAACTGGTGTAGTGTGTAATGCATAAAAATATTTTATATATATAATAATAAATATAAATAAAAATAAATGAAAATTCTTTGCTATTTTTGTACTATGAAAAATTTAAGGCGCATGTAACGTTTTTAAAAAGCCTGCAATTTAAGTGCAATCAGTAAATCAAAAAATACAAAATGCAAAAAATTACCATAGCTAAAGGTGACGGTATCGGTCCGGAAATTATGAATGCAGTTTTAAAAATTCTTTCTGCAGCAAAGGCTAAAATTGAAACTGAAGAGATTGAAATAGGGGAAAAAGTTTATTTATCGGGGAATACATCCGGTATAGCAAAAGAATCTTGGGATGTAATAAGAAGAAATAAAGTTTTTCTGAAAGCACCGATATCCACACCTCAGGGCGGCGGTTATAAAAGCCTTAATGTTACCACAAGGAAATCTCTTGGTTTATATGCTAATATCCGGCCTTGCTTCAGCCTGCATCCTTTTGTAAAAACTAAACATCCGGATATGGATGTTGTAATTATCAGAGAGAATGAAGAGGATTTATATGCGGGAATTGAGCATCAGCAAACAGATGAAGTTGTTCAATGCCTGAAATTAATCAGTCGCCCCGGTTGTGAAAAAATTGTAAGGTATGCCTTTGAATATGCTAAACACATGGGAAGAAAAAAAGTAACGTGTTTTTCGAAAGACAATATAATGAAGCAAACTGACGGACTCTTTCATCAGGTTTTCAATGAAATTGCCAAAGAGTATCCGGAATTAGAAAACGAACATTGGATTGTAGATATAGGCGCAGCAAAGCTTGCCGATACACCTGAAGACTTTGATGTAATTGTAATGCCTAATTTGTACGGCGATATACTTTCAGATGTTGCTGCTCAGATTACAGGTTCAGTAGGTTTGGCTGGTTCTTCAAATATCGGTGAGGAGTGTGCTATGTTTGAAGCAATTCATGGTTCTGCGCCGAATATAGCCGGTAAAAATATTGCCAATCCTTCAGGTTTATTACAGGGAGCAGTTATGATGTTGAATCATATAGGACAAAATGATATTGCGGAAAAAATACAAAACGCCTGGCTGAAAACAATCGAAGATGGATTACATACACCTGATATATTTAAAAATGGTGTCAGTAAAACTAAAGTTGGAACTATAGAGTTTGCAGATGCAGTGATAAATAATCTGGACAAAAAACCGGAAACTTTGCTCTCCGTAACTTATCCGAACGATATTATATTGAACTTGCCAAAGTATAAACGTAAAGCCCCTAAATTCAAAGAGCTTGTTGGTGTGGATATATTTGTTCAATGCAGCGATAAGACTCCCGATGAGTTGGCAAATAAACTTAAGCATCTAAACGCAAATGAAATTACATTGTCAATGATAACAAATCGGGGAATAAAAGTCTGGCCTGAAGGTTTTGAAGAAACGTTCTGTACTGACCACTGGCGCTGCCGTTTCACTAATCCTGAAGGAAAGAGTATTAGTAAAAGAGATATAGTTAATCTGTTAAATTATGCCATAGCTTTAGAAATTGATACTATAAAAACTGAAAATCTGTATAAGTTTGATGGTAAGCCGGCGTATTCATTGGGGCAAGGTCAATAAAAATTTTGAAATAAAATAATATCATTTAATTTTGAATACGACAGAAGAGACAAAACCATGCAATATACTTTTTATAACATGTCCGTTTTGCCAGTTAGAACACTTTTTACGTGCAAAATTTGGAGAGAAGGTATTCTTTTATACAGTTCCAGGAGGAGTCCTGAATTTTCAGACTGATGAGACATTGGGGCTAATTGAATTTTTAAAAAGAGAACAAATCACCGATATATATTTAGTGAATGATGTATCGTGTAATTTTATAGAAGGCACAATTAATGGAAAACAAGAATTCGGATTGAACTGTGAAAAACAGTTCAGAGAGTTGTTAAAAAAATTATCTGCCGACTTTGAAAACCTACATCTGAAAGAAAAAAAAGAACTATTGGCAAAGACCAATGTTTTTGCTCAGCTTGATTATTTAAATACTCAAAATTTTTTAAAAGATGAAATAACTCAGGTTAAAATCGGAGTGCATGGAATGTTAACAGATAAAAACCGGGGATTTGAAATATTAAATTGAGAAAAATTTATTTTACACTTAGAATTTTAACGTTGTACTTAAAATCATATTAAATGGAACAGAAATTATTTTTTTGGATTGGCTTTAACGTATTTGTAATTTTCATGTTATTACTGGATCTAGGAGTTTTTAACAGGAAAGCGCATGAAATTAAATTAAAAGAAGCACTGATCTGGAGCGGTGTATGGGTACTGCTTGCCCTTGCCTTCAATTTAGGATTGTATTATTTCTACGTTCCACCCGATGGAGTGGCGCGTGCTGATTCCGCCTTGCAATTTCTAACAGGATATGTAATAGAAAAATCACTTAGCATCGATAACATTTTTGTATTTATTCTGATTTTCACTTATTTCAAGGTACCGGCGATGTACCAACATAAAGTTTTGTTCTGGGGTATATTAGGTGCTTTGATAATGAGAGCATTCTTTATTTTTGCAGGTGTAGCTCTTATAGAAAAATTTGCGTGGATTATTTATGTATTCGGAGCATTTCTGATCATTACAGGCATAAAATTATTTTTCCAGAAGGATAAAGAAATACATCCGGAAAAAAATCCCGTGCTGCGTTTGTTTAAGAAATTCTTTAAAGTCACGGACCAATATGACGGTGGGAAATTTTTTACTGTTCAGAATGCTAAGAAAGTTGCAACACCTCTTTTTATTGTGCTTTTAATGGTAGAAACTACGGACCTTATTTTCGCTGTTGATTCTATTCCGGCAATACTGGCAGTAACTAAAGACCCTTTTATTGTTTATACCTCTAATGTGTTTGCAATATTAGGATTGCGTTCTCTATATTTTGCTGTAGCCGGTATTGTGCCGCTTTTTCATTACTTACACTATGCTCTTTCGTTCATACTGGTTTTTGTTGGGATAAAGATGATAGTTAATCATATATTCGGTACCGCGGTAATTTCCACAGAGTTTTCTTTATTGTTCATTTGCAGTATTCTGGTGATTTCTATTTTAGGTTCGATCATAAGACCAATAAAAAAAGAATGGTAACACTCGCAAGAAAAATCTCTGAAAGTGGTTGGTTTAAGAAGAGTATTATTTTTGTAATAGTATTTGCCGGGCTTATAATTGGTCTGGAAACTTATCCTTCAATTATAAGCTCTTATGGAGATTGGTTATACATATTGGATGTTATAATTCTTTGCATCTTTATAGCCGAAATAATCATAAAAATTATTGCTAAAGGAAAAAATCCGTTACAATATTTTTCGGAAGGCTGGAATGTGTTTGACTTTCTTGTTGTAGTAGTGTGTTTCCTTCCTGTTGGAGGAGCTTATATAGCAGTCTTTAGACTTGTGCGTATTCTAAGAGTTCTTCGGCTTGTTACAGCTATTCCGAAATTGCAGCTTCTGGTAAACGCATTGTTGAAAAGCATACCCTCCATGAGTTATGTTGGAATTCTCCTTTTGCTTCATTTCTATATATATGCTGTTGTAGGAACTTTCTTATTCGGCAAAAATGATCCTTTGCATTTTAACAATCTTCAAACTTCATTTTTTACTTTGTTTAAGGTTGTTACTCTTGAGGGATGGATTCAGATAATGAACTTACAAATTTACGGTTCAGAAACTATTACGCCATTTCCGACGGGTAATACCATAATTGCTCCTATCTATTTCATTTCATTTATTATCTTTGGAACAATGATCATGCTGAACCTGTTTATCGGAGTTATCATTAATAGTATGGATGAGATTAGGAAAGAAGCGGAGGTGAAAGAATTGTTAAAGCAAAATAAGGTGTTAGAAGGAACGGAATTCAATAATGAAATCACTTTAATTGAAAAACAATTAAAAAGTTTGAATGATAATTTTAACGTCCTTAAGATTAAACTTGCGAAAGAAAATATCAACCATAGAAGTTAATTAATATTTAAGAAAAAAAGTTCATGGATATTTTTTCCGCTTTAACATCAAGTTTACTTTCACCGATGGTGCTTGCATTTCTGCTGGGAATAATTGCTACTCTCATTAAAAGTGATTTGAAATTTCCAGATGGGCTATACATGTCACTTACAATATATTTATTGTTCGGTATAGGTATAAAAGGTGGATACAAATTATCTTTAACTCCTTTATCAGAATTTATTATTCCTGCAATTGCCGGCTTAGTATTAGGCTTACTTATTCCCGTTTGGTCATTTTTCCTATTGAGAAAGTTTGGGAAATTTAACAGTACAAATGCAGCGGCAATTGCTGCTCACTATGGTTCAGTCTCTGCAGTAACGTTCGGAGAGGCAATAGCTTTTCTGGATTTAATGCACGTTAAATACGAAGGCTACATGCCTGCATTACTTGCCATTATGGAAATTCCCGGAATTATGGCAGCATTATTAATCGCTAAAAAATATACAAACAACAGCTCATCATTAAAAAGCATTGTTCATGAACTCTTTACAAATAAAGGTACACTATTATTGGTAGGCGGTTTAATCATCGGATTTTTATCCGGTTCAAAAGGTTATGAACAGGTGTCTCCGTTGTTTGACGGTTTATTCAGAGGAATTTTAACTCTCTTCCTTCTTGAAATCGGATTAGTCACAGGAAAGAAAATAAAAGATTTACCGAAGGTAGGTATATTCTTACTTCTATTCGGAATACTTATGCCTTTGGTTCATGCCACTATTGCAATTATTATCGGGAAATCTATAGGGCTTTCAGAAGGCGGATGCATGATATTCGGAGTTCTTGCTGCAAGCGCATCTTACATTGCAGCACCAGCGGCAGTAAGAATTGCGCTTCCGGATGCAAATCCAACTTATTATCTTACAGCTGCATTGGTTATTACATTCCCGTTTAATGTAACGATAGGTCTTCCTTTATATTATTCTATAGCTAAATTGTTTTTTTAAAAAATATTTTTTTTAAAATATGAAATTGCAGACCTTAAAACTTGTAACAATTATTTCTGATGATGCACTAACGGAAAACTTAATTGATGATATAAAAAAACTTGGTGCGAAAGGATATACACTGGAAGTCGCTAAAGGAGAAGGCTCTCACAATACCCGCACCTCTGAACTTGAAGGTGAAAATATTAAACTCGAAACAATTGTCAGCGAAACTGTTGCTGATAAAATTATGATTTTATTGGCTGAAAAGTATTTTGAACAATATGGGCTTATAGCTTATGTGCAGAATATTGATGTTTACAGAGGAGAAAAATTTATATAATCTAAACTTTCTTTTATTTATGAAATCAATATAGAAGTGACGATACTTTGAAAAACCGTCACTTCTATATATTCTAATTCAATTAATAAAATATTGGATACGCCTTCGGGTCAGCTTCATTCATCATTTCATAAACACATCTGAACACATCTTCTGAATTTGGCTTTGAGAAATAGTCACCGTCAGTTCCGTATGCAGGTCTGTGCGGCTGCGAGCTGATGCATTTCGGCTGAGCATCAAGGAATCTGTATCCTTTATCTCTATCGATAACCTGCTGCATCATATATGCCGATGCTCCGCCCGGAACATCTTCATCAAGGAATACTATTCTATTCGTCTTCTGTAATGATTCAATTATCTTAGCGTTTATATCGAACGGTAAAAGTGTCTGCACGTCAACAAGCTCTACTGAAATACCGACATCTTTTAATTTAGCAATGGCGTCTTTTGCAATATCGATACATGAACCGTATGTAACGAGCGTAACATCATCGCCTTCTATCAGTGTTTCAGGAACACCCATAGGTACGCAAACGTCTCCTATGTTATCCGGTAATTTTTCTTTTAATCTGTATGCATTAAGTCTTTCAACAATAAGTCCCGGTTCATCTGATTTTAAAAGTGTATTATAAAATCCTGCTGCCTGCACCATACTTCTCGGTACGCATACATGAAGCCCTCTGAATAAATGAATTACAGAACCCATCGGTGAGCCTGAGTGCCAGATGCCTTCAAGTCTGTGTCCGCGAGTTCTGATAATAACAGGAGCTTTCTGTCCGCCTGCTGAACGGTATTGTAATGTTGCAAGATCATCACTTATGATCTGCATAGCATAGAGCAGATAATCTAAATATTGAATTTCAACAATCGGTCTAAGTCCTCTCATTGCGCTTCCGATACCTTGTCCTATTATAGTAGCTTCGCGGATACCCGTATCGGTAACTCTTATCTCTCCGTGTTTAGTCTGCATTCCTGCCATACCCTGGTTAACGTCGCCGATGAAACCTAAGTCTTCACCAATTGCAAAAGTACGAGGGTCGCGGCTGAGCATAATATCAAAGAAGTGATTTAAAATCTGGTGGCCGTCCATTGTTTTTGATTCTTCGCTGAATACAGGCTTCACTTCTTCAACGTTCATAGCGCTTTCTTTCGATTTGCTATAGAGTGTATCGTTATATCTAACAGAATTTTCTTCTACAAATTTATTTTTAAGTGCAATGAGTTTGCCTTTGAATGAGCTTCCTTCGTCTTTAGTAATTCTTAATACATCATATATCGCCTTATAAATTTCTTTTCTGTTATTATCTATTGAGCGGTCTAATGTGCTTTCAATTTTTAATAAAGCATCTTTGTATTTGCTGCCTTCGGCGATTTCTTTTATTGCCTCTCTTACATCGTCTCTGTCTTTTTTTATAGGTCCCAGATATTCTTTCCATGCTTCCTGCTGCATATCGCGGGCATAGTTCTTCGCTTCTTTTTCTATCTCAGTGCATTGTTCTTCAGTGGCAATATTGTTTTCAATCATCCACTCCTTCATTTTTAAAATACAGTCATAGTCTGCTTCCCATGCAAGTCTTTCTTTTGACTTATATCTTTCATGTGAGCCTGAAGTTGAATGTCCCTGCGGCTGAGTAACATCTGTAACGTGGAATATTCCGGGTATATGATTTTTTCTTACGTTCGCTATTCCCTTAATATACATTTCAACTAAGCCGGGATAATCGTAACCTTTTGCTGTATGCAAATAAAACCCTTTGCCTTCTTTTTCATCATACTCATATCCTCTAAGCATATCGGATATATTTTCCTTCATTATCTGATATCTTGCAGGAACGGAAATTCCGTATCCGTCATCCCAGATTGAAACTGCCATCGGAATCATAAGTACACCTGCTGCATTTAGCGCTTCGAAGAACATTCCTTCAGCACAGCTTGCATTTCCGATAGTACCGAATGCAACTTCATTTCCCTTATCGGAGAAATTTGTCATGCTATGTAAATCAGGATTTTCCCTGTATAACTTTGATGCGTATGCAAGTCCGTTTGCAAAGTGACCGTTCATTGAGCGTCCGCCTGATGCAGGCTCGCGTTCTATGCTAGGGTCTGCATAAAGCTGCGCAAAAAATTCTTTTACATTGGAGATACCTGCGGCAAAACAAAATGTCTGGTCGCGGTAATATCCTGAACGGAAGTCTCCGTTCTTAAATGCTTTAGCCATTGCAATCTGCGCAACTTCTTTTCCATCGCCGAAAATTCCGAACTTTGCCTTGCCCGTTAAAACTTCTTTTCTTCCGAGTAAACTTGCCTGTCTGCTTTCATTCGCTAACTTAAAATCTGCTATTACTTCTTTCTTGAAATCGTCTACCGATTTTCCGAGCAGCTTCGCTATCTTGCTTAAATTATCTTTAGCCATTGTTGATTAATATATATGAGATGTTTGTAAATTGATTTGATAATAGGTGATTGTGATTGAGGAGAAGGAGGGATTCGAACCCTCGATTACGCTTACGCACAATACCGGTTTTCGAGACCAGCGCATTCAACCACTCTGCCACTTCTCCGGAAATTACAATCATATAAAAATAGCCAATATGCCTGCATCTTACAATTCAAGAAAAATCCCTAAATGTTAAATTTTCGTGATTCGTTTACACATAGAAATTTCAGATTGCATTAAAAAATGAATTAATTCTGAAATTCAGCATTGGTATATTGTTAAGATGTAAAATTTTATGTTTATCATACTATGAAAAAATTTCTTTTTGTTATTTTATTGTTGGCTGGTTCAGATTTATTATTGGCGCAGGAAATGACTGTCTACCTCGCCTCTGAAATGACAAGGTGCAAAGGCATGCTTGAAGTGCAGTGCTATCAGATTAAGGATTCCCCTGAGAAAGATTATGATATTTTTGTTTCCTCAATAGATGGATTTACTTTTGATGAAGGCTATGAATATAAATTATTAGTTCAGAAATCTTATTATGAAAACTCTCCTCCGAATTCAGCGCCGTACTACTCATTAAAAAAAATCATAAGTAAAACATTACCAAAAGATACTCTCGTTATTGCAAATAAAAAATCTACCTGTGAAGATACAAAAATTTTCGACTGCCTTTTATATAAACAGAAGAATGAAAAAGAATGGCATAACTTATATGGCAAGATAAAAGGTTTCAAATACAAAGAAGGTTATGAATATGAATTGCTGGTTTCCAAAAAGCTAAGTACGAATATGGGAGCAGGCAGAACGTATGAATACACTCTTTTAAAAACTCTGAGCAAAAAACCTACTATGGTTATCTCAGATAAAAACCGGGCTGCGCTAAACGGGCAAAAATATGTATTAGCGGGATTGGATATGAATGGTTCGTTAAATAAAGATATAGGGCAGACAAAAGCCTTTATAACTTTCAATCTTGATGAGAACAGAGTTAACGGAAATGACGGCTGCAATACTTTTTTCGGACAGGTTGAATTCAACAATTCAAAAGTAAATTTCGGAAATTTTGGCTCAACTCAAATGGCTTGTCCCGATAATAAAATCTGGAATTTCCTTCCTTCAAATTTAAATAAAGCAGACAGATATAAACTCAGCGGTACTTCTCTAAAATTTTACAAAGGGAAAAAACTTCTTCTTGTGTACGAGTTAAAAAATGAAAGCGAGGAAATCGATAAGAGAAAATTTGCGCTTACTTCGTTAATTCAAAATGGAACAACAAAAAACGTCGGTGAAACAAAAGCATATATAAGATTTAATATATCTGAAGGAAAAGTTTACGGAAATGACGGCTGCAATACTTTTTCGGGTAATATGATTTTGAACGGTTCTAATATTTCACTCAGCGATTTCATTTCAACTAAAATTGCCTGCGATAATGACAGGCTGGATATGGCAATCTATGATAACCTGAAAAAAGTTAATAACTTTAAGATCGCTAACGGAAATTTAAAATTATATAAAGACAGTGCTCCTTTAATAGAGTACAGACTTATAATGGAAGATGTAATGCCAGAAAAAAATAATAAATAAATTTTTTAATAACTTTAACTACTACAATGAATAAAGAATATCTGAAAAAATACTGCGATATTATTATCAAGGCCGGCGTAAATTTATATGAAGGACAGTCATTGGTAATAAACTGCGGTGTAAAGAATTTTGATTTCGGTCTGCTGCTTGGGCAGACTGCCTATGAAAACGGCGCAAAATTTGTTGACTTAAATCTAGGCTCAGATTACATGCGCAAGTTCAGAATAGATAATAATAAAAATACCGATGACCTGAGTTTCATTCCTAACTTTGCTTTAACAAAAGCAAATGAGCTGCTTGCAAATGACTGGGCAACAATTAAAATTGATAACACGGAAGAGATAGATGTGCTGAAAGATTCTGACTCGACTAAATTTCAAATGATGGCAAAAGCAGAGCATCAGGCTTATGCGCATTTATCAAAGAGCTTGACAAGCTTTAAAAATGTCTGGACAATCGCTGCTGTACCGGGAGTAAACTGGGCAGGGAGAATTTTAAACACAGAAGCAAATAAAGAAGCTGAAGAAAAACTATGGGAAAAAATTATTCCGATTATGAGATTAGATGCAAAAGATCCTGTAGAGGCATGGAAAACTCACGCTGAGACACTTGTAAGAAGAAGCAAGTTTCTTACGGATTTAAATTTAGACAGATTAGTTTTTACTGCACCCGGAACAGAGCTTGAAGTCGGCATTAATAAAACTTCAGTATGGCGCGGAGGATTTACAACTTCTGCTAACGGAAGAAAGTTTATTCCCAATCTACCGACAGAAGAAGTTTTTACCACACCTGATTTCAGAAGAACGAACGGCAGAGCGAAAGTTACTAAGCCGGTGAAAGTTCTTGAAACACAGATATACGGTATCTGGTTTGAGTTCAAAGATGGAAAAGTTGTAAATTTCGGTGCAGATAATAATGTGGAAATCCTTGAAAAATATTTTAAGATAGATGAAGGCGCTTCATATCTTGGCGAAGTTGCATTGGTTGATGGCTACTCGAAGGTTTTTGAAAGCGGATTGATATTCAACAGCATTCTCTATGATGAAAATGCTGCATGCCATATTGCATTGGGCAGGGGATTCGGTTCATGTCTTTCAAACGGTCAGGAACTTACCAGCAATGAAGAACTTAAAAAAGGCGGATGCAATTATTCATTAGTTCATACTGATTTTATGATTGGCTCACCTGAAATTAACGTTAAAGGATATACACAATCAGGCGAAGAAGTTGCAATAATTACCAATGGAAAATTCAATATCGATTAATTAAATTAAATAAAAAAATAAATCTACCCCATTATGAAAAAATTAGTAATGTTCTTTGTACTTTTCTTTGTTGTATCAACACTGGTAAATGCAGATGGAATTACACGAAGAGTAAAATTTCAAAAAGGCCAGTCAGCCGCTACTTATGAAGGCTCAGTAGTAAGAGGCGATAGAGACACATATTTACTGAAAGCAAGTAAAAATCAGACGATGACAATAACAATCACATCTGTTGAAGATAATGCAGTGTTTCAGGTAAAAGATACTAAGACGGGAAAATATCTCAGAGGCGCAGGTGATGGTGACGATGCAACTAGCTTTATGGGAACACTTCCTTCTTCAGGCGATTATAAAATCATCGTCGGCGGTACAAGAGGAAACACAACCTACACGCTGAATGTTGGTGTAGATTAATCTGAGTTAAATAATAATCTAAGTGTACAAAATCCTTCCGGAATTCTTTCCGGAGGGATTTTTTTTTTATCTGTAAAAAAAATCTTAAAACTTTTTTTATACTTCTGTAGTTATATACAGTAATTGGAATATATAATAACGAGAATTTTATGAAAAAAATTGTTTTAGCCATATTGTTATTGTTTACTGTAGTTACCTTTGTAAATGCAGACGGAATCTATAAAAGAATAAAATTTGAAAAAGGGAAACCCTGGTTTATTTTTTCTGGAGCGGTGATTACCGGAGATACCGATACTTATATTTTCAGGGCAAATAAAAATCAGGATCTGAAAGTTTCAATAACTTCAGTACAGGAGAATGCCGGGTTTACCGTTGTAAATGCTAAGACCGGAAAATTACTTGAGAATTCGGCTGATAGCAATAAGACAACAGAATTTTTAGGAGCAATTACTGCAAGCGGAGAATATAAAATACTTGTAAAACCTACCGACGGCAATGCAAGTTATAAACTAAGTGTTGAACTGGAAAACAGGTATTTCGAGTTTTAGAAATTTTATTGCAGGTAGTAAAATATATATATTACAAATAAAAAATCCGTCCCGATATTTTCGGGGCGGATTTTTTTTAAAAAATTTGAGGAGAGTGAGGGATTCGAACCCTCGATAAGTTTGACCCTATACACGCTTTCCAAGCGTGCCTCTTCAGCCACTCGAGCAACTCTCCGTTTTAACTGCAATATTCAAAATACCCAATATTAATGCCGTTTTCAATCACTTAAAAACTGCATTTTTAGAACTAGTATTTCTCAGTTATCAGTTTTGATTTAGAATAATAGAACAAATCTTTTTGGTCTTTTCCCTTTGTAAATTTAACGGAAGCAGAAAGATATTCCGGTGCACTACTCTGATTTTTTTTAAGGTTTATTTCCTTGCCGCTAAACTCATTTGCCTGCTCTTTTTCTGAAAAAAAGTTTACTGTTATTGTTTGTGCTGCATTTTCATCTCTTTTAATTAAATCATCAGCATATTTGGTAATATCGGATAACAATTCTGTTTCAGTATACAAAGTGTATATTATTTTTTTATTCTTAACCGATTTATTAATTATTTCATATCCTAGTGCAGGGAGCTTTGTGCTCTCATTTGTATTTTCCGCAAGCTTTACTTTATTTTCCGCAGAAACTTTTTTAAAATAATTTATTCCAAAAATCACTATAAGGGCAATCAGTAAAATACCCGAGCCTGTAACAATAATTTTTTTAAGGCTGTTTTTTCTTTCCGACTCTTCAAGCGTGATATAATTTTTATCCAGAGCCTTCAGTCCGCTTTCAAGCTCTTTCAGCTTATTTCTGTATTCGCTTCTTCGCGGCTCAGGGATTTCAATCAGTGTGCGTGTCTCTGCTCCGTACTCATAACTTTTATAAAGAAAATTTCTAAGGACTAAGCAGTAGAATTTTGTAAAGACTATATCTTTTGAAAAGAAACTGTCGAATGATTTACTGCATGCTTTCACAAATCCGCCATTTTCATTAACGTATTCATCGAAGTCATATTTAGAATTAAATTTGTCTTTTCTGAATTTTGCAAAATAATCCTGAAGGATGGAAATAATCTCTTTTTTTGCCGCTGCCGTCTCCTCATTTTTTTTCTTTTCATCGGTAATGCTAAGTCCGTATGTAACAAGCTGGAGCATTTCATCGAATCGTAGTTCATTTTCTTCGGAAAGCCGCCCTGCTGAAAGCCCCTTGCCTATCCATGCATTTGCGCGGAACGATTCTTTTTCAAGTACCATATTATAGTACTCGTAGGATTCTTCATAGTTTTCACCTTTGTAGGCATTATCGGCAATCTTTATCCATTCCGGTACGTCGTAATCGGTTTCGACGCGGATATAGTCCCGTACTTTAATGGAAGTCTCGCAATACTCGCATGTTACAAATTCCACATCATCCGGGATTTGCAGATTCGCGCTGCAGGATGGGCATTTTACGGCAATAATCATTGTAGAAGTAAATTTTTTCATAATAACCAATACAGAATGTGTTTTCAATTCTGTAATATTTAGCCCTATACCTACTAATAGGGAAGATGTCATTTTTTCGCTTGCGTTGATTTTGTATTTTGGACCGGTTGAAAGACGGATAGTCCGTTCAATAGATAAAATGTAACAAAAATGTTACTATGAAAGAGAACTTAAATATGCGTGAAGAAAATGTGACAATAATGTGACTTTGAAAATAGAAATTTTGGCTGAAACTGAAGAATCCGTCAAAAAATCGTCAGTATTTTGCTTTTAAGAAATGTTACAAAAATGTTACTATAAATGGTAACAGATATACGGGCAGGAAAATGTAACAATAATGTTACTTCTAAACCAAGAATCTGTGTCCAAAAAAATGTCAATTATAATCTAAAAATAGAGAATCCGTCAAAAACCCGTCAATAATAAAAAAATTTTTTCAAAAGGTATTGACATTTAAAATTTAGTTATGCATTTTTGTTGTAGTTCAAGCTACGACATAATTTTAAACCTTAACATTCACCAACACCAAATGAAAAAACTAAATTTAAATTCCCTAACACTGAGCGCGAGATTCACCATCTTAATGCTAGCAATTACAGGTTCACTTATGCTGCTATCGGGCTGCAGCAATAATCCTGTAACAACATCAACAACAGGAACCGGAACGGGCACCGGTTCTGATGACAATATTTCTTTAAGCGTACAATCAGCCGACAACATTGGAGATAATGCAGGACTTGAAATTACGGAAGCAAAGGGTTTGCTAACGGAAATAGAAGTTGAGTCAGACAGCGCATCAAGACGCGTAAAAGCCGGTCCTATAGTTGTTAACTTAGATGTTGCCGGACTAAATAAAGTAATGACTTCAGGTATAATTCCAACAGGAACTTACAGGAAGATAAAATTTCAGCTTCATAAACCTGAAGATAATGAAACTATACCGGACTCTGAATTCAGAGAAGGCTCCAGCGGTAACCAAAGATATTCCTTTATTATAAAAGGCAGATATAACGGAACTCCGTTTGTTTATAAATCAAGAAAGACAATTAACATTGTAATGGCTTTGACATCTGCATTGAACCTGACTGCAAAATCTAACCTTACAATCTTATTTGATAAAACAAAGTGGTTCCAGAACGGAAGCTCTACGATTGATCCGTCAAGTGGTTCAGATGATGATATGATTGATGATAACATCAAAAACTCATTCAGAAAAGCTTTCAAAGATGATGATAAAAACGGTGTGCCTGATGATCATTAATTGAAGTGTTGTTCTTTTTGGTTAAATAAAAAGCCCGGGGTTAATTCCTTTCCCCGGGCTTTTGCTATTGTTATAAATGGTATGTATTGGTAATCTACATACTATAAAGTATGTTTAGAACTTCTTTGCGCATCCTTGTTAAAATATTTTAATTGTTATAGATTTGTATCAGTTGTAAAACATAAATTAATTATATGAATATTGCAATTATTGGTGCCGGTAATGTGGGCGGAACATTAGCTAAAGCATTTCAAAAAGCCGGACATAAAATTTTTATAGGAAGTAAAGAAAGTATCTCCGATAAAACAAAAAAACTGATAGATGAAAATCCTTCCTTTCAGCTTTGTACAATTTCAGATGCAGTAAAAAATTCTGATGTGATTGTAATAGCTGCCTATCCTGATGCAGTTAAAAATATTGCAGAGGCATTGGGAGATGTAAGTGATAAAACAATTATTGATACGATGAATTCAGTTTTTAAAAAGCCCGAGGGTTTTAAAAATACAACTGATGCATTACTTGAACTTACTAACTGTAAAAATATCGTGAAGTGTTTCAATACTACAGGTTTTGAAAATATGGAGAATCCGGTCTACAACGGTGTTGGAATAGATATGTTCACAGCAGGAGACAGTTCTATAGGAAAAGATACCGCAATAAAACTAGCAAAAGAAATTGGTTTTGTTAACTGCTACGATTTTGGAGGTAACGATAAGTTTGATTTACTTGAACAGCTTGCAATGTGCTGGATAAATCTTGCTATTATGCAAAAACAGGGAAGAGATATAGCAATAAAAGTTATCCGCCGATAGATAGTGATTCTATCTCTTTCATTCTTCATAAAATTTATTTAGCTTTATTTATAAAGCAAACATACATTATGAAAAGAGTAATAGTTGTAATAAGTATTCTTTTATTATCGTACTCAAATATATTTTCACAGGATACTTTTTCAATTGTAGCTATAGACCCGGTTACAGGTGAAGTTGGAAGCGCGGGAGCATCCTGTGTTGGCGACTGCACGATTCTTACAGATGTTCATCCGGGCAGGGGAGTAATTCATACTCAGGCATCTTACCTTGCGCAAAATCAAAATTATGCACGACAGTTAATGAATGCAGGCTACTCGCCGCAGCAGATTATTGATTCAATGATAGCTCGTGATGCTCAGAATAATCCTTTAGTACGTCAGTATGGAATAATAGATATTGTCGGCGGAAACATTAGGAGAGCGGGATATACTGGTTCGAATTGTCTTAATTATAAAAATCATATTCTCGGTCCGAATTATACAATACAGGGAAACATTTTACTCGGTCAGCAGATACTGGATTCAATGGAAGCCAGGTTCAACAGAACAAATGGCTCGCTTGCGCAGAAACTTATGGCGGCTTTACAGGGAGCAAAAGTTGTAGGCGCAGATACACGCTGCGCTTCCAATAATACTTCTTCACTTTCTGCTTTTATAAGAGTTGCAAGAACGCAGGATACAACGGGAACACTTTACTTAAATTTGAAAGTTCTCAATGCAGGTTTTAACAGAGACCCGATTGACTCACTGCAAAAACTATTTAATGCATGGTTACCTACCGGGTTAATGCAAATTTCACAAACAGTTCCGGATAAAATAGAATTGTATCAAAATTATCCTAATCCTTTTAATCCCTCAACTAAAATTAAGTTTGCTGTAAATGTAAATTCGAAAGTAAAACTTGGAATATATGGATTGAAAGGGGATTTAATAGCTGAACTTGTAAATGGAAATTTGAATAAAGGAGTTTACGAAACTGAATGGAGCATCAGCGGAGTTAACAATATTTCAAGCGGAATTTATTTTATAAGATTAGAAGCTAACGGAGTTTCGCAATCAAGGAAAATATCGGTGATAAAGTAGCTAATTAAATCAGTTAATTTTGTTTGCCATAATTCTTTCAAGCTCAAAAATTTTCTGACTTATTCTATCCTGACTGGATGGAGTTAACTTAAGAAGAATATTGTATGCTTCAAAAGCTTCACGGAAGTTACCCTGCTTGGCATACAGATCTGCGATGGTTTCAGTTATAATTTTAAGCTTATAATACTTCAACTGATTTTGATTTACAACTTTTAAATCATCGTTCTTTTCATTCAGCTTTGCAGATATTGCAAGAGAATCATATTCATTAAGAAATCTTCCAAAGCTTTCTTTATCAATGAAGTCATCTGATTTTACTATATCGGGTTCGTTTATTACTTCTTCCAGTGAAAGATTTTCTTTAACAAACTCTCTTATATCAAATGTACTTTCAAAAAGCTTGAAGTCGATTTTGTTCTTTACATCTAAAGGATAATAAATTTTCTCCTGTCCGGAAAGTTTTCTAAGCTCAGTGAAAATTCTTTCATAGGTAGCGTGAATTTCCATACCCTTTATCTTAGGGGTAATTTCTTCAAAAAGGTTTTCTGCTTCTGTGAGATATTCCATCTTGAGCAGTGCTTTCAAAAGCACCAGTTTAGCAGTAAGATAATCAGGATAAATTCTAAGTCCGGTTTTACAAAGCTCTATGCATTCTTCATATTCTTCATTCAGATAAAAAAGATTTGCAAGACGGACAAACAGCGGCGATAGAAAATTGCCGTCGAGCTTCTTCTTTAATTCGTAAACATATTTATTTATTCCTGTATCCAAGTTGTTATATATTCTGCTATGCTGTTTTTAGAGTTAATCTTTTTTTAGCAAGTTTGTTTGCTCTGGAAACCTGCTGAATAGTAAGTACCGATGTAAATGCAAAGCCCATGAAGAACATCATCTGGAATGGTATAGCTGCTATCTGCGCAGTTGCAATTGCAACTACAACACCGCAGAAACAATATACTGCCATGAAGGCTTCGATGTAAACGGGCCACGGTAATTTTTTTGCAATGTACTGTTTATCTTCCCATGTATCTTCTTTGGAAACGATTTTATATTTAGGAGTTCTTACAAATTCGCTTTTCATATTAAGCAGTCCTTCAAAAACTGCTTTAGTATTATTGACTGATAGTCCCATGCTTCCTGCCATAAAGACGGGAAAGAAAATTATTCGTTCCTGCCAGTCACTATAAACATCTTTTTGTGAGTACATATAAAATAAAAATGAACTTACAAAAGCAAAAATAAATATGGACATAAATTTAAATGTCGTCTCGTATTCTCCTGTTAATTTTACTAATAGCACAGGCAGATTTAGCAAAGCTGCTATCAATATAAAAGGATATGCAAGATTGCTGCAAAGATGAATAAAAGATTGTACCTTTATTCTCATAGGCAGATCTGACTTTAAAACTTTCGGATAAATTTTCTTAGCTGTTTCAATAGCGCCTTTAGTCCATCTGAATTGCTGGGACTTCAAAGCAGAAATATCAGCGGGGAGCTCTGCAGGTGATGTGAAGTTTACAAGGTACCGGAATCTCCAGCCTTTCATTTGCGCTCTGTAAGATAAATCTAAATCCTCTGTAAGTGTATCGGCATCCCAGTTACCTGCATCGAGTATACATTCTTTTTTCCATATACCGCCCGTGCCGTTGAAATTGATAAAAAAACCTGCTCTGTTGCGCACAGCCTGCTCTATTACAAAGTGCCCGTCGAGGGCAATAGCCTGAGTTTTTGTAATGAGTGAATAATCTCTGTTAAGATGTTCCCATCTTGTTTGAACAAGACCTAGTTTTTCTTCTTTAAAAAAATAGGGAATAGTTCTTTTTAAAAATTTTCTTCTGGGAATAAAGTCGGCATCGAAAATTGCAACGTATTCGCCGCTGCAGATTTCAAGTCCTTCTTTTAACGCGCCTGCTTTGTATCCCTGACGGTTTGTTCTGTGTATATGTTTTATATCGTAGCCTTCTGCTTTTTTAGCTTCAACAATTTTTGCAGTTAGGGCAACGCTGTCATCGGTGGAATCATCGAGCACCTGTATCTCCATTTTATCTTTATCGTATTCCATCCGGCATACGGCATCGATCAATCTTTTGGTGACGTATTTTTCATTATAGAGCGGAATCTGAATTGTTACCAACGGATACTCTTTTAAATGGAAATCTTCTTCGTTAAGATCTTCAGTTCTTTTATGGTAGGTTTTGAAGTAATGGTAAATCATTATAAATCCGTGCGAGCCGAATATAAAAAGAATGGAAAGCGATACTATGTAGATTGTTAAAATCGTAGATTCTAAACTCATATTTACCAGTTTGAGGTTAATTCAATTACTATATCATTACAGATTTTTGTGATAGCGCTTAATAGCCCGGAGTCTCTCTCTGAAAATCCTGAATTGGAGGAGTTATATTCGCCGAAGTTACTGACTGATTTAGTCCATATCACTTTATCTTTTTTTAGATTTTTAAAAGTTACATCAACCGTAACAGTTATTTTTCTTTTAGTTACTGTTTCGTTGCCGCTGATAACTAACGGTTCATCTTTTACTCCTGTGATTACGCACCTTACTGAGCCGTCTGCTTTGCTTTCATCAGTTAAGCCAAATGTATTATCTCTGGTAATTTCATCCTTAAAACGGATAGTGAAATTATCGATAATGTTAGCCTCTGAAAATCCGCTTGTGTTCTCAAATGCAGGGACGTAAACAGTTTTTATTCCTTCAGGCGGATTTGCCGGTCGGAAACCGTACACTCCGCATGCGGAGAAAGCCCATAGGTAAACGAACGCTGATAATAATGCAATATATCTGAAATAAATTTTAATTGTAAACCTTTTCTATTTTATACTTCTTAATTTTATTGTATATATTTCGCTGACTCTGATTCAAAATAGATGATACCTTTTCAATATTCCATGAATTGTTTTTTAGCAAATACTCGAGTACTTCTTTTTCAACTTCATCCAGAGTCATCTCCATTGCTCTGTCTTTTGGTATTACAAAATCATCATCGTTTATGCTGCTCTTTATTTCTTCAATCTCTCTTTTACGGAGTTCGTTTTTTATGTCAATCAAATCAGATTTTATTTCTAATAAAGCGCGGAATAAAAATTCATTCTCATTTCTTTTCGGAGGAACGTTCATTATCATAGGAAGCTGGTCGTTTCCATTGATGTTATATGCCTGAAGCTGTCTTCTTACTTCATCAAGAGTTATAGTTTTATTAGGATAAAGAACTAGAATACTCTCGCTGAAATTTCTTAGTTCTCGAGCATTACCCTGCCATGGAAAATTATTTATGTAATCCCATGCTTCTTCTGAAAATCCGTTGAAGAGTATGTTGTTTTTTTCTGAATACGTTTTTGTAAAGTAATCCAACAAAATTTTTATGTCAGATTTTCTCTCCCTTAATGGCGGAATATAAATATTTATTGAACGTAATCTATAAAATAAATCTTCTCTGAAATTCTTTGAAGCGACTTCCTGAGCTAAATCACGATTCGTTGCCGCTATTACTCTTACATCAACAAAGATCGGCTTGCTTCCGCCTACTGGTAAAAATTCACCGGTCTCTAAAACTCTTAACAGTTTCACCTGAGTAGCAAGCGGCATTTCGCCAATCTCATCTAAAAAAATTGTACCTTTATCGGCAGTCTCGAAGTAACCCTTGCGGTCTTCGATAGCTCCGGTAAACGAACCTTTCTTATGTCCGAAGAGTTCGCTTTCAATTATTCCTTCAGGAATAGCTCCGCAGTTTACGATTATGTACGGCTTTTCTTTTCGTTTGCTGGCTTTATGAATTTCCTTAGCTACGACTTCTTTGCCTGTTCCGCTTTCACCTGTAATTAATACAGTTACATCAGTCGGTGCGACCTGTTTTATAATCTCATTTATTTCTTTTATCTGTACGGAATCACCTAATAGCATATTCAATAAATTGTAACTACAAATATAACTTTTTGCTGAAGTTTATTAAAGGTAATAAAGATAGAAAATGAGGCTATTTTCGTGAGGCAACTATACAAATATGATTGGAACCGCTTTTGCCGAATAGAGATGAGATTTTAGAAAGAGTCTTACCGACTCCAATACTTGAAAGAAATTTTTTTAATATTGAACTATCCTTAAATGCATTAAAGCTATATTTCAATTTATACCAAAGTCTATCATTGAGGTAATATACATCTTTTATTACATAGTCACTTTTTTTTATATAATCTATGTAACTCTCAAATTGATTCGGCTTCAGATAATCTGTAAAAATTGTAAAGCCGGTTTCATTTAAAACCCGAAGGCTTTCTTTAACTGCATTCTCTCTATGGATTCCGGTTAAGTCCATACCATTAAGTCCGTCACAAAGAATGACTGCATCAAACGTTTTATCTTTGAAAGGAATATTCTCCGCACCTGCTGAGATAAATGTAATATTTTCCTTCTTATACTTTTCGTTTGCCTTCATTAAAGCGTGAATAGATACATCAATGCCTATTACTTCTTTGCTTGCACTGGATAGTTTCTTGGATAGATAACCAAAGCTGCATGCTACATCGAGAACTGTATTCGCATTGGGATTAAGTTCTTTTACAAGATTGACAACAAATTCATATTTCATTTTTTCGGCTGCGCTGCTCTCGTAATTCCAGGGATCTTCGTCTTTGGCATACTTAGAATCAAAATATTCAGCAAGATTTTTCTGCTTAATATCTGATATGGAGTTCTGATGCGAGATTAAAACAGGGATGTCTGAAACAATTTCATAGGATGAATTACAATTATCACAAAAATACTTTCTATCTTTAATCTGTAAATTGTTTTTGCAGTTAGGACAGATTATCAGCTTATTTATCTCCATTGTTATCGGGGGAGTTTTGCATTTCCCATATTTTAGTATATGTCAGAATATTTGTGATCATATTGAAGTGGCAGATTATTATTCCCGGGATGCCGTCTAAAAATCCTTTTCGTCCTATATATTCGGATAAAAAAGCAGCAGGTGGTCTTAATATTACATCCCAGAATCCTACCGGACCTCTTTTGCTTTTTTCAATTGCCTGAAGAGTTGAGTACTGATTTATTTTTTCTATGTACTCTTTAATCGAACTTATTGTATAATGAAGTATATCATTCTTTAGAACTCCGACCTCTCCATCAACTACATATCCTTCATGGACTAATCTATCCGTAACGGAAGTCTTATCTTTTTTAAATAATCTCGTCTGATACCCGGGATACCATCCGCAATATTTAATCCAGTAATTCCTGTAAAAGCTTTTGCGCGGAATTTTAAATCCTTTTTCTTTTGTATTAGCTGAATTAATCGTCTCTAAAATTTCTTTTTTCAATTCTTCCGTGCATCTTTCATCGGCATCCATGGGTAGAATCCATTCACTACTGCACTGCTCAAGTCCGAAATTTCTCTGGTCTGCAAATCCTATCCACTTACGGATAAAAATTTTATCAGTATATTTTTTTGCGATCTCTACTGTCCTGTCCGTACTTTCAGCATCGACTATAATTATTTCATCTACCCATTGAATACTTTTTAAACATGCTTCAATGTTTCTTTCCTCATTCTTACAAATTATTACCGATGAAATTTTAGCCATATCAGCTTTCAATAAATTTTATATAGTTTTCAGTCTGAAAATCCAAATCGAATTTTTTATAATTCAGGTAGTTCTTTTTAATTTCTTTAGTTAAATCATATTTTGCAATTTTTTCTAATAAAGATTCAAAACTCTTTTCATTATAAAATAAAGCAAAGTTTTTAAAATCTTCAAACTTATTAAAACTATCAAACATAAGTAACGGTTTCTTAAATGCGAACGCAGTATTAAATGCTCCGGAAATTTCTGTTGTCATGTATTCATTATAAGAATGGCTTGAAGGATGAATCAACGGCATTATGTAATCAGATATGTGAAGCGTTTGGTTAAAATCTTTTTCTGTTAAATGCTTTTTATAAATTTTTACAAGGCTTTCATCAATATTGTTTTGGTGAATCATATCAATTACTTCAGGACTTTCATGTTTGGTAACTGTTCCTAAAAAAATAAACCTGAACTTATTTTTTAGACCGGCGTTCAATTTTAAAATACTTTTCAATAGAAATACATAATCTTTCCGTGTTTGTATAACCCGGCCCGGAATTGTAATAATAATTTTGTCTGAAGAATTTTCTAAGCTGCTTTCATGCGGAAAAAATATAGGATATAAAACACTCAAGTTGTAAAAATTCTTTGTCTTTTCATCTATAAAATCTTTCACATAATCATTAAGTACAAAGTATTTTTTAATCTTTCGGGAAATTATTTTTTGTGTGCTGCTCTTTAAAAGTTTATGAGACTGATGGATAACTCCAATTACTTCAACGCTGCTATTAAGTAATAGCAAACATAAATTTCTGACTAATATTCCATGTGCCGTATTCAGAACTAGTTTATTTATTTTATGTCTTTGAACGTATCTTACTATTTTGTATAGTAAACCTATATTTAACGAAGAAATTTTTGTACTCTCTCTTATTATTTTTACTTTGCCATGGTAAACATCATCAAACTCAGCCTCATTATTAATCCAAAGATTTACTTTATAATTTTTTCTTAGAAGAAATAATATCTGCGAATGCAAGACCTCGATATGAGTTTTGTTAAACTCAGCCAATAATACTTCTTTCTTCAATTTTTCTTGCTTAAAATTTTATTAGCTTCATTTAATACTGACTCAGGTTTTAAATCGTTTATATCTAAAGTAGGGGATTGAATGCACACAGTATCTTTTCCGATCGGACGCCATTCATTGCTGCTCGTCGGACCGAACAGTCCGATTGTTTTTACTTTATTTAAAGAAGCAAGATGCAAAATTCCCGTATCGTTGCTGATATATAAATCAAATTTTCTCATCACTGCAGATAAATCCTTTATATCGAGACTTTGAGCAATTGCAAATTTAATATTTCTTTCAGTCAGTATATTTGCAAGTTCTCCTACTATATCTTTATCTATATCACCTGACGTAATTAAAAATTCTGCATTAGTCTTTTTTGCAAGCTGCTCTATAACTTCACCAAAATATTTTGCAGACCATCTGTTTTCCATTTTACCTCCGGGATGAATTCCGATTAATAATCTGTTCTCATCAAAATTATTTTTTATATATTCATCTGCAAATTTCAGATTGTTTTCATCTAAAGCTAATGTAATATTATCTATTTCTTCCTGTATAATATTGCAACCGATTTGTTCTACAATTTCTACTGCCCTCATTGCCTGGCTTACATTTCTTTTATCCCAGTCAAATCGCTTTTTCACATTCAATAAAAATCCGAACTGATTTTTAATATCATTCTGATATGATAACCCGACTCTTTGTTTTGCTCCTGATAAATAATTTACAATATGCGCAGTAGTGGAGAGCTCCAGTGTAGATGGCACGATTCCAAAATCAAAATTCCTGCTTCGTAATGTTTTCACTAACTCCTTTTTCACTTTCCATTCAGATTGCCTGTCGATAACCAGCACTTCATCCAGGTGTGGATTTACTTTCTGATACTGCAAATCATAATTCACAGGTCCTCTTAATAATGTAATTCTCGATTCAGGAAATTTTTTCTTCAAAGCATAAAACATAGGCAGCGTACATATTGTATCACCCAGCTGATTATTCTTTTGCCTTACTACTAATATATTAACCATAGAACTTACAAATTAACTATCCTGTATTAAAGTTGTAATTGAAAAAAGATTTGCTCCCTTTATTTTATCTTGATTTTCCTGCACGATGAAAGCATTTTTGTTTGTTAAGAATTAATACAAGGAGTAACATTATGGCATTCAACTTTAATAAACTAACGACAAAATCACAGGAAGCAATTCAGTCAGCAACTGAAATTGCATCGAACTATTCAAATCAGTTAATCGAGCCGGAGCATCTTTTCGCTGCGCTTGTTCAGAATACAGAAAATATTGTTCCTTCCATTCTGCAAAAGCTTGGGATGAATAAAGATTATATTCAGATAAAAGTAGGGGAGATGCTGGAAAAACTGCCAAAGGTAACCGGAAGCGGATTCGGCAATCAGGGAATCTCAAGAGACTTAACACAGGTGCTGGAAATGTCTGCAAAGGAAGCAGAAAATTTAAAAGATGAATATGTTTCCACGGAACATTTATTGTTAGGACTCGCAGATTATAAAAAGTCTCCGGTAGCAGCTTTACTTAGTTCAAACGGAGTAACAAAAAATGAAATATTAAAAGCGCTGAAGGATATTCGCGGAACACAAAGAGTAACAGGTCAAAATCCTGAGGACACTTATCAGTCATTACAAAAATACGGACGCAATTTAAATGAGCTTGCTCAAAAAGGGAAACTTGATCCTGTCATTGGAAGAGAGGAAGAAATACGCCGAGTGCTTCAGGTGCTATCAAGAAGAACAAAAAATAATCCTGTTCTCATAGGTGAGCCCGGAGTAGGGAAGACAGCTATTGCTGAAGGACTTGCACACAGAATAATTCAGGGAGACGTGCCTGATGGATTAAAAGATAAACTGATTATTGCTCTTGATTTAGGAGCGTTGATTGCGGGTGCCCAGTACAGAGGACAGTTCGAAGAGAGACTGAAATCAGTTTTAAAAGAAGTAACAGAATCGAACGGTAAAATTATTTTATTTATAGATGAGCTTCATACAATGGTGGGTGCCGGTGCTGCACAAGGCTCAATGGATGCGTCTAATATGCTAAAGCCAGCTCTTGCAAGAGGGGACTTAAGAGCAATAGGTGCAACAACATTGGATGAATATAGAAAATATATTGAAAAAGACCCTGCTCTTGAAAGAAGATTCCAGCCTGTCTTTGTTGCAGAGCCTGATGTTGAAGATACTATTTCAATATTGAGAGGTTTGAAAGAAAAATACGAAGTGCATCACGGAGTAAGAATAACTGACGGAGCAATAGTTGCTGCTGCTCAGTTATCTGACAGGTATATCGCTGATAGATTTTTACCTGATAAAGCGATTGATTTAATTGATGAATCTGCTTCAAAGTTAAGAATTGAAATTGACTCAATGCCGGAAGAGCTAGATAAAATTGAAAGAAGACTGAAGCAGTTAGAAATAGAACGAGAGGCACTTAAACGAGAATTGTAATCTATATTCAAAAATAAAATTTTATTAATTGAATCCTTGGTTTATCCTGATAATTGCAGGCTTGTTTGAAGTCTGTTGGGCAGTTGGTTTAAAGCAGTCTGACGGTTTTAAAAATAACTGGTGGACAACTTTCACTATCATTACATTAATAATAAGTATGACTATGCTTTCCCAGGCGTTGAAGGATTTACCTGTTGGAACGGGTTATGCAGTATGGACTGGCATTGGCGCAGTAGGAACTGCAATATTAGGTATGATTATCTTTAAAGAATCGAGTGAGTTCTGGAGATTATTTTTTATAGGTTTGATTGTAGTAGGAATTATAGGTCTTAAGTTTGTTACTAAATAAAATTATATTCTGAGCTTTCGCACTTCTATCCATCCTGAATCATCAGTGGTGAATATTTCATTCTTGCCGAAACGCAGCATTTCAATATCTTTCATTGTATGTTTTTCTAAAACTTCAGCATTTATCTTCTCTGCGTGTTCTTTCACTTTTTCGTCAAAGTAACGGGTTACAAATTTTAATGTTAACGCATTAGTTAAGTACTCCCATACTCTTTCCTGAATATCTCTTCTCTCTTCACAGACATTCTCCTGCGGTACACGGCTTTCAAGAATTATGAAGTTTGATTTATCCGAAGATTGAAATAACGAAAATGCATTCCACAATTCATTTTCTGTGATATAGTAAGAAATTCCTTCAGCTATTATAATAGATTTTTTATTTTTATCCCAGCCATGTTCAGTAAGACCTTCAATCAAAACATCTTTATTGGTTATATCTGATTCTATAAATTTGATTTTGTTCTCATAAATTCCTTCACTCACTTCTTCAAATAATTTCTTTTTCATTGGCATATTCTCAATATCAATATCGAAAACCTTTGCATCCGGAAATCTTTCAATTACATCCAACGATAGGGGGGCGATACCTGCTGCAAGTACTATTACCTGTGCATCAGAATTTTCTTTTAAAATTGATTCAACAAAATTGAAAACACCGAATTTCCTGTTTCTTAAAATTTCGTGATAAGGTTCCCATATTTTGCTGCACTCATTGTACAATTCATGGCCGGAAGATAAGTCCAGCTGCTCTAAGTATTTTTGAGCCAGTTTGCTTTTATATGCTTCTTTTCCGCCCCATAGTAAAACGAGTGCGGAAGTGCCTGAGATGTGAATCAAAGAATTAGATTTTTGTAAGTTCGAAAATTATAAACATGGGGTATTTAGACTGGATGATGTAATCTGATTTATAATTCTTTTTTGCTGCTTCAGTCATTTGAGGTTCGAGAACTTTCGTTATCTTAAAATCAGTTTGTGCAATGTCATTTAATAAAGAAGACATCGGCCTGTGAAAATAGTTTACCTTGAAATCACCGAACCAGACATCTTTTATCAATCTTTCTTTTTTATAGTCGCCGTAGACTTTTACAACATTCTGATTTAATTCTCTGTAGCCTGAAAGCTTAGTTCTTAAATCGCCCTGCATGGTAAATTCACCTGCATAATAAACAGGGTTATGAGTAGAGAATAAAAATTTTGATTTAGGTTTTAGCAGCGAATAAATTTTCTTTAACGGCTTTTTCCAGTCCTGTATATAATGCATCATAAGGCTGGAGTAAACTAAATCAAATGATTCTTTTTTAAACTTCAGATTTTCAACATCACCGACTTTAAATTCTAAATCAGGAAAATTTTTCTTAGCAACTTCTATCATGCCGGAAGAAATATCCACACCTGTTACAGACTTTGCTCCATTAGATTTCAATGAATAACATTCCTCACCTGTTCCGCAGCCAAGACAAAGAATATTTTTATTCTTTAAGTTAGGAAGAAGAGAGTGCATGGCAGGTTTTTCCAGAAAATCATGAGCCGGGCGCTTGCCTGCCTTCATTTTTTCCGCCCACTTTTCAGCATAACCGTTGTATGAATTTATTGTAGTTTTATCTGTGGGCATAATTAAAAATTAATTGAATGTATAGTGTTTTAGCATTCCTTTTTTCTTTGATACTTCCATCATAGTTTCAATCCCGATTTGCAAATGCAATGCGCTGAAATTTTTTGTTACTATCTTATCTGATTCTTCCGTTTTAACTCCCTGCGGAATCATAGGAACGTCAGATACTAAAAGCAATGCTCCTCTCGGAATTTCATTTGCATGGCCCACAATAAAGTACGTTGCAGTTTCCATATCGATTGCAATCGTTCTCATATCACGCAGTTTTTTCTTAAAGTTCTCGTCCCATTCCCATACTCTTCTGTTTGTTGTATAAACAACTCCGGTTTTGTATTCTTGTTTAAGCTCAGTTATCTTATTTGAACAATACTTGTGTATTGCGAATGACGGTAACGCCGGAACTTCTTTCGGCATATAATCATCGCTCGTACCGTCTCCTCTTATCGCAGCTATAGGCAGAATGAAATGACCTATAGATGTTGTTTTTTTCAAGCCGCCGCATTTACCCAGGAATAAAACTGCCTTTGGCATTCTTGCAACAAGAAGATCCATAATTAATGCTGCGTTTGCCGAACCTACTCCGTAGTTTATTATTGTTAAGCCGTCTTTATTAGTGCAGGTCTGCATTGGCTTTCCGATGCCTTTTATTTCTGCCCCGAATTTATCCGAAAAGGATTTTACATAGTCATAAAAGTTTGTAAGGAGGATAAACTCTCCGAACTCTTTTATCTGTGTTCCTGTGTATCGGGGAAGCCAGTTCTTTGCAATGTCTAATTTTGTTTTCATGGTTGTCATGTTGTTTTTCTGTTAAATTCGTTGTATAAAAAATTTATATAACTTATATGTTTTCCGCCCTATTTAAAATTATGTTTGTATTACTCCCGGATTAAATTGCTTTATCTCCGGATTATTATTTGCTAACTCTATGCTATACGAAATTATTTCTCTTGTTTTCGCAGGGTCAATCACATCGTCAACCCATAATCTTGATGCAGCATAAAGGACATCTGTCTGTTTTTCGTATCTTGATTTTATTTCATCAAGAAATTTCTTTTTATCTTCTTCGTGGATTCCCTTGCCTTCCTTTTTCATCTGACCTATCTTAATATCAAGCAATACATTGCTTGCCTGCGAGCCGCCCATAACTGCTATCTGCGCATTAGGGTAAGCGAAAATAAATCTCGGATCATAAGCCTTACCGCACATTGCATAATTTCCTGCTCCGTAACTATTGCCTGTGATAATTGTTATTTTCGGCACAACGGAATTTGCAACGGCATTAACCATCTTTGCACCGTCTTTAATAATGCCGCCGTGTTCTGAACGTGAGCCCACCATAAAGCCTGTTACATCCTGTAAGAATACTAACGGAATTTTTCTTTGATTGCAGTTCATTATAAATCTTGCGCCTTTATCTGCGCTATCGGAGTAAATCACTCCGCCGAATTGCATCTCACCTTTTTTGCTTTTTATTACAATACGCTGATTTGCAACAATACCCACTGCCCAGCCGTCAATCCTTGCGTATCCGCAGATGATTGTTTTGCCGTACTCAGGTTTGTATTCGTCGAAATCACTGTCATCAATTATTCTTGTAATTAACTCATAGGTATCATATTGCTTTGAACTGTCTTCCGGCAGTACGCCGTAAATTTCTTTAGTTTCAATTGCAGGCGGTTTGCTTTCTATTCTGTCAAATCCTGCTTTTGCAGTTTCTCCGAATTTGCTTACAAGGCTTCTTATTTTTTCGATACACTCTTCATCGTTAGCCATTTTTTCATCTGTTACACCGGAAATTTCAGTTGTAACAGTTGCGCCGCCTAAGGATTCATTATCTATATTTTCTCCAATAGCTGCTTTAACTAAATGAGAGCCTGCTAAAAATATACTTCCCGTTTTATCTACTATCAAAGCTTCGTCACTCATTATAGGGAGATATGCACCGCCTGCTACACATGGTCCCATGATTGCGGCAATCTGCGGAATTCCCATCGAGCTCATGATTGCATTATTTCTGAAAATCCTTCCGAAGTGTTCTTTATCCGGGAAAATTTCATCCTGCATAGGTAAAAATACTCCTGCTGAATCAACTAAATAAATTATAGGGAGTTTATTTTCCATCGAAATTTCCTGAGCGCGTAAATTCTTCTTACACGTAATAGGGAACCATGCACCGGCTTTTACAGTAGCATCATTTGCTACTATCACGCAGTTCTTTCCGCTGACTTTTCCTATTCCGAAAATTGTTCCTGATGAAGGTGCGCCGCCGTATTCTTCGTACATTCCGTATGCTGTGAATAATCCTATTTCCATAAAGAATGAATCTTTATCTATTAAAAGATTTATCCTTTCCCTGCAATGAAGTTTTTTCTTTTCGTGAAGCTTTTCTATAGCTTTTTTTCCGCCGCCGAGCTTTATTTTATCGCCTGCAGCATTTATTTTTCTGAGAAGATTTTTATGATGGTCTTCCCTCGTATTAAACGATTCGTCTTTCTTAAGTTTGCTTTCTATTTTAGACATTAAAAATTATTCCCTTATTGTATTAATATTGTATTAATGTAATAATAAAATTGTGAGTATATAAAAAAAGGGAGTACCTCTCCCTTTTTCACTATTATAAGAAATATTAAAAAATTTTACGCAAATAATTTTTTGTTTGCATTCATATAAATCGGCTCCTTGCCTTCTACCACAACTTCCTTCGTAATTATACAATTCGTAACATTTTCTTTGCTTGGGAGTTTATACATTATATCCATCATAATGTTCTCTACTATGGAGCGTAATGCTCTTGCTCCTGTGCCTCTTAGTATGGCAATCTTTGCAATTTCTTTTAATGCATCTTCATGGAATTCAAGCTCAACGCCTTCCATTCTGAATAATTTCTGATACTGTTTTATAATGGCATTCTTTGGTTCGGTAAGGATTGAAAACAACGCTTTAATATCGAGAGACATTAATGAAGTCAGTACAGGCAGTCTTCCAACAAACTCCGGAATCAACCCGAATTTTACAAGATCATCAGGCTCAGTTAAAGCCAGCATATCATCTCTTTCAATATCATTTTTTGAATACACCTCTGCGCCAAATCCCATAGAGCTGCTTGCAACTCTTCTTTCAACAATTTTTTCCAGACCGTCAAAAGCGCCGCCGCATATAAATAAAATATTTTTTGTATTGACGTTTATAAGGGACTGCTCCGGATGTTTTCTTCCGCCTTTTGGTGGAACACCTGCAACCGTGCCTTCAAGCAGTTTTAACAATGCCTGCTGAACACCTTCGCCCGATACATCGCGAGTAATAGAAGTGCTGTCACCTTTGCGGGCAATTTTATCAATTTCATCTAAGTAGATAATTCCTTTTTCAGCTTTGCTTAAATCGAAGCCTGCATTTTGCAATAAGTGAACAAGTATTGATTCAACATCATCGCCTACATAACCGGCTTCAGTTAATGTAGTAGCATCAGCAATAGCAAACGGAACGTCCAGTAATCGTGCTAAAGATTGCGCTAAGAAAGTTTTACCTGTCCCTGTAGGTCCTATTAATAAAATATTGCTCTTTTCAATTTCAACTCCGTCTAAGTAATTGAAATCGAGTGAGTCCATTCTTTTATAATGATTGTAAACGGCAACAGCTAAAGCTTTTTTTGCTCTGTCCTGTCCGATTACATATTCATCTAAAAATTTCTTAATCATTACAGGAGTAAGCGATGCCCGGTTGCGTACATTTTTTGTGCTTAAGCCTGTTGTTGAAAAATTGTTGTGTTTGATTATCTGCATAGCGCTGCTTACGCAGATATCGCAGATATAAACTTCTTTAAGCGCTCCGTCAACCGGGCCGCCTTTAATCATATTTGATACTTTACTCGCAGGTCTGCCGCAAAATGAACATCTTACCTGTGCATGGAGTGTAGATTTTCGGTTTGACATTAATATCGTTTAAATTGTAATTGAATGAAGATGAAGATAATTACAACCAAGGTTAGTGCGCGATGAGGGAGTCGAACCCCCACGGGTCACCCCGCTAGATCCTAAGTCTAGTGCGTCTGCCAGTTCCGCCAATCGCGCTTAAGAAAAAAATTTAATTAAAATAAAAAAACTGTAATGTAATTACAATCTATTTGGAATTCTTTATTCAATTTTTTAATAAAAAAAACGGAGCCGCCAAGACTCCGTTTAATTTAAAAGGAAAAAGGAACAACAATTATTTTACTAAGTACATTTTTTTAACTTCGCTGAAATCCGATGTTCTTAATCTATAGAAATAAACTCCGCTTGAAAGGGCATTGCCGTTTGAAACTGCGTTAAAATCTACTGTGTAAGTTCCTGTTGTCAGATTCTGATTGACTAAATCACTCACTTCATTTCCGAGGATATCATAAACTTTTAACGAAACATATCCTGATTTCGGGATGCTGAAGTTTATTTTTGTGCTAGGGTTAAACGGATTCGGATAATTCTGAGCTAAACTGAATACATCAGCAACTGACGTAAGCTCGCTTATACCTGAAACTGTAGCAGTGATATTGCCTGCCATACCCGGAGCATGTGGAAGGCAAACATAATGATAGCTTCCTGCTGTTGTAATTCTGTACAAGAATGTAGGTGATCCGCTTGTCATATTGGCATTCCAGGCTGCTGCGCCGGCAGGACGGGTTGTGCCGTTAGTTCCGTCACAAGTAGTTGTATGGAAACCGTCAGACCATTGGAATTTAATTGTATCACCAACAAATGCATTAAGATTTGAGGGTGTGAACATATTGCTTGAAACTGTAACTGTTCTTATTGTTGCAAATGAATTTGCAGCAATCACAATTGTAAAGAGCAAAGTGAAAAGGATTTTTTTCATATGTTTATTTTGTTATTGGTTAAATACTTTTTTGTGAATAAAAATGGATATACCAACTACCAAAAAAACCTGCAATCGGTATATCCTCGTCCCCGAAAATTTTATTTTGCTATAAAGCCAACTACTAAAACTGTTAAAAGGGTTATTACTAATAAGATAGAGCCGTATTCAAAACTATCTTTTTTGGTTTGCTTGAGAACTTTCATTTTTTAGTTTTTGTGTTGTTTAAAATTGGTGAATTAAACGTTTTAAAATTTAGTTTGTATGTCGTAGCTCAAACTACAACAAACATATGAAGAATTGTTTTATTTGTCAAGAGCATTTTAAAAGATTTTTTTTGATATCCATTTATCGATAGGAAGGTCATTAAATAAAGCTCTTTCGTATCTACTCTTTTTAAGAATCTGAAATTTTTTATAGTACTTTTTTAATACATACTTTTCATCAAGCTTATTTTCAGAGCAGAGTTCATGAAAAAATTTCAAAATAACTTTTTCGCTAAGGTCTTTTTCTTTGTGAAGCGAGAGTTTTCTGGTTAATGCCAGTATATAACTTTTAACAAGCTGGTAATTCTTTAGCTCATAATGAATAAATATTTCTAGAAAATATGAATATGATAATATATCATACCGGACATCCTTGTATTGATGCTTTATTATAATATTCGTTATATCAAGTGCTGAAAAATAATTTTTATTCGTAAATAGAATTTTTGCATAAAAAAAATAAAATGAAAGTAGTTCATCTTTGTTTTGTATAGCTTCATTAGCCCGCATATCTTTGAAGATAATATCAGCGTATTTAAGTGCCTCTGTCAGATTATTTATATTGTAGTAGTAATACATTTGAAGAAAATAATAATTGAGTGATTCTTCTGGCAACTCTTTATTCACAGGTTCCTTCTTTATAAATTTTAACTGATATAATTTCAGCCCGCTCTTATAATAATTATTTTTATTGTTTATGATAGCGTACAACAAAGCTGTAAACAGAAACTGCATTTCCTTATTTTCTGCATCTGCAAGAAAAGTCATTTTGTTTTTTTGAAATAATTCATACCTCTTTACTGCTATATCGAAGAGTTCCTTTTTGTTTTCAAGAAATTCATTCTTATAAATTAGAAGCTGATAATATTTATCCTTTGCAGTTACAGAAAGCGCGTTTTTTTCAGAATTCAAAAGAGCATTTTCAAAAATTCCGATTGCCTGTTTATATAATATTTTGCTGCGCGCATAATCAGGTATTTTAGTAAGGCTGTAAAATGCGTTTAACAATTTTGTATACGATGTAATATTTTCTATTTTATTTATAATGCTTTTCTCTTCTTCAAATAAATTTCTCCCTCTATTTTTTTTTCGGTCCTTTAATCGGATTAACCGCATCTGAATTTTTATAATATCCAGAAGAATACCAAATCTTTCGGTCTTCTCCGCCAGTGATTTTGCTATTTCCAGATTTCTGAAATAATCATCGTATAAAGATTTTTTAAACAGGATTTTTGCTGAAATTATAAGATTATAAATCCTTGCCTCAATACTGTCACCTGAATAAAAATTTATCAGAGATTTTATTATCAGATTATACAGATAGTTTTTTGTAAATGTGAGCTGCCTTATGAATTTTTCATTCTTAAATTTTGCTTTGATGACTTCTTCATCATATACTCCTGCTCTTGTCTGCAGTTCTATCTCATTAAAAAGTTTAGTGAAATTCTTATCTTTTGAATTCTGTAAAACATTCAGTGAAAAGTATCGTTTCTCAGCTTTCGTAAGTGAATTTATCAGATAAAATAGATTTTGTGATGCTTTCATAGAAAACTATGGATTATTAATTTAAACAAAGATAAATTACCTGTGTAATTTATGCAAAATAACAGTAATATTCTAAATTAGAAACCAATGAATTACTGCAAAAAAGTAGTTAAAATTGTGCAGCAGAATTTTTAGCTTTCCTGACAAAAATATTTCTATGAAAACTATAACAATTTTACTTTTTTCTGTTCTTCTTCTCTCAGATGTTTACTCTCAGTCATTTACCAAAATGACTTCAGCAGCACCTTCCCTCGATGGAGGAGCTTCACGCAGTGTTAACTGGGTCGATTACGACAATGACGGCTTGCTTGATTTATTCGTTTCCCGCGGACCTTCAGCCGGAGCGACACCATATCTTTATCACAATGACGGTAACGGTGTATTTACTAAAATTACAACCGGACCTGTATCTACTGCAAGTATGAAAGCAGACGGAAGCAGCTGGGGCGATTTTAATAATGACGGCTTTGTTGACTTGTGCGTAGCTACATGGTGGAATCAGATAGATTTTCTTTTCCAGAATAACGGCAGCGGCAATTTTACATTCCTTAACTCGAATCCTATATCTTCATCAGCTGCTTATTCGGAAACATGCACGTGGGGAGATTATAATAACGATGGTTTGATTGACTTGTACGTAACAAACAGTGCAGCAGCCTCAAAAAATTTCCTGTATAAAAATTTAGGTTCATCTAACTTTCAAAAAATAGATACAGGCATAGTCGTGACTGAAGTAGATTCTTCACGCGGAGCTAACTGGATAGATGCCGATAACGACGGCGATCTTGATTTATTTGTTTGCCATGAAAATAATAATATCAACTCATTCTATAGAAACGATGGCGCAGGGGTTTTTGTAAAGGTAACTACTACTGCACTGACTCAAACTCCGGGTAACTGGTGGAGCGCAAGCTGGGGCGACTATGATAACGATGGTGACTTCGATGCATTCCTTGCAAACTTTGAACATAAAAATGCTTTATATAAAAATAACGGAAACTGGTCTTTCACATCGGTTACTAATGATACAATAGTAAATGAAAATGGATACCATGCAATTACAGGCTGGGGTGATTTTGATAATGACGGTGACTTAGATATGTTCATTACTCAGGCTTATGGTGGCTCTTCATTGAATAATAAATTATACAAAAATATGAAAATGGAAAGCGGCACAGCTTCTTTTCAAAAAGTCACGGCAAGTCCGCTAACATCTGATGGCGGATATACTTACGGCTTTGCCTGGGGTGATTACGACAGAGACGGCGACCTTGATATAATGTGCGCAAAAACTTTTCAGGAAAATGAGCTGAATGCCTTATTCAGAAACGATAATTCAAATGGCAATAAATGGGCAGAGTTTAAGCTGCAGGGTGTAACAACAAACCGTTCTGCCATTGGAACAAAGATAAGAGTGAAAGCTACTATCAACGGACAGAGTGTCTGGCAGTCAAGAGTTGTCAGCGGACAGGAAGGATATTGCACACAAAATCTTGAACAGCATTTCGGATTAGGTAATGCAACAGTAATTGATTCGGTAAAAATTGAATGGCAGTCGGGAAGCACAAGCGTTTACACTAATGTTGCTGTAAATAAATTTTATAAGGCAATTGAAGGACAAAGCAATCTTGTCGGTGTATCGAACAATAATTCAGTTCAGCCAAATGAATATAAATTAAATCAGAATTTTCCAAATCCGTTTAATCCGGCAACAACAATATCATTTACCCTGCCAAAAAAAGATTTCGCTTCCATCAGAATTTATGATTCTATTGGGAAAGAAGTAAGCACGCTGATTAATGAAGTAAAGCAGGCAGGGTACTATGAAATAAATTTTAACGCATCGGAATTACCTTCAGGAGTTTATTTTTATAAACTAATTACTTCAGGATATTCTGAAACAAAAAATATGGTGCTAGTAAAGTAGTTCTGTTAATTCGAGTACAAAGATAGAATTTTCAAAAGCTCGTCTTTTTTGACGGGCTTTGTTAAATAATTATTCATCCCTGCCTCTTTAGTTTTTGCTTCAACACCTTTCATTACATCGGCAGTAAGCGCAACAATCGGAATATCTTTATTAAAATTTCTTATCTCTCTGGTTGCTTCATAGCCGTCCATTTCAGGCATCAGCAAATCCATAAATACCAGGTCATATTTATTCTGCAATACTTTTTCGAATCCTATCTTTCCGTTATCCGCAATATCTATTTCTATTCCTGTGTTCTTCAGCATTTTCTTCATCACTAGCTGATTAACTGTGTTATCTTCTACTATTAATATTCTACTTAAATTAACTTTGGTCGGAGCAGATTCAGGTTCTTTAATAACTTGTTCGAATTTTTTATCGGAATTTTCAAGTTCTATTTCAAAGTAAAACTTTGAACCTTCTCCTACTTTGCTTTCAACAAATATTCTGCCGTTCATAAGCTCAAGCAATTTTTTTACTATGGATAATCCAAGACCGGTACCTCCGTACTTTCTTGTCGTATCCGTTTTTTCCTGTGTAAATGAGTCGAATATATTTGTAATATTCTGCTGTGAAATTCCTATACCCGTATCTTTCACAGAAAATCTTATCAGACTGGTGTTCGGCTTATTGCCGATTTTTTTTATATCAACCGTAATAGCTCCGCTATCGGTAAACTTTATTGCATTACCTATAAGGTTTGTAATAATTTCACCTAATCGTATTTCATCTCCTATAAAACTTTCACCAAGGCTGCTGTCATAATTATAGTTCAGTGTTAATCCTTTTTGCTTCATACTGTATGAAAATATTCTGAAGAGTTTTGCCATAAGATTCTTTAAGGAGAAATCTTTATGCTCCAAAAATATTTTTCCTGATTCGAGCCTGTTATAATCAAGTATATCATTTATAATATCAAGCAGATTTTGTGCTGAAATTTTTATTGTCTCAAGATTTTCCAGCTGGTCTTTTCTGGGGTTCTCATCCATTATTACCTGAGTCATGCCTAGAACTGCATTCATGGGAGTTCTAAGCTCGTGGCTCATTATTGAAAGGAACTCAGATTTTATTCTCGCATTTTTTTCAGCTTCCTCTTTAGCATCTTCAAGCATCTTCATGCTTATCTCAATTTTTTTGTTGTTTTCATCTATGACTTTATTTCTGTCCTGAAGGATTTTCAGGCTTTTTCTTTGCAATCTGAATGCAAAAAATATTACAACAAGCAAAACAAATATTGCAGTTGTGATAATCAGTAAAAAAGTATTTTTACGGCTTTGATTTTCTATTGTCAGCTGCTTCAGCTGATTTTCACTCTTCATTGAGCTCATCTCTCTGTCACGTCTTTGGAATTCATTGGAGAATTCCAGATTAACAAGTTTCCTTTGCGCTTCCCTCTGTGCAATTGAGTCTTTCAGGTCATCGAAAATTTTTAGATAATTATATGCTTCCTGTATATTGTTACTGATAAGATATAAATCTGAAAGAAGTTTTAAAGACTGCTGTCTTACAGAAGTGTATTTGTTTTCAGTCGCAATTTTATAAGCTTTGAATGAATGATTTAATGCTTCGCTGATGTTTCCGTCAGATTTATGAAACTCAGCTAAGTCTGTCATTGCGTCTGCCGCAGCAAAAAGTTTATTCTTATCAAGAAATAATTTTACAGCTTCGTTTCTGTAAGAAACTGATTTTTCCTTTTCACTTTTCTCATAATATAACTTTCCTATATTCATCATCACTTTACCCATATCGGAGTAATTGTTTATCTCTTTATATAGCTGAAGAGACTGATTATAGTACTTTTCAGCTTCGTCAAATTTATTCAGATTTGTATAAATATTTCCTATGTAATTATATGAGTGAGCAATTAGATTTTTATCGTCAGTTTTTTTTCTTATTTCAAGTGATTCCTCGAATTTTTTAAGTGCACTTAAGTAATCTTTAGCTTCTCTGTAAATCAAACCGATATTATTCAGCGCAACTGCTTTTGCTATGATAACATCTTTTTCATCCGGCATACTTATTACTTTTTCGTAATACTGCTTTGCAATATCATGCTTGCCTAAATCAAAATAAATATTTCCTACATCAATATTTGTATATGCTACCGCTCCCGGGAAATTCAGCTCTTCGTATATGTACATCGAACTGAAATAATAATCTAGCGCAATTATTGGCAGACCTTCGTCTCTGTAATAATCTCCGAGATAATGATATGCATGAGCGATACTTTTTTTATCGTTATAATTTCTTGCCGTGATTAAATACTTGTTGGAGTATTCAAGGGTCTTGATAGGGTCATCCTGATGATAATATTCGGCGAGTTTTTCAAGAGTATTTAAAGCGGAACTGTCAATTTTTTCGCCGTTAGTTTTGCTTTGCAAATCACGCATCAAACTATCAACGTCAACCTGGGAAAATGAAACGTTTACAAATAAAAGTAATATTAGGGGTGAAAAGATTTTGAACATAACTTGATTAATTCAATAAATATGCCCTATTTTGAACAAAAATTTACAATTGCAAAACCGGGAAAGTTTACAATGTTTTTTAGCTATTAAACAGTTTGATTAAGAATTAAGGTGTTATAAAGTAAGTTTTTCCATAAATTTACGTGCTTCCTCATATTCATTCGGAATCTCGCCTTCTAATATGGCTTCTTCAATTTTTTTCTTTATAATGCCTACTTCTCGGGAAGGGGGAATATTAAAATATTCCATAATTTCTTCACCTCTCACAGGCGACTGAAAATTACGGAGATTATCTTTTTCTTGTACTTCTACTATTTTCTTTTCTACTACTTCGTAGTTCTTAAAAAATTTACTTACTTTTGTTATATTTTTCGAGGTAATATCTGCCCTGCAAAGTGTAAGCAAGTCTACTAAGTCCTCGCCTGCTTCTGCTGCCAGTCGTCTTATTGCAGAATCCGTTACCTCATCTTTTGCAAGCGGTATCGGCCGCAAATGCATCCTTACTAATTTTTCCACATAAGGTAACTGAGTTAAAGGTAGTTTCATACGCAAAAATATCTTCTTCATCATTCTGGCCCCGACCTCTTCATGGGCATGAAAAGTCCAGCCGATGCCTTCAATAAATTTTTTGGTCTTCGGCTTGGCAATATCGTGAACTAAAGCACTGAAACGCAGCCATAAGTTATTAGTCTTCGGAGCTATGTTATCTACAACTTGGAGCGTATGATAAAAAACATCTTTATGATGATAATCTTTTCTTTGCTCAATTCCTGCCATTACAGACATTTCAGGAAATACAATTGCCATCACGCCTGTTTTGAACATCAGGTCCAAGCCGATCGAAGGCTTATCCGTCATCAGAATTTGTAGAAACTCATCGGTAACTCTTTCGGTGGAAACAACTTCATTTTCTTTTAATCTGTCCTTCATCAAGACAATTGCTTTGTAAGTCTGCTCTTCAATTTTGAAATTCAGTCTCGAAGCAAATCTTATAGCGCGCATTATTCTCAGCGGGTCATCATCAAATGTTTTTAAAGGGTCTAGCGGGGTTTTGATAATTCCATTCTTAATATCCTCAACTCCATTGTACAGGTCGATGAGTTCGCCGTAATTTTTTTTGTTTAAAGAAACTGCGAGAGAATTAATAGTAAAATCTCTTCTTGAAATATCTTCCTCTAAGTTTGCATCAACTACTTCAGGTTTTCTTGAATTCCTGTTGTAGCTTTCTTTACGTGCTGAGGCAAATTCAATTTTATATTCGACTCCGTTATCTGTGACCATTAATAATGCAGTACCAAAATTTTTATAAACTGCGTTTAGCTCAGTATTAAATCTTTTAGCTGCAATGTGAGCAAACTCAGTTGCATCGCCTAACACCATTATATCAATATCGGTACTTTGTTTGCCTAAAATGAAATCACGTACATATCCGCCGATAACATAAATTTCATAACCTGCTTTATCGGCTTCTGCTCCTATAGTTTCTAGTATTTTATCTTTTATTTCTAACTTCAATTAAAATTCTATTATAAATTTATTAATTGCACATCGAAATTCATCTTATTTTTATCCTTCGGAATTTTAATAATGTGGTACTTCCTTACTTTATTCTGTGTAAACGGAATTACGCTTGCAGAGCTGTTTACAAACAAGTTTCCTTTCCTGTTATAGGAATCTGTGATATGCGTATGCCCATGAAGCACCATATCAACTTTAGACTCTTTAAACAGTTTGAACAATCTTTTTTTATTGTGAAGCTTCATCGTTCTTCTTTCAACATAAAGCCAGAGTGAATGCACAATATTGCTTGCAACTTCACTCGTTTTATTAAAGTGATGATGGATAAGAACAATTTTTAGTTTATTTTTTATCTCATCTGATTTTAAAATCTTAGACAATTTTTTAAACTGCTCGTCATATACCGCTCCGTTAGAACCTATTGGGTTTCTTATCTTTGACCAGTGCGCATTTGAATTTACTCCAATGACTGCAATTTTATCGAATAAAATTTTGCAATAGGGGAATGGATTATGTCCGTTGTTTATTTCAGCACCTTCAAATGCCGGCTTAAAGAACTCATAAAATTTTTTTACCTGCGCATTATAATCCGTATTCATGCATCTGCTAGGGAATAAATACACATCTTCGGCAGTCTGCGTGCCGCCATAAATTTCATGATTGCCGATAGTAACTGAAATTTTATTTGTATCCATCAAACCGAACTGATTAAAAATTTTAATCAGAGTGGTGTAATCCTTTTCTTCACCGTTATCTATCATATCTCCGGTAATAAATATATGATCGCACTCTCTCCTTTTAATATCTTCAAGCAAAAGAGTCAGTTGTCTTTTATAACCTTTCAGGTCAAGACTTTTTATGTGAAGGTCTGTTATATGCGCAATTTTATACATTGGTATTGCAGTCAGATTTTAAATTTTTGTGTTTCTTCTATCTGGTTTACAATCATCTCTGCAACTCTCAATGCTTCCATACCGTCTTCTAATGTTACCTTCGGTTCTGAATTATTTTTTATAGAATCTATGAATGAATTCAATTCAAACTTCAGGGGATTTATTTCTTCATGCTTTGGTTTCTCATAGTATATGTCTAAACTCTCACCGTTTTTTTCTATCTGCCCGACACTCATTGCAAACCCGCCTGAACCTTCAGGTGCATCTTTGGTAAGTCTGAACACTTCAGATGTATTTTCTGCGAAGTCAACAGAGATGTAAGCATTCTGCTGGAAGATTCTCATCTTACGCATTTTCTTCTGAGAAATTCTTGAAGCAGTTACATTTGCTACACAGCCGTTTTCAAACTCAATTCTGGCATTCGCTATATCAATTTTATCTGTAATGATTGCCACTCCGTTAGCAGAAATATTTTTTACTTTGGATTTTACTAAATTCAGAATTATATCAATATCATGAATCATCAGATCTTTTATAACGGAAACATCAGTTCCTCTGGGATTGAATTGAGATAATCTATGCGACTCAATAAACAAAGGAGTTAGATTATATTTTTCTATTGCAAGCAAAGCAGGATTAAATCTTTCAATGTGTCCTATCTGAACGGTTACCTTTTGCTTATTAAAAATCTCAAGCAGTTCGTTCGCCTCTTCTATAGTATCAGTGATAGGTTTTTCTATAAAGCAATGAATTCCTTTTGTAAGCAATTCTTTTGCAAGCTCATAATGCGCGCTTGTAGATGTAACAATTACTCCGGCATTTATTTTTTCTATGAGCTGACTTCTGTTTTCATAACTGGTAACTCCAAACTCCTCAGAAATTTTTGATAAGTTCTCTGCGTTGATATCGTTTATTCCTACAATTTCTAAGTCATCTCTTTCCGCTGCCAGTTCTTTTAATAACTTTAAATGGACTTTGCCCAGATGTCCAACACCAAACAACCCTAATTTTATTCTCATATTATTACAAATTTTGCTGTTAATTGTTAATTACTAATTGTTAATTGCTGAAGGTTCTGCATGTATAATAACATTTGAAAGTTTGGGATATCTACCTTTCAATTCAGCTAAAATTTTACTCTCAAGCAGAGTTACAATATCATGTACTTCATCCAGAGAATAATGATAATCGAATGTACAATTTAGTGACACTCTTATTTTTCCGTTTGTTATAATTACGTTATAATCTCCGCTTGATGTCACATCATTATTTTCACCAATGATTTTTTGAATTTCAGTTATCATGTCTTCCGACTTGCCGGTAATATCTGTAGTGTCATATAATATATTGCTCGGTTCGTCAATGTGAATTTTGACATTTGAGATAATGCCAATCTCTGATTTTATTTTTTCTTCAAGTTCAGTTATTCTGTCGTGTGCTTTTATTAAGTCGTTAGTATCTGTAACTTCAACATGGAGTTCTGAAAAAATTTCATTGCCAATTTTATGCGAAAAAATATCGTGACACTTCAGGCCGTAGCCGTTCACTATCATTTTTATTTTATCATTTATAGTTTCTTTATCAGTTTCAACCGGCTCTGAGTGGATTACTATATCGGCATTATCAATCAACTGATTTAATCTTCTTTCAACTGCATCCATTATATCATGTGCTTTTGAGAAAGGAATAATGCGGCTGATATTAATAACCATATCAATAAAAATTTTCGGTCCTGTACTTCTAATCCTGAAATTTCTTATTCCTTCAACTCCTTCAATTAATAAAGTCTCATATCGTATTTTTTCCGATAACCCGGGAGGAACTCTATCCAGCAGTGAGTCAATAGCTTTACGCGACATTTTTACACCGAGTAAAATTATTATCAATGCAACAACAAAAGCACTGATAGCATCAGCTTTATCAAATCCATAATAACTGAAAATTAATCCGACTATAACTATCATTGAGCTCATTATATCAGAGGAGAAATGAAGCGCATCGGCTTTCAAAGCATTAGATTTTGTTTCATCTGCTATTTTGTTCAAGGCACGTGCTCTTATAAAATCTATTACCATAGAAGTTATAAGCGCAGCGAATGTCCATATTGTAATATTTAAATCAGGATGTTTACCAAGAAAAATTCTCTGAACGGCTTCATATAAAATAAATGAGCTTGTACCGAATAAAAATAACACCTGAATAAGAGCTGAAATATTTTCTGCTTTTTCGTGTCCGTAGTTATGGTCATCGTCTGCCGGCTTCGCTGCATATTTTACCGAGAAAATTGTTACGAGGCATACGAATATATCGATGCCGGAATTCACTACTTCTGTAAGGATTGCCAAGCTTCCGCTGAAGTAAGCTGCAAGAATCTTTATGCCGGTTATAAATATAGCGGCAAAGAGAGAATTTAATGCAACTTTAACTTTTATTTTAGATGTTTCTTCCAATGTTTTATAGATTTGTCACCTCTACCTGATCTTTAGGTGGTTCATTGTTTTGTTTCTTTTGCATAGTCATTAACTGTGTAAGGAAAACTCCTATGAATGTTACAACAGCTCCAATCATAAAAAAATAAGATAAACTTTCCTTTAATAAAATCCACGAAAATATGAGTGTAAAAATAGGAGCCATATTGGTAAGCGTAGTAAGTGTGCTTGTATGAATAAATTTTGTTGTGTATGAATATAAAAAGTAACTTGCGAATGCAACGATAATTGCAAGATGAAAATATCCCAGCCATCCGAAAACATTCACATCAGTTAAATTCAAATTATGCATATCCCATAAAAATATCGGAATATATAAAACGCTTCCGACTGTAAAAGAAACAGTCTGCGCTTTTAACGAACCGTACTTTACAATAAGATTTTTACTGAATGCCAGATACATACCAAACGAGAGTACTGCAAAGAATAAAAGAATATCGCCAATTAAAATATCATGACCGTCTTTCTGAACATTCATTATGTTTTCATAAAATATCAGAAAGATACCGACTATAGTTAAAGAAATGGTAAAGATTTTCTTCGCCTGAAATTTTTCATGTTTTAAAAATATTGAACAGATATAAACTATCATTGGAGTGCAGGAATATAAAACTCCCGAATGCGATGCGGCTGATAATTTTATCCCGACTAAAAATACTATCTGATTAAAGGGGATTACTAAAAATCCTGTGAACAAAAATTTTAAGTAATCTTCTTTTTCAATTTTTAAATTTACTTTTCTGTTTAGACATACTAAAAGCAGCAATGCTGTAGCTAAACCGAATCTAAGAAATGCCAGTGAAAGGGGAGATATCTGCGCAACTGTGTATTTAGCGGCTATCGGAGTAAATGCCGCTGCAAACGTAAGAAATGCTACGAGAAGAATTTTTTTCATTAAGGATTATCGCTCTACGATGCAGAACAACTCCGTCCAAAACCCCTGTTTGGGACGGTAAAAATTTATTGCTTTAACTTATATTCTTATTCAATCCCATACAGGGGATTGGGATTGAGATTGAGATGGAAATAAAATTCTAAAGATAAAAAAAAGGGGCTTTCGCCCCTTGATAATCTGAAAGATTTAAGCTTTCTTTTTTGCAAGCGAAGCTTTCACTGCTGCTTTAACTTTCGCTTTTGTCTTTCTATGCTTTTTTAAAGCAACTTTTTTTGGTTTGTTCATTTTTTTATTTTGTTATTTATAATATAAAAATATTTTTTATGCTATTGTTACTTCTTTTTCAAGATATACGTCCTGAATTGCATTAAGCAATGCAGCTCCGTCTTTCATAGGGCGCTGGAATGCTTTTCTTCCGGATATAAGTCCCATTCCGCCTGCACGTTTGTTTATAACTGCAGTCTTTACTGCTTCTGCTAAGTCAGATTCTCCTGATGAAGCGCCGCCTGAATTTATTAATCCCGCTCTGCCCATGTAGCAGTTAGCAATCTGGTATCTTGTTAAGTCAATCGGATTATCTGTTGTCAGCTTTGAATAAACATCTTTATGTGTCTTTCCGAATTTCAAAGCATTGTATCCGCCGTTGTTCTCAGGTAATTTTTGTTTAATGATATCTGCCTGAATTGTAACGCCTAAGTGATTTGCCTGTCCTGTTAAGTCAGCCGATACATGATAATCTTTATCGCCTTTAACATTGAACGCAGAATTTCTTAAGTAGCACCAAAGGATAGTAACCATTCCGAGTTCATGAGCGTAAGCAAATGCTTCGCTTACTTCCTGAATTTGTCTTGTTGATTCGTCTGAGCCGAAATAAATTGTTGCGCCTACAGCGGCTGCGCCCATATCAAATGCCTGGTCAATATCGCCGTACATTATCTGGTCGTATTTATTAGGATAACTTAAAATTTCGTTGTGATTGATTTTTACTATGAAAGGAATTTTATGTGCGTATTTTCTTGCGCATGCGCCAAGCACTCCGAATGTAGATGCAACTGCATTACATCCGCCTTCAATGGCAAGCTTTACTATATTTTCAGGGTCAAAATAAATGGGGTTCGGTGCAAATGAAGCGCCTGCTGAGTGTTCAATTCCCTGGTCAACAGGAAGAATTGAAACGTATCCTGTGCCTGCAAGTCTGCCGGTGTTATAAATAGATGCCATGTTTCTTAATACGTTCGGGCTTCTGTCGCTGTCCTTCCAAACTCTGTCAATAAAATCGTTTCCGGGCAAATGAATATCATTCTTTGAAATTGTTTTGCATTCATGGGTTAAAAGAGCTTCGTTTTCTTTGCCCAAAAGTTCTTTAATTTTATTAATCATATTATTAAAAAGTTAATTAAAGGGTTAATTTAAATTTTTTACTAAATTGAATATTAATTCAAGCTCAACTTTTTCTCCGTTCACCTGAAACTCTTTAGAAGGTTCAAGCGCAGCGCTGCGAATAAATGCAAGCCCTAAGTTATCTGAAACGCTTGAGATAAACCCAACATCTTTACCATCGGAAAAAATTTTGTCGCCTTTGTTAATTGTTTGTACAGTTTTAATTCTTACCATTTGCTTGGGGATTTTTCCCTGCGCATCTAAGCGTGCAATGACTTCCTGCCCGATGTAACATCCCTTTGTATAAGAAATATATTTTTCAAGCCCGCATTCCTTTGGATTTATTAAATCGTTAAATTCATTTTCGCCTTCTGCAATGCCAAGTGAAATTCTCAGGCTTTCATATTCTTCATTTGTTAATTCTTTTCTCTCAACAAAATTGTCATCCGCGTATTTTGCTTTTACTGAAGCAGCATTACTTTCCTCAGTAAGATAAATTATTTTATCAAATCCGAATTTATCCTCAAAGATAAATTCTTTTTCAGAGAGCATTATAAAATTTTCTTCAGATGGAATTCTTTGTGCAGTTTCGTTCAAAACGTTCTGCGCATCCTCACCCCATAATAAAAGAAGAGCATGTTTTACATCCGGCTTTTCAATAATAACATCATCCATGATAATATACTTATCAAGGTGAGTTTTTATTCTGTCTTCATAATTTTCAGTAGTGATTAAAATCGAATGGTCGTCAAAATTAAGAATTGTAATCAGGTCAATTATTCTTCCTTTATCGGAAGTCAGTACTGTTTTTTTATAATGGAGAGGTTCGACTACGGTCAGGTCATTCGTGGACATTCTGTTCAGAAAATCAATTCTGTCTTTACCTTTCAGGATAAGTACGCCGCAGTTTATTTGATATATGTTTAAACTCAAATTAAGTAGAAATTTTTATTACAATTTTATAAATACGAAGAAAAAACTGATTGCTAGCAGGAAAACGGTAATTAAGCCGAGCCCCGATAAAATTAATAATCGCAGAAGATTTTTTTTATAGCTCAAAGCGGGATTATCCAGCTGAGGATGCTCAGGCATTTGCTCTATAATAATCTCTTCGTCAGTATTTATTTTATTTAATTGATTCTCTTCCAAATCTCAAAATACTCATAATTAAACACAATTTAAATCCATAAAAATAAATTTCCCTATTAGTAGGAATAGGGAGCACTGAATTGTGTGGAGCAGAATATATTGGTATATTTCTTAAGCTTTTATATAGAAAGTAAAAAGTAATTAAGTATAGGCGAATTACTTTTAAAAATTACATTTGTAACTTGAAATTTGTAACTGAATCAAAGAATCCGTCAAAAATTCGTCATTGGAAAAAAAATGTATGCGGGGGCGCGCCTGTCCCGCTTTCAGCGGGACGCGATGCAGTCAGGAATTGAAAATTCAATTCCTGACTTGCCCGCCCGTTCCGATTTCATCGGAACGGAGGCGCGCCCCCACCCGGAAAATGTTACAAAAATGTTACAATGGTAAATAACCTGGAAAATCAGAGTTCATTGAATCATTTCTATATTATTAATTGCTTTAATAACTATTTTTACTTATTTTTTATCATGAAAAAACTTGTATTAATTTTCTTTATTTTGCCCTCATATTTACTTTCTAATTCTATTGTTTATCAATTACCCTTAAAACAACAAAAATTTTTAGATGGAAGAAATTTCAGGACATCATTATGGAATACAGGTATATTCAATCAAAATCTAGGCGAAGAACTATCACCTTCTTTTGAATGGCCAATAAACTCGCAAAAGTTTCTTGGTATTTCAGCAGGATTATGCATTGGCGCTTTTATGAACGGTAACTTGAGAATTGCAAATGCATCTTACAATGGAGAGTTTGTCCCGGGTTATGTAATTAATGGCGGAGGTGTACCTATTCCAAAAACGTCAGATGCTTATCATCTCTATAAAGTTTCCAAAGGTGATAACTGTCAGAATAATCCGGACTATTGTTATTGGGGTGATATGGTTTTAAAAGGCGCTCCTTATAATGATATTAATAATAACTCAGTTTACGATGATGGAATAGATGTACCGGGAATGAAAGGAGCATCACAAACTATTTTTGTATTCTTAACTGACGGATTTCAGGAATCCCATAATATTTCAGAGGGATTTTCCGGAGGTACTTCCCCTTTATATTCCACTGTACAGTTTGTATCGTGGACATATGAGATCGAAGGATTTGAAGAAGTCCAGTTTTTCCGTTATAAGTTTACAAATATGAGTTTGATAGAATGGAAGAAAACATACTTCTCCTTGTTTTATCATCCGCAAATAGGTGACTCGCTTGATGACTATATAGGATGCGATACACTAAGAAGACTGGGGTTTGCATATAATAGAGATAATCAGGACGGTACCGGGCAGGGAAATTCCTATGGAACTGCACCTCCTGCATTAGGTATTAAATTACTGGATGATAATTTAAACATAGGAATGACGTCTTTTCATTATACAATTCCTCTTCAGTCAGAACCGTCTCTTCCATGTGAGGAGTTTCCAAATAATCCGGCGGAAGCATATAATTTAATGCGCGGATATAAAAAGGATAATACACCCTGGGTAGATGCAACTTCACCAACTCCAAAACCAACAAAATATACATTTCCCGGTGACCCGGAAACAGGTCAGGGATGGACTGAATATAATGGCATTGTTAATAATTGTTTGGGTTCATTAACAGGAGAAGTCACTCCTAATCAATCCGTAGCAAGAACTTTTATGATGAGCATGGGAAGTGAAACTTTGAATATTAATTCGTCAAGTTATCCTGAATTTTATTTTGCTCAACTTACTGCGCGTGGAAGCAATAATAAAAATTCTGTAACAAAGTTAAAAGAGCTGGCAGATAAAGTTCAGCAGTTCTATAATAATAACTATACAATAGGTATAAACACAATCTCTACGGAAGTCCCTGAAAATTTTTCATTGCATCAAAATTATCCGAATCCCTTTAATCCCACAACAAATATAAAATTTGAAATTCCTCAAAGTGATTTTATAAACTTATCCGTGTATGATTTAAACGGAAGGCTTGTAGAAGAAATAGTTAATGAAAATTTTTCTGCAGGTACTTACGAAGTAAAATTTTCCGCAAAAAATCTTTCATCAGGAATTTATTTTTACAGATTAAAAAGCAGTAATTCAGTATTAACAAACAAAATGATTTTATTAAAATAAATCAATATTATTCAATAGTTTGTGTGTATGTATAAACTGCTAAAATAATCTTTGGTTTGCATTAGATTAAAAGCTAATTTAAGTTGTCAAATCTAAAGCAATTTATGAAAATAATATTATTCATTTTTGTCCTCTATGTTAGTGCGGATACTCTTGCAAATAATACAGGTCCAAATTACTCACTGCCTTATGCTGTGATAAGAACTCAGGCTATATTAAACGCAAATAATATATCAACGTGGGTCCAAAACACAGGTACTTTTAATAATGATATCAGAACAAATAATACTCCCGGATTTGAATGGCCAAAAGGTTCACGCAAATTTGCGGTTTTTACAACAGGGTTAAGTATGGGAACATATATAAATAATGAATTGAGACTTGCAACGATTTCTTATCATGGGGAATATGCTCCCGGTTATACAAGCGGCGGAAATTTTTATACTAATAATAATTTTAAATTATATAAAGTAAAACGTGGAGATAATTCTTTAACAAATACTGACTATGCAAACTGGAATTTAATGGTTCCTTACGGCGCTCCTTTTTTTGATGTTAATAATAACGGAACGTTTGAATCGCTCATTGATACTCCCGGAGTAAAAAATTCTGAACAGACAGTTTTCGTTTGTCTTACTGATGCAGATGCAAGTAATCATACATCTTCGGAAGGTTTTAGCGGCGGTACACTTCCTGTTTTTTCTGAAATGCATTTCACAGCCTGGTCTTATACAGCTTCGGCTATAGCCGATGTACAGTTTATTAAAATGGAAATAGTAAATAGAAATAATTCTCCATGGAATAAAACTTATTTTGGATTAATATGCGATCCTGATTTAGGAGACGTGCAAGATGACCGCTTAGGCTGTGATACAATCAGAGCTTTAGCTTACTGTTATAATGACGATAATCAGGATGGAATTTATGGTGCGAATCCCCCTGCTGTTGGGTTTGATATGCTGAGAGGAGCAGTAAATTATAATACAAATATTCCTATAAATATGTCTTCATTTAATTATTTTTTAAGAAGTGGAGGCGGGCAGCCACCTGTATGTGAATGGGCTCCGAATGCACCAATCGAAGTACATAACTGTTTGAAAGGATTAAAAAGAGATGGAACACATTATATTAATCCATTAACTTTTAATACTACTAAGTATAATTTCCCGGTGACCCGGAAACAGGAGCAGGGTGGACTGAATATAAAGGACGCATTGCAAATTGCGGCGGTACACTATCTGACTCTATTATTCCATTATATCAACGTGAAGTCCATTTTATGCAAAACTCAGGGGCTGATGACTTGACAATTCTCCCCGGAGAAAAACAAACTTTTATTTTCGCTCAGATGATTACACGGGGAACAAATAATCTTAATTCGGTTACCAAGCTTAAACAGCTTGATGATTCTGTACAATCATTTTACGATAATAATTTGAAAGGATTGATAGATTTTTCGTTAAGTGTACCAGATAAATATTTTTTGTATCAAAATTATCCGAATCCATTTAATCCCACAACAAATATAAAATTTGAAATTCCTCAAAGTGATTTTATAAACTTATCCGTGTACGATTTAAACGGAAGGCTTGTAGAAGAAATAGTTAATGAAAATTTTTCTGCAGGTACTTACGAAGTAAAATTTTCCGCTCAAAATCTTTCATCGGGTATTTATTTTTACATGTTAAAAAGCAGCAAATCAGTATTAACAAATAAAATGATTTTAATAAAATGAAGTAACGTCAATAAACCATTGATTAATATTAAATTAAACAACAGCTAAAATTAAAATAAATGTCTTTGTCAGGAATCATATTATTGCTTAACTTGGAAAAGATTAAAAAACTTTAAACCAAAAATCATGAAGACACTGTTAATTATATTCATAAGTTTCATTATCACAGTTTCAATTTTCTCAAAACCAAGAGAAGTAGATATCTCTAACGCCTTTACAGTAGTAAAAACTCAGGTAAGTTCAAATGGCAATAACATTTCAACCTGGATTTGGAATACAGGAGTTTTCAATCAGGATTTAAGAACGAACAATACTGCGGGTTTTGAATGGCCAAAAGGCTCTGGTAAATTTGCAATTTTTACTTCGGGATTATCCATGGCTGCGTTTGTTAACGGAGGTTTAAGATTAGCATCTGTCTCTTATAATGGTGAATATGCACCGGGTTATGTGCTTAACGGGGTTTTTACAACAAACTCTACATTTAAATTATATAGAGTTAACAGAGGCGATAATGCAAATACAAATCCTGATTATGCTAACTGGGGCTTGATGGTACCTTACGGCGCACCATATGATGATATAAATAATAACGGAGTTTTTGATCCTGCAACAGATAAACCCGGTGTAAAAAATGCAGCACAGACAATTTTTGTTTGTATAACCGACGCAGACCCTACTAATCATACATCATCTGAAGGATTCAGCGGCGGCACTTTACCGTTATATTCAGAGATGCATTTTACATCATGGTCATATGATAATATTGCCGGGCTTGAAGATGTTCAATTTCTTAAAATGGAAGTTGTTAATAAAAATAGTTCACCATGGACAAGAACACAATTCGGAATTGTTGCTGATCCGGATTTAGGCAGCGCAGTTGATGATTATGTCGGCTGCGACATTGGCAGAAATTTAGGGTATTGTTATAATGCAACAAATGTTGACGGCACAGGAAGTGGAAGCTCCTATGGTTCAAATCCTCCTGCAGTTGGTTTTGATATGCTTAAAGGAGCAGTGAACCGAAGTGTTAATCCAAATGCAGATTTATATATGGCATCATTTGTTAAATACGGATTCGGAGGGGCAGCATGTGAAAATGAACCTACGGCTCCATTGCATTCCTATAATTTATTAAGAGGGTTAAAGAATGATTCAACATCTTTTATAAATCCTCTAACAATGGGAAGAACAAAATTTTGTTTCTCTGGTGATCCTGAGCCAAACACAGGCTGGACAGAATTTTCAGGAAAAATTAATAACTGCGGCGGCGATACAACGGGTTCAGTTGTTGCATCATCTCCCGGTGATAAAAGATTTGTAATGGGTTCAGGCGCTGAAAATCTAACAATCGTTCCCGGTGAAAAGCAAACTTTTCTCATTGCCCAATTGATTGCAAAGGGTGCAAATAATAAGAATTCTGTCACAAAATTGAAACAGCTAAGTGATGCAGTTCAGGCATTTTACAATAGTAATTTGAGTGTTGGTATAAATACACTTTCAACATCTGTTCCTGATAAATTCAGTTTATATCAGAATTATCCGAATCCGTTTAACCCTTCAACTAAGATTAAATTCGATATAGATAAATCCGGATTTGCTTCTTTAATTGTTTATAATGTAGCAGGTAAAGAAATTACAAGACTGGTTAACCAAAACCTGAATTCCGGAAGCTACGAATTTGAATTTAACGCAGCTGATTTACCAAGCGGAGTTTACTTTTATAAACTTGCAACACCAACTGCTTCAATGGTAAAAAAGATGTCGCTTATAAAATAATATTGAAGTTCTCTGCTGTAAATATTACTTCTTTCGAATAAGGGTGTCTGAATTCAGATGCCCTTATTATTTTTCATTCCTTATTTTCTCTAATCCTGAAGGAATAAATTCATAAACCTCATTGGCTTTATGTTTAGTCAGATCAGCATTTTTCATACTTGACTTTACTTTATAAAATTCATTTCTTCGGAAGTACTCTCTCATAACTTCATCTGATTCCGAGGCAGCGTCTTCCATTTCAACCAGAAGAACCCAATAACTTAATTTTTCTCCGTTAGCATCGGGTTTTGACTCAGCGCATCCGCAGCCGATTGAAACAGCGCCTCTGCTCAGTAAAGTTGTGTTATGGCCGGGACTGTATTTCCATCCTTTGAAAACATCCTGCCATGTATAATTATAACTTCCTGTGAACAAATTTTCACTTAGCATTGTAAATACGGGAATTTCATTTGCATAAAAGAGCTTGTTCATAGAAGGAGACCAGCCGTCTTTAATGGCTCTCATAGTAGCCCCTTCTCCGTTAATTTCGTGATCCCATATTGGATAAGTGCCATCGGCAAACTTTCTTGCAGTTTCTCCTGCTGAGAACATAAGTTGTTTATTAATAGGAAGCTCAAGAAGACCTCTTTCGTTTTCATTTACTCCACCTAATGTGAATTCTGTCTGAGTTACATTCGTATTCCAGTTTTTATTATTTGCCCGGTATTGATTTATTGCTTTTATTATTTCTTCCAGACCCTGTTTTGTGCACCCGGATTTATCATCAGGCTTATTGCTTTGAGCATTTAAATCACCTGTAATATTGAAAAAGGTAATTACTAATAAATTTAAGATTATACATTTTATTTTCATAGATTTATCAACAAAAGTAATTTGAAAAACGTTTATTGGGAGGAAAATTCTAACTTTAATATACCCAAAAATTCTCATTTAAAAACATAATAATATTCATTATATTTATCGTTTATCAAATTTTAAATTAACAGATTACAATGTCAGATAATCCATTTGCAGTCGTAAGCGATTATTATAACAGGAATAAGAATCAGGTGATGATTATTGCAGGCGCAATAATTGTGATAGTTGTAGGTATAATACTTTTCACTTCTAAAAGAGCATCACAAAACGAAGAAGCCGCTGTAGCATTAGGAAAAATAAGACCAACCTATGAAGGTGGTAATTTTCAGGCAGCTATTAACGGTGATTCACTTGGAAATAAAGGATTAAAATTCATTGTTGATGAATACGGTTCATCAGAAAACGGTCAGTTAGCAAAGCTGTTGCTTGCAAATTCTTACTATGGATTAAGAGATTTTCAGAATGCAATGAAATATTATGATGATTTTGGCGGAAGCAATAAGTTATCAAAGGTTGCAGCAATTTCCGGAATAGCAAGCGTGAAAGAAGCTCAGAATGATTTTATAGGCGCAGCAAAAGAATTTGAACGCGCAGCAAATTACGACAAAGAAAATCCTTTCAGAGATGAATATTTATTTTATGCAGGCAGAGATTTTTCATTAGGAAATGACAAGGCTTCAGCAAAAAGAGTATTCGAACAACTGAAAAGCGATTTTCCGAAATCGAAGTATATTACTCAGTCAGGAAGATATAACTATAACATTGATTAATTTTATAATTCCAAGAGCATGAGTTTAAAGGAAAAAATCAACGAAGATTTAAAGAAGGCTATGCTGGCAGGACCAAGTGTCAGACTTGATACTATTCGTTCCATAAGAGCTGAGATTTTAAAGATGGATAAATCCGGTATGAACCGTGAAATGACTCCTGAAGAAGAAATTACTTTACTCAATAAACAGGCAAAGCAAAGAAAAGAATCCATTGAAATGTTTGCTGCAGCAGGCAGGCAGGATTTAGTTGATAAAGAACAGGGACAGCTGGATATTCTTATGGAGTATCTTCCAAAGCCGCTTTCCAATGAAGAAGCAGAAGTTATTATAAATAAAATAATTGCAGATACCGGTGCCTCGACACAGAAAGATTTTGGGAAAGTAATGGGTGCAGCTTCTAAAGAATTAAAAGGAAAGATTGACGGAAAAATTATTCAGGAAATAGTTAAATCGAAGTTAAGTTGATAAATAAGAAATAATTAGAAAATAATTTTTACTTATAAATCCGCTTAATGCGGATTTTTTTTTATATGAATAAACTTGATATAATAATTGTAATTCTCATTGCTATACCTGCATTGATAGGGCTTTCAAAAGGATTTTTGAGAAAGGTCTTTTCATTAGCATCGCTTATATTAGGTTTATATCTTGCAACAAGATTTAACACGGATTTTACTTCATTCATAATGAAGTTCTCGGGACTTTCATTAAAGACATCGAACATTCTTTCATTCGTTGTAATAATGATGGGAGTTTATACTCTGGGAGTTTATATAGCAAAGAAAATTTCCAATATAAATTCACTAACCAAATCAGTCGATAAAACTCTTGGTCTATTCATAGGAATAATCCAGGGAATGATAATTGCGAGCCTATGCGTTATTGCTGTAAACAATTTTGACCTGATGAATAAAGAAACAATTAACAATTCGAAGCTTTATGTATTTGTAAATGACTTCGCTCCGCGGACATTTAATACAATTGCTTCACTTTTACCAAACTATAAATCTTTTTACGAAGAGATTAAATCACTTACTAAGTAGATATGAACGAAAATATATACTCATTACTTGAGTTTGAAAAAATATTAAACAGAATACAATCCCACGTATATTCGGGGCTCGGCGAAGAGATGTGTGAAAATATTTCCTTTATAACAAATAAAGAAACTCTTCAGCTCGAGCTTGATAAAACGTCTGAAATGAAAGATATTCTTACCCGTGAAGAATATCTTCAGCTTGACGGATTGCAGGATATAAGAAAAACACTTTCTAAATTAAACATTGAAGGAAGCTACATTCCTTCAGCAGAATTTCTCGGAGTTCTTTCTTTTTTAAGAATATCTCGACTGACTAAAAGTTATTTTTCAAGATTGAATATAGGCGGTGAGTATGATTATAAACTTATTCCAAAAATAACTGCTGATTTATTCACTGATAAAATTCTGGAGAACAACATCGATTCTACAATCGATGAAACTGGAACTGTAAGAGAAACTGCTTCTGCCGAGCTTAAAAGAATAAGAATCACTATCAGAAAAAAAACTGAGAGCTTAAGAAAATCTTTAGAGAAAATTTTAAAAGATATATCCGATAAAGATTATTCCCAGGATGATATTATTACTCAGCGGGACGGTCGTTTTGTTGTGCCTGTAAAAGCTGAAAATAAAAGAAAGGTTCCGGGGTTAATTCATAGTTCTTCCAATACAGGGCAGACTGTTTTCATCGAACCTGCGGCCACAATAGAGTTGAATAATGATATCACCGAACTTCACTATGAAGAGAAGAGAGAGATCGAAAGAATTCTTGCCGAGCTTGCTAAAAAAGTAAAAGTTCATGTTACAGAGTTAAGGTCTAACTGCGAAATTATGGCAGAGATAGATTTTCTTCAGGCGAAAGCAAAATACGGAATTGAAATTCTTGCGGAGAAACCATTACTCAGTGATGAAGAATTTGAAATAAAAAACGGCTACCATCCTGTTCTTTTGCAAAATCATAAACGCGATGAAGTTGTTCCGTTAAATTTCAGAATAGGTAAAGAGTTTAACTCTATTATTATTTCAGGTCCGAATGCCGGCGGTAAAACAGTGTCGCTTAAAACAGTCGGTCTTCTTTCAGTAATGCTTCAATCGGGAATTCTTGTACCCGTTCACTATGAAAGCAAATTCAGAATACTTAACCAAATTTTTGTAAGCATTGGCGACCAGCAGTCATTGGAAAATGATCTGAGTACGTTCAGCTCTCATATAGCTTACCTTAAGAAAATTCTGGATGAAGCTGATAATAATTCATTAGTGCTCATTGATGAAATTTGTTCAGGTACTGATCCAGTACTCGGCAGCGCTTTATCGTGTGCAATTATACAGAATCTTTCAGACAGAAATTCAATATCTGTTGTAACAACTCATAATTCAGAGCTGAAAGCCTTTGCATATAATCATGCTAATATTGAAAATGCTTCGCTTGAGTTTAACAACGAAACGCTTTCACCGAATTTTAAATTTAATATTGGTATTCCCGGGCAGAGTTTTACATTTGAAATTGCCGAAAAATATAATTTCCCTAATGAAGTTATTTCCGATGCAAAATCATATCTGACTGACAGTGAAAACAAGCTTGAAGACCTTTTAAAAGAACTGAATGAAAATAAGCAGAAATACTCCGAGCTTAAAGATGAATATACCAGGGAAGCTACAAGATTAAAAGGTTTGAATTCTCTTTATGAAAATAAAGTCAGCCAGTTAAAATCCAACGAAAAAGAAATTTTACGAAAGGCAAAAGAAGAAGCAAAAGATGTTCTGCAAAATGCAAATAAGCTGATAGAAAATACCATCAGGGAAATAAGAGAGAAACAGAATTTTTCTGCAAAAGAAATTAAAGAAGCGTTTCAGTCCCAGGTTGAAAAAATTACCGAGATAAAAAATGAAGAAGCCAAAGAGACAATTGAGGAGATGACAGAAACGGAAAAGAAGAATATTAAAGTTGGGGATTATGTGAAAATATCCGGAACTAATTCTATGGGAGAACTTATGGAAATTAAAGATGAACATGTGTCTATTAATATGAACGGACTTCTTGTTAAAGCAAAACTTTCTGAAATTGAAAAAGTCAAAAGAGCTGAGGCAAAAAAGGAACATGCAAAGACTTCAACTATTGAAATAAATGAAGGACCGATAGAAAGAAGTTTGGATTTAAGAGGGAAATACTCCGAAGAAATTTTTGATATGATAGATAAATTTTTGCATAAGTCATCTGTTAACGGATTGAAAAGCGTTGAGATTATTCACGGCAAAGGCACTGGAAAACTTAGGAATGAAGTGCAGAAGTATCTGAAATCAAATCCGATAGTTCTATCACACAGGCTCGGTAACTGGAATGAAGGTGATACGGGAGTAACGATAGTAGAGTTATCAAAATAAGAGAACTTTCATGAATAAGTTTCGTTTAATAGAGTAGAGGCTCCCATACTAAACGGAGAAAGAAATGACTGATAATACTGTAAGCTTAAAAGGAAGATTCCTCTACTTAAAAGGAACGAGTGATATGCCTGCGGGCGGAAACACTTTTATTTTAGATCTAAACAGAATTATTTATATAAAGAACGAGACCAAAGTTATTGATAACCGTGAACATTTTTTGATTGAATTTTTTTATGACTTCCGCGGACTATCAGGTTCCACTTCAAATGTTGATAAACTGTTCGAGCTTGTATTTTTTGAGAAGCATAAAAGAGATATTTACTTTGAAAAAATTGTAACATTACTGACTGCAATGGATGTATTACTGCATCCTGCTTTCTGATTTTGTTCTTCACACACTTTGTAAACCATACTTTCCGGACCATCCGCCCGGAAGGTATGGCATCCTATAACGTCTAATTTCCCAAAACCTATCTGACTTTTTATTTCAAACATTCTTGTTAAATTTGCACTATGAGCAAAATTTTAATTGTAGATGACGAGCAGAGCATAGTTGACAGTATCTCTATGATATTAAGTCAGGATGACTATGAAATTGACAGCGCAAATAACGGCGCTGCCGCTGTAAGCAAAGTTAAATCAAATTTTTATGATCTGATTCTTTTGGATATAAAAATGCCTAAGATGGACGGACTGGAAGCGCTTGAAAAAATAAAAGAGATAGATAAAGATGCAGTAGTAATTATGATTTCAGGTCACGGTACTATAGAGACTGCCGTCGAAGCTACAAAAAAAGGCGCATACAATTTTCTTCAAAAACCATTACCTGATCTATATGAATTTAAACTGATAATAAAAAATGCAGTCGATTATAAATTGTCAGTCGATGAACTAAAGAGCTACAAAGCAAAAGCTCTGGAAGAAAGCAGGATAATCGGTTCAAGCGAAAAGATAAAAGAAGTAAATAGTCTTATTGATAAATATTCGAAAGTAAACTCCCATGTATTGATATGCGGCGAAAGCGGCACGGGTAAAGAGCTTACTGCCCGGCAAATTCATTACCGCTCACCAAGGGCAGATAGTAAATTTATAGAGCTTAACAGCGCAAATCTTACTGAAGAAAATATCGAATTAAAACTCTTTGGCGGCTTAGAAAATAACAACGTTATCAAAGGTTCGCTGGAGCTTGCTGAAGGCGGCACAGTTTTTATTGATGAAATAAGTAATTTATCTATGGACCTTCAATCAAAATTATTGAAAGTGATTGAGGATAATGTAATTACTCGTGAAGGAAGCAATATTGCAATCAAACTTGATGTGAGATTTATTTTTTCTACTAATAAGGATTTGCTTCCTGAAGTCGAATCAAAACATTTCAGAGAGGATTTATATCACAGAATTAATGTTCTTCAGATAAATTTACCTCCTTTACGTGAGCATGCTGAAGACGTAAAAGAACTTGTTGAGTACTTTGCTAAAACTATATGTACGCAAAACGGAATTTCTGCAAAGAAATTTTCCGATAGAGCATTGGAGCTGCTTAAAACTTTCCGTTATCCGGGTAATGTTCGTGAACTAAGAAATTTAGTAGAGAGATTAATTATTACCAGTGACAGGAAAGTTATAGACGAAGATGATATAGATTTGCCTGCTAACAGAGAATTGAAATTGTACAATGAGTTGCTGAATAAAGATATGTCGCTGAATGATTTTCAGAATGAATCGGAAAGATTGTTCATTGAAAAGATGCTGCATGATTACAAGTACAACGTAAGCCACACAGCGGAAGCTTTGAAGATTCAGAGAAGTCATTTATACAAGCTAATGGCAAAGTATGATATTCCGCTGCCTTCGAAGGCAAAACAAGATATGTAGTCTATTTATAAGTTCTGCCTTAGTATCTCATAAAAAATAATTCCTGCTGATACAGAAACGTTAAGCGAGTCAGTTTTCCCGCTCATTGGAATTTTAACTAAAAAATCACAGTTATCACGCACAGTTTTTCTCATACCTGTTCCTTCGCTGCCTAATACAATCCCGACTTTACCTTTTAAATCAGCTTCATGAATAAATTTATCTCCTGCTAAATCTGCACCGGCAATCCAGTATCCGTTATCTTTTAAAAATCGCATTGAGTTATTCAGGTTTCCCTCCATAGCAATATCAATCATCTTAGCAGTACCGGAAGATGTTTTCATAACGGTGTGGTTTACTTCTGCTGAGTTATGCTTAGGTATTACGATTGCATCCACTCCGAGACAAACAGCTGAACGGATTATCGCGCCGAAGTTATGCGGGTCTGTTATTTCATCTAATATTGCAATTACGCTTCGCGGATTTTCTTTACACTTATTTACTATAGTGCGGAGTTCAGTATACTCATAGTCTTTTATGAAGGCAATAATGCCCTGATCAATTCCTTCGGCTTTATTTTTTTTATCGAAGTAAACTTTGAACTGATGGTCATTCATAAAATGAACAGGGATTTGTAAATCCTCTGCCATTTTAACTATTTCTTTCGAGCGTTTATCGGGGTCTATTTTTTTTAGAACAAGTATTTTATTTATATCCTTCGGATTATTCTTTAGAATTTCGAAGATTGGATTTTTTCCTATAACTAGCATACATTAATTTACCGAATTAGGCTGATAAATTCGTTCCACTTATTTTACTCTTTAGGTGCACTGATTTTCATTACAATTCAAAGCTAAAAAAGTTAATTTTATAGTCATACAATTATCATATGAAATATAGAATCGAAAAAGATTTCTTGGGAAGTCTTCAAATACCTAATACAGCATATTATGGTGTGCAGACAATGCGCGCTGCAGAAAATTTTAAGATAACAGGAATATCGTTATCAATAAATCCGATTTTTATAAATTCTCTTGCTTACGTTAAAAAGGCGGCTGCTCTTGCAAATAATAAATTAGGGCTGCTGGATAAAACTAAAACCAAAGCTATAGTGCATGCCTGCGATGAAATAGTTAAGGGCGGATATTATGATCAGTTCATAGTTGATATGCTCCAGGGCGGAGCGGGTACATCAACAAACATGAATGCAAATGAAGTTATTGCTAATATTGCAAATGAAAAGCTTGGCGGTAAAAAAGGCGAATATAAATTAGTGCATCCCAATAACGATGTTAATATGTCGCAGTCAACAAACGATGCTTATCCGACTGCTTTCAGAATTGCCCTTTATCTTTCGACACTGAATTTGCTTAAAACAATTTCCGAGCTTAAAACCTCAATGAGGAAAAAGGAAAAAGAATTCAGAAACGTTATTAAGATGGGGAGAACTCAGCTGCAGGATGCTGTTCCTATGACGTTAGGGCAGGAGTTCGGCGCTTACGCAGAGATGATAGATGAAGATATGAAACGTATTAAAGAAGCGATGGGACTTATTACTGAAATCAACATGGGTGCAACTGCTATTGGCACAGGAATAAATTCACATCCCGATTATGCGAAACTTGTATGCAGCTATTTAAAACAAATCACGGGAATTCCTTTAAGCGTTTCAATAAATTTAGTTGAAGCTACGCAGGATACAGGCGCCTATATACAGGTCAGCGGAGTGTTTAAAAGATTTGCAGTAAAGCTTTCGAAAATATGCAACGACTTGAGACTGCTTTCATCGGGACCGCGTGCCGGATTTAATGAAATAAATCTTCCACCGTTACAGCCGGGTTCATCGATTATGCCCGGAAAAGTAAATCCTGTTGTGCCGGAAGTTGTTAACCAGGTTGCGTTTCAAGTTATTGGTAACGACTTAACTATTACTATGGCGGCTGAGGCAGGACAGTTAGAATTAAATGTAATGGAGCCTGTGATTGCATTCAGATTATTTGATACGATCTCAATTTTAAATAACGGATGCAGAACTCTTTATGAGAAATGCATTAATGGAATAACTGCTAACATAGATGTCTGCAGAAGATACGTTGAAAACAGTATAGGTCTGGTAACTGCAATGGTGCCTGTAATCGGTTATGAAAAATCTTCAGAGATTGCCAAAGAAGCATTAGCTACAGGGAAATCGGTTTATGAATTAATCATCGCAAGGAATATAATTTCGAAAAAGGAACTGGATATAATAATGTCTCCTGAAAATATGACGGGTTTAACCAGAAAATGAGAAAGAAAAATGATTGAGATTCCTCAAATAGAATTTCCTGATTTAAAAGTTGAAGCAGGAACTCTGTACATTGTTTCAACTCCCATAGGAAATTTAGAGGATATTTCATTCAGAGCAATTTATGTTTTAAATAATGTTGATTACATTGCAGCAGAAGATACAAGAACATCCGGTATATTGTTAGCGGCGTACGGATTAAAAAGAAAATTAATCAGTTATTATTCACAAGTAGAATCTTCGAAGCTCGAATTCATAATCGGGGAGTTAAAATCAGATAAGTCAATTGCACTGATTTCTGATGCAGGTACTCCTTGTATATCAGACCCCGGTAGTATTTTAGTAAGCAATTGTGTAAAAGAAAATATTGAAGTTGTTTCAATTCCGGGTGCATCATCGTTAATTCATTCTTTAGTTCTTTCAGGATTTTCCACTAATAAATTTTATTATCAAGGCTTTCTTCCTTTGAAAAAGGGAAGAGAAACTCTTTTCAATGAATTTAAGAATATGAAGATGCCGGTAATAATATTTGAATCACCTTTCAGAATATTAAGAACGCTTGAAGATATTAATAAATACATGGGCAATAGAGAAGTTTGTTTAGGACGCGAGCTGACAAAAAAATTCGAAGAGATAAAAAGAGGCAGAGTAAAAGATCTGCTGCAAAATAAAAACAGCTTGAAAATAAAAGGTGAGTTTGTAATCATCATCAATAATTAAAATTAATTACAATTTATAATACATGTCAAATTCAGAAGTAAGAGTTCGTTTTGCACCGTCACCGACAGGGTACTTACACGTGGGAGGTTTGAGAACTGCTCTGTTCAATTATCTGTTCGCAAAACACAATAATGGAAAATTTATTTTAAGAGTTGAAGACACTGACCAGACACGAAAAGTAGAAGGCGCAGTTGAAAATATTATCGATGCATTGAATAAGCTCGGACTGGATATAGATGAAGGTCCGTTCAAAGGCGGAGCTTACGGCCCGTATTATCAGTCGGAACGATTGGATATTTATAAAAAATATTGCGATGAGTTGCTTGAAAAAGGAATGGCATACTATGCATTTGAAACTCCCGAAGAGCTTGATGAAATGCGCAAGCTTCAGCAGATTGAAGGAAGGCAGACAATGTATGACAGACGTGCAAGAGATTTTACACCTGAAGAAGTAAAAGAAAAACTTGATTCAGGAATTCCGTACGTTATCAGATTGAAAGTCCCGCTGAACGATGAGATAATCTTTGAAGATTTAATAAGAGGCACGATTAAAATAGAAACAAATATTATTGACGACCAGGTATTATTAAAAGCTGATGGCTTTCCTACATATCATTTAGCGAATGTTATAGATGACCATTTAATGGAAATCACACATATTATCAGAGGAGAAGAATGGGTTACATCAGTGCCGAAGCACATTATTTTATACAGAGCGTTTGGCTGGGAAGTGCCTAAGATGGCGCACCTGCCTTTATTATTAAATCCTGATAAGACAAAGCTCAGTAAAAGACAGGGTGATGTAGCTGTTGAAGATTATATGGCCAAGGGATATCTGAATGAAGCATTAATTAATTTTATTGCTCTTCTTGGATGGCATCCGGGAGACGGAATTGAAGAAGAAATTTTCTCAATGGAAAAACTCATTGAATTATTTTCATTGGAAAAAGTTCATAGCGCAGGCGCAGTTTTTAACATAGATAAACTGAACTGGATGAATAATGAATACATTAAGAATTACGATTTGGATAAGCTGACAGAACTCCTTATTCCATATATAACAGAAGCAGGCTATGATGCATCGGATTTTGAAAAAACTAAAAAAGTAGTATCTGCAATCCGTGTTTATCTGAATAAACTGAATGAAGTAGGGGAGCATATTAAAATGTTCTACCAGGATAAAGTTGTTGTTGAAAGCGATGAAGATAAGGAAATTGTTACTTCAGAGGATGCAAAGAAAATTTTCGATTATTTAATTCCTGCAATCAGCGAAACTGATTTCAGTGAAATTGAAAATATAAAAAATCTTTTCAGTGAAGCACAAAAAGCTCTCGGAATAAAAGGAAAGAAGTTCTTCCAACCATTGCGTATAGCATTAACGGGTCAGACTCATGGTCCTGAGTTTCCTTTGACTATTCAGATTTTAGGGAAAGATAAAGTAGTGAAATTTCTAAGTGAGTGGAGATAAAAATTTTGCTGATGTATTGAATAGACGAAAATTTATTAAAAAAACATTTTGGGGCCTGACAGGTATAGGACTTTTCGGCGGTTTATATTCCTGGCAAATTGAACCATTTTGGTTGGAATTTGTGAAAGTTAAAATGCCTGTCAAGAATTTACCATATGACCTGATTGGCAAGACACTTATTCAAATAAGCGACATTCATATTGGAAATCGCTTTGACTATCAGTATATAGTTAACTCATTCAAAAAAGCAAAAGAATTTAACCCTGACATTGTTGTTTACACAGGTGACTATGTAAGCATTTACAAAGATGAAGTACAGTATGACAAATTAGAAGTTACATTAAATAATCTTGTTAAAGGTAAAATAGCGACTATTGGAATTTTAGGCAATCACGACTACGGAAAAAACTGGTCACAGATTGCAGTTGCAGATAAAATTTCAGAAATGCTCACCGGCAAAGGCATTCAGTTATTAAGAAATGAAAGTACCGTAGTAAACGGAGTATCCTTTATTGGCTTTGACGACTATTGGGGACTTAACTTTAATCCCGAAAAGGCATTGAATGATTTTGATAAATCAAAAGCTAATATTGTATTGTGCCATAATCCGGACGTTTGCGATTTAAATGTTTGGGGTGAATATAACAGTTGGATATTGTCAGGGCATACACATGGCGGACAAGTTAAGCCGCCGTTTCTTCCGCCGCCAATGTTACCTGTAAAAAACAGAAAATATTCTGCAGGGAAATATGAATTGAGCAATGACAGAACTTTATATATAAATAGAGCATTGGGACACTTATGGCAGGTAAGATTTAATGTAAGGCCGGAAATAACGATTTTTGAATTACAAAAAGGATAGAAAAACTGCCGGTAACAAGGGTTTTACAACAGGCGGGGTAACTTATAAACTTCAAGTTTTGAAGATAAAATTTATGCAGATGCCGAAGTTTTTCAACCTCAGCATCTGCAAAAAATTTTTATCTGATTTTCTTTTTATGTCTGTTCTTTCTGAGTCTTTTCTTCCTCTTATGCGTAGACATTTTCGCACGTTTTCTTTTCTTGCCACAAGGCATAGTGTTTCTCCTTTAATAGATTGTTAATAAAACTTATTTAAAAAACTTCTTTGTACTTTATTTTACAAGAGCATCCTGCACTGTCTTTTTGAACTCCTTTGAAACTTTGAACATCGGAATATATCTTTTTCCGAGTGAAATACTTTCACCTGTTCTCGGGTTTCTTGCAGTTCTTGGTTCCTTCACATTATTTTTAAATGTTCCGAAACCTCTTATTTCAATATTCCCGTTTTCCTTCAGGCATTCTATAATACAGCTGATGAACCCTTCAACAACAATCTCTGTCTCTTTTTTACTTAGTCCCGTTGCTTCTGAAATTTTCGCGGCAATTTGCGCTCTTGTCATAATTTTTTATTTAAAAATTATTTTTCGAATTTATATTGTAATACCGGTTTATCTATGAATTCGTTTTTCAAATCCTGCTTTAGTTCTTTTATCTCAGAAGATGTTGAGCCTTCCATTAACTGCTCGACTATTCCTAACCGTGTCTTTTCTTTTACAATAGTTGGTTCTCCTTCGATGCCGCCCATTCTGCCCGCAATTCTAATCGCGTCTTCAAATGTACCAAGTGAATCTACAAGCCCTAATTTCTTTGCCTGACTTCCAGTAAACACTCTGCCGTTAGCAATTTTTTTCAGATCTTCCATATCGATTTTTCTCTCTTTGGAAACAACATCTAAAAATTGCTGGTAACTGTCGTCAACTATATCCTGAAAATATTCTTTGTCTTTCTCTGTCGGGTATCTGAAAGGGCTTCCTGCATCTTTCAGCTCGCCGCTTTTTATTGTTGTTTCATCTATACCGAGTTTCTTTGCAAGCTCCTGTATCGTTACGAACGACATTATTACTCCTATGCTTCCTGTTAACGAACCAGGATTTGAAACAATAATGCTTCCGCCGCATGCAGCGTAATATCCACCGCTGGCTGCTAGTGATGCAAATGAAACTATGACCGGTTTACCGCTATCTCGTGTTTTTTTTATTTCTTCATACATTTCCTGGGAAGCAGCTACGCCGCCGCCGGGAGTATTAATTCTTAATACGATTGCCTTAATAGATTTATCTTCGCGGTATTTTTTAAACTGTCTGACAATAGGGTCTGATGTAATAATTGTAAAATCTAAATCAACCACAGCTATCTTTCCGTTTCCTTTACCGCTTCTGAAGTCGTATTCATATCTCTCTCCTCCGCCTGTTGAGCTTATAACTTTAGCAAGAAACAGAAATGAAATACCTGTGAAAAATATAGCGATAACAAGAATGGAAATAAAAATTCCCCAAAACCAACGTGCACCGCCAGAACTTTTCTTGGGGTAGTTGTAATTGTAATTATACTGAGGAGGATTTTGCTGTTCCATAATTTTTGCCTGACTGCATTTCAGTAGTCAGGATTAAAATTTAAATTTATTTCTTTTTTAATTCTTCAGCTTTTTTATAAGCATCAGTTGCTTTATCTGTCTGACCAAGGTTACCATAAATAACAACTAATAAATCCCATACTCTTGGCTTAATATCAGCATTGCTGATATTGGTTTGTGATAACGGTTCAACAACTGTTAAAGCCTCTGTATAATATGTTTTAAGTTTCGGATCGTCAGGATTTGCAGTTTTCAATTCTTCAGCAGCTTTTACCTTTGCAAGTCCGTAGTTGTATGAAGATACTTCATAATACTGGTCTGATTTTGGAAGTGCTGAAATGTTTAATATTTTTTGGAAAGTTGCTGCTGCATCATCATTTCTTTTTGCCTGAAGTAAAGCATTTCCTTCATCGAATAAAATTGCTGCAACTCTTATTGCGCTTTCAGGGCTGTTTGTCTTTGCAATGACTTCTTCAAAGATGCTTAAAGCTTTATCTTTATTTCCTAACGCAAAATAAACTCTTCCTAATGCTTCAACACCTTTTGTAGAATCCGGCTGGATATTGTATGCTGCTTCAAAATAATTTAAAGCAGATTTATAACCGTTTACATCATTCTTTTTTACTGCGTCTGAAAATGATTGTGCGCCTGCATTGTATTTGTCAATCCAGTACTGAACAATTTTATCGTTGTATTCAGCAGATAATCTTCTTGCGTTTGCAAAAGATTCTTTGGCATCTGCATAATGTCCGTTTTCAATTTGTGAGTATCCTAGCATGAACCAGCCTTCAGCATCATTTTTATCAATTACTAAACCTTTTTTCAATTCAACTTCTGCTTTCTGATAATCTTTCTGACTGAAAGCTAATTTGCCTGTTGTTGATTCTGCTGAGGTACATCCCGAAAAATATACAAATCCGGTTGCAAGGGTTAAGGATAAAAGTACAGTGAATATTCTGAATAATTTCATTATAATATCTCCCAAATTTTTTTTGATTTAATCGTTAAATATACGTAATTTAATATAGTTATTCAATTTAGTTTTTTACGGTTTTTGAACTAAAATCTGCCGGTGAGAGCATTTATTTCAATAAATATTGACGCTGAAAACAAGGAAAATATACAAAAAATACAGTATCTTCTTAAATCAAAAGTAGATAAGCCGTTTTTGGTTCGTTTTGAGAACCCAAAGAATTTCCACATGACTCTTTTCTTTATTGGTGAGATAGAAAAGAGTAAACTAGAACTAATTTATCACGAGATGAAAATGCAGCTGGAAAATAAATATGGAGAGCTGAAATTCAATTGTCCGGCTATAAATGCATTCCCAAATTTGGATAAACCCCGTGTACTTTTTCTGGATTGTATTAACAAGGAAAATAAAATTTTTGAACTGGCGGAAAAGATAAAAATTATTTTAAATGATTCCGGATTTTCTCAGGATAAAAATTTTCATCCTCACATTACCTTGGCCAGATTAAAAGGAAAAATAAAATTAGAAAATTCAGATGAGATAAAAGCAGATGTGAATTTTTCCGCACGCAAAATCAGTATTATGGAAAGCATTATTTCAACTCAAGGCGCCGAGCATAAAGAAATTTTTTTTATCAATCTTTAATAAATAAATTATATTTTCTATCTTTGAGTCATGAAAATTGAACAAGGCCATATAGAAATCTTTGTAAAAAATCCCCTCACAGCAAAAGATTTTTATGTAAACATATTGGGATATGAGGTAGAAGAAATTCAGCATGAAAAATTTGTATGGCTGAAGAATAATTCGAATGTAATTCTACTCCGCCCCGGTAAGCCTGTAAACCCTAAAACTTATCAGGAAGCAAATATAGCTTTTGTTATTTATACCGATAATCTGAAGGAAGCGAAAGAGTATTTCATATCTAAAGGAGTTGTTTTCAAAGGCACTGACGGCTCTGAAAATTGTCTGACTCTCACTGATGATGACGGTAACTGGTTTCAGTTAGTAAATAAAGAGGAACATTAATGTATAAAAGATTTTTTACTGTAATTATTTTCAGTGTTCTTTTTTATTCATGTAAATCGGATAACACTCCCCCCGTAAATACAAAACCGGAAGCTTATTCAAAACTGAACTCGCCGTCAAATAATTCTTCATACGTGCTAAACGACAGTATAAGGGTTAACTTTTCAGTTTTAAAGCAAAATGTTAAGCCGGACTCATCTCAGATTTATTTTGATAATAGTTTTATAGCCTCTATAAAGGATGCAAACCCTACCTATGCTTTTGTTCCTTCAGACGGAAAAACAGGAGCGCATAAAGTCATTCTTAAGACTTTTTACAATGACGGAAAATCTGAAACTCTTGAATCCAATATCAGAGTTTTATCTGATATATATCCTAAGTCAGAAAAATTTTCTGTTGTAAAAACTTATCCGCACTCCAAAGAAGATTTTACTGAAGGCTTGGAATTTTATAACGGATATATGTATGAAAGCACCGGGCTTGAAGGTAAATCTTTAATTAAAAAATATGAGCTGTCTTCGGGAAAAGTGCTGAATGAAGTTACTCTCGATAAACAATATTTCGGAGAGGGGATTACAATTTTAGATAATAAAATTTTTCAGCTCACATGGAAAAATAAAAAAGGATTTGTTTACAATGTTGATGATTTTAAATTCATTCAGAATTTTACCTATAGCACTGAAGGATGGGGAATGACTAATAACGGTAAAGAACTGATAATGAGTGACGGCACAAATAAAATTTATTATTTAAATCCATATTCATTTGCAGTTACTTCCAATCTGCAGGTATTTGATAATGCCGGACAGGTCCCTAACATCAACGAACTGGAGTATTACAAAGGAAATATTTATGCAAATATATGGCGGACTTTTTTAATAATAAAAATTGATGCTGCATCAGGCAAAGTTTTAGCAAGAATGGATCTGGAAGAGCTGATGCATAAGGCAGGAAGCCTACAGGAAATCGATGTGCTGAACGGCATCACCGTTAATCCTGCAACAGGCAACTTGCTTGTAACAGGAAAACTCTGGAATAAAATATTTGAAATAAAAATTTCAGAATAGATTGTATAAAAACAAAAAGCCCTGAAGTAAATTACCTCAGGGCTTTCAAAATTGTTCAGTTAAAAATAAAATATTAGTTCAATAAAAATCCTACGTTAATTCTGTGTGTTGAACCGAGCTTACCCATTGAGTTGAAGCCATAATCTATCTGATATTTTTCCTGCAGCTTCACTCCGAGTCCTGCTGAAAATCCGCCGATACCGATTGCGCTTCCTGTTTTTAATTCCTGTCTTAACTGATTATCGTAACCGACTCTGAAATTTATATTATCAGATATCTCAAACTCTGCCCCTGCAGTTACATTTTTAAATCTGTTAAAAAATTTGTCATAGCTGTCGCTGAGCGCATAAAATCCGACACTAAGAGTTAATGGAGAGTTCTCTAGTTTTTTAGTCAAGCCGAATCTTAAATCCATAGGAAGATTTTCTTTATAATCCTGATACGAGGTTATCTGAGTTCCTACATTCAATAAGCTAAGACCCACTGTCATATTTGCTTTTTGTATTTTATACATAGCGCCTAAATCAACTGCAACGGCGGAAGATTTGTAAGAATCGTATGATGAATAAATAATCTTTAAATTTCCTCCGTAAAAAAGATTATCATAAACATTTCCATATCCGAGTGAGAGTGCAATATCGCTGGCTCCGAAAGTTCCCAAGTTATTTGAATTCACATCGTACTTATCAAAACTGCCGTAATTAATGTACTGAATTCCCGCGCCTATATAACCTATATCTTTGTATTTTTGGACGTATGCGGCATTGCCTGAATTAATATCAAGCAGATATTTATAAAACCCTACCGATGCTTGCTTATCCTTTAATGTGGCAATACCTGCAGGATTATAAAAAATAACGTTTACATCATTTTCCATAGCGGTAAAGCTTCCCGATAATGCAGAAGCACGCGCACCTACATCCAGACGAAGGAAATTGTATGTTGTGTTGGTTTGTGAATAAAGAAAATTTGAAGTAACTAAGAGGAATAAAATTCCGGGAAGGATTTTCTTGAGCATAATAAATTTTTTTATTTACTTGAACAGTAAATATTTTCTAATCGTATCCTTTTTTATTTTGTTGTAATATTAAAACTTATCTTTCTGAATTTCAAGATAGATAAGCGTCCTTTTTATTTTTTCTTTTTTAGTGATGAACCAGGAAAAACGGGAAATCTGATGTTGACCGGTATTCATCAACGCTCATATCCTTCACATCTGCACCTGCCGGACCGCTTTTAAGGTCGGTAAAAATAAAATGATTTACAGTATCTTTTCCTCCGTGAACTATAACTTCAACTTCACCCGTATCTAAATTTTTTATCCATCCTCTTAAACCAAGTTCGTGTGCTCTTTTATAAGCGAAGTGTCTGAAGCCCACGCCCTGTACTAATCCTTTAAGAATAACTTTATATGTAACATCCATAAACTATTTATTTTAATTTTCTTCTGAAAATTAAATCAGAAAATTCGGAGACTATTAATCCGCAAATCATTATCAGCGCTCCGATAATCTGAGTAAAGGTCAACCTTTCGTCTAAAAGAAAAAATGCAAAAAATGTGGCAAAAACCTGTTCCATATTATAGATAATACTGGCTTTGATAGGATTAGTCATCCCCTGAAACTTAGTCATCAAAAAAAACACCAATAAAGTTCCAAACAGGGCAAGAAAAAGAACAAGTGAAGTCGAGCTCGTAGTAAAATTCATCATAATATTATCATACACAAAATATTCCATAATCATCATGTATAAAAAACTAAGTACTGCCATTGCAAGAAACTGCCCGAAGACAAGATGAATGATATCTGTTATCTTTGAATACTTATCAAGAAGAACTACATGCAGAGCAAATGAAAATGTGCAGAAGAAAGTAATGAAGTCACCGTAATTTAATCCCGAGACACCAACACCTGTGAGATAATATAATCCCACAGTTACGATTACTATCCCTATAAGATTTTGCAGCTTCGGTTTTCTTTTACTGATAAAATATAAAGCGAAGGGGACTAACAATACATTTGTTCCTGTAATAAATGCTGAGTTAGATGCAGTAGTATATTTCATTCCCGTAGTCTGAGTAATGAAACCAAGGAATAAAAGAAAGCCTAGGATAAAGCCGTATCGCCATTGCTTAAAACCCCTTATCTGAATTTTTTTGTAATAAATGGCAAAGAATACAACAACTGTAATTGAGAAACGAAGAAAGACTAAGGCTATGGGTGAAAAATCTTCAAGCGCAAACTTTGTGAACGGAAATGAAATTCCCCAGAAAACAGTAATAGATAAAAGCAGAAGTTCTGCTTTGTAATGAGAAATTTTATTTTTCAATTAAAGTAAAAAGTTACAATCCTAATTTGGCTTTGTAAATAATAGCAGCGCAGACTATTACCCATAGAATCCCTGTTACAATAATCGGAATATCTTTTGTGACTATGGATGCAGGATTCTCGCCAAGATTTTTTTTGTGAATAAGAAAAAGGTAACGGAATATTCCGTATATAACGAATGGTGTAGTATAAATTAATTTATCTGTATGAAATGTAGTAATGGTTTTATCAGATGCAGTATAAAGTGCATAGGATAAAATTGTACCAGTAGCAGCAATGGTATTCATCTGTTCTACAAAGTCAATGGAATAATCGTCAAGTACTCTTCTTTGTTTGTTTGCGTTGCCTTCATCTGCATTGGAAAGCTCAGCTCTTCGTTTTGAAATACCAAGGAATAGAGAAATAAAGATTGTGGTAATAATCATCCAGCTTGAAAGCTGTACATCGATGGCAAAACCGCCTCCTACAACTCTTAGCATAAATCCGATTGAAATAGAAAACACATCTAAGAGCACCATGTGTTTCAGCTTGTATGAGTAGAGAAAGTTATTAATTAAATAAAGAATGATTACTACTCCAAACGAAGTTGGAAGATAAAAAATACAGGCACAGGCTACGAGTGCAAGGAGGAGAGCAAAAAATCCCCATGCTTCCTTTATAGAAACATCTCCTGAAGCAATCGGTCTGAATCTTTTTTTCTTATGGTTCCTGTCGCTTTCAACGTCTGAAATATCATTAAGGATATATACACAGCTTGAAATTCCACAGAAGGCAATGAATGCAATTATATTAATAGAGAGCTTATCCCAGTAGAGCAAATTCCCCGAGAATAAAATCGGAGCAAAGCAGAAAACATTTTTCAGCCATTGCTTCGGTCTTATAAGCTTTATTAATTTAATTATTTTCATTTTCTTTTCTGTAAAAGTTTACTTTATATACTTTCATTTCATCTCCGCCGCAGATAGTATTTACCTCAAGCTTAGCTGAAAGCAGATATTCAAAATATTGCCCGTGTCTTTTTAAGAACGGCTCAAACCAGTGGTCATAAATTATCAGATATTTTACATCGTTATTTTTCAAAAGAGTAAGCATAGAATCCATATTATCTTCAAGTCTGTACTTTCTGTAATCAAGAATTTGCGGAGTTACTAATCCTGCCATATCAACAATTCTGTTCTTCGATACAAATGTAATTGCGCCGATATCGTTTAAAGCTATAACATCATTCGGTGAAACGTTTTCTTTTACCCAGTGAGCAAGCTTTACCTGCTGGCTGTTGATGTTATCTGAGTTTTTGCCGAGAGCTATTCCGTAAACAACATAATAAATAAGCGAAAAAAATAAAAGAAGCGTAGTTAAAAATTTCATATTGTGCAGAAGCTTTAACGAGCCTTTTTCTTTGTACTTATTCAGAATTACAACTATAGCATATACGGAAATCAAATTGATAAAAGGAAGCAATGGCATTAAGTATCTGCCGTGATGCCTCCAGTTAGGAACGAATATTGATGATGCTATCGGGAGCAAAATTACCCATAAATAAATTAAATTTAAACTCCTTAATTTGCTGAAGAATCTTTTTATGTTGGCAAAGTAAAAAATAAAAGAGAAAAGATACAGCACACAGGTAATTGGGTTATCTCTCAGGAATAATACAAGACTGATTCTTAAATATTCTAAGTTAGGAAGGAATTCAAAATTGCCTCCCTGCCCCCTGAAAGTATTCGGAAGTATATTTCCGCTTGTGTAGTACGAGAAAAGAAAATAACCTCCGGCAATCATCACGAAAATAATCACTCCGGCAATTAAATCAAGCGTAGTCTTTAAAACTTTTTTTATTGTAAAAGAAAATGTCCATGCATCGAATAAATATAATCCGAATAGCATTAATCCTTCCGGTCTTGATGCAGTAGATAATGCGAAAAGAATAGAAGGTATCAGTGAAATTTTTTGATTCTGAACATCTTTAATATGATAATAAACTCCAAGCAGAGTAAAGAAAATAAACATAGTTGTTTCCATGCCCGACATCGCCGCCCATTCAAGTCTTCCTGCCATAACAGTTAAAAGCGCGACCAATAAGGAAAGATATAGCGGGCTGAAATCGAGATCAAAGTCTAGTACATCTGAATCAAAAAATACCGTTACTGCAATCTTGTATATAAAAATACAACAGAGGATGAAAAATAATCCTGAGAGAATTACTGAGTTCAGCATAAACATCGGTGAAATGAAGCTTACCAAGCCTGAAACAACGACCCATAGAGGAGAAGTTGTGCCGGCAGTCGGCTCTCCGGGATTAAAAGTAAAATTAAACTCTTTAGCAAAATTTTCTGCAAAGCGGAAATGAATCCAAGTGTCATCGAGCGGAACGCCAAGCATTCCGTGAGTGAAATAATAATTGAATGCCTGATATATCCCGAATGACACGAGACAGAGTGAAATTATAATTAAATAATTTTTGGAGTGAATACTTTTCATATATGAAAAAGGCGAATAAGATTCGCCTTTAAAAATCCTTATACTTTATTTTAAAAATTATTTTTGTTTATCTTTTTCCATTAACTCCTGGATCTTCTTCTTTTCCCAATCGTCACTGAAATATCCGCCTTTTCCAAAAACAGAAAAAGCGTGGAACATTATTCCTATTCCCCATCCGATTGAGACCCAGTAGAACCACCAGTTGCCTGTGTAATTAATATAGTTAATCAACGCAAGAAGAAGATTTATGATTAAATAGTTAATCAGATTTATGTAAAATGATTTTCTGGCTTTTACTTTTGCAGCCGCGCGGCTGTAAAGTTCTTCCTGTGAAGGTTCCATAATAGTTGGATTAAATTATAAAGTTCGTTTTGTTAGATAAATTCTACACCGTTGTCTTCAGCATTCTTCTTTGTCTGCATTATTTCGTTCTGTTCTTCTTCAGTCAGGTCGTCCCATGATACCTGCTCAGTGTCTATTTTCATCATGTCTAAGTAACTCTCAAGAAGATTTTTATCTTCGATGCTGTTAACGAGACTTATAATCTCTTTTCTTAATTCTTTAATGGACATATATTTTATTACTTTGGTTCTTGACGGGTATCTTGGAAATTTAAAATATTTAATGTTCTATCAGTAAACTTATAGTAGATATAGTTGTATCTGGTTACTAATTTTTTTCTTACACCTGGATAATCTTCTATTTCAGTTCCAATTTCTGGATGCGAAATAATGAGCTCTATAATTTCCTCAACTTTCCTTGAAAAATTATTGGCACTGAAAATTCCCCAACTTTCTTTTAAATAGCTTCTTATAGATTGATAATTTGAATCTGCTTCTTCAGTCCAAACTATTTCCACTTTCATAGAAACATACGCTTTTTCATTTCCTCATGGGGAATAACTTTGCCTTCTTCAATCTGTTTAAGAGATGTTTCAATCTCTTTCTTGAATTTATCGCTTTTCTCTATTCTTTCGATAGCTGCAATATTTTTCGGATCAGTTTCAAATTTTAGCATATAGTAATAACTTTCAAGAATTTCTGAATTCTCAGTTTCATCGATGATTTTGTGAAAATTTTCTTTTAACTCTGCTATGCTCATGACATTTTAATTTAAAAATTAAAATACTGCAGTTTCTTCATATACTCCGAATACTTCCTTCAACTCTCCGCACATTTCACCGAGCGTTACATATTTTCTTGCGCAGTCAAGCACTCTTGGCATTAAGTTTGTTCCATCTTCAGCAGATTTCTTTAACTCTGCAAGAGCATTCTTCACGTCTTCCTGATTTCTTGAAGCTTTTAGTTCTTTTAATAATCTGACCTGGCTTTCTTCAACTTCTTTTGAGATTTGTAAAATCGGAATATCAATCTTTTCATTCTCTTCAACAAAATCATTTATACCTACAACAATTTTTTCCTTCTTATCTAGCTCTACCTGATATCTGTATGCAGCATCTGCAATTTCTCTCTGGAAGAATCCGTTTTCTATGCACGGAATTACTCCGCCCTGCGCTTCAATCAGATCAAAATATCTGTTTGCTTCCGCTTCAATATCATCTGTTAATTTTTCTATATAATAGCTTCCGCCTAACGGATCAGCTACGTTTATTACTCCGTGCTCGTGAGCAATTATTTGTTGTGTTCTCAAAGCAATCTTCACTGCCTTATCAGATGGTAAAGCTAGTGTCTCATCCATTGAATTTGTATGCAATGATTGTGTTCCACCGAGCACTGCTGCCAATGCCTCAATAGCTGTTCTTACAATATTATTTTCAGGCTGCTGCGCTGTTAATGAGCATCCTGCTGTTTGTGTGTGGAATCTCAGTGTCCATGATTTCGGATCTTTTGCGCCGTATTTATTTTTCATTCTCTTTGCATAAATTCTTCTTGCTGCTCTGAACTTTGCAATCTCTTCAAAGAAATCCAGATGTGAATTGAAGAAGTGAGAAATTCTCGGTGCAAACGCATCAACATCCATTCCTCTTTCAATACAATGCTCTACATATGCAAATCCGTCTGCAAGTGTAAATGCAAGTTCCTGCGCTGCTGTTGAGCCGGCTTCTCTTATGTGATATCCGCTGACTGAAACAGGATTGAACTGCGGAACTTCAGTTGTTGAATATTCCATCATGTCAGTAATAATTCTCATCGATTGCTTCGGCGGATAAATGTATTCTTTCTGGGCTATGTATTCTTTTAAGATATCGTTCTGTAATGTTCCTCTTAACTTATTGAAAGCTACTCCCTGCTTTTCTGCAACAGCTAAATAAAATGCGTATGCCATTATACAAGGCGAGTTTATAGTCATCGATGTAGAAACTTTATCGAGCGGAATTCCGTCGAACAATCTTTCCATATCGGCTAATGAAGAAACCGATACTCCGCAGATACCTACTTCACCTTCTGCAAGCGGTGCATCTGCATCCCATCCCATTAGTGTAGGCATATCGAACGCAGTAGAGAGTCCTGTTTGTCCGTGCTCAAGCAAATATTTGAACCTTTGGTTTGTATCTTCGGGTGTTCCGAATCCCGCAAACTGCCTCATTGTCCATAATTTTCCTCTGTACATATTATGGTGGATGCCTCTTGTGTAAGGGTATTCGCCGGGATATCCTATCTCATTGTAGTAGTTCGTTTCTTTTGTATCTTCAGGGGTATAGCAGATATCAAGTTCTCTGCCCGATAGGGAAGTGAACTTCATTCCGTTTGTTCTCTGGGATTTTGCTGTTTCGTTCCACTCAGCTTTAGAAGCGCTTTTTTTAGGTTCTATATTGCTCATTTTTTATATGGATAAGTATATTTATAGTTCAAAATGGAGTAGGGCAAAGATAATTCTTTAAACTGGTAAAAAAAACTCAATTAGGGAGTTGAAAAATCGAAACCTTGGCATCCGTTTGAAGTCTAATTAAGTAATCAAACAATACAACAATTATATTATGAAAAAAATTTACATACTTCTCTTTATGTTTTTAGTATCGGCTGCTTATTCACAAACCCTTACATCAGATGAAATAGTTAATAAATACATTAATGCAATCGGAGGAGCTTCCGAACTGAAGAAAATTAATCAGGTCTCGCTTACAGGAAAAGCTTTAATAATGGGCCATGTAACTGGTGATATAAATTACTATGAAGATGGAGTGCAAAAATGTATGTTTTCTATTGTAAGCGGTGAAGGAATCTCTGCAAAGAACTATTATGATATGACCGGCGGCTGGGTTTCTCAAAACGGAGCAAAAGAAGACGTCTCACCGGAACAGATGAATACATTAAAGATTACAGTTGAAGACGGAACGTATTTTTATCTGGCTGATAAGGAAGGCAAAGGAATTAAGACCGAGCTTCTAGGTGAAGAAAAAATTGACGGCAGGGATTGTTATAAAATTAAATTTACTCATAAAGGTATCGATAAAAATACACAGTATATCGATAAGGAAAGTTTTTATGTAGTTAGGGTTGAATCCATCTCCAGCAAGGGAAATCTTATTGTAGTTAATAACTCCGATTACAGGAAAGTGCCGGGCACAAAGCTGATTTTACCTTATTCAATTGAAAGAGGTCCCTTGAAAGGTACAGTGGATAAATATGAAATTAATGTACAATTAGACCCGAAAATTATTTTAGGCAGTAATTAAAGGTAATTTAGTGAAAAAGAGCATTCGTGAAAATCAGCGAAACTTTATTTATTTTTTTGAGTGTAATGATTAAATTAAAATCAATATTTATCTCAAAAAATGAAAAAAATTTACATCGCCATACTCTTAGTTTTAACATCAAATTTATTCAGCCAGACTCTTACATCTGACGAAATTGTTCAGAAATATATTGCTGCCATAGGCGGATTAGATGAAATAAAAAAAATCAAACAGATAACAATATACGGTACAGCTATATCGGGAATAAATACTTACGACCTTCTGGCTTACGAAGATGCCGTTGAAAAATATCAGTTTGCACATGTAAGCGGTATCGATTACGATGTAAGAACTTATTTCGATACTAAAACCGGATGGACTCTTCAGAATGGAGTTAAGTCAAGTTTATCTAAAGAAACTCTTGAATCCTTATTGCCGAATATTGAAGACGGAACATATTTTTATCTGGGAGATATGGAAAACAGGGCAATAAAAACAGAACTACTGGGCGAAGAGAGAGTAAACGGAAAAGACACTTATAAAATAAAGTTTACCAGAAACGGAAAAGATAAAAACATTCAGTACTTCGATAAAGACACTTATTATTTAATAATGGTTGAAACTCCGGGAATAAATTCTGTACAGATATTATACGATAAATACAAAACTGTCCCCGGTACTAATTTGAAACTACCTTACTATAATGAAAAAGGGGGAATCAAGGGAACAATAGAAATGTACGAAATAAATGTCCCTCTTAACCCGATGCTTTTGATATTCGATAAATAATCAAACCTTTATATATATCTCAACAAAACATTTGAACTTTTGGATGAATAGTCGTATTTTACTTCTACAATCCAAAAGTTCTTTTTCTTTATATCAATAGCTAACGGAAATGAAAAAATCTCTGTTAACCCTCTTAATTTTTTTAACCCTCATTATAATAAGTTTTCAAAAAGTTTTTTCTCAGGGTAAAAATATAACCCTTATAGGAAAATCTAATCCTGTAAACTTAACAGCCGGTATTAATTATTCCGCTCTCTGGGGCTACTCCGCAAACGGCAGAGAGTATGCAATTCTCGGAGGTAATCAATCCATTTATTTTATAGATATTACTGATTCAACCAATATACGCGTCTGCGGTTCATTCACTACTCATTTTAGTCAGTGGCATGAGATGAAAACTTATTCGCATTTTGCTTATGTAGTTTCAGAGGCAGAAAATTCAGGCGTGGAAATTTATGATTTAGCAAACCTTCCCGCATCTGTAAATTATGTAGGACAATATAATCCACCCGGGCACTCGCGCACACACTCTATACAGCAGTCAGGTCCATACCTATATTTAAACGGAGGCACTTTCAATGGAATAAAAATTCTCGACCTATCCGTTAACCCCGCTGTTCCGGTCCCGAGAGGACTTTGGAACGGCTACTACGTACATGATTGCAGCGTGGTAAATGATACTATATGGGCAGCTAATATAAGTGACGGAAAAATGTCAGTCATAAATGCTGCCAATAAGGATAACCTTACTACTATTACTGACTGGACTAACGGTCCTAATCCCTTTCCGCATAACAGCGCTCTTACTCCGGGAAGAAAGTTTATTTTTACCACAGATGAAACTCTTACACCTCCCGGAAGACTAAAAATCTGGAACATTCAGGACCTGACTGACATACAACTGGTTAATATATGGAATCCTTCTGATGTTTTTAAAAACGGAGTAATTCACAACGTTGAGCTTTACGGTAATCAGCTTGCAATTGCATATTATAGTGCAGGTGTAAAGCTTCTGGATGTTACTACTCCCGGAAGCCCGGTAGAGTTAGGCTGGTACGATACATATCCTGAATCAAACGCAAATGAATATACCGGCTGTTGGGGTGTTTATAAATTTCCTTCAGGAAAAATAATTGCATCTGATAGAACACGCGGCTTGTTTGTATTGAGATATTCTCCTCCGCAAAATGCTGCCCCAAAGGCAGATTTTATGACTGACAAAGTAAAATATTTCAGCGGAGATTCTGTTCAGTTTGTCGATGCTTCTTCCAATAATCCTACGAGTTATCAATGGACAATAACCGGACCTCAGAATTTTTCTTCAACACTTGCAAACCCAAAGCAAAAATTTACCGGGCTTGGAAATTATACAATAAAACTCAGAGTTAGTAATGGATTCGGTGCGGATTCAATTACTAAAGTAGATTACTTCAGAATAAACGGCTCTCCATTAACAGCTCCGTTTTTTTCCGAACCTTTTTTGCAGACCATTGTTACTAATAAATTTGATACTTCAAAAGTTAAATTTACCTGGACTAATGCTTCACGGGGAGGAATTAATATTACTTATAAATTCAGAATTAAAAAGAATAGTCAGTCACAGGATGTATATTATATTCCATCTGATAACAACGGCTCCGATACGGCAATTACTTTCAGAAGAAGCAGACTGGATAGCATTGCCAGAGAGCTGGGTTTCAACGGAGACTCTGTTATAACTACCTGCCGCCTTACTGCATACAATGGAGTGGATTCAATTGTCTCTGCAAATAATTTACTTGTCATCTTAAAATCAACATCCGTCGGAATTCAAAATATTTCAACACAAATTCCCCGTGAGTTTAAATTAGAAAATAATTTTCCTAATCCGTTCAACCCTGCTACAAAAATAAAATTTCAGATACCTCAGAATTCTTTCACATCGTTAATTATTTATGATATACTTGGAAGGGAAGTAATGACTTTACTCGGCGAAGAATTGAAAGCCGGTTATTATAACTATCAGTTCGATGCTAAAAATTTAAACAGCGGAATTTATTTTTATACTTTACGAACTACAAATTTTGCTGAAACAAAAAGAATGGTGTTATTAAAGTGAATCACTGATTACTCTGATTTATCCTGATTAAAATGATAAGCTTTAAGGTATTTAAAGCTTATCATGAAATCATTTCAGATTAGTGAAAATAGTGATTGATTGTCTTATCCACTGAGAAATGGATTTTTTCATTTTTCACTATCTCTTAGCTTAAGTTTGTACTTTTTAAATAAAGATATTACAGTCATACCAATATTAGTGATTTAATTTGTTTAATATCTGATATCCTAAACTTCCTCCATAATCTGTATATTAGTTTTTGAAAGTTTTTACCAAAATTATAATTTTTTATAATCAAAAACTTCCCCAATGAAAACTTCGTTTACAAAAAATCTTAACTCCCTTATTCTTTTTTTTGTTTTTCTATTTACTTTAAGTTTTACAAATAGCCCGGCGCAATGGGTACAGAAATCAAGCAGTATAGGTACATCCAGCATTGTTTATGCTCTAGCTTCTATCGGCACAACATTGTTTGCGGGAACGGCGGGAGGAGATGGTGTTTGGAAATCAACTAACAATGGAGATAACTGGACTCAAACAACTCTTAACAATCAATCAATAAGTTCATTTTATGTTTCGGGAGGTACTATATATGCCTGTGGAAGCGGAATTTTTAAATCAACTAATTTAGGAACAAGCTGGACTCCTTTAACTTTAAGTCAGGGTGTCGGACCTATTACTTCAATAGGAGCATATCTAGTTGCTGGAACTGGCGCTAACGGATTATTTTACTCAAGCAACGATGGGGCAACATGGAGTCCGTCTTCAATTACATCAGGAACTTCTTGGGCATTTACTACCTCCGGGGCTAACCTTTTTGTTGGAATGCAGTTCAGCGGAGTAAGATTAAGCACTAATCAGGGTGTAAGCTGGTCTAATACAAGTCTTGGTTCTACTAATGTTCTTTCTATGTTAACTAACGGTTCAAATATTTATGCCGGAACTGAGTTCAACGGAATACATGTCTCCAGTAACAATGGATTGAACTGGACACAAACTTCATTTCAGGCGTTTGGTGTTAATTCAATCATTAGTCAGAGCAGTTATCTATTTGTCGGAGCGTCTAATGTCGGAGCGCCGGATATTGGCGGTGTTTTTATCTCGTCAAATGGCGGAGGAACATGGCAAATGAGAAATCAAGGCTTCGGTGGAATTTATTCTATACATTCTATTGTCTATCATAATGCTTATATGTTTGCAGGTACGTTTGGCGGCGGTGTCTGGAGAAGAGGCTATTCAGAGATAATTGCTCCGGTGGGAGTAAGTAATACAAATACTGTAATTCCTGGTAAGATTTATTTAGAGCAAAATTATCCAAACCCTTTCAATCCGACTACGCGGATAAATTACGAATTACCAGTTACAAATTACGTTTCACTGAAAGTTTATGATGCATTGGGTAATGAAGTTGAAACGTTAGTGAATGAACATCAAAATGCAGGCAGCTACTCAGTTGATTTTAATGCATCGTCATTCCCCAGCGGAGTATACTTTTATAAATTAGTAACGGAGAAATTTTCAGAGACGAAGAAGATGATTTTGCTGAAATGAGTTTATTACCTGATATTTAATGAGTTATGCGAATGTGCTTTTTAAATAAAATGTCTTTGCATCAAAGTAGTTAAGGATACTATTTTGTTTAGAAAGAGAAATTATGAAAAAGCAGATTAAATTTTCCATCATTGTTGTTATTTTTTCCGTACTATTTATTTCTGAAGTTTTCGCTCAGCTAAGATGGGCTCAGCTTCCTAATGCTCCTCTTGCCGGAACTTACGGCAGATTTGTTGACCTTTATTTTGTTAACACCCTAACTGGATATATTCTCCGGGATGGACAGGGAGCATTCAAAACTACAAACGGCGGCACATCTTTCACAGATATTTCCAATAATCTTGCGAGCGGGGGAAGAAGCATTGGCTTCTTTGATGAGAATACAGGAATTGTAGGTATGCTTAATAATAATGATACGCTAATTATGAGGACAACTAACGGCGGAAGCTCATGGGTAAAAATTTCAAATATATCAGGTGATATTCCAAAAGGTATTTGCGGAATTTCAATAGTTAATTCCACAACTGCTTTCGGCACAGGAAGATATTATAAGCCTGCAAATATTATAAAAACTACAGATAAAGGATTAAGCTGGATAAGTATTCCACTTGATTCTACTTTAATTACATCTGCAGTTGATTGCCATTTCTGGAGCGCTGATTCAGGTGTTGTTGTCGGAGGATTTTCTCAAAACAGTTTTCTTAGAGGTAATGCGGTGGTTGTAAGAACAACAAACGGAGGGGTAAGTTTTACAAGAACACATTTATCTACTGTTGATAGCGCGTGGTGCTGGAAGGTTCAATTCTTAAATAGAAATTTAGGATATGCATCTATTGAATCCAGAAGCATAGCTCCTTATCTTAAAACAACTAACGGCGGTGCAACATGGACTGAAAAACCTTTTAACAATGATGTTGACCAGGAAGGAATTGGATTTATTAATGAAAACACAGGATGGATAGGAGGCTGGGGCCTCTCTTTTGGCGGGATGCCTACTTATGAAACTACAGATGCAGGAGCAAGCTGGCATCTTGCAGGATTCGGAAGAACACTAAACAGAGTTCGGTTCCTGAATGATACTATTGCTTACGCTTCCGGTCAATCGATTTATAAGTTTTCAAAAACTGTGGGGATAGTTCAATTATCATCACAAATTCCCGGGGATTTTTCCTTAAGCCAGAATTATCCGAATCCTTTTAATCCTTCAACAACAATTAACTATGAAGTTAAGGTTTCGGGAGATGTGAATTTAACTGTTTTTGATAATGCCGGAAGTGAGATTCATGTTTTGGTAAATGAAAATCAGAAACCCGGAAAGTATTCAATTAGTTTTGAGGCTTTGCATCTTGCCAGCGGAATTTATTATTACAAACTGACAGTAAATAATTTTACTGACACCAGAAAAATGGTTCTGGTGAAATAAAGCATCTAAATCACTGATTACACTGATTTGAAATGATTCTTATGAATATAAATGAAGCGGAAGTGCGAATCATTTTGAATCAGAATGTATCAGCGTAATCAGTGATTTAATTCTTTTATTTTAATCAGAAAAAATCAGTGCAATCAGTGATTAATCTTCAAACAATCTCAAATTTTTTTCCCGCCTAACATTCTACATTTCCCTTTTTATATTTATGCTCAATTTTGGTTAAAATTGTATTAAAATACAATACAACCATTCTTTTATCTTCAGGAAATCATTTAACATTTCCCAAAAACCTTCTTTGTCATAAATATAGGGAATAAATATTTTCATGTATTAGAATTCATTATAAAAACTTTTTATGAAAAAAATGTACTTTGTGTTTATTGTGCTGCTTCTTTCGGCAGAATCATATTCACAGCAATGGGTTAATAAATTTAATTATTCAGGCAGCAGTAAGTTAGAGTCAGCAAACATCGTTCTTACCGATGCCTCAGCAAATGTTTATCTGGTTGGCACCTCAATAAACGGCAGCGCTAATGCTATTCCACTTGATAACGATATAGTCGTTTATAAATATAATTCCGCAGGAACTCAGCAGTGGGTTGTAACTTACGGTGGCGCTGCAAGTGCAAAGGATACTGTAAGAAAAGCAGTGCTTGATGCAAACGGAAACATTTATCTTACAGGATGCACTACAATAAACAATTCTGATAGTACTGAAATTTTAACAATGATGATAAATACTTCCGGTACAATTGTATGGAATAAAACATATCACATTCCCGGTGCAACATCTTATTATGATTGCGGAAATGATATCACTATTGATGCTGCAGGTAATGCTTTCGTAACAGGAGTTTCAAGCGGTATTTTTATTTTCCTCAAGTATAATTCTGCAGGTACATTATTGTTAACAAAAAATATATTAGGACAGAGCGCAGAAGGAAATTCTGTTTTTGTTGATGGAAGTGGAAATATTTACCTTTCAGCAACATATATCGACCAGGGTTGGGGAGGTGACGGCGTAGAAGTGATGAAATATAATTCAGCAGGAGTTCAGCTATGGATAAAAGGGGGATTTACAGGCAATAGTGTTAAAACCCTAACAGATGCTTCCGGGAATGTATTTGTTGCTTATAATATTTCAAACGGGGATGGAAAGTTAGTTAAATTTAGTTCGTCGGGCACAGAACTTTTTAACATTTCAACAGGTAGCAATTTTACTATTACAGATATGGAGTTGGACGGATTTGGCAATATTTATCTTTGCGGTAGTATTAGACCACCGGGATTTCTATATAGTATTGGTGTTGTAGAAGTTTTTTTAAACGGAGGTACTCTTATCTGGTCAGCAACGCAAACAGATATTACAGCATATATTCAGTTCAAATCTATGATTGTTGATGCTTCATTAAATGTTTTTGTTTCGGGTTACTACGGCGCAAAAACTACTACGGTGAAGTATAATTCATCGGGTGTAAAGCAGTGGGGTGTAAGCTATACTTCTTCAGCAGGAAATGCTTCTGCAAATAGTATTGTAATTGATAATGCCGGAAATCCGTTAATTGCAGGAGACAATGATAACGGGGGGACGGGACAGGATTTTCTTGTTGTGAAATATACAAACATAGGGAGCAATCACTGGAACAGAAATATAAACAGACTGGTCAGTTTCAACGAAGTTGTCACTGCATCGAAGCAGGATGCATCGGGCAATTATATTCTCACAGGTTATGTAAACTTAGGTAAGAATTTTTACGGAGTTGAAACAGGGTATGGAATTATAGAAAAGATAAATTCTTCAGGTACTCTTGTTTGGTCATACATAGATACTTCATATACAAATGTCAGGTATAATGATTTAGATATAGATAATTCCGGAAATATTTATATTACAGGTACTGAAAATGAAAACTGGATTATAATGAAGTTTAACAGTGCAGGAAGTATTCTCCTAAATAAATCATTTAACGGTGCCGGTTCAGGATATGACGAAGGAAAATCAATAGCACTGGATGGCAGCGGTAATATTTGCACATGCGGAAACGTATTTAATGGAGCGCAAAATAATTTAGATATGGTCACTATGAAATATAATTCTGCAGGGGTTATACTGTGGACTCAATACTACGCTAACTCCGGAGGTAATGATGATGCAGTTAAGATAAGAGTTGACGCCTTTAATAATATTATTGTCGGCTCTAATATTTATGTAATGAACACACATAAAAATGATATCTATTTCAGTAAATATAATTCTGCAGGAGTAGAGCAGGTAGGAATCTACTTCGTCGGCACAGCAGGTGAGAATGACCTGTTATCTGATATTGTAATAGACAATAATAACGATTTTTTTCTGACAGGTAACATAAATAATAATATCTCCAATAATGATTTACTTTTGGTGAAGATATCAAACGCGGGAAATGTATTATGGAATGTTAATTACAATTCATCAGGCGCGAGTAATGAAAAGGGTTACTCATTAATTACAGATAAGAACGGTAATGTATTTGTTTGCGGTTATGTAAATTCATCGGGAACAAACCGTGATCTTCTGACAATGAAATTTAATTCTGCAGGGGTACAGCAATGGTCTAAATCAATTGTTAATCCTGTAGGTGGTTTAAATTATTTAAACTCAGTTTCAGCGGATACTAACGGAAATATTTTTGTAACGGGTAGATATTTTGCTTCCGGTAATTATAATGTAGTTGTCTTAAAATACAACAGCACAGGTAACGAACTTGTAAGATTATTCTATGACGGTGCCGGCAATGGCGACTGTGAAGGAGCTAAAGGATTTTTAAACAGTTCCGGAGATTTTATTGTTGCAGCTAATGCATTTGAAAGTCCGCAGAAGCAAAATATAGATTTAATAAATTTTAGCAGAAAGAGCTTTGCAATCACTATGAAGATTATCGTAGGAATAGAAGGTTTGTGGAACGGAACTACACAGACGAGAGATTCGCTGGAAGTGTACATAAGAAATTCATTTTCACCATACAGTAAAGTAGATTCCGCAATGGCATATCTGAATACCACATGCGATGACACAGTTTCATTTTACTCAGCGCCATCTGCTAATTACTTTGTTAGTGTTTCACACAGGAACTCTCTGGAAACCTGGAGCGCGGTAACGGTTCCGTTAGCTTTGGGTACATTTGTAATTCAGAATTTTACCGGAAATCAGTTTGATGCTTACGGAAGCAATTTAATTTTCTATAATAATAAGTGGTGTATATTTTCGGGAGATATTAACAAGGATGGATATATAAACGGAAATGATTTTACTAGCTTCAGTACACAGTTCGGGCAAAGCGGGTATCTGCACTCTGATTTAAATAACGATGGAGTTGTTAATGGAAATGATTTTACTTTTTATAGTACTTCGTTTGGAAGAACATCTACGCATCCGTAAAAGTTAATTTGGAATGTAAAAATTAACATTATTACTACATATAGGGAGGATTTTCTTTTTTAATAAGTTCTTTCTTGGTATATTATGATGTGATTAATATTTGCTTAAGGAAAGAATCAACTTTACATAATAACCCGACCAAAACCTGACTTTTGCAATTTTAAAATTGTGAAAAGGTTAAAAAGGAAATTGTTAAAAATAAAAATCCGACTTTTTTCCGACTATTTAAAAATATTTTTGTGAAATAAAATCCGTCAAAAATTCATCAAAAATATAAATGATGAAGAATTTAGAAAATAAATATTGTTTTAACAACACAGCTCTATTTCAAATGCTTGGAAATTGTAAAGTGGAGTTGGCTGCCTTTGCCAAGCGTACTTGCCACCCAGATTTTACCGCCCTGCTTATGAACGAATTCATTGCAGATTAGCAGTCCGAGCCCTGTGCCTTTTTCACCGGATGTGCCGTCTAAGCTCTGTCGTGTCTCCCATTTAAAAAGACGGTTGATTTGAGAAGGCTTCATTCCGACACCAGTATCTGAAACAACGACTTCGACGAAGTCATCGCTGTCAAAAGTCTTTACGGAAATAGTTCCGTCCTTGGTAAACTTATTGGCATTCATTATAAGGTTGCGAAGTATGAAACGCATCATGTTCAGATCGGCTTTGAAGTTGAGTTCTTTCTCGCAAAGATTTATAAGCCGGTTGCCTTTAGATTTAAGTAGAAGGTAATATGATTCCTGTTTCTGCTCAACAATATCGAAGATGTTAAAGTCCTGAAAGTCAGTCGCTCTGCCTTGTACTTGTGCAGTGCCCCATTGAAGAACTTCGTTAAGCATATCAAGAGCATTGTTAACGTTCTTCTTAAGTTCGGTGAATATTTCAGTCATGTCATCTGAGCTTATCTGTCCCGCTAAATACATATCAGTTACCTGCTGTATTACGCCTAAAGGATTTTTTAAATCATGGGCAAGTATGGAAAGAAGCCGCGTGTTAATGTTGTTTATTCTTTCAATCTCATTGCTTTGAGAGTAAAGAGTAGTTAATGTATCTGAAAGGTTATTGTTCTTTAATCGCAGCTCAAGCAGCGTGATAACATTTTTAGCAAGTATCTGAAGGGCAAATTTCTGCTCCTCTGTCAATGTGCGGGGCACGTTATCGATAACGCAAATAGTGCCTAATTTATTACCGTCGGGAGTTATAAGCGGCATGCCTGCATAAAATCGGATATCAGGATCAGATGTTACCATGGGATTATCGGCGAAACGTTCATCTTCAGTAGCATCGTTTACTATCATTAAATCGTCGCCGTTTATGACATGTGCGCAGAAAGCTATCTCACGTGATGTTTCCTGGTTCTTGATTCCAATTCTGGATTTAAACCACTGACGTTTTTCATCCAGAAGAGTTATGGTTGACATAGGGACTTTGCAAATAATCGAAGCCAGTTTTACAATTTCATCAAAGCTTTCTTCTGCAGGGGTATCAAGAATGTTATATTCTTTAAGTTTGGATAAACGTTCTTTTTCATTAACAGGAATGGGTGCAGATATCATAGTATTGGTTAGCTTTTGGAAAAAATAACTTCAGTTTGTAAAAGGGTAAGATAATAAACGATATGAATATTAGAAATTGAAAAACTAGTTAGTAACTGTATAAAGTACTTCCTTGGTTTTAGTTATTTTATCTTTGGATTTTTTATTGGTGTATTTAATAGAAAAGACAGGAAATTTAGAATCTTTAATATACCAGTCGTACGACTCTATGAAAGTCGAGAAGTCTGAATCTTTGAAATTTTTTTCAGTGCCATAGTAATCTGTAGTGTGAAGTCGTACACAGTCAAGTTCTTTATCATTCAGTTTTATTTTCCCGAATGAATCAAAATCGATATAGTAATTTCCGAAGAAGAAATTCTTTATTCCGCCTGATTCTAAATAGAAGCTGTAGTTTCTATTTAGTGTATCTTTGTAAATGAAAGGGTATTCAAAGACAGTTTTAGGATTCTGAAACGGCATGCTGAAAATGTAACTTTTGGAATAGTTAGCTGTTCCCAGATAAATAATTTCGTTACTTAAAACCTGATAATAAGTATACACATTCATATTTTTCAGAGTTACAAAACTTGCAAGATTTGAGGAAGGGAATTCTTCAGCTACGGGAGTCGTATTAATCCCGACGTAAAAAATTGTAACGGTATCCTTAAAGAGATTTAAATTGAAAGACCAGCTCACATTATCGCCTTTATCACCGGGGAAAATGCCCGATGTATCTGCTTTTATCTGTGAAAGTTTATCACCTGCAACTAAAATATTCTCAGAAGTGAATGTAAATTGTGAGTAAGCAAGGTGAGCACTCAGAAAAAAAAATATTGAAAGCAGAAGTTTCAAAATTAGTTTTTAGCTTTAAAATTTGCCAGGCGCATTTCCAGGAAATTTTTGAAATCGTAATCTGAGTAATCGTAGATCTTTTCAAAATACTCATTGGCTTTGGCTTTATCTCCTTTTCTCCAGGAGATTTTACCGAGTTCAAAATATGAGTGGGGGATATGCCATAGTTCATTCTGAGGTTTTAAAGCTACAGTTTTATTAAAAAACTCTGTAGCTTTATTGTAATCTTTTTTCATTAAATATGAGTGACCGATATTCGAAAACAAATAAGCTTTGTCATCATCACTTACAAATTTTGAAATGTACGGAGCTGTAAGAAGAATGTTGTAATCTTCAATAGAGGCATCGAAGCTGCCGGTTTCACGTAAATTCATGGCAAGAATTGAAAGTGAGTCAACTTCCCTCAACGGCTTTTGAATGCGTTCTTTGCTTAGCCGATAGAAAAGCTTTTCAGCTTCGCCGTCGCGTTCATCAATAAAATTGCTTCTGACTTTATTGTAATTTTCTATTGCTTTTGTTCTGTTACCTGTCATTTCATAACATATACCGAGAGTGTAACAGCTTACATTGTATCTGTCTTCTTTGTTGACGTATTTTAAATGCTCTTCAAGGCTTGCTGCAGCATTTACAAAATCATTTTTCCGGAAGTATGCGTTTCCTAGTAATACATACGTTCCTTTTTTGATCTCGTTCTGCAATGAATGTGTATTTAATGAAAGCGCTCTTTTACAATACTCAATACATTCGTCTGTTTTCATGCGCTCCATCAGCATTGTAGCATATACTAAATTAAATATCGGACTTTCAGGGTATTCATCGTATAATTCTTTAGCTAATTTAATGGAGACTGTGTTTTCGTCTTCTTTCTCGGTAATGCTTGATACTGCATAATACATTTTTGCATCTACCTTTGTAAATCTACCTTTTTCCATCGCAGTCCTTAAAAGGTCGAGGCCGTTTTTAATATTTCCTTCGAAGCCTATGATTGAAAGAAGCCATTGAAATTTTTCAGGCACAAAGCCGATTGCAATTTTATATAAGCCAAGCCCCATGTATGCATCATAATAATCGGGTTTAAGTTTTATTACTTCAGATAAAATTCTGTAACCGTCGTTTCCGTTTGAGGCAGCTTTTAATAAACTTTTATTAAGGTTTAGCATTATTAATGAACGGTATGAGTGAGTTAACCCTTTGAAGTATAACGTCTCAATATCATTCTCATTTTTATCGAGCTTATTATCACAAATATCCAGAACTTTATCTGTAAGATCGATGAATTTTTCAAACATTTTATCATCGCGTGTCGGTAATGCTTTATAATAATAAACCACAGCCTGATAAAAATATCCTTTTACATCATCAGGATTTCGTTTCTGAACATCTATAAATTTGGATTCTGCATCTTCAAATTTAAGATTGTATACATCATTAAGGCCGGAACGGATATCGTCATCAATTCCGCGGGAATAGGAATATTTCGCAGCGAACAGGCTGCAAATAAAAAGAAGGATAAAAATTTTACGTGTCATATGAAATTTTGAACAACATTCATCACGAAAAAGTTACAAAAAATGTAGCTTACAAGTGAATATACAAATCAGTATTTTTTGCGATGCAATATTATAAGAGACTTGCGCGATATTTAAAGCCATATATCAGACCTTTGATATTGGCAAATTTATTTATGCTTTTAGTCGTACTATTCAGCCTATTATCTCTTCTGGCGATTTTTCCATTTGTTGACCTGCTTTTTAAGGAAAAACCAACTGAAGTAGTTAATCAAAATATCACTTCTTTTGGAGATATTAAAGATAGAATAATTTACGAATTCAGTATTCTTTTGACTAAATATGATAAGCTTGATGTACTGCTTTTTCTCTGCATAGCTATAGTTCTTACATTTGTTCTGAAGAATGTCTTTTCGTTTATGCAGACATACTATATGACTATCGTAGAGCAGGGAGTATTGAAAGACTTACGCTCCGATTTGTATTCACAATATCTCCGTCTTCCTCTGGGTTTTTTTACAGAAGAAAGAAAAGGAAATCTTATATCCCGAATTATAAATGACGTGCAAATAATGCGCGACTCTTCAATAGCAGTTATCAACAGCATGTTCAGAGATCCTCCTATGCTAATATTGTATACTGTGATATTATTTATTATAAACTGGAAGCTGACATTGATTGTATTTTTACTTGCGCCTGTTACTGCATTAATATTAAGCAAAGTCGGTGATTCACTTAAAAGAAGCAGCCAGCGCTCTCAGGAGAAAATTTCTAATATCACTTCGATACTTGATGAATCCATAGGCGCTATAAGGATAGTGAAAGCTTTCAATATGGAAAAGTATGAGCAGCAGAGATTTGATTATGAGAATAACCGTTACCAGTACGATATGACAAGGCTTGAAAGAAAAAAAGCATTAGGCTCTCCTATATCAGAATCTATCGGCGTGATAACAATTGCAATAATTCTTTACATAGTAGGATATCAGATACTGACTAAGACGAGCAACATGACTGTTGGAACATTTATTGTTTATCTCGGTACATTCCTGCAGATGATGCCTTCACTTAAATTGATAGGTCAGGTTACAAACAGCATTAAAGAAGGTTCAGCAGCTTCGGAAAGAGTATTTGGACTAATTGATATAGTCCCGGAGATAATGGATTTACCTGATGCGATATCAATTAAAGAATTTAAAGATACAATTGAATTTAAAAATGTTAACTTCAAATATGAAAAGTCAGATGAGATTTTAAGAAACGTAAATCTTAAAATTAATAAAGGCGAGATAGTTGCGCTTGTTGGTCCAAGCGGCGCAGGAAAATCTACTTTAGTAGATTTGATACCAAGGTTTTATGATGTACAATCAGGAGAAATTTCAATTGATGGCACAAATATTAAAAATGTAAAAGCCGGTGAACTGAGAAAACTCATGGGAATTGTAACACAGGAAACGTTGTTATTCAATGATACAATCAGAAACAACATTGCCTACGGCGAAAGCGAAATTTCACTTGAAAGAATAATTGATGCTGCGAAGGCAGCAAATGCACATAATTTTATATCTAAATTAGATACAGGATATGATACTATTATAGGTGACAGGGGAGTAAAACTCTCCGGGGGAGAACGGCAGAGGCTATCTATCGCAAGAGCGTTATTAAAAAACCCGCCGATATTAATTTTAGATGAAGCAACTTCTTCATTAGATACAGAGTCAGAAATTTTAGTTCAGCAGGCCATAGAAAGATTAATGGAAGGAAGAACATCAGTGGTTATAGCTCATAGATTATCTACTATTCAAAATGCCGACAAGATTGTGGTAATTGCTAAAGGAGAAATAGTGGAAGTCGGTAAACACAGTGAGCTGCTGCACAATAACGGTATATACAATAAGCTTCATAATATTCAATTCAGATATCAGGATTTTAAAGGATGAAAGTTTCGGGATTTACGATAATTAGGAATGGAGTTTTATATGCATATCCGTTTAGAGAGGCAATTTTATCAGTGCTGCCTTTATGTGATGAGTTTATTGTGAACGTGGGGAAATCAGATGATAATACTCTTGAAATGGTAAAGAATATTGGTGATAAGAGAATAAAAATATTTGAATCAGAATGGGATATGAGTATCCGCGATGGCGGTAAAGTACTTTCGATTGAAACAAATAAAGCATTGGAAAGATGCGCCGGTGACTGGAGATTTTACATTCAGTCAGATGAAGTGCTGCACGAGAAATATATTCCTGAAGTAAAGAATAAAATGAAGTTGTACCTGAAAGATGATGAGGTTGAAGGATTAAGATTTAAGTACAAACATTTTTACGGAAGCTATGATTACTACCAGGATAATTACAGAAAGTGGTATGTGAAAGAAGTGAGAGTTATAAAAAATAATCCTGATATAGTTTCCATGGGTGATGCAATGAATTTTGCACATAAAAATTATCAGAATGTAAAAGCAAAAGATATTAAAGCGGAAATTTTTCATTACGGCTGGGTAAGACCTCCGCAGAATTTACTAGATAAAAGAATCAATTTTGAAAAGCTTTATCATAGTGATGAAAAAGTAAATGAAATTGTGGATAAGATTAGTAATTATGATGAGCTTGGTCATTTAAAAAAATTCAAAGGAAGTCATCCGGAAGTTATGAAAGAAGTTATAAAAAATTCAAATTGGAATTTCGATCCGAAACTTTCAGAACAAAAGCCCGAAGTAATAAGAAAGCTTGGGGTTTTTCTTGAGCCCGTTACTAAGAGAATTAAAAAAAAGAATAAAAAATAATCCAACCCCGTTGATACATATAGCAAAGCTGAGACATAGGTTAAACATTACTATATTAGTCTGTCTGACTATACAGATTTTTTCTGCAAGCTTTTCAATTGCAGTTTCTTCGATTGCATTCGGTGTTTGGGGAGGGCTTTGGATCATTGAAGTATTGTTTCTAGACAGAAAGCTTCTTTATGATAAAGATACTTTTAAAGAGCTTAAGTGGATTAATATATTTATCGGGCTATATATATTCATTGATTTTCTTTCCCGTCTATTTGCATTCTATCCTGAAGATGCATTGATTGGAATAAAACGAAATCTTCTCTTCCTTATTTTCTTTGTTTGCATTATAAAAGTATACGATAAGAAAATTTTATTTAATCTGCTTATCGCCGTTTTGGTTATCCAGGCGCTTATTTCATTGGGAGAACTGACTCAATATATTATTTCCATCAGCGAAGGAATGAATAAACCGTTCGGTGAGATTAGAATTGACTATCTTGCTTACCCTCTTACTTCAGGAGAAATAAAAATGATGATTTTCTTTTTATTCTTTCCGCTGATTTTCTTAAAAGGAAGAAGCATGTTCATGGATAAAAGAGTATTAGTGGGACTATTAGTTCCCGTTCTTATTTCCATGATTTTAACACAGTCGCGTAATGTATTTATAGCGCTTTTTGTTTGTATGATAATTGTTGGCATACTAATCAATAAAAAATTCTTGTTGACATTTTTAGCAGTAATAATAATAGGAGGATTATTCCTGCCCTCAAAGTATACAGAGAGGATAAAAAGCATCACAGATTTAAACCATCCAAGTAACGCGCCTCGCCTTACTATGTGGCAGAACGGCTGGAAGATGTTCATTAACAATCCGATTATAGGAGTAGGTGATAATAAAGTTATGGAAGTCTATCAATACTATCGTCCTGAAATGACACAAAATGAACATTCGCACTTACATAGTAATATTATGATGATACTGGCAACAAACGGAATAACAGGATTTGCCGTATGGACAGGTCTTTTTCTTATGATATTTTTAAAGTTTATAAGGTATTACAAAATGAAACTGCCTGATGAATATAAGCTGATGATTTTGGGAGCTATTCTGGTTTTAATTTCTTTTCACATTTCAGGAATTTTTGAATGGAGCTATGGCGATGCAGAAGTTTTTTCTGTGCTGTTCTTCATTTTGTCCGTGCCTTTCAATATCTATAAATTTAATATTTCACCAACGTTTAAGTCATATATATATAATTGAACCCGGAGACTAAAATTAAGTCGAAAATTTTATTAACGAACGGTTCAGATATTTATTCCGGAGGAGAGTACTTTGTACTTGAGTTCGGAAAAAAACTGAAAGACCGCGGATATGATGTTACAATCTGCTGCCATCCCGGAATTTTACTTTATGAAAAAGCAAAAGTGTACGGCATCAATTTATTTCCGGTTGATTTTCCTGTGAAAGGTGAAATTTTTAAGTTCACAAAAATTATTTATGATTATATTAAAAAGAATAAAATTGATATTGTTCATACTAATAATAATTATGATAGGACTTCAGCAGGTTTCGCAGCAAAGTTTGCAGGTGCCGGGCATATAACGATGAATCATTCGTATCACTCAATCTCACATAACATCACTCATTATATTCGTAATCATTATTGCACAAATTATTTTCTTGTTGATGGTTTCTGCACTAAGGAACTTTTGATAAAAGAGGATAAGATTGATGCCGGTAAAATAAAAGTAATTCATCTCGGCATTGAACCTGATGCTATGAAGAAAGACGCTGCATTAAGAAAAAATGTGAGATATGAGTTCAATATTTCTGATGATACAATTTTATTCGGTAATACGGGCAGATTGGTTGAATTTAAAGGACAGGAATATCTTGTAAAATCTTTCGCACACGTCGCAAAGCAATTTGATAAGATAAAATTAATGATTGTCGGCAACGGGCACTTAGAACAAAAATTGAAAGATTTAACGAATGAATTTGGTTTGAATGACAAGATAATCTTTCCCGGATTTCGTGATGACATGCAGGCAGTTTATTCAGCCTTTGATGTATATCTTCATTCTTCTGTAGAAGGGGGTGGCGAAACGTTTCCTTTTTCTGTCTTATATTCACTTGCGCAGGGAATACCTGCTGTTGTTACCGATGTAGGTGATGTTGCTAAAATGATTGAACAGGAGGAGACCGGTTTTTTTGTGCCGGATAAAAATCCGGAAGCTATGGCCGAAAAAATTATTTATCTGTTAAATAACAAAAATCTTATCCTTGAGTTTGGCAGTAACGCATTGAAACTATTGCATAATAAATTTACTTTAGATATTATGTTTGATAATATTATAGATGTGTACAATAAAATTCCTTTAAGGAAGAATTAATAAAGAAAAATTAACAAAGAATTGATACCATTTAATAAACCTTTCATAACGCAATCCGAAGAAAAATACTTACAGCAGGTTATAAAAAATAATAAGTTCTGCGGCGACGGGGACTTCACGCGAAAATGCAATCAATGGCTCGAAAATTATTTTAGCATAAATAAAGCTCTGCTTACAACTTCATGTACTCATGCGCTTGAACTGACTTCTTTATTAATGAATATTGAAGAAGGCGATGAAATAATTATGCCTTCTTTTACTTTCGTCTCAGCTGCAAATGCTTACGTATTGCGGGGAGCAAAAATAGTATTCGTCGATATACGTCCCGATACTATGAATATTGATGAAAATAAAATTGAAGAGGCTATCACTGATAAAACAAAAGCAATTGTCCTGGTGCATTATGCAGGCGTAGGATGTAATATGGATAAGATCATGCAGATTGCGAAAGAGCATAATTTGTTCGTTATCGAAGATGCCGCGCATTGTATAAATGCAACTTACCACGGCAAACAGCTTGGAAGTATCGGACATTTCGGAACATTAAGTTTTCATGAAACAAAAAATTTTCAGTGCGGTGAAGGCGGCGCTATATTGGTAAATGATGATAAATATTCAGAGCGTTCAGAAGTTGTAAAAGATAAAGGGACAAATATAAATAAATTTAAAGCCGGTATTGTTGACAGATACAGCTGGGTAGATATAGGTTCGAGTTATTCACCGAGTGAATTTAATGCAGCGTTTCTTTATGCTCAGTTTGAAATTGCAGATGAAATTACTAAAAAGAGGAATCTACTTGCTGATACATACAGGGAAAATATGTCAGAACTTGCATACAAAGAACATCTTGAGCTGCAAACTTACCCTGAGCACTGCAAACCTAACGGGCATATTTTTTATTTTAAACTGAATGACTATGAGCAAAGAAAACAAATGATTTCTCATTTACGTGATAACGGAGTACAGTCAGTTTTTCACTACGTACCTTTGCATTCATCACTTGGGGGTAAAAAATATGGAAGGTTTCATGGAGACGACAAATTTACAACTAAAGAAAGTGAAAGATTATTAAGACTACCTTTGTATCACGAGCTCGAAGTCAGTCAGGTGAATTATATTTGTGATAAAGTAAAAGAATTTTATAAATAGATTTTAAATTAAATGCAGGCAATAGAATCAGAAATATATTTAAAGAAATTCAAGGTCAGCTCAATTTCAATCACATATCTTCCGGATACATTTCTTACCAATGAAATTGCTGAAAGCGAGAACTTGGATTTATTCGATAATGTTTACACCTTAAAGAAATATCCCATTGATTTGTCTCTGGATTTTGAAACAAACGGAGAAGGAGATATTGCTCTGTTTATCTACTTAAAAACAAATTGCGATGATGAAGGAATGCCTTTGGATAAAAGCGCAATTCAACTAAGTCTCATTGCAAACGGAGTCGTTGGAAGTAAGGATTCGAAACAATCGGATGATGTGGCATATATTATAAATGCATTTGCAATATTGTTCGGTCAGATAAGAGGATACCTGGCCGGTGTGACTTCACAATTCGAGTGCGGAACATATTATCTCCCTGCAATCGATGTAGAGCAGACTGTTTCCAAAATTATCGAAGAAAGAAACAACGAAGGCTCACAGCAGTTATACGATATAAAGCTTCCTGAAAATTAATTTACCTGTTTATAATGACTAAGCTTTCAATAAATGTAAATAAGTTTGCCCTTCTCAGAAACAGCAGGGGACATAATAATCCTGATGTTGTTAAAGTTGCTATCGATGCACAAAAGTTTGGAGCTGACGGTATTACAGTTCATCCCCGTCCCGATGAAAGACATATAAAATATGATGATGTTGGAAAATTAAAAAGCATAATTACTACTGAATTTAATATTGAAGGAAATCCGCGTGAACAAAAGTTTGTTGATTTAGTTCTAGCTAATAAACCGACTCAAGTGACGCTTGTACCGGATGCTCAAAATCAGCTGACATCCGACCATGGATGGGATACAATTGAAAATGCAAACTATCTGAAAGAAATTATTTCGGTCTTTAAAAATGCGGGAATAAGAACCTCGCTTTTTGTAGATCCTGTAGTTGAGATGGTTGAAGGAGCAAAAAAAACAGGAACAGACAGAATTGAGTTGTATACTGAAGCTTATGCAAAAGAATTTCATTCAGGAAAAGAAGCTGCGATTTCAAAATACAGAGAGGCAGCTTTGAAAGCAGTTGAACTTAATATTGGAATAAACGCAGGGCACGACTTAGATTTGGATAACCTGAAATATTTCCATGATAACATTCCTAACTTGCTTGAAGTATCAATTGGGCATGCCTTGGTATGTGATTCATTATATATGGGATTTGAAAACGTAGTAAGAATGTATAAAGAGCAGTTGAAGTAATATTACTTTCTTTTATCTTCACTCCATAATAATTTTTTCTTCAAAGTATCGAAGTAAGTGCTGTCCATTCGTTTGACAAGCTTTATTGTATAGTCTGCCTTCCTTAATTTAACTTCCATAGGTGATTTACCTGTAACATAAGTCTGTCCGTCAGCGGTTACTCTGGCATTTGAGCTGCCTAAAGTTTTAATAGTTATCTCTCCGTCATCAGGTAAAATGATGGGTCGGATATTTAAAGAGTGCGGACAAATAGGCGTAGCTGAAAAAACTGAACTGTGCGGGCTTATAACGGGTCCGCCTGAAGAAAGTGAATACCCTGTAGAGCCTGTAGGTGTAGAAATAATAATTCCATCGGCAACTAATTTAAAGATCCTTTCATCATTATAAAATGCGTCGATGTTTATCATACGTATAGAGTTAGCTTTATCGATCACTATATCATTTAGTCCATAGAATATTTTACCGTTAACATTTGCTTCAAGGATATTTCTTTCTGTAACTCTGAATTTTCCCTTAAGCATTTCATTTAAGAAACCGGTTATTTCATTTGCCCGTACCTCTGCAAGGAAACCGAGATTTCCTAAATTGACACCAAGGATAGGAATATTTCTATTTCCTACTTGTCTTGCTGAATTCAAAAAAGTCCCGTCTCCCCCTAAAGATAATAGAATAATATCCTTTTTCTTTAGGATAGATGTTATTGGCAATGAAAATTTTCTGTACGGATTTCCAGATGATTTCGTAAATAGCTTTGAATCGATAAAAAATTCCGTTTTTTTCCTTAACAGAAAAACTCCTATATCTTTTATTACTTCATATAGATTTTCTTTCTCAATATTTCCGGTTATTCCGAAAATCATTTGGATTCGTCTTTTTTATCTTCGACCGGTTGAGCAGGTTTACTGCTTTCTTCTACGTAATTTAATTTTAAATCCGAAAGTGCGCTATCCAGAAATCTTTTTTCTTCTTCAGCAAGATTTCCCTTAGTTTTTTCTGATAGCATTTCAATTAAATCTATTGTTGCCTGCGCTGCTTGCAAATCGGTTTCGATTTTATCTGATACAGGATTTTTAATTTTTCCAAGATGCATCATTGTCTGCATCTGAAAGCTGTAGATTAATGAAAAGAACATTTGTGTTGATTTATCTTTATCCATATAAATTATGTAATTAAGTTATTTTAACTTTTGATAAGTTTTTACGAGCCAATCTTTATATAGGCAATTTTCTTCAATGGTCAATTTTTTTCGGTAATAACCCATATCCGATTTTTTGTTTGATATTTTATACAAAAATAGCTTATCCATATATGTTAAAAAATTGATTAATGTTTGCCTTCTTTGCTGAGTAAATGACTTATTAATTCTGATGAACTTTTGAAAGGATTTCAAATCGTTTAAACCTTCATTAAAATAAGCCAGGTTGTAAAAAATTATTAGCTTCATAGCGCGGATTTCAAGAAAGAAACTATTTTCCCTTATATTGTTTAAATTTGTCAGACAATCTCTATAGTTTCCGGTAGCAAAATTCAAGGTTGCAAGACCGTAATTTTCTGCGTCCTTTTGAAGGCGCGGATTTACTTTTTTACTGTAAATTTTTATAAAATTTTCCAGCCAGTCAAATTTTTCCAAAGTAATTGCACTGTTAATAATTATTTTATAAAGATTTATGGGGAGAAATTTGGAAGCAAAATAAATATAGTACTCATTGTCTAAAACAATCTGGCATATTTCAAATATTTCTTTTTGAAATTCAGAATTCCCCGTTTTATCTTTTTGCAATGAGCAATACGCAATTAGCTTTGAGTAATGAAAGTAAAGTTCGTTTTTATTTAATTTGTCTTTATTTTTAAACAGTGCCTTTTTGTAAGAGTAATAATTTTCCACATTTCCGAGGTTTGAAAACGCCTGAACAAGCTTTAAATAAAGATTTATGATATAAGTATAATTATTAAAAGGCTCGATATTTTTAATTAATTTTTCAATTTCCAGATCATAAATCACTTTTTCCAGTTTAGGTTTGATATTGTAAGTATCATTTGATGATAATGAGATAATGGAATTGATATAGTTCGACATTAATTCCATTATAAAGTAATTTATGAAGTTTACATTTACATTCAATAAACTCTCCGACAAAATTTTAGTGGATTTCTTATGGTTATCCAGCCCGTAGTTCAGAATATAGTTTACTTTATAGGCATCAAAGTTGTAACTTCGTTGAAAAAAATCTGAACCAATATCCTCTTTTGAAGACTTTTCCTCTGAAAAACTAAAAATATTCTTACTAGATAATGATTTTAAATTTCTTCCAAAGTATTCTTTTATTAAAAATTCATTCTTTTTTAAAGGATTTTTTTGTATGTTTGATATTATAAGAAATTCTTCTATTAATTTCTGCATTTTAGAAATGAGATTTGTAATCGTAGAATAATTGTAAATTTTTCCCGGATACAGCTTTTTAAATAAATATTCACTAGTTAAAGAATCGGAATTAAATTCAGGATAAAATTTTTTTAAGATCTCAAATAGTTCATTTATTTTCGAAAGACTGTTGAAATATGGTGATGAAAGAAATGTTTTTAAACTTTTTAATTCATCAGGAGTTATAGTTCTTAATACGATTATTAAATTATGGTTATTTAGGTTCATATCGGCACAAAATATACGGAGATAATAAAATAATTTTTTATAAAAATATCAAAAATAATATTAAAATCAAAGATTATTAAAAATTATATTTAAAAACCCTGCGGAAATCTAAAAAATATTTCTTTGCATATTAAGATATCTTTTGCAATATTTGTATAGATTTTAGTAGAGGTAATTTAACCTACCATACTTATGAGAAAAGTATTATTAAAAATTGTTTTACTGGTATTGATTGCTGTAGGAGTAATTTCTACATCCCCTTTTATAGTAAAGGCATCAGAGCCTTGTTCAACTGAAGTTGTTTCAGGCGAAGAATATACATATGAAAAAATTATTATCGATGGCGTAGTTTGGATTGTAGTGATTGATCGTTCCGGCGCTATTTTAGAAATTTATCCTGAGTCATGCGGTGGTCCGCATCTTGGAGGACACTAGTTCTTTAAAAGTTTAAAATTGTTTTAATTAATTGAATTAATAATGGTGAATCAAAACGCTCCCTCGTTTTTTTAGTTTTTTCGGGGGAGGTTTTGAACTCTAAAAGTTCAAAGAACTTTTATGGTTAAATCTGGGAGAAGTAAATGATAGCCCCCCTAAAATTTTTTCTCCCGTTTGCCAAATAACAAGATTCTCATAGCTAAAATCTCACCTCGTTAAAATACTCCTTCTTTTTCATACTTTTTCGGAAGGAGTATTTTTTTTTATTAAAAAGTTTATCGTTCCTCACTTCAAAATCTTCATATTAAAAATTACCGGTTTTTCATTCCAATAATAAGAATAGTTTAAATTGTTTTTACAATTTATCCTGCATAAAATTAAAGGTATTTTTTGTATATATTTACCTTTTATAATGCTATGGATTTATTTGCTTCTAAGTGATTAAATCAATGTCTCTTACTGTGACTGTTTCAATTTTTCTTTAGTTTTAATGGCAAGCCGGGCAGGCTGATTTTCACAGGTATTTTGCCTGTGGTAAATCAAACCCCTATAGGGAAATTAAATGAAAATAAAATCATTTATTTTTGCCTGTCTGCTTTCTTTAACTTTTAATTGCACAGGCTTTGGAAATTCTGTTTCAGTCAAAGCTGAAACAAAAAATTATCACATTTCTTGTGATGAATATATTTATGTCAGATATGATGTTGACGGAGTTCCTTGGATTTTTGTGTATGATAAAGGCGGGAATTTAATTACTGCCTACCCTGAGAATTAATTTCCACGGGCTATGCTTTAAATCATAGCCCGTTTATTTTTTCTTTCAGCCAATCTTTGAATAAAGTTATTCCTGCGTCCTGAATCAGGGCATTCAGTTTCTTTTTCTGTATGTTATTTTTTTTGTTTGGCGAAGAGCTTATGTATTGAATGAATTCTAAAAATTTTTCTAATGATTGTTTAGTAATGGGTGATAAAAATTTATTGGTTTGTAAAAATTTCTTGAACGACTTTACTTCAATTTTGCACTCTTCTGTAAATCCTTTCTCGATGAATAAAATTATCCGCAGCATTTTTTGATCGGTCAGAAAAAAACTTCCTTCTACTTTACACGAAAACGATAGTGCGCTTTCAAAATCTTTTCTATAATAGCACAAAAGAGCTTTGCCATAGTTGACAGCATTTTCCCGGTGCGCTATTGAGAGTTCATGACTATAATCAGCGATAAATTTCTCGGCAAATTCATATTTACCAAGTTCTATAATATTAATCAGTGTCAGTCTGAAAAGAACAGGACTTAGCAATGAAACTCTGCCTTCACTATAGTACTTTTCTTTAAAAAACAACCTGGTAATTTCAAATAACTCCGACTTATAATAATCTTGATTAATACCGTTTATTATTTTTAATCTGCAATAAGAAATCAGTTTAGAGTAATAACTAGCTTTATCACCAAAACTCAGCTGCTCTTTCTTTTCAATCAAAAAAAGTCTCATTTCTTTATAAAGCTGTTCGTTTTCGGGATAAAGAAACATGTTTAAAATTTTTGTTAGAATTTTAATTTCTGCCGCGTTTTCATTATCGCTCCCCACAAACTCCGATACCTTCTGAAAGTTCAGCAGGCGCATGATAGTGTTTATTTTTTTGCTTATTCCATTTTTAAGATATTTTGAAAGAAGAATTTCGGAATTAAGATAATCGTAGGTAATACCAACTATAGAGTGATTTATGTAGCTAACAAGTGATTTCAAATATGTGTTGAAGTAGAAATCTAAATCTTTTGCTTTTTTATCCTGCTTAAAGAGAGTTAAGTAGTTCAATTCATTAGTAAGATAAATGTACTTATGAAAATAATAGATGTAATCTTTCTCACCGGTGTTATTCAAATTTTCCTTTGCATTATCCAGGTACTTTCGGATAATTTCCTTTTTCATTCCCTTGAAGTACTCTGTTGAGAGATAATAATCTTTCATCAAAACATCTTTGTCAAAATGCTTTTGTGCAAAATATTTTTCCAGAAGATGATGTATTTCGCTGAGCATCCATCTCATATTTGCATCACTATAACTCTTACCAGGAAATACTCTCTTATAAATAAATTCCTTCGTGAAATTTTTATTTTCAAATTCCGGATGAAACTTAATTATCTCTGAAAAAATTTTTGATATGTTCAGATTGGTATTAAAATACGGCGATGCAATAAATTTTTTAACAGTGTGAATTTCTTCTTTTGTTAATGGTTGAAGAAGCTTTATAATATTACTTTCATTGAAATTCATAAATATTTAGAACTGATTTTTACCAACAAAAAAATACATTTAGTATAGTAAAAATCTGTATAATTAATCAGAAAAACAACTTAATAGATTGAAAATTTGCCTTTAATTAAAAAAACTTACCAACATACAGGAATTTTTTTCTCAGCAGATATAAAAGGATTGATGTATAATTGTATACATAATTTACCATCCAAAATAATTTATATAAAAGTCTCTGCCCGGAAGAAATCGCCATTTTCTTCCCCTAAAGAAACCATATAACGCTCCGGAGCGAAGCTTAACTTCGGAGCGGAAAGTGGGGTGAGAATAATTTTCATTTCGCATTTATAAATTCACAATACTAGATTAATATTTCCGAAAAAGTTTATTACCTATTTTTAAAGCTATAAATTTTCGGTAAAAGGTTTTAAATTTCTCTTCATCTTATTTTTCCCTAAGTTTGATTTTTACTACATGAAAGTCAAACTTTTTTTATTTATAGCTTTACTTTTTACTGCGACAGTCAATGCTCAGATTGTTTCCGATAATGTTCAGCCCGGATTAAACGTCGTAAGATCGTTTAGTGATAACTCCTTCAGTCCGGCAGAATTCTACATTCATATTCCGGATACCGGTACTACGTATTTTAATCTTCATACTTCAATTGGATATAATCTTAAATTAAATCAAAAGAGGACCTACTCTATTCTACCATATGTAGAAGTTGAGAAAAACACTTTCAGAAAATCGAAACGTGATAATTACAGAGTCGGATTATTACTAAATTCCATCATCTCCGATTCTTCTAAAAATTTTCTACTGGATAACTTTCTCGACCTGAGATACAAGCGCGATTTCGTCAGTAAAAAATTTAATACATATTCTGCTACGCTTTATATCAACCCTTATTTTCCCTCGATAAAAAATAACTTTCTCAGGGCTATTATACCGGGCGGCTCCCGTCTATCAATTATAGAAAATGTCCTCAAATATAGAAACAATTTTGCCCTGGGATTTGATTATACAAAAAAGATAAATGATGAGCTTTCCGATTTCGGGCAAAATTCATCTGCGCAAATTAAATTAGACTGGAGTATTTATTTCCTCCGTGAAAAAAGAGATATGTTCGATATCAATGTCAATTATCATTTCGGTACTAAGTTCGAACGTGATATATTCCATAAAAAGTACTTCAATTTCTTCCGGGCAAATCTTACATATTACTTTATAAACGATGGTAAAAACTCTGCAGGTATACGCTACGAATACGTCAGAGGTGAGAACGTTGTGGATGATATTGAATTTGAAAACTATCAGAAAATTATGCTCACTTGTAAATTTGTTCTCTTCAAATAAAATTTCATTCCTTACCTTTTCATTAAATAATTTCTATTTTTACCCAAACTCTAAACTTTGCTAGGAATCAAACGCTCGCCAAAATCTAAACCGCTTCCCAAAGAGGAAGATTTCAAAGATTTAGGCTTAGGCACAAACGCAATAAATCCTAATCAGCGGCTCTTGAACACTGACGGCTCTTTTAATTTGCGAAGAACCGGTCTTTCATTCCGCGAGCGTTTCCATTTCTATCAGAACCTGCTGACAATTTCCTGGTCAAAGTTCAATACTTACATATTGCTTTTCTATATCATAGAAAACTTCATATTTGCTACGCTGTATTATCTGATAGGACATGAAAATCTCAGGGGAGCAGAAGGCATTACTACAATCGAGCAATACCGTGATTGCTTCTTTTTCTCCGTTCAAACAATAACCACGGTCGGTTACGGTCACCTTGCGCCATCCGGATGGTGGATGAATATTTTAGCAGCCATTGAATCCTTCCTCGGCTTACTTGTTTTCGCGCTGATTACAGGGCTTTTATATGCAAGATTTTCACGCCCAGATGTTAAACTTCTTACCAGTAAAAATTGTTTAATATCTCCGTACAGAGATATCACAGCGCTCATTTTCAGAATAGCAAATGCGCGGCATAGCCAGCTTATCGAAGCAGAAGTACAGGTATTTATGAGCTACAATAAAATTGATGATGAAGGCAATATCACACGGGGATTTGACACACTAAAGCTTGAGCGGCACATGATAAACATGCTCGCGCTTAGCTGGAATATTGTTCATCCAATCGATGAAGAAAGCCCGTTCTTTTCAAAGGAGATTGAGGATTTTAAAAACTCCTCGCTGGAGATTTTAGTCCTGTTCAAATCCTATGACGAAACTATAAATCAGCAGGTGCATTATAAATTTTCATATACCTATGATCAGATAGTAAAAGGGGCTAAGTTCTCAAAGATGTATCAAAACGAACCTGAAGGATATGTAAATCTTATGCTGGATAAGCTCGATGAATTCGAAACCGTTACGCTGCCGCAGCCTGTAGAAAATAATCAGTAACCTTTTAAAATAATTTCAGTATAAACTAATAACCTAAAACTAAACCTTATGTTCAAATCAATTCTGGCCATTATTCTGGCTTTATTCATTTCAAATACTTATGCGCAAACAGCGGATGAAGTCATCAATAAATACGTTACAGCCATAGGCGGCATGGAGAAAATTAACTCCATCAATTCTGCTAAAATTACCGGGAAATTCAGCGCCGGAAGCATGGATATCACTTTTACCCGTCTTTATAAAAGACCATTGAAAATGAGGATGGACCTGCAAATTCAGGGTATGAATATGATACAGGCTTATGACGGCACTACGGGCTGGATGCTCAATCCTTTTCAGGGTTCAAGAGAGCCTGAGAAAATGTCGGAAGTTGAGACCAAAGCCGTCAGAGATAATGCCGATTTAGAGGGCACTATCGTAAACTACAAAGAAAAAGGTGCAACGGTTGAGCTTATCGGCAAAGAGGATATGGAAGGCACAGAAGTCTATAAAATAAAGCTTACCAATAAGGACGGCGACGTTACAAATTACTTCTTTGATGCCACAAGCTACCTGCTTTTGAAGGAATCTTCAAAGCGTAAAATGGGCGAAAAAGAGGTTGCAATGGACGTTTTTTATGGCAATTACAAGGCTACGGACGGCTTTTTATATCCATGGTCAGTTGATATCAAAGCTCCTGACTCTCCTATGGGCGGAGACCAGAAGGCTGTGATTGAGTCAATGACTCTGAATGTACCGACTGAAGATGCAGACTACGTAATGCCTGAAAAGAAATAAATATTGTTTTAATATAATTTTATTTTGCCGTTATCGGATTTTTTTCCGGTAACGGCTTTTTTTATAGTCCGACATTGTTTTTTCATTTGGTCGGGAAATAGTCGGATTTTCTTTCTGCCACAAAAACACAAAATCTCAAAACCACACGAAAAATATTTTTCATTTGGTCGGAAAATAGTCGGATTTAAAAACCACGTTGTTGTTTTTTCAATACAGATAAATTCATTTTCTCTCCTTCGTCGGATTTTTGACGGATTTCTGATTATTGTTAATTGTTAACTGTTAACTGCTAATTGCAAAGTAACATTATTGTCATATTTTTCCCCTCGTTCCTACACTCCATCGTGGGAACGTAAAACCGTTGTTGTTTTTTCAATACAGATAAATTCATTTTCTCTCCTTCGTCGGATTTTTGACGGATTTCTGCAAAATAACATTATTATCAAACGAAACCCCACTCCCGCATCAAGTGCGGGACAGGCTCTTTAGGGTGGGGACAATAAAAATGTAAGTATGCCCATTAGGGCAAAACATGAATTTGTTAACCACCCCCTTCCCCCTCCTTATTAAGGAGGGGGGTATTTCAAGTATGATTTCCGGTCTCATCCAAAAGGATGGGGTTACTGAACTCGCTTCGCTTTGCTCGCTCAGACATAATTCTCGCCAGCGATTCTCCTCGTGATTTTCATAACCGCAAATATTTAATGGTCTGATTTTTTTGACTCGCCGCTGTTGGTGTTTTCACAAACAGCCATCCGGTATTGGTGGTTGTTGGTCAGAAGACCAACAACGGCGGAAGGCCGTTTTCCCCCTCCTAACTAAAGAGGGGGTAGGGGTGGTTAACAATTTCCGCACGGATAATTTAACAATACTATTTTAATTATAAAAGCAGATGCTGCCTATTAATACTAATAGGTAAATTTATTTTTTTATGTGTTGACACAAATTTAATTCTGATAAATAACCCTTGATGCACATTGCAGCCGTCAGTAAATTCCTCCTCCCGGGTTGAGAAGAGGAAAGACTGATATTATCATAATTATCATTTCAAATCAGTGTAATCTGTGTCTACTTCACTAACACCATTTTCTTTGTCTCTTTAAAATCTCCTGCATCAATTTTATAAAAGTAAATACCGCTTGAGAGTGAAGCTGCATTAAAATCTATATAATAGCTTCCTGAATTTTGTTTTTGGTTTACTAATGTTTGTACTTCACATCCACGAGCATCATAAACTTTAATGGAGACAAAATTTGCAGCCGGTAAATCGTAATTAATTCTTGTAAGCGGATTAAATGGATTAGGATAGTTCTGGCTCAAATTGTATTTTGAAGGTGTTCCGATTTCAATAAAAGTATTTAAGTCATAATATTTGTAATTACCGTTTAAATCAATTTGCTTAAGACGGTAATAGTATTTTCCGCTTTCAAGAAATCTATCCGAATAGTTATAATTATTAAGAGTCCCGGAATTTCCTTTGCCCGCTACAAAAGCAATTTTAATAAAATCACCTGATTCTTTTTTTCTTTGCACTTCAAATCCTGCATTGTTTATTTCAAAAGAAGTAGCCCATTTCAGTTCAACATCTCTTTTGTTTAATGTGTGAGTGAACGAGCTTAGTTCAACGGGAAGGGGAGAGTCTGAATTTCCGAGAGTGAAATAAGAGAACGATGTCAATCCATAGATTGTGATTGTGTTGCTGTTTGTGTCAATCGCAAACTGTCCTGCTCCTGTTCCCTGAATTTGATATGGAGTATAGCTAACACCATTTTCGGATTTGGCAGGAACCAGTTTTGACTCGTTCGGAATTTCTCCAAGTAAGTTTTCGTCATATTTTAAAGTTAAGTTATAAGTATAAGAGTCTCCTCCGTAAGCATTTATATGCCAGTAACCTTTGTAAGTGCTGAACGATGCTGCACCCGGAGGAGTAACTCCGCTGTAAAATTGCATTGATAAAGAATCAGGCACTGTCCCGCTGTTTCCCCAGTTTAAACTCACAACATTAGAACTGAGATAATTGAAAAACGACGTGCCGTTTAGTACGGGTGCAGGCGATGCAGTTATGGAAAAAGGTGCAGCTGGGGAATTTGTAATTTCATCACATCCAATATCAACAGGACCGGATGCTAATGAAGTAGAACGGCTGTTTCCTTCTCTGTCATCTGTTACAGCAGGAGTAAGATTTGAAATTCCTCTGCCCTTTACATACCATACGTAAGAGTAAGCGTTATTTATCAGACATGAAGTGGATATAAAATTTGATAAAACTATATCACTGCTTTGAACATAATTAGAATTTGTATCTTTGTTCGAAGCTGTTTTAAATCCGGCAAGACTATAGGATGTTGTAAGCCATTTGAAAACAAGCGAAGAATTTTCAGTTGAGAAGAAATTATAGTTTGAATAAAAAGAATTAGTGTCGGTTACTTCCATTGCAAAATTATTCCCGGAGACAGAATATCTTTTAGTGAAAATAAGATTATTATAAAAGTTAACTCTGCCTGCACCTGACTTTAAAAATGCCGAACAGTTAGCTGCTCCTGTGGAAGAATCGCTGATCATAATAGTATTATTAAAAACATTGTTTGTATTACCTGAAGCTGCGTTAATGCAAATGCCGTATTGATTAATAAAATTTCTGTAAATCACAGGAATGTAAACCGCATTATTTACAATATTGTAGCTGCCTGCATTTATGTAAATTGCCTTGTTACCGTTTCCTGTACCGGTTGAAGAATTTGCAAATCCAAAAATTAAATTTTTAGAAATGGTTCCTTTGCCCGTGCCTCCTGAAGGATTCATTACAATTGCGGTTGACCACGTATTAGTAGCAGGACTATTGTTTATTCCTAAATAGTTGAAGCTGTTTCCTGTAATTGTAACATTTGCGTGGTTATTATCATTAATAATTCCAATGCAGCCGGGAAAATTCGCATCGGTATTTTTCGCGCTGCTTATGATATATGAAAGCGCATTGTTTTGTATTGATAGAAATCCCGTACCCGCTGTGTACATCCCCCAGCATACTCCGCCGGTTGCTAAAGTGTTTGTATGTGTTAAAGAAGCAATAGTATTGTTATGAATTCTGATGGTGTCATTGGATATTATAAATATTCCTCTTATAAATCCGTTCCTTGTTGAAATAAAATTATCAGAAATTGTGTTACCCGAAGTTGTACCTATATCAACTCTGCCCGCTGCAACTTCAATGGCGATATTAGAGCCGCCTGAAGTAACTGTCTGACTTGAAGTAGTTAACTTACGAATGATATTGCCCTGAACATTTGTAGTGCTCGTATTACCTACATTCAAATAAATTCCTCTGATAAGCGGCTGCGCTATAGTTTGATTTGAATTTCCGCCTGATGCTTCCGCTCCTGTTCCCCCTAAAAAATTATTAGTAACGCTGTGACCGTTCCCTCCATTCAAACTAATGCAATAGTAAGTTGATGACTGACTTGCGGGAATGCCTGAACTTGCAGACATATAAAAACTGTTACTATCAAGAACTGTGTTATCTCCTGCACCTGTTGCGCTCTGCAATACTCCGTAATTTGTAAAATCGTGAATAAGATTTCTTTTGATTATAGTCCTGTCGTTAGATTTGCCCGCTGTTCCAATTAAGTTTATTGCTACCTGCGTACTTGTAATTCCCGCGCCGAGAAATTCGTATCCGTTGATATTGTTTCCATAAATTGTGTTATCATCATTACCTGTTGCCAGGCTTGAATTTCCAATGGAAATTAATCCCAGTGATGTTGAGGAAACTGAGCCATACAAACGGCAGTACTTTATTGTATTGCTGCACGCATCATCGTACATGCTGATAAGATTTGCCTGAGCAGATAAAGGAATTAAATATGAAAACTGAAGCTTGTAGGCTGTGCCTGTTCCGCCGGGTCTGCCCTCTATTGTAACGTAATCTGTTCCATTGAATTCTATCATATTGCTAGGACCTGTATAACTTAAATTTATCGTTGTTACAATGTCATCATTTGGCATAAGAGTAACTGAGTTTACTGCTGATGCGCCGGGAATAACTCCAAATCTTATCGGGTAACTTTCGGCTGCTGAATAATTGCTCATTATTTTTAAAGTAACGGTTCCGTCAACTCCGTCTGTATTAAGCGCAGTAAACGCTGCCTGAATAGTAGTATAGTCAGCGCCGGCGCCCCCTATGAACTTAACTCCCGATATCGGAGCAGCCGTGCTGATTTTAGCGAGAAGCAATATTGCGGCTGAGAAAATGATTAAAATTTTTGTCATGAAGTTTTGATTAATTTAGGGCAAATTTATACCCTTTCAGTATTGATTACAAAGAGAAATTTGCCGAAATTACTGAAAAAAATATAAATTTAAGAGCAGATTATATTTATAAATCATTGTTTATTACTAAATAAACTGAAATCAATTTAACCGAAAAACTCAATGTTAAACCCCAATACAATTGATGTTTTAAAACACCTTGATAAAAAACAGTTGAAACGGCTTGGAGATTTTATAAATTCTCCCTTTCATAATTCAATTGAGATTATGTCAAAAATTTATGATGAAGTTGCAAAGATTTATCCCAATTTCCCGGAAGAGAAGTTAAGCTATGAGAGGATGTTCAAAAAAATCTACAAAGGAAAAACTTACAAAGAGCAAACAATAAGAAATTTATATTCTGAGTTCTCGCGGTTAGTCCGGGATTTTATAACTCAGTTAGAAATTGAACGTAACAAGGATTTTTATTATATGTTTCAGGTGGAAGGAATTTCAAATGCGCAATGCTACGAATACGCAAATAAAATAATAAGAGAAAACACCAAAAAAGAAAATAAACGTGCGCTTATCGGTCCTGATTATTTCTTTTATAATTTCAGGATGGAATCAAATTTCAACAGCAATCTTGCATTTGCAAATAAATCACACACCAAAGAGTATTTCACAAGTCTTGATAGCAAGACGGATAATTTAATAAGCTTCTTCTTTAAAGTCCTTTTCAATTTTGCGACAACATATAAAATTCTGGATAAGATAAACAAACACAAAGAAGATGAAAGCAAGATGATAAATTCATTTCTTTCAACTTTCGACGTGGAAGAGTTTTTAAGCAAGCTGAAAAAAAACGGAAACGAATTTACCGATTATTTAAAAATTGAATATCTGCTTTATAAATACTCTGCCTCTGAAATGAGCGCTGAGCAGTATTACGAACTGAAAAAACTAATATTCGATAATATTGATAAGTTCGAAGATTTTGAAAAAATCCATATCTTCTACGCTGCTTTTGATGTTATAAAACTATGGCTTTTACCAATTGATGATAAATATAACACTGAGTTTTTTGAGCTGGCAAAGTTGTTCTGCTCGATAAAAATAGAGGAGTATGAATCATTCGAAGAGATATTAGTATTTGAGTTCCGTTCAATTTTAAAAACTGCTGTTGCACTGAAAGAATTTGAATGGGCTGAAAACTTTTTGAACAAGTATATCAACTGCTTTAAGACAGAACAGCGTCAGCATGAAATGGATTACTCACAGGGCATTCTGAACTTTTACAAAGGCAGCTTTGAAAAATCGCTGGAGCATTTTAACAGATTTCCCATAAATCACATCCGCGAAAAAATTGATGTACAGATTTATTACATAATGAACTACATAGAGCTGAAAGCTTATGAGCCGGCGCTCTCGTTAATTGCTTCACTCCGCCAGTTATTAAGGGAAAGCAAAGAGATTCCTGAAATGTACTACAAGTCGGTTGAAAACTCATTGAAGTTTTTTAAAGAGCTTATTACTGCAAAAGAAAAAGGGGCGAAACCGGATTATGCAATTTTCAAAGAGGCAAAAGAATCCGGAAAATTTCATCAGCGGCAGTATATACTTGAAAAGTTTGAAAATGAAATTAAAAGATAATAGCATAATGGAATTAAGATTAAAAATTCCCAAAGTGAGTATGCATTATCTTCTTATAAAATCGCTATTGTTGGTAAGGAGACCAGAAATAGCTCGATAATGTAAATTTCAAACACTATTTTTATATCCCCCATCTTTTCTCCCTCCCTTTTCTAACTCTTTTAAGATATTTTACGTATAAATTAAAATCTAATAACAAACCTCAATTTATATGCGAAGAGTTCTCTCGGTTCTTTTTCTCATCTTATGTATTTCAACTAATTTATTTGCACAGGTAAAAGTTACATCTTCTACGTTCGGAATGTTCGAAGGGCGCAATATCGGCCCGACGGTGATGAGCGGAAGAGTAACTGCAATTGACGCTGTCAATAAAGACAGCCGTATTATTTATGTAGGCTCAGCGGCAGGCGGCGTGTGGAAATCTATAACAGGCGGAACGCTTTGGAAGCCCGTCTTCGATAAGCACACTCAGTCAATCGGCAATTTAAGAATTGACCAGAAAAATCCTGAAACTGTATGGGTAGGAACGGGAGAATCGAATATGCGAAACAGTGTATCTGTCGGCGACGGAATTTATAAAACTGTTGATGGCGGCGAGACGTGGAAGAAGATGGGGCTTGACGGCACGGAACATATAAGCAGAATAATAATTGACCCGACTAACTCGGATATAGTTTATGTTTCAGCGCCGGGACCGCTATGGGGAGATTCGCCCGATAGAGGCTTGTACAAAACTATGGATGGCGGAGCAACGTGGAATAAGATTTTATTTATTGACGATAAAACAGGATGCGCTGATGTAATGGTTGACCCGAAGGACCCGAATACAGTTTATGCATCTATGTGGGATTTCAGAAGAAAGCCGTGGTCGTTCAGCTCGGGAGGGCAGGGCAGCGGACTTTATAAAAGCACGGACGGCGGCGCAACGTGGAACAGAATAGATAAAGGATTTACAGACGGAATATTAGGCAGAATAATTTTAGCAATGTCTCCTTCTGATTCAAAAATAATTTATGCAATAGCAGAGGCAAAGAATACTGCTCTGTTTAAATCAACCGATGGCGGCGAAACATGGACGAAGAAAAGCTCGTCATCAAATGTAACAGCAAGACCATTTTATTTTTCATTGCTTACAGTTGACCCGACTAACTCGAACAGATTATACAGACCTGCATTTAATTTATCGATAAGTGATGATGCGGGTGAATCGTGGTTCGATGCATCTACGGAAGGCGGATGGGTGCACTCTGATATACATGCTTTGTG
>JBGAGG010000020.1:0-62822 GCA_044226845.1 Ignavibacteria bacterium
TATTTTAAAACTTCCGAAGCTAAAACATTAAAGGAATATAAATAATAAGTATAAAAAGAAAAACCCGAGAAGTGAAATCGGGTTTTGCTTTATTGCGGAATCGACGAGACTCGAACTCGCGACCTCCTGAGTGACAGTCAGGCGTTCTAACCAACTGAACTACGACTCCATTGGTAAAACATCTAAAATATGGGTTTTTTACAACAATTGCAATGACCAAATTTCCTGTATTTTCCAACTTTTACCATATTTTGCCTAAAGTTGCTATCAATTTGCTATCAATTTGCTATCAAGTTCTTATCTTAACTATAACAATTCGAACGATATCACAGAACCGTGAAGAATATGATATCGATTAAAAACTATTATCTGCCTGAGGAATTAGAGAAAGAGATAGGACGATTTACAGAATATTACAATAACTCCAGATATCATGAATCAATTAAGAATCTTGTACCTAAGGATGTGCTCTATGGAAGGGAGAGAGAAATTATTGCAAGAAGAGAAAAGATTAAAAGAAGAACTCTTGAACTAAAAAAAGCTAAACTTAAAGAACAACTACAATAACCAAACTAATAACCCGATTAGTAATCAATCAGATAACATTACTGCTAATACTAAAACTATCTATTAATTTTATAACTGAAGTGTCCAAAAGGTTCTGAAGACGTACAAGAGTGAAGAAGACAGTTGATTATTATAAAGACAACAAAAGATATTATTCTCAATTATTAAATTACTTTGGAGATGTGCATATAATAATATCCGTAAAAAGGATATAAATACTTTCCTGCTTATAGTATCGGAAGATAGTCAGCATAAAGGAAAAGATAACTATGCTGTTAACGGAATGCTAAATGTTTGCAAGACATTGTTCAATTTCGCAATGATAATCATGAGATCAATATGAGAAATCCATGCAAGGGAATTTTGCCGTTTTCCGTTAACAAAAAATAGAATTACTCCGCCCTCAAAAGTTGCTGCAAACTGGCCTTTTTGAAATTTAACTCTTCTTGTAATTCCATCGGCATTTACCAATGTAGTTACTGCAAAGAATAGAACAACGAATAATATTAATTTTTTCATATTGTATATTATTTAATTGATAAGTAAATTTGTACTTTAAACTATATCTATATTTTTTTAAATTTTAAGTGCCTATAATACATTATTTCACAAACTAAATACCCCTAAAATGGAAGAAATAAATTTCTACAATGACAGTCTTGTAACAGTAACTTCCTCAAGAATTGTAATGCCGAACTTAACTTTTGCATTACGGAATATCTCTTCAGTAAGAAGCCATTCAATAGCCCCAAGCCATGGAGGAGATATCGTCTTATTAATCATTGGATTATTAATTGCAATGACCGGATTTTGTGTTGGAAAAGGAGGAGGAATAATTGCCGGCATAATCGGTTTAGGGTTAATGGCATTTGGGATTTATTTATTTATGAACAAAAAACCTACTTATTTTGTTTATCTTGGCACAAATGCGGGAGAACAAAAAGGGATTGAGTCCAAAGATAAAGAATATGTGGACAATATTGTAAAAGCAATAAATGAAGCAATAATACACAAAGGATAATTAAGTTAATAACAGACTCCTTTAATAATAAGGAGTCTGTTATTTTTTAATCTATATTAAATTTACCATTTGTAATTATTGCAATCTCTTCTCCTGTTTTGAGTATAGCCTTTACATTAATTTTAAGTGAGGCGATCATAAATTAGTATGTACAAGCGAATAATTACAGCCGCCTTTTTTAAGCTCTTCATTGCTGGTAAGCTCCTAATCGTTTAAAAGACATGATGCAAATCCCCTTCCTAGCGGAATGTGGCAAGTTGCATTTTCATCATAAAGAATACTGTTGAATATCAAACAACTCAGTTAACAACTTTAGCAACAACTTAGGCAGCAACTAAAGCGAAGCCCTAATAAGGGACAGTTAAATAAGGACTCTTGAACTAAGAAGAAATCTAATTTTAAAGAACATTTGTAATAGCCAAACTAATAACTCAATCAATAACAAATCAAATAACGTTATTAATAATACTAAATCTATCTATTAATTTTATAACTGTAGTGTCCAAAAAGGTTCAGAAGACGTACAAGAAGGCATAAACCCTAATTTATTTTACAACTGGAGCAAGGACTTTCTTGAAGCAGAAAAGAAAAGATTGCAGGGAGATACGGCAAGGGAAGCAACAAGCATTGAGGTAGGAGAATTAAGAAAAGAGAACAGCCAGTTAAAAGCCCTTATTGCAGAAGTATCTCTTTAGACAGAATATTAGAAAAAGCTTTAATGGTTTGGAGAAAGAGTGGGAAGATTAATGAGATACTCTCAGGGTTTTCGACAAATAAATTTTCGAATATTTTTCTGCTTTTCAATTTTTAACTCAACTAAGAGATAGAATTTTGACACAAAAATGGTAAATCTGCTAAAGGATTGCTAACGGAATACAAATCAATTTAGTTACCAGAGTTGTTTGTTAATGAATTCATTACCGTTCTCATTTCTGAGTTATCCTTAAGACTTTATTTTGTCGCTATGCTTAATTTAATAAATTCATTTTCATTCTACTTTCATTTCCCCAATCTTTGGAATTATCTGTATTAAAAATGACTGATTCAATTCCTCTGAATCTTGATCAAAATCCTTATTATCATCATATTTTGGAAATCTACCAATGCCGCCGATACCATTACCTGCTATTTGAAAATCCACTAACTTATGCAATTTTTCATCATCTAAATCAAAATTAATATTTTCAATCCAGAAGTTGTACAATTCAAATGCTCTCATATAACTTAACTGGTAGTTATATACTTTATCGTTATTTGGTAAATCTGAAGAACGACCAGAAATGATTACCAGATATGATAAATCTTTCATTTTATCATCAGATTCTTTTTGAGTTTTTAATTTTTCAATTATTTCTTTCAACTTATTTCCTGTTTCAAGCAATGAAGTTTTTATATTTTCATAATCAGGAATAGATTGCTTATCTATCTTGGATTTACTTTTGTAATACAATATTTGTTGGGATAGACGATATCGTTTATATTCTTTTTCATATATAAAAAATTTCTTATCTGCCATTAATACTTTTAGGTTATTCTTAATTTCTTCTATTTTATTATACTCTTCTTCTTTAATTTTATATTTCTCTTTTTCTTGGGAAAACTGATTATAGCTTAAAATGAAAAGTACAAGCACGATGAAAAATAAGCATGTCATTAAATCGACAAATCCTGGCCAAAAATAATCTTCGGATGATTCTTTTAACATTTATGATCCAAATAGTTTTGCAAAAAATCCTTTTTTCTTTTCTTTTGTTGCGTTAAGTATCTCTGTTAATTTTGTATCTATTTCACTTTTCATATTCTCGATTTTGCCTGAATTATTTTTAACAGTTTCTTGAATGGCATTAAAATTACTCACAGAAACCTTAATAAAATTTACTTCCTCTTTTATAATATTTAAGTTTACAGGTAAAATATTGTTTTCAATAAATGATTCATTGATTCTTCTGGTTTCTTCTATAAACTCTAAGTTATGTTTCATTTGTACCCCTATTTTTTCCTCAAATTCATTTCGTGAAAAATTTAAATCATTTAAGCTAGTTTGATTCATGCTTTTAAGAGTTCCTATGTATTCATTTGAAATTTTTTCTATCCCGTTATTCAAGTTCTTCATTAGAATTTCCGAATCTATTTTAATTTTCTGTAAATCTCCGTAGTAGGAATTTAAAAATTCTATTAATCGATTTGATCTTTCTAAATTTGTCTCTGTATGCTCAAATATACGGCTTAATTTATCCTTTAACCCTGTTACGTCATCAAAAGTTTTTATGAGACTCTTCGTAGATCTTTGCATTGATGTAAAAAGAGTCTTTGATTGTTCAGCAATTGCGTTTAATTCATTAAAAAAAGCCTTAGTTTTATCAACTGTTTCTAACAAATTATCAGTAGTTGAAATAATTTTATCAAATAACTTTGTAGAAGTTGAACTTATCTTATCAAGAATTTCCTTGTTTGATTTTACAATTTCAGTCAGCTTAAGTTTTTTTAATTCAATTAAATACTCTTTTTGATTTTGCAAGTTTACCGAAATAAGTGAAATAGATTCTTTAAACGTATGAATATTATGTGAAAAATTAACATTAAATTCCTCATTAAATTTATCTAAAACTCCCCGAATATTCATTAAACTGTTATTCATATCTTTATACAATCCCGGCATTAGTTGATTCTGTAAAAAAGTATAATATTCATTTTTTAACTCATCTCTGTCATATTTTGCTTTTTTGAAAACAATTGAATTGCAAATTAGAGTTAATAAAATTCCGCTGGCACTTGCTAACATTGCAACAGAGGCACCTTGGATTAAATGCTGTATAGAAGTATCATTTATGGGGAAAGTTATACGCCACAGACTAATTGAAATTCCAATCATGGTTCCTAATAAACCAATGTATATAGGAGAAGGTATGAGTGAAAGTATTGCTCTTTCAATTTTATCAGATTCACGTTCAGAGATATCTTTTATTATATTAAAATCTGCGGCTGAACCTTTACTTCTTTTTAAGAAATTATTTGTAGATTCGATTACTTTTTTAAATTCATCATATCCTGAATCGGTATTTAAAACAATTTTATCATACTGAGAAATTGGATCATAATCAGTAATGGTATTTAGGTTTTCAGATTTTGGATAAAAATATTTCAATTTATTTACTAACCGTAAAGTTTTTGAAAAAGAAATTATCTGAAATAGAAAAACTATTGCTAATATGCTAAAGGAAATTATATCCATTATTTTTCGCGGTAAATTGTTCTGTCAATGTTCTTAATATCTTTTATATACCAACTACCGCTTATTTTCTCAAGAAAAAAAGTTTGTTTGTATTTACCATCACTATTATAAGGGTCATAAGCTTCATATTCTGCTATTACTTCAGAATTATAACTTCCGTTTGAGGAAGTATAGCATGAAATAAAGTTAGTTCTGGAGATTCCTCCATATGATTTTGTGGAGTTAAAAAAATTATAATCTCCCCATTTTTTTCCTCTCATCAGATTATAGGCTTTATAATAATTTTGACTGCCTAGATACAGAACCCAATCATTTACGGTTTTGCAGGGTTCGGAAAGAATCTCACGAGTATTATTTGAAGTATTAGAAGGGGTATTAGTATTAGTATTAGAGTTAGTATTAGAACTTGAATTTTGACTCGTAGTTTTAGTACTTGAAGTTACATTTTTATTTGATCCTGAGGCGAAATAAATAATTACTACCACAATAGCGACGCCTAAAACTGTCAGAAAGACACCTGCATTTGAATTTGATGTCGTCTTTTGACTGATTGGTTGAGAAGGATTAAACACAGGTACAGTTTGTTTCGGTTGATAGTTTGAAGTAGGATTAACTCTTTCGTAGAATTTTTCTTCTTCTGGCTTTTGTTCATTATTCAGAATAAATTCTGGCTCTTGATTTATTTTTTGTTCTGATTCATTTTCCTTTTCTGAAATTAATTCTTTAATTTTTGTTAATTGCTCCTGATTTATTAAAGTCTCTGAAACTAAAGATGAAATATCAAGTAGGAAATCTTCTTTGTTAAGTTTCATATCCTTAAATTGAAGCTCATTTATTACTTCATCTGTCTGTTGAGTAAACTCAGTGTAATTGTAGATTCCCTCGTCATAAAGTTTTTTATTTTTCCTGACTTTATTTATGAATATTTGAGAAGTCATACTATTTTATTTTTCGTTTTTCAGTATAATAACTTGATTCATCTTTTTCAGTTTTAATCAACCATTCCCCGTTATTCAAGTCGAATTCCATTATACTTTTCACCTTACCCTTATAAAGTATGTTTTTACTAAAGTTTTTTGTCTCAAATTCTTTGTCAAAAAATGCTCGATAGGAAGTTGAGGAAGTTTTTTGAATTTTTGGATTACTCATTGTTAATTTAATTTCATCCCATTTCTTAAAAAATAAAGTTTTATCTATCCAAAGTTTATCAATGGGTGTGAGACCCCATGTGTAGTAATCTATTGTCTGGGAATAATATGATTTCAGATTATCAGACTTAGATTCCGTTATTTTAAGTATATCATAAATTTTCTTTGAAATTTTATCAGATTCATTTACAGAATTTGTAATATCTGAATAACTTTTTAAATTGGATTGATTGTTATCTAGTACTTCCGAATTTGATTTATTTACTGTTTCAGGATTCTCTTTTACGGTTTTAAAATATATGATTAAAGAAGCTAAAATAATGGTAAATAGTAAAATCAAAACAAAACGAGGTCCAAATTTATGCTTTGTATTATTCGGAACAGAAGTTTGTGTTAATGGTCGATTAAATTTCGTTTTAGGTTCTTGATAATACTCAGAATTTGTTAAATCAATATATGATTTTGTATTAGATATCGATAAAGGTCGAACTGTTTCACTTTGGTTTAATTTGTTAATGCGAGTAATGTCAAGTTTTATTTGCATTAACTCGTCATGAGTTAATAGGAAGTCCTTAACCAACGGATTAATTTTTAATAGAAAATCAATCTCATTGAGCTTGATTTGGGAACCCATTAATTCTTTAATTAGCCTGGTCTTATGTCCCAAAAATTCCGAGTAAGTATAAATTCCATCATCGTATAATTTTTTACAATCATTAATTCTTTGAATAAATACTTCAACGTCCATATTTTTACTCTTTATAGGAAATAATTGAATGATTTATTTTGTCATACCAAGTAAGCTCTTGATTCTATATATATCCTCCGATGTAAGAATATCTATTTTAATTTCTGATAGATCTAATAGAAAATCCGTTTTACTCCCTGACACTCCTTTAATTTCAATCTCATTAATTAAACTAGCTTTCATCTCTGAATATTCCGTGAAACTGAGCATGTTTTTTTCAAACAATTTCTTATACTTGTTCATTTCCTCTATGAATTCTTTCGAAGTAATTCCTGAAATAATTTCTTTATTAATTTGTATAATATGACTTGGCGTTAATGTTTCTATCGGATTTTGAGGTTTAGAAATATCATTGTTGTAAGTAGGTATTGCTTGTTCTGATACCCAACTATCATAATTGTTATTCTTCTTTACATTTTGAGGAAAGACTTTTTTTTGAATTTTTCTTTCTAAACTTAATAACTAACAGTACTACACTAACAATTAAAATAAATGGTAAGAGTGATGAAACTATCGAACCTATATCTCCGCCAGGTGCTGCCTGTAATAGTATTAGTGTAAAATAATTCATAAGTATATTGTTCAACAAATTTTTCTATAATCATTGAAGAAAAGTGTCGGTTGCAGGATCTTTTTTATTACCACTTGAAATTTCATCAAATTTCTTCGTAATGCTATTTAAATTTGTCGAAACTGTAGTAAGTGTATCTAATGAATCACTGAATTTACCATAAATATCGGAAGAATATTTTGTAACTTCTTTTCTAATTTCAGGTAATACAGAAGTAATTTCTTCAAGCAATAATTTCATCTTTCCTTCTGATAAAGCCGAAATTGAATTTGAAACGATTTGGATTTGAACCAAGGTTTCTTTAAAATTTTTAGTAACTTGTTCTACATTTGCATTTAAGTTCAGAATTGCTTGTACATTTAGTTCTGAATTCTGTAAGTTTTTTTGGAAATTTGAAAATCCAGAGAGCATTTCTTTGACAGATTCAGAATGCTTGTTGAATGATGACTCTATTTTATTAAATGATTCCTGAGTATTTCTCAGAGTAGATGTGACCTGTTGTAAATCCTTAAATGAATACTCTCTTAACTCTTTTGAAAACTGTTTATTGAGTTCAATTAATTGGACACTTTTTTCATTAATTTGATTTATCGAGTTTCGATATTTAGAAACTGTTTCTGAATAATTATCTGTTTCGGTTTTTAAATGACTTGTAAATTTTTGAATTTCAAGTATATGATTATTAAAATTCGTATTAAGATCATCAACAAAACTATCAAACCTATCTACATTAATCTGGTTAACCTTATTAAAAGCTTCGATAAGGCCACCGATTAAATCCTTATTAGATTGAGTGATTAGGTATTTTAAATAAAAAACTAAACTAAATCCGACTAACCCGCTTAAAGCAATAAATATGATAATGTTTAATGTAGAATTTTCACCCATATAATTATTTTAATTTTCCTTTTTTTAGTAACTCAAATGAATTATCCATCGAGTTTGAACATACCGGATTCTGTAATACAATATATTCGGGGTCTCCGTCAGTTTTTATTTCAAATAGTTCATTTAAAAGTCCTAAACTAATTTTTGATAATTGAGTTGACAATAATTCGTATTCCCCTTTCGTTTCCTTAACAAACATGTTGTTTTGGGGTCGAATTGTTTTTTTTAAAAATATTTTTGATTTATCTTTTGAATATTCGACTAAATCTATTCTGGTGAATTCATCTATACCATTTATATTTTTAAATTCATCTATTGCATAGGAATAAAGTACTTTAAATGAGTATATATTAGAACTGTTTATGTAAAATGCTATTGCTGTATTCAATTTGTTAATGTAATCGGAAAAATACTGGTAAATATTCCTGAAATAATTGCTAGTGTAATCATATAATTGATCTGCAACATATTTTGAAAGAATCCGAATCTCTTTTAAATCTACATTATCATAAAACTTAAATGATACATTGATATAATTAAAAGTATTTTTCAGTAACTTCAACTCATCTTCAATATTTAGTATTGCTAAGTTGAATTTATTTATCTGCTCTTTTTTAAATGAAAATTGTAATGCATTATTTTTGAAAGCGATGTCTCTTAAATAAATATTCTGTGGATTAATATAATTCAGATGAAATTTTTCCAATCCAGTCTCATAAATGCTGAAAATTTCTCGGGCAATCTTTAATTGGGACGTTTTAAAATCAGAAAATTCTTTGAAAAGTTTTATCAAATCAGAATGGAGATATTTACACTGATTTAATTCCAAAGCAAAATTATTATCTAATGTAATAAGATTTTTGAATAGAGGTTCTTCAGTTTTTAAAAATGAATCGAAATAAAGCTGTGACGAATAATAGTAGTTGCCGGCTAAATCAAATATTGACTTATTGTAACGATCAATAGAAGTAAAGAGTCGATTTGAAAAAATTGTATTGGATTCCTCAAACTGACAAATTAAAGAAATGTTGCTTTTATGGAATGTGGAATGTAAAAAGTAGCTAAGAGCATATATAACTACTCCAAATAAAAGCGGAATGAAAATCGCTTCGCTTTGCGAAAGTGTTAAAATAAAATCAAACAAATTTAATTTTTATTTTAAGGTTAGGGGTTGCTTTTTACTTTGCTTTAAATGCTTTCTACTTCACCTGTGTTTTCTAATTTCCAGGTTTTTGTAAACTCATCATATTTACAATTTCCGGGAGTTATATTTCTATATTGCCCAGTCATTCTTCCTCTCACTTTAAAACATTTTTCTATAGATTCCGAATAAGTTGAAGCATAAACAGTTTCATTAATTGTGAGTAAAGATTTATCTTTAAACTTCTGTATATAAAATGGAGTACTTGTATTAGTTTGTCGGAATTTAATTAATCCTGATTCAACAAAATATTCTACATTAAAAAATTGTCCCTTATCTTCCTCGACTTGGTTTTCAATTAATTTTTCAACTTCCTGCTTCTGGCTTCGTGTATTTTCTTCAACACTATGGTTAATAGATTTTGTAGCATCATATTTGATTATTAATTCATCAATCTTTTCTGTCTGCATTGTCATTTTATCCTTTGTATCTTTTAGCTCTAATTTTAATTGGGTAATAATGTCATTCATCTCGGATATCTGACGTTTACTAGGATCGTTAATATTTGTCAGTGTAGAACTTTGAGTGGATTTTTGAATATTATTTACTCTATGATTTAGAAGCGCGTGTTTAGAGGAACTGCTAAAAAACACTACTATTGAAGCTATTAACGATAGTAAACAAAAAGTCCCGATAAGCATTATCACTGTAGAATTTCCGATACCCTCAAACCATGGTTTTTCTGTGCTGTTAGATAATTTATTCACATTTCGATCTATTTCATCCATTCTGTTACTTAAATCCTTTAGAGAATCTGATAAAGTCCTGGTATTTTTTTCAGGTATGTCCCCGGTTTGTGAATTCTCAGTACTTTTTGGAAGAGATTTTTGTTCATCCGTTTTAGTAGTTCCGGTTGTATTTTGGGATTGTTTCGGATCTCTATTAGTTGCTGTCTTTTGAGCAAAAATTGAAGAATAAATCAACAGAAAAGAAAAAACTAATAGCATGCAAAAATTTGATTTCATAAAATTATTTTTAGATTTATTAAATTTTTCCACCAAGGTAATCTGAACTGCTTAATGCATCCTTTATTATTTCAATCATTGCTTTTACTTCAGTAATGAAGTATGAGTTGTTGTAATCTGCTATAGTTGCGTTTTTTAAAGCAAAATGAGATTGAATTATTTTACTGGTTCCTGATAATAATTTTTCTTCATCAGTATTTTGTATTATTTCTATAAATTTTTCTATATATGCTTTTTGCAAATCTTTTTTGTATTCTCCCATATTGTCCATGAAATTTTTAATAAATATATTATTAAATTTGTTTATTTCACTTTCTTTGAAATTTTCAAATTTAAGCTCAGCATAATTGGACCTGTTAACTAAATCACTTTGACTAAATTTATCTATTCTGTTTGAGTTGAAAGTCAGGTTTTCACCAGTTAGTAATTGATTGGTAGCATTACCACTCGTAAGGTCAGCATCATTATCTTCTATCAGAAGTCCTCTTACAACTTCTTCTTTGGGTGACTGGCTTAGCTTCAATTCAATACTAAATTTGTCACTCTCTATCTCCAAGGCAGCTTTAAAAATGTTGTTTATGAAAGTTGAGTAGATAGGGTTCTTTTTTGTGAAAGTACCCCAGTCTTCGTCCCGAGAGATCCATTTCAAAAGCCTTGAACCGTTTCCTCCAATTCCAATTCCTATGTTATTGAAATTACTTTCAGAATTATTATTTTCGAATAAATATTTTTTTAAATTTAATGCAGTAAAGTAAAAAATACCTGAGAAGAAATAGAGGATTAACAATCTGAAATACTTATAAAACTCCGTTTCATGTATTCCTATTTTTACGTTATTGAATTCCGATCTGGATACTATGTAAGAAAATAAACTGTGGCTGTCTTTATATTTTAGGAAAGTAGTTTTATCGTAAACAAAACTTAATTCACTATCGGTATTTGCCTTATCTAGTACATAATTTTTTAAAGAGAGGACAATAGGATTATTAATTTCGTTATTTCCTATTATATCATTGAAAATATCCTGACCTCCGAACAAAACGGAATTTTTAAACATTGTTTTGTTTTGTCTATATCCCACAATGTCAGAAGTTCCGCCACCAATATCTATAGTTATTGCAGGGAAAGAGTTTGTAATAGCAAATACTCCCTTTTCAAATTTTGTAAAGTATTTTACTGAACATTGACTCTCATCCAATTTAGTTTTCTCTCCAAAACTCTCAAATATTTTATTGAGATTATCTATTTGGTCATTATCAAAGGATAATGGATATGAGTACCTATAAGATATATTTGCAACAGGTATTCTTTTTTCAATGCAATATTTTTCAATAATTGCTTTTAATTCTTTAAAAAATAATGCGATCAACTCCACATTTCTTTGTTCTGTACCAGCCCACTTTAAGTTAGTTTTTATTTCATTCATTAAATCTTTTGGTATTGAACGGTTGAATGTAATATTGCCATGTAAAATCGGATGCTTTAAAGTGGTCAATTCGGCAAAATAGCACACTTCAGTTGAAAAAGGTCTACCTAGAAATTCGTTGTTTACATTTATACCATGTTCGAAAGGCACAAAGAACATTTTAATGACAATTTCAAATTGACCTGCTCCATCCTTTGTTGTATTACCGTGAAACTTGCAAAAATTAGATGAAGTAATAGGCATTAAATTAATATCGTTACCTTCCAAATTTTCCTTATAAGCTATAACTGTATTTGAAGTTCCAAAATCAATTCCGACATAAACTTTCCTTTTGCTTGAATTATCTATATTAGAGTAGGAAGAATTAAATTTTGGAAGAAAGTATCCCTTTGCACCATTTATAGAGTTCATTTGGATAAGTTCGGGCGGATATCGCAATGAATAAATTCTGGTTAGCTTATCACGATTCTCCTTCATTAAATCTGTATGAGAATTATTTGTATTCTTAATTTCTAATAAATGTGTGACATTGTTTTCATCGGTTAAATAATTAAAAAACTTTGAATCTTTCCAATATTCATCAATTGGACGCGTATGTTCATACTCTAATAAGTAATATCTTTCAATTAAATTATTACTTTTATTATTTAGTATTGTAGGCCATAGAGCAGAATATATTCCATTTTTAATATATTGTCCCGTGCTCATATCTTTTGTAAAGCACTGATAATTAATGCTATCTCCCGAGTATAATTTCTTTATTGTAATAGTATCTTTACCGTCTCCTGTATAACCGTATATTGGGATTCTTAAAATCAATTCAACGCTGTCTGATTCTATATTATTTTCAGATACATTCGGACGGTAAGATAACATTTTTTCTATATCTTCAGGTCTGAAATACTCGAAAAACTTTTCACTTAATGGAATCAGAAACGGGAAGTTATTAATATTATTGTTATCCCCATCATACATAGACTTTGAATCTAATGAATATGGCAACTTTATTAATTTTTCTTCAAAGAAATCTGTCATAGGGGCAAGCCACGGATACTTTTTAATTGTGCCCGGTAGATTTTTTCTTTCCGTATTCTTATCGTTTACTATTGATTCCTTTAATATAACATCCCAATTAGTTGGAAATTTTTCTCCGTCATAGTAGTCTTCATTAGTATTATTTGTCGTTAATACTAAAGGAAGTTCTACACCTGAATTTTGATAAATTTCCTTTGAGTTCAGCGTAGGTAAAAGTTTGTAATAACTATTGAGTTCAATTTTCCCATCATAAAGAGGAAAATTCAAATTTGGAATTATAGTAATTCTGTATTCTTCCTGTGTGACATTATCTCTTATTCCATTTGTAGTTGATGGCCTGCGAATATCTTCAATATTAAATTCTTTAAAATCTTTAAATCTCTTTTCGACCGCAGTCATAAACTGTTTGGAAGAATCCGGCAATCTCTTATAAAAATCGAATAAGAATCTTAAAAAATATTTGTTCCGTTCTGAGAAAGATTTTATTACACGTTTTTTTGTCCCGTTCTTTAGTGTTTCATATTCGAAATATCCCTCAATAGCTACATTAATTTTTTCCGGTGTAAAAAAACAGGTGTAGGGTGAAGTGCCCGCAATGATGTTCTCGCTGTTATCATGGCCGTTATTCAAATAAACTATTGAAAATGAATTATACCTTTCAAGCCTTCCGTCTTTTTCAACCTTATAAGTCTCCGAAAGATCATTCAGAGTTTTTATATATTTTCTGTGAGTTGAATTTCCAGAAATAGAGGTAGATAAATTAATGTCCATAATTCTTAATTTATCGTCAAACTTAGTTATTTTGTGAAGAAATATCATTTCCATCGCATCTAATATATCCTCAAATATCTCTAACTTCTTATCCTTTGGAAAATACTGATCTTCAAAGGCATTCTTAAACAATATCATTCTGGCGTAGGGAGAAGGAATGGATTTAACTTCTATTTTATTCTTAGCTTCTTTATCCTGGCCGAAGTTTATATTTTTTAATACGTTTGAGTTAGAACTTATATCGTTCCATTTATTTTCTATTGGAATGTTAATACCTTCGCTTCCAGATTTATCAAATTCAAACAAAAGGGGTTTTGTGGACATTTCTCTAAAATTTAATTTTTATAATATTTCTTGATAAATGTAAATGAACCTTCATAAAATATATCAAGTAATGCGTGGTTACCGCCTGTACCTTTGCTTTTAATGCCTTCTGCTGAACTGTCAAAATGAACATTTAACTGGTTTATTTCCGGCCGCTTATTAAAAAAACCGTACTTAGGGTTTTCATTCCATACTAAGTATTCGCCAATTTTATCATCCGTAAAAGATTCTATATCTATACGGTCCCCTTCAGCATTATAAAATACTGTACTAAAAGTTTTAAGTGATAATGTATTATTGCTGATTTGTCCGAACCAAGTTAAAAACTTTATAAAATATTCTTTCAAATTATCGGAAAACGCATCATTGAAAAAATCAATCTTTAGTCCGAGACCCTTTTTATCATTTGAGAACCATGTCATCGAGGAGGGTTCATCTTTTCCTGTCTTAAGAAAGTATTTGAGATAGAACATTGCGGATACATAGAATCTTTCCATTCTTTTTTCTGCCTGCTCATTAAAAACGAGCGGTAAATTTTTATAATCTAAATGCTCATTTGATTTTTCAACTTTTGTTGCATAAAAACGTGTATCTTTACTTTCATCATTATATTCTTTGTTATTCATGAAATCTATGAATGAAGAAGCTGCATACAAATTTACATAATGGCTTTTGTTGTTCTGATCCATTCCGCCGATTGCAAATTCTCTCATGGAGTTTTCAAAAGAATCCGGACATCCAAGTAAATATATGGCATCGTACCCGTTTTCTTTTTCTTCAGCTTTATCTACATAAAACGGAATAGCAAATTTTATAGCAGGTAAAAAATTATCAGAGTCGGGTTTTAAATTTATTTCAAGTTCCCTGAATTTATCACTTTGCTTTTGATTAGGCTGTTGAAGATTAAAATAAGGTAATATTATTGAAGCACCTGTATAACATTTCTTTCCCTGTGATTTGATATAATCATTTAATGATTTTCCGACTACGGGAAGTCCTGCAGCACCAGTACCGCCAAATAATGAACCAAAAACAAATACGTTTAAATAAGGTTCTGATATCATTTCATTATATATATCCGTTTCTTCAAAATCCTTCATAAATATTGTACCAATCATCGGGTTTCCTTTATAACCTTTATCTAGTTTTTCTTTTCTTTTCTCTTCAGAAAATAAAAGATTGGTCAAATATTTGTATTTAATACTTTGGTCATTATTCATCTGAATGTATGAAATACCATGCTCTAAGTTTATATTATCACCTTTGTTCGGATTCCATACACCATCATACTTTATCTTAGTTTTAAAAAATTGTGGGACATCCTGAGACATTGAATTTCTAATTGATATATAATTCTGTATTACTCTTTGAGCTCTTTGCACATTTTCATTTGTTTCATCCGGATCAATTATTTTTATTATTAACTCATTATCTCCTACAAGACCTGTAGCAGCTAAATGAACCAGTGATTCAACGGCTAACGCGCCGTTACCACCAATTCCTATAATGTAATACTTTGCCATATTAAATTTATTTTAAAATAATTTTGGAAAAGGATAAGCAAGATTCGTTCTGAATTTTGGTATACTGAAAGCCCCGCCTAAAATTTTAACTAGTACACTACTAAAAATATAATAGTATATAAATGATTGCAGAAAACCTACAATACTGCGATTGACGATAATGTATGTCGGTATCTGCCAATTAATGATTGCATCAATATTTCCAGATGGAATAGATTTTGATGATAAGAATAAAAAGATTGCAATTCCGACGATAAGGGATGTAATGATGTTAAATTTCCACCAGCGGAACAAAAAAGATTTACCCATTTTATGAGTAAGAGTATAGCAAATTATTATTGATGCGATTATTGGAAGTAATGTTAAGCCAAAGACATTAACATAACTTATTTCACTCCATTGCTGAGGCAAAATTGCTACAGAAGATTCGCCCAGTAAAATATTTGACGGGCGGGATACCCACCAGTTCAGTAAATATTCAACAATTTTATTCATGGGGTTATTTAAAAGATATTATTTAATAATTATGTAATAAGTAAACAGTGGTACAGGGTTAGAAGATAATCGGTTTTGAAGATTTGTGAAAAGATCATTAAATCTGTAAGTCTTTTCCAATTCACCTGGATCATTACTGGAATATTTATCTTGAATCCATTTTGGCAAATTTGAAGATAAAGCTATTTTGTAAATTGTATAGGTATCTTTTTTCTTAATATTTTTTTCAAATTTTAAAGTAAAAGTTTGCTTTGTAGAATCTTTCCCAAACTTAGAAGCTAAGGTAATTTTAGGATCGCTAACAGAACTGTTTTTCCATTCTTTATCCGCTTCAAATTTATCGTTTAGATTCTTCTCATAAACGTTAATATTATAATTATCTCCGGCTATTAACTTCATTAAATCTTTGTGGATGATTTCTCTGTCAAAATTTAGGTCAATTACAACAGGTTTATCGTAGTTGTTTACTTCCAAAACACTATACTTACCGGAAGGTGAAATTACTTCAAGGTTGTCCGATAAGGAATAAGAGGTCTTAAAATTATTCTCAGGTGAAATTAAAAATACATCCTGACCAGTTTTAAGATAATTCTTTACGAGATAATTTAAGTAATTGTACTTACCAAAAACAAACATATAAAGTGGAACGCTGGAAACTTTATTTAATGTAGTGCTAAAATATCCAAATTTATTTGCGATCAGACCAACTAAATTATTTGAAGCTATATATTTTGTTAAGTAATCGCTCAATATGAAAATGTCATCATTATTGTTATTCGCTCCATTCTCATAAATTGCATCGCTAATAACAAAATTTAAAGCCGCTGAAGAATCTGCTTTTATTTTTTCTAATACTAAATCAATTCGGGAAGATTTTTCTTTGTAGGTAGAAAATTCCAGTAAGTCTGGAATGAATTCCCTATTCTTTCCGATAAAATAGACACTATCTCCAAATCCGTATAAATTTATAACTGCTGATTGTTTGTAGTTAAATACATTTCTGATAAAATTTTCGAAAAGGACTAAATTCTTCTCGTTTGAGATTTTTTGTCCGAGATAATTTTTCATAGATGAAGATACATCTATATATAAATTAATATCGGAAGGTACTTCTTGTTTATACTCTTTATAATTAAGTGTATCGGATGATAAAATTAATTCAACATTGTTGTTTTCGATTGAATCATTTCCGCAGGATAAAAAGAATGAAGATATAAAAATAATGAAAAGAAAATTAAGGGGGCAAAATATTTTCATTTAATATTTTTTTTTGAATGTAAAAAAATTGACTGGATATCGTACAAATAGATACTAATGCGACTCGGAAATTTGTGTGTTTGAAATAACTTAATTAAATTATAAATTTCAAGGAAAAATTTATTCTGAGTTTAAAATTGTAAATTTTAACAATTAAAAGCAATATTATTTTAACATGTCAGTATTTGGAAAAATAACATCGATTTTATTTTTAGTTATATTATTATCCGGCTGCAAGAAAGAGCCCGATAAAGTTTCAGAAACACATCCTACATCTGAAGAAATAAAAAATGTTCCTGACAGTTTTTCATTACTGGATTTTTTGAAAAAGGATAAACGTTTAGACTCTATTTGTGGTGCATTTCTGGAAAAAATGTCTGATTCAGAGAAAGTTTCACAAATGATTATTTCATCAATAGGAAAGTATGGAAGAGACAGAAATACCATTGATAATTTAATTAAATCTAAAATAATTGGCGGAGTAGTTTTTTTAGGAAGCAGTAAATCAGAAATAAAAAATATTACTAGTTATTATAATTCAAAGAGAGATTCGTTAAAAATATTTCCTTTATTATTTTCTACGGATGCTGAGCCTTCGCTTATCAACAAAAAAATTACCGATCTTTCTACAACATTTAATTTAACAAGCTCTATCAAAGATAGACTCGGTTGCATTAAGGTTGCAGATGCAATCTCAAAAGAATTGAATGATCTTCATATAAATCAAAATTACGCTCCAGTTTGTGATTTAAATGTTAATAAAGAAATTATTTCGAACAGATCATTTTCAGATAAGGATTCAATAGTAGTAAGCTTAGCCTCTACTTTTATAAAAACAACACAGTCCAATAATTTAATCTCTACAGCGAAGCATTTTCCCGGTCACGGATATGTAAAAGGAGATAGTCACAAAGAAATGGTTTATATTAATGGTGATTTGAAAGAACTTAATAATTTTAAAATTATGATTGATTCCGGAGTTATATCAATTATGGTTGGACATATTATTATCAGAGACAACGAAAAATATGATACTGAGGGATTACCAAGTACAATTTCACCCAAAATAATAGATTTATTACGTGTTAAACTTGGCTTTAACGGATTAATTATTACTGATGCAATGAATATGGAAGGAGTAACGCAGTTTGATTCTCCGGCTTTACAGGCAGCCAAAGCAGGCTGTGATTTAATTTTAATGCCGACCGATGAAAGAAAGCTTTTCTCTTCAATGTTGAAGGAAATGAAAGATCCAAAATTTGATAAACAAGTAAATGATGCCGTATTTAGAATTATCAGAGTAAAAATTTGCATGGGATTATTCAAGAATTAATTTTAATCATACAGTTTTGAATATAGATTTGGTTGGCGAAGATTTTTTGAAAATCTCTAATTGAAGAAAATTTATTTTTAAATTAAGATAAATAAATAAACAATACTTATTTGAAAAGCACTAAAAATAATAAGTTAAAGTTAATAGTATTGTTTTTTTGTTATATCTTGTATCTACTTAATAGTTCATTTTAAAACCTTGATTAACCAATGTATATTTCTATTGAAAAATGTATTGACAATTTTGTCTATTATTGCTAAAATAAAATATTGCTAAAATAAAAAATTAATTTTTTAAAAATTAACCTAAATGAAAATGAAAAATATTACCGACGATTTAAAAATCGATTTAAATTCAAGTGCAGAATTAAATTTAGATATTGACCAAATTAATATAGCAAATTTGGAAAATTCTAACCTTAAATTTATTTTTGAAGAAATCAAAAATGAAGATCGTAATGCAAGTAATTCAAAACATTCCAGCCACAGCTCATACTCCACACATGGAACAGTTTCTTGGTAAATTTTAATTAAAGGCGAAATTCCCCATGGAAGAAATTGGAGTAAATAATGTTCCATTGCAATTGTTTATATGTAAAGTTTCTTCAAGATGTAATTTGAACTGTGATTATTGCTATGTGTATAATCATATCGATCAAACCTGGAAAAACCAGCCTTTAAAAATGTCGCTTGATACGGCCAGTGTCTTAAGTTCACGTATCCATGAACACCTGAGCAATCATAATCTAAATTCGGTCGAAATAGTTTTCCACGGCGGCGAGCCATTTCTTTTAAAACTAGAATACTTGGATCAAATTTGCAATATTTTTACTCTGAATTTACCAAATATTGATGTTAAATTCAGAGTTCAAACAAATGGAACTATTTTTGATGAAAGGTCTTTGGATTTTTGTATAAAATGGAACATGAAAATTGGATTAAGCCTGGATGGACCGCCTCAATATAATTCGCTTCATAGATTTGATCATAAACAAAAGCCTCTTAGTTCAAATATTCAGCAAACATTAAGTTTATTAACTTCAGAAAAAGGTCGCCCGGTATGGAGCGGCTTTTTAACTGTTATCAATCTAAATTATGATCCAATTGTTGTTTACAACTACTTAAAATCCTTTCATCCGAAATCAATTGAGTTTCTGCTTCCGCTGGGTCACTACGATATGCTACCATTTGGAAAGACTCAAGATTTATCTTCCGATAAATATATCCGAGTAGAACTTCCACATGAAAAAAAATGTATGGATTCCTCTCCTTACGCTGACTGGCTTTTGAAAATATTTTATCAATGGTACCGTGAGAACAATCAAATAAATATAAGAAGATTCAGAGATGTTATTGCTTTGATAATGGGAAGCAGGTATTCAACAGAGGAATGGGGAATGCAGCCTGTTGATTTTGCAGTTGTTGAAGCAAACGGAGAGATGCAGGCAGTAGATACTTTAAAAGTTACGTATCCCGACGCTGCAAATCTTGGTTTAAATATTTTTGAGAATTCATTCGATGAAATGCTTAATTCACCTAAAATAATAGAAAGACAAAATAAATGTTCGAATTTATGTCAGGAATGTTTAGATTGTAAGTTCTTGAATATTTGCGGAGGAGGATATTTCCCCCACAGATATTCCTCAAAAAACGGTTTTCAAAATCCATCAATATATTGTAGTGATTTGAAAAAATTAATCTCAAATATTTATTCAACTGTTTCAGATTCTTTAAAATATGCCGGCTGATAAATCTGTTAAAATTAATCTTGAAAATATTACAAATGTAATATACCCTGCAGGACACACCAATTTATTATTAAAATCTTTACAAAATGTTTCTCTAAAAAAAACATTTATTGTTCTCGGCTGGTTTGCAAAAAAACTTGAAGAAGAGTCGCCGCAATTATTTGAGGAATCCGGCTTTAAGAAAAGTTATGAATTATTCTGCAGCACAAATTTACAGGAAACATGTAAAACTTTTTATAATCCTTATTCAAACTGCTGGGTTCTGACCGCCAGAGAACTTCTTAACAAAAAATCACATTTAAATCTTTCCGCACTTCATATACGCCAGCACTTAGAAGCCTTTAATAAGCTGATATGTAAACTACTGATTGATTCTAATATAGATTTTTCTTTACCGCTGTGGACTGATGAGAATTCAGTTATCAATTTACCCGGATGGAAAAATTTTATTTGTGATAATTGCTTTCCTTTTGAAAAAATATATATAGTTAATAATGAAGGGAATGTTCGGTTCTTTAAGGATAAAAATTTAAAAGAGATAATTGAAGTAAAGGACTATTCTATGAAAATAGCCGGACTTTTTGATTTGTATACTGATGATAATATAAAAAGCTACGTTGGAGGAAATTTTACCATAGAAAAAACAGATACTGCTTCATTGTTAAAATGGAATGACAGTATTGAAAAGTCTGTTTCGTTAATAAAGAATTGCAATGAGTTATTATTCGAAGAAATAATTACAACTATAAAAGTGATAGTGCCCGTAGCAGCAGAAAATGTAGACGTGCACTCCAGCGCCAGCTATAAAAACATTCCGGGAATGATTGTGCTGTCGCTCACTTCAGATATCTCAATTTTAGCCGAAGCAATTGTTCATGAATATCATCACCTGAAATTATATTTAATACAGAATCTGGATCCGCTTATCTCAGGAGATGCTGATACAGCAGTCTATTACTCTCCTTGGCGAAAAGATCCCCGGCCATTGAATGGCATACTGCACGGCACTTATGTTTTTTTTCAGGTTTTATATTTCTGGTGCTTATTTTTTTCCAAAGGTCTTAAACTTCTTAATGAGGAAAGAATTAAGCAAAGAGTTTTTATGATAAAAAAACAGTTGGATATAAGTTTAAAGACATTAATTGACAATGCTGTTTTTACTCAGATAGGGGGTACCTATATAAAGAAAATTTATACTGACTTTGGGCAAATGAAATTATCAGATGAAAAACTGGATGAAAAAATTAAAGTAAATATAAATAAGGTAATAACAGACCATTACAATAATTGGGAAACTGAGAACAGAAAAATTATAGATCAAAGTGCAGAGGCGGAAGAATTTAAATTAAACAAATCCGAACAAAATATTCTAACCTCATTAAAAATTGCCGTACATGATGATTTCATTGAGTTGAACAGTTTAGAAAAAACAGATACTAAAATTCTTAATTTTCTATCTTACCAAACTATAAATAATTCGATTAATCAACTCAGAACTATAATAGATGCATTAGCAGAGGGAAATTCCTTAGTTATTAGTTTACTAAAAGGACACTATTATTACAGTGTTGATGAGTATTTGCTTTCTCTTAAATTTTATTTAAAAACATTAATTCTCAATAATCGAAATAGTTTCATCTGGAAATACTTTGCTTTTAATCTGCGACATTTAGAAAAATGGGAAGACGCCGAACTGATACTTAAGAACCTCCCTTTACTTGTTGAAGAAAAAAATAGCTTTGCAGAGTTTGATAAAAATAATACTGGGTATGATTATTTTATTGAAAATGCGAAGCAAATTATAAGCAATTCCGAACAGAAAACTCTGTCGCTCTGAAATATTTTAAAAGCATATCGCAACAATATCTGAATACTTTTCCCAACGGAATTCAATTGCCATCTGTTATAGCTACAATCCACGAGTTAAAGCCTGCTATGGATTTATGGGTTAAGAAAGAAAGGTGGGAAAGTTTTATACGATTTGTTAATGAATTCGGATTGAAATACGAAGTGAAAGATTATTTTGAAAATTCAAAAAAAGAGAACTCAGGGAATTTTCTAACTACCACAAATGCAACTTTGAATTTTAATTTCACAGTTGGTAATGAAGCACATGTATTTATTTCCAAATCAAAAGATAACTGTGTGAAGGCCATGGCATCGGGCTGGTATCCTCTTTTTCTGAATGGAAATTTAATCGAAAAAAATTATTTAGACCATATAAAGTTCGGAAAGGTTCTGGGATATCCTGAATGTTGCATTAATTTTTTTATCCTCAAAAATAACTGGCAAAATAATAATCATTACTATGCAGCTTTTCAAAATTCTAATGGAAGACACAATTATCTTTGCAACTGTTTGCTCAGGCATACAAAATATTCATTGATTCCGCATATTTGCTGTTCCTTTAATTGCAGTAAGTCTGCGTTATATTCCAACGAATTAATGAGTATTATCGAAAAGGAAAAAGGTGAATATTTTCAAAAACTTAAATCGAATTTATTAAGACCTGCCCTGGTTTTGTCAGAGAAAAAAATATTTCAGTTTGAAGGAAAACAAATTAACAAAGAAGAATTGGTTTACTCTAAAGTGAAAGCGGTTAATCCTACCGATTTGAACGGACCTATGATTACTTGTTTAAAACAGGCCAACAGAGTAATATTAGACGCCAATATTGTCAGGATATATAACAATTCAAAATTATTAAATACATTCCAAATTAGAACAGACAGATATGAGCCAGAAGCTCCATTTTTCTTCATGCCTTTCTGATGAGATAATTAATGAAATTCTTAACATTTCACCCGGGACTAAACGTGTAATAAATAAATTGGAAAGCGCAATTTTCAGTTTTAATAACAATTCATCATCTGAAACTTTTGAAAATTTATTTTCAAAAGATATAGATGTATCCAAAAGATATTTCCGAATATATACTCTACCTTTGCTGGAGACTTGTAATTTACTTTCTGAGAAACGTTTTAATGAGGCTTTACTGTGGAGTAAAATAAATTTATCATTCTGTCTTAATTTAAGATTTCTAGATAATGTAATTGACGATGATGACGATGAAGGTGATAACAAATACACAGTTAAACTTTCAAATCTCAAAAAAGCGGATAATTATCTTACTTACGCTTTAAAACTTTTGTATGAAAACGGATTTGATTGGCAAGACGAGAATGTAAATGTTTACAATCAGTTTTATGAGTATGAAAGAGAATCATATCTCGGACATTTTTATGAATTTGATACCTTATGGAGAAGAGTTTCTCCTTTGTGTATTCTGATGGAAACATATCTGAAAGATAGGATTACAGATAAAAATTTTATAAACGGATTTCAGAAGTATCTGTCCTGTCTTTTAATTACTTCGGATATGGATGATTTCTTTGAAGACTTCCGGAATAAGAAAAATACGCCTGTAACAAAGTTTATTCTGGAAAATAAAACAAACGATTTTAAACAGTTATTTATGTCTCAAAAAAGAATAGAAGAATTATGTAAGATAGTTCTCTGGAATATCGATAATCTGATAAGCGGTTTTCAGGAAAGAAACAAATGTATGACAATTGTCCTTAATAAATTAAAAATAAAATATATATTTTAGATTTCATAAATGAGTGAAATTCAATATTTCGAAGATAGCTGGTCAATTGAAACAATTGCTTTAATGATGAAGAAGATGAATTTATCGTCAGATAGTATTATATACGATCCCTTTTCCGGATGCGGTACAACTGCATACACTGCAAATTATTTGGGATTTGAATCCATCAGTTCTGATAAAAGTCACCTGGCATGTCTTTTTACGTATAATCATTTGAATATACCCACCCGTTCAGAATTTATCCGGACAGCCGATGTATTTAATAATTATCCTATTGAAACTATTTTCGAATGTTTTACTCTTGGCGAATTAAGTAAAATAAATCCCGGTTCAAAAAATTTTCTGCTTTGTTATGTGATATGTGCCGCTCTATTAAAAATTAACTGGCATAAAAATTCTAAATTTGATAGAAAACGTTTTTTAGATGCCTCAAAAAAAATTTTGGAACAAAGTAAGAATCGAGAATTGTACAGCTCTAAAAATAAGTTTAATAATATAGTTTACATTTCACCATTTACTGTGAACGGAGCAATTTCTCGGCTTAAAAATTTTAAAGGACGTTTAGCTATAATTACATCACCCCCATTTTATTTTTCGAATAGAAATCCTAAAAAAATAGAATTAGATAAAATAATATTAAAAAATAATCTTTTTAAGTTAACCGGTGAGCAAAAAGTGTTAAACAATGAATATGAAGATGGGCATAAGCTTTCAAAAGAAAATTACTTAAATTTTTTGAAGATGCTGGTGTATTTTGCTGAGTATATGAAATGCTCATCGATTGCAATAGATGTATCGCTTCGAAGAAAGGAATTCAAAGAATCTTTGGAAAAGATGCTTAATGCCTTCTGTTTTGATCTGAATTATTTTGAAGATAGGTCTCTTAAGGGAGAAAATAGCTTAATAATGATAGGGAGAAGATGAATGCCGCGGTTTAAAAGAAATGAGAGAATAAATGAAATTACGGATCTGCAAAGTTTTATAGCGAGCTGGGCAAATCCCGACTCAGAAAGAAATAAAAATGATGTGGTTATCCATAAAACAGAATACGGTAATATAAACAGCACAGGTGAAATAGGAAATTATGAAGGTTATGCCTTAACAAAAAATCATGGTCAGTTTTTAATGTCCATTGAAGAAGGAATAAGAGAACTAGTTGTTTTGCTGATAGAGAAATTTAATTTAATAACATATACAAGTTGCGAAGGTCATTTTTACAAAACATCTAACATATCTCCTGTAGAGAGACACGTGGGATTTATTATACCTGAGAAAGAAGGTCAAAACGTACTAGAAAAGCTGCAAGCAGCAGCTGATAAAGTAAATGATGGAAATTTTATTTCAGCTGTAAAAATTGTTATCCGAAATGAAAAAATATTAAGCAGTGGTAAGTGGACCGATACTACGGAGATTTTTTTTGCAAAGCGACGAGCTTTTTTTTGGAGCAGTTATTTTAATAAACTAGCTACGGTCTATCACAAATTTCTAATAACATTAAAGAACACTTAATAATTTTGAAAGTCTTCCAAACAGTTAAAAGTTATTTTATTGTATTATTTATTAGGAAGTGGTTTAGAACCAACTTATCCGGAACTCAATTTTATTCTGATAGTAATTCTAAAATAATGAATTTCAAAATTTATGAAACTTTGCCAGTCTGTAATATTGAGTTTTCAGAGATTTGGTTGAAAAACAAAGAAGCTAGAGTTTGGGAACCGCATAGAAAAAATCTCAATCAGGCATTTAATCAGATAATTGCTTCGGATCTTCTAAATAAAAACTCTAAACAAATTTTAGTTCAGGCCAAAAATTTTGAAAATTGGGAATCGCATTTATATAGAATTGTATTATTTTATAAATTAATAAAGTACTCCTTTCAAATAGATCCCATTTTAATTTATCCAAACTACGAAGTAATTGATGGCTATCATAGAATTGTTGCATATAAACTTGCCAATGAAAACACTGTTAAATGCAGAATTATAAACTAAAAATATAATTATGGAATATTGGAGTTTAATTGGAAGCGTCGCTGGAACGTTTACTGCTTTCGCTTTTTTAATATTATCTATTGCAAAAGAAAGTTTTAAAATTACCGATGAAAAAAAAGACATGTTTAAATCTTTAAAACCTTTTTATAATTATATTCATCAATATATAATATGTATATTTATACTTTTTTTGATGCCATTATTAATATCTTTGTTATATTTAAATTCATATGGTAATCTTCCCAGTTTTTTATTTGTTGATAAGATTGTCTTTTTTTCAATGTTATCTATTTTTATATATTCTTCTTATCTTTTTTGCGTTTGTAAAATAATACGGAAAAAAAGGATTAATATAGTTTTATGTATTATGTTTAGCGGATTACATTTATTTGTTTTTACTGTTACAAGCGAGACTATTTTTCTGAAATTTAATGGAGTTTTTCCCATATTTGTTGCTTTTTGCATTCTATTTTTATTGGTACAAAATGAAAAAAAAATTATTTTTTATTTAGTAACAAAAGAAGCTAATCCCTTCATGAAAAAAAAATTCAAAGATATTAATAATGATTGTAAAGAGTTAGAACAAAACTTCATAGATTTTAAACTTAAACTAGAAAAGCTGCTAAAATCTAAAAAGATCGAGAAGAATGAAGTATATATTGAAAAATTGGATGAAGCACAGAACATGGATATTCAAGTAAAAGAAATTTTAAAAATTAACAAATATAATAGGAAAAGTTTTACAGCATATTTGACTAAGTTCAATAAAATACCCCTTCAAAATGCCGATAAAATAAACATTTATTTTCAAAATACTCTTCAGAAATTGCATGAATTTAAATATGAATATGAGCAGGTAAATAAGAAAATGGATCACTATAAGTAGTTTTTAACTGTATTTTATTAAAAACAAATATGTAGGTAATTTAAATCAGTCAGAATTACTGATAATAATTAGATATCGGATGTTTAAAATTTAAACAAAAAGAATTAATACTTTAAAGTTAAATTCTTTTATTCCAATCTAATGTATGAAACATATTCACAATCAATTATCTGGTATAATATTCATAGAAAGAAAACAACCAAACTATGAATAAATACCTCTTAACAATCCCTTACGATTGTGTCCAATACGGAAAAATGTCATGTTTCATTTACGCAGAAAATGAAGCAGACGCAATTGACTTAGCTTATGAAAGTGAAAACCGCTTATCAGAAGAATACGAAGACGGCGACCAGGACGGAACGAACTTCGATTTTGATAGCGCCCGAATAGAATTAAATGAAGAAGATGTGACTCCAACTATTGTTCACCCAGTATTCAACACTCCAAAATATACTCCCTATGAAAAACTTCCTGATTACTTCCTCGCTGAACTGCAATTAGTTTAAAATATTTTCATCTAATCACTCTAATATTAAACTCAAAAAATGAATAAATATAAATTCAGGCTGCCATACGATTATGTTAAATCCGGAGAAGTTGTAGGGTATGTTTATGCTGATGATGAAGAGCAAGCTCTCGATCGGCTGCACAATACTGACTACTGGGTAGAAGAAGAACACATAGATAGATATGATGGTGATAAAAATTACGACCATAGTGAAGTAGAGCTTGATGAAGAGGAAGAAGATGTCGATTATGATTACGGACTTTCATATGATGGCAATCTTCAAACTGCTTGATAAATCTCCTTGCAGAAATGTGCCTGGTCCGAAAGAAATTGAAAAAGAAATTATTGTGTTTTCAGACGAATTGCTCTTAAAAATACTTGAAGAAACAAAGCATTTGGATTACAAACTGTACATTTTGTTTGTATTTCTTTCCTTAACTGGTATGAGAGTGAATGATGCATTAAACTTAACACCGGATAATTTTGTAATGGCTGAAAACTATATAAAGCTGCATGTATCAAAGACGAAATTATTCAGAACATTTCCGATATATGAAGAACTGAAATTGTTCATTGAAGAAGAGATGAGACCGCTAAGTTTACCTAAAGACCAGAAGATATTTGAAGGATTTACACGTGGAAGTATTGGTCAAAGATTTCGTAGAATGAAGAAGCGCTTTGACATACCAAACAACTATACAATTACGCTAAAGACATTCCGCAAGACCCTTGCAACAAGGATGTTAAACGCCGGAGTTCGAATAGAATTCGTAAGTAAACTGCTTCATCACAAGAAATTAACAACTACTATGAAATACTATGCGTCAGCTGAGGTTGTAAGTATTCAACTTGAAATCGAAAACTCTTCAGTACAAATCCTTCCTAAGAAAATTCAAGAAGATAATTTACCCGGATGAAAGTCCGGGTGATTGTTTTCTTATTTTTAGATTTACAATAATTCCTCTTGACTTATAATTTACTAATATATAATTTTGATGAAATTCAACATACTACATTAGTTTTGTAATTCACACCGTTGATGGCGAAAACGGTATTAATATTTTTTCCTGGCAGAGAAATATATAATATTCGAAATATTCGCTATACCACTATTACACTTCGATACCATAAACTTAAGATTTGCTAGAGTAAATTAGTTTATTCTACAATTAATAATCTTAACCTCCTAAGGTTTATGATTAGAAAAATTTAACAAACCTGAATAACTTGAAATAGTATTTTATAATATCATCCATATTATTGCGTTTAACCACACACAATTAGCAATATTAACAAATAATAGATAGTATAAAATTGACGCAATGTGCAAATTAACAAGTTTTATGCAACACTATTGCGACACTTATTAAAAAAAAATTTAAATTTAATTAAATATGAACTTATCAAATTTAGAATTTATTGAAGATACTGAGGACAGATACTCAAAGCTAAATCTTAATAAAGCTGTCAAAGCTAATGCGCAAACAACTTTGAAGTTAGATATGGTAAATCTAACAGAAAGACTTGACCATATTGTCGCAAATCGTTTTGAACCTTTTGATGTAGCAAAAGAAAGATTAATAAGAGGCAATGACTTAATGAGTATAAACTATTTACAAATAGGATTTTTAGTTTCAAACTCTGTTTGTAGAATTCACGTTAAAAATATTAATGGAGGGAATGAAGGATTTGGAACTGGTTTTTTGATTTCCCCAAATTTGTTAATTACTAATAATCACGTTTTCGAGAAAGCAAATGATGCAGTAAACAGTTTGGCTGAATTTAATTTTCAATACGATACAAATGGCAAGCCAACAGAAACCAGCATATTCACATTTGATGCATCAAAATTTTTTTACACCAATAAAGATTTAGATTTTTCGATTGTTTTCGTAAACCCTTTAACCGAAGAAAAAAATAAAAAACTATCAGATTATGGATTTTTAAAATTAAGTAGCGATCAAAACAAAGCTCTAATTTCTGAATATGTTTCTATAATACAGCACCCGGCAGGACAATACAAGCAAATAGCAATTAGAGAAAACCAAGTACAAGCCAAAGACGATAGTTTTATTACCTACTCTACAGATACTGCACAAGGTTCTTCGGGCTCACCTGTTTTTAATGATCAATGGCAAGTTGTAGCATTACACCATAGTGGAGTTCCTAAAAAAGATAAAGATGGTAATTACTTATGTAAAGATGGAAGTATTTTCACTAAAAATATGGACGACAGTTTAATAGACTGGATAGCAAACGAAGGAGTAAGAATAAGTGCTATTCTAAACGATATAAAGAACAATTCAAATCGACTGCAAACCCAATTTTCAAAATCACTTGTTGCAAGTATTTTTGAAAGTGAAAAAATAAATTCAATAGTAGAACAACAACAAGAACCAAAAAATGAAATCGAACAAATTAATAACAATAAAAATTTAATTAAAATGGATAACAAAGTAACATTTATTGTACCAATCGAAATTTCAATTGGGATAGGAAGCAATTCAAATTTAGCATCAGCGAAAGATGATAATAAATTCAGTCCTAAAAAGGAAAAGTCATTTGTAATAGAAAAAGCAAAGAACCAAAACTACAATGGGAGAAATGGATACGACGAAGATTTTGTAAGTAATGATAGTTTTAAAATTGAACTAAAAGACTTACTTAAAACTCAAACGAAAAAATTAGCCCCACTTTTAAATCCCACTAAAGACAATGAAAATTTTCTTCACTATTTCAATTTTTCAGTAGCTATTAATAAAAGTCGAAAACTATGTGCTATGACAGCAGTTAATATTGATGGCAATAGATTAGATCCTATAGAACGTGAAAATACAAAGTGGATTATTGACCCAAGAATGGACGAGAAATATCAAACTGGACCAAGTGTCTATGCAGACAATGACCTTGACCGAGGACATATGGTAAGAAGATTAGATCCAGTTTGGGGTGAAAATAAAGAGGAAGCAAATGACGATACTTTTCACTATTCCAATTCAACCCCTCAACACAAAAATTTAAATCAGAAGACTTGGCTCTCATTGGAAAATTACATACTAGACAATGCAGGTGATGAAAGAATTAAGGCGTCTGTTTTTACTGGACCTATTTTTAGTGAAGACGACATCCCATATCGTGGCGTATTATTACCATTACAATTTTGGAAAGTAGCAGCAATGATAAAAGCTGATGGGACACCTTCAGTGACAGGCTATATGCTTAAACAACCTGATGACATCGAAGACTTTAGAACAACGGAAGGAATAAAAGAAGATGGTTTTGGAAAATTCAAAACTTACCAAGTTCCATTGCAAAAAATTGCAAATCTTACCGGTATTTCTTTTGATAAATATAATGATTATGACCCATTAAACGGAGTTGACCTTAATGAAACGGCAAAACTTATAGAGATTACTGGTAAAAGTGATATAAAAATATAACAAGACTGTGCCGAACATCGTATTGGCAACAGAGGGGCTGACAGTTGTAAACTCAGCATCTGTAATTCTAATAGGCAATTTTTTAAGTGTTGTGCTGTCGTTTTTCAATTGCCCCACCTTCGCCAATAAGTGAAGACCATGAGGCACCTTTTTGGCAACATAGCGAAATACAACCGACTGGGTTCTAAACAGACATATAATGAAAATAACGAACATAAAAATTGAGAACTTCCGTTCAATAAAGACAACCGATTTTGCAACGACTGACTTCAACATCTTCGTTGGACAAAATAATTGCGGAAAGACAAACTTCTTTGAAGCGATGGAGTTTTTCTTTAACGGACTTGGAAGAGGCGGTGATGTAGAGGAACTAAAATTTAAGCATGAGACCGACAATGAAATAATTGTAGAAGTTTCATTTAGCGGTGCTATTGCAGGAGCAACACAAATGAAGAATCCAGCAAACAAGACAAAGATTGAAAATGCACTTAATGGCTCTGACACCGTAATGTTTAGAAGAACAAGCAACACACCAAACAAACGCAAAATGTTTGTAAACGGAACAGAGGTTCAGCCAGGGACAGGATTTGATGCAGCACTAAACGACTTCCTTCCAAAATTTGAATACATAAGCACTAAACAGTATTATGACTCAGTTGCTAAATATGCTAAGACAACACCAATTGGAATAATGCTTTCGGGTGTGCTAACAACAATTCTTCAGACCAATCAACAGTATCAAGAGTTTCAAGCAAAATTCAGAGAACTCTTTGAGGATAACAATTCTCAAATCAAAGCAGAGTTTGAAGCAATTGGAAACAAAGTCAAAATTTATTTGGAGAAACAATTTCCCGACACTACTAAAGTTAAGTTTGAAGTTTCTGCACCTGCATTTGATGACCTACTTAAAAATTTTGAAATGACAGTTGATGATGGAGTTGAAACTTTAGCAGAAGAAAAAGGAGACGGAATGCAAAGAGCATTAATGCTTGCAATCATTCAAGCGTATGCTGACTTTCGCAAACAAAATGACGATTTAGGAAAATCATTTCTCTTTTTCATTGACGAAGCAGAATTACATCTTCACCCAACTGCACAAAGAAAATTGAAAGATGTGTTGCACACACTTTCTCTAGGCACCGACCAAGTATTTATTAATACTCATTCATCTGTTTTCGTTGCGGACAATTATATTGGACAAACAATTTTCAAAGTTGAGAAGTCAAGCGGTGAGACAGAAATTGAAGCTTCAACAGAAATAGAAAAACCTTATATCGTTTTTGAATTATTAGGTGGCAGTCCTTCAGACTTACTGCTTCCTAAAAACTTTCTCATTGTAGAAGGGCAAAGCGAATTTGAATTACTGACAAAAGTTATCAGCCGTTTTTATTCAGACAGACCTACAATCCAAATCATAAAAGCAAATGGCGACATTGACCAAGCCGAAAGAACTATTAACGCAATTGAGAAAGTCTTTATTCCTCTCAACACAAGTATTTATAGAAACAAAATTGTAATTCTCGTTGACCAACCAAGTGCTCAAACTCAAGGAGGTGTTGCACAGTTTTTAGAAAACTATCCTGATTTGGCAGCCAACAATCAATTCCATCAGTTACCATATAGAGACCTTGAACAATGTTATCCCAATCAAGCAGATGCAGTTTATGGTAACTGGAGAAAGTCACAAGCTGAATTGGATGCTACAAATCCAGCAGGAGCAAAAGTTTTTAACGGAAAAAAGAAAAAGCAACTTGCAAAGCATGTAGGCAAGACCATTACACAGGCACAATTTGAAACTGATTTACAAATTTGCTTTACAGCAATAACCAGATGTTGGAACTTAGCATTTTGAGGATAGCTGCCTAGGTGATTTAAACGAAAAGAAAATAAATAATAGAAAAATAAAATCTATATGAACGAAATTACTTGTCCAAACTGTAATAAGGTATTTAAAGTAGATGAAGCCGGCTTTGCAGATATTTTAAAGCAGGTGAGAGACCATCAATTTGAAGAAGAATTACAATTTCGACTAAATCTTGCCGAGCAAGACAAAGCAAATGCTGTTAAGCTTGCTGAAGCAAATCATAAAAATTCTTTACAAGAAAAACTTGCAGCGAAAGACCAAGAGATTACTAAACTGAAATCAAAAAATGAACTTGAACTTGCCACGAAATTAGCTGAGAAAGATTCGGTTATCAGCGAGTTGAAAGCTAAAAATGAAAATAACGATACTGAAAAAAAACTTATAGTGTCAGAAGCAATTAAGAATATTGAAAAGGAACGAGATGATTTAGCCAATAAATTAGAACTTAAAGAAACCGAAAAGCAATTGCTTGAAAAATCTTTAAAAGAAAAGTATTCTGCCGACCTCAAAACAAAGGATGACATTATCAAACTAAAGGATGAGGAGATTGCCCTTAGGAAAGACATGAAACAGAAACTTTCTACAAAAATGGTAGGCGAAACTCTTGAACAGCATTGTGAAATTGAATTCAATAAACTTCGTGCAACTGCTTTTCAAAAATCCTATTTTGAAAAGGACACTGATGCAAGTACTGGAAGCAAAGGTGACTACATCTTCAAAGAAACAGACGAAGCGAACAATGAAGTCATTTCAATAATGTTTGAGATGAAAAATGAAGGAGATGAAACGGCAACCAAAAAAAAGAATGAAGATTTTTTTAAGGAACTTGACAAAGACAGGACTGAAAAGAAATGTGAATATGCCGTTCTTGTTACGCTATTAGAAGCAGACAATGAACTCTACAATTCAGGAATTGTAGATGTATCACATAAGTATCCTAAGATGTATGTAATTCGACCACAGTTTTTTATACCAATTATTACATTCCTTCGGAATGCAGCAATGAACACAGTGAAATATAAAGCTGAACTTGTCAAAATAAAAAATCAAAACTTAGACATTACAAACTTTGAGGAAAAATTAAACAAGTTCAGAGATGGATTTTCAAAGAATTATCTTTCGGCTCAAAGTCATTTTCAAGAAGCAATTAAAAAGATTGATGCATCGATAGCAGCCATGCAAAAGGTAAAGGAAGAACTGACAGTTAGCGAAAATCAATTACGTTTAGCAAATGATAAAGCGGACGATTTAACCATTAAAAAATTAACTCATGGCAATCAAACAATGAAAGCAAAGTTTGATGCAATTAATGACAAACCTGAATAAAATATCGATGACAAACCTTCGGACAAACAGTAGGGCAGCCGCTAGCAAGGGCTTCGTGAAAGTGGCGCTCAGTGGTTAAATGAACATTCATTCTATGTATCAAGTCCAGAGCTGGCAGACAGTTTTGTGTCCTAAAATACCGCACTAGCACCAAGCGTAGGAACGATATCGCAAGGCTTGGGGACTGTGAGTGAGTAAAAAAACAAATTAGAAGAATGACATTTAAAAAATTAATTAATTCACAACCTACTATTTTTATCAGATTCACTATCAATTCACTATCACCAAAACAAAAAAACCTGAAAAAACTTAATTTTCAGGCTTCTTTTTAAACTTTTCGAGATTTTCATCTCCACAGTGACAGTCAACTGTTTTTCATGATTGTTTCCCACATGTTATTCAAGAACAATAAATAAGAGGATGAATTTATTCGTCTTTAAAATTTCTAATCTTGTATAAGAATTATAGTATTAAATTTTCATTATGTTAAAAAATTATACTTGACATATTAGTATCGTAATTATAATTTTATACAGACATAAATATTTCTTATATCCCACTGATAGGAAGTTACAAAAATTTATTTTTTCATACCGAGACGGCGAACCGGTAAAATTAAAACAGTTAAATGAAATTTAATTTTACTATTATAGTTATTTTCCCCTAAACATAATAAACAATTTAAGAGTAATTTAGGTAAGGTAGAATATTCTTAACATCACATCTGTAGTTCAATCAATCAAGTGGCACTGATTTAATTGAATGCGCATCGTTGCATACGTGCGTTTTCAATAAATATAAAAAAATAAAACGGAGATTTTATGAAATCTATTCCTCCATAAAAGAATTGGATAAGAAATTATAAATCATATCCCTTGTGCAGAATTGCGGCCCTGCTAAAAAAAGATATTGATTTAAGAATTATCCTATCCAATCCAAAATTTTGAAACTATTTTTAGTATGTCGGAGAGCGTAAATGCTGCCTCACGCAAAAACTAAAAACAATTAATTCTTTACTCCATAATTTAATTCCAATATGCGACTTATAAAACTCATATTTCCGTTAGCTCTTATTACGTTGCTCTGCCTTAGTTTTTTTTCATGCAGCAAAGATGATAATCCTATAACGCCAAATCCAATAGACACAACTTTAGATTCTGCCAGGTTTTCTTGGAAAACTTACATATATAATGATGCAGGTTTTTACGGTGGAGTTTGGGCAAAAGATACTGATAATATATTTGCAGTTAATACATCCGGGCGTTACATAATAAATATGCATAATGGTTCAATAACACAGACTATTTTTCCCGGCTTTGCTGCATTTCTTTTAATGGGAGTTGATAATAACACTGCTTATATTTTCGGAACAGATAAGGAAAGTGATTCTACTGTTCTCAGAATAAAAAAGTGGAACGGCAGTTCATTTCAGGATGTATCGATTAATAATATCTATTCAATTTTTCCTGCTGAGAGCTACTTTTATAAACCTGATGAAATATGGCTGGTTGATCCTAAAACAAAAGTATATAAATTTGACGGAGTAAACATAACGAGGTATAATTTAACGTTGCCTAATGATACAAACTGTTATATCCAAAAAATTTATTTTGATTCGACCATACAAAAACTCAGAGCAGTAGTTTTAACAAACTTAAATCCAAGTACATTGGATGCAGATTTCATTTATTATGTTTATGATTTGAATGGAGCTAAGTGGGAAAAAATCAGTGAACTCAGATTGCCTATTTACGATCCTCAAACCGATTATACTAGATTAGGTTTCATAAACGGGTTTATTCTAAGCAGAACGAAACGGAATCTAAAAATATATAACAATTCGTTTTTCACAGCATTTCTTCAAACTTATAATTTCAATATTAATCAAGGAGTTGGCGGATATTCAAAATCAAATCTTTTAGTAGAAGGTTATCAGCCTGAAGTATCTCCTAAAGACCAATATTATCTGTTTCACTGGAATGGGAAAAAATGGAGTAAAGAGTACAAGCAGGCTCAACTTGGAGGCTCTCTAATTAATACGATAAACGAAAAATGTTATGTTGTGATTTACAACAGTGCTTTTTCAGGAACGGTTTTCGCTCTTGGAACAAAAAAATAATTTTAAAAAATGAAAAGAACTTTTTTAATAATATTTCTATTAATTTCAGGGACTATATTCTCTCAAAGTCCATATACAACTTTTCCCATTTCACCAACTACTTCTGAGGAATGTTTGGGAGTGCAATTTGTAAATGCAAATACTGGATACGGAGTTATCAGAGGTCAATATGGTGTCAGTGGTGCTAAATTAGCAAAAACAACTAATAAAGGGCAAAATTGGCAATATTCCAATCTAACTAACAATGTTGGATGGACTCTCGCATCAATTAGCTTCGTTGATGCTAACACAGGTTACGCATACTATTACAACAAAGTCAGCAAAACAACAAACGGCGGAATAAGCTGGGTAGAAAAGGATTTTGGTTCAATCCTTCAATTCAATTCCGATAATGTAATTATAAAATTTTATGATGCAAATACAGGATATCTGACCTTCAGACCTTCTAATGCACCTCTCAATTTTAAAATATTCAAAACCAACGATGGTGGATCGAATTGGTCTAGTGTTTTTAACTATACTAATGCTTACTATTCATACTTTATTAAAGATATAGCATTTGACCCTAATGACCCGAATGTAGTGGCTTTTGCAGGATGGTCTTATAATGCAAATGGGGGAACTATTTCGTATGCTAATTCCTGTTTATTTATAACAGGAGACGGCGGCGCTAATTTTTACCCCCCGTTAGAAGGAGGACATGCAATTAACACTGCTTATACTTCTGTTCAAATTGTTAAAAATTCGAATAATGTCAGAGAGTATAGAATGATTTTAAACAAAGTTTATAATACAGATAATAATATTGCTGCTGAAATTTATTATTCAGTTTATGATGGATCAACTATTGCAGAACATAAAATAGATAATTTTGCCAGTGGTAACTCTATTTATACAGGGAGCGGAATAAAATTTCAGAACGCAAATACAGGCTATTTATCTGCTCAGGGCAAGATTTACAAAACAAATAATGCAGGAAATAACTGGAGCCTTGATTATAGTTCAGGATTAACAGACCCTAATTTTTATATGAAATTAAGTATTGTTGGTGATATAGTCTACAATGGTACTCCTTTCGGACCTGTAGCTGTTAAACGACTTAATACTAACCTTTTATCTTATCTTGATAATTCTGTATCCATTGCATCGATGAAAATAGATGGAATTACTTTCTCAACGTCAGGGACTTCTTATGTACAAGGAGGTAATGTAGTATTAGAATCAAATGAATACATAAATCAAAATGATGCAGTTTTTTATAAATGGGGGGACAATTCAACTTCTATAACAAATTCTGCTTCATTTACTACTAATAATAATACTTTCAGTAATACTTATAAAACGAAACAATATTCCACAACACCTGCTGCTATTTCAAATCCTAATTCAACTAAAACTATTAAAGATACAGTGTTAAGTAATGAGCATAGAGTGCATCAGGTTCACGAGTCTATGGGTGGAATATTTTATACCAAGTCAACCAATAATGGCGTCAGTTTTAATACTGAAGAAGTAGTAAACAGAACTTTGACGGGGAACCTTGCAGAAGGGAACAAAAACCCTGCTGTCAGTTTATGCAGAACGTTTAGTTCAACTAAACCGTTAATTTATTATTCAGGAACAAATCCCGCTTTAAAAGATAAAGATGTAGCTGTAACCTGGGAAAGATATAACTCCGGTACACAAAAAAATGAAATTAAAGTTGCAAGAAGAAATAGCAATAATAATTGGGATATCTATAGTGATGGCATTTCCGGGCATACCCAGGTTTGTAAAACTTTTTCAGCAGTGCCTGAATATGAATCAAAACCAAAGATATTTTCTCTGAGCACTATTACAGGACCTACAATAAATAATACTTTCTTTTTAATTCCTCATTTAGAGCCTGCTTCAAACGGTAATAAAATTGTTGTGACAGCAGCATATCTTACATTGAATGGTGATTATGTCATTGATGAAGGCAACATCACTGATTTTGCAGTTACAGCTCCATATAACAGCAGCTTTGCCGAGTTTAATTTGTATTTTACATACAAGAAAGACGGTAAAATATATTATAAAAATATTACAATCGGATATTATGAAAATCACTTTTATGCTGTCAATATTTCTACACCTCTTGAAATTTCAGCTGGAGATGCAAACACAGCAAGACATACTCCTGATATATCTTTAAGAAACGGATTGCCAATAGTTACCTACCAGGGTATTTTGCCGATGACAAGAGTGTACAGTATTGAAGAAGTCAGTTCCTCACCGGGATTAACTGAAACTCATACAGTTCAATTCACACAGTATCCTATAATGGTTACATACCTGAAACCTGACCTTACAGGATGGAGTAATCCAACGGCACAACCCTCAAGTGGAACAATAGTTCAATCAGACCCTAATATAGAAGGTAGCGCTACAGGCAACGGATATATATTAAGCTTCCGAAAAGGAAATTTAGGATATTACCAATATTCAAATTTACAGAATTACCACTGTGACCCACCGGCATTTTTAGGAACTGATGCAAAGTTAGTAAGAGGAAGTTATTCTACTCCATTAGGAGGTGCTTTGCTAACTACTTTAACAAGTGAAAACTCCCTTTATAAATTAGGCAAGCAAAATGTGGCAATTACAAATGTGAACAGTCAGATTCAGGACGGAGTTTATGGTAATATAAAAGGAGTGGTTAATATGAATGACATCGATTACGTTTTTAATATGGGACCAATTTTTGTAGCAACCGGACCTCAGGTTGATATGCCGCTTTTTGGTGACGCTTTAAATGAAGTTACTCCAATTACAGGTATTGAGTTCAACGAGTATTTACGCTCAGAACCTTTTGCTCTGAACAATGGAGATACTTTAGTTCTCGGAGCAACCGCTAACTACATAGCAGTAGATAAGCAGGATTTTTACCCTATGAAATATACCGTTAATTTAATGAATGCAAATACTCAGGAAGTTTCAAAGGTTCTTTTTTCAGATACTATACATATTGAGGATGAAGAAATGACGGAGTATTACAGAGGATTTGTATTCTCTGATCTGAATCCTGAAGATGGTAACGTTTACCTTCAAATAATGGTAGAAGATGTAAGCAATACTGATGCAAAATATAATTATGTTGGAATTTACCAGGGGGAAAGTGAAGTCCAGGATAGAAACGGACGTATCGATCCGACAAATGGAGTATTTGTTGATTTCGGACGCAGTAGAAATCTTTCAAATGAACTTACCGTAAAACCAACATCGTACAGCATAACCCAGAACTATCCGAACCCATTTAACCCGATAACTACAATCAGGTATAGTTTACCAAATGACGGATTGGTTCAGATTAGAGTTTATGATTTATCAGGAAAAGAAGTAGTGAATCTGGTAAATGAAAATAAAGTTGCCGGTAATTATGAAGTGAAGTTTAACGGAGCAAATTTATCAAGCGGAATTTATTTCTACAGAATAAATGCAGGTGAATTTGTTCAAACGAAAAGAATGGTGCTGGTGAAGTAATTAGAATTAAAATGTAAGTAAAAATTAAAGAGCTGAAGATTGATTTCTTCAGCTCTTTTTATTTAAAATATAATAAGTGCTATCAAATCACTATCAGCCAAACAAAAAAGCCTGAAAAAACTTAATTTTCAGGCTTCTTTTTAAACTTTTCGGTATTTTTAACGCCACAGTGACAGTCAAACTATAAAAATTTATCCTTCCTAAGAAAATTTAGGACCAATCACTTCTCAGATGAAAATTCCGGGTGATTATTTATTTTCTCAAATTTAACGTAGTTCAATTATTTATGTATAGACATTACACTTGGTTAGTATTAAATTTGTATACATTAAGATAAACTGGGTAAGACGGATTATTTTAATAACTCTCCTAAAAATGGCACAGTAATTTATCATAAGTTATTTCTATTAAACTTATGTGCTATACCTCTAAGATGATGCAATAAATAAATTTACAGATTCGATAACTTCTTAATTTTAAGATAATTTTTGTTTAAATTATAATATCCTTTGATATTAAAATTATCTACAGTTATGAGAAAGCACACCACAGTAAAACTCGTTAATATTTTTTTCCTTCTCGTTCTATTCATAATCATCAATGCATTTGATTTTCAGGATAATCCGCCAAGTGGTTGGTATCAGCAGTTTCTGCCGAATATAAATGGAAGACAAATTGTTGATATAACTTTTCTAGATAGTTTAACGGGTTATATAGTAACAACAAGATTAGCTTCTCCAGATACATCTTACGTGCTTAAAACAACAGACGGAGGGGATAATTGGAATATAAATTATGTTGCTACTGGATTAATATTAAAAAGTGTGCATTTTATAAATCAGAATGTTGGATTCGTTGCAGGAAGTTTAATGTTAAAGACTACCAATGCTGGTTTGAATTGGTCTGCAGTTGCCATACCCACACCTGCGGATGAAATTTCTATAATAAACACAGATACTCTTTGGTATATCTACTCCGAATCTCTAACCGGTGGAGTATATCGCACTACAAACGGCGGAGGAAACTGGTTGCGGCAGGCAAGCTTTGGCAGCAGTAATCCTGACAGGATTTATATGTTTAACGCAAACATAGGATTTATCTCATACTCAGCAATAGCAGCTTCACCTACACGAAAAACAACACGGAACAATTAAAAAAACCACAGACGGGGGGCTCAACTGGAGCGAACAGTCTTTGCCTTCGACAATGTTTGGTATATCCTCTATTAGTAAACTCTCAGTTCTAAATAAAGATACCATATGGGGTGTAGGCGGTTATGCTCAATATCCAAATGCACAGTTCAGAGGAGCAATCTATACTACAACTAACGGGGGAAATAATTGGCTTTATCAAGTTCCCGATACTAATATAAATATATTCAGTTATTATCACATACAGTTTATAAATAAATCATGTGGTTGGGCTTACTCCCGAAGTAAAGGAATCCATACTAAAGTGGGAGGAGATCCTCTGACATCTATAGCTTATACAAATTCTCAAATTCCAAAACAGTTTAACTTAGAGCAAAATTATCCTAACCCATTTAATCCTTCAACTACAATAAATTACGAATTACAAATTACGAATTACGTTACTCTGAAGGTTTTTGATTTACAGGGAAAAGAAGTTCAGATGCTTGTTAATAAAAAACAATCTGCGGGAAGCTATTCAGCGGAGTTCAACGGAGTAAATCTATCAAGCGGGATTTATTTTTATACATTATTTCTTAACGGAGCAACTGTTGACACAAAGAAAATGTTGTTGATAAAGTAAGTATTCGTTGTTTGTTATTCGTTGTTTGTTAATCGTTGTTCGTTTTTCGTGATGTATAAATAATTTATTACAAATTGAAAAAAATCAGATTAAATATTTTTATACCGATATTGCCTGCAGTTTTGTTTTGCCTGCTTGCAGGCAGCGGTGATTATAATTCAGGTGCAGCCGTCAAAGAAAGTTACAGCATCAATGCAAATAATCCGTCAGATAACGGCGGAATTTTTATTATCGGCGCGTTAAACTCCGCGTATTATAATGACCTCAGCACAATGAGCAGCCTGGGATTTAATCTCTGGCATAAATACACGGGCTACTATCAGGATGCTCAATACCGGCGCACTGCTCCCAGATGGAGCGAAACGGACAACCTCACTTCATCGACTGATAACAACAAAGCAGAGCTCACTTCGCAGCTTGATAATGCCTCATCACATAATCTGCAGGCGCTTCTGATGCGTCCGAAAATTGAGTACCTTAGTTTCGGCCAGAGAAGCGATTACCAGTGTGAAGTAATTAAGAAGGCCGATGACACACAGTGGTTTTATTCATTCAGAGATAATGAACGCGGAACGGATATTCCCGATAGCGGTGCAATGGTGAGATACTGCAAAGTAAATCCCTCCATAAGCCCAGAGGAAAATGCGGGATGGATAGTGAAAGGCGTGAAGGCAAATACTGAACAGAGCAACCCGGGAGATAATCACGGTGATAAAGAATGCACATGGTTTATAAAACCGAAGATAAGAATAAATCCATTCACCGATGAAAATACTAAAGTATGCCGCGTAGTAGTTGTAAACCATAAAGGTGACAGCATCATGAAAACGGATATACTTGCAAAAGATTTTAAGATAAAAAACAAATATATCGGAGAGTACAGGGAGGAATATAATTTAACGGGCGGAAGAACTCTGAACGTAAAATCAAACTGGGGAAACGATTTTAATTTCGCTGCAAGGGGTGACTTTGATGAGAAGCTTCTTGGCAACCATGCCGATGTGCAAATCTACTGGTACGGAGAGTGCGATATGTGGATTGATTATGTAAGGGTTGATGACGATATAGCTAATGAACTTTTCAAAGGCAAACATGATAACTGGCTGGAACAGGAAGCAAAGTATGCAGCTGCATTTAATAACGGAGCCGGGGCGTACAGATTTTATATAGAAATTTTTGAATATAATAATATTCCATGCATGGCTTATGTAAGCCGTAAGCTGGACTCGATTTCATTTGCAAACTGGGGTAAGCACATATCGCTTTTATCCATACCTATACCGCCGCTTTTTACAGCACATCTGCCACGCTCTGACAGGCACAAAGTAGAAAATTTAACACACTTCAAAAAGTTTTTCATTGATAAGATAGGCTCGCAGGATTTTATGCTGTCATCATATCCTTTCAGTTCATCGTATATTGAAGGCGAGACTTACACTAAGGATAATACATGGAGCAGAATTCCGAACACGCTGCTTGTATCAGAAGGTAAAGGCATACTGGCTCCGGCAGTATCACCTGAAGAATATGATAAGTGGCTTCAGGAATATCTGGATTATAAGCCTTATTTTTTTGAGAAGGAAAATACAACTACTGCATTTGATGGAGAATACGAACCGGGGCTATTCAGATATACAATGGAAAAAGGCGATGCCGTATCTAAATTAACTGGGCTTCCGTTTATTTTTAATGCGCAGGGGCATATGTGGAAATATAAAAATCAGGGCAGTCAACTAAAGAACGGCAGATGGGAGCCGGGCGAAGTTCAGAGAGAACCGACTGATGAAGAACTTGATTTGACTGCTAATCTTGCAATATCATACGGAGCAAGAGGGATAATTTATTTTCAGTATAATACTTTATATAATAATCCCTACGGCAGTGAAAGATATGATCGAGGTATAGCAGATTACAATAATACTCCAAGAATTTTAAATATTTATGGACAGAAAAAATGGGAGAAAATAAGAGAAATAGTAAGCAGAGTAAAAAAATGGGGTCATTATATTATGAATTTCGATAATGCAAACAGGCGCTCATTTATATACAGAACGGACACCCAATTAATGCAAAGAGATTCTTATGTAGATGATTTGGTAAGCTCAGTTAACGGCAGTGATGAAAATATATCTAAGAGATACCTGCAGTTATCAGTATTTAAAGATGATGCAGGTGTAAATTATTTTATGGTGGTGAACAGAAGATGCTCCCCCTTAAGTGATGGCAAAGAAGACGGCAGCAGAAATGTGAGAATTTTATTCGATATGAACGATGCAGCTTTTTCAAATGCCAAGAGTTGGAGGATAATAGATTTATATACTAATGGGTTTGTATTGGAGCTCGATAAAAAAAATATAGGAAATATTGATTTAGGATTATTCCAACCGGGTGAAGGAAAACTTTACAAGTTAGAAAAAGTGAATTAATTATAAAAACAAATCATACCTCTGCTCTGTAACGTTCTTACCAAATTCGTTCGATTCTTTTTCTTCAGATAGCTCAAAACCATATGCAAGATAAATTGCGGAAGCGGTTTTAAGTTCATCGGTAGTCCATAAATAACATTGTCTGTAATTTTTTTCTTTCAGGAATTCCATAAATAAATCCATCAGCTTTTTTCCAAGCCCGATGCCTCTGTATTTCGGTTCAATTATGTAATAGCGCAGCTGGGCAGTTTGATTTCCTCTGTTCATTAATAAAAGCGAACCGATGATTTTATTGTCGTGTTCGCAAATCCATATTCGTTCACATTCCGGATTATAATTTTTGAAAAACTCAGTTAATCCCTCCGCAACATAAGCTTCAAAAGAAAGCCCGTAGCCGCACTCATTGTGATGAAATATACCGTGCAGATAGGTAATGTAGCCTATATCTCCCGCCTTTAATTCATTTCTGATTTCAATATCGTTTATAGAAATGTCCATCAGCAATAATAATGCAAAATACTATTTATTGAAATTTAAAAAATAATTGTTTAGTTTTCAAATATACATAAGGGCTTATGTAAATTTAGAAAATTGTATGGAAAAACTATATAAATATATTCTGTTGCTCCTCTCACTTGCAATTTGTTCGGGAATATTTTCTCAGACTACAACACCTCAAAGACCAAAAGATTTTAGTTCAATGCCTGTTGTAAAATGGAAATTTAAAGCTCAGCAGCCGTTTATTTCCTCACCCGTTGCTGATGGAGAAACGATATACGCGGGAAATCTAGATGGATATTTGTATGCAATCAATTTGAAGTCCGGTGAATTGAAATGGAAATTCAAAACTAACGGTGAAATACGTTCAAATCCAAATGTCACAGATAATACAATTTTTCTTATAAGCGGTGACGGAAATCTTTATGCAATTGATAAAAATACTCAAAAGCCCATGTGGATTTTCAATGCATCCGATAAACAATATGATACTAACGATTATCATCAATCCTCGCCTATACTTTATAATAATGTTCTTTATTTTGGAATGGGAGACGGCAAAGTTTATGCTGTAAATTCTACCGATGGTAAAGAAATTTGGAGCTATCAAACCGGAGATGTAGTACACTCCACCCCGGCAATATTAAAAGAAAAACTATTCATAGGTTCTTTTGATGGAAATGTTTATGGTTTTGAAGCCGCGAACGGAAATTTACTATGGAAATTTAAAACAGTAGGGCATAGTTATTTTCCAAAGGGTGAAGTTCAGTTTTCTCCTACTCCTGTAAATATTACGGTTTACATAGCTGCGCGCGACTATAATCTTTATGCGATTGATTTTGAAAAAGGTGTCTGCCGATGGAACAGAGAATTCCCGCCGGGATGGGCAACTTCTGTCACTCATTTGCCTGAGAGAGATTCACTTATTTTGTTGAGTACATCTGATCCCAGACATTTATATTGTATTAACCGGGCAAATGAAAAAACCTATTGGCAGGCAAATCTGAAATCGCAGGCATTTGGTAAATGCGCTTTGAGTGAAAGTATGTGCTATATAGGGACGGTAATGGGAAAATTATTTGGAATTGATGTTAATTCAGGGGAAATAAAGTGGGTTTTCAGTACAGAAGGTTACAATAAAAATCATTTCAAATATTTTACATCTGATGATGAATACAGAGATGATATTTTTTCAATTATAAAAACAGATAAAGACTATTTAGATATGGTTTATGGCTGCGGAGCAATTTTTTCTACATCTGCAATCACTGACAATGAAATAATTTTCAGCAGCGCAGAGGGCATATTATACTGTCTGGGAAGATAACACATTCACTTTCGCCTTTTAGTTCAGCATTGTAATATTTAGTTTCTCAAAAAATTTTTACAATGCTCAACTTTCTTTCCGATATTCTCAAAATCGAATCAACTACCGGCACTGAAAACACTCTCGCTTATTATATTGCGGAGAAATACACCCCTGAGGGAATGACGTGTAAAATTCAGGATACCGAAGACGGCCGGGTGAATTTATTCTTTACTATAGGTGAACCGAAGATTGTGTTCAATTCGCACATGGATACAGTACCTCCCTATATTCCCCCCACATTTACCGATGAAATTATTTACGGACGCGGCTCATGCGATGCCAAAGGGCAGCTTGCATATTTATGGCAGGCAACAAACGAACTAATTGCAGAGGGAGAAAAAGATTTCGGATTGCTGATGACGTTCGGTGAGGAAGTCGGTTCGGTAGGCGCAAGAAATGCAAACAGCCTGCTTACAAATACAAAATATATAATTGTCGGTGAGCCGACTGAAAATAAATTAATAACTTCATCTAAGGGAACGCATCTTATAAAAGTTACTGTGAGAGGGAAGAACTGCCATTCAGGCTATCCGCAGTATGGTGATAATGCAATAAATTCTATGCGAGAGTTTCTGGATAGATTGGATAAAATTGGTTTCCCTATAGATGAAAATATGGGGGAAACTACATATAATATCGGATGGCTGAAAGCAGATAATGCGCAAAACGTTGTGCCTGATTTGGTAACGTTTAATCTTTTTATCCGAACAACTTTTGCCAGTTATCCCGTATATCAGGAAATGCTAGAAAGCATTAAGGGAGATAAAATTACTCTTGAGTATCCGCTGAATAAAGGACCGATTAAATTTCACACAGTTGAAGGATTTGAAACGGGAGTAGTTGCATATGGCACCGATGCTCCGTCATTTACCAATGTTCCGAATAAACTTCTATATGGTCCGGGTACAATTTTAGTTGCTCATACCCCGGATGAACATATAAAAATAAAAGACATGTACAGAGCTGTTGAAGATGTGAAAAAGATTTTTAGAAAATTGAAAGAGGATTAAGTTAATAATCCTCCTTCAAAAAATAACTAAGCTGCTTTCAATTTAGTTTTGTAAACATTTCTGCTTTGTAGTAAAGCATCTATAGAAAACATACCGCTGCCTTTAATAAGTACAATCAATGCAAGGGCTGAATATAATATGTGATATTCAAATCCTTCACCGGCCTGATTTCCAAACCAATTCATAAAAAATCCATTGGCAAAGTGAGTAGTTGCAACAGCGCCTATCATTGTTGAAATAAGAAGCAGCGAGTTTATTCTAGCGGCAAACCCAAGAATTAATAAAACTGAGCCGACACTTTCTGTAAGAATAACTACAACTGAGATAATAAAAGGAATGCCTAATGTTCCTGTGAAGAAATTTAATGTGCCGCTGAATCCGTATCCACCGAACCATCCTAGAAGCTTTTGCGCACCGTGAGGAAGCATTACAAGACCAATTACCAATCTTGTAATAAGTGCGATGTAATCATTGGAATCTGTTTTGAGTAATTTATTTAACATAATCTGAAATATTTTATTTTAAAAGATAATACTTCAAAATTATGTTTAAAGAATTAAATCACCAATGAAGCAGATTAATAAATACTCTTAATGTAGATTAAGAATTGAATTACAATTCTTTTTTCATTTTGCTGAGAAATTCAGGTGTAACTCCTATGTAAGAAGCTATTTGATTCTGAGGAACGCGCTGTTCTAATGTTGGATATTTTTCTATAAAAGATAAATATCTTTCTTTTGCCGACTGGCTTAGGTGAAGCAGCACTCTTTTTTGTTTTACTACGAATGAGTTCTGAAATAAAATTCTGAACATCCTTTCAAACTTAGGTATTTGTATATAGAGTTTTTCCATCTCTGATTTTTCTATTCTGAAAAGTTCGGTGTCTTCTATTGCATCAATGCTTAATGTTGCAGGTTCTCCTGTGAGAAAGGCGTATGCATCAGATATCCACCAGTCTTCCATTGCGAAGTGTGATATATGCTCGAAGCCGTTATTATCAAGATAGTATGCTTTCAGACAGCCGGATATCACGTAATTTTCGTAGTTGCACGGCTCACCTGCTTCAACCAGAAATTGCTTTCTTCTAATCTTTTTGTATCTTAAAATAGAACAGAAATATTCCTGTTCATCTTTGGTAAGCTCTATGAATTTGGCAATGTGATTTAAAATTTGTTTGTAATCTTTTTTCATTTTAAGTATTTATTCAGATTGTTTTTTTCACACCCTGTGAAAATAGTCAGCTCATCAATTCTCTTCTTTAATATCTCTTTAAAGTTTTTATCAGGCTTTGCTTTGTCTTCCCACCAGAGATTTAAGATATTAAATGCATTATTCAACCTATCTGCTTTTGCATCTAATCTTCCTATTAGTTTATCTCCGTAGAGGATAGGCAATACATAATATCCGAAAAGAGTTTTTAATCTCTTCCTTTGTATAACAAGATTATCAAAGGGAGATAAAATATGTACTTCTTTGGCAAATTCTTTATTGTTTAGCTGTTTAAGATTTTCTTTTGTTGTGTAATATTTTTCATCTTCTACTCCGTTTATTTTTACGGGAATTATTTTCTTTTCTTCAGCTAATCTGTTTATAACGCTTAGCGGAATTTTAGAATCACCTCTTCTTAAATAAAACATTTCTTTCTGTGATGCGAAACCGTTGGCATTGATGGCATTCAATATCAGATGTTCGCAATGCTCTTCATAGGTCGGAGTAGTTGTATCAATTTTCTTCGGGAGGACTCTTTCAGTTAAATCATAAACCTTTTGAAAATTTTTCCTTTCAGCCACCATAAACTCTCCCGCATGGAACAAATACTCAAGTGCTTCCTTTGCCGGCTTCCAGTCCCACCAGCCCGACTTTACTCTGGGCGGATGTTCAAAATCTTTTGACTGCAGCGGTCCTTCATTTGTGATTCTGTCTCTTGCAAAATCTATAATTTTTTTATTTTTCTTTGCCCATACTTCATATCTCTCTTTATAGTTTTCTTTTCTCAGCAGGGAGAATCTGTAATCTTTCATAGGTAGAAATGCCGCAGCGTGGCTCCAGTACTCAAAAATTCTCTTCTCCTTCATTAACTCGTCTAGCATCGATTTCTTGTAAGCAGGGAGTCTTGTCCATAATATATGATGATGAGCCCGCTCAACTATTGAAATTGTATCGATCTGAACATACCCAATCTTTTCAATTATCTTATGTAAATCTTTTTTTGTGTGATGGTTATCTATTTCAAGCAGCTTTTGATTTTTAAGAGCTAAATATCGTGCATCTTGCAGGGAGATTTCTAATGCTGATTTCATATTTTCGGAAATGCTCCTAACTGCATAAACAAAGTAAGAAAATCATTTTCATCCCATGCTTTAATTAATTTGCCTTCTTTTATTTTCAGTATTACGTTTGCGCGCCACTCAACATGTTTGCCTGTAGCAGGAACTCCGAGAAAATTTCCCTTATGTGTTCCGCTCCAAATGTTATGAACTGAGACTAAATCATTTTCACAAACAAAAAATTCGCAGTTAACTTTTATATCAGGGAATGCATTGAAAAAATTCTGCTGAATAATTTCTTTCTGGCCTTCGAGTCCGCGTAACTCACCGTTATGAATAAAGTCCTCAGTAAGAAAATCTCCTATGGCATCAAGATTTTTCTGATTGATTACAACGTCATAAAAGTTTTTAACTATTTCAGAGTTTGCCGGCATACACTATTTTTTTTGCTGTTGTTCGTACAGGTCAAGTATCCACTTAGGCTCATCGGGGTCAGGCTTCGGTTTTATTCCCTGCGCAATCATCCATCTGTGAAGCCATGAGCGCCCCCACTTCATTTGCCCGTCAGGCATTGAGTAAGCAGAGTCAGTCATTGCTTCATCCAATGATACAAATTCATATCCCCGATTTTTAAACATTGTTATAACTTTATCAAAGTGATCTGCGTTCAGCATGTTTGCATGCACAAGTAAGGTCTGGCTTACTTGTCTTCCTAAAAATTCCTGTGAAAGATTTTCAAAGAAATCAGCCATCATATTCATATACTCTAAATAAGATGCAGCGATTGAATCGGCAAGCTGCTTATTGTTATCCTTAACTGCATTAAGATAACAGGCAGCGAAAAGCCAGTCGCTGTTATCCAGTGTAACAGGCGCAACAATATATCCGCGCTCTTTCAAAAATTTATCAAGCGAATCTTTCTGTTCAACAGTTTTACCTGTGTATAAGAAGGGATGGCGGTAGTATTTCATCTTCTTCCCGGCTTCTTCCATTAATTTAATTACAAGGGGCTCACCTTTTATAACATCTTCTTCGTATTTCTGCAAGCCCACTCTGCCGATATCGGAATGCGCATAGGTATGATTTCCTAAATCATGTCCGTCTACCAGCCACTTTTTTAATTGAGCAATTCTCAGTTCGGAATTACTGTCAACTTCAGTCTTGCCGGCGTTTACAAATCCGGTAAGCTTAATATTGTTGTCCTTTAAAATCTTTAAAAGATGATCAGTTGTATAAATGCAATCATCAATATTTATGTGCGGAGAGGGAAGGTCATCAAATGTTATTGCAATTTTCTTCTGAGCGAAAGAAATATTGCTGATGATAAGAATAAGAATCAGTATTATTTTTTTCATGAAGTAACTTATATTTTTTGTAAAGAATATTACAGTAATAAATATTTCTATTGATTGTAATATGCGATTTAAAGCGTGTTACTCAAAAAAATTTGATAAATTTTCAGCCGATTTTCATTCTATCAATTCCTGAAATAACTTTGATTTTCATTTAAAAATGAAGAATTCATTAATGTTAATTCTCTAATTACTGCTGATTTTCATCTGATTACATTAAGAATTTTTCTTTTGAAAACTATTAATGCAAATATACTTTTGTAACAGATTTAGTTTTTGAGTAAATCTAAAAACCAAAAAGATGAAAACTGCATTATTAATTTCTCTGTTCATTATACCTCTTGAGTTTGTTTTCTCCCAAAGTTCAACGTCTTTGTTCAAACTAAATGGCAGCATCAATCTGTCCACTTCTTATTATTCTGCATCGGGAATTGATAAAAGATATCCGAACGGATTATCTACAGCAATTATTTCATCAAACTTCAAAATTGCCGATGAAGTTGATTTACCTCTTACAGCATATATATCAACAGATCAGGTTTCTTTTCAACAGTCAATCAACCGAGTAGGAATAAATCCCAAAATCGGTGACTGGCTTACTTTACACGGTGGGTATTACAATGCAAAGTTATCCGGCCTGACTTATGGTGAAACAGGTGTAATGGGCGGCGGTTTTGATGTAAGATATAAACTGCTGCGCACATCTTTCTTTTTCGGTAACGTTCGCGATGCTGTGCAGCCGGATGAAGCAAATAATATATTCGGGACATTCAGACGCGAAGGATACGGATTTAAGCTAGGCATAGGAACTGAAGATGCTCACGTAGATTTTAATTTATACAAAGCAAAAGATATAACTGCATCAATTAGTGATTATAAATACCCGCTTGCTCCCACTGAAAATATGGTAATGAGCTACGATTTTGCTTTCCCTCTCATAGGAGATAAACTAAAAATCCAGGGAGAGATAGGCGGTTCTGCATATACAAGCGATACACGTTTTGAAGAAAACAAAGTTGAAGGCTTCCCTCAATGGCTCTACAATATAAGATATAGTACAAGATTCGATTTCGGAACATTTCTGAATTTAAGCTTTACACCAAAGCCTGAATATAACTTCCAATTAAAGGGCAGATGGTACGGACCGGGATTTGTCACCACAGCAATCACAGAAATTCAGGGCGACGCTCTTGAATTAGAATTTGCTCCGAATATACGCTTATTAAATAATAAGCTTTTTTTAAGAAGCTCATTCGGAGTAAGATATAACAATGTAAGGGATACAAGAGCTGCAACAACAAGCAGATTCATCGGCTCGATGAACGGAACTTACCAGTATAATGAACATGCCGGAATTGATGTATCATTTATGAATTATTCAATCAGGTCAAATGCAATCAGTGATACTGCCAGAATAGATAATGTGCTTAACTACTTCACAGTAACTCCACGATTTAATTTTCAGGCATTAGGCGGTTTCAGCAATCTGTTTTTTACTTATTCATTTCAGAAGTTCGATGACAATAATATAATTTTCGCTTACAATAATAAAAGCAGCGCGCATACAGCATCGGCAGTGTGGAGTGTGGCTTACATATCATCTTTAAATTTTTCCGCATCAGTAAATTATCAGAACTCAGAATTCAGCACAGGTAATTTTAAACTGACGTCACTGGGAGCATCAACGGGATACTCTTTCTTTGATAGAAAACTCAATACTTCTATAGGGGCAAATTACTCTTTGTTTAGCTCATTAGCTGATAACAATCAGATGAATCTCCGTTTGAACTTTGCATACAGAATTGAAAATTTCGGAACCGTCAGCTTATACATTCTGAGGAATGAATTTAATTCAGACCTCAATACAAATTACAAAGAAACACAGGCAGTACTACAATATTATTATAATTTTTAAACATAAAGATTATGAAACTTTTTACTAAAATTTTAATAGCTCTTTTATTTATCTGCGAAGTAACTCTTGCTCAGGTAAATGTAGTAGTTAATCTCCCGCCAGTAATGCCTTCAGAGTTAACTCAATGGAGAGATAATCCTTCATTGGTAACCGTTATTTTTAATAATAATGGAAACACTTTAACAAACTTACGAATCGGATATAAGATCCGGGATTTATCCAAAAATACAAATATAATAACGACCAGGGACGGCCAGCTTCCGTCACAGATATTTAATACAGGTGCAAATGTATTCCCGGGGCAGTCACTATTTTCTTTTCCTAATGTAGAAATCAACAGTGAGTTTTATAACACAGCAGCGACAACTAACAGTCTGCCTGAAGGACAGTATGAATTCTGTTTGTATGTTCTCGACGCAGCAGGAACACTTATTACTTTAACAGGAAGTCAATGCGCATACTTTCAGGTAATAATCCCTCAACCAGTTTCTTTGCTTCAGCCTGTTGATAACACTACTTTTCAAAGACAACAGGGAGTATCAACTTATCCAATGTTTTTATGGACTCCTGCATATACACAAGGGGTTCCGGTCAATTACAGATTAAGAATTGTTCCTGTGTTTCAGGGACAAAATCAATACGATGCATTAAATACAAATCAGCCTTTAGTAAATAAAGATATTACAAATAATAATTACCAATATACACCTACTGACCCGTCTTTTGAGCTGTATTCGACAGCGGTCAAATTTGCATGGCAGATACGTGCAACAAACCAGTTCGGAAATCCTGTTACAGCTAATGATGGTAAAAGCGAAGTCTTTTGTTTCGCATTCAATGACAATGCTCCCCAGAATCCTCTTACAGTTTCGGGAGTAGTAAGCGGATGCGAATCAAATGCAGCAACCATAACATTAACTGTAGCAGGAGGAACTGCACCTTACAGTTATATATGGAAACTAAATAATTCGCAGATTGCAGCAAATACATCAAATCCCTCCAATCTTGCAAACGGAAATTACTCAGTACTTGTCAGAGATACTAACGGAGATACGGTATCCGCAAGATTTACTGTCAACATAAATACCATTTCATTTCATCCCACTTCAACTCCTTCATCATGCGGTGAAAGTACAGGTTCAGTTAAAATTGGTATTCTATCAGGCGGTACACCGGCCACAGGAAATAAATACGATTATGAATTAAAAAGAATAGCGCCCGACACAGCATCATGGAGAGGCACTGTTACCCCTATACTGGGCGGACAGACACTTAAAACAGGATTAAAAGCAGGGAACTATACTCTGAAAATTACAGACAGCAAAGGTTGCTATATTATTAAAACTGTAAACATTTCAGATAATAATAACGGACCTGAAGCCTATGTAAGTTCACCTACAGGATTTTGTCCGGGAGAAGGAAAAATTTATTTCAGAAGCAGCCTTAGTCCGCCTTATAAAGTTCTAAAGTTTACATTTAGCGGACCGAATGGATACTCAAAAGCTGTTACAGCAAGCAGAGATTCGTTAACGGGATTAAATGCCGGGACATACAGCTATTCCGCAAAAGATACTACTACCGGATGCATAAAGACCGGGTATATAGTTGTTACCATTCAGGATTTAAGCACTGTCATAATAGAGAAGCGGGTATCTAACGCAACTGACGGAATGGATGATGGTGAGTTTTACATAAAACTAAGAAAAAATCCCGTCAGCATTGGTCTGAAACATCAGGATGGAACTGACTATTCAGCTAATGTAAATCCTTTACTTGATGAAACTACGGCAACAGTATTTGTGTACAATGCTTCCGGATTAAAAGCAGGCTCTTACACAATGTCACTTTATTATGCGGCCGATAAAAAATGTGAAAGAACAGTCACGTTCAACGTTGCTTCATGTGCTGCTGACTTTACCGTTACGACTGACAGCTCAGCTTATTATTATAAAACTCAGACTCTGAAGCTGACACTTAACAATGTTCCTAATGGAAACTATACTGTTAAATTTCTTAAAGGCAACGGCCAGTTACATCAGGGACCCTTCACTTATAATTCCACAGGTGCCGCCTCAATAACAAAAAACTTCACTCTGAAAGGTAATTATACTGAGGGCGGATACACAGTCATAGTAACTCATAACGGGGGATGCGTAGCCACATATCAGTTCATCGTTTATACAACACCAAGATGTATAGCGGGGGATTGGACTTCACTGGCAATAACTCCTGTACAGCAGCGTACCGAAATGTGGTGCTGGCTTACATGCGGACAGATGGTATTTACGCATTTCGGAATTCCGGCTCCTCGTACTACATCCTATCAATGCCATATTATCAGCTTCTATTATCCTCAGTGCGCAGCTAACTGTGGTACATGTGTAGTCGGTGCTAACAGTGCAGCTACCTTAAGAGATATGATTACTAAATATTCAAAATACAGATGGAACAACGCATTCCAGCTGGATAACGATTACGTTGCAAGGGCTTTGACAATGGCTCAGATAAAAACAGAAATTGACGCAAGCAGACCTGTTATTGCCGGTATATGCCCTTCAGGAAATGCTAAGCCTGTATCAGAGCACGTAGCAGTCATTATCGGATATGCTGACGGAACTCTTAATAATAATGGAGCCGGCTGTTTTATGGTCAGAGTTAACGATCCGTATTCTTATCCCCGCGGAAAAAATCCTTATTTAAAAGCAGGCGGAAAACAAATTGCAAACCTTCAATATGAAATAGAGTACGATGCATTTAAAACAAAATTAGTATGGGGAGAATCGTTCTATAATTTCAGAAAGACAGCATTAAAATAGTATGAATAATTTAAGCCGTTTCAGTTTTGAGGAACGGCTTAATAAAAAATCTAAATGAACTCATTAACTTATTATCTAAATACCTATTCCATGAATCAACCGAATAAAAATACATCTGCAGATAATCCTGTTAAAATGCGCAGCAGGTCGGCAGTAATAATTTCGGAATTAATATGTATATACTCTTTGGATAGAATCTGCTGCGATAATTTTTTAGCGAAATGGATAAAAAGGATTTTCAATAGAAAATTTAACTGCACCGATGCTTAAATAAATTAGATGTATTTATCCTTGCTCTTTGAGATGTATTATATTTGTTCTCGGGAAAAAAATCCGGAAGTGTATTTTTAACGTAATTACAATGATCATTAATTTAGAAAAAAATAAGATGGAAGTACTTAAAAAAATAGTAAAAGGGTTTCTTTTCGTTGTTCTTTTTCTTGTTGCGATTTATGCTCTGTTTGATATTCTCTCATGGTCGTGATTTAATTTAAGATGTGAAGGAACCTTTTCTTTATAAATGAATTAGATAGTTAAGAAATAAATAAAAAAATACAAGGGGGACAAAATTGGGAAACATTTTTCTTCTCATTTCCAATGGATTTATGAAAAGCCTTCTCCAGGGCTTTTCAGCAGTAGTTGCAGCAGGAATTCTTTTTTACGTTTTACTTGGGTTAATTTAATTCATGTTAAATTTAACTAGTACAGAAAGCGCTTTATCATTGGACGATGGAGCGCTTTTTTTATGTCTCAAACCGCAATTAAAAATCGTTGAATATATGGCACCGAAATTGCAATTTTTGTGGTTTTTGTCATAATAATAAACTCCAAGGGGGAACGTTTGGGTAACATTTTTCTTCTCATTTCTAACGGCTTTATGAAAAGCCTGTTACGCGGATTTTCAGTTTTAGCTATTAGTTTATTAATAGTTTATGTGATATTCGGACTGTTTGATATAGTTTAGTTCACAGGGGGTTCTGTAACGGGCGCTCGGCTTTTAACAAAGTTAGCGCCCTTTCTTTTTTTAAAATTAGCAGTTTTGATACTTCCAATTTTTGGTTTTCCCTTCTGCAATCCATTCCAGCGCCTGCTCCATTCTTTTATCTCTTGTCGCCTCAGTTTTTGCTTCTGTCAGCCATTCCACATATTCCTTTTTCTTTGAGTAGGTGAACTCATCAAATACTTTCTTCGCAGCCTTATTTTTGCTTAATGCCTTCGCAAAATAATCCGGCACTTCCAGCTCTTTTTTATCAGCCGGTTTCGGTCTGGACGGATTTTTTATCCCTTCTTTATTTAATCGTGCTGCTTCCTTAAGATACTTGATCATGATTTTATCCGAAGGCAGGTCTTTAATACTTTTTATTCTGCCGAAGTTACCCATTGCTTCATTTGGATTCAGAAGTTTATCAGGGTCATTCATAACTGCGACCTTCCAGAACCCCATTGCCATATGTTCTTTAAACGAAGCCATCATAAACATCATTTCTCCGAGGTAATCGAAGTGCGGCATGCTCCACTTCATTGTCTCTTCTGTTTCAGGAACTGCTTTGTGAACGAGCTCCCTTACATGCATTAGGATTGGTTTTGCAAAGTCCTTTGATTTTTCTATGTATGCGTCTATGCGCGGGTCTTTTTTGCCCATGAGATATATTTAAGATTTAAGATAACTTTTGAGAGTAACAAAATTGTAACATTTTATGAATTAAGAATATTTTTGAGAGTAACAAAAAAGTAACATTTTATTATTCATTATTAATTACTAATTATTAATTATCCGAATTGGTCGGGTTTTGGTCGGATTTTCAAAACGCCGGTATTGAAAAAACAGTGTTGTTAATTTCACTTTTCAAATCTTGACGGGTTTTTGACGGATTTCTGCAAAATAAGATTTCCTTTCTGCCACTAAAACACAAAACCACTAAATTACACGAAACATAATTCTGAATTCAAAAACCGGGGTTCTGTAATTGTTAACTGTTAATTACTAATTGATAATTGGCCTCATTAATATAATAAGAATAAAATTTTAATAAAAGAAAATCTTCCCTATTAGTAGGGAGGAAAATTAATTTTCGGCACGAAATTTAGAAATATATTCCGCTTGTAAGGTTGCTTCCATCGAATGTATATTCGTATATACCGGGACTTTGCCTTTGATTTACTAGTATAGAAACTTCTTTTCCCTGTAAATCAAAAATTTTTATAGAAACGTAATTCGTAATTTATAATTCGTAATTTATTGTAGTTGAAGGATTAAATGGGTTAGGATAATTTTGCTCTAAGTTAAACTGTTTTGGAATTTGAGAATTTGTATAAGCTATAGACGTTAGCGGATCACCTCCTATTTTTGTATGAATTCCTCCTTTGTTACCAGTATAAGCCCAGCCAACAGATTTATTTATAAATTGCATCCAGTGATAGCTTGGCAAACGCATTGAGGTATCAGGAACCTGATAAAACCAGTTACTTCCTCCATTTGTCGTTGTGTATAAAACTCCTCTTAATTGGGTATTAGGGTATATATAATATCCTCCACCTCCCCATATGGTATCTTTATTCAAGACTGAGAAATTTGATATCTCTACTCTTCCAGTATGAAAAGGTAATGGCTGCTCTATCCAGTTAAGCCCTCCGTCTGTGGTTTTTTTAATTGTTCCGTGAGCCCGCCATCCTGTAAGCTCATCAATAAAATGCATATCATTAAAAGTTTCATTTGCCACTGTAAACCAGTTTGCGCCGCCATTTGTTGTTTTTCGTGTAGGTGAAGCTGCTATTGCTGAGTATGAGATAAATCCTATGTTTGCGTTAAACATATAAATCCTGTCAGGATTACTGCTGCCAAAGCTTGCCTGCCGCAACCAGTTTCCTCCGCCGTTTGTAGTGCGCAAAACTCCACCCGTAAGACTTTCAGAGTTTACTAACCAAATTGTATCTTCATTTAGCACATACATATCTTCACCGAACACATCCCCTGGTAAAGTTATAATGCTCCAATTCACCCCGGCATTTGTAGTTTTATACAATTTCTGAAATGCATTTGTGAAACCAACATTCTGGCTCAAGAAAATTATTCTTACAAACGGTTCACTATTAGTTACAACGATATTCCAGTTGTCTCCGCTGTTTGTTGTCTTTAGGATATAATTATTGTTTCCAAATCCTGCGTCTGTAACTATATAGCCGTTTAGACTATCGGTAAAAGTCATATCAACAATATTTCCACCGTTTATATTCGGCAGAAACTGCTGATACCAGCCGCTAGGCGGATTATCTTTGAAATTGAACGCAACTGTGATTATGAAGATAGAGGAAAGAAGAAGTATGTTTTTTAGCTTTCTCATAGCGGGATGTGTAATAAGCAAAACTTATTATTAACGTAAGTAAAATTAAATGGATAAAAATATCTTAGAGGAATGGTTCCCCTCTCCTTACGAAGGAGAGGGGTTAGGGGTGAGGTCTGATACCGCCCCCTCAGTCCCCCTCCTTCGAAAGGAGGGGGAAGCTTTATTTCAGAATTCGTTATGAACTGCTTATACCCTTCAATTTGTTTAGATTGGACAATATGAAGATTACAAAAAAGAACTTACTGAATTATTCCTTAGAGGAGCTGAAAGATATTGCCAAAGAGCTCGGCGATAAGGCTTTTCGCGGTGAGCAGATTTTCGAAGCGCTGCATAAAAGAAATGTCGATACGATTCCTGAAATAAAAGCCATCGGCCAGGCTCTGATTGAAAAATTAGAGGAAGGTTATTTTATAGGTAAAGATAAGAATCAGTTAGTAACAAACTCGGCAGCAGATAAAACACAAAAATTCTTATTTGAGATAGAGCCGGATAATAAAGGGAAATCATATTTAATCGAGACTGTTTTAATCCGTGAAGAGGGAAGGAATACTGTTTGCGTTTCCACACAGGTCGGCTGCAACGTAGGATGCGAATTCTGCGCAACGGGCAAGATGGGATTTATGAAAAATCTTTCTGCAGCGGAAATCGTTTCGCAGGTATATCAGGTTAAAAAATTATCAGGCGAGGAAATTACTAACATTGTTTTCATGGGTATGGGCGAGCCGTTCCTGAATTATAACAGCATGCTGAAGTCTTTGAAGATACTTACTCATCCTAAAGGAATGGATTTATCTTCAAAGAGGATTACAGTTTCAACAGTGGGATTTGTAGATAAGATAAAAAAGTTTGCAGATGATTTAATGGCAGAGGAGAACAAAGAAATAAAAAATGTAAAGCTTGCGCTTTCATTGCACTCCACTGATAACGGCATAAGAGAATCAATTATTCCTACCTCTGTAAAAAATAAATTAGGAATGATTTACGATGAGCTGAGCTATTTTTATCAGAAGACAAAGAACAAAGTTACCTATGAATATATACATTTTCCTGACCTGAATGATACTGATGATGATGTAAAGAGGCTTGCAAGAATTTCACGTATGATTCCGAGCAATATAAACATTATTCCTTTTCATCCTATCCATTTCGAACTCAAAACACCCTTAAATATTTATAATGGTTCGGATATTGATATTTCACTTTCAAATAAAAAATTAATTGAGTTTATTGCTAAGTTGAAAGATGAAAAGGTTGTGGTGAATTTGAGGTCAAGCGCGGGAGTAGATATTAATGCAGCGTGCGGACAGCTTTCAATTTCAAACCAAGGCACTCTCAAAAATAATTAAAGAAATAATAAAGAAAATTTGTATCAATTAATTTTATTCGGACCTCCCGGAGTAGGTAAAGGAACTCAGGCAGAAATGATAGCGTTAAAATTAAACCTGTTTCATTTATCTACAGGTGAAGTTTTACGCAAAGCAGTATCGGACGGAACGGAATTAGGGAAACAGGCAAAGGTGATAATGGATTCGGGAGCGCTGGTTTCCGATGATATAATGATAGGAATAGTACGTGATGCGCTGAAGGCAAATGATAAAAGCGGCGGTTTTATTCTGGACGGTTTTCCCAGAACAATTGCACAGGCAGAAGCGCTGAATGTTTTATTTAACGAACTTGGTTTTAACAATGTAAGAGTATTAAATCTTACTGCAGATGACGGTGAACTGATAACAAGATTATTAAAAAGAGGAAGAAGCGATGATACAGAGGAAACTATTAAGCATAGATTAGAGGTTTACTATAGTTCCACTGCACCCGTAAAAGGTGTATATGATAAGCTTGATGTGGTAACTGACGTGAACGGACTTGGAAGCAAAGAAGACATTAATAAAAAGATACTGGAGATTTTAGAGTAAAGCGAAAGCTTTAATTTAAAAAATAAATATTCCCTTAACATTATTGCCCTCTCTTTTATTCCACCTCAGACGGAAATAAAACGGATTATATATTTGTAAAGAGTTTTTAATTTATTGCAATTTTAAATATAATCTCATATTTTGTAACAAAATTTTAATATTTGCTTATGTCATCAATTAAAATTACTGAAATCAAAGATAAAGACATCATAGTTATCGCGCCAAAAGGAAATTTTGTAGGCGGCGATGAAACTGATGAATTAAGAGATACCATTAAAAAGCTCTCTGATGAAGGTAATAAGAAATTAGTAATAGATTTAGGCGAAGTCCTTTATTTAAATTCCACTGCATTAGGTGTATTGATTTCCGCTCATGCAAATTATTCGAAGCGTGAAGGAAAGATTAAGTTATGCCAGCTTAATAAGAACCTTGAAAATTTATTTGTAATTACCAAATTGGCGTTAATATTCGACTCATATCCTACACAGGAAGAGGCGATACAAAGTTTTTCTTAATAAAAATATAAACTACAAATTTAATTAATTTAAACAATCAAAGACTCTTAGATAAGGGTTAATGGAGGTTAAACTTTAACAATGAAACAGTCAGTCTTTATTACTGTGCTTCTTATAGTTGCATTAGTCGCTTCAATCTTAATTTTTCAATTTGGATTCGGAGCCCCCGGAAATTTTAAAAACCCAGAAAAAACAGTTCCATTGAACCTTATGGGCGCAGTATATCTTGGCGGTGCAATAGTTCCTATTCTTTTGACCCTTATCATCATGGTTATCACTTTCACTATTGAAAGAATGTTATCTTTAGCCAAAGCTAAAGGAAAAGGACCGATTGAACCATTCTTAAAGAAAGTACAGTCAGCTTTATTGGAAGGTGATGTGGACGGCGCCATTGCGGCGTGCAATCAGCAGCGGGGCTCGATAGCCAATATCATTAAGCAGGGTCTGGATAGATATCAGACACTTGTTGGTGATAACAGACTTGAAGCCGAGCAGAAACTTACAGAGGTTTCAGCAGCTGTCGAAGAAGCAATGATGCTTGAAGTACCGCTACTTGAAAGAAACCTGGTTGCCTTATCAACCATCGCTTCAGTTTCAGTGTTAGTTGGTCTTTTCGGAACAGTAGTAGGTATGATCAAATCGTTCCAGGCTCTTGCAACAGCAGGTACACCTAATGCTGCAGAACTTTCAGCAGGTATCTCTGAAGCTCTTGTAAATACAGCAGGCGGTCTTCTTGGAGCTATCATCGGAACAATTTCTTACAACTTCTTTGTTACCAAAGTAGGAAACATTACTTATATGATTGACGAAGCAACTTATAATATGCTTCAGATCTTAGCAGTAAAAGGTAAGAAATAATTTTAAGAAATTGTCATTTAACAAGAAAAATTTTAAAAGGAAACAATGGGCAAAAGCAGGTCAATAAAAAAGCCGGGTGTAAAGATAGATATGACTCCCCTTGTGGACGTGATTATGCTTCTGTTAACATTCTTTATGTTGACAGCTACCTTTAAAGCTGAAATGAGCGAAAACATAGAAGTTAAGCTCCCGAAATCTTTAAATGTCGATACCACAAAACTTCCCGAAAAAGACGTAATGACTTTATCCCTCACAAAGGTAGGAGATATTTACTTAGATGTAGATAATTTCAAGGTCAGAAAAGAAGTATTCGGAGATGAATTCGGTATCGGTGTATATCATCCTGACAGTACAGGTAAGACGGAAATTGAAACTACTCAGAAAATCGGCGGTAAAGAAGTAAAAAGAAAACCGCTTATTATGAATAAAGAGAAGTTTGAAAAAACTCTCAGCGATTTACGCTTAGCATTAAAAAACATGACACAGAATAAGTCTGACTTTAAAATTGTACTAAAAGGCGATAAGGATGTAGACTTTGCCGTAGTAGAAGATTTAATGCAGTCTTTGAAAGACACCCGTAATACGAGGTTCTCACTGGTAACGGATATCGATGCCGGAGAGCCGGATAAAAAATAACAAAATAATTTTATAAATTTTTTATAAGGAGAATACCTTATGGCTGGTGGAGATTTTGACGCCGGGGATTCCGGGAATAGCCGGAAGAAACAACCCAAATGGAAAAAAGGTAAAAAAGTCGGCGTTCGTATTGATATGACTCCGATGGTTGACGTGATTATGTTGCTTTTAACATTCTTCATGTTGACTACAACCCTTGCAATGCCTCAGGTAATGCAGATCAATTTACCGAAAGGCGATCAGGAAGATAAAGTTAAAGTTGATATGGGTAATGTGCTTTATGTCAGAGTATCTGAAAAAGGCAATATTTATTTCTCCCAGGGTATATCAAATGGAACTGAAGCTTCACCTGAAAATATTAGCTTCGCTAATATGAAGAGTAAGCTTGAGCAGCTTTATGCAGCAAATAACAATCTGCTTATACTTCTTAAATTCGACAGAAAAATGAAGTACAGTACAATGGTTGATATTCTTGATGAAATAAATAAAGCTAAGATTGAAAAAAGATATTCCTTCATGAAAATGGAAGATATTGATAAAGAAATCGTAAAGCGCGCAGAAGGTTAATAAATTTAATATAAACTCGTTACGAAGCTCCGGCTTCGTAACGTATGATTTTTCAAA